>CAWFAZ010000040.1:0-228962 GCA_963813995.1 uncultured Verrucomicrobiae bacterium | reverse complement strand
GCTGGCCGTTTATTTGTTTCCAGGCGCGGCGCCGCAACGGGAATATCTGGCGCTGGCCGCGGGCGCCGCCGCCATTTTGGGGCACAATTTCACCTGCTGGCTCCATTTCAAGGGCGGCAAAGGCATTGCCACTTCGGGGGGGGTGGTGCTGGCTTGGGCGTCTTACGCGTGTCTGACGGCGCTGGCTTTGTGGGGGGTGGTGTTTGTGATGACGAAATATGTTTCGCTCGCCTCCATTGCCGCGGCGCTGATTTTGCCCGTCGCGGTTTGGTACTGGAAGGGAAGCCTGACGATGACAGTTGTCATGGCGGTGTTGAGCGCGCTGGCGATTTATAAACACAAGGCCAACATTCAACGCCTGCTCCAGGGAACGGAAAGCCGGGCGTGGGGGCGGAGAGGAATTTGAAATCTAAAATTTGAAATTTGAAATATTCGGCGATGAAAGTGACTGTCATTGGAGCCGGGGCGTGGGGAACGACGCTGGCGAATTTGCTGTGTAAAAACCAAAATGCCGTCACGCTTTGGGGATACGATCCGGCGCATGTGCTGGAGATGGAGCGAACGGGCCGCAATCAACTTTTCCTGCCCGGCATACCGCTGGCGCGGGAGTTGAAGTTTCAACCGGACCTGGCCGGGGCCGTGGCGGGCAGCGGGTGCGTCGTGTTGGCGCTGCCGTCAAAGTTTTTCCGCGAGGTGACGAGCCGCCTGCCGGATTTTGAAGGCATCGCGGTCAGCGTCACCAAAGGGATCGAATGCGAAACGGGGCTGACCATGTCCGGCATTTTGCAGACGACCATGCCAAAGGCGGCCGGCGCGGCGCTGTCCGGTCCGACGCTGGCGATGGAAGTGGCGCGTGAGATTCCGGCGGCGATTGTCGCCGCGCATGCGCAGGCGGGGATGGCAAAGGAAATACAGCGATTGTTTCATCGCCCGACTTTCCGGGTTTACTCCAGCAATGATGTGCTTGGGGTTGAACTGGGCGGGGCGTTGAAGAATGTGGTGGCCATCGCGGCCGGCATCGGGGACGGGATGGGCTTCGGAGACAACGCCAAAGCGGGCCTGATCACGCGGGGGATTGCGGAGATGCGGCGTTTGGGAGTGGGCTGCGGGGCACTGGCGGAAACCTTCTCAGGATTGAGCGGTTTGGGCGATCTGGCTGTGACCTGTTTTTCCCGTCTCAGCCGCAACCGCGAATTTGGCGAACGGATGGGCCGGGGGGAAAAGGTGGAAGCCATCCTGGCCAGCACCATCACCGTGGCCGAAGGATATCCGACGGCGCTGGCGGCCCACAAGCTGGCGCGGAAATTGCGAATCGCGACGCCGATTATTGACGAAGTTTACGCGATGCTCTATGAACAAAAAGACATTCGCAAGGCGGTGCAGGACCTGATGAGCCGGGATATGAGGTCGGAAAATGACGAATGTCGCAAGAATGACTAATGACCAAATCCTAATGACCAATCAATGTCCAAATGACCAAATGACGAAATTTGGTCATTGGTGCTTCGTCATTGATTCGTCATTCGTGCTTCGACATTCGTCATTCATTTGCATGGCCCTCTTCATCGCGGACAACAGATCGCCGTACTCCTCGAAGGGTTGGAATTGAGGGAATTGCTTTTTGATGGGATCGGGAGAATGGAAGAGGAAACCAATGTCGGCTTCCTTCAACATGGCGACGTCGTTGAAGGAATCGCCGGCCGCAATGACAAAATACCGCATGCTCTTCAAGGCCGTCACCGCGCTTTTTTTGGGTTGTTCCTGGCGCAGTTTGTAACCGGCAATCCTGCCGTCTTCGACGATGAGGCGATTGCAGAAGAGGGTGGGCCATGCCAGTTGCTTCAGGACCGGCCTGGCAAATTCTTCAAAAGTATCGGACAAAATAATCACCTGGGTCAGTGAGCGCA
The DNA here is from genome assembly GCA_963813995.1 of uncultured Verrucomicrobiae bacterium. Taxonomy (GTDB): domain Bacteria; phylum Verrucomicrobiota; class Verrucomicrobiia; order Limisphaerales; family Palsa-1400; genus DASRLE01. The sequence continues at coordinate 227,055 of CAWFAZ010000040.1, read as the reverse complement.
GTTCCTGAAGGAATTGAAGCGCCCCCGGCAAAGGGCGGAGCGTGGCAATGACCTTCTGGATGTCGGCCAGTTTCAATCCGTGTTGATCGAGGATTTCGATGCGTCCGCGCATGAGTTTGGCGTAGTCCGGTTCGTCGCGGGTGGTGCGGCGCAGTTCGGGGATATTGGTTTTTTCCGCGACGGCAATCCAAATTTCCGGCACGAGCACCCCTTCCAGATCCAGCACAACAATTGATTGTTTCACCGCGGCATTGTTCCAAGAAAGGTTTTGGGTGTCGAGCCAATCCATGCGCGGGCTTGAATTTCAAGGGCAATTGCGGGACGCTGGCCGGATTGATTGACATGAGCCAGACACCTTTGCCGCCATTGAGAGCCGGGACGCTTTACCTGGTGGCGACGCCGATTGGCAACCTGGAGGACATAACGCTGCGGGCCTTGCGGGTGCTGAAGGAATGCGACGTTGTGGCGGCGGAGGACACGCGCCATTCCGGGCAGCTCTTGAAACACTTTGGCATCGCAAAGCCGCTGTTGAGCTGTTTTCAGTTTAATGAAGCCAGGCGCGGCGAAGAAATCCTGGAACGATTGCGGCGCGGCGAGAAAGTCGCATTAGTCACCGATGCCGGGAGTCCGGGCATCAGCGATCCGGGCGGACGAGTGGTCAGCGCGGCGCTGGCGGCGGGATTGCGGGTGGAATCGGTGCCGGGGCCGTGCGCCTTGGTGGCGGGCTTGACCTGCAGCGGCCTGCCGGGCGATGAGTTCCATTTTGTCGGATTTTTGCCCCATAAGCCGGGCCAGCGCCGCCGGCGGTTGGAAGGGTTGGGGAGCGTGCCGGGAACCCTGATTCTCTACGAATCGCCTTATCGGATTGTCAAACTCCTGGAGGAACTGGTGGAATTGTATCCGGAACGGCGCGTGGTCCTGGCGCGGGAATTGACCAAGAAATTCGAGGAATTGCGCGCCGGCAGCCCCCGGCAATTGCTGGAGGAAATGCAAAAACGTTCGATTAAGGGGGAATTTGTGGTTTTATTGGCGGCAAAAGGGTTATAAAATAAAGGCAATTTTTTGTTTGCGTATCCCGGGGCTTTTTTTTAAGGTTCGCTCATTCAGCTTATTCCCAATGCTGAACGTTCGGTAAAAAAGCCCTTTTTGGGGACCGTGCGATATACAGAAATGGGTCAACAGTAAAAGCAGTAATATGTCAGCAAAACTATTCGTCGGTAATCTCACCTTCACCGCGACGGAAAATGACTTGCAAGATCATTTCGCGCAAGCCGGAGTTGTAGTGTCGGTCAACATCATGCAAGACCGTATGACGGGTCGTTCACGCGGTTTTGCCTTCATCGAAATGGGATCGAAAGAGGACGCGGAAAAGGCCATTCAGATGTTTCACGCCAAGGACTTCCAAGGCCGGCCTCTGACCGTTAACGAAGCCCGCCCTCGTGAAGATCGGCCTCCCGGCGGCGGCGGCGGCGGCTATCGCGGCGGTGGCGGCGGCGGCTATCGTGGCGGCGGTGGAGACCGTCGCGGCGGTGGTGGTGGCGGCGGCGGCTATCGCCAATAGGCAACCCTTTTTGTATCAGACAAATTTGCCTGGGTTCAAAATTCGTTTTGGGTCCAGGCTTTGTTTAATTCTCTGGTGCAGCGTCCGCAATTGCCGGGACGCCGCCAGCGGCCACCATCGCTTTTTGGCCAGGCCAATTCCATGTTCGCCGGTAATGACCCCGTTCCAGGCGAGAATTTGCCGGAACAATTCGTCCAAGGCGGCGCGGGTGCGGGCCTGGACCTTCGGCCAGTTCTTATCATACATTACGTTGACGTGAATGTTGCCGTCGCCGGCATGACCGAAACAGGCGATGGGCAGATCGAACTGCTTCTGTAAGCGGGCCGTAAATTGAAACAGGTCTTCCAGCCGGCTGCGCGGCACAACGATGTCCTGGTTCAGCTTGATCAGGCCGGTGTCACGCAATGAAAAGGAGAATTCCCGCCGCAATGCCCAGAGCTGTTCGCACCGGGCGTTGCCATAAGCGCGTTCCACAAAAACGGGATGCCTGCCGCGCGCCAATTTTTCCAGCGCCATCATCTCGCCGCGGACCGATTTTTCCTGGCCGTCCAGTTCGACCATGATTAACGCGCGCGAATGGCGCAAGCGCCGGCTGCCGGTGCGGCGGCGGACCGCGTCCAGGGTGAATTGGTCGGCCACCTCCAGCGCGCAAGGCAAAAAACCGTGGTGAAAAATTTCGCGAATCGCCCGGGCCGCCGCTTTCATCGAATCGAATCCGACGACCAGCAGCGCGCGGAAGGGGGGCAGAGGAATGAGCTTCAAGGTGACCTCGGTCACGACGCCGAGCAAACCTTCCGAACCGACGAGCAGCCCCGTCAAGTCGAAGCCGGTTTTATTCTTATGGGTGCGTCCGCCCAGCGAAACGGTGGCGCCGTCGGCCATGACAACTTGCAGGCCGAGGACGTAATCGCGGGTCACGCCGTATTTGAGGCATCGCGGACCACCGGCGTTTGTGGCCACGGCGCCGCCCACGCTGCAATCGGCGCGGCTGGCCGGGTCGGGCGGATAGTACAATTTTTTCTTTTCCACCGCTTCCTGCAAGGTTTGTAAAATGACTCCAGCCTGGGCGACGGCGACAAAATCGCCGGAATGGATTTCCTTGATCCGGTTCATCCGCGCCAGGGAAAGAACAATTCCGCCGCGGGAGGGGACGCATCCTCCCACGTAGCCAAAGCCGGCCCCGCGCGCCGTGACCGGGATGCCATGTTTGGAGGCAAAGCGCAGGATTTGGGAGACGGCGGCGGTGCTGCGCGGCAGAGCCACCGCCTCGGGGAGATGACTGGCAAACCATTTGTCGCCGGCGTTCTCACGGCGTGAGGCCAGGTCGAGGCGAAGCTGGCCGGAAGGCAACAGCTTTTGCAGTTGGCGCAGCAGGCGCGTCGAATCATTCTTCACGGGTGGGGGGTCCTGGGACTCGATCAAGGCCCGGGCGTCCGCGGCTTGATCTTCAGGGACCTGGACCAAAATGCCGCCGGCCGCCATGGCGTATCCATCCATGCTGAGCGCCGAGGTTTCATGTTTCACAGTGGCTAAAAACCCGTTGGCCTCCAGGCGCGAATGGACCGGTTCCGCCGCGGCGGGACTAAAGGCGCTGAAAACCGTCACAAATTCCATAAAGATAAAATGGCTGGCGCCGTTGCCGGGTCAAGCTGCCGCCGACGAGATCAAATCGGCAAAGATGATCACGCCGGCGCCGGTTTGCAAAAGGCTGATCACTTTGACGGTGGCTTGCTGGCCGATCAGGTTTTGCGCGTTGTGAATCACGACCATCGTTCCATCGTTCAGATAGCCGACGCCCTGGCCTTTGTCCCTGCCTTCGCGCACCACGCGCAGGGTGAAGATTTCCCCCGGCAATAGAACCGGCTTGAGGGCATTGGCCAGTTCGTTGAGATTGACGTAGGAGACGGATTGCAACTCGGCCACTTTGCCGAGGTTGTAGTCGTTGGTGTAGAGTTTTGCCCCCAATACCTTCGCCAGGCGCACCAGTTTGGCATCCACCTCCGTTTCTTCCGGAAAATCCGCGTCATGGATTTTCACCTCATTGCGTTTGTTCTGCTGAAGGCGCGTCAGCATCTCCAATCCGCGGCGGCCGCGGGCGCGAATGACCGGGTCGTTCGAATCCGCAATTTGCTGCAACTCCTTGAGCACGAAACGGGGCACCACCAGCAGGCCTTCGATGAAGTTGGCCTCGATCAAATCCGCAATGCGACCGTCAATAATCACGCTGGTATCCAGCAAGAGCAGGTTCTCCGGCTTGTTTTGGGGAGCGAAGCGGACATAAGGGATGATGAGCGAAAAATCCTCCTTGTTGCTGCGCATGGCCAGGACCATGCCAATATAACTGAAACTCAGGAACAGGGCCAGCCGGATGACCCGCCGTTGCGGTTCATCAGCGTCATTAAACAGGCCGGAGCCGTCGATCATCGCCGCGGCCACCATGCCAAGAAACAGCCCGAAGGTGGCGGCGGAAAAGGCCCGCAAGGAGAAGCCTTTAAGCATCTCATCGATCGCGACGCATAATCCGCCCATGCCGAAGCCAATGAGCATGCCCAAACCGCCACTGTTGATCCACTCGGGCCGCACCTGGCTGACCTCATAGCCGCCCATGATGCACATGAGTAAAAACAGAATACGAATGACCCAAAGCGAGCGCATATTGAATTATTTTTATGGACTTCTCATTCAACGAGCCGGCGGACGGTTGGTCTCCGTGTGTTTCGGCTTCCACAACATGGCCCAAATGCCTCGTTGGTTCAAATTCCTGCCGAAATCGCTGAACTCCGCCGTCATGGTGTTGGCGTTGCTGACGAAGGACGCCATTTCGGCGGCCATCTTTTCATCCTTCAACAAAGCGCCCGCCGAGCCTTTGCCGGCCTGCAAATCCAGGGCAATCTGTTTAAACTGGTCCGAAGCGACTGTCAAATTCCCGACCACCTTCCTCACGTCATCCCGATTGGTGACGATGAGCCGGTCCAATTCAGCGGCGGTGTTGGTGAGGCGAACGGACAATGCCTGGAAATTGCTGATGGTGGAATTGAAGGGCGCCGCGTTGGCGCTTAATAAATTTTCCGCCCTGCTCGCGGCCCCCACGGCTTTTTCTGAAACAACCTCAAGATTGTTCACCGCCATGACAAAATGGGCCAAAGTATTGGTGGAAAGCGCGGAGGCATTCACATTGGTAATGGCCTGGTCGAGGTCTTTCATGGTTTTCTTGGCTTCATCCACCACACTGGAGATGGACTGCACGGCCTCGACCATGTTAAATGTCGGCTCGCCCGTGACCGTATCGCCGCCTTGAAAGTATGCGGTTTGGTTGGTCGGCGCCAATCCCGTGTCCGTCGGCGCGGAGACTTCGACGTATTGATCGCCCAGAAACCCGAGAGCGTCAATGTGAAATTTGGCGTCCTTGCGGATTTTGTACCTGGCCAGAATGCTGATCGTAATATTGACGGATCTGCCGTTGTCCGCCAAATCCGTGGAGCTGACCTTGCCAATGGGGACGCCGGCCATCATGACATCGGCGGTGGGTTTAAGGCCGGCCGCGTTGGGCAAAATGACGCGCAGCTTGTAGGTGGGATTGAAGAGAGTGATGCCTTTGCTGAAGTTCAGGATGAGCAGGGCAATCAGGGCCACACCCATGAAAACAAACAAGCCCACTTTGAACTCAAAACGAGAGTCATTCATATCACATCCTTCTCCTTTTCCGTGAGGTCCGAAATCCCGTTGACAAAATTATAAATGACGGGGTCCTTCGATTTGAAGAGTTCGTCCGGCGTTTGGTCGGCATAAATGCGCCCCTCATGCAGCAGCAATATCCGATGGCCGATGCGGCGCGCGCTGCGCATGTCGTGGGTCACGGCAACGGAAGTCGCCTTCAGTTTCTCCACGACCCGAATAATCAGTTGATCGATGGTGTCCGCGGCGATCGGATCCAGGCCGGTGGTGGGTTCGTCGTAAAGGAGGATTTGCGGGCGATAAATGACGGCCCTGGCCAAACCCACCCGCTTGCGCATGCCGCCGGAAAGTTCGGCCGGTTTTTGTTTCTCGATTCCGCTCAACCCGACCAAATCCAGGACCTCTTCGACGCGTTTGGAGATGTCCTCCGGACTGGTCTTGCGCTCGCGACTGAGGACGAAGGCGACATTTTCCTCCACGGTCATGGAATCGAACAGGGCCGCGCCCTGAAACAACATGCCGAACATGCGGCGCACGGGGAGCAGTTCGCGCTCATCCAGCCCGGTGATGTTCCGGCCATCGATGGATATCTCGCCGCTGTCGGGAGTCATGAGACCGATCAAATGTTTGAGCAAAACACTTTTGCCGCCGCCGCTGACCCCGATGATGGAAACGGCTTCGCCCTTCTTAACGGAGAAGGTCACCCCCTGCAAGACCGGAAGGGGGCCAAAACTTTTTTTCAAATCGCGCACTTCGATCATGATTAAGACAGTATCCGCAGGAGCAACAACGTCAGAAAGAAATTGCTGATGAGAATGGTGATGGAGGAATAAACGACCGCTTCAGTGGTGGCACGGCCCACGCCCTCGGCCCCTTGGGGACAGTTCAACCCCTTGTCACACGCCACCACCGCGACGATCGCGCCGAAAATAAAGGTTTTGATCATGCCCGTCACCATGTCGTTCGTGTGCGTATAGTGGAGCATGTTGTACCAAAGGTAGGTCGAATTAATGCCCAGAAGAAAAACGGCCACGACGTAAGCCGAGAGGATGCCGAGGCAGATCGAGCTGGCGGTCAACAAGGGCATGACGAACAGCATGGCCAGAAAGCGCGGCACGACCAGGTAATCAATCGGGTTGGCGGCCAGGGTGCGCAACGCATCAATTTGTTCGGTGACGCGCATGGTGCCGAGTTCGGCGGCAATGGCGGCCCCGACCCGTCCCGCCACCATCAATCCGGTCAAGACCGGCCCCAGTTCGCTGCCCATGCCCACGCTGACCACGGCCAGCGTGGCGGTGTCCATTTTGACTTTGTGAAACTGGGCGCCGGTTTGGGCGCACAACACCATGCCGGTGAACGCGCCGGTGATGGCGACGACCGATTGCGATTTGACCCCGATGAAATACATCTGATAGAGGACATCGCGCCATTTCACCTTGGTGCGACAAAGAGAGGAGGCAATGTCCCGGCACAGAATCGCCCCGCGGCCCACCCCGCCAAACCATTCGCGCGCATATTGTTTTGCAAAGGTCGTCATACGACGCCCGCCAAACTAAGCCAAAGGCCGTCCCTTTGCCAACCTGGAAAATCAGCCCCCGATGGACGGGGGCGCATCCCGGTTTTTGGCCCGCCCGACTCCAACTTGACCAGGCGGCCACAAAGCTCTTCGGCTCCGGTGTTCAGGATGCGGGAATAAGCGAACATGTCTGCTTTCGACTGCGACAACCCTGAAATCGCCGGTTGTTCCACTGGTCGCAGCCGGGGATGGATGTTTGTTGTGCAAGAGGCTGATGATAAGTCATTTGCATATAATGGACCAATTGTTATCTTAGTTAACACCACTCGCATATCGGTTTGACTGACTTTGACTGACTTTGACCGGGATTCGTCATGTCCGCGCCAATTTGGCCCTGGTCTTCCGGTCGAAACCGAAGCCTGCCAAGCGTCATTTTGTCCCTTGGCAACCACCCACCCAGTTGGCCAACGGAATAGCCGCGAGAAAGCGCAAAATGCACAAGAACAAAAATTCCTTTTCGACTTTTGTTTTTCGCGGCCATTTTTGGATTGGCTGCCGCATCCCCCGGCCCCGCTTCAATTTTTCCTTCTTCCTTCATAATTCTGCCTTTCCAAACTTGCCTTCCCCGGCCATTCATTAGACGAAATATACAGTTAACATACTATCTCGTCAACTGATTTTTGAAAGAATTTTTAAGAAAACTGTGATTTTTGGCGAAAACAGCGTTTAAAGCCTTGCGCGGCAAAGGCTTGGGAACAGCGCAAAGGGCATAAGGCGCGAAGACGCGAAGGGAGTGCAGTGTTTGAACGCCGACCGGCAGTTCAGCATGTCATTTCTTTGCGGCTTTGCGCCTTATGCCCTTTGCGTTTCGTCTTTTCTGCGTATTCGTTGGCGGACAGAGTGGGCGGGGTGCGGCATTCTGGCAAGGCGCGAAAGCTTCGTTTGCAATATCCCGGGCCCATTAATATCATCTCTTGCTTTATGTCATCGTGGCTCGTTCTGACGGAAAGGAAATAACATCAAATTTGATGTTGAAGCTTTATGGGGTCTGAAGCACATGAAATGAGCCATGAGCAAGACCAACTTTGACCTTTATCTGGAAGAACAATTGAAAGCCCCCGTCTTTGCCGAGCGGTATGAAAAAGCGGGCGAGGCCTGGGACGTGGCCCTGCAGCTTGCGGCGTTGCGCGAAAAGGCAGGCCTTTCCCAAAAGGAACTCGCCCGCAAACTCCACACCTCCCAGCAAAACATCAGCCGCCTCGAATCGCCCTGTTACGAAGGCCATTCATTGACCATGTTGCGCCGCGCCGCTGAGGTCCTCGGCGCGACCGTCCGCGTCACCCTTGCGCCCAAGGGGGAAAGCGAATCCATGACCCTGTCGGAGCCAAAAGTCGCCTGCAAAATCCGCAGGAAATGAAGGAGGTTCCAACATTGCCGCATTCCTGTTGGCCCTTTCAGCTCCGCTTTCGCGGTTGACATCATCGTTCCGGCGTGGCTCAGTTTCCGTCGTTAGGCAAATAAAATGCTATCGAGACCTTAACCTCCGTTTCTGTGAGCTGGTTCAAATTATTCCGGAAAAATCGGACTGTGCCTTTGGCGTCTGGAAGAGATAAACCCGTGAACAATTTTACGCCGCACGCCCAGCAGGTGCTGGCGCTGGCCCGGAAGGAGGCGGACCGGTTGAATCACAATTTCGTCAGCAGCGATCACCTGCTGCTCGGGATAATCAGGCATGGACAAGGTGTCGCCGTCAACGTTCTGCAGAAGCTCGGCTTGAATTTGGAAACCGTCCGCATGGAAGTTGAAAAACAAGTCGGCGCCGGCCCGGGCCAGAAGATGATCGGCAATATCCCCTACACACCCCGCCTCAAGAAAGTGTTGGCGCTCGCCGCCAGGGAGGCCAGGGCTTTGAACCACACTTACGTCGGCACGGAACACATTTTGCTCGGCTTGCTGCGCGAAGGCGACGGGGTTGCGGCGCGCGTGTTGAAGAACCTTGGGGTAAATGTTGAGAAAACCCGGCTGGAAATCTTGAAAGAACTCGATCCCAACTTCGCCGTCGAAGACACCAAACCCTCTGAACTGCGGCAGAATATGAACTTACCAAGGCTTCAACTCGATTCCGTTGACGTAAATAAGCGATACGATGTTTATTGCACTGAGCAGAATCAGCAAGTGGTGGTTTATCGCAATGTGCTTTTCAAAGGCAGGAAGAGGCTGTTGAGCAAAGGTCAGAATGAATTGGGGGCTGAGTTTATTGAGTTAGAGCAGTCGAACGGGCAGACAGTGTATTTATCATTACTTTCGGTCCGTAAATTCTGCGAGCACGGTGGAGAGATCACAGGTGGGATCATCCAACCCCAACCTTCTCCTCTGGAGGAGAAGGAATCGATTGGTCAAAGGCCCCGGCAAAAAGTAACTGGAAAGGGCTTCGGGCGCGGCGGGAGCATCTTGACATTTTCCTTTTAACTTTAAATTATACGCCACAAGTTGACAGCTTGGCTGTCAAAGCATGAATGCGGGCCGCAGACACGATATGAAACAGTTGCTTCGCAAAACAATTCTGCCCTTGCAGTTGGTGTTTGCGTCACTTGCCGCGCTCACCGTCAAGGCTGCCGAATTGACAGCATCCGATCAACGATATCAGCCGACTTGGAATTCCCTCTGCACCCGGCAAACGCCGCAGTGGCTTCGGGACGGCAAGTTCGGCATTTACACACACTGGGGAGTTTATTCCGTTCCGGCCCAAGGTCCGAACGGCACCTGGTTTGCCAACCGTGCCTACAATCAGACCAATAGTCCGGAACGAAAATATTGGGAGGCCACTTACGGCCCGCTGGGAAAATTCGGCTACAAGGATTTCATTCCCAAGTTCACCGGCGAGAAGTTCAACGCCGATGAGTGGGCGGACCTGTTCCAAAATTCGGAAAGGCATAAAGGAGAACTACGACGCGCCAATGTGGCCAGGAACCCGCTTCGGTGCCCCCGGGTTCTTTCATTACGGCAAGAACGGTGGCCACGTCGCCAAGAACAATGCGGACAAGTTTGTCTATACGATTTCCAACAACGGTTTCTGGAACGGCGGCGACGACTTCATCCTTGCGCGTGTCTTGCGAACCGATCTCACCAGACTGAACGCGGCTGATTGGAGTTATTATGTTGGAGGGGATGGACTGGCCGATGGCTCGTGGACGAAAGATCTGGCAAAAGCCAGACCCATTCTCAGCCGGCCAGCCAAGCTGGGATGGACCTCGCCGGTTTTCATTCCGGCGCTGAACCGTTATCTGCTTGTCTCCTGGTATGTTTCACCGACCCTGAAGCAGTGGTTTACTCCCGAACTGGTCACCTATGATTTTTACGAAGCCGAACACCCGTGGGGACCGTGGACATTTGTTTCGTCGTTCGACGACCGGTTTCTGGGACAACGCGGCAAGCACATGTATGGTCCCAACCTCTGTGCGAAGTATCAAGAGAAGATCGGCGACGATGTGAAGGCTGATCTCTACACCTCCGGCTGCCCTTTTGAAGCAGACGCGAGCGGACTCTACAAAATGTGGCGCATTCCGCTGATCCTTAAAACAAAATTGCCGCCCGCCGCCACGTTGGTTGGCAGCGACGATCCGGCTGTCCGCTACGCCGGGAACTGGCAGACCATCCGCTTCAGCAAAACTCCGGGAGACTCGGTGGAATTCAGCTTCACCGGCACGGGGGTCGAACTGCTCACCGACAAATCCAACGAACAGGGCAGTGTGGACATTTTCGTGGACGGCCGGCCGCAGGGTACCGTGAATCTCAGAGTGGAGGATTTCCCCCGCCTCTCGAAAATCCGAGTCTTCGGCGTGCAGGGACTGACCCGTGGCAAACACACGATCCAAGTTGTGAACAAGGGAACGGATGCCGTTTCCATCGACGCCTTCTCGGTTACGGACGGCACGAATCGACAGCCTTAACCGCTGTTCACCAACACTCCTGTGCGCTGTTGTTGGCGCACCCCTTGGGCCAATTCTTCATTTTTTACACCCGGCGCTGGAAACCAGAATTGGCATGCCGGCCAACACGCCAGGAATGACCCGCCACAACAAGCTGCCTTTTTGCGGGTACTCATGCCGCGACGAATGATTCTGCTTCACCGCGGGGATGAGATGGAAAAGTTAGTCTTTTTGCTCGCCCTCATCCTGAACTTTCTCCCCCAGGGAGAAGGAACACAACCCAAGCGAAGCTAACTGGAGAGGGCTTCGGGTGCGGCTGGAGCGGCTGGGGTCTTTTGATTGAAGACGAGTTTGCCGTCGCCAAGCGAAACCGTGATCGGTTCGTTGGGGTGCAGATTGCCTTTGAGGATTTCTTCCGCCAACGGGTCTTCCAGGAACCGCTCGACCGCCCGGCGCATGGGACGCGCTCCATAGGTCGGATCATAGCCCTTTTCCACCAGGAAATCTTTGGCCGATTGGTCCAGGGCCAGTTCAATCTGTTTTCCTTTGAGGCGCTCGATCACTTTTGCGACTTCCAGGTCGAGAATCTCCAGCAAGTCCGGTTTGGTCAACGAACGGAAGACGATGACGTCATCCAGGCGGTTGAGAAATTCCGGCTTAAATATCCGCTTGGCTTCATCGAGTATTTTTTCCTTCATCTTCTCGTAGCTGTGCTCGTCGCTGATCGGCGAAAAGCCCAGGGTGGAATTCCGGCGGATCAGTTCGGCCCCCACGTTGGATGTCAATAAGACGATGGTGTTGCGGAAATTGATCACCCGCCCCACGTTGTCGGTCAGTTTTCCTTCTTCGAGGATTTGCAGGAGCATGTTCATGACGTCGGGATGGGCCTTCTCGATTTCGTCGAAGAGCACCACGGAATAGGGGCGGCGGCGGACTTGTTCGGTAAGCTGGCCGCCTTCCTCGTAGCCGACGTAGCCGGGCGGGGAACCGACCATGCGGGAGGCGTTGTGGCGCTCCATGTATTCGCTCATGTCCAGTTGAATGAGGGCTTTGGGGTCGCCGAACAAAATTTCCGCCAGTGCCTTGGCCAGCAAGGTTTTGCCCACGCCGGTGGGGCCGAGCAGGGCAAAGGTGCCGATGGGCCGGCGCGGGTCTTTCAAATCGGCCCGCGAACGGCGCAACGCCTTGGCGAGGGCGGAGACAGCTTCCGTTTGGCCAACGAGTTTGCGGGCCATTTCCGCTTCAAGGGCGAGCAAGCGCTGGGCTTCGTCTTTCTCCATCCGCCTCAAGGGGATGCCGGTCCATTTGGAAACGACATGCAAAATATCTTCTTCGCTGACGGTGACGCGCTTTTCTTCGCGGCTGGCGCGCCAGGCGGCCAACACAGAGTCCAACTTCTCCTTGGCCTGTTTTTCCTTGTCGCGCATGGCGGCGGCGCCTTCAAAGTCCTGGTCCTTGATGGCGCGTTCCTTCTGGCCTTTAATCTTTTCGATGTCCGCCTCAAGGCCTTTGACCTCCGGGGGACGGGTCATGGTGCCGATGCGCGCGCGCGAGCCGGCTTCATCCATGACATCGATTGCCTTGTCGGGCAAAAACCTGTCGGTGATGTAACGGTCGGACATTTTGACGGCCGTTTCGATGGCCTGATCGGTGATCTCGGCTTTGTGATGCTCCTCGTATTTGGGCCGGACGCCTTTGAGGATGAGCACCGCTTCCTCAACGGACGGCGCCTCAACCTTGACCGTCTGGAAGCGGCGTTCCAGGGCGGCGTCTTTCTCAATGTATTTGCGGTACTCATTGAGGGTGGTCGCGCCGATGCATTGCATTTCGCCCCGGCTCAAGGCGGGCTTGATGATGTTGGAGGCGTCCATCGTCCCTTCGGCTGAACCGGCGCCGACAATGGTGTGCAATTCGTCGATGAACAAAATGACGTTCTTGGCCCGCCGTATTTCGTCCATGACGGCCTTGATGCGCTCCTCGAACTGGCCGCGGTATTTGGTGCCGGCGACCATCAAAGCGAGGTCGAGAGTGATGACGCGCTTCTCGCGCAAGATTTCCGGGACGTTGCCGCGGGCGATCTCCTGGGCCAGGCCTTCCACGATGGCGGTCTTGCCCACGCCGGCTTCACCCAGCAAGACAGGATTGTTCTTGGTGCGGCGGCAGAGGATTTGGATGACGCGCTCGATTTCGCTTTGGCGGCCAATGACGGGGTCCATCTCGCCCTTGCGGGCGATCTCGGTCAGGTCGCGTCCGAAGGCCTTGAGGGCGGGGGTCTTGACTTCGCCTTTTTTTTCGGGAGCCTTTTCCGGGGCGGCATCGGCCGGGCCGCCGGTCTGGGGTTCGTCCGAGGCGGCAAAATTGGGGTCCAGTTCCTTGAGGATTTCCTGGCGGGTTTGCTCGATGTCAACATCGAGATTCTTCAACACGCGCGCCGCGACCCCGTCGCCTTCGCGGAGCAAGCCGAGCAAAATGTGTTCGGTGCCGACGTAAGTATGGTTCAGGGCCTTGGCCTCCTTGGCCGCCAGGGCCAAAACCTTCTTGACACGGGGTGTGTAGGGAATATTGCCGATCATCTTCTGGTCGGGGCCGGTGCCGACCTGCTTTTCGACTTCCATGCGGACGGTATCCAAGTCCAGGCCGAGCTTTTGCAGGACGTTGACGGCGACGCCCTGGCCGAGTTTGATGAGGCCGAGCAGGAGATGTTCGGTGCCGACGAAATTGTGATTGAACCGGTCGGCCTCCTTTCGGGCCAGCGCCAGCACCTGTTGGGCGCGCGGCGTAAAATTATTCATGGCTTCTTCACTCATAATATGAATTTGCCCCGTTTAGTTGCGTTTGTCCAGCGAACCGCCGCCGTTGCCGGGCAGTTTTGGGTTGGGGCGGCTGACATCCTGCAAGCGCTCGCGCAGCATGTCCGCGCGGAGCACATCCCGTTCCTCGGCCGCCAGTTTCTCGGTATATTTTTTCTGCAAATGGGCGGGCTGGGTGATGACAAACAACTCGTCGATCAAGGCCCGGTCCGCGGTCGGAAATTCACCCAAATCAATTCCCAACCGCATCAAGGAAAGCTGGTTCATGGTTTCTTTGGAGGTGATGCTGTGGGCGTTGGCCAGAATGCCGTAGGCGCGGCCAATGAAGTTGAAGACGATTTTGGGCTTTTTCTCCAGCAACATGCCGCGGGCGTTTTCCTCGTGTTCGATAATCTGCAGCAGCACTTTGTTCAAACGTTCGACGATGTCCACCTCGACTTCGCCCAGGGTCATTTGGTTGGACACCTGGAAAACGTTGCCCAGGGCTTCGGTCCCTTCGCCATAGAGGCCGCGCACGGCCAGGCCCAGTTTGTTGACGGATTGAATGATTTGGTTGATTTGCTCGGCCAGGACCAGCCCCGGCAAATGCAACATGGCGCTGACGCGGATGCCGGTGCCAAGATTCGTCGGGCAAGCCGTCAAATAACCCAACTCGGAGGTGAAGGCGTAATCGAGCTTGCGCTCCAGTTCGGAATCGACCTGGTCGATGGCCAGCCAGGCCTGTTGGAGCTGGAGTCCGGGCCGCAGGGCTTGCATGCGCAGATGATCTTCCTCGTTGATCATGACGCAGAGGGATTCCTCCTTGTTGAGGACCAAACCGCTGCCCGCGTTTTTGGCGGCATGTTCGCGGCTGATTAAATGGCGTTCGACCAGGATTTGTTTGTCCAGCGGACCGAGGTTGTCCATCGTTTCCGAGAACGCCCCTGTCAACTGCGGCAAGCTTTCCACCGCCGGCCGAATGGTTTCCAGGGCCTTGATCCGTTCGGCCTTTTTCGCCCAGCCCGGAAACGGCAGGCTGCGCAGATTGCGCGCCAAACGGACGCGGCTGGACATGACGATCCGGTCGTGTGGACCGGAGCGCCGGGCGCTTTCGACCGGCGGACTGAGAAATTCATGAATCGTCATGGATTTATTTCGGGGCTGTTTGATTCATCTGGTCCTTCGTCTCCTTGATTTCGTCACGCAGGGTGGCGGCTTGTTCGAAATCCTCCGAGGTTACAGCCCGGTCCAGTTTCTTCTGCAAATGTTTCAGCCGCTCGGTCAAATCCCGGCTCTGCCGCAAGGCCAAAGGAGCCTTGCCGACATGCTTGGTGCCCTTGTGCATGGACTTGAGCAACCCTTCCAACCCCTCGGCAAACGTCGTGTAACACTGGGAGCAACCCAGCCGTCCGGCTTTCTTGAAATCGGCCTGGGTAAAGCCGCAGTTCGGGCACTTGATTTCCTCGCCGCCGCTGGATTGCGCGATCTCCTGGGAAGCGCCCAGGCCGAGCAGCAGATCAGCCAGTGAAAATCCGGCGGGGTCGTTGACCCCTTTTTGTTTGGCGCACTCCTCGCACAAATCCACTTTTTGCATTTTGTCCCCGACGATCTGCGTCAAATGAACCTTGGCGGGGTTCTGCTTACAAAACATGCATAGCATACCATTTAATCTACCACAGTTCGCTCAAATTGAGAATGAAAAAACCACGCCTTCATTCCCTTCAATCAAATATCGGCTCGCCGGACGCTTTGGTTAATTCATGATATCGCTTGATGAGCCTCCCGGTGACCGGCCCCGGCCGGCCGTTGCCGATGATGCGGCCGTCAATTTTGACCACCGCGATGATCTCCGCCCCGGTGCCAGTCAGAAAGCACTCGTCGGCATTGAACAGATCGTACCGGGTCACATCGGGTTCGCTGACGCTCAAACCATTTTGCCGGGCCAATTCCATCACCACTCCCCGAGTGATGCCGTGCAACGCCCCGGCCGACAGCGGCGGGGTGGACAAATGCCCCCGCTTGACCAGGAAAATATTGTCGCCCGTGCATTCGGCCACAAAGCCCTGCGCATTGAGCATGATGGCCTCCTCGCAGCCGCCGTTGACCGCCTCGATTTTTGCCAGGATGTTATTGAGATAATTGAGCGATTTGATGGCCGGATTCAAGGCGCTGTGCAAGTTGCGCGTCGTTGACGCCGTGATGAGGTCCAAACCGCGCTTGTAAAATTCCGCCGGATAAAGCTGGATTTTGTCCGCGATGATGATGACCGACGGACGTTTGCAGGTAAATGGATTCATGCCCAGCGAGCCGACACCGCGAGTGACGACCAGCCGAACGTAACCGTCGCGAATCTTGTTGCGGCGACACGTCTGCAGCACCGCTTTGATCAATTCCTTCCGCGACAATGGGACCTTCAGGAGAATGGCCCTGGCGGAAGAGAAAAGGCGCTCGATGTGTTCGGCCAGTTTGAAAACGCGGCCATTGTAAGCGCGAATGCCCTCGAACACGCCATCCCCGTAAAGAAGGCCGTGGTCGAACACCGACACCTTTGCGTTTTTCTCATCAAAGAATTTGCCGTCGATATAAATTTTCATCAGTAAAACCGGCCCCAAACTACGCCCTGGCCCCGGAAGTGGCGAGTTTAAAGTTTTGGGCAAGAAACTGGAGCGGCCCAAAACCTGGCAGCGTCGAACCGCCTGAAGTCCGAAGTTCGAAGCGGATTGGCTTATTTTGACCATGCTTAACTAAGTTAAGCATAGTTTGACCGGGCCAAAGCGGTTTATTTTGCAAGTTGTTCATTGTCATGGACTTCCATGCGATTCCGCCCGCTGGCTTGACCAACAAAATCACTTTGATTCACTTTGACTGGCTTTGACTGGGCATAGCGATGGGATGATTGAGGAGCGCGACCGTCCCGGTCGTGGTGCGGGGCGTCTCGCGCCGCATTCCCCTCTGTTTTCCACAATCCGTCTTTGACATATTGATGCGCAGAGCGTCGTCCTGCGCGATGGGTATCCGGCGAAGATGTGTTTGGCAGGACGCCAAACACCGCGCGTGAGACGCACGCGCTCCTCTTCACTTCTTAATTCATCCTTCATAATTCCGCCTTTCCGACATGGCCTTAATGGGCCATTCATTAAACGAACATTACAGTTAATATATCATATCGTCAACAGATTTTTTAAAGAATTTTCAAAAAAGTTGTGATTTTTGCGACAACACGATTAAAGGCTTGCGCGGCAATGACTTACGCAGCTTTAACACGGTAGGGCGAGACTCTGTTCGAGCCGTGACTGGATCGATCTCGGGTTCGACGGAGTCTCAGCCTACCATCTGTCGCCATAGTGGTGCTCCGGCGATCCTTTTCATGGCCTTCGCAGTGGCGAGTTTAAAGTTTCGCTAGAGGGGATTTTGAGGTGATTTTCAACTTGCATTCCAATTAGATTATGTGTATAAAAATCAACCTTAGCATTAACACTGATTATCGTCCCAAATAAAAGGAACGAAGCCGGAAAGCTCTTATGAAGACCAATATGAAAACAAAACAATTCCACTATTTGTTCACCCGCCTCGGCGGAGCCTCGTGCGCAGCCTGGGTGGCGCTGGTCTTGTTGGCCGGCGTTCATCAGACTGCCGCCCAAATGCCCGTCATAAGCTCCTTCAGCCAGAACGGGGCATTAGTCTGCACCTATTTGCAGCCCGGCAGCGTGGCCTCAGTGCAATGGGCGTCGTCTGTGTCCGGGCCGTGGCAGACCAACTGGGCTGGTCTGGCCGGGGTGACAGTTGACTCGAACGGCATGATCCAGGTGAGCGTGCCGATGTTCTACCGCGTGTGTGGGGTGGCCTATACCAGCAATATCACCACGTCCGACGGCATGGCGCTCATTCCGGCGGGTTCGTTCACGATGGGGGACACTCTGGATGGCGAGAGCGATGCCATTCCCATTAGCGTGACGGTGTCGGCATTTTACATGGATACGAATCTGGTGCAGCTCAGTCAATGGCAGTCAGTCTATAATTGGGCCACCGCCAACGGGTATGGCTTTGACAATGTCGGTTCCGCCAAGGACAACGCGGCGAATCAACCGGTGCAGACGGTATTTTGGTATGATGTGGTGAAGTGGAGCAATGCGCGGTCGCAGCAAGCGGGTTTGACGCCGGTGTATTACACGGATGCGGGTTTGACGCAAGTTTATACGAATGGGGATACGGATGCTGTCTATGCGAATTGGACGGCCAGTGGGTATCGGTTGCCGACGGAAGCGGAGTGGGAGAAGGCGGCACGGGGCGGGTTGAGCGGGCAGCGGTTTCCGTGGGGCGACACGATTTCCGAAAGTCAGGCCAACTACTACGGATGCACCGGTTGCTTTAGCTACGATTTGGGACCGAACGGCTACAACGCCCTCTTCGATACCGGGGCGTTTCCCTACACGAGTCCGGTGGGATATTTTGCGGCGAACGGATATAGCCTTTACGACATGGCTGGGAATGCCGCTGAGTGGTGTTGGGACTGGTATGCGGGGATTCCGTATCCGACAGGTAGTCCATATCTTGGAGGCAGTGATCCACGCGGACCAGTATCCTCGCCATATGGCTACCGTGTTTTGCGCGGCGGCCATTGGACCGCCTTGGCCAACAGCGTTCGGTGCGCCGATCGCGACGTCGTCGCCTGCCCGTCGTGCGATTCCAGTAGCTATGGGTTCCGTTGTGTGAGGGGGCTGTAATTTTTGCTCTTTTAACCTTTAACCCTTTTGAACTGGTGAGAGTTAAGAGCGTGTTTTAAAAATCTCATTTTTTGGACGCCCCGGCTCGGCAGGAGTCTCACCCTACCGTGGGGGGATGGTGTTGCTCCCAATGATTGGAATTGGGGTTCCGGGCTGAAAAGCTACGATTATGGGAAGATGCGGGCGCAGTTCTTTAGCGCTCATTAATCCTCTTTTCTTGCCTTGGCTGGAGCTTTCTTTTTATAGGGAGAATGGAGGTTGAAATAGATGCCGCACAGGGGGCGTTCCTGCTCGGTCTGGCTGAGGATGATCGTCACCTGTTTGTCCAGCGCAATGCCGTGGCGAAGATGGGGTCCGCGGCTGACATAGGCCTTTATGGCCTTGTCCATCAGGGACACCAGCGTCCCTTTGCAATCCTCCGGCGTCTTGTCGATGCAGACGATGAATCTGTCGTAGGTTTTAAGCGCCTCCAGAATTTCCCCCTCAAATGTTTCGACGGTCAAGTCCATATTATTCGTCACTCGTCCTGATTGGGGCCGGCTTTCGCGGCCCCAAAACGGCGCTGCCAAGCCGTATCATAGTCGCTCCTTCTTCCACAGCCACCTCAAAATCACCGCTCATTCCCATGCTCAAATGAGGCAGGGGAGCGCCCAAAATCTCTTCGCACCGCCTTTTCAACACGCCCAACCGCTGGAACACCGGCCGCACCTTTTCCGCCTCTGGCGTCCACGGCGCAACCGTCATCAGCCCATGCACTTCAATCTTCGGCAGCGCGTTGATTTCCTTTAATTCCAACAGCACGTTTTCGGGGGAATAGCCGAACTTGCTCGATTCCCCCGCCACATTGACCTCCAGGAGCACGGGCATCGTTTTCGCCGATTTTTCCGCCCACTTATTGATCTCGCGCGCCAGGGCAAGGCTGTCCACGCTCTGGATCATGGCAAAGAAATGCACGGCATCGCGGCATTTATTCGATTGCAAATGGCCGATCAGATGCCACTGCAACCGGCCCGGGCATTGGCTGATTTTGATCTTTGCCTCCTGCACCCGGCTCTCGCCAAAAAGGGACACACCCAAATCCGCGGCGGCGCGCACCACGTCCGCCGGGTGTCCTTTGCTCACGGTGACAAGCGTCACCGAGGAAGGATCGCGTCCCGCCCGGGCGCAGGCGGCGGCCACTCGTTGCCGGACATTTTTCAGTTTGGCGGCAATATCCATGGAGGTTGATGCGGGATGCCTGCGGCGCGGCGCTCAGATCAAACCGGCCGTTTCAGGAAAGCCACAGAGGATGTTCATGCTCTGGACGGCCTGTCCGCTGGCCCCCTTGGTGATGTTGTCAATCGCGCTCATCACAATCAGCCGGCCGGTTCGCGCATCCAGGCGCCAGGCGATTTCGATCCTGTTCGTTCCCGTCACGTTCTTGGTATCGGGCAATGCCTCGCCCTCCAGGAGCCGGACAAACGGTTCGTCGCCGTAAGCTTCTTGGTAACACTGCGCGATCTGGTTCTGCACAGCCGCCATTTCATTCTCATTGGCAAAGTGTTTCACGGGCGCCAGATAAAGCGTGGTCAGCAGGCCGCGATTGACCGGAATCAAATGCGGGGAAAATTGCAGCACGACCGCCCTGCCCGCGGCGAGGCTCAATTGTTCCTCGATTTCGGACAAGTGCCGGTGCCTGGGTATCCCGTAAGGCCGCATGCTCTCGTTGCATTCGGCGAACAGAAATTCCAGCTCGGGCTTTCGTCCCGCCCCGGTCACCCCGCTCAGCGAATCGGCGATCATCCCGCTGCTCTTGACCAGCCCCGCTTTGAGCAACGGCAGAACCGGCAGCAAAATGCCCGTCGGATAGCACCCGGGCGAGGCGATGAGCGCGGCCTTCTTGATTTCGGCCCGGTGCCATTCCGGCAAGCCATAGACGGACTTTTGCAGCAAGGCCGGCGCGGGATGCTCGCGCCCGTAAAACTCCTGGTAAACGGCCGGACTCTTCAGGCGGAAATCCGCGCTCAAATCAATCACCTTGCAACCCAGGTCCAGGAGCGGACCGGCAAATTCCGCCGCCACGCCGTGGGGCAAAGCCAGAAACACCACTTGCGCCACCTTGGCCAGCGCCTCCGCCTTTGGTTCGCTAAAACGCAAACTCCGTGCATGCGGGTCGCTGGCGTGCCTGGGGAAAACATGGGCCAGGGTTTGCCCGGCGTATTGGCGCGAAGTCACCGCCGCCAATTCCACGAGCGGATGTCCCAGGAGCAGGCGCGCCAATTCTTCCCCGGAATAACCGGACGCGCCGACGATGGCTGCTTTGATCGGAGAAATCACGTTACCAATTGCAATGCAATCTGCGGTTGGGCCGGCGCGGAGAGCGCGCCAGCACTGTCAATAATAATAAAAACAGTGAAACTTTCACTGTTCCCCCGCGCTCAACGTTTGCTGTACTGGAAGCGTTTGCGGGCGCCGGGCTGCCCATACTTCTCGCGTTCCCTCATGCGCGGGTCGCGCGTCAGGTAACCGGCGGCCTTGAGCGCCGGGCGCAGCGCCGCATCGACCTTCAACAAGGCCCGGGCGATGCCGAGCCGGATGGCTCCGGCCTGTCCCGCCGGGCCGCCGCCTCCGACATTGATGCGGACGTCGAATTTATTCGCCGATTCCGTCGCGGCCAGGGCCTGCGTGGCCAGGGTGCGGAGAGTGTCCGTGCCGAAATAATTTTCGAACGGTCGTCCGTTGATGACTATTTTCCCGGACCCAACGGCCAGGCGAACGCGCGCCACGGCGGTCTTGCGGCGTCCGGTGCCGAGGAATTCTTTGGTGTCTGCCATGATAAAAGCGGGTTGGAGATTAACGGTTTATTTGACGGGCGTCAATTTTGCGGGTTGCTGGGCGGCATGAGGATGCTGGCTGCCTTTATAGACTTTCAACTTGGTCATCAGGACCCGGCCCAAGCGATTTTTCGGCACCATGCCGCGCACGGCGTGCGTGATTAATTTCTCAGGATGGCGGGCGCGAACATTGGCGACCGAAGCGTATTTTTCGCCGCCTTTCCAGCCGGAATAGCTCATGAACTCCTTGTCCGTCTCCTTTTTCCCCGTGAGCCGGACCTTCTCCGCATTGATCACCACGACAAAATCGCCCGCGTCCAGGTGGGCGGTATAAATCGGTTTATCCTTCCCGCGCAAAATATTGGCGATTTGAACAGCCAGGCGGCCGAGGATGGCGCCATCGGCATCGACAACATGCCATTTGCGTTGGTCTAAATTCTTCTTTGGCAAATACGTTTTCATCAAAAACCCCTCACAGGGAGCGGAGAACCTACCAAATAGCCATGCAAAGTCAACAGCCAAAAAGCGAAATTTCTGACAGAAAAGTGGCCCCAAAGAAAACCCATGACTCCGCATGAAAGGCCGCTGCCCGCACGGAGTCCCGGCTTTAGCCGGTGGGGCTGTCGCATTGTCGAGCGGGTTGAAAGTTCTCAAAGTCATTGTATTTTCCTGCGCTGCGCCGCCTGAAGGCGGGACTCCCAACTATAACGAGGCGTGGACACGGTCAGTGGCACGGAGTCCCGGCTTCAGCCGGTGGGACTATCGCATTGCCGAGCGTGTTGAAAGTTCCCAAAGTCATTGTATTTTCGTGCGCACCGCCGCCTAAAGGCGGGACTCCCAACTCCCCTCGGAAGGCGGCTCGATGTTGGCAACGGTAGTGGAACGAGCGGTGGATGCAAAGTGGGAAATTGCCATTCGCAGGAGCAGGCTCGCCTTTTTATTGGAATTTTTGCAGGATTGGGCGGCGGCAGGCGTATATCTGGATGAAGTTAAAAATTATTGAAGTTGAAAAATTATGAAAAAGCATCTTTTACTCCTCCTGGGAATATCCCTCTTAACGTTCCATCCGGCGCTGGCCCAGGATTCCAAACCGGCCATCGTCCCGGTGATCAAGGAAAACAACGCGCTGCCGCGATTTGATTTGGATTTTCGGGGCGGCGGCCCCGGGGATTTGCGCAACGCCATTGAAAGGGCCACGGCCAAACCACTGAACGCAATTATTCCCGAGGATTGTTCCGATGTGAGAATACCCGGAATATCAGTGAAGAATGTGACCGTGGCGCAATTGTTTGAAGCGGTGACATTAGCCTCAAAGGACACTCGTCGTTACCCGACGAGCAGTTTTGGGCCTTCTTTTGGGCCTGGTCGTGGTGAAAATTGGTCCGTTATGACTTTGACCTACGGTTTCCGAACAGAAGGCACGCCGAATGAAAATTCAATCTGGTACTTTTATCGGGATAAGATTCCAGACCCGCGTACTCCAGTTCCAGATGTCTGCCGGTTTTACCAACTGTCACCTTATCTTGACGCCGGTTACAAAGTGGAAGACATTACGACCGCCATTGAAACTGCCTGGAAAATGCTCGGAATAGCCCCGCAACCTGAAATGAAGTATCACAAGGACACCAAACTGTTGATCGCCGTGGGCGAAGCAGATAAATTACAAATGATCGATGAGGCTCTCAGCCAGTTGTCCAGAGGAAGTCCGAAGGAAAAAACGTCGAACAGCCGGGATTCGGAAAAGTCCAAAACACAATGAGTATTTTGCGGGATGACTCTTGTTGAAAGCAGTTTTGCCGGGGAAATCATCCCTCCGGCATTTGTGAATTCGCCAATCGAAATTATTGCGACAATGGCGTCGGAGCAAAACCAGCCGCCGGACGTGACGGCCTTGACCGCCCGGATGTCGCGCGGCGAGGAGGCGGCTTTCCACGAGTTTTACCGCCTGTATTTTAACCGGCTGCTCCGGTATCTGTTCGTCGTTGCGGGCGGGAGGGAGGAAATCGCCCGCGAGGCGCTGCAATTGGCCTTCGTGCGCGTGGCCCGTCACGTCCGGCGTTTCGATTCCGAAGCCGCTGTCTGGAACTGGCTGGCCGTGCTGGCCCGCAATTGCGTGGCGGACGAAATGCGGAAACGCAACCGCTATCAAAGCCTGCTCGCCCGCTTTTTCCAGCAACGGCCCGCCGCCGCGGATGTGCCGGCCGATGATGCCGGCGAGCGCCTTGCGGAATTGTTGCGGGACGAGCTGGCCGGTTTGCCCGACGGCGAGCGCGCGCTGCTGGAACGAAAGTATTTGAATGGCGAACCCGTGCGCGGGCTTGCCGCTGAATGGAACATGACCGAGAAGGCGATGGAATCGCACCTGTTGCGCCTCCGCCGAAAATTGAAAACCGCCCTGCTGGGCCGATTGCGAGATGAAACAAACCACTGAACAACTGTTGGACGATCTGCTTGAAGACGCCGCGCCGCCGGAATTCCGCGCCGCGCTGCTGGACAAAACCCTGTGCAGCGCGCGGCGGCGCAAGCGGGCGCGGCGTCTCAATATGGCAATGAGCGCGGCCTCTTTGGCCGGGATTTGCCTGCTTTCGTTTTGGAAAATGCGCGAGGCAGCCACCCTGCCGGATCAAATTCGCCAGACGGACACAATGGTTCTGAATTCGCGACTGCTTCAGCCAGGGCAAATCGTCACCACCCAATTGGGTTCCATCGAAGAATTCGTCTCTTCGGCCTTTACGGAAGTTCGAACATCGGGGTCATCGGGGCTTTATCAGGAAATTGATGACCAACAATTGCTGGCCTTGCTGTCCGACAGATCGGCGGTCTTGGTTCATCACGGGCCGCACCAAGCGGAATTGATCATCCTGAATCCAGACTGAATTCAGACATCAATGACGGGGCCGCCGTCGTCTTTGGGGGGACGGGGGGGCGGCGGCTTGCCTTGGCGGAACTGGAGGCGGGAATTCCCGCTTTTGGTGAGGGAATTGAGAACCAAGGAGACGAGGCTGATGAGGAGCGAACCCCAAAACGCCGCGCCAAAGGAATCCACCATGAAGTTGGGTTGCAGGAGATGGCCAACCCAGTAAAGCAGAACGGCGTTGATGACGAGAATGAACAGACCGAGAGTGAAGATGAGCAGCGGCAACGAAAGAAGAACCATGATGGGCCGGACAATCGCATTGAGAATACCCAGCAGGATCGTGGCCAGAATCAGGCCCTCGGGAGTATAAGTAATTCCCGGAACAATGTTGGCCGCCAGAATGACGGCGAACCCTGTTATCAGCGAACGTTTAAGAAACGATTTCATCCTGCGGGACGGCAACGGTTGCGAGCAGCCCCACGACCGTTGACTGCCCAAACTATTCAACATTTTCCGAAGGAAGACAAGGCAGTTCTTGACCCTTATATGGGTATGGTTTATGCTACAGTGCCTGTTGATTCGTGCCGATAAGAAATCGTAGTCAATGACCGTAGTTCGTCGTTTTCAGTGGTTGAGGCTTATCTCCATTCTGGGGATCGCCATGCCATTGTCCGGGGCGGAGCGGCCACTGGCTCCGGGCCATGTGCCGGAGATTGTCAAACGCCTGCAGCCGGCGGGTGATGTGCCGGCGGAAACGCCGTTGAATCTGGCCATCGGACTGCCGTTGCGCAATGGCCAAACGCTGGAAAGCCTGGCGCGGGATGTTTACAATCCAGCCAGCTCCCTCTATCACCACTTTCTGACGCCGGACGAGTTCGCGGCGCAATTCGGTCCCACGGCGGAGCAATACCAGGCGGTCATCGCTTTTGCGCGCTCTAATAATCTGACGGTCACCGGGAGCCATGCCAATCGGATGTTGCTTGATGTGTCAGGTGCGGCATCGGATGCGGGGAGGGCATTTGGCGTGCATCTGCGAACGTATCATCGGCCGGCGGGGGACGGTGATTTTTACGCGCCGGACGTTGAGCCTTCTGTGCAGGGTGATATTCCGATTTTGGACATCAGCGGTCTGAGCAATTACCGCCTGCCGCATCCGCTGATTCGCGGAAGCCCGCTGCTGAATCGCCTGGCCAACGTCCAGCCCAATGCCGGATCGGGGTCGGGCGGCGCTTACATGGGCGGCGATTTTCGGGCGGCTTATGTTCCGGGCGTTTCACTCAATGGCGCGGGTCAGGCGATCGGGTTGGTGGAATTTGACGGCTTTTATGCCAGTGACATTGCCAGTTACGAGAGCCGGGCCGGTTTGGCGGCGGTTCCGTTGCAGACGGTTTTGCTCGACGGTTATAACGGCACCCCCACGACTGGCGCAAACAGCGGCAACGACGAAGTGTCGCTTGACATTGAAATGGCTGTTGCGATGGCGCCGGGTTTGTCCAAGGTGATGGTCTATGAGGCGGGGCCGAGCGGCATCCCGAATGACATCTTAAATCGCATGACCACGGATAATCAGGCCAAACAACTGGCTTGCTCCTGGACATGGAGCGGCGGCCCCAGCGCCACGACCGACCAAATCTTCCAACAGATGGCTTTGCAAGGGCAGTCCTTTTTCTGCGCGTCGGGCGACAGCGACGCCTATTCCACCGGGGCGATTGACAATGCTTCGAACTCCGATACGCCCTCGGACAGTCCATATATCACGAGTGTTGGAGGGACTACATTGACAACCAGCGGTCCGGGCGGGTCCTGGGTTTCGGAAACGGTGTGGAATTGGGGTGGCGGGACCGGCAGCAGCGGAGGGATCAGCAGCTACTATGCGATCCCCACCTGGCAGCAGGGCATCAGCATGTCGGCCAACGGCGGATCAACCACCACGCGCAACATTCCCGACGTCGCGCTGACGGGGGACAATGTTTATGTAGTTTATGGCAACGGCAGTTCGGGCACGTTTGGCGGCACCAGTTGCGCCACGCCGTTATGGGCGGCTTTCGTCGCGCTGGTCAATCAGCAGGCGGCCAGCTATGGCCTGACCTCCATTGGCTTTGTCAACCCGGCCATCTATGCCTTCGGCAAGGGAACCAAATATGCCTCCCTCTTGCATGACATCACGACGGGCAATAACACCAGCAGCACCAGTCCGAATGAGTTCTACGCCACGACCGGGTACGACCTGTGCAGCGGTTGGGGAACTCCAAATGGAGCCAGCCTGATCAACGCCCTGGCTCCGTCGCCTGATCCCTTGGGGGTTTCGCCGGCAACCGGCTTCAGTTCATTTGGCCTGATCGGCGGACCGTTCAGCGTCAATTCCGAAATTTTTTCACTGACGAATTCCGGGGCCAAGGCCCTGACCTGGTCGCTGTCCAACACTTCCCTTTGGCTCAATGCCTCGCCTGCCAGCGGGACCCTGCCGCCCGGCGCGCCTGCGGCAACCGTCACCGTCAGTTTGAATGCTGCCGCGAACAGTCTGGCCGCCGGCACCTACACCGCCACCATCTCGTTCACGGACACCAGTTCGGGCTTTGTGGCAAGCCGCCAGTTCACCTTGACGACCAGCTCGCAAGTGGTTCAAAACGGCGGCTTTGAAACAGGAAGCTTCTCCAGTTGGACTCAGTCCGGGAATACCGCTTACACGTCGGTTATCACCAGCAGTTCTTTTGTTCACTCCGGCAAATATGGCGCCGAGCTTGGCCCTTCCGGCTCGCCTGGCTATCTTTCACAAACATTGCCCACCCTTGCTGGACAGTCCTATTTGCTGTCCTTTTGGCTCGAGAACGTCAAACCGGGCGGATCCGTCAACCAATTCAATGTTTCCTGGAACGGAACCACCCTTTTCAATCAAACCGACCTTCCGGTGCTGAGTTGGACAAACCTGCAATTCATTGTCACAGCCTCCACTGCGAACACCGTCCTGCAGTTCGGTTTTCGCAATGACCCTTGGTATTATGGCCTGGATGACGTCAGCGTTGTGCCCGTTGCCGCGCCCGGGTTGCGAACGCTGGCGAAAGCGAATACCACGATGCAGTTCTCGTTGAATACCACGGCTGGCGTGGCTTATCAGGTTCAATACGTGACCAATCTTTTGCAAACCAACTGGATCAACCTGGGCCAGCCGTTCACCGCGACCAATTCCGCCACGACCTTCACCGATACCGGGGCGGTTGATCCGCAGCGCTTTTATCGCGTGGTCATCAGTCCGTAAAATCCTTCGCCATTGAATTTTTATTTTTTGGCTGTAGTAATACGTGATGGACAAAGTTAAGTTCGGTTTTTCCAGGGCAAAACACGGCCGCCGCCGCCGCCAACCCCTGCCGCGTTCCTTCAAAGATTTGACCCCCAGCAGGCACTTCAATCCGCGCACCTTTTTTTATGAACTGATCTGGAAGACGCTCTTGACGCCCCGAACCGGCGAGCACGTCCGGCCCAGGTTTCCCAAGCTCACCCCCGGGCAGGTCGCGTTGACCTGGATTGGCCATGCCTCGTTCCTGGCCCAATTCACCGACTTGAATGTGTTGATCGATCCCAACTTCGCCAACTGGCTGTTTTTGATGAAACGCATCCGGCGCGCCGGTTTGAAGCTCAAGGACCTTCCACCCATCGATGTCATCTTGTTGACGCACGCGCACTTTGACCATTTCCACCGCCCGACCTTGCGCCGGCTGCGCGCCCCGAAAATCGGCATCATGCCCTGGGGCATGGGCGACCTGGCGGCCAACCTGGGTTTCGAGCGCATTATTGAATTGCAATGGTGGGAAAGTTTTTCGCATGGCGGTTGGAAGGTCACCTTGACGCCCTCCCAACATTGGGGCGCGCGCGTGCTGCGGGACAGCCATCGGGGCTACGGCGGCTTCTTGATCGAACATCAAGGCCGGCGTCTCTATCACGCGGGGGACAGCGCTTATTTTTCAGGTTTTAAGGAAATTGGCCGGTTAAGCCCCCCCGAAATCGCCATGTTGCCCATCGGCGCCTATTATCCCGATTCCTTTCGCAGCGTCCACATGGGACCCGACGAGGCGGTCAAGGCCTTTGGCGATCTTGGGTCAAAATGGCTTGTGCCGATGCACTATGGCACCTTTAAACTGTCCTTTGAAGACATGGACGAGCCATTGCGCTGGCTCAAGGAATTAGCCGCTGCGAACGGGCTGAACCATCAATTGAAGATTCTTCAGGAAGGGATCCCAACAGTCTTCTGAACCACAAGCGGTAGTGATGCGCCAAGTCTTTATCCTCTGTATTGTGGATTTGGCCCTCTTTTGGAACAAACAAGTGTCGAAAGACCCTTTCTGTGAAAATTTTTTCATACAAAAACCATATTCATAAATATCTGATGCTAAACAACTTGCATACGACAAAGGCCCCTGGCCCGTAAATAATCAAAAAAATTTGTTGTCAAAATGCCGATATTTGCTATTGTGCGCACTAATGCACCGTTTTTGGTGCGAAGGGTGAATTGTTTTCACCCGACGGAAACGCATAAAAACGCATGGAACGAATCAACCTAAACAAAACAGGAGGAACATGAAGATAAATAAATGGACACTAGGGTTGGCCGCCGTTGGGCTGGTCAGCCTTGCGCCCGCGCTTCTCGCACAGACCGCGGCGCAGCAGCAGGTTCCATTACTGACCTCGTTGTCGGCCACCACCATCAGTGGTTATGTTGACACCTCGGCGGTATGGAACCCCGGCACAGGCAATGCGAATCCCGCGCCCTATGCCTTCAACGCAGGAAAACAAGACGGCTTCAACCTGGATGCCGTTGACATCAAGCTCTCCAAGCCGTTGGAAGAGGGAAAATGGTCGGCAGGCTACGTCGCTGAACTGAGCTACGGTACCGATGCCATTGGCATTGACGCCGGGGCTTACCCGATTCGGCAGGCCTACGTGGACTTGGGCATACCGATTGGAAACGGTCTCGAACTCAAGTTGGGCCGATTTGACAATATTCTCGGCTACGAAACCAGCGATGCCATGAACGATCCGAACTGGACCCGTTCCTATGGCTATACGTTCGAACCCACCGAGCACACCGGTTTGTTGGCGTCCTATAAGTTCGCTGACTGGATCGGCCTGCAAGTCGGCCTTGCGGATCAGTTGACAACCAGCGGCACCGCCAATTCCCGCAGTCTTCCCGGCACTTATCAGAATGAAGGCAAAAAGGCTGTACTCGGTTTGCTCACCCTGACAGCTCCGGATAGCTGGGGTGCCCTGAAGGGTTCTGCACTGTACGGTGGTTTCGACATCGGACAAGGCGCCGCCAGCGCCAGCACAGAGGAATGGTACCTCGGCGCAACCATCAACACGCCTCTGACAGGCCTGAGCTTCGGCGCGTCTTGGGATTCAATCCAGGATGCGGCTGGGATTAATATTTTCGGCGTTGGCTATGATGCTGGATACTTCCAGTCCATTGCCGGCTACGCTCAATATGTAATCAATGATAAAGCGAAGATCAGTGCCCGTTATGAATATGCCAATGGCACTGCCTTGAGCAACTTGGAAACTGTTAACGGTGCTGTCCTGCCTTATGGCACGCTGAACAAAGTCATGGCCCTTACCGGCACGTTTGAATATGACCTGTGGGCCAATGTCATCAGCCGGATCGAAGTCCGCTGGGACAAAAATGCCGGCGGTGGCGGATACGCCTTTGGCGGCATCGGAGCCCCGGCACAGTCGCTCCCACCGCGAACAACGAAATCCTGATCGCGGCCAACGTGATCTATAAGTTCTAATCTAAATAGATTCCTCCAAACCCCTTCCGGGAAAATCGGAAGGGGTTTTTTGTTGGACAATTTCCGGGATTATTTCGCGCCCTGCGTTTTAACACATTTTTTACGCCTTTGACCCCTTATTTGATTTCCCGGCGCCGGGGGTTTTAGGCGATTCTACTGTCATGCAAGAGCTTGATGACTTGGCCGTATGAAACCGTATCCGTCAGCGTTGATCATTGATGGCGACCGCCCGATCCGCCGTCTCCTGCGCAATCTGCTGGAAGCGGACCGCTACAGGGTCTTTGAAGCCGAAACCGCCCAATCCGGCATGAAGGAAGCCGCCGCCCGGTCTCCCGACGTGATCATTATGGAGTTGTCCCTGCCGGACGTGAATGGACTGACCGTTTTGCGACGACTGCGCGAATGGAACCACGCTCCCATTCTCATCTTATCCAGCCGGGATGCGGAATCCGACAAGGTCCTGGCCCTGGACAGCGGAGCCAATGATTATGTGACGAAGCCCTTCGGCCCCGCCGAACTCCTGGCCCGGCTGCGTGTGCTGCAACGCTCACTTCCCGCGGAACCGGATGGCCCCATCTTCGAGCATGGCGGCTTATCGGTCGATGTCACCGCGCGCGCGGTGACTCTCCACGGGCGCAAGGTTGAACTGACACCGACCGAACAGGTTATCTTCTATACGCTGCTGCGGCACGCGGGGAAACTGGTCACTCGCAAGCATCTCCTTCGTTGCGTGTGGGGAACCGACTCCGAGAGCAAACTCCACGACCTGCACGTTTATATTGCCAATCTTCGCCAAAAACTCCGGGAAGCTTCCAACCAGATTCTCATCCAAACCGAAGGCTGCGCCGGTTACCGCATATTGGTTCCCGTCTCTGATTCCAGCAGGGACGAATCTGTCGAATCGTATCTGGAAGTGGCGTAGCGAACCCGCCGGCGACCTTCTCTGTCAATAATAGCGAAAAAAACGGACCCGGCTCGCGCGCTCTTTAACGCGATTTTAATACTTTTGCCGTTTCTTTGAGTCTCTTTTGTTTCACGTTGTCCGGCTTTACTCACTTTGGTCATTGGGGACATTCCCAATTCCGCGCCGTTCCGCCCGCCTGAAATCCCAAACTCCTGCCACGCAACGGTTTGCGCGCGGCGCCGCAAGTCGGCATTGGCCTTGCTTAATGCCAGGCAGCGATAATCGCTGCTTTGAGTGACTTGAGTTATGAAACTAATTGAAATTATACAAATTGTTTTGTTTTTCGGATTGGGCATCGCCCTCACGCCGCCAGTGGGCCGCTTCATGGCCAAGGTGTACAAAGGCGAGAAAACTTTTCTCCATCCGGTTTTGCTGCCCCTTGAAAAGGGCATCTACCGATTAACCGGCATCGATCCCACAGAGGAGATGACGTGGTTAAAGTACTTTTGGGCGGTGTTGTTTTTCGCCACCGTCGGCTTCGCGTCGCTTATGGCGATCTTTATGACGCAGCAATGGCTGCCGTTGAATCCGCAAAAGCTGCCCAACTGTTCCTGGCACTTGTCGTTCATGCAGGCTTGGAGCTTCACCTGCAACGCCGACTGGCAGTCCTATGCCGGCGAGACGACCATGAGTTACCTTTCTCAAGTCTTTGGCATCATGGTGCATCAATTCCTGAGCGGCGCGGTGGGTCTGGCGGTCCTGGTGGCCGTCGGGCGGGCCTTGAAGCGGGCGACGATCCACAGCATTGGCAATTTCTGGGTGGACCTGACTCGCGGGCTTCTCTACTTCGTTATTCCCCTCTCCGTGGTTTGGGCCATTCCACTCGCCTGGCAGGGTGTTCCCCAAACTTGGAAGCCTTACCAGACCGCCAATCTGATGGAGCCTTATACGACCCAGGTGCAAAAGACCGACGACAAGGGCAATAACGTGACCACCAACATCCAGTTGGTGTTGCAGGCACCCAAGTTGGATGCCGCCGGAAAGCCGGTTATGCTCAATGGCGCGGCGGTGATGATGGATGTGCCGCAAGTCGATGCCAAAGGCGCGCCGATCATGACCAACGTGCCGGTCATGGTGGATGCGAAAGTGGACACCCAACCCATTCCCGTCGGCCCGGTGGCATCGCTTGAGTCCATCAAGCAACTCTTCACCAACGGTGGCGGATGGTACAACGTGAACAGCTCGCACCCCTTTGAAAATCCCACGCCGCTGTCGGACTTCCTTGAAATGCTCGCGATCATCGTCGTGCCGATGGCGCAGGTTTATATGTTCGGCCTGCTGGTCGGCAACAAGAAGCACGCCTGGTGTTTGTTCTGCGTCATGCTGGCCATGTATGTGTTTTCCTTTGGTGTCGCGTGGTATTGCGAAACGCGGCCCAATCCCGTTGTCGCCAATTATGCGTCCAACATGGAAGGCAAGGAACAACGGTTTGGCGTGATGAACAGCGTGCTTTGGGCGACCTCCTGCACCGCGATTGACAACGGCTCGGTCAATTCCATGCACGACAGCTATATGCCGCTGGCCGGCATGATGCCGCTGTGGAACATCCTGATTGGCGAGATTATGTTCGGCGGCATCGGCTGCGGTGTTTATTGCATGTTGTTTCATGTGCTGATTACGGTGTTCATCGCCGGGCTGATGATTGGACGGACGCCGGAGTATCTCGGCAAAAAACTGGACGCGTGGGTGGCGACGTGGGCGGTCATCGGTGTGCTCATCCCGAATGCGGCCTGTTTGATCCCGACCGCGCTGGCGGTCATGGTGCCCCAAGGCTTGTCGAGCCTGGGCAACAACGGCCCGCACGGGCTTACCGAAATCCTCTACTGCTTCGGTGAGGCGGCCAATAACAACGGCAGCGCTTTCGCCGGGCTGAACGCCAATACGCCCTTTTACAATATCGGCGCCGGCATCGTTATATGGATCGGGCGGTTCATTCCGATCATTGCCGCGCTGGCGATTGTAGGAAGGCTGGCGTCAAAGAAAACCGTCGAAGCATCGTCGGGCACGCTGCCGACTCATGGCTGGACTTTTGGGCTGACTTTAACGGGAGTCATCACCGTGGTCGCGGCGCTGACGTTCTTCCCGGTGCTCTGCCTGGGTCCAATGGTCGAGCATGGCCTGATGTTGTTGGGCCGAACCTTTTAACACCCAAAAGATTTTTCAGAAAAAACTATGAGCACAAGAATTGAATTCAGTTATTCGAAACTGTTCCGCCAGGCCGTGATTGGTGCGTTCAAAAAACTGCATCCGCGCGACGAAATCAAGAACCTGGTCATGTTCGTGGTGTGGCTTGGCTCGATCTGGACCACCGTCATTTTGTTTCTGCCCGGCCAGTGCAACCTGTTCAACGTCCAGATTTGCTTCTGGCTGTGGTTCACCTGC
The DNA here is from genome assembly GCA_963813995.1 of uncultured Verrucomicrobiae bacterium. GTDB lineage: Bacteria > Verrucomicrobiota > Verrucomicrobiia > Limisphaerales > Palsa-1400 > DASRLE01. The sequence goes on along the minus strand of CAWFAZ010000040.1, from coordinate 194,065 downwards.
CTCTTTGCCAATTTCGCCGAGGCCATGGCCGAAGGCCGCGGCAAAGCCCACGCCGATGCCTTGCGCGCCCTGCGCACCAAAACCACGGCCCGCAAGCTGGTGAACGGAAAGGAAGTCACCGTGCCGGCCAACGAATTGAAAGTCGGCGACCGCTACGTCTGCGAAGCCGGCGAGTTCATTGCCGCCGATGGCGAAATCGTCGATGGCATCGCCACGGTGGATGAATCGGCCATTACCGGCGAATCCGCGCCGGTGGTTCGTGAAAGCGGCGGCGACCGCAGCGCCGTGACCGGCGGCACGAAAGTCATCAGCGATAAGATCATTGTTCGAGTGACCGCCGAGTCCGGCGATTCGTTCCTCGACCGCATGATTGGCATGATTGAAGGGGCGCGCCGGCAAAAGACGCCGAACGAAATCGCGCTGAACATCGTCCTGGTCAGCCTGACCGCGTTGTTCATCGTCGTGGTTTTTGTGCTGCCGCCCTACGCTCATTACAATGAGAATGCCGCCGGACAAAAAGGCGTGGTGTTGACATCCATTCCCGTCCTGCTCTCGCTGATCGTCTGTTTGATTCCGACGACCATCGGAGGATTGTTGAGCGCCATCGGCATTGCCGGCATTGACCGTTTGATGCGCCGCAATGTGCTGGCCACCAGCGGCCGCGCCGTCGAAGCAGCCGGCGACGTGGACGTGCTGTTGTTGGATAAAACCGGAACCATCACGCTGGGCAACCGTCAGGCGACCGCATTTATCCCCGCGCCTGGCGTCAAGGTGGAGGATCTGGCCGATGCGGCGCAGCTCGCTTCGCTGGCCGACGAAACACCCGAGGGCCGGTCCATCATATCGCTGGCCAAGGAGAAATACGGTTTGCGCAGCCGCGAGATTGCTGAAACCTATGCGACTTTTATTCCGTTCACCGCGCAGACACGGATGAGCGGCGTGGACCTTTATGACGACGGGCACGACGGAAGCGCTACGCGCGCCGCGGCAAACCCGGAGCCGGTCGTTGCCGCCTTGCACACGCATCCGCTCGCGGGTGCGGCAATCGCGACTGCCAAGTTGCCAACCCGTACACATGCGCCGGAGGCAAAGCCGATTCGTTGCATTCGCAAAGGAGCCGCCGATGCGGTGGCCGGATTCGTCAGCAGCAATGGAGGCCAGGTTGCCAAAAGTCTCATGGACAGAGTGGATGAGATTTCACGACAGGGCGGAACGCCATTGCTCGTGGCGGATGGAGGCAAAGCGCTCGGCGTCATTCAACTCAAGGACATTGTCAAAGGCGGCATCAAGGAACGCTTCGCTCAACTGCGCAAGATGGGCGTGAAAACAATCATGATCACCGGCGATAACCCGCTGACCGCCGCCGCCATCGCCGCCGAGGCCGGGGTGGACGATTTTATCGCCCGGGCCACGCCGGAAGACAAACTGGCCCGCATTCGCAAGGAACAGGAAGGCGGCAAACTGATTGCGATGATCGGCGACGGGACGAACGACGCCCCCGCCCTGGCCCAAGCCGACGTCGGCGTGGCCATGAACACCGGCACGCAAGCCGCGCGCGAAGCCGGCAACATGGTGGACTTGGACAGCAACCCGACCAAGCTCATCGAGGTCGTGGAAATTGGAAAACAATTGCTGATGACACGCGGCGCGCTGACTACTTTCAGCATCGCCAACGACGTGTCCAAGTATTTTGCGATCCTGCCGGCGATGTTTGGCCTGCTCTACGCCACCACAGCCGGGGGGCGCGGCCCGCTCGACAAGCTGAACATTATGTATCTGCATTCGCCGCAGAGCGCCATCCTGGCAGCGGTCATTTTCAACGCGCTGATCATCGTGGCGCTCATCCCGCTGGCGCTGCGGGGCGTCAAATACAAACCGCTGGGTGCGGCCGTGATCTTGCGCAACAACATGCTCATTTATGGCATCGGCGGCATCATCGTGCCGTTCATATTCATCAAACTAATCGATATGTTGCTGGTAATGGTCCACCTTGCACCCTGAATTAACTAGAACGAGACAATCTCTATTTCGAAAGGCAAAAATATGTTGAAACTAACGATACAATCAATCCGGCAGACGCTCCTGTGGAGCGTCATTTGTGGCGTGCTTTATCCCGTCGTCATCACGGTCCTGTGCCAGGTTATGTTCCATAACCAGGCCAACGGCAGTCTCGTGATGCGCGACGGCAAGCTTATTGGCTCGGCGCTGTTGGCGCAGCAATTCCAAGGCTCGAATTACTTCTGGCCGCGGCCCTCCGCCTGCACCTATGGGTCGAGTCCGGGCGGCATTGTGGCTTCGAGCGGCAGCAACCTGGGGCCGACCAGCGGCGCTCTGCAAACCAACGTCATGAACAACGCCTCGGCCTTTATCAGTGGGAATAATCTGCCGACGAATACGCCGGTGCCGGTGGACATGGTCTTTGCCTCAGCCAGTGGTCTTGACCCCCATATCAGTCCTGAATCCGCCCGTCTTCAGATCACCCGCGTGGCCGCCGCGAGAGGATTGAGCCAGGACAAAGTCAAGGAACTGGTCGGGAAATTTGTCGAGCCGCCGCAATGGGGTTTTCTGGGGGAATCACGCGTCAACGTGTTGCTCTTGAACCTCGCGTTGGATGAACTGGCCGCGCAGAAGCACGGATAAAACTCCAACCCGGACATGACAATCCCCCATGAAACTCAACCCAACGGCGTTGATTATTGATGGAGAACTGGCCGTTCGGCGGTTGGTGCGGATTTTGTTGGAGGAGGAACGCTACAAAGTAATCGGAGCTGACACCGGCCGGAAGGGGCTGGAGTCGGCGGTTGCGGAACGGCCGGATGTCATCATTCTCGAGTTGGATTTGCCGTATTTTGACTTGTCTTCTGCCGGGGATTTGTTATACAGCCAGGGTTGCAGTGCAAACAAATCAAGCCATTTTGTACAGTATTTGGGCGGAGGACAATGTCGTCTATGGCCCCGTCGAGTTGCCCACTTTGATCAGCTGGGTCAAGGACGAGCGGGTCGTGGCGGGGACTTGGGTTTACGACAGCCACAATGATCGCTGGCGCAAAGCGGCCAACATCCCGGAACTTCAGCTCTTTTTCCGCAAGAAAGGCGGCGCGGCCAGTGCGGAGTTCCCGGCCGATAAATCAATGATTACGCCGGGAATGTTGCGCCGGGTCAAAGCGCTGGCCGACTTGAGCGACGAACAACTGGAGCGGTTTGTCCATTTTATGGAGCCGCAAAAGGTGCGGCAATGGGCGCACATCGTCAAACAAGGGGAAACGGACGACGGAATGTATCTGGTTTTGGAGGGCGAATTGCGCGTGCGTTTGATGATTGGTGGAAAGGAAACCATCCTGGCCACCCTGGGCGCTGGCGAATGCTTTGGCGAAATTGCCCTCTTTGACCAGGGGCCGCGCTCCGCCGATGTCCTCTCCAACAAGGACAGTGTGCTGTTGAAAATCACCGCCGAGGCGTTTGACAGGCTGCGCCGGGAAGCGCCGGAATTATCCGTGCCCATTCTCTTCTCCATCAGCAAGACGCTGGCCGCGCGCATACGCGCCGATAACAAACGAATCAAGGATGCCGTCAATTTCGCCCGCGCCGCAGGACATTGAGAGGAAATTAAGAAGCAAGAATTACGGCCCAGACTTCTCAACTCTTTCATAATTCATAATTCTTGCTTCTTAATTCTCTTCCGCTTCTCGTCCAAGCAGTTTTCGCTTCCAATGCAGTCCGCCGGAGAATCCGCCCAATCCGCCATGCGCCGCCACGACACGATGGCAGGGAATTAAAAGTGGCGCCGGGTTCGCGCCACAGGCGCCGCCCACGGCGCGGGCTGCCTTCGGTCTTTTGAGGGAGGCGGCCAGACGAGCGTAGGTTTCAGTCTTTCCCGCTGGAATGGCCCGCAACGCCGCCCAGACCCTCCTTTGAAACGCTGTTCCACAGGAAAGATCCACCGGCGGCAGCGCCCCCATTGGCCGCCCTTGCAGCGCCTGGCGCACGGCGCGAGTGGTCAATTCATGCCAGCGCGCCACCGGATGGGCGGCGGGCGCAGTCGTCGCGCCTTTTGTTTTTGCTGCGGGAAAGTCCAATCGGGCCAGGCCGGCGGACGAATAGCGCGCCACAAAATCTCCTTCATCGGTTTTGATTTTCAGCGTGGCGACAAATGTTGGCTTGTTTTTCATGGTCTTGGGGTCAGTGATTTCAGTGATTAATGGCGGTGTTCCAGCGCGTAGAGAATTCCCAAACAGGCCAGCAAAAAAACGATCGCCAGCGCCACGCAGCGGTTGCGCGCCACGCGCTTTTCATAACGCAATGGCCGCAGCCCTTGAATGCTGCCCGCGGCCAGGTAATTGACCAGCTTGGGATTGGCCGCGGGGGGGCTTTGGAATTGCTTCCTGATGCGTTCCAACAAACTCAAAAGGTCGTACTTGCGCACGCCCAGTTCGTTGAAATGCTGGGCGGTGGCGGGCGGTTCCGCGGGCGCTTTCAACTGCTTTTGGTCCACCTTCTCAAAAATCGGCTCGCTGTTCCGGGGTGTCGCAACTTCCGGCTGGGCCGAATCTGCCGCGCTTCGGGGATGGGCCGCCGGGCGCGCGCCCGGCCCCGGCCCGGGTTGAAGTTCCTCGCTGAGTTTTTTGATTTTCAACTCGAGCGCGGAGATTTTGGCGTTCAATTCCCGCGAACGGTCGGTGATGGGATCGGGATTTTTTTTGAACAGTCCCATCATGCCAGTTGGTTAGCGCCTGAGCAGCAAGACCACGAAAACAGCGAAGCCGAGCAAAACCAGCGGCCAGGTCAGCGCCAGGCCGATTTTGCAAAGCTGGAGCAAATCCGTGGTGGCCAGGAGCGATGCGCCCGCCTTGGCCGCCACCGGCTCGACCGGGTTGGCGCTGACGCCGGTCAGAATCGGCAATTTAAGCCGGGCCGCGTTCCATTCCATGCGGGCGTTTTCGATGGTGGTTGTGGCGCGGGTCAATTCCACGCTGAAGTTCTCCTGGTTCCACAACTGCTCGTTGATGCCCTGAACTTTGGTCACAGCCTCGCGAAACTCGGTCAACACGCGGGCCATCTGCTCCGCATCGCGCCGCGCCGTCAATTCCGCCTCCTCCAACAACCCGATGCCGCGGGTCAAATGGTGCAGCATTTCTTCGCGGCCGGTTTGGAACTCCATCTGGCGGCGGCGCAATTCCTCCAAGCCGGCCCGTTCGCGCTCCAATTCCTCCTGGGCCCGTTTCAGTTCGGCCAGCTTGATTTGTTTTTCGCCGACCAGCGCCTCGATCTCCTCTCGGGTCGGCGGACGGTTCAATTTGCCGGCGGGCGCGCCAGTTGCCGCGGCGGCGTAACCATTCTGTTGGGCGGATTGAAAATCGCTGTCAACGAATTCCCCCGTTTCATGATGCGCAGACATGAGCGTGAGACTAATGCTCCGGCCCGTTCCTGTAAAGGCCGCGTATTCCACTATTTTGCTTTTTAATCTTGCTCCTGCTCCGAATCCTAATACCATGTCCGGGTGTGCGATCAATCACATGCCACGATGTCCTCGGCCGGGTCAATGCCCGCCCATACACACCCCGAACCATGATTGAACTTATTCAATTTCCGTGGAGTTCCTTCTGCCTGGTCCAACGGCGCATCCTGGAGTACGCGGGAGTGCCGTTCAAAACGATCAATATCCCGGCGACGGACCGTTCGTTGGTCTGGCGCCTGACCCGGCGGCGTTATTATGGCGTGCCCATCGTTCGCGATGGCCGCACGGTCGTTTTCGAAACGGATCCTTATTCCCAGATCATTGCCAAATACATCGACGGGAAATACGAATTGAACCTTTTCCCGACATCCTTCCGGGGGGTCGATCGCATCCTGTGGCGGTTCATCGAGGACGACATTGAAGACGCGTGTTTCAAGCTCAATGATGTGTATTGGGAGGAATTTGTGCCCAAGGCCGAGCGCCTGGCCTTCCTGCGCCATAAGGAACGAAAATTCGGACGGGGCTGCCTTGACCAATGGCGGAGCCAGCAATCGCAGTTGCTCAAGCAGTTGACCGGGGCACTTGTTCCCTTTGAATGCATGTTGGCCGAGCGGCCTTATCTGCTCCAGGCCCGCCCGCATTTTATTGATTTCGACCTCTGGGGCATGCTGGCCGGCTTTCTCCACACGGGGCATTACCAGTTGCCGGCCGTTCACAGTTGTTTGAATGAATGGTTCGCGCGCATGTCCAATTTAAAAAAAGCCGATCTTCCCAGTGAAAAATTACATTCTTGACACCAATGTCCTGCTGCACGATCCAAACTCTTTGCTGGCCTTCAAGGGCAACACGGTCCTCATTCCCATCGAAGTGCTGGAGGAAATAGACCGTTTCAAAAGGGAATCGTCCGAACTGGGCCAAAACGCCCGCGCCGTCTCCCGTTCCCTCGACGCCTTGCGCTCCAAAGGCCATCTGAACAAAGGGGTCAAACTTGAAAATGGCGGTACCCTGCGCATTATTTTCCACGAGAAAAATGGCGGGGCCGTCCTTCCCTTTGGCAATAACACCGTGGACAGCCGCATCATCAGTCAGGCGCTGGACATTCAAAAGCGCGAGCCGAAATCCCCGGCCATTCTGGTCACCAAAGACATCAACTTGCGCATCAAGGCCGACAGCCTCGGCCTGCCGGCGGAGGATTATGAAAACGACCATGTCCTGCTGACCGAACTTTACACAGGCATGATCGAATTGACGATCTCGGCCGAGAAAATGTCGCGCTTCCGGGTGGAAGGAGAACTGGAACTCAACGGCTCCGGCAAGTATTTCCCCAACGAATACTGCACGCTGACCGAGGAAACCAATCCCAAACGCACCGCGCTGACCAAAGTGGACCCGACCGGCGCCAAGGTGGTTCCCATCCTGGATTGCCGGGAAGGGGTCTGGGGCATCAAACCGCGCAATCGCGAGCAGCACTTTGCCTTCGACGCTTTGTTGGATGACCGCGTCAAGCTGGTGACGCTGATGGGCAAGGCCGGCACCGGGAAAACATTGTTGGCCATGGCGGCCGGCCTCAAACGCACCGTCCTGGACCGCGAGTTCCGCCGCTTGGTCGTGGCCCGTCCCACCGTCTCCATGGGCCGCGAATTGGGCTTTCTCCCCGGCTCCTTGGAGGAAAAACTGGCGCCGTGGATGCAGCCCATCCATGACGCCCTGGAACTGTTGAGCGATTTGAACATGGGGTCCGATCATCGGCGCAGCACCGACCTGATGCGTTCCGGGACCATCATGGTCGAAGCCCTCAGTTACATCCGGGGCCGGAGCATTGCCCATCAATTCATCGTGATTGACGAGGCGCAGAACCTGACGCCCCTGGAAGTCAAGACCATTATTACCCGGGTCGGGACCGGCACAAAAATCGTCTTTACAGGAGACCCGTATCAAATTGACAATCCCTATGTGGATTCGTCCTCCAACGGCTTCAACTACATCGTCAGCAAATTCCGCACCCAGGCCATCGCGGCGCACATTGAACTGCAAAAAGGCGAGCGCTCCGAACTGGCCGAACTGGCCGCCAATATTTTGTAGGTATTTCTACCGCCGTTTCGCCGGCCCGAAAAAGTAACCGCCGCGCACCCTGGCCCCGCGCACTTTGCCGGGAAAGGACGTCTTCGCGCCCGGCTTGTCCTCTTCGAAAAGCGCGGTGTATTGGTAATCAAATCTGTCCAGTTTGACGCGGAGTATCTTTCGGCTGATGAACCGCTCAATCGCATAGACGGGGCTGGCGTCCGCCGCCACCATCAAGGTCATGGCGTCGCCGCTGTGCTCGGCGCGCCCGGTGCGGCCGATGCGATGAATGTAATCCTCCGGATGTTGCGGCACGTCGAAGTTGATGACATGGCTGACATCGGCAATGTCCAGTCCGCGTGAGGCAATGTCAGTGGCCACCAGGACTTCATAGCGTCCATTCCGAAAGCCTTTGAGCGCTTCCTCCCGTTCCTTTTGCGTGCGATTGGAGTGCAGCACGGCCACGGCATGATTGTTGCGTTTGAGCAGATGGGCGATTCGATCCGCTCCATGTTTGGTGCGGCAGAAAACGATGACCGAATTGTAGTTGGTGCGCTTGAGTAATTCCAGCAGCAAATCCGTCTTCTGCGATTCCGCCACGGGGTAAATGACATGCGCGACCGTGTCCGCCGGGCTGAGGCGGAGGCCGATCTCCACCGTCTGCGGATTTCTCATGGCCCATTGAATGAGCGAGGCGATCTCTATCGGAATGGTGGCGGAGAAGAGCGAGGTGTGGCGTTCGCGCGGACATTTCTGGACGATGCGGCGCACATCCGGCAGGAACCCCATGTCCAGCATCCGATCCGCCTCATCCAGCACGAGGTACTTCACATGATCGAGCTGGCAGGTGCGCCGTTCCATATGATCGAGCAGGCGTCCCGGCGTGGCGACGATAATGTCCGCTCCATGCGCGAGATCGTCCAATTGTTTGCCGTAGCCGACCCCGCCGTAAAGGATCGCGGTGCGCAGGTTGGTGAAGCGGGCGAAATCGTGGATGGCCGTTTCCACCTGCGCGGCCAATTCCCGCGTGGGTTCGAGTACCAGGCAGCGCGTTTTCGGTTCGTGCTGGCCCAGTTGCGACAGTATTGGCAAAGCGAAGGCCGCCGTCTTGCCCGTGCCGGTCTGCGCGCTCCCAATGACATCGCTCCCGGTCATGATCAAAGGAATGGCCCGCAATTGAATGGGCGTCGGTTCGACGTAGCCCGCGGCCACAACCCCTTTCAGAATCTGCGGGGAAAGCCCGAATTTGGTAAATGCCATAATCGGAGAGTAAAATCGGCCCAGTGGCCCGCTTATGCAAGCTTGTTTGACGCCTCAGAGCCGTCTCCGGGCGCGCTGGCGGGCTTTGGCGTCTCGGATGTTGTCGTCAGCCCTTGTTCTCCATCGGCGGGCAGGCTGCGCGGCGCTTCCGTTGCGGGAACGATCACGGCGGAATCAACCGCAACTGTCGGAGGAGAATCTTCATCGGATGCGGCCGCCTCGGCGGGTGTTTGGCCGGAAACTGCGGCGGCCTCGGCTTTCTTCTCGGGCTTGGGCGGTTTTGGCACCGGTCTTTTGGCCGTGTCCAGGACGCCGTTGGCAAATTCAATGACATGTCCCTCGTGAATGAGCCAGTGCAAATCCCCCGCCAGAGCCGCCTGCTCCGGCGACGCCTCAACCGCCGCCGCCGGAGCGGAAGCCTCCGCTGCCGTCCCTGAGGTCCCTTGCGTCCCTTGCGTCCCTTGCGTCTCCGGATTCGCCGGGGCCGCCGGGGCCGCCGGGGCCGCCGGGGCCGCAGCGGGCGCGGGCGCCAGCGTCTCGATGAGTTTGCGCCGTGTGCATTTTGGATGCGTATTGATATAATTGACGATGCACTTGACGCCCTCCGAAACAGGCGTCGCTTCGAGATCGAGGAAATGCGGACGCGCGACGGAAACATGCGTTACCGTGCGGTTGACTTTAAAGAATTGCAGGCCGTGACCGGCAAACTGCTGGCTCAAAGTGGTGGCGACCTTCAAGGGAAAACGCCGTTGCTCCTCCCAAGTCATGCGCACCAGGCGTTGCAACTCCGGGGAACGCAATTGCCGCGCGGCCGGGCCGCTCAGCGTATGCGTTTCCACCGGTTTGACGATGTTGCCAAAATGGACCTGGCGGAAATGCTTTTCCACTTCCTCCCGATTCGGCAGCTTGAGCGCTTCCGGCACGTTCAGGCAGTTATATTCAGTTTTGAAACTTTGATCCTCAATCCACTTCTTGACCACCGCTTCGTCCTTGACGATTTTGACCCGCGCCTTGAAGGCCTCGAAGGGCATCCGTGCAAAGCGCTCCGCGTGCAGCTTGCGCAACTGATTCTGGTAATCATGATGATTGGGCGGCCCAAGAATCATGCCGCTCATGCCGCATTGCGCGACGAAGGTGTAAGTGCCGCGCGGCGGTTCGGTGGCGGTTCGTTCCGCCTGATAAAAGGTGTTGAAATGGCGGTTCAACAAATGATTGGCCGCCTGGTCCTCCGAAAGCCAGAGAGTGTCATCCAAAGCGCAAAGGAACAACGGCTGCACCGGCGTGCCATCCGGTTTCTTGATCACCTCAAAACGAATTTGCTGCCGCTCCGGCTTCTGCAAAATCAACTGGGCAATATCAAAAAGCGGGTAAGCCCGGCCCGACACGCGAATTTGCCGGGCCAAAGATTCAATGCCCTTTTCATCCGGCAAAATGGACAACGTCAATTGGGGCGGAGGAGCCGGCTCCTCCCGCTGGGCTGGGCCTTCGTCCCGTTCCCGCGGCCCGCCCCGTCGCTCAGGCCGGTCTTGCGAACGTCCGCCTTTTGGCCGCGCCCCTTGCCGGTCAAAATCGCGGCGCGGCGGGCGGCGGCCCGGCACTCGTTCCCCGCGCTCGCGAGGCAGCCGGTCCTCGCCGACAAAGCCGGCGTACTTATTGACGGTGGGCGGACCCTGCGCCCAAGCCGGCAAAAAGAGCTTTTCCAAGTCAAACTCAGATTCTGGCGGTGTGCTGCTCATCAAAAACGCGTTGTGCCAATTTTCGTCACGCATCAGCATGGACGGCCTTGAGGCAGATTGCAAGCGCCCTGTTGAGTGGGTGGAACCGGCGTCCCGCCGGTCGATTTTTGCGTCCCGCCAAAACCTTCTTCCTGACGGAGATCACTCGAAAATCATAATTCGTCACCCGGCAACGGCGGGACATCGGGCGAGGCGTCGAGGAAGGCGAGGAAGTCCTCACGTTTGGCTCGAAGGGCGCGCTGGCGGAGATGGTCAACCGTCATCAGCGCGCTTAACTTCTCCGCGGCGGCGGAGGAAACCAATTGGTCAACAGTCAAGCCCTCTTTGGCCGCATATTCGCGGAGTTGGCAGGCCAGACTCTCGGACATTTGGACGGTCAGAGTGCTCATATTTTTGGTGGCTTTCACATTTCTTAATTCATACTTCTTAAGTCTCTTTTCGACTTTCCCTGCCATCAGCCCGAATTGTCAAGCAGATACGGGCGGACTTGTCGCGCCGTCTCGTCCGCCATAGCAGCCACGGCGATGGCGGAAGCCCCACGACGAAGGAGGACGGAAATACAACATGCAATTGCGCGGGACCCGTTTACGGCCTGACCTTCAAAGATAACGACGTGCCCTGGATTTTTCCTGGGAAATAAATTCGTTTGAACCGGCGGATAATCACACGCATAGTCGGGAGGGATTGACTACGCCGCAAACGAACCGGAATCATGAGTTTTGCAATCAGAGATTTTATTAGAAAAAAACGTAACCCGGGACAAGCCGGAACGTTAATGCGTGGCCCGATTGACGACTGTGGCGAAATCTATTGGATCGTTCGCCTACCAGACGGAACACATCCGCGCTGGCTACAGGATTCGTTTGAGCTCGTCCCCGCCGTTGAGTCCCCGGAAGATCTCCTCCTCAAAGGCGCATTCGGGAGAAAGCTCGACTTCTCCCAACTTGTCACGTTCCACCGCTTGAACGAGCCGCTAACCAACAACATTTATGCTCTCCATACAACCCGTACCGACTTCTACCCACACCAATTCAAGCCGCTCCTCAAGTTCTTGGATTCCCCTAATCAGCGAATGCTCATTGCTGACGAGGTCGGCCTCGGAAAAACCATCGAAGCCGGGCTGATCCTCTCCGAACTTCGCGCCCGTACGCGCTTGGCCAGAGTCCTGATCATCTGCCCTGCTGCACTCCGCAAAAAGTGGCAATGGGAAATGAAACATCGCTTCAGCGAGGAATTTGACCTTTACAATGCAGACGACTTTCTCGAGTTCCTTGAGGAATATCGGGCTAATCAAGGCCAGGTTCCATTGCGCTGCATTACATCCATGCAAGGCATCCGCCGCCGAGAAGTCTTGGAAGCATTCGAGCTAGTTGATCCACTATTCGACTTGGTGGTCGTTGACGAGGCGCACCATATGCGCAATAAGCAAACTCTGACGCACGAACTTGGCCAAATCCTCTCCAGGTCCGCTGAGGCCCTGCTCCTTCTCACCGCAACTCCTGTCCAGACGAGCGACGAAAACCTTTTCAATCTCCTTTCTGTCCTCGACAGCGAACGCTTCAGCGACCTTTTCGTCTTTCGTGAACAAATTGCCGCGAATGAGCCCGTTATCGAGGCATCCTGCGCCCTCACTCAAAGCACGCCGGACCTCGCCGCCTGCCGATGCGCCTTGGATCGAATCCTTCAAATGGATGGACATCGACAGCGTTGGTTCAAGGAAAACCCCACTTGGGAGATCCTGCAAGGCCTCCTCGCAGAAATCGACCCTGGCGATCAGGAGTCTATTGTAGAGTTGCGCCGCTGCACTGCTGAACTAAGTCTGCTCGGCGGATCTATCACACGGACCCGGAAACGCGAGGTGATCGTAAATGCCCCGGTTCGCAAGCCGCTTACAGAGCGAGTTACGTTTACCGAGGAGGAGGACGCGTTTTACAATCAGATCACAGACTACATCCGAGAACAGTATCCTCACTGTGAGGGGCCATTTGAGAAGTTCGTTCTCATGATGCCTCAGCGAAGGGCTGCAAGCTGTATTCCGGCCACCATCGAGCATTATCTCGGCAATGTTGTGAACACCGAAGGGTTTGAAGACTACATGGGAAGTCTCGGCGACGAGGAACCCGATGCCGCCCAAAGTACTATGCACGTAGCTGCTGAGATAAGACGTATAGCGAACGAGTTCAAAGGCGGCATCAGAAAAGACTCCAAATACGAAGCCCTCTTGCAAGCCCTCAGGAAACTTAAAAGCGAGACGAAAATCCTGCTTTTCTCCACATTTCCTTCAACCCTAGAATACCTATCCACCCGTCTCCGCCTCGATGGTTTCGATAACGTTGTAATTCACGGAAAGGTCCTTGCCAGCGACCGGGCTGAGCGTGTCGAGAACTTTCGCGACGACGCGTCCCTTCGTGTTCTTCTGAGCAGCGAAGTGGGAAGTGAAGGCTTGGATTTCCAGTTTTGCAGCGTCCTGGTGAATTACGACCTTCCCTGGAACCCTATGGTAGTTGAACAACGAATTGGCCGCCTCGACCGCCTCGGGCAAAAATCAGAAACTGTCACCATCATCAACTTCTCAGTGGCAGGGACGATCGATGGTGACATTCTCGAACGCCTATACGGCCTCACCGTGGCCGCCAATTTCGAAGAAAACTTGATTTGGCCCAAGGATATCAAGCCGCTCGAACGAAGCACTGATACGGGGATGCCAAAGCCGAAGTACGAAGATCGATATATCAGCAAAGACATGGTTTGACAGCCACAGCGATCTCCCAAAGCTGGACACGTTGTGGGCGGAGGGGTGATGGAAAAGACCTGTTTCTTGGGCATTGTGACGGGTTTGTGACGGTTTGTGACGGCATTTGGTACGAACATTTCGCGGTTAACCCGTTTTCCCACGATCTGTCAGGGCATCCGTGAAATCCCTGAAATCTGCACCCCGAAAGCGTTCGGGGGCGGTCAAATTCTTTAAAGACATTTCTGCTTTCCCAATTTCAGCGTTTTTGTAAATACTAGTTTCAGCCTTCTTTTGTAAACACCTTGCTGACAATATGTTATGACTTTTCAAAATGCGGAAATTTTCACTGTTTTTTTCAGGGAGAAAGATTCCTCGATAATTTCTAATCTGTGTCCATCTGTGTTCATCTGTGGCCCGGCTTCAACGGGCGAAGATTTGGCGGATGACTTCTTCGATGGGGACTTCCTGTATGTCAATGTCGTTGACGGGCAGTTCGTCCAAAAGCCGCTTGCAAACGGCGATGACTTGGTCGCGCTTGACTTTGAGCTGGATGCGATTGGAGGTCTCCTGGAGCACTTCGCCGAACTGGCGCAAATCCACGGGGGGAAAACTGGTCCCGCTCAGCCAGCTTATGGTCACGATTTTGAAATCGGCAAAGCGATCGATGATTTCGTTGAGCTGGCCGTCGAAGAAGATTTTTCCGTGGTCGATGATGATGACGCGCCGGCAGAGTTCCTGGATGTCGGTCATGTAATGGCTGGTCAGGACGATGGTGGTTTTTTTGGCGGTGTTGTAGTCGCGCAGGAAGTCGCGCACGATTTTTTGCGAGACAACGTCCAGGCCGATGGTCGGTTCGTCCAGGAACAAAACTTTTGGCTGATGCAGCAGGGAGGCGATCAGCTCCATTTTCATGCGTTCGCCCAGTGACAGTTCGCGCACCATGACGTTGAGCTTGTCCCGGACGGCGAGGAGTTCGGTCAATTCGGCCACGGTGCGCTCGAAGACCGGAGCGGTGATGCCATAGATTTTGCTGTTCAGTTCGAGGGATTCACGGGCCGGAAGGTCCCACCAAAGCTGGTTCTTTTGGCCGAGCAACAAGGCGAATTGGCGGCGGTAGCCGTCGTCGCGTTGCCAGGGGACGTAGCCGAGCACGCGGGCCGAGCCTGCGGTGGGGTGGAGCAAGCCGGAGAGCATCTTGAGGGTGGTCGTCTTGCCCGCGCCATTGGGGCCGAGGAAGCCGACCAGTTCGCCCTCCTCAATGGCGAAGCTCACTTGATCGACGGCGACGGTTTGTTCGTAGCGGCGATGAAAAAGGCCGCGAACAGCGCCGCGAACGCCCGGCTCCTTTTTGTACGTCCGGAAAGCTTTGGTCAAACCGTGGACTTCGATCAGGGACATTTTGGAGGATGCGTCCCGCTGGCTACCGGAGCAGTTGTTTCTCCAAATAAAGGACGGCCTGGCGGACGTTGGAATCGACTTCCATGCGGTCTTTGACCAGGCGGCAGGCGTGCAAAACGGTGCCGTGATCGCGTCCGCCAAAGGCTTCACCGATGGTGTTGAGGGAACTTTCCGTCATTTGCCGGGAAAGGAACATGGCCACCTGCCGGGGAAAGGCGATGTTTTCCGGGCGGCGTTTGCTGGTCATGTCGCCCAGGCGAATATCGAAATGTTCCGCCACTTTCTTCTGGATGCAATCAATATTGACCGCAAAGCGGCCTTCCTCGTGCAGCACTTCACGCAGCAAACCTTCGACCACTGTCAGCGTCAGCTTTTTGCCGGTGAGGGAAGCGAAAGAGGCGACGCGAATCAAAGCGCCTTCCAGGCGGCGGACGTTGGTGCGAATGCGGTTGGCGAGGAAAGTGACAATCTCCTCCGGCAACTCGACCCCCATGGCCTTTTCCTTCTTGCGCAAAATGGCCATGCGCGTTTCGACATCGGGGGGCTGCATTTCCGTGACAAGCCCCCACTCGAAACGGGAGACGAGCCGCTGCTCGAGATTCTGGATTTCGGCGGCGGGACGGTCGCAGGTCAGAACGATTTGTTTATGGCCTTCGTGCAGGGCATTGAAGGTGTGGAAAAACTCCTCCTGAATTCGTTCTTTGCCGGCCAGAAACTGCACGTCGTCGATCAGCAGGACATCGGCCTGGCGATGTTTGCGGCGGAAGCGGACCAACTGATTGTTTTGAATGGCCTCGATGTATTCGTTGGTGAATTTTTCGGAGGAAAGATAAGTGACGCGCGCGCCTTTTTTTGTGCCGCCAATGTGCTGGCCAATGGCGTGGAGCAAATGCGTTTTGCCCAGGCCCACTCCGCCATAAAGAAAGAGCGGATTGTAGGATTTGCCGGGAGCTTGCGAGACAGCCATGGCGGCGGCATGGGCGTGGTTGTTGTTTTCACCCACGACAAAGGATTCAAAGGTGTTCTTGGGATTGAAGGCAATTTCGCCCCGGACGGGATTATTGCGTTCGACCGGTTCGCCGGCTGATTTGGCTTTGGTCTTGGGATCGGGGGCGGGCGCGCCCAGGGTGCTGCCGCTGGCGTTGACGCGGAATTTGACTTTAAGATTCTGGCCGGAGGCCTGCGCCAGGACGTCGCTGATCAATCCCAGATAGTTGTCATTGAGCCAAACTTCGCAGAAATCATTGGCCACTTCCAGGACCAGCGTCTCCCCTTCCAACGCCACGGCCCTTATCGGCAGGAACCACAGATTATAGATGTCCGTGTTCAACATGGTGCGCAGCAATTTCTGCGCCCCCCCCCAGATCTTATCGGCGGATGCTTGCATTTTGATTTAGCGCCAAAACCCTGATTTTCAACATTTATTCACCGGCACCATTCCGAAGTCCCAAAGCGCCCCCCGGCTATGGCGGAAGAATCGCCCACCAGGCAAATTCTGCGCCTGGAAAGGCAATCGTGTGCCATTAGACCCGGCAACCCCCGTGAACTTGAGGCTAAACACCTGAACTCCAATGACTTGGAACTCGAACATATTGTCAATCATTCTATATCGCGTGCCGTGCTTGAAACTGGTCCCTTTGCCCAAGCTGGCAGTGAGTGTTTTAGACAAAGAACGCCAGCCTGACCAGAACAACATATTAACTTTTATTCACGACTTATTCACAATCCAAAAAAACCCTTTAAAATCAGGGTTTCCATGAGGATTCAGCCGGCAAAATGCCCCTGCCCGCGGCAGCGGCTCCTGACCGATCCGTTGGATGTCATGGCAAAGAACGAACTCATAAGGATGCGGGCGCAAGCATCAAATGGCTTCATCGCCCGATTCCTCGGTGCGAATCCGAATGGCGGTTTCGATATTGCTGACAAACACTTTGCCGTCGCCAATCTTGCCCGTTCGAGCCGCCCGAACGATGGCTTCGACGGCCTGCTGGATCAGGGCATCGGGCAGGACGACCTCAATCTTGATTTTCGGGAGGAAATCCACCGTATATTCGCTGCCGCGGTAAATTTCCGTGTGGCCCTTTTGGCGGCCAAAACCCTTCACCTCGGAGACGGTCAAGCCCTGCGCGCCTACTCCGGCCAGCGCCTCTTTAACTTCTTCGAGTTTGAACGGTTTGATAATGGCTTCAATCTTTTTCATGGACTACGCCTTGCGCAACGGGTATATTAACAACCATGAAACGGGTGTAAACAGGAATCTGAAAAAAAGTGAATTTTTCCCGGTTTTTGTTGAACAAGAATTATTGAAAATAGTCTATTGACATTGGAAGCGATCTGTGGTTTCTTGATGATGGATTAGCGAAGCAAGAATTTTAGGGCAAAATTGGTTGTGGATTGTTCTTTGTTTGCCCGCAGTATTTCGGTTGTTTGTGTTGTACAGCAGCAACCGGAAGTCCCCTAATCCTACAGGTGTACTAAATTCGAAAATTCCCCGGGCTTCTTGGTTACCCTCTGACCACGAAGCCCGGTTTTTTTGTTTTGCGGCATGGAGCGGTTTCATGCCAAACGCCGGTGGCCCGCCGGAGACGATTGCCTTCTCCTGGCGTTGCGTCGTCGTGTCCGGCCCGGGCTTCTCAAGCCACGGCGCAAGGAGACAAGCTCCGGCCTTCCCGGAGAATTCGGGACAAACTTCTCCCTTTTACCTCCCAATACCGGGCAAAAACTTCCCCGCCGCCGAACTTTTCCGGCCGCCGCATAAAATATTGACCTGCCGAAGCCCCTGTACATAAAGGGCTTCCATCGCTCGCGCTGTCTTTCGCCCAAGGATGGCAACACTCCTGCTAAGCATAGTCGTTGACTATAAAACGATATGAAATCATTACTGCTTATCGGCGGATTTTTGGGGGTTGTATGCGGTATTGCCTTCAGTTTCATCCAGAAGGAGTCATGACCGACACACTTTGTGCTCCGCCCCCGGCTCCCCTGACAGCGGAGCAACGCCGCTCCAACCAGCGCAAACTTTGGCGCCGATATTCCCGTTCCGGCCGCGGCAGTCGGATGGAGAATAGTCTGGTGGAGGAATACATCCCTCTGGTCAAAACTGTGGTTGGACGCCTGGCCATGACATTGCCCTCCCATGTCAACGCGGATGACCTCTACAGCGCCGGCTTGGTCGGCCTGCTTAACGCCATGCGCCGCTTCAAACCGAATAACGGCACTTCCTTTGAAACCTACGCCCGCGTGCGCATCCGCGGCGCTGTCTTCGATGAATTGCGCCGCCTGGATTGGGTCCCGCGCTCTGTGCATGAGAAAGCCAAAAAAATCGAGAAAATAATGCAGGAATTGACCCAGCGCACTGGCGCCATCCCAAGTGATGACGAGATGGCCGAGGCCCTCGGCATTTCCCCGCGCGACTACGAGGAACTGCTCGAAGAAATCCGCCCCACCACCTACGTCTGCCTCGATGCCATGCATGGCGCCAAGAATGAACACGGAGCATGGGCGCATGAAATCATTGCCGACGATTCACAGGGCAACCCGGAAGAACAGGCCGCCACTCACGAATTGGCGCAATTGATCGAGAAACGCCTGAAACAATTGCCGGAAATGCAACGCAAGGTCCTGGGACTTTATTATTTCGAAGATTTGCGCTTGCGCGAAATTGCCGAAGCCTTCGGCGTGACCGAATCGCGCATCTGCCAGATTCATGCCCAGGCCATCCTGGCCATCAAGTCGCTTTTGAAAAGGGAAGACCCGGAGGTCTTTAATTACGCCTCCTGACCTTCAGCCTTTCTCTTCATTTGCTGATCCCTCGCTCGCTCAGGCGGACAAACTCGACCAGATGGCGCAGTTCCGGCAGGGGGGGCAGTTCGGCTTCAATCCGGGCCAGGGCGTTGGCAGTAGTCAGCCCTTCGCGAAATAGAATCTTGTAGGCTTGCCTGAGCGCCGCTTGCGCTTCTTCGGGCGCCCCGTTGCGCTCAAGCCCGACCTTGTTGGTCGTCCGCACCTGGGCCGGATTGCCATCGGCCAGCATGTAGGGCGGGACGTCCTGGGTGACCTTCGAGCACCCTCCGATGAACGCCATTCTGCCAATGCGGCAAAATTGATGCACCGCCGCCAGTCCGCCGATGATCGCCTGGTCCTCCACCGTGATATGCCCGCCCAGCGTCGCCACGTTGGACATGATAATGTGATCCCCCAGCGTGACGTTGTGCGCAATATGGCTGTAGGCCAGGATATGATTGTGCGAACCGACGGTCGTAACTTCGCCGTCGCCGGTCGCGCTGTGAATCGTCACGTATTCCCGAAACGTGTTATGACTTCCAATCCGGGTGCGCGTGATGCCGCCTTTCCATTTCAAATCCTGTGTTTTCAAGCCGATGCTGGCGAAGGGGAAAAGTTCATTCTCGTCGCCCAGCGTGGTATGGCCGTCAATCACCACATGGGAATGCAGCCGGCAATGGTCGCCCAGCGCCACATTTTCGCCAATGACGCAGTAAGGCCCGATGACGCAGTCCGCGCCAATGCGCGCGTTGGGATGAATTACCGCTGTGGAATGGATTGAGTTCATTTATTATCTGTCAAATAAAATAAAGGTCACCTCCGCCTCGCTGACCGTTTGGCCGTTGACCGAGCAGATGCCTTTGGCCTTGCCGATCTTGCCGCGCGACTTGATCAATTCCACCGAGATGACCAGCGTGTCCCCGGGCCGCACCGGCTTGCGCCAGCGCACGCTTTCGGCGGACATGAAATAGGCCAGTTTGCCAAAATTCTCCGCCTTCCGCAGCATCATGATTCCGGCCACTTGGGCGATGGCTTCCAATTGCAGGACCCCGGGCATGATGGGGTGATTGGGAAAATGCCCCTGGAAATAAGGCTCGTTGGAAGTGATGTTCTTGAGGCCGACAATTTTGTTGCCCTCGATTTTGGTGATTCTGTCCACCATCAAAAACGGATAGCGATGCGGCAAAATCTTCATCAAGCGCAACGTGTCCAATTCGTCGCCATCGCGCACTTCGACCGCTTCGCCTTCCGGTTTGGGAGCGGCCTGGGGCGGGGGGGCGAAACTTTGGGCCGCCTCCAACGGCTTGCGCATTTGCAGGCTGATTTGCCGCGCCAATTCGCAATTGGCGCTGTGTCCCGGTTTGACCGCGACGATGTGACCGGCGATCGGCCCGCCCGCCAGCGAAAGATCGCCGATAATATCCAGGATCTTGTGCCGCACAAATTCATTGGGATAACGCAAAGGCTCGGTCGTCAAAATGGCGTCGTCGCGAATGACCACGGCATTCTCCAAACTGCCGCCCTTGATCAAGCCGTTTTTGATCAGGTACTCGATTTCCTCGAAAAAACAAAACGTCCGGGCGTCAGCCAGGTCCCGTTCCCAAGTTTCGGGCGTCACCGTCACGCTGTAGAACTGCGTAAAGCGCCCTTTGGAATCCGCGCTGGTGCAAGTGATCTTCAAGCTCTCGTTCGGAAAAATTGAAATGGTCGTCTCCCCGCTCTCGAACGATATGGGCGTCTGGATGCGAAAAACCTCCCGCGGCTCGTCCTGCGCGACGACCCCGGCCGCCTGGATCATTTTGACATATTCCCGCGCGCTGCCATCGGCGATGGGCGGCTCATTGGAGTCCAACTCGACGATGGCATTATCAACGCCGCGTCCGGCAAACGCGGCCAGGACATGTTCCACCGTATGGATTTTGGCGTTGCCCTTGGAAAGGGAAGTCGAGCGATTGGTGGTGGAGACATAATCGATCCGCGCCTCGATTTCGGGTTTCCCCTCCAAATCAATCCGGCGGAAGCGAATGCCGGAATTGGGCGGCGCGGGCAGAAAAGTCATTTTGACGCTATTGCCGCTGTGGAGGCCGACACCCGAGAAGCTCGCCGATTGCCGCAATGTTTGTTGATATAACACGGCGCAAGTTAAAACCCATCCGGTCGCATTTGGCAATTCTTTACATCCCCGGCGGGCACCCATTTGGACATCAAATCGGTTTGACCCAGTTTGACTGACTTTGACTGGGATCGACTGGATTTAAGTTGTAAGTTATTCATTGTAAGGTATTTGCATACGATTTACCGGTGGGGTGAGACTCTGTTGAACCCTTGAATGGTTTGACTGCCCTTGACTGGCTGCACCGGGTGGGGGAATTGGCTCCAACAGAATCGCCGCTAAAAGGCACAAAAGTCGCAAAAGGGGATTTCTTTTTTCGTGCCTCTTGCGATTTTTCGCGGCCATTTTCTGTATTGGACCCTGACTTCATAATTCTTAATTCTGCCTTCTTTCTTTTCATCATGGCTTCATTTAGCCAATCATCAAACTATATCATAGCATACATATTCATAAAACCAACATTTATTTTAGATTATTTTTGTAATCGGCATCCTCCGCGTGGAACAGCCGGTCTGCGATGGGTCGCCCGCCCTGAGTTTAAATTAAAAGCTTGATTTTGGATGCTGGCGGCGACATCCTTCCTGGCAAGACCGGTCAGAAATCATTCCAGTTTTTATTCACCCGGCAAATGAAATGGAAGCCCTTTGAAGCAGTCGTGTTGGGAATCATCTGTTGCATCTCCCTAACCGGACTTGCCGCCCAGCCGGCGAGCCAACCGCAGAGCGCAAGCGGTGGCCAGAATTTCTGTTGCGTGGATGCGACCAAACTCAATTTTCCCACCAAGCTGATGCTGGAAAGCTTGCAGGCGCTCGCGAATTCAAACACACCGGTCCTTTTCGTCATCCAACGTCCGCAGGACGTGTCCTGGCGACAGGCGATGGAGAAGTTATTCGGTTGACCTTCGGAAATGATTTCAGCGGACGAGGCCCTGGCGCGTTTCGGGGCGAAGGCTCCCCAAGTCATTTGGAATTGGGAATACCCCTGGAGCCGGAGCATCGCCACCACGCTGGCCGGGATAAACCGGGCCCTCCTGACCGACCACAAACTGGAGGGTCATGAAGTGGCGTACGATTTCCACAACAACCAGTTGACAAACAAAGTCCAAGCTTACCGATGGGCGCTGACGGAAGCCATGCCCCGATGTGATGGCCACCAACTCGTTTACCTCGACGAAGGGCTTTCCTGGTTGCGCGACTATGCCATGCAACAAAAGCTTTTTGTTTTCAATCTCGATCCGCTCAACGATCCGCTGGATAGCCGCCTTCTGGACGAAATCCTGTCACACTATCCCGCACAGACGCGAGTTTTCGGCTGGGCTAGCGGTGCCTTTGCCAGGAAGGACAAGAAGCAGAATGGAGTGACGGTCGAGAACGCGCTGGTCAGTCGTCTTTCAAAACGGGGGATGATGCTTGTGCCGGCTGATTATGCCGGAAATCTTTCGTTTTATATTCAGACCCGGCCCTATGTCACAAAGCTCAAGCAACAACGGCTTCGGCGGAACATAAGTCTTCAGCCCGGCAAGCGATACGTCCTCCTGGTTGTCTCCGATGGGGACAATTTGCAGTACAATCTCGGAATGATGCGCACATGCTGGGAAGATTACCAAACGCTGCACATTCCGTTTGCTTGGACGATTTCGCCGCAACTCATCGATGTAGCCCCCGCCGTTATTCAGTTTTACTATCAGGAAACCGCAGCGCGCGGCGGCTGGATCGAGTTCGTTGCGGGGCCAAGCGGCTACGGGTACGTGAATCCCGGAATTTTGAGCAGTGTGCAGCTCATGGAATTCGTTCGGCAGACACGACAGGCGTGCGAGCGGGCTGACATACGGTCTGTCGCGATTCTGGATAACGGATCGCGTCCCGTTGCGCAGGTCTCCGGCTTCATTCAAGCCTACGCTGCGGCGAAGTTTGACGCCCTGTGGCTCCTGGCCATGCCCAGTTATGTCGGCGTGAGCGGCTCAATGGCATTTGCCAGCGAGAGTCACCGATTGAGAGGCGACAATTCAAAAGCGTTGGTTGCGGCGATAGCCAACATGAAAGACGACCAGCCGTTCGCGGTAATCTACCTTCCCGCGGGAGCAGACATGGATTATCTCCGCGAGTTCGTGAACGAACTTAACAGAGCATCCATTATAGTGTCTCCAACAGAAATGGCCAGTCTCATCCGGCAATGGAAAACGAACGCACGATGATTCTGAGCGTCAATGCATCCTGCCATTAATGATCAGCGTATATCATGCAAAAGTCCCGTGACCGTATTCAGGCGCCGTCCAGCGCGCGGCGCGTTGAAACCGGCCCCTGCTTCTCCACGGTTATCCTGAGGGGAATTTCGGCGGGACGCCAAAATGGACCGGCGGGACGCCGGTTCCACCGGGTTCGTCATGTCACTTATGGTCTGCATCATTCAGGGTGATTGATGAGTTGACAGACATGGCCCGGGATGTAAGGTACAGGCGGTTTTCTTCCAATAATTAAGAGTTCTGACGGGCATGGAACGGGCAGTCAATGCCAGTGGAAAGCATGAAGATTCTAATTGTTGACGATATGCCGGAAAGTCTCCGGCTGTTGCGGGCCGTGCTGGAAGGGGAGAACATCGAAATGGTCGAGGCTTCGGACGGCGTTCAGGCGCTGGCCGTGCTGGAACGCGAGGACGTAGATGCGATCATTTCGGACATTCTGATGCCGCGCATGGACGGCTACCGCTTGTGCCAGGAGGTGCGCAAGAGCGAGCGGTGGCGGGAGATGCCCTTTATCTTCTACACGGCCACTTATACTTCGCCGGACGACGAGCAGCTTTGCCATGACTTGGGCGGGGACAAGTATTTGCGGAAGCCGCTCTCGAAGGCGGCGCTGTTGGCCGCCTTGAGCGAGGCCACGAATGCCGCCGGAAGACGCTCGCGCGCTCGCGCGGCATTGCCGTCCGAGTATGACGTCATGAAGGAATATAGCGAGCGGCTGGTGTGCAAGCTGGAAAAGAAAATCCAGGAACTGGAACAGGCCAGAGCGGCTCTGCAGCAGGCCAATCTGGAGTTGGATTCGCGCGTCCAACAGCGCACGGCGGAACTCAACGCGGCCAACCAGGAATTGGAGTCCTTCTCTTTTTCGGTGTCGCACGACTTGCGCACGCCGCTCCGGCATATCAGCGGTTACATTGATATCCTCCTGCGGGATTGCGGCGGGCAGTTGAATGAAACCAACCTGAAGCAGCTCCAGACCGTGCGCGCCGCAGCCCGGACGATGGGCGAATTGATTGACGCGTTGCTGGAACTGTCCAGGGTGACGCGGGCTGAAATGGACCGCCGCCCCGTGGACCTCAGCGCGCTGGCCGCCGAAGTATTCGCCGAATTGCAACACAGCGACCCCAAGCGTGTGGTGAAGCTGGAAATCACCCCGGGCCTGATCGCCAGCGGCGACAAGGAATTGCTTCGCATCGTCCTGGTCAACTTGCTCGGCAACGCCTGGAAATATTCCCGGAAGCGGCCCGAGGCCCGGATTGAGTTTGGCAGAATCTCCGGCGGGGCGGAGGACACGTATTTCGTGCGCGATAACGGGGCCGGCTTTGACATGGCTTACGCCGGCAAGCTCTTCGGCGCATTTCAACGCCTGCATGGCAACCATGAATTCGAAGGCATTGGCCTCGGACTGGCGACGGTGCAGCGCATCATCCATCGGCACAACGGGAAAATTCGGGCCGAGAGCGTCGAACATCAAGGGGCAACGTTCTATTTCACGTTGGGCGGCGGCGCTTCATAATTTCTGCGCCACGAGCAGCCAAAAAGCGTAAAAAAAAACGACAAATTTGCACTTTTGCAGGTGGAATGCCGTATTGAAAAGGGGGGTCATTCGGGAGCCATTTCGTGTTATTTAGAACATAAAAAATGTTGTAACATATTTAATATAAGAATGTTACACATGAATGTTCAGTCTCTGAAAGGAAACCCGTCTTGCGTCGATTATCGGAAATGACGGGGTATGAAAACTGCTTAGTAATAGGACATAAGTTGTCTGAGAACGATACAGAAAAAGAAGCACGCACGACGGAATATTGAGCTATTGCCGTCATTGAATTATGATCAAAATTAAAAGCGTCGGATTGGCAGGGATGTTCCTGGCCGCCGGATTCATTTCTCCCGCTGTGATGGCGAACACGGTTGACCTTTATTATGGCCCGTATGCTTATTCCGTTGGCGGCGAGTTCACGGCGGTGACTTCTCCGAGCTTTAACGCAAATTACGCCGCCAGCGCGCTGGTCAATGTCACGGACGACAATAATGTTGCCCAACAAGGCTTCGAGACATTCTGCGTCCAAACGCAGGTGGATTATACTCCGTATAATTGGGGGAACCACACTCCCTACAATTTCACCTATGGTTTGAATTCCATCGGCACCGGATGGAACCCCTCAGATGATTTCGCCCTGTCGGAGGGCACGGCCTATCTATACTCGCAGTTCGCTCAAGGTGTGTTGAGTGGTTACGATTACACGGACGCGGGAACGCGGACGACAGACGCCGGCGAATTGCAGGCGGCCATCTGGGCTTTGCAAGGGGGCCAGTCCATCGGAGGGTTTCCTTCTGGTGTCGGAAACGGAACAAGCGGGAACGTTTTTTATAACGATGCATTGAACTACCTGGGCTCCGCCAACCTTGATGTCGCTGCCACCTCTTCCACCGATTTTGGCGTCGAGATTATGAATTTGACGGACGGCAATGACAACGCTGCGCAAAACCAACTCATCTACCTGGGGGGCGGGAGTGTCCCGGATGGCGGCGCGACTCTGGGGCTGCTGGCCTTGAGTGTGGCTGGTCTGGCGTTTTTTGCCCGTGGATGGGGTGCCGTGCAACGGGCTCTGTAATCGTTCTTCATCCAGCTTTTGTCCAAGCCCCGCGCCGGATTTCCCGGCGCGGGGTTTCGCATTTTGAGAAAGTGCAATGGCAGGCCGGCTGCACTCATTCCGGCAGGCAATTCTCATAACATTCCCGATTGACCATCGCGCGCCCGGTTTCTAAGCTGTGCCATTGCTGGCAACGCACTAACCGCTTTATTTAAGCCGGATCCGCCGATTCCTGTTACGATCAGCGACCCGGAGGAAATGCGCGGCCAATTCCGCTTTTGGCGGCGCCGCGTGCTCCTGTCAACCATTCTTGGTTACGCGATCTTTTATTTCGTCCGCGCCAATCTTCCCATGGCCATGCCGGCCATGAAAAAAACCCTGGGCATCAACAATGAAAAGCTCGGTTTGTTTTTGACCTTGAGCGGCCTGCTTTACGGGGTGTCCAAGTTCGCCAACGGATACCTCGGCGACCGCACCAATGCCCGCGCCATGATGGTGGCGGGTCTGGTTGGGTCCGCCGTGCTCAACCTCTTTTTCGGGATGAGTTCCGCCGTGGTGATGCTGGGTGTTTTCTGGATGGTCAACGGCTGGTTTCAGGGGATGGGCTACCCGCCTTGCGCCCGCTTGATGACCCATTGGTTTTCGCCGAAGGAACTGGCCACCAAAATGTCCATCTGGAACATCTCCCATCAAATCGGCGGTGGATTGATCGTCGTTTTATGCGGTTACCTGGTGGCGCAATGGGGCTGGCGCTCCTGTTTTTTTGTCCCGGCCGGCATCGCTTTGCTCGGCGCCTGGTATCTTTGGCGCTGCCTTCCGGATACCCCGCCATCGGTCGGGCTGCCGGAAGTGGAGGGAACACGCGGCGCGTCCGGCGCCCAAACCAGAGCGCAATTCAACTCGTTTGTTCTCAAGCAGGTTTTTTGCAACAAATATGTCTGGCTCGCCTCCCTGGCCAATTTTTTTGTTTACACCATTCGCTACGCCGTTTTCAACTGGGGGCCGACGATGCTGACGGAAACGAAACATCTGCACATTATTCATGCCGGATACATGGTGGCCGGGTTTGAGTGGGTCGGCGGGATTGGTGCGCTGGCCGCGGGATGGCTGACCGACCGGCTTTTTGGCGGTCGCGCCATGAGGGTCGGCCTGTTTTACATGGCTCTGGCCGGCCTTTCTCTTTTTCTTTTTTGGAAGGTGGCGGGGCAAAGCGAATGGATCAGCACGGTGCTGCTCTGTTCCACCGGTTTTTTCATTTACGGCCCGCAATGCCTCGTGGCTGTCGCGGCCGCCAACCTGGCCACCAAGCGCGCCGCGGCAACGGCCGTGGGTCTGACCAGCATCTTCGGCTACGCCAGCACCGTTCTTTCGGGCTGGGGGCTGGGCTGGCTGGCGCAAAATTTCGGCTGGGATGCGGTTTTCAAGGGCCTGCTGATCGTGGCGGCGCTGGGCGTGCTGGTGTTCGCCGCGTCCTGGCCCGCCAAAGCGCACGGCTACGATGAAAATCATTTGGCCGGCCGGCCGTAAACTTCCACTTCGGTGTACTCGTTCATGCGGCTCTCGGTGCTGCCCCGGGAATAGAGCCTGACGCAGCGGGCTTTTGTTCCGTTGCCTTCAATCAATTTGCCTTCATGGGTTTCGAAGTATTCGCGGTCGGTCCCGACTCCCAGGCCGTCGCCATTCTCCCGGTCGTTGTTGAACAGGGTGCGGACATTCTCCGTGAACCCCGCGTTGTCGGCGACCTGGACGACGACGCCGTGGCACACCTTGGGCGTGTCGTGCGCGTGCCAGACGACGATGGCATAGATTTCCTGCGGACTGCCCAAATCAATTTGAACCCATTGCACACCTTTGCGCAGCAAGACGATGCTGGGTTCATTGGCTTCCTTGTCGCCGTCGGTGATTTTGGCCAGTTTTTCGGGCAGAGTGTTGGTGGCGCTGCTCGTCACCGTTTTGCCCAGGGCGACATTGCTCAGGCCCGGAGGCACCATCAATGGCGGGCGCGGCTTGCCGGTCGGCTTTTCCACATTCGGCGCCGCCGGACTATCCGAAGGGGTGCCGATGAAGGCGGGCGCGGGCAATTTTATCTGGAGAGGCACAAGGCCCCCGGCGCTGCTGTTAAAAATCAAACCCAAACAGGCCGCGCCGGCGGCCAGCAGAGACAGGCCCGGCAATGTGAATGCTCTTGTTTCAAACATAAATTGAAACATAATCTGGAGCCTCGCAAAACGCCAGTCAAGAGAGCGGCGGCAAAATCAGGGCAGACGCGTCCAAATTGATTCCCTCACCCGATTTGCAGCAAGTCCAGGCCGATGATGTCCGGGTTTCCTTTGTGGATTGCTGACAGGAGCGAGGCCGGGGGTTCGCCGCCCAACTGGATGCGGCAACTGGCGGCCAGGGCGCCGTCAAAAACAACGTTTTGCACTTCCTCAATGTTCAGGCCGGCGCGGCGGATGTGGTCCATCACAAACGCCAGCACGCCCACCCGGTCGTGATGCCGCACCACCAACTGAAACTTGGCCGGCGTGCTCCTGGCCACGTTGACGCAGTTTAACACCACGCCCGTTTTGATAAAGGTCTCGATGACCCGGATCGCTTCGTCCGCGATCGCGTTTTGCGCCTGCTCCGTCGAGGCGCCGATGTGATGCGTGCCGTAAAGGCCCGGCAATTTCAGGATCGGATCATCGAAGGGGGCCACCCCTTGGGCCGGTTCGGGATCGAATACGTCCAATCCGGCGCGGATGCGGTTGGACTGGACCGCCTCGCGCAACGCGGCCTGGTCCACCACTTCGCCGCGGGCGGTGTTGATGAGAATGGCGCCCGGCTTCATGAGCCGGAGCCGGGCGGCGTTGACCAATTTGCGCGTTTCCGCCTTCAAAGCCACATGCAGCGTCACGATGTCGGCATCCCTGAAAATGTCATCCACGTTCTCGCGCCGTTCCACGCCCAATTCCCCGGCCAGTTCCGGCGTGAGAGAACGCGACCAGGCAATCACGCGCAAACCAAAGGCGCGCGCCCGGCGGATGACTTCGCGTCCGATGCTGCCGACGCCAATCACCCCCAGCGTCTTGTCGAAAACCCCGTCGGCGCGGGAGAATTCCTTTTTGTTCCACTGGCCGGCGCGCAGGGCGGCGGTGCAGTCCGGGACGCGGCGGTCAATGGAGAGAAGCAGGGCGAAAACCAGCTCGGCCACGGCGATGGAATTCCTGCCGGGACAATTGCTGACAAAGATGCCGCGGCTGCTGGCGGACTTGACATCAATGGTATTGACACCGGCGCCCGCCCGCAGCACCAGCGCCAGTTGGCGCGAGGCTTGGAGCGTTTCGCCGGTCACCTGTTTGCCGCGCACGACCAGGATATTGCTGGAAGCCGCCAGCGCGGGCAGGTCTTCGGCTTTGGCGGACGGTTGGTAGTCCAACTCGCAGCCAAGATGTTTCAAACGTTGCAGGCGGGATTCCGGGAAGGTGTCGGCGACCAGTATTTTCATTTGTTTTTGACATCGCCCTCAATGGTGCTTCGGACGATTCCAATGCTCCTTGTAAAGGCGGGCGCGGCGATTGTCGAGCGAACATTGTTGTGGCAGCGCCCGCACGGCGTCAGGGCAGACGCCTCTCAATTCCTGCCACTCTTTAGATGTGCCTGCCCCGGCGGCGCGCCAAAATCAGGGCTAATATGAGGAGATGGTGTAGCCCATCAGATTGGCGGCCGAGTCCAGTTGCCGCACATAAGTTGGGACGGCCTCCGGCATAACGATGTCGGTCAGGGAACGATATTCGTATTCCAAAAACAGTTTTCCCTGCGCGACGGCCACGGACCGGTGAAAGTAAAATGCCGGGTTTTCGATGGTTTGATCGTCCGGCTTGATGAGGGCAAGCGCCGGCACAACGACTTCGGCGCGAAAGATTTGATGGTCCGGATGGCGCACCCCCAATGGCATTGTCCGCAGGGAAATGACTGGCGGGGCCATCGCTATTTCAACATTCACGGGATAAACATGGCAGTGACAGAGAGTCTGGTCCGGCAGATGGCTCCAGATTTTTCGGACGCCGTAAAACTCATCCACTTCAATTTGATTTTGTTGTTCGTCATCGGCATAGATGAGCGGCGCGGTTTGCTCGATGTCGGGATAAAACCTGGCGTAGTAATTGAGGTACCACCGTTCGATTTCATCGCGCGTCGTTGTGGCGAACACTTCACGCAACCGTTCCGCGTCCCGCCCTTCGGCGACGGTGACCACCTTCAAGTCGCTTTCCTGGTCCAGTCCCGCGAGACGGATGTATTGTGTCACTGTCGTCCCTGGCAAAGCCGGGCTGGGCGCAATGGGGGTCAGCGCCGTGGCGCCCGGGCGCACCACCAACCCATAGCCGTAATTGGGCCAGGATCGGACCGCCAGCGGACCGCGCTGGTAATTGGCCGTGGCATCCAGCCAATAACTCCGCCCCTCCACGTTCACCTGCGCAACGGCATGATCAAAAACCGTGGCCGACGGATGCAGATCCAGCACCGTCTGCCGAAGTCTGGTATTGACAAGGGTGGGCCAGGCTTCAATCCCCAGCGCGCGCAGGATCGTGACCAAAAGGAAACTCTTGTCCTTGCAATCGCCGAACCGCCGGTCAAACACCGTGGACGGAGTGGCCGGCTTGTACCCGGAAACTCCGCTCTCGATGCCCAAATACCGGACTTCGTCCTGCACAAAACGCAGCGCCGCCAGCACGCGCTCTTCCCGGCCCGGCAGGCGTTTCCATTCATTGATTTTCCGCGTCAGTTCCGGTGAAAGCGGCGCCGTGTTGGTGAATAAATCCAAAGCCAGTTGATTGACGTCCGACCACTTCTGGAACTCGCTCAACTGCACCCAAGGGGCCGGCTGGTACCATATCGGCAAAGGCGGCTCGTTCCGCCAGCCCGGCAACTTCACAACATTCCAGGTGAATTCAACCAGGTCCCCTTTGCGCACCGCCGAGTATTTGATGTCCGTCCCATGATTCTGAACATACAGGCGTCGGGCCGACGGCCAGAGCAACCGCGTCGTCAATCGTTCAATCGGCTGGCTCGACTGCATTTGCACCCGGTCGGAAAAGCGGCCCGTGAAGACAGGGCTGCCCCCCTGCACACTACAAGCGTAATCAATGATGTCCCCCATCCGGACGTCCTCCAGCAGGAGGAGGGCCGATTTTTCGGCGCTGAAAAGAAGTTCATCGGCATCCAGCCCTCGCTGGGTCACTTGGATTTTATCGGGATCCAGCCGGTTCAGGGAATTTGTCCCGCGCCAGATCCTCACCCAATGAAAGGTCAATAATTGGTAGCTGGGATCGTAATCGATCGAAATATGAGAGCCATTGTTCACCCCGGACGGCGTCAACACCTGGCGCACCTCGTGATTGAAGGTTTCGTTGTTCTGCGCGTTGATCTGGCGGTCTTTTAAAATCCACCGCATTTCCTGGGATGGATCCACCTCTTCCAGCCTGGCGCGCGGATCATAGGCAATGGGGACAACCCATTTGGGGGGAGGCGCCACATCCGGCTTTGTCTCCTCGCCCCGGCACTGCGCCGCGCTCCAGCCCGACGCCATGAGAATGACCCATCCTGCCAGCCAAAAACCCGCCTCCCGGAAACAAGGCGCGTTTCCCGCCCGATTTTTCTGAGCACGGTCAAGCATGACCCCGGAGCATAATCCCGGCGGGCCAATTGGCTAGACCGAACTGACGCCCTTGCCGCTGCCGTGCTCCATGTTGATGAATTGTTCCGTATCGGAAAAATAGCGGACGATGTTGAACTTGCCGATCGGTTCGTTTTTGGCGGCCATAAAGGCGTCGCGCGTTGCCGGGAAAGATGTGCCTTCGGCGGGTTTCTTTGTCCAGCGGCCATCGCCGGCCAGATATTCGAGGGTTTCAGCGTTTTCGATGAGGATGTTCATAAGAGGGAATAAGCCGGATGAGATTGAAAGGCAAACGGGCCTCTGTCCGACAGAGACCCGTTGCCGCGATCAATTCATCCGCTTCATTGATTAGCGATTGGAATAGCTTCTCTCGCCGTAACCGCCCCGTCCGCCGCCGGCCGGACGCTCTTCGCGCGGGCGGGCTTCGTTGACGGTCAGGGCGCGGCCCTGAAATTCCTTGCCATTCAAGGCGGCGATGGCGGCAGTGGCCGCTTCCTGGGTGTTCATGGTGACGAAAGCGAAGCCGCGGGCGCGACCGGTCACTTTGTCCATGATGACGCTGACTTCGTTGACGGGGCCGTGTTGGGCCATCATATCGCGGAGATCGTTTTCGGTGATGTCGAAGGAAAGATTCCCGACGTATAATTTGGTACTCATGATGATAAAAGATTTAGATCGACTATTTTTTTCTGAGACTGTTCCCGAACATCGGGTTTCAAATCATCACTGAAAACAAATTCAACTGAGGATCTTCCATGCCTTGAAATCGATAAGCTGTCTAAAAGCAGGGTCAAATTAAGTCATGGCGGGGGGATATGCAAACTATATTTCAACAAATCTTTTCAACAAACGTGTTTCACCTTTTTCGGAACGCGAGGGCAGCTCTGTTTTTCATAATTGGCAACTTGACAACGGCTGATGGGCCATCAGCATGAACAACTTATGATTATTGGCGTTCCCAAGGAAATTAAACTTCAGGAACATCGCGTGGCTTTGCTGCCGTCGGCGGTTTACCAGTTGACCAAGCGCGGTCATCAGGTGGTGGTCGAGCGCTCCGCCGGGGCGGGCTCGGGCTATCCTGATGCCGATTACGAAAGCGCCGGCGCGGAAATGACTTCCGATCACAAGGCCGTTTTTGAGAAGGCCGGGATGGTGGTCAAGGTCAAGGAGCCGCAGGAATCGGAGTATGCGCTGCTGCGTCCGGGCCAGATTCTTTTTACTTACCTGCATCTGGCGGCCAGCCGGTCTTTGACCGAGGCGCTGATGAAGTCGGGGGTGACGGGCATTGCCTACGAAACGATCGAGGTGCATCGGCGGCTGCCTTTGCTGGAGCCGATGAGTGAGATCGCGGGGCGCATGTCGATCCTGGTGGGGGGATATTTTTTGGCGAAGCACAACGGGGGAAGCGGCGTGTTGCTGGGCGGGGTGCCGGGCGTTTTGCCGGGGCGCGTTGTGGTGCTGGGCGGCGGGGCCAGCGGCATCAATGCGGCGCGCATGGCCACCGGGCTGGGGGCGGATGTGACGATTTTGGAGGTGGATTTGGAACGGATGCGTTTTTTGGACATCACACTGCACACGGCGCACACCCTTTTTTCCAGTGAAGCGCATTTGGCGGATTTGATGCCGACGGTGGATTTGTTGATTGGCGCGGTGCTGCTGCCCGGGGCCAAGGCGCCCAAATTGATCAGCCGCGAGATGTTGCGGATGATGCGTCCGGGCAGTGTGCTGGTGGACATCGCCATTGATCAGGGCGGGTGCGCGGAGACGTCGCGGCCAACGACGCATGACCGCCCTGTGTATGTCGAGGAGGGGGTGACTCATTATTGCGTGACCAATATGCCCGGCGCGTACGCGCGCACCGCGACGCAGGCGTTGACCAATGTGACTTATCGTTACTTCGAATTGCTGGCCGATTGGGGATTGGCCGAGGCCTGCCAGAAGCAACCGGCGCTGGCCGGCGGCATCAATGTGATGAAGGGCAAGATCACGCACAAAGCCGTCGCCGAGGCGCATGGCATGGAATTTGAAGCGCCGCAGCTCGACTGATTATTCTGAAATATTGATTGCATTTCCGCGGCAGTAGTGGATGTTGTGGGCAGTCAGGCATTTCGTATATATCCAGGCTTGGTGGATTCTCAGTTGAAAAAGATTCAATGATAATTTGAAACCCGATGGTCGGGAACATTCCAGGAGGACGATCTGTTTGGAAAAAAGAGTGATATGAACAATAGATTGTATGTGGAAAATCTTGCCCCCGGCATTACCGACGCGAGTCTGCGGGATTTGTTTTCCAAAAAAGGGCAGGTCCTGGAGGTCAAATTGGTCCTTGATCCAGCCACGGGCCGCTCCAACGGCCGGGCTTATGTGACCATGGCCACCCCGGAATTGGCCGCCGCCGCGCTGTCGCTGCACAGCCACAGTTTGGACGGAAGAAATATCGCGGTGACCGAGGCGCGGCCGGTGGACGCGCGTCCCCTGGGTTTAATCGGCCACGGTTTCGATGTGTATCAAAGCCCCGAACAAAAAGCCGCCGCGCGCAACGCGAAAGGCGGCGGGCGCAATCACAGGAGACGGCGTTTCGCGTCGTCGAAGTAAAAGTTTCATGCCTGGCCCTGGCAGCGGAGACGGGAGTTGATCCGCCGTTCCTGGTTTCAGTCAATTTCCCACACTGTTCCGTCTTCGTCGCGATTTTCCGTTATTCCGAGAAAAGATTTGGTTTCAAGGATGGCGTCCTCGTAGGTCGTCGCTTCGAGGCGCATCGTGTTTCTGGTGCCGATGGTGTTGTCGTACTCGACGCCGAACGCTTCATCCTCATGGTCCAAAATAATGGCCCTCTTCATGGAATTGCCGGAGGAGGCAGCGGGGGCTGCGTTCTCTTCAAGGCCTGGCGGCAATTCATTCACGTTATTACAATAAGCCATTTGCCGCGGAACACAACTTTGTTCAACTGCGAAAGTTCCGTGACCGGGGCCGTGAAGGCGGCCCGACTTTTGCGCCCGCGGCACGGGCGTTGCGTTCTTCTCGACATTGCCGGGCGGCTTGGGTAAATACGGCGCGTGAAGCAGGTTTTTCCCAGCGTGTTGCTGTTGATTCCGGCTCTCAACGAAGAGCGCCGGATCGAGCCGGTATTGCGCAGTTATGCGGAGTATTTTCGGAAGAATTACGGGGGGAAGTTTCAATTGGTGGTGGTTTTGAACGGCTGCCGGGACAATACGCTGGGCGTGGTGCAACGAGTCCGCGCAGAGTACGGCGAAGTCAGCGTCGTGGTGTTCGAGGACCCGATCGGCAAGGGCGGGGCGTTGATCGAGGGCTTGCGCCTGGCGCCGCTGGCGGATGTGATCGGCTATGTGGATGCGGACGGAGCGACCGGCCCGGCGGCTTTCGCTGATTTGGTGCGCCGTTCGGGAGAGGCGGATTGCGTCATTGGCTCGCGTTGGATTCCAGGAGCCGTCCTGCACCAGATGCAAACGGGCCGGCGGCAATTTGCCAGCCGGATCTTCCATGCCATCGTGCAACTGCTGTTCTGGATGAACATCAGGGACACGCAGTGCGGCGCCAAGGTGATTCGACGGGCGGCGGTGGAGAAAATCCATTCTTCGCTGTGCATTGCGGACATGGCGTTCGACATCAATCTTCTTTACATGCTGCGGCGCGAGGGGTTCAGCGTGCTGGAAGTGCCAACGGAATGGACGGACAAAGTGGGATCCAAGGTGGCGTTGGGCAGGACATCGATTACCATGCTGCTTTCCGTGATTCGTTTGCGATGGATTTATTCGCCCTTTGCACCGCTGCGAAAAATCTTCACACCTCTGGAGAACTGGATTTATCGGAAACTGCACGCGCCGCCGCCGAACCCGGATCCGAAACGGTAGCCGCAGGCGTGGGGCGGGAGAACCAAGCCGCCACGGCGCAGAGCAGGAGGCTGGCGCCGCCCAATGTTTGAATGACGCGAGTGAAGGCGTCGAATGGCTTCATGGCGGGGAGGCCCGGGGCCTCAAGGCACAAGCAGGCCGCGTAAAGCGCCGGCACCAGGATGAGCCAGGGCACCGCTTGGAACCGGGCGCGGGCCAGGATGTTTTGCACCAAAACATTGGCCACGGTCAAAGGCAGCAAAGCCCAGGCAAACCAGGGGACCAGCGGCGCGGCGTCCCACATTTCGCGATTGCTGAAATACATCAACCGCAGCGGCAGCCTGGGGAACAGCGTGCAGCCCACGGCCGCCACGCAGCCAAAGAGAAGGGTCGCCGCCAGAGTCATGCCGAGGGAATCGGCGCGCTCGGCGCGGGCCACGTTTTGCGCGACGCGCGCAAACATGACCAGCGCCACCGGGGCGATGAATTGGATGATGGCGAAACCGGTCAGCATGGCCCCGCCATAGAGGGCGGTTTGGCCCGTGTCTGAGAAAAGGCCCTGCACAAAGAGCATGTCAATACTTGACATTACCAGAACGGTGCCAAGCCCCAGGGTCAGCGGCAACGCCTGGCCGAGCCAGGTTTTCCAAAGGAAGGCAACAGCCGGGCGCGTTTGCCAGAGCGCACGGGTCAGGCAGGCGCCGATGACCACGGTGATCAATTGTCCGGCCACCGCCGCAAACATGCCGCCGGCCGCCTTCCCGCCCAGAACGAATATCATCAGCAGCATGACTGAGAATCGGCCCACTCCATCGCTGATTTGCAACCAGCCCAGCCCGCCAAAATGATGTTTGCCTTGCAACAACCCTTTCCCGATGGGTATCCACAAGGTCGTCAAGACGGTCAAGACCGTGAAGTAAAGGGCGGCCGGATTGGAAATCGTCAGCAAACGGGACAGCGGGCGGATGGCGGCGAGCACGGTCCCGCCGCAGACGAGCCACACCAGGAACGTCCAGCCCAAAATGGCGCGGGTGGTGGCGCGCAACTGTTCCTCCTGCTCTTCGTTGGTCACGGCGGCGGCCTGCCGCGCGAAAATGGTCTGCAAGGCGGCCGCGGGAACTCCCAAGATAATCAACAACCGGAGCAGGCTGACAAATGCGGAGTATTCCTGCGACCCCATTCTGCGGGCCACGGTATGAACCAGCGCCATGCACAAGCCGCCGGCAAAAGTGGCGATGACCATCCAACTGCTCTGCCGGAAAAAAGCGGATTTGCTGTTTGAACTCATCAAATTTACGGAAGCGTTCGGAGGAATTTAAGAAGCAGCGCGGTGGCGGCTTCAAGGGATTTTTGCGAAATCCATTCGTCGGCGGTATGAGCTTGCGCAATGTCGCCGGGGCCGAAAACGATGCTGGGAATGCCGCCTTGCGCCAGGATCGAAGCGTCGCAAAAATAATCCACTCCCGCCGGCCTTTTCTGCCGGGCGGTGTGCAGGAATTGTTGCACGAGCGGCAATCGCGGGTCTGTTTCCAGGGGCGGGCAATGGGAGGATTTATCGCTGGCCAGGACGGCGCGCAAGCCGTGGCGGCGCAGCCAGGCGTTCATTTCGGCGCGAACGGACGGCTCGGTCTCGCCGGGGAGCGTGCGCCGGTCGGCGCCCGCCACGCACAACGCCGGGACGATGTTGGGCTGGGTGCCACCGTGAATGAAGCCGATGTTGATCGTCGGCGTGCCGAGCAACGGATGCCGCCGCTGTAGCAATTGCCGGGCATAACCGGATTCAAAAAGATCAACGATTCGGGCCATTTCGTGGACGGCGTTTTTGCCGAGATGGGGGCAGGAGCCGTGGGCGGCTTTTCCGCGAGTCTCCAGCCGAAGCCACAGGCTGCCTTTGTGGGCCGTGACGATTTGCAGACGGGTCGGTTCGCCGACGATGGCCAGGTCCGCCTGGCAACCGCTGGCTGTCAGCGCGCGCGATCCGGCCTGCGCGTTTTCCTCATCCATCAACCCGGCGAAAACAATTTCCGTCGCGGCGGGCCGCCGTCCCTGGCGGGCCAGGCGTTTCAAGGCAGTGAGCATGGCGGCGACTGAACCTTTGGCATCGCACGCGCCCCGGCCATAAATGCGGCCATTGGCGGATCGCGGAACAAACTGCTTTTCGGAAACAGCGTTCACGGTATCGAGATGCGGAGCCAAAAGAAGCCGTCGTTTGACTTTGCCCGGCGGGGAAAGAGTCGCCAGCACGTTGGATCGTCCCGGCAGAACTTTTTGAAAATGAACATCCAAACCCGCCCTGGCCGCCATGACGGCGAGGAAATCAGCCACCCGGCCTTCCCCGGCACGGGGATCGTTCAGGGGCAAAAAGGCCGGGTTGACGCTCGGCAGAGCGATCAACTCGCGCAACAATTTTTCGGTATCCGTCATTCGTCCGGCGATTTTAGAGGTGAAAGGGCAAAGTTGAAAGGAAGAGATTCAAGGGAAAGGCTGAAGGCTGAAGCCTAAAGGCTAAAGTTATGAAAAACTGAGTTTTAAGCGTTTGCAAGTCATTCATAACCAGTGATTTAAAAACATCGGTTTGACTCACTTTGACCCAGTTTGAGCACGGGGAGCGCGTGCGTCTCGCGCGCCGTGTCTGGCGTC
The DNA here is from genome assembly GCA_963813995.1 of uncultured Verrucomicrobiae bacterium. Taxonomy (GTDB): domain Bacteria; phylum Verrucomicrobiota; class Verrucomicrobiia; order Limisphaerales; family Palsa-1400; genus DASRLE01. The sequence goes on along the minus strand of CAWFAZ010000040.1, from coordinate 156,542 downwards.
CCGCCAAACACATCTTTGCCCGGAAGTGCGGCGCGAGACGCCCCGCACAGCGACCGAGACGGTCGCGCTCCCCCAAAAAAAATAATCCGAAATTATTTCGGAAAAGGGCTGTTTTTCCGAAATATTTCCGAAATTTTTCGGATTATCCGAAATTTTGCGCCCTCCTTTAACCCTGCATTTCTGGAAGGCAGAAAAATGAGTTGGGAGCGCGTGCGTCTCGCACGCCGTGTTTGGCGTCCCGCCAAACACATCTTTGTCCGGAAGTGCGGCGCGAGACGCCCCGCCCAGCAACCGGGACGGTTGCGCTCCGCGGACATTCTGACGCTTCCATTCGGCGCGACATGGCGTGCTCATTGGAGGATTTTAGCACAAAAGGCGGAAATTGTACAGCTCATGGTGGAGACTTTTTTTAAAACACGAAACCCCTGCAAACATTGGCCGAAACGGGTGTCGGGGGCCTTGTTGTCAAGTATGTATTCTTGACAAGCAGCCCAACCCCGAAAGCTTTCGGGGCACGGATGCGATGATCGATCAAAGAACACTGAGTAAACCACGAAATACGGGTATGTGGTTTGTCAACGGGAAAGCCTGGAAAACTTTTCTTTTGTGTGTAAGGTGGGTTTGCGGCTGGGAGGATAGGGCTCTGCAGGAGTGCAACCTGAGCGCCCAGCCGCCCGTGGATTGCGGATGCATCCGTCCCGGTGCCGATTCTGGTGCCGGGATTTTTGTTTTCCGGGATGCTGCGCAAGCCGCGGCTCAAAGCGTTAAACTCAGCGTAATCCATATTCTTGGGCCAGGGTCAAGGGGCGCTCGAGGGCGACCTTTGGCGTGAACTTCCTGGGTGGATAGAGCACATACACTTTGCCGGTTTTGAGCGATTGGAAGATTTCCTCACGGAAGGTCTTCCTGGTTTTGCCCAGCTTTTTCAGTCCTGCGGTTCCGATCTGGCTGATCATTTTGCCGACTTTGAGTTGAAGTCCTGCCTCGATCTCCTCCAGAGTGGTCCAGCGGCCCATCATCAAGTACCAGACGGCCACGGCGAGTTTGCGGGCCATGGCACAGACGGCCAGATTGACCGAGCCCTTGCGCGCCAGCAGTTTCCCGCCCCACTGCGCCAAGGGGTTTTTGGAGCAGCGCAAAAGCGATTGTGCCGCCTCGACCAGCAGACACCGCAGGTCTTTGTGCCCATGGCCTCCGACGCCCCCGCTCCATTCCGTTTCTCCACTGTCATCAAAAGCCGGATTGAGTCCGATGTACTTGACGAGCTTTTTGGGTTCGCTAAAGCGCTTGATATCGCCCACGAAAGCACCCAGAGCGAAGGCCACCATTTCGCGTACTCCACAGAGCCGTGCGATGGCCAACAAATCGGGATCGGAGAGCACTTCCTGGGCGATGAGCCGGCGCCAATGCTGGCGTTGTGTCTCGGCGTGGCGCAGTTCCATCAGCAGCCCTTCGATGACCTGCCACTGTCGCGGAGACCAGGGGCGCGCCGCGCGGATTTGCGCTTCGACCTCCCCAATCCTGGCCAGCCGGGTGTTCCTTTTGAGCCGCACTCCATTGTCGCTGAGATAGGAACGCACGCGCGCGCTCATTTGGGTGGTGCGCTTGGTGGCCTTGCGATGGGCATGAAACCAGTCCCGCCGCTCTTGGGTGCGAAGGTCCGGCACCCAGACGGTTTTGGCCGTGCCAGCCAGATAAGCCTTGCCGATGCGCACGGCGCTGATCTTGTCATTATTGGCATGAGCCTCCTTGAGCTTGCCCAGGTGGCAACTCTCCAGGACCAGGGCGCGGCGTCCCACCGCGGCCAGGGTGCGCACGACTTGGAAGCTGTTGCCCGAAGCTTCCAGCACGAACAGGTCTTCGGCGGCGGTGTTCTTTTGCGCCCAGTTCTGCAGCCGGCCCATCGGCACTTTGTTGAACATTTTTTCCACGACAGCGGCGGCCGGGGTAGGCCCCTGTAGAACCGCCGCCGTGAAACTATCCGGGTGGGCGTCAAAGCCAATCACCCGCTCGATACTGCTTGAATTCGCGTTCATTTTGTCCTCTTATCGTTGTGCAGACGGACGGAAACGGGTCAGGCGCTTACATGCACTCAGGTATGCGGGGCGGTCCCCATGTAGGTGCTTTGCGCCGGTGCTCATTCGCAGAAACGGAGAGTGACTCCAAGAGTATTTCTCGAGCATCTCCCGTAAGCCCACCTGCTGGTTAGCTGACCAACTGGTCCTTATGGTGACACCGTTTCCGCCCGTACTGCAATTGCTGCGGCCCGAGTTTTTCAGGACGCCCCGCTGACAAAACTCATACCCTCGCGGAATACGCGAACCCCGAAAGTTTTCGGGGGAACCGCACCAGCCCCGTCTCCAGAAAAGTTTTGCGGGTTCGTGGATTTGGCGTGTTTGGCGGTCCAAAAAGAATCCTCAAGGCGACGATTTGGGTTCGGTGTGCTTGATTGACAACGATGGGCGGGGCGCGGCATTATTCTGGCATGGCACAAAAATCATCTGATAAAGCGTGGCGGCCGCCGGGTTTCGAACAATCCGTCAACCGCAGGTTTCCATGAGTCCGGATCATCGGTTTGATTGTGGCAAGATAAGGCCGTAAACTGACATTATGAAAACGATGACATTAAGCGCGGTGCTGAATCCAGAAGAGGACGGCTATGTTTCCCTTTGCCCGGAATTGGATATTGCAAGCCAGGGCGATACGATAGAGGAGGCGCTGGCCAATCTCAAAGAGGCGCTGGAAGGTTTCTTCGAGACGGCGAGCGCGGAGGAGGTGAGGACGCGACTCAAGAAGCCGGCATTGTTCACCCGCATCGAGGTGGAGTGTGCCTAAACCGGGGGTTTTCTCCGGCGAGGAAATTGTCTGCATCCTGGAGTCCGAGGGTTTCGTTCGCGCCCGGCAGAAGGGCAGTCACCTGATCATGCAGCGGCGGACAGACCGGGGCACAACCACAGTGCCCGAGCCGCTGCATCGCACAGTCAGAATCGGCACACTGCAATCCATAATTCGGCAATCCGGCATTCCACGCGAACGCTTTTTGGTTTGAAATTCACGCCGCGCGGTATTTGTTGGTGGACAGAGCGGGCGGGGGGGCGGCATTATCCTGGCATGGCGCAACAATCAACTGATGAAGCGCGGCGGAACGGTTGCCGGAATACCGCACCGCCCTCATCCCACGCCGTCACCGGCAAGATTAATGTGAGAAAGCTTGTCGCATGAGCACGCTTCAGATCGTAGGAAAAGAATATTACCTGAAGCACATCTTCGGTGACGGCTTCAGATTCTTCATCCCTCGCTATCAGCGGCCTTATGCCTGGACTACGGAGGAGACGGAGGAGTTGCTGGACGATCTCTGGACCGCGCACACTGGAGACGAGTTGCCGGTAACGAGGAAGGATCCTTACTTTCTCGGTAGCATCGTCCTGATTAAAGAGGAACATCAGCCGACCGCAGAGGTGATTGATGGCCAACAACGATTGACCACCCTGACAATTCTGATGTCGGTTCTGCGGCATTTGCAGCCCAAGGGAGCGGACGCGATTTCGGACTACCTGAGGCAGAAGGGGAAAATGTTCGAGGGAATGAAGGACGAGTTCCGGCTCACTCTGCGCCCTCAGGATGCCGAATTCTTCGAAAAACACATCCAGCAGGAGGACGGCTTGAGCGTGCTGGACAAGCTGAATCCCGGCGGACTGCGCAACGATGCGCAGCGAAACATCAGGGCAAACGCGCTTTACTTGGCTGGCAAGCTCAAGACAAGGCAGGCGCAGCAGTTGGCGGCGTTCACACAGTTCATAATCACGAAGTGCCTCATGGTGGTGGTCTCCACGCCCGACATGGAATCCGCCTACCGTATCTTTTCCGTGATGAACGACCGCGGCCTCAATCTTTCGCACGCTGACATACTGAAAGCCGAGGTCATCGGAAAAATCCCCGGCGACGCGAACCAGGATGCCTACGGGAAGAAATGGGAGACTGCTGAGGAAAATCTCGGGCGGGAGGCATTCGACGCTCTTTTTGCCCATATCCGCATGATCCACATGAAGCAGAAGCTCCGGACAACGATCCTCAAAGAGATCCGCGAACATGTGAAGCCGGGTGCCTCCCCGACAAAGTTCATTGATGAGCAGTTGACCCCTTACGCCGATGCATTGGAAACCATAAAAGACGCCGATTACCAGAGCGCGCAAGGCGCTGAAACGGTCAACAAATATTTGAAGTGGCTTAACCGGGTGGACAACTTCGATTGGGTTCCTCCTGCGCTTGTGGCTCTCGCCAAGCACGGGAATAACCCTGAATGGCTCGGCTGGTTCTTCAAGCAATTGGAGCGTTTGGCCGCATGCATGATGATCATGCGCTATGGCATCAACGACCGCCTGGACCGGTATGCGGGCGTCCTTCAGGTATTGGAAGATGGCGGCGAAGATCACGTGCTCGCCGCGAAACTGGAGCCAACGGAGCAAGAGAAACGCAGAACGTTCAGCAATTTAAACGGAAATCTCTACGAATTTACAAAGGTTCGCGCATATGTGCTGCTCAGACTCGACACGATGCTTTCTGGTGGCGGCGCGGTTTATGATTACCCTATAGTTACCATCGAGCATGTGCTGCCGCAGACACCCAAGAAGGACAGCCAATGGATGAAATGGTTTCCCGAGCAGGCCGATCGGGACGGATGGGTCCATCGTCTGGCAAATCTGGTACTCCTTTCACGCAAGAAGAACAGCGAGGCACAGAACTTCGACTTCGAAACTAAGAAGGAAAAGTATTTCACGTCGGACAAGGGAGTGGTCCCGTTTGTCTTAACAACACAGGTGTTGGGGCATTTCGAGTGGACTCCGGAGCTTCTCAAGACGCGCCAGGCCGACTTGCTGGAGAAATTGCGAGAACTTTGGTCGCTGGTGCAGTGGGACGCAGAGGATGATGAGCATGGGGACGATCCTCCGGGCATTATCGTCAAACCTACTGCCAAGGATGCGATTCCTGAACGTTACGATATCCGTAAGAAATTTTGGACCGGACTCTTGCAGGCCGCGAAGGAAAAGACACAATTACATGCAAACATATCCCCCGGCCAGAACTACTGGGTCGGTGCGGGAAGCGGTAAACGCGGATTGGGACTCAACTATGCGGTTCGGGAGCACGAAACTCAAGTCGAACTTTATATTGACCGCGGCAAAGGCACTGACGTCGAGAATAAGGCCATCTTCGGTCAGTTGTTCGTCCAGAAAGCCGCCATTGAGCAGGTTTTCGGGGATGATTTGGAATGGCAAAGGCTCGACGGCAAACGAGCGTGCCGCATCCGTAAGGTAATCGGCCTCGGTGGATGGCGGGACGCGGAAAACTGGCCGCAAATCCATGAAGCGGCGGCCGAGGCCATGTTCCGGTTGGAGAAGGCCCTAAAACCAGCAATCGCGGCTTTGAATTTGTGACGCTACGCAGTGAGCGCGCTATCCGAAACTGACAATTTTCAGAAGTATTTGGACAACGTAATCTAATGGCACTCGGAAGCTCACGCAACAATGAGGCCGATTCCGCTTCACGGTAAACAGATCACTCCTGCACAATCGCATATTTTAATTTGCGAAGGGGAGAGTTAAAGAAAATTGACAATTGAGAATTGAAAATTAACAATTAAGAAAAATGAAAACAGCCAACAGCCGAAAAGGGATGCCTTTTCCCCACTTGCGCATCGACATGACCACCGGCCTGTTGGCCGTCACACTCTTTGTCTCCACTGTTCCACTTCCCGGCCAGGATTTGGCCGGGGTGGCAAAAATCTACCGGCCCAGACTTGAGTCCAACTTGACGCAAAACATCATGGCGTTCTGGTATCCGAAAACGATGGATGAAAAAAACGGCGGTTACATCCTCAATCACGATATCGATGGAAAACTGAAAGGGAACGCGCCGCTCAAAATGATTGTGACGCAGAGCCGGATGCTGTGGCTTTATTCGCATTTGGCGCGCGAAGGTTACGGCGGCAAGGAGTATCTGGCGGCGGCGGATTCGGGCTTTCGTTTTCTGAAGGACAAAATGTGGGATCAAAAGAACGGCGGTTTCTACTGGGAAGTGGATGCCACGGGCCAGGACAAGCTCATGCCCCGCAAACATCTTTATGGTCAAGCCTTCGGCCTTTACGCGCTGTCCGAGTACTATCTGGCTTCGGGAAAACAGGAGGCGCTGGACCTGGCGAACCAGCTTTTCAATCTCATGGAGGCCAAGGCGCATGACAAGACTTACGGCGGCTACCTGGAATGGTTCAACGAGGATTGGACACCCGGGCCGGCGGGAAATACTTACATGGGCGAGCCGGATCGCAAATTGATGAATACTCATCTGCATTTGCTGGAGGCCCTGACCATGTATTACCGGGCGTCCAAGTCGCCGCTGGCCCGCGAGCGGCTCCTGGAATTGATCGAAATCCAGAGCAACACCGTGCTGCGCAAGGGCCTGGGCGCCTGCACCGACAAGTATCTGCGCAATTGGGAACCGGTCCTCACCGGCAACTACGCCCGCGTCTCCTACGGCCATGATTTGGAAAACATCTGGCTGCTCAACGATGCCTGCGACGCCGCGGGCATTTCAAATTATCCGCTGCTTGACGTGTACCGTTCCTTGTACGATTACGCGCTGAAATATGGCTTTGACCAGGACCGGGGGGGATTCTTCACCAGCGGCGCCTTCAATCAGCCCGCCTCCGATCTCAGCAAAAGCTGGTGGGCTCAGGCCGAGGCCTGTGTCACCTCCCTTTACATGTATCGCCTGACGCATGAGGCCAGGGACCTGGAGATCTTTGAAAAAACATACGACTGGATTGATCAACATCAGACCGATTGGAAAAATGGCGAGTGGTTTGAAATGGTTCATGCCGACGGCAGCGTCACGGGCGACAAGGCGCAGATTTGGAAGGGCGGCTATCACAATGGCAGGGCCATGATGGAGTGCCTGGCCATTCTCAAGGCGCAAAAGTAAAACCTCGAATTCGGGCTGGCTATTGAACGGGCGGGGTCTTAGCATCGGGCCGAATGGCCAAACTCATCTTTGACATCGAAACCTCGGCGTTGCCGCTGGAACAGTTTGACGCGGCGCAGCAGGAGTATTTGTTTCGCGAGGCGGAGAACTTGCCGGACCCCGCGGCACGCGCGGCGCGACGGGAGGAAATCCACCGGCAGTTCAGCCTCTGGCCTCTGACGGGACAGGTGGTGTGCATCGCCATGCTCAATGCGGATAGTTGCCGGGGCAAAGTCCTGTTCCTGGCCGATGATTGCGACGACCCACAGGGCCGGTCGGGAGGAGCGGTGGAATTCGTGCCGTGCGCCGATGAGGGGCAGTTGCTGACCGAGTTTTGGGAGGTGGCGGTGCATTATGATTCGGTCGTCACCTTCAACGGACGCGGTTTCGATGTGCCGTTTATTTATTTGCGGTCAGCGGTGCTGAAGGTGGATGTGTCGCGCAAGGATTGGCTGGGGTACCGTTACCAAATAGAACCGCATTGCGATCTGCTGGAACAATTGACCTTTTACAACATCAGCGGGCGCGACGGGGCGGCGCGGCGGTTTAACCTGGATTTTTACTGCAAGGCGTTTGGCATCGAATCTCCAAAAAGCCACGGGGTCACCGGGATGGATGTTGGCCGAATGGTGGCGGAGGGGAAAGGCCGCGAGATAGGGGAGTATTGTTTGGGGGACGTGCAGGCGACCCTGGCGCTTTACAGGATTTGGCAAGAGCGGCTGGCGGCTGTAAAGTGAAAGGCTGAAGGCTGAAGTAAAATGAAACGCGATTATGGCGAAGAAGAACAATGAATCCGGACCGGTGGCCCGGCTGGCGAAGCAAGCTTCGCTGGCGTGGAAGGCCTTCCTGACGCGCCGCCAGGGCTGCGGACCGGTGGGCCGCCTGGCCAAACCGCCGGTCGATTTGCTGGTCTGCTTTGCCGTGGAGGAGGAGATGAAGTTTTTTGCGCCGCATCGCTCCGGCGGGGGCCTGCCATTGGCCGCCACCGTCCAGGTTTGGATGACGGGGATAGGCCGCAAGAATGCGGCGGAAAACATGCGCGAGGCCATCGCCCGCGTGCGGCCCGAACGAGTCATCACGGCCGGATTCGCCGGGGGATTAAACCCGGATTTGAAGTTCGGGACGGTGGTTTATGAGCAGGATTTTGACGCGGGATTCGGGCCGGAATTGGAGGATTTGGGAGCGGTGGCGGCCAAATTCCACTGCCATCGGCGCGTTGCCATCACCGTGGAGGAAAAAGCGGCGCTGTGGAAAGAAACCGGGGCGGACGCGGTGGAAATGGAATCATCGGTCATCCGCACCATTTGCCGGGAGTTTCACATTCCCAGCGCGACGATCCGCGTCATTTCCGACGACGCGACGCAGGACCTGCCGCTGGACTTCAATGCGCTGATGACGTCGGAAGACAGGATCAATTACCTGAAGCTGTTGGGCGCGGTGTTGAGCAGGCCGGGCCGGATTCCAAAGCTGATCGAGTTCCAACAGCAGACCCTGGGCGCGGCGCGGAAGTTGGGCGCGGTGTTGGAGGAGTTACTGCGGGCGGAGCGGTGTTGAAGCGGCGGCGGGGGTCGGCGCGTCTGGTTTTTTGGCGGCTTCGCTGTAGCTGATCAGGAAGGCTCCCACCGCGATGAGCAGCACTCCGGCCCAGCGCCCGGGGCTGACGTGTTCGTGAAGGAGAAATTGGGCCGCCAGGGTGGTGACAATAAAACCGAGGGAAGTCAACGGCCAGACAAAGCTGACATCGCGGACGAACAGCATATAAAGCAACGCGCCAAAGAAAGCGGCTTCGAGAGCCATGCCAAGAAGAATTTTGCCGTTGCACGCGCCGTCCTTGATGACGCGGGCGATTTGACTGGGCGGGAGATTTCGGTCGCGCGCGTTGATTTCCTTCAGGCCGCCGCTGAGGAAGGCGATGCCGATGGATTCGATAATGGCGGCGACGATCAGGATGAGAAGGATTTTAGCCATGATTCATAGGTCCTGGTAACGGATCAACTGGATGCCCAGTTGCCGGACCAGGGCGCGGATTGAAGGGTTAACGAGCGCATCAAATTCGTTCTTAAATTGATCGAGAGAAGGATGGGAGTAAAGCTCGGAATCTCCCGGAGGCAGGAGGGGCAGAAGCTTTGTGACAAAGCCGGCATCCACGCGGGCGTTCTGCAACAGCCCGAACACGGAGCGGGTGTGGCGGATGTTGTGCCGCGCTAAAACAGGCCGGGCTTTGGCCGAAAGAAGGCCAAAAACGGCGGCGTGGTTGAGGCGCTGGAACCAGCGGCCGGAGGCGAGCCGGGCGTTCAAAAGGAACGGGTCCCGGGTCAAACGCATGGCGCGGACGCCCCACGGCCCGGCGTTGTCACAGAGAATCTTGAAAACGGAGGGATGGAGGTGCATGTGCAAATGGCCGTTGACATGGTCGAGGGACAGGGCGGAGGCGCGGAATTTTTCAAATTGGGCCGTGATTTCATCGCGCAATTGCGCCCGGCATCCGGCCAGGAAAAAATAACGGAATCCGGCGGCGACCGGATGGCTGGAGAATTGAGACTGAGTATTGACAAGGTTGGGAATGGCGGACGGCGGCAAGGCGGACCGGCCGCAAACCAGGGCCAGATGCAAACCGACGCCCAGGCCCGGATTCTGGCGCGCCAGGGCGACCGCTTCGTCGGCGGCGGCTTCATTGACCATGAGGCTGGCCGTGGTCAGGATGCCCTCGCGATGGGCGCGAATGACCGCCTGGTTGATGGCATGGGAACGGCCGAAATCGTCCGCGTTGACGATCAGGCGGCGTCTGGCTTCACGGGATGCCATAGTTGGGCATGGCCACGCCCAGGACCAGGCGGCACCAGGTGCGGAAAATGAGAAGGGTTTTCTGGCCTTTGCCCAGGCGCGTGGGGCGCGGCCCGAAAACCTGGAAACGCCGGCGCTCCAGCTTGCGCAACAACCGCCAATAAACCGAGCCCATCAGCTCGGCGGCGGCCATGGAGCGGCGGTCGGCGGCGGGCAGCGTTTGCCGGGCCAGGCTGTAAAACTTCCGGGCCTGGCGGGCCGCGCCTTCGGCCAGTTGCTCGAAGCGTTCGGACCAGGCCCCGCGCAGGATTTCCTCGGGCGAAACCCGGCAGCGCTCCAATTCGCGGAGCGGCAGGTAAATGCGGCCGCGCTCGGCGTCGGCGCGGACATCGCGCAGAATATTGGTCAATTGCAAAGCTTTGCCGAGATGGATGGCATAGTCGCGGCAGGCGGGGTCTTTGTAGCCGAAGATTTCGACGCTGAGCAGGCCGACGACCGAGGCGACACGGAAGCAGTATTGCTCCAGCTCGTCGTATGTTTGGTAGCGTTTGATGTCCAGGTCCATTTCCACGCCGTGAATCAGCTCGTCGAAATGGGTGAAGGGCAAATGATACTGCGCAATGACAGGTTGCAGTTCGCGGTTGACGGCAAACTCGGGCGAAAGGCCGTGACAGGCCCGCCGAATATCTTCGCGCCAGGCGGCAAGGCCGGCGCGGCGTTTTTCCGACGGGACGGATTCGTTGTCCGCGACGTCATCCACCTCGCGGCAAAAGGCGTAAAGGGCGGACATGGCCTCGCGTCTGGCTCTGGGCAGCAGAACGAAGGCCAGCGCCAGGTTGGAGGCGCTTTTGCGCGTTATGTTTCGGCTCTGTTGAGTCATGCTGGCGGGGACGTGTCAGGCTGATTTCAGGCGTCTTTGGCGCCCGGGGGCGTGGTGTCTTCCTCGTCAGTCTCCGAGGCAATATTGAGGCGCTGCATGCGGTAGCGCAAGGCGTGCCGGCTGATCTTGAGTTGGTCGGCCGTCTTGGAAATATTGTAGCGGCACTGTTCGAGGGTGGAGTTGATTAATTGGCGTTCAAAATCGGCCATGATCTCGTCCAGGGATTTATTGCCGGTAACGACGGCTGGTTCGGATTTGCGCAGGCGGCCTTCGAATTGGAAATCCGGCAGGCTGGCGGGCTGAATCTCAGCGCCCGGTTCCAAAATGACGGCGCGCTCGATGACGTTGCGCAGTTCGCGGACGTTGCCCGGCCAATTATGGCCCAGCAATTTGTTTTTCGCCGCCGCCGTCAGGCCGCGAATGTGTTTGGTCATCGTGCTGTTAAACTGGCTTAAGAAAGTCTCGGCCAGGATAAGGATGTCGTTGCCCCGCTCGCGCAAGGGCGGCGGGCGAAATTGAACGACATTGAGGCGATGGTACAAATCTTCGCGGAAATTGTTCTGGCGGATCGCTTCATGGATATCGCGGTTGGTCGCGGCAATGAGACGGACGTCCACATGCAATTCATCGTTGCCGCCAACGCGGGTGTAAGTGCCGTCCTCCAGAAAACGGAGCAGTTTGGCCTGGAGCGGGCGGCTCATGTCGCCAATTTCGTCCAGGAAGATGGTGCCGTTGTGGGCTTCCTCGACGCGGCCGAGTTTTTGTTTGATGGCGCCGGTGAAGGCGCCTTTTTCATGGCCGAAAAGTTCGCTTTCCAGGAGGTTTTCAGGAATGGCGGCGCAGTTGATGCGGATGTAATTGTTCTGGCGCCGCTGGCTCAAAGTGTGCAACGCGCCGGCGATGAGTTCCTTGCCCGTGCCGCTTTCACCCAGGATCAAAACGGTGGCATTGGTCGGGCCGAATTTTGCGATCAGTTGGCGCAACTCTTGCATCTTGGGTGATTCGCCGATGATCTCGTCGAGCCGGTAAGGTTCGGCGACGTGGGCGCGCAAGGCGGCGTTTTCACTGAGCAGGCGATGGCGTTCGGCGCAACGCGCGACGGCGTGCAGAAGTTCCTCGGGGGCGAACGGTTTGGCCAGGTAATCGATGGCGCCCGCTTTGATCGCCTCGACCGCCAGTTTGGGAGTGGCGTAGGCGGTGATCATGAGGCATGGGGTGTTGGGCCAGCGTTTGGAAGCGGTGGCCAAAAACTGATACCCGCTCATGCCCCCCAAACGGGCGTCCGTAATGACCATGAAGAACGCCTCCTTCTCAAGCAAGTCGATGGCTTCTTCGGCCGATTCAACCAGTTTGAGATCGTACCCTTCGCCAGACAGGATCGCTTTCAACGAAAGACGCATGTTCTTTTCGTCATCGACCACCAGGACGGGAGGAAGGGGCCAGTTCATTTGGATAACCTCATTAATATTCTTGCCGGGAATTCTAAGGTGAAACGCGTGCCTTTTCCAAGCTCCGATTGCACGGTGACGGCGCCGCCGTATATCTCGGTGTTATGTTTAACAATGGCCAGGCCCAGGCCGGTGCCTTTCGCGCGGGTGCTGAAATGGGCCTCAAAAATTTTGTTGATCTTGTCGGGGGCAATGCCGGGACCGTTGTCCGCGATGGAAATGATCACCGAATCGTTCTTGCCGTAGCGCACCGAGACTTCGATTCTGCCCACGCCATTCATCGCTTCACGGGCGTTTTGCAGGAGGTTGACCAGCACGCCGGAAAGATGCCGCTTTTGCATCAGCAACGCCGGCAGGGACGGTTCGTAATTCTTGATGATCTCGACCCGGTATTTTGCGGCGGGCGGAAAGACTTCCAGGATGGCATTGTCCATTTCATCGGCCGCTTCGAGGCGCTCAACTGTTCCCTCGGCCAATTGCGCGTAACCCATCAACTCGGTGATGATTTGATCGGCGTGCTCGATTTCCTCACGGATGATCTGGACTTGTTCATCGATGTTCTGGCCTTGTTCCTCGGCCGCCGTTTCGCGGTCGCGCACGGCGCGCTGAAGGCAGAAGGCGGCATTGGTAATGATGCCGAGGGGGTTTTTGATTTGATGGGCGATTTCGGCGGCGAGGCGTCCGGCGGTTTGGAGGCGCTCCTGGCGGACGGCAAATTCGGTGGCCTCGGCTTCGGCGCGCTTTTGCTTTTCGAAAAGGACCTGGATGCCGTAACAGCACAAGGCCCAGGCCACTAAAACAATCATGCGTTCCGGCGGCCATTCATTTCTCGCAGCCACATCCTCGCCAAACAACTTCCTGTCGAGAGGGACGATGATCGCTTGATCCAACAATCCGCCGGCCATAAACGCCGCGCTTGCGAAAAAGTTGAGCAGAAGTTGTGGGAGCGCGACCGGAATGGCCAGGGCATTGTGCAGAATCAACACGGGGAAAATCCAATAGAGATTGCTGTCAAAGCCCTTGTTGAGCAAGGTCAGGGTGCCCATTAAAAGCGCGTCGAGCATCCCGATGGAAAAGATCATCGTCTCAATCTTTTTCAGTGTCAGTTGCGGCGCCCAAAAAAGGATGATGCCGGCGACGGCGTTGAGAACCACATAGACCAAAAAGCCGGCTTTGATCGTGGCGGCATGGAGAAGACTCCATTCCTCGAAATTTGTTTGGTCGGTCCCCGCTTTGATCGTGGCGGCATGCGCGCGGCTCCGGTCGGCGAGTTGGGCGGAATTTGTTTGATTGGTCCTCGCTTGAATCGTGGTGGCACGGGGGTGGCTTGTGTCGGAGTCCGCCGGCTTAGCCGCGCCAGCGGTATAGAACCAACCGGCGAAAAAGAAATAATAAGCCAGGATGCCAATGATCAATACTCTGAGCGGCAGAACAATGTCCTTTTCGACCGCTTGAATGCGGGCGGCGCGCTGGCTGGGTTCGATGGTCGGGGCGGCCAGCAGGCGCGTCAGTTTTTGGATCGTGCCGCCGTCCGCCGCTTTCGTCTTGTCTTCAGCGTTCACCGTAATAGAGCGGCAGCCTTTTTGGCGATTTCGTCCACCGGCCACAAGCGTCCGATGCCTTCGTAACCGCAGGACAACAGGCCCTGTTCCGGACCGATGAATTGAGCGCCGCGCTGCTTGAGCGTGGCGACGTTGGCCTGGGTGGCGGGATGAAGCCACATTTTCCCGTTCATGGCGGGGGCGATGAGCAACTTGGCGTCGGTATTGAGGGCCAGCGCGATGCAGCTCAGGGCATCGCTGGCCAGACCGCAGGCGAGCTTGGCCAGGGTGTTGGCGGTGGCCGGGGCAATCAAGAGCAAGTCGGCCTGATCGGCCAATTGAATGTGGGATGGTTTCCAGCCCTCCGCTTCGTCGCAAAGATCGGTCACCACGGGGTTGCGCGAAAGGGTCTTGAAAGGAAGCGCCGTCACAAAGCGGAGGGCGTCGGCGGTCATGACAACATGCACTTCGCAGCCGGCCTTGACCAAGGCGCTGGCCAAATCGGCCGCTTTGCAAGCGGCGATCGAGCCGGTGACTCCCAAAATAACAGTTTTGGCTCTCATCGCATTGGGTTCATTGTGCTGCGCCAAGCCCAAGGATTAAAGATTAATCTATAACCAGGATGCGATGTTTCATCCGGGCGTGAGCCGCGATCAGGAGCCGCTCTCTGGAGGTTGCACGGGCAGTTCCAGGGTGAACGTGGCGCCCTGGCCGGGGCCATCGCTGTGGGCGGTCAATCTTCCGCCCAGCTCCGCAGCCGCCAGCGCGCCGCTGTGCAGGCCGAAGCCGTGGCCGTCTTTGCGGGTCGTAAAACCGTGATTGAAAATGCGCGTCCGGTTTTCCGCCGGAATCCCAATGCCATTGTCAATGACCGCTATGCAGATCCACTGATCGCGCTGGGAGATCTTGAGCCTGATTTGCTTGTCCTTCCGCCCCGATTCGTCACAGGCATACTTGGCATTGCGGATCACATTGACCAGAACCTGGAGCACCTTGTGTTTTTCAACGGTTATCCCCGGCGCCCCGGTGTATTCGCGAACCAGCGCGATTTCATGCCGGACCAACGCCCCCGCGTTCATGCGCAGGGCGTCTTCGACGAGGTCGGTCACCTTGACGGTCTCCACCACACCGGAAACGTTGGCGTAATTCTGCTGCATGGCCACGATTTCCTTGATGTGTTCAATGTTTTCCCGGAGGGATTCCAGTTCCGCGATGTTGCGCTGCTGCTCCTTGCTTAACTGCTCGGAGACCCGGGTTAAATAGCCGGGCAACTGTTTGCCTTTTGGATCATTGGCCATGTAGGCGCCCAGGTCGTCCGGGTGTTCGTTTAGCAGCGCGACGGCCTTGCCCAGGTACGCGACGTTCGATCTCTTTGCGTTGTCCAGAAGCAGGGTGGCGGAGACATTGACGCTGTTGAGCACGTTGCCGACGTTGTGCAGGACACTCGTGGCAACCTCGGCCATGCCCGCCTGCCGTGAACTCTGCAACAACAGCTTGTGCAATTCTTCAACTTTGGCTTCCGCCTCCTTGAAAGCGGTTATGTCCTTGGATATGCCGAACGTCCCGACGATTTCACCGTGGTCGTCATAGAGCGGCATTTTGCTGCTCAGCGCCCAGGTGACACGTCCGTCCAGCCATGTTTCCTTCTCGGTCTTGCCAATCATCGGCCGGCCGGTGCGGATGATTTCCTGTTCGTCCTCGAAGGCCGGACGGGCATGCTCCTCCTCGAAGAAGTCAAAGTCGGATTTGCCAATGATCTCGTCCACGCCGCCCAGGTTGAAGGACGAAGCCAGGGCTGCGCTGCAACGACGGAAGAGGCCCTCGCTGCAACGACGGAAGCGCGATTCGCGGTCCTTGAAATAGATCGAATCCGTCGAGGAATCCATCAGCGCCCGCAACATGTGCCGCTCACTGGCCAACTGTGCCTCCGCCCGTTTGCGCTCCGTGATGTCCAACAACAGGCCATGCGAGCCAATGATCGTTCCATCGGAGCCAAGTAACGGCCCTTTAATGGCGTGTAAATACTGCTCCTTGCCATCCGGATCGACATAACGCTCCTCCGCTTCAATGGCCCGGCCGGTTTGCATGATGAGTTTATGATGGTTTGCGCCCTCATTTAACAACTCGATTTCTCCCAACTTCCCAGGATGTTCCGCGTCCTTGGGCGTCCATTTGCCAGCGGCAACTTCATCGGCGGTTTTGCCAACGAATTCCTCCGGGGTTGTCCTTCTGAGTCGGCAAAACCACGAATTCACGAAGATGAAACGACCCTCGCAGTCCTTCTGGAAAACACCGATCGGGAGTTGATCCAGCAGCAAATAGGGAAGCGCTTGCGACTTCCGCGGAGATGGCTCCGATGGGTCCCTTTCCAGGAGCGCGGACCAGTTGGCATCTGTTTCTTTCATGGCTGAGGAGGTTGCACGGGCAGTTCCAGGGTGAACGTGGCGCCCTGGCCGGGGCCATCGCTGTGGGCGGTCAATCTTCCGCCCAGGTCCGCAGCCGCCAGCGCGCCGCTGTGCAGGCCGAAGCCGTGGCCGTCTTTGCGGGTCGTAAAACCGTGATTGAAAATGCGCGTCAGGTTTTCCGGCGGAATCCCAATGCCATTGTCAATGACCGCGATGCAGATCCACTGATCGCGCTGGGAGATCTTGAGCCTGATTTGCTTGTCCTTCCGCCCCGATTCGTCACAGGCATACTTGGCATTGCGGATCACATTGACCAGAACCTGGAGTACCTTGTGCTTTTCAACGGTTATCACCGGCGCCCCGGTGTATTCGCGCACCAGCGCGACTTCGTGCCGGACCAACGCCCCCGCGTTCATGCGCAGGGCGTCTTCGACGAGGTCGGTCACTTTGACGGTCTCCGCCACCCCGCAAACCGTGGCGTAATTCTGCTGCATGGCCACGATTTCCTTGATGTGTTCAATGTTTTCCCGGAGGGATTCCAGTTCCGTGATGGTCCGCTGCTGCTCCTTGGTCAACTGCTCGGAAACCCGGCTTAAATAAACGGGCAACTGCTTTCCTTTTGGATCGTTGGCCAGGTAGGCGCCCAGGTCGTCCGGGTGTTCGTTTAGGAGCGCGACGGCCTTGCCGAGGTAGGCGACGTTGGATTTCTTCGCGTTGTCGAGAAGCAGGGTGGCGGAGACATTGACGCTGTTGAGCACGTTGCCGACGTTGTGCAGGACACTCGTGGCAACCTCGGCCATGCCGGCCTGCCGCGAAGTCTGCAACAATTGTTTGTGCAATTCTTCAACGGTGGCTTCCGCCTCCTTGAAAGCGGTGATGTCCTTGGATATGCCGAACGTCCCGATGATTTCACCGTGGTCGTCATAGAGCGGCATTTTGCTGCTCAGCGCCCAAGTGACATGTCCGTCCGGCCACGTTTCCTTCTCGCTCTTGCCAATCATCGGCCGGCCGGTGCGGATGATATCCTGTTCGTCGTCGAAGGCCTGCTGTGCGTGCTCCTCCCCGAAGAAGTCAAAGTCGCGTTTGCCAATGGCCTCGTCCGCGCTGCGCAGCTTGAAGTACGAAGCCAAGGCCGCGCTGCAACGGCGGAAGCGCGATTCGCGGTCCTTGAAATAGATCGCATCCGTCGAGGAATCCATCAGCGCCCGCAACATGTGCCGCTCACTGGCCAACTGTGCCTCCGCCCGTTTGCGCTCGGTGATGTCCAATAATATGCCTTGCAAGCCAATGATCGTTCCATCGGGGCCAAGCAACGGCCCTCGAATGACATGGAACCATTCCTCCTTGCCATCCGCGCCGACATAACACTCCTCCATTTCCATGGGCTGGCCTGTCTGCATGATGAGTTTATGATGGTTTGCGGCCGCATTAAAGAAATTGATTTCTCTCAGCTTCTCAGGAGTGTCCGGGTCTTCGGGCCTCCATTTGCCGGCGGCAAATTCTTCGGCGGTTTTGCCGACGAATTCATCCAAGGTTGCCTTTTTGAGGCGGCAAAACCATGAATTCACGAAGACGTAACGGCCCTCTTTGTCCTTGTGGAAAACACCGATCGGCAGTTGATCCAGTAGCAAATAGGGAAGCGCTTGCGACTCCCGCGGAGATGGCTCCGAGGGGTCGCTTTCCAGAAGCGCGGACCAGTTGGCATCTGTTTCTTTCATCGCTGACTCGCGTGGATCTCCGGGCACTGACATCATTTACCTGGTATCGGCGCTTTTGGCGCCCCCCTTAAGGCGGATCAGCAGACACACGTTACAAGGTTTGCTTGCCGGCGTATTTCCTGGAGGCAGTGTCCACGCGAATGGTTTCCCCTTTGGCGATGAACAAGGGCACCATGATCTCAAGGCCCGTTTCGAGCCTGGCTTCTTTCCAGGCCGTGTCCGAGCCGCCGCGAACGGGCGGGGCGGTGTCCAGGACTTGGAGCGGAACTTGCGGCGGAAGCACGATACCAAGGAGGGCGCCATCCAGGAACATGGCCTTGTATTCCTCGTTTTCTTTGAGAAACCAGCGCCGTTCACCGAGTCGCTCGCCGTTCAGATCAAGTTCTTCGAACGTCTCCGCGTCGAGAAAGACGTGCATGCCGGCCTGGCTGTAACTGTAGGTGACGCGCCGGGTTTCCAAGTGAGCCACGGGCACACGTTCGTTTTCGGCAAAAACGCGGTCAATCATGTGGCCGGTCTTGAGATGGCGCAACCGGGTGTGGAGTTTGTGCTTGGTTTGCGCGGTGCCGCTCTGGTGGAATTCCTCGATGATATACGGGGCGCCTTCCAGAATCAGAACCATCATGCGCTTGAACTCGGACGGCAAAACTGTTTCCATGCATCACCTCCTCCGGCGGACGCCGGAATGATTTTGTTGCAACTGAGCCTGTGACTCCGCATGTTAAACCCGAACCGCCGGGGAGTCAACAATGACAAGAGCGAAAAGGAACCAGGGTCAATCCAATTTCACCCGCCTCGGCCGGCGCGCGAGCCAATCCCGGGCAGGGTCGCCCAGCCTCACCTCCGCGGCCCCGCCCCTTGGCCAAAGGCCCGGAATGGTCGTCCAACATTTCGGACACTTGCCCTCGCCGGTGATCCGGTACTCCTGCACGAGGTAGCCGGCGCGTTCAATGAGCGCCGTGTGGCATTGGGGGCAAAAGGTGTTTTCCCACGGGCCGACGCGACCGGGCAAGTTGCCGGCATAAACGAAATGCAGCCCTTCCTCCACACCAATTTCCGCCGCGCGAATGAGTTGCCGGGCGGTCGTGGCCGGCGGGCCGGTCGTCTTGTAGTCAGGATGAAAGGCGGTGACGTGCCAGGGTATGTCGGGGCTGACCGAGACGAGGAATCTGGCCATCGCGCGCAACTCCTCGTCGCCGTCGTTGAAGCCAGGCACCACCAACGTCACCACTTCCAGCCACAGGCCGCGTGCGCGCACCATGCGGATGCCATCAGTCACGTGTTCGAGTGTCCCGCCCAGCGTGCGATAGCGCCGGTCGTCGAATCCCTTGAGATCAATTTTGTAGGCGACAATCCACGGGCGCAGAAAATCGAGCGCCTCGGACGTGGCGTTGCCGTTGGAGACAAACGCGCAGACAAATCCGGCTCGCTTTGCCTCCTGAAAGACGGCGACGGCCCATTCCGCAGTGATCAGCGGTTCGTTGTAGCTGGACACAATGAGCCGGGCGCCGTTGTGTCGCGCGGCCTTCACGATTTGTTCGGGGGTTGTTTCGAGGATGGGCGCCACCGCCGCCGCCTCGCGCAACGCCTGGCTGGTGACCCAGTTCTGGCAATAGGAACAATGAAAATCGCAGCCGAGCATTCCGAACGTCAGGGCGTCACTGCCAGGATAAACGTGGAAAAACGGTTTCTTCTCAACCGGGTCGCTCGCCAAGCCGCCGGCCACGTAACCGAACGGCACGCGCAGTTGACCGCCGTCATTGAAGCGGACTTTGCAGACACCCCGCCGCCCCGCCGCGAGGAGACAGCGATGCCCGCACGCCACACAACGAATGCGCCCATCTTCGGGCCGCCAAAGCGTTCCGACGGCAGTGTGCCGATCCAGTGCCTGGGCCAGTGAATTGTTGTTCACGGCTCAATATACTGCCATTCGCCCCTGATGGCGAGGGTGGTCTGTTCTGCGTGCGTTTTCCCGATGGACTTGAGTGAAGCGCTCCCGGGTGGTAGATGTTGATTATGCCATTATTAAAGCTCGAAACTACAGTTGTTCTCTCTGGTATTGACCTGAACTTCACCGATGTCAAAGCAAGCCACTGGGGTTGGAACGGGAGCACATTTGGGTGATGGCGATGGACCTGCCCAAGGCCAAAGGAACCCACGTGCCGATTCCGGCTGAATTGCTTCAACGCCTTGCCGCCGCCAAAAGCGTGGCCGTGCTGACGGGCGCCGGCGTATCAGCGGAAAGCGGTGTCCCCACATTTCGCGATGCCCAGACCGGGCTGTGGGCGAAATTCAGTCCCGAAGAACTGGCCACTCCGCGCGCCTTCCGACGCGATCCCCGCCTCGTTTGGGAATGGTATGAATGGCGACGGAAGCTTGTCGCCGATGCAAAGCCAAACCCGGCACACCTCGCCCTGGCGGAAATGGAGAAGCTTTTTCCGCGGTTCCATCTCATCACGCAAAACGTGGACGGTCTGCATCAACGCGCCGGAAGCCGGCGCGTCATCGAACTGCACGGCAATATCATGCGCACGAAATGCTTTGACGAAGGCACGCTTGTTTCGAGTTGGGAAGACACCGGCGATGTCCCGCCGAAATGTCCGGCCTGTGGCGGCTTGTTGCGCCCCGACGTGGTTTGGTTCGAAGAGCCGATGCCTGAAGCGGAGATGGAACAGGCCGCGACGGCGAGCACGACTTGCGACGTCTTCTTCTCCATCGGCACGTCCACAGTCGTTTATCCCGCGGCCGCCCTGCCATCGGAAGCGTTGCGAAGCGGAGCAGTCATGGTGGAGATCAATCCGCAGCCAACACCATTCACGGCGCAGGCGCACTTCGCTCTCGCTGGCGCGGCTGGAGTTGTGTTGCCCGAATTGATGGAGGCCCTCAACGTCTCACGCCGCTCTTGACCAATCCCACGGCATCCGCCCATCAGGCTGGCGCCGCCGATGGCTACGCTTGCGGGCAATTATGTGCATTTAATTTGGCCAATTTCGAGTGTGCCCGACTTGGGTTCGTAAAACGGTTTGCCGCCCTGGACGCCGACGGTTCCGTAGCTCGTGGCGGTGGAAAAGAAACAGCGGAAATCGCCCTTGATGGACGGATGGAGGTAAAGAACCTTTTCAACCGCGTCGTAACGCGCGCCGCTCAGGCCGAACAAGAGCGCGTAGGAAGACATGGCCCGGGCGTACCAGTGGCCGCATTCGTATTCATCGAACGGATTGCGCACGCGCCCGTCATAGCGGTCGCGGCACGCGCGCACGACGGCGAGGCCCTCGTTGACCATACCCATGCGCATCATGTGGGAAGCGGACTGGTATTCAATGCCAGTCCAAACTTCATTGGAGTACGGAAATGGCAGGGAAAGCTGGCCGCCTTTGGGCCAGGTGCAAAGGAGCAACCCTCCTTCGGCGCCGCAGGCGTAGGAAGGGCGTTGGGGATCGGCGAAGTCCGAAAGGTCTTGTTTCAAGTTGTAGCGATGGACGGCGCGCAGATGGCTTGTCACCATCGCCGGATCCAGCACCTGGCCGACGCCGCAGACCAGGGCCAGCCACGAACCAAGCACGCCATCGGAAAGGCAGCCGACGCCGTATTGATACTTCGGCCCTTCTTGCGCAAGAATGGCGAGCGCTTCCGGCGAATAGCCGCCGCCAAAGCTCGGCTGCACAATAGTCGGGTCCTGGGCGCGCAGGCCTTTCCACTGGATGCGCTGCACAAAATAATCTCCATTGAATAGTTTCGATTGCGCATTCCGCGTGCCGGCCCGCAGAAGTTGGGAGTAAAGAGGAACTTCGTCGTCGAGCGCTTTGCCCATCATGACGGCGGCCTGCAACGCGCCCAGATAGAAACTGGCACACATGCCGTCCGGCCCCCAAAACTCGATGTCGTAGGTATTGTGATGCGGCTCTTCGACCATGCCTTCGTGGCGCGGATCCCAGGTTTCGACGCAGTAGTCAAGGCTCCGTTTGACCCTGGGCCAGAGAGAACGCAGCCACGCCGTGTCGCCGCTGATGCGCCAATCGCGGAATACTTTCATAATGCCGCCGAGCTGGCCGTCGGCTGCGGCATGAAAACCATGCTCCACCGGACGAATGGGCAGCGCGCTGCGAAAAGTCTGGTGACCGGCTTCATTTTGGGACGGACCAAATTCGGTTTCCCGCAAGGTGCGTTCCAGATTCGGAAAGAGATGGGCAATGGCCTGGGCGTAATTCCAGACGTGCGTGCAGGAGCCGCTGCAACAGCCGAACCCGTCGCCACAGCCTTCCCACCCCCACAGTTTCCCGTCCGTTTGCCGGAGGACCGTCGGTGATTTGAGAATACACAGATTCGCGCCGACCGCCTCCAGCACTTCCGGCGGCAGAGTGGAATCGTAAAAGCAATCGCTGAACCGGCGGGTTTTGCGGCGCAATTCAGCGTAATGCCCGCGCCAATACGCAGTGACTTCGCCAATGCCGGCAAAGCGCCCCGCATACCACGGGCGGAAGTATCCGGCCGGTGGCGGCGCGGCGCCGGCCGGGTCTTTGCCCTCCCGCAGATCGGTTTGGCCGACAAACCAGGCCAGACGCACCACGATGGTCCTGGATTCGCCCGGGGGAAGTTGGAACGGGACGAACAAAGTTGCGCCGGGGCTGAAAGTGCCGTTGGCGGGAGGCGGCGATTCGAAGCAAGCACCTCTGGCCACGTCGCGCCAGGCCATGGTCAACGGGTCCCACCAGCCGCCGCGAAACCAGGAATGATTCACCTTGACAGCCGGTTCGGAAACCGTCGCGGAAAACGCGCCTTCCTCCCAAGGCCGTTCCGCCGGACTTCCACACCACAGGACAAAGCCTCCTTCAACCGGCCGCACCGCCTGGGAGTTGCCGCTGATGGCCATGAAGTTTTTGGAGTTGAACGAAAAGACCGCGTCTTGCCGGAGGCCGGCGCGATTGGTAAATCGATATTCCAGCGCGGCAACGGGCAGGCACGCGTTGTCGGCATCGCCCGGTTCAAAGGGGCTCCAGCCCGTGAGTTCGACCTCAACCGGCCACTCCTCATCGGCGAGGTGAACCGTGCCAAAGGGAAAACGGGCGTCAAACGCGGCCTTTTTGAAACGCGGCAGGCCGTAAGTTGTTCCGCCAAAGCCGAGGCCGGAGCCGGGCAGGCCGAAAATTTTGCGCGCTGGCACAGGCCCTTCAAGCACGCGCGCCGCCGACTGCGCCCCCTGCAAAGCCAGCGCGGCGAACAGGCAGGGTTCGTTGAAAACATCGGGATGATTGCGCAGCGAGACATGCGAGAGCGCGCCTGTGCCTTCGAGGCATATCATGCCCGCGCCGATTCCTCCCATCGGATAGGCCACCTGGTTTATAAATTCCCCGGCGTATCGGCCATTGTATTCCCGCTGGCCGCGCGCGACGTTTTCTTTCCGCGCGACCCTCTGTTCAGCCGGAGACGCGCAACCGGCCCCGAGTCCGCCCGCCGCGCCCACCGCGCCAGCCGTGGCGGCGGAAAGTTTGAGAAATTCCCGCCGCGGCATCCGCGATTTTTCGTTTGAATCCGGTGTCGTCATTCAATGCAATTCCAGTTCGTCGCGGGAGGGAAACTTGGGGAATTTTTTGTGCGGTTCGGTTTGGTACCAGAAAGCCACGGAAGCAACGTCATCCTGCAACGGGAGGTATCGCCCGCCCGATTGCCAGCCGAGAGCCTGGATGGTGATCTTGAGATCATGCTCGAACCGGACGGGGTCAGGAATGTGCCAGCGATAGAGGCTGAAGCGCTGCTGCGATTCGTACACTCCATCCGGCCGGATGACCTGGGGCAGGCCGGAATAAGGATGAGTGAATTCTGTGTAGCCTGTTTTGCCATCCGGGCCTTTGCCTTCGAAATCGTAAGAGCCGCAGAAATAATCCTCCGTCCCCGTGCCGCAAATGGTCGGAAACTGCTCATCGCCGTCGATGAAAAACTTCACTTCGCCCTCGCCCCACCAACCGGTGGTGTGCGTGCCGTAGGCCAGATAGGTGCCGACGTATTGGCCGCTGCCTTCGACCCCGTCGAGGATGGTGTAAGTGCCCTTGGTCTGCAACGGATTCTCGCGCCGGAACTGGGCGTGGAAATAAGCCGCATTGGTTGGAACCTCCGCCAGGACGTAATTGATTTGGTAATACAGGACCATTTTTTCGTCGGCCAGATTTTCCATCGTGACGCGGCATTTTTTCCGAAATGGCATCGGCCAATAGCAATTGAAGCCGCATCGGGGATTGACACAAACAGGCGCGGAATTAATCAATGGACAACAGTCCCACTTGGCCCAGCCGCTGGCAAAAAAATCAGCCACCGGCACTTCGACCGAAGGGTCGGTTTCGTCATCCCAATAAATGCGCAGGACCGACCAGCGCCAGTTGCCGGTGGGAGTCATCCAGATGCTGCGGATGCTGCCCGGACCCGTGATTTCAGCGAGGGTGAAAGTGCCTTGGGCGTTGATGTTAATGGAAGGGGAAACCTTCCAGCCCTGGCCCAATTCGCGCGATGCGCCCTGGCCGGTGCCATTGGTCGCCATGCCCGCGCGGCCCTTTTCACCGGTGAAATTTTCCGGGCTGATCGAGCGGGCCTTGACGTTGTACAATTGGTAAATATTATCCAGCGAAACGTTCAAACCGCCAGGGGATGGATCGTCCGCGCACAGACGGGACTGGAAACCGATCAAAGCGCACAGACCGGCGAAGAAAAAAACCCCTTTTTTCATGGAATTGAGTCGTGACCAATGCAATGGAGGATTTTTGCGGGAAGCCAACCGGGTTGTCAAAGACCATTTTCAGTGTCTTCGGGGTAATGGGCGCAAATCCGGTTTTGAACCATGATTCTAATCCCGGGAAGCCGCATGATTTTTTTGACCATGCAGGTTATTTTTTCTTTGGCGGCCGCTTTCCGTTGTGGCAATCGCCGCAGGCAACGAAGTGGATATTGTGCAGGCTCCCCGTGGAACGGAAGGAGGTGTCCATCTTCCCGACATCCAGGCCGCAATGCGAGTCTGAGGGATGGCAGGCGGCGCAGGACGCCTTGGCGGAGTTGGAGTGGGACGAGTGGCAATCCAGGCAACTCAACCCCTCATGCACCCCGGACGGTGTGCGATCATCTGCGGAACCGAGTTGGCGGAAGGCGTTGGGGGCGTGGCACTGCGTGCAGAGCCGCTGGCGCGGGTCCGGCGAGACTTTGACGAGGCGATCGCCTTGGGTAATGGGCGTGATGGGCAGCAGGTCGGCGGAGAAAGATGTCTGCTCGCGCCGGACATACAGTTGAGCGGATTGGAATCCGGCGGCAGGGGTGTGAACTTGATGGCAGGCCAGGCACGGGATCGCCGGCTGGCTGGCCTTGGCCGCATCTTTCAGCGCCCAGGGGCCAGTGATCGAAATGGGCGTTACGAGGTCTTCGATATTTCCGTCAAAGAACATTCCGTGGCAGCGCAGACAGTCGGCGGCAAGTTGCTCGGTTCGGTTGTGCGTGATGTCGAGAAAGATTCGCGCGTAAGTTGCCGAATGGCGGCTGCTCTTCCAATCAGCGAAACTCTGCGGGTGGCAGCCGCGGCACGCCTCCTGCAGGGCAATCACATGCCCCTCCGTGAGACGGATGGGCTGGTCTGGCGAACGCCGGAAGTGTTGCACCACGCGGTTGACGTGCGCGCGCAGGGCGTGAACGTCGAGTGTTAGCGAACCGCCGTGGCAGTTGCGGCAGTGGAGGGTGCGATGTGACGAAGCCGACCAAGCGGAGTGGACGCCGGTCATCTCGTGACAAGAGGCACAGGTGTTCGTGGGATTGCCAAAATGAAACCAGGCCAGGCTGCCAACGCCGCAGGCGAGCAGAAAAACCGGGGCGAAAAGCACGGCGGCGCAAACGAGTTTGAATCGGCGGGCGACGGTCATCGAAACTTGCTCCCCTTCCAGCCGGTTTTGATGTGATCTGAAACCCAGTAGGCCAGGGCCATGATGGTCAGGACGGGGTTGAACCCGCCATTGGTGACGTGCAGGCTGCCGTCGGCAATGAACAGGTTGTCAATCTGGTGAACCTGGCCAAACCGGTTGGTGACGGAAGTTTTGGGGTCGTTGCCCATGCGGCAGGTGCCGGCTTGATGCTGGCCGCCGCTTAGCCAGAGGCCCGGGCCGTTGCGCCAGACGCGAGCCGCCCCCGCTTCCTTGATGATGGCCTCGGCTTTCTTCGACAGGAAATCGCCGCCTTGCAGATCGTAAGGATGGCGCGTGCCCGACAGGCGGCAGACGGGAATGCCCCATGCATCCTTTACCGCCGGATCAACGCTGACGCGTGAGGAAAAATTGGGTATTTCCTGGAATGGGCCAATGATGCGGATGAAGTGCTTGTAGTAGCGGCGCTGGAAGTCCTTGTGCGCCTTTCCCCAGCGCGGTTCGCCGGGCGGGCGCACGTTGCAGGCCTTGTACGGCAAATCAATAAACTCGTTGGCCAGCATCCCGCCGCCGACCAACCCCGGATTGCCATGGTTAAAATCACTGATGGCAACGGTGGCGCCGGGACCGGCTTCCTCATAAGTCTCCTCCTCTAGCAGGCCGCAGGCGCCAACATAACAGTGGCCCTGGAGATTATGGCCAACCCAGTCGTTGTTGTTGCCAGCGCCGTTCGGGAAAAGCCTGGACTTGGAATTCAGCAGCAACCGGGCCGTTTCGGTGGCCGAAGCTGAAACTATGACGAGATCGGCCGGTTGCTCCTGGGCGCGGTTGTCGGAATCAAAGTAGCGAACCCCGCGAGCGCGGCCGCCGTCATCCACGATGATTTCGGCCGCGACGCAGCCCGTGCGGAGCTGGCAGTTGCCGGTCGCCAACGCGATCGGGAGGACGGTGTTGTGGGTGCCGGCTTTCGCATTGACGGGGCAGGCGAAGCCGACGCAGGAGCGCATGTGGATGCAGGCTGGCCGGCCATTATACGGCACAGAATTGCGGAGCATGGGGATCGGAAAAGGGTGAAGGCCCATGCGCGTTTCGATCTCCACGATGCGACGCCCCTCCTTGTTATAGGGGAAGGCGGGCATGGGGAAAGGCTTCTTTCGCAGGCCGCAAAAGGGGTTGTTGGTGTAGTCACCCGCAACGCCGATCTCATATTCCGCTTTCTCGTAAAATGGCTCCAAATCGTCGTAGCTAACCGGCCAGTCCTCCAGCGTGGAATCCTTGACCTCGCCATAGGTGGACCGGAGGCGAAAATCCTGCGGCATAAAGCGCCAAGCCATGGCGCCGTAGCTCGCCGTGCCTCCGCCGACGCAGCCGGCGTTGTTGCTGTAGTCGCCTTCGCTGGGAAGGACAATGCGGGTGAAACCGTCGGGATTGACAGCGACGCGACAATGGCGCCGGTCGTCGGGGCCAAAGGGGTTGCCGAGGGCCGGGGTGCGCTGGGACCACAGTTCGTCGTCGTTGTGTTCATCGTAACGTGGCCAGTCGCCGCGCTCAAGCAACACAACGCTCAGACCGGCCACGGCCAGTTCCTTGGCCACAATCCCGCCCCCGGCGCCGGCGCCGACGATGACGGCATTAACTTTGGGCAATGACATGCGCGTTGGGGGGTTAAGCTGGTCAGATGGGATGGCCGTTGGCGTAGCGGTTCCGGCCGATGAGGTTCGGATAAGCCAAACCGAGCATGCGATAACTGGCGTAATCGCGGTTGCCGCCATGGCGGGGGCTGCCATAGAATCCCTGCCGGGTGTGGTCGAGCACCAGACCGAAGAAAGCCTGTTGCGAAGGGTCGCCCCAAAGTTTCTTTGGCGCCTTGCTTGCCTCGATCAGGCGCAAGGCGTCGGTTTGCTGCTCAAAGGCGAGTTCTTCAAAACGAGTCTTATAAACTTGAAGACAGGTTTGGCCAAAGGAGGCAAGCCCCAGACGGTAGCTCTGCTGGTGGCGGGCGAGCGGACCGGTAATCTGGCGGTCAATATAGTAAATCACGCCTGCATCCGTGGCGCCCGGAGTGTCGTCACGGGGTATGATTTGTTCGCAGATCGCGATGAGCAGCCTGGCTTCGGCTTCGGAGAAGAATCGGTAAGGGGGCGGCGCCGTCCGTCCCCAATGGGCTATGCCGGCGGAGGCGCCGACGCCGACGGAGGCGCCGAGGGCGCCCACCGCCGCCAGTTTCAACACCGTGCGTCGTGACAGGCCAGCCGGCGATCCCTGATTGACTTCGCCGCCCCTTTCACGGTTCACGGTGTCCATAATTCCAAGTGAGGTTGAGGCTCGCAGATCCACAGGGACACAGTATTGCCGGGATTTCTCCTCATGAGAGCATTGTCAGTCTGATGATTCCGCCTGTCAATCCACATTTCTTGCTGCGGTAAAGAACAACTAATGACCAGCCTGGAATGACGACACCGGCGCAACTTATTGAGCCGGGGCCGGCGGCAGTTCAATCCGCCGTCCCGTCCGCGCCGACTCCCGGGCCGCGTCCAGTATCTCGGTGACAATGAGGTTCAGTTCCAGGGAGGAGGGGCCGGAAGGTTGAGTTTCGCCGCGAACCACTGAGGCCAGGTAAGAGATCTGATCCCGGAGCGGACTCGACAGGGGCGGCGCGGGCAAATCCAGTTCAGTCTCTTGCGTATGGACTTTCCCAAGGCGCAACAAATCCTTTTGTGGAGCGAGCACATATCCAGTCGTGCCATAGATCTCCATGTCCTTGCGGCCTATTGCCCAGTTCCACGAAGCCTGGATGATCCCCTGTGCTTTTGGATACGCAAGCACCACCGTTGCCTCATCCTCGACCTTGGGATAAACCTCGGGCTTGATCTGCTGGGTCACCGCAAAAACCGAAGTCGGCCGTTGCCCTGCCATCAACCAGGTGATGAGACCGGCCCCGTAACAACCAAAATCCGGCAACGCGCCGCCGCCGTTCAACTTCGGGTCTGTCAGCCATTTGAGGAATGTCTCCGAACACCCAATCTCCTTCGGCCCGCCATGCCCGTCATGCACCACGATTTTGCGCAAATCGCCGATGGCATGCTCCTCGTCCACCAGTTTATAAGCCGCCTGGCTGGACCGATACCAGGTCGTTTCGTAATTCACAATGACCTGAATCCCGCCGCTTCTGGCTGCTGCCTGGATCGCCCGCGCCTCCCGCATATTCACCGCCAGCGGTTTCTCCATCATCACATTGATATGCAAGGGGGCGCACATTTCCACCACGCGTCGATGATCCAACGTGGTCGTGAAAGCCGCCGCGGCGTCCACATTTGTTTTTGCGAGAAGAGCCGCCAGGGTGGGGTAAAAAAGATTGGTTGGCAGATTGAACCGCTTGGCGTAAGTCGCCGCCAATTCATGATCCGGCTCCACAATGCCAGCCAATTGAACTTCCGGGCGGTTTTGCGTCAGGGGAATAAATCCGTAAGCGTGATCGTGAACCAAGCCGATCATGGCGATACGGACAGGCGGTTTGACTTCCGCTGACCAAACAGCGTCAATCGACAAAAGAAGACTAAAAAAGATGATGAGTTTTTTCATAACCCGGCTGGAGAGTATCAGTTTGGAATTGTTTGACGCAACAAAGGAACCGATCAGGTGGATGAGGGGAATCGAACTCCCGGCTCCGGTCTGGCTCCTCCCTCCGCAAGAGATGGACAAAACCAGAACAATGGACCAACATGAGCCAGGGACTCGGTCTGGCTCGCTGGGTGGCTCAAAAAGTTGATTCCGGTCAGCTTCGGTGTCCACCGCGACTCGTCCGTTGCAATCAGAATTTCAGGATGAATGAGTAACTTAACATAATTGAATAATGCGACCCAAATACCTTTGCGTTTCCGTTTTTACATTAGTTGCCTTGATTGCCGCGAACTGCTGCCGCGCGCAGATGGTTGTCGCGCCGGACAGGCCCGACGGCGTCTATCAAGTCGGCGACACGGTTCATTGGACGGTCAACTGGAAAGGCGAATCAAATGCGCCTGCCGCGCGCTGCATCCTCAAAAGCGGCGGTCTGACAAATGCGGGACAGAACGACTTGATCTTTAGCAACAACGTCGCCGAATTCAAAACCAGGTTCGATGCGCCGGGCACGATGCTGATCGAAGTGAAATGGCAGCCGGAGAGCAACACCCATCGGGCGGTCGGCGGCGCTGTCGCCGCGCCGGATCGGATTACACCCGCCGCGCCGGCTCCAGATGATTTCGATGCGTTTTGGAAGGCCAGGTTGAAGGAGTTGAAAAAGATTCCAGCCAATCCCATTCTCGAGAAGGAAGAAATTGGAAAAAGCGGCGTGGCGTATTGGAAGATCACCATGGACAATATTCGTGGCACGCACATCCGGGGCCAGATCGCCCGTCCGGAAAAAGGCGGGAAATTTCCCGCGTTGCTTATCGTGCAATGGGCGGGCGTTTACGGGCTGCAAAAAAGTTGGGTGACCGATCGCGCCGCGGAAGGCTGGCTGGCGCTGAACATCGAAGCGCACGATTTGCCGATTGATGAGTCCACAAGTTTTTACAAAGACCAATTTGCCGGACCACTGAAAAATTATTGGTCCATTGGCAACGACGACCGGGACGCCAGTTATTTTCTGCGAATGTATTTGTCGTGCCACCGTGCCGTCGAATATCTGAAAACACGTCCTGACTGGAACGGCAAAACGCTGGTCGTCATGGGCGCCAGCCAGGGTGGCCAGCAAACGCTGATGATCGCCGGGTTGCATCCTAATGATATTACCGCCGCACTCGCGCTTGTGCCGGCGGGTGGCGATATGCTTGCTCCCGATGCCGGGCGCGCGCCCGGCTGGCCGCAATGGTATTTCAACACTCAGGGAAAAGAACCTGCGAAAGTTCACGAGGCCAGCCGGTATTATGACATTGCGAATTTCGCGCGGCGCATCAAATGTCCCGTGCTCGTTGGACTCGGATTGCGCGACGAAACTTGTCCGCCATCAAGCGTGCTTGCCGTTGTGAATCAAATCACTTCGCCAAAAGAAGTGGTTATTCTGCCGCAATCCGGCCATCAGGACGAACACGGCACGCAGAACGCCTATAATCAGCGTTGCTATGGCGTCTGGCTGGACGCCTTGCGGCAAGGCCATCCAGCGCCGGTGAAGTGATGGCACTCAGGTTTTGGGACGAACCCGCTGACCCTCGCTTATGAGCGACCTTATTCCACCGAAAACAGCGAAGAACCAAGCCAAAGTTACAATTTCTTGTTCGCGGTTTCGGGACGGAATTCCAGGATTTCGCCGGGCTGGCATTCGAGCGCTTCGCAAATCGCTTCGAGCGTGGAGAAACGGATGGCCCTGGCCTTGCCGGTTTTGAGGATGGACAGATTTTGCGGCGTGATGTCCACGGCTTCCGCCAATTCGTTCAGCCGCATTTTCCGCTGCGCGAGGACCACATCCAGATTGACGATGATGGGCATAAACTTAAACGGTCAATTCCTGTTCCTCCTGAATCTTGCGACCTTCGTCCATGATCCAAGCGATGAACAGAATCAAAAGGCTCGGAAACAGATAAAAAACCAGCCCCAACCACTCGGTCCATCCCCATCCAGGAGGCGTCTCCAGCGGCTCCGTATAACCCGGCAGGAACAATTTGCAGAGGAATTGCGCCAGCATTGCGATGAAACAGAGGCCGCCGATTCGGCGGATATATTGGACGATCTTCGAAGAGAACAAATCCCCGCTGGAATACAGGTTGAACAGACGGTAGCAAAACCATGCCCACACGGCACAGGCGAAATTGGTTCCGGCAGCCAAACTGAAGCGCATGACTTCCCCAATGTCATGCCTTTGAACAAAGACCAGACCAGCCGAACACCAGAGGGTCGTGACGGCGGCCAGCAGGGTGAAGGTGAAAAATGCCGCCCGAAAACAACGGCTGACAATTATGATTCGATTCAACCGAACCTTGGCTTTTGGAGAAATTTCATTCATATTCATGGCGCAAAGAATAAACCAATAAATCCCGTTCGTCAAGTGTTTTTTATCGAAAAACGATAAATATTTGACGGTTAACGATTTTTGTCGCGTAAAGGCCGTAAGCAATCCCAAAACCAAGGATTTTGACAACAGTCCGGTTTGACGGCCCGTCGAACGAAACCGGAGGAATGCTGTCCAATTCGCCATGAAGGAATGCAGAGGCCGGGAACGGTGGAGGAAGGTTTGGCGCGAAAACAAGTCGCTGCTCATCACCGTTATCATCTTGACGGCGGTCCGCTCGGCCATTGCCGATTGGAACGATGTCCCCACCGGCTCCATGAACCCGACCATCGTCCAGGGCGACCGTTTGTTCGTCAATAAACTGGCTTACGACTTGAAGGTGCCTTTCACCACCTGGCATCTGGCGCAATGGAGCAATCCAAAAAGGGGTGATATTGTGGTTTTCTTTTCGCCTGTGGATGGCACGCGCCTGGTCAAGCGGGTCGTCGGATTGCCGGGGGATCGGATCGAACTGGCCAATGAACGTCTCCTGATCAATGGCCAGCCGTCGGCATACGAACCATTGCCGGCGGACACCGGCCGCGACGTCCCGCCGGACAAAGACGGCTTGCGCGTGTATGCGGAGGAGAAGGCGGGCGGGATGCCATCGCACCCGGTAACGATATTGCCGCAACGGCCGGCGTTGCGCACCTTCGGGCCGGTCACCGTGCCAACGGGGAAGTATTTCGTGATGGGCGACAATCGGGACAACAGCAACGACTCGCGCTTTTGGGGCACGGTGGACCGCAACCGCATCGTCGGGCGCGCCTCGATGGTGGTCATCTCGCTGGATCGCCAGCATTATTTCGAACCGCGCTGGCATCGGTTTTTCACCGGCTTGCTTTAAGCAGGGACATTTTTGGCGTTGAGAATGGCTGGCGTTCCACGGTATCGTCCGTCCATGAAATCATTTTATCTGCTCGTCGCCTTGTCTCTTGCCACCCCGGTGTTCTCGCAATCGCCCGCGTCCCCTGATGTCCAGACGAACGGACGGGTGACGTTTCGGCTGAAAGCGCCGGACGCAACGAACGTCCAGGTGCAGTGCGAATCGTTGAAAGCCGCCACGATGCAAAAGGACGATCAGGGCGTCTGGTCGTTCACGACGGACCCGCTCGAACCGGATTATTACGGATACTCCTTTGTGGTGGACGGCCTCCGCACCATCGACCTTAACAACCCGTTGATGAAATACAATCTGCTGAACACCGAGAGCGAGGTGCATGTCCCCGGCCCGGCGTCGCTCCCGTGGGAAGTCAATGACGTGCCGCACGGGATCGTGCATCGCCACATTTACAAATCCGCCGCGGCGGGTGACGAGCGGGCTTTCTTTGTCTATACGCCGCCCGGTTACAAGGCGTCGGGCGGGAAGCGTTACCCGGTGCTGTATCTGCTGCACGGCTACAGCGACGATGCCACGGCCTGGTGGTCGGTCGGACAAGCCAACATTATCATGGATAACCTGATCGCGCGCGGTCAGGCCAAGCCAATGGTCGTCGTCATGCCACTGGGTTACGGGAGCATGGACATCGTCCTGCGCGGGTGGTCGCGGGTGCGCGAGCCGAACCTGTGGAAGCGCAATGTTGACCATTTTCGCGCG
Organism: uncultured Verrucomicrobiae bacterium; assembly: GCA_963813995.1. Classification (GTDB taxonomy): domain Bacteria; phylum Verrucomicrobiota; class Verrucomicrobiia; order Limisphaerales; family Palsa-1400; genus DASRLE01. Next base: position 123,241 of record CAWFAZ010000040.1, on the reverse strand, counting down.
ACGCTGCTGGACGAGGTGCTGCCCCAGGTGGAAAAAGCCTACCACGTCTCCACCCATCGCGAAGACCGCGCGATTGCCGGCCTGTCCATGGGCGGAGCGGAATCGCTGACCGTCGGTTTGACCGCCCTGGACCGGTTCGCGTGGATCGGGGCGTTCAGTTCCGGCGGACTCAATACCAACTATGCGGAGCAGTTTCCCAATCTCGACGCCAGGGCGAACGACCGCCTGCGGCTGCTGTGGATTTCCTGCGGGAAGGACGACGGGTTGGTCAAGGCCAACCGCGCGTTTGTCGAATGGTTGAAATCGAAGGACATCCACCTCACCTGGACGGAAGTTCCCGGCGTGCATAGCTGGAGGGTCTGGCGCCGCAATCTGGCGGACTTCACGCCGTTGCTGTTCCGATGACATGGATTGAAAGCGCCGGATTGGCCACGCCCTGGTTCTTTGTGGGATTGTTTCTCGCGGCCTCGTTTCTGATGATCTGGCGGCTGGAATCCATGGCGGCCGACGGAATGGAAGGCACGGTGCTGGGCACGTTGATCATGCCCTATTGCACCGGGATGGGTAATTTGATCTTTGCCTTCGTGCTCGGAATGCACGGCGGATCCGGCGCGGAAGTGCTGACCAATTGCCTGGTCAACAACGTGACAAATCTCACGTTGCTGGTGGGCTTGCCGGCCGCGCTTTGGGGGATGGCGGTCCTTCCGGGCAAGGCCGCGAATAAGAAGGAACAGGATTACTCCCATCACCTGAACCGGCTTTCCATGATGTTGACGTTATTCGCGGTGTTGTTCTTTACCGGCACAGCCTGGGCGCTGGGTCGGCGGCGGGAAATCGGCTTCGCGGAAGGACTGATTTTGGTTGGACTTTTTCTATTCTGGCAGTCCTTTCACGTTTTTGAAGTGTTGAAGAGCAATCGCCGGCAAAACAAATCATTCAGGCGGATGCTGGCCGTTGATTTAATTTTGCTGGGCATCGGAACCTATGGAACTTATTTGAGCACAGACTGGCTGGTTTCCTGGGTTTCGAACATCCAGACCGGCTTTATCAGCGCCCGCCACATGGGCTGGTTAAGCGGCTGGCTGGACGTGCTGCCCAATGGCCTGCTGGCATTTTATTACGGCTGGAAGAGGCGGGCCGAAGTCGTTTACACCTCGCAAGTTGGGGATGGGCACATCTGCATCCCGCTGTGCATTGGAATATTTGCGTTATACAAACCGATCGTTGTGCCGCCCTTTTTTGAGACCGGCGTGCTGATCCTTGGCGGGGCAACGCTTGTGCATCTGATATTCATCGGAACATGGGGACGGCTGCCCCGGACCGCCGGCTGGCTGTTGACCGCTGCCTACGGAGTTTTCCTTTACAAAGGATTAATCAAATAGCTGAACCATTCATTGACCCGCCGGCGGCAGGGGTGCTTCGGGCGCGGGCGTCTTGTAGGGCGTGATGGCATTGATGCGGTAGCGTTTCTTCCCGCCCTCGGTGGGCACTTCCACTTCGTCGCCGGGCTTGCGGTTGAGGAGGGATTGGCCGACAGGCGTCAGGTAGCTGATGATGCCTTTTTCCGGATCGGAGTCCCACGCTCCGAGAATGGTAAAGTGTTCGGCATGCTGGTGATCCAAATCGGTCACTGCCACGATTGTGCCGACGCTGGCGACATCGGTGCGGGGATTGGCAAAATCGCTGCCGCGGGCGCGAACCAATTGAGCCTCCAATTCGCTTTTGCGGCGCATGAGCATTTTTTGCATTTCCTTGGCGGCTTTGTATTCGTGGTTTTCGCGCAAGTCGCCAAAGCTGCGGGCCAGGGCAATTTCCCTGGAATTGGCCGGGATGGCTTTTTGCATCAGTTCGGCGTATTCATTTTTGCGCCGCTCCAGGCTTTCCCAGGAAACCAGAAAAGCGGTTTCCTGCTTGGTTTGATCGCCGGAAATCATGGTCTGCACGGCGGGATAGCTTTTGACGATGCGGGCCAGCAAGGAGCGTTTGTCCATGTCGTCAAAACAAGGGGACAGTTGCAGGGCGCGGGTGAGGTCCTTGATGACTTCCAGGTCGGCGGAGCCGATCAATTCGACCAGGAGGGTTTGATCGGCCAGGATGAAATCGCGCAGTTTGTTGGAACGCTTTTCGTTGAACTGGTCGCGCTCCATGGCGGTGAGCATGGCGCGGAAGACTTCCGGGCCGAGGATGTCGGCGAAGGAGTCGGATCGCTCTTTGGCCAGCCAGAGCAACAAATCACTGCCGGCCTGGTGCTGGCTGATGAGGCGGGCGAGAAGTTCCTTCAAGCCGTCGAGGTTTCCCCCGGAAATGAGGGCGTGCGCCACTTCGCCCGCCAGCTTGGCCGAGACGTGGTTGAGGGAGGCGAGCAGGGCGTCGGGCCAGCGTTCCGGATTGGCTTCCTTGAAAGATTGCAAAGCGCGGCGATGTTTGGCCGCGGGGATCTGCTCCAGAACGGCGCCCACTTTTGCGCTTTCCTGGAGCCAGAGGGCGCGGGCGGACAACTCGCCCTCAACCGGCGGCGCTGCCGTGGCTTGGCGCATCTCATCGCGCACGAAGATGGCCTCCATCGCCACCGACGGCTGCGTGCGTTGATGGGTGGCAATTTCCGCGTTCAGCGCCAGAATCACTTCCCTGGCCGCGGCGCTTTTGTCGTCCAAGTCGGACAAACTTTTCAAAATCTCATGGGCCACGTTCAAGCGGGCTTTCAACCCCTTGGCGGCGCGGAATTCCGCCAGGAAACGATCTTGCAAAGAAACTTCCCTGGCCTGGTAAATAATAGGCTCGGACTTTTTGAGAGGCACTTGGAAATGGCCGTTTTTCTTCAGTTCGCGTTTGGCGGCTTCCCACCATTTTTTCCAGTCGTCCTCGATGACCTCCGGCACCAGCGCCTGCTGGATTTGATCCACTGTGGCGCGGCCGCCAAAGCTTTGCAGCACCAATTTGATCAAGTCCAGATGGTGCAAGGCCGCCATTTGGCGGAGAGCTTCGATATCCGAAACTTTGCGGGCGTAGATGTGATCGCTGGAAATGGGTTTGAGGGACTCGGCGGCGAAGGCCAGGTCCATGGTGTGGGCGGGCTTGGATTGAAAATCAATGACGAACCGGGAGAAAACGGCATCCACGGTTGTAATCTTTCCAAAACCCCAACTGCGATGATAACAGTAACCGCTCTCTGTCAGGGCCACCAAGGCATCCACGTTTTGACGGGTGAGCTTTCCGGTTGCGGCCAATTTTTCAAACTCTTCTTTCATGGATATATTCTCGCGTCCCATAACAATCCGATCATTATTATGTCGTGAACGGTGAAAAACCAAGAGAAATTGCCATGCGCGTTTTGAGGCGGCGCGGCGACAGCGGCGAATACGTCGAGAGGCTGCTCGAAAATGAGCTGGCCGGGCGCGGGCTGACGCCGCCGGACCGGGCCTTATGCCAGGAATTGGTCTATGGGATCGTGCGCTGGCAAACGACACTGGATTGGCTGATCGCCCGCAAAACCGGGAATCGGCCGCAGAACGCGGCCTTGCGCCTTCTGCTTCATCTTGGACTTTACCAGTTGTTTTGGCTGCAACGCATCCCCAACCACGCGGCGGTTCATGAAACTGTCGAGTTGGGCAAGCGGTTGGGTTTTGGCGCGCAAGCCGGTTTTTTGAATGCGGTCTTGCGCGCTTACACCCGCGAACGCGAGGCCACGGTCCTGCAACTGGAGAATTTGAAGCAAACCGACCCCGCGCTGGGATATTCCCACCCCGCATGGCTGGTCGAACGATGGCAGGCGCGCTGGGGCGCCGCCAAGACGGCCCAATTGCTGGAGTGGAACAATACTCCTCCGTCCGTTTACGCCCGGCTCAATCTTTTGAAGACAGATTTTGCCGCCCTGGCCGCGGCATGGCGGCAGGAAGGAGTGGACTTCCTGGAGCAGCAATGGGATTGGACAGGCAGGAATGTGATGTTCGAATTGAAATCCCACCCTCCCCTGCCCCAGTGCAATAGTTTCCAACGCGGCTTTTTTTACGTGCAAGACCCCGGCACGCTTCTGGCCGTGAACGAATTGGATGCCCAGCCCGGCGAGAACATTCTCGACCTCTGCGCGGCGCCCGGAGGAAAGACCGCTTATATCGCCCAGCTCATGCAGAATCGTGGACGCATCGCGGCCCGGGACAACCAACCGGAGCGGCTCAAATTGGCGCGGGAGAATTGCGCCCGCCTCGGCGTTGCGTGCGTGGAGTTCCAGGACTCCGGCCCGCCGCCGCCATTCGACCGGATTTTGGTGGATGCCCCCTGTTCCAATACGGGCGTGATGCGGCGCCGGGTTGATTTGCGCTGGAGGATCAAGTCCGGGGAACTGGAAAGGCTGCGCCAGGGGCAGCAGGCGCTGCTGGAAGAGGCGGCCCCGCAACTCAAGGCGGGCGGAACGCTGGTTTACAGCACATGCAGTCTCGAACCCGAGGAGAATGAATCCGTGGCGCGGGATTTTCTGGAGGGGCACGCCGATTTCAAGCTGGAGCGCCAGCGCCAACTGCTGCCCTTCGCCGACCGCGTTGATGGAGCCTATGTGGCGCGAATGCGCAAATCAGGAGTGTCCTGATTTAATGTTTGTAGACACTGACTATTGGCAAGCCTTGACATATCCTGCCAGCGGATTAACTTGGAGGCATGAAAGCAGTGACCATCAACATTTCATTGAATCCAGAGCTGGCCGAATTCGCGCGGGCGGACTCGGAGGCGCAGGCGTTTGATTCCATGAGCGAATACATGCGGGATTTGATCCGCAATCGCCGCCAGGAGCAAATTGAGGCGGATGTGGCCTTTTTGGAAAAAGCCATTGAGGGCGCGCCGCTGGGCGATCCTTCGGATGAGGAAATGGCCGAAATTTACGCCGGCATCAAAGCCCGTCGAAAGAAAAAGCATGAAGGTCGTCTTTGACGCGGGGGTGGTGTTCTCAGGCGCCGGATGGCGGGGCGAAGCGCATCGTTGTCTGCTGGCAATGGCTCATCGCCGGGTCGTTGCCTATGCCACCGAGGAAACCCTCAAAGAATTGAGCCATCTGCTTGCTGATCGTGGGGACAGGGCGAAGCATCCGCCGGCTACCACATTGTCCTGGTATCAGGACAACGTTAAGCGCGTTGCACCTGCGCCGCTGGGAAAACAACGGAGCCGCGATGTGAAAGATGACCCCTATTTGGCCTGTGCGTTGGGAGCCGGAGCGAAGATCATTGTCACACGGGATGGCGATTTGCTGGCGCTGGGAAAGCCCTTTGGAATCCAAATCATAACGCCGCGCGAGTTGCTGGTTCGATTATCAAGGCCGCTTTGAAAGGGTCATGAAAGGGTCAGTCCTCGGAATGGAGTATTTTACATTCTTCACTGTTCTTTTTCGCTTATTTTTTCCAGCGGCAATTTCATTTGCTTCAAATTTATTTCCGTCATCTTACAACCCCGCTTCCAGCCGTCAAGCCCATAATTACTTGCTTCCGAGGACTGACCCTTTCAAAGGCAACCGGACTTTCAATCAATGGCTCAGTCGCAACGATATCGACTCTAAAACCGGGCGTAACATGGATGCAATCCAAGGATTCCAAGGGCGATTTTGGAGATGGCTGATTGTCCGGCGAATCTGCCCAACACGAGGAAATTCCGAGGAGCGACAAAGCAATCAAGCACACGCGGCCCATACATCTTTCAGCGAAACATTCCTCGATGAATACCAATTTCCCAGTACCCCCTTCATGGATACATTACTTTCAGATCCCGTGGAAATCCGTGCTTCCCCGGCGAGACTATGACACGTCCATCTTGGTCAGCAATAAAGACTACGACACCTTCGTCTGTAATCGCCAAAACTCCCGGTGGCATGATTCCGATACCAGGACGCACCCCAAATCGACAATGATAGGGATGCCCGGCAACCATGAGACGGTTAGTAAATACAATATAATCGTAACCGCCTCCCCATACAGGCTTTGTCGCATCGAAGTTGGCAGATCGACCCGAGGCAAAGGGGTCAAATCCGGCGATCACAAATCCGCCAGTGCCAATGCCAGGACCAAGCCAACTTTATCGTTAATGTAACGGGCTTGTTGCGGGTTTGTTGCGGCAAATGTTGGGCTAAGTCGTTGATTATCAACACTTGTTGCGGTGTTACGGGTTTTTTGGACATAAGCATTAACCTAACGATTCAAAATTTGGCCGACTTGGATTAATTGCATTGGACGGCGCGGTCGCAGAACTCGCCAGGCCCTTGCTATATCTGGGTCTGGGCCTCGCCGCAGAAAGTTCGGCAAGCTCAAAGCCGGTGCCAGCACCTGCAATAATGTGTCACGCGCCTCCAACGTGGCGCGCCAGCGGCTCAAACTCTGGCAAGCCATATCCCCAGGGGGAAAAAATCTTTGCCTCCAGCAACAGTCGCTCCAGCAGCAGTGCCGTCAGTATCTTGGCTTGCATCCAAGCCCGGGCTGACTGGTCGTTGCTTTTGGGCACATGACCAGTTGAGAGCAAACTCTTCAGGCGCTTGAAAGCCAGTTCCACCTGCCAGCGGCAGCGGTAGAGCGTCAGGGCCTGGCTGGCCGTAAATTCTCTGGGCAGGGTGGTCAGCACCAGGACGTACTCGGCCAATTCCAAGCTTTCCGCACTGGCCTGATAGCCATGAATCTGGGCATTGTCCAAGACTTGGCGCCGCGCCCGCTCCGTCGCCAGCCGGTTCTTGCGGATGGCGCACAAGCGCAGACGATAAACCTTGCCCTGATGAAAAAATTGGACCTTCCAATGATCCGAATTGTGTTTGGGCAAGCCCCGCAGAAGTGCCAGCAGGTCCAGCGCCCTGCCGTGAGGATCCTGCACCGGAAGCGCGGTGGTATGCCAGCGCATCAACAGCGCCGCGCCGCTCTCCAGGACTTTGGCCACTCCAGTCGCTCGGCTGTAGCCCCGATCCACCAAGATGAGTTGATCCTTTTTAAACTGGAATCGCCCCAGGCTCTCACCGCCATGCTGGTCGGTGACTTCATAGTGGTCGCAAACCAGTTCCGGCAGAGTGATGCTGTAGTGCAGACGCCAGGCGCTGCCCGTACTGCCGGGTTCCTGGATGTCCGTCGCATCGATGGCTCGAACCCGGTATTGGCTGGGCCATAGGCACTGGCCCAAACGGTTCTGCTGCTCCGCCAGCAAATGTTGGCAGAGGCTTCCCAGCCAGGCTTCAGCCTTGCGCAACCGCTTGAACAAAGCCACCCCGCTGATGCTGGCCAGCCCCAATTCCCTGGCCCGCAAGGCGGTTTGTTCCAAAGACAGTCCGCCGGCCACATGCATGAGGATTAACCGCAACCACCGCTCACCGTCGGTCAAGCCCCGCGTCCGCTGGAAAAAGTCAAATCGTTTGGCCCGGGCATTGAGATCTTCGGGGAGCCACCGGCGCAGAATCTCCCAATCTTCTGGAAGGCAATCATCATTGTTCATGGCTCCCCAGCATAGCCCGTCCAAACCATTTGGCAAGCCTTTAGGTTAATGCTTATGGATTTTTTGGACCTATCATCCATATCTTGCGTTTCTTGCTTTTTCGCGGCAGATCAGTTTTAGATGCGTTTGCCCTGCAAATCAGGTTGACTCCTTCGCGCCTTCTGGAAAATTGATAGTTGTATGGCGAAAATTCAACGTGCCTTGCTCTCCGTTTTCGACAAGACCGGACTCATCCCTTTTGCGCAAGCCCTGGCTGGCGCGGGAATTGAAATGATTTCGACCGGCGGCACGGCCAGGGCGTTGCGCGAACAGGGCATTATCGTCAGCGACTTGAGCGCCTACACCGGCTTTCCCGAGATGCTGGATGGGCGGGTCAAAACGTTGCATCCAAAAATCCACGGCGGCCTGCTCTATTTGCGCGGCAACGAAGAACATGAAGCGGCCGCCCGCAAACATGACATCAAGCCCATCGACCTGGTGGTGGTCAATCTCTATCCTTTCGCCCGGACGACCGCCCGGCCCGATGTTACTTTGGCCGAGGCCATCGAGAATATCGATATTGGCGGGCCTTCGATGCTGCGCAGCGCGGCCAAGAATCATGAAAGCGTGACCGTTGTCATGGACCCGGCGAATTACGCCGAGGTCGCCGGCCAGATTGCCGCCGCCGGCCAGACCACGCCGGAACTGCGCCGCCGGCTGGCGGCGGGCGTCTTTGCCGGCACCGCTGCTTACGACGCGCAGATTGCCGGCTACCTCTCCAGGACATTTGGCATCCCCGGCGCCGGCTCACCGCCGGCGCCGCTCAAGGCCGGCGACCCCTGGCCCGCGAACCTTCAATTGAACTTGTGCCACGCGCAAACGTTGCGCTACGGCGAGAATCCGCATCAACGCGCCGCTCTCTACGGCCGCTTCGGAGATTATTTCCGGCAATTGCATGGCAGGGAATTGTCCTATAACAATATCCTGGACTTGACCGCCGCCGCCGCCCTGGCCGCGGAATTCGCGGAAGCCGCCCCAACTTTGGCCATCCTCAAACACTCCAATCCTTGCGGGGCGGGACAGGGCAAAACACTCCGTGAAGCCTGGGAAAAGGCTTTTGCGACCGACAAACAAGCCCCCTTCGGCGGGATCATCGCGGTCAATCACCCGCTTGATTTGCCCTGCGCCGAAGCCCTGACGGAGATTTTCAGCGAGGTCATTGTCGCGCCCGATTTTGCGGCGGAGGCGCTCGACCTTTTGCGGCGCAAGAAGAATCTGCGCCTGATGAAAGTGCTCAAATGGCCGGGCGGCGGCGGTTCGGCTGAACTGCGCGACGTTGGGGCGGAGTCGTTCCTGGCTCAAGACCGCGACACAAAGATCGTTTCCGCCGCGGAGTGGCGGGTGGTGACGCAACGCCACCCAACGGAAGAGGAACGGCAAGCCATGCTTTTCGGCTGGACGATCGTCAAACATGTCAAGTCAAATGCCATCGTCTATGCGGCCTCCGACCGCACGCTGGGAGTGGGCGCCGGCCAGATGAGCCGGGTGGACGCCAGTAAAATCGCTGTTTGGAAAGCTCGCGAGTCAGGTCTCTCTTTGCGCGGCAGCGCCGTGTGCAGCGATGCCTTCTTCCCTTTTGCCGACGGGCTGGCGGCCGCGGCCGAAGCCGGCGCAACCGCAGCCATCCAACCGGGAGGCTCGATGCGCGATGCCGAAGTTATTGCGGCGGCCGACGAGCGCAACATGGCCATGGTTTTCACGGGCACCCGTCACTTTCGCCATTGATCAACGATTCAGCCAGTAGATTGCCGCCACCTGACCCAGGCACAATGCGCCCAGCGCGATCCAGGTCAGCCATTCTCTCAACGCTGCGCTGGACTGTTGGATGGGGCTTAAGCTGAACCGCAGGGTCACACCGCCCAGGGTAATCATGTCGCCATTGCGCAAGAGGGCGCGCGGCATCGGCACTCCGTTAACGCTGGCCAGCGCGCCGGGTTCAACCTCGAGGACCAGGCCCTCCTGCCGCCAATGGATTTTGCAGTGACACGGCCAAACCCCCGGTTCCTCCAAAGACACATTTGACTGCTCCGAACGCCCGACTGTAATGGGCAGGCTGGAACCGTCAAATGTCGCGCCTGCTCTCCTGCCGGAGAGGATTTGGAGTTGGACCATTTACCAGAGCCTGCGCTTGACCACAATTTTGTCGCCGGGGTAAACGGGCAGATCCAATTTCGGATCCTCCAGCGCTTTGATGCAATTGATGGTCTTGATAGTGCCATCGACCCGGTAAAGCCTGACGTTTCTGCGATTGGCGAAAGGATTGAAACCGCCTGCGGCCGCAATGGCCCGGGTCACCGTTATCTGGCCGGTGTACGGTATCCGCCCGCCGCCCCCTCCTCCAGAAACCTCGCCGTCCACGTAAAAAAAGCGCACCACCGGCGTGACGGTCACATTCAAGTGTGTGTAATAGGCGGGGACATAATCCCTTTGAATGGTTTTCTCCAATTCGCCGGGCGTCTTTCCGTCGGCTAGAACGTCCCCGATAAAATCAAGACGAATGGTGCCATCGCCTTTGATTTCGGTTTGGATGGAGGGAATGGCGCTGGGGGTGCCCGAGAAATCCACTCTGATGCTGTCCCCTACGCGCAACGGGTCAAATCGCAAGTCGCTTGAGGCATTGGTCGATTGAACCGTTGCCACGGGCTGGTCCTTTTTTGGGCCCTGACTCCAACAACCGGCCAGCAGGAGGCCGATGATGGCGAGCGCAAAAAGAGACGAACCATCCCGAATATTATTGCCTGATAATCTCATAATGCGGTTGCGGCCGGGCCAGCTGGGTCAATATTTCTGCTTAATGTCAATTTTGGCTTCTTTGGCCGCATCACTCAATTGGACAACCGTCCGGTCCTTTTGTTGAGCGCCATATTCGTAATATCCGCTGTAATAGTAGTAGTTTTCGTCCTGGCTCATATTGATGTTGTTCAGCACGATGCCGACCAGGTTGCCGCCGACCTTGAGAATCATCTGCTTGGCCCGGAGGGTCATCGGCTGGGGATAACGACGGTATTGAATGACTTGCAAAACCATATCCATTTCGCTGGCCAGAATGGAAGCGTCGCTCACGCCGAGCAACGGCGGAGAATCAAAAAAGATGAATTCGTAACGGCGCTTGAGCTCCTGGATGGTTTCCTTCATCTGGGCCGATCCCAAAATGCTCATCGAACTGCTGGGCAGCTTGCCGCTGGCAATAAAGTCGAGCGTGGGCAATTTGGTTTTCTGAATTATTTCGTCCAGCGTGCGCTGCTTGAGGAGAAAATCGGTCAAACCAATCGTGTTGGAAACGTGCAGCATCTTGTGAATGGCGGGACGGCGGAGGTCGGAATCCACCACCAGCACCCGCTGGCCGTTTTGGGCAAAGATGACCGCCAAATTAAATAGCGTGGTCGTTTTGCCTTCGCCCGCGCCGCCGCTCAGCGCGGAAATGGTGTTCCAGCTTTCATTTTTGCGCGAAAACAGAATGTTGGTGCGCAGCACCCGATACGCCTCCGCATGAGGAGTTTCCGCCCCCTCCTCCATGATGTTGCCGATGTTCTGCGGAATGACTCCCAGAACCGGCGCCTGCAGGGCGCGCTCCACGTCATCAATGGTCTTGACACTGGTATCAAGATATTCGATGAAGAACGCCAGGCTGACTCCGACCATGAGACCGACAAATATGCCGAACGGAATAATGACGTAAGTCTTGGGACTGACCGGACGCAACACGGGCCTGGCGGGATCGCGCACAATGACGGTGTTGAGAGGCTGGCCCACTTCGGCCACTTCCTTTTGTATCGTTCGATTCAGATCCTCGTTGTTGCGCCTGAGATCTTCGGTCTTTCGCTTTAAGCTGAAATACGGCTGGTTTTTACGGGCAAGATCCCTCCTTTTCTTTTCCAAATCCGCTTTCAGGCGCTGCACCACCTGCATGCTCGTCCGGTCTATTTCCACCCGCTCCTTCAACCCGGCAATGATGCCGGCCAATTTGTTGTCATAATCATGCTGCGCTTGTTCGAACTGCTTTTGCGCGGTCAGATATTCCGTATGTTTTGGGCCGTATTCGTTTTTCGTCGCGGCCAGTCTGTCCTTGGCCAAGTTCAGTCGCATGGAGAGTTCGCCCAATTCCGCGTCCGTTTGATGGGCGTAGGCGGTGTTCAGCGCCTCTCCCAGTTCATTGGTCGGAATCAAGGCGATTCCGGCCAGAATATTGCTGTATTCGAGGTAATCGGTCAGGGCCATCGTTTCTTCGTGCTGATACTCCCGGAGTTGTTCCGTCTCAATGGTTGCGCTGGTTATCGGACTCTCTTCCTCCATGTCGGAAATTTCCAACGTGGCCCGCAACTCATTCAAATTGGTTTCCATGTTGCCAAGCTTCGTTTCATCTTCACTCAGTTGGGCTTGCAATTTGGTGATGCCGCCCAAGCGGTCGCCCTTCCACTTTTCCAGGCGCGAATCGCGGTAGGCATCCACAATGGCGTTGGCGATGTCGGCGGCCATTTTGGGGTCGGAATTTTTGACCGAGATTTCGATCAAACTGGTCATGCGCGTTTGCTCGACGGATATTTTACCAAACAAGGCCGCGTAGGTTCTGTCCATCGTCCAAGGCGTGTCACCCGTTTGCGCGGCCAGTTTCTCGTCCAAATGGAGAGTGGTTATGACGTTGGTCAGTATCGAATAGGACTCAATAATCTTGAATTGGGTGGTCAGGAAGTAAGGGTCCGATCCGTACGCGTTCATGTGTCCCCCGCCCCCGGTCACGGGAATCTCGGGCGTGTCCTTTTGCACCTCAATGCGAACGGTGCTGGCATACTGCTTCGGCAGCCAGAAGGTCAACAGGGTGCTGGTCACGACGCAAAGCAGAAAAACCATGACGATCAGGCTGCGCCGCAGGCGGATGACGCGCCAATAATCCAAAAAATGCAATTTCAGCTCAGGTACTTCGCTTGTTGTTGCAGCATCCATAGACTTAAAAAAAGAAAGCCAGATCGTACATCAAACATATACAATCCAGCCTTCTGCACCAAACGTCAAATTATTTTTTCCTAATATGTGGCGCGGACGCCAATATAAACCATGTTCCGCGTGTAACTGCGGGTAGAGGTACCGGGCGGAATGCCGGTTAATTCGGAATTCAACTTGCTATAGGCGTATCCGGCCTGCCCATCCAGCCAGGGCGTGAAATGATACGTGAGATTCAGGGTCAGGTTGTAAAAGTTCTCCTCCTTCCCATCAAAATAGGGTCCGCCTCCATTAAAAGTCGAATATTGGGCCTGAGCCATGCCAGAGGCTGTGAAGCGCGAGGTGACCCGGTGGCTGACCGACAAATAAACGGCCGTTGATTCCTCGTCCAGCACCGGCGTGTTCCCGCCAACGCCCTGGCCCGCAACGTCTGTCGCATTGTGCAACTCTTTGAGCCGAATTGCGCGGTGCTTTGGGGCATATATTGATATGTCAGGCTCGCATCGACGTAAGGGGAGATGCTGTGCGAACCGTAATTGTAATAATCGAGATATTCGCCTCCCGCCCGTATCGAACCATTCAAATTGGGCGTGAAGCTTTCATCGGCCCCAATATACACAGAACTTGTATCGGAGTTGCGGCTTTTGGCGACAAGGTGGCCCGGCCCGTTAATGGGGTCGGCGCTTGACGAATAGATAATATCTTCAGTAGTGGTGTAATCGAGGTTTTCGAATGAATAGCCGAGCACGCCGGTCGTTTCCGGCAAAGCTTTCCAGCGCAGATCCACGGTCCCTGTTTGATCCATCCGGTTCAATTCCGCCTGATAGCTCGGACTTGAGTAGGCTGGAAATTCGTCTGCTCCGCTTTGCTGATACCAGTAACGCGTGTTGACATAACCGAGATGCACATCAAACAGCCGGGTCAATACCATCGTAAAATCAGCCGTCGCGGTGTTGCGAACGTTGCTGCCTGGCACGCGCAACGCCGTGGACTGCACCGTCGGATCAATGACCGCCGGGTCCTGCGAGACGACGAACGATTCGGTCAAGATCAATTTGTATCGTTCGCTAAATTCATGGTCCATCATGGCGTTGAACTGGTGGGTCTGGTCCAGTGTGCCATCGCGGTCCTCATACCAGTGCAGGTCATAAACGTAACTGGCGCTCAACAGCGTGTCCTCGACGGAATGGTTATAATAGATCGCAGGACTCAATTCCACGCCGTAACTGTCCCGCGCGTGCGAGTACCCGCCCGTGCCGTTTGGAAGGATCACGGGATAGGTCTTCGGCTGCGTCAGATAGTTGTCATCGTAAAAGCCGCGAATGCTGGCCGATAAGGACCAGGGCTTTGACGCTTCCGTTGAACTCAAACCGGGGGCGTATTGGGCATGGGCGGCAGCCGCGCCAAGCGCAACCAACCCTGCGGACACACAGATTCTTTTCATAAATATCTCGATTGTTCTCCCTGACGCCAGTGCATCATCTGACCATTGTTCGTGAACTCTCGTTCAACCAAAGCGAGTTCTAAGAGCAACGCCGGAAATTGTCAAAAGAATATTTTGCATTTTTTTCCAGGCGCCTCCCCGCATCAATCAAGGCCTTGTTTTGAATTCCTGCCAGCGCACCTTGTCGCTCAGGAACAATTGATCCGGCAGAAGTCCCTGCGGCGCCTTTCTTAACGGAAAACCCGTCGGCACTTCGCCATGCTCCGAGCATTCGAGCACGAAATGGCCCCAGCCTTTTTCATCAGCCTTCATTTGCGACAGAAACCGTTTATCCGTAGTCACTTGCGTCAGAAATAATCCCTGAATTGGCTTGAGCGCATTGACCTTGAAAAACTCGTTCTCATCATCCAGCGGCAGCCAGACACAGGAACGCCCGCCATACCAGGCCACCCCGCTTGGGATGTCGCTCATCATCAATTCGTTGGTCTGCAACAGGCGGGCCGTTTGTTGAACGTGCAGAGGCGAATAAGGCGAGTTGGCCGGCGCATTACGGGCCGCCAGCAGCCCAAATAAAAGCGGCGCGCACAGGATTGCGACAAAAACCGCCACCGCCGTCCCGCGCGCATCCACCGCCGGCAGGTTGATTTGGTCGAGCAGCGTATGAAACAGCGCCGCGCCATAGATAAACACCAGCGGCGCCAACAGCACGAGCAGGTTCTCCGAATTGATCCGCGGCGAATCGCTGCTCACATGCGTTTGCCCCAACGCCTGCACCACAAGCAGCAAAATCAGCGAACCCACCAGAAACCAGCGCAAGCGCATCAAGCCCGCATTTCGAAATGGAATGAGCAGTCCGGCCAGGAAAAACGCCGAAATCCAATTCCCCCCCAATTGTGGCGCTTCGTTCCCGCAAATCTCCCGCGCATTGGCCAGGAATTTGTTGCCGACATCCGCGGGCGCCAGACGCTTCAACCCGCTGCGCGGGTCGGACGAACGCTCCAGGGTGTCTTCCGGAAACGGCGGCGTCTCCTGCGCCACGGCGTAGCCCGCCGTGCCAAAGCAATGGCCGCTGAGCATGACATTGCGCGCCAGCCACGGGGTCATCACGGCCAGGAACGACACTGCAATCGTCACGCACAGTTTGCCCCTCCCGCGAGTCACGCTCAGCCAGACAAACAAGATCACGGGCACGATCATCCAGGCAAAGGCATAGCGGCTCAGTCCTCCCACGCCGGCCAGCACCCCGATCAGCAGGGCCAGTGGAACCGATTTGCCGCCCGCCCCCGCCGTCGCCGCGCGGTCCCGCCTCTCGATGCCCGCCATGCACCAGACAACCCCCAAAAAAATCAACATCAGCCAGAGCGTCGATAATCCCGAAACACTGAATCTCCAGAATAATTTTGTCCCGGCAAAAAGAGCGGCCGAGAGCCAGGCGACATTCAAGTCGAAGAGCCGCCACGCCAGCAGAAAGAGAAGAATCACCGCCGCAAAAAAGAGCGCCTGGTTGAAGATGCTGATCCACAGCTCGGGTTGGTAAGACCAATACTGTTTGGCGGCAAACTGAAACGGCAGCGCCTTCATCAGCCCTGCCAGCAAAAACGGATACACCGGGGCGTTGCTCAAATCCGGCACGCGTTGGGCAAGAACTTTCGAGGATTGCCCTGGCTCGGCCGCGCTTTCCAATAAGTAAAGCGCCAGGGGCCGGATCGAATCCGTCGTGTACCCCTTGCCCTCGGACAGATTGCGGGCCAGTTGCGCGCTCTCCATGGCTTCCTCCGACGAATAACCCTCGTAGCTCAATAAATCGTAAAGCGAAGCCAATGCGATGAATCCCAGCAGCGCGGCGGCCACCTTCAACACCCGCACCCCGGCGCCCTCTTCCCAATGATGGATCCACGATTGCAACGGCATTAAATTCCCTCCAAATGATAAAGGTGTAATTTCCGGTGCAGCGTCCGCCGGCTCATGTGGAGTTTCTCCGCTGCCAATGTGCGGTTGCTGTCGCATTCCTTGAGGGCGCGGACGATCAGCCGCTTTTCCGCCTCTACCACGCTCAAATCCGCCTGGGCTGGCAATCGCGCCGCATGGCCCGTCCCGCCCTCCGCCTCCCGGAGGGTCGCCGGAAGATCCCGCAGGCTGATGCGTTCGCCGCGCGAGAGCACGACGGCGCTTTCCACAGCGGTGCGCAATTCGCGCACATTGCCGGGCCAGGGATAACTCATCAAGGCTTCGAAAGCGTCCGGGGTAAAATCATTCACTTTTTTATTGTTTTCCATGGCAAACTCGCTCAAAAACGTTTTGGCGAGCAGGGGCAAATCTTCCTTCCGCTCGCGCAGCGGCGGCAGCTTGATCTCCACCACGCGCAACCGGAAAAACAGGTCCTCGCGGAATTTCCCCGCCTTGACTTGCTCTTCCAGGCTCTTATTCGTCGCGGTGATGAGCCGGACATCGGCCATCAATGTCTTGTTCGAGCCGACGCGTTCGAAGGTCCGTTCGCCGAGGAAACGGAGCAATTTGACCTGCAACGTCGGATCAATCTCCCCGATTTCATCCAGAAACAGCGTTCCTCCCTGGGCCTGTTCGAAGCGCCCCACCCGCTTTTCATGCGCTCCCGTAAACGCCCCTTTCTCATGCCCGAACAACTCGCTCTCCAACAATGTCGCCGGCAACGCCGCGCAATGCACGGTGACCATCGGCAACTTGGCGCGCGGACTCAGTTGATGAATCGCCTTGGCGATCAATTCCTTGCCCGTGCCGCTTTCGCCCAGCAGCAATACGGTGGCCCGAGACGACGCCACCTGCCGGACAATATCAAACACTTCCCGCATGGCCTGCGACTGCCCCACGATGTTTTCCAGGCCGAATTTGCTTTGCAATTGCTGCCGCATGGCCACGTTCTCCACCTCCAGGTTTTGCTGGCGCAACGCGCGGGCAATCCGCATTTCCAATTCATCAATCTGCAACCGCCCTTTGGCGATGTAATCATCCGCGCCGTGCTTCATCGCGTCCACCGCCAGCTCCTCCGAGCCATACGCCGTCATCAATATGCAAATCGGCGGTTTGGGCAGCGACTTGGCCCGCGCGATCAACTTCATCCCGTCTTCCTGCGGCAGCCGGAAATCCGTCAGCAGCACGGCGAAATTCTCCTCTTCCAGCAGGCCCGTGGCCGCCTTGGCGTCCTCGGCCATCCACACTTCATAATGATCTTCCAACGCCGCCCGCAAACCTTCGCGCGTCGGCTTTTCATCATCGACGATCAACAGCTTGGGCTTCTCTTCCGTTTTCATTCCGGCGCCTGGGCGTTCCCGCGCATTTGCGGCGCGTCCGATTCCACTTTTGAACTGCCGAGCAATCTGGGCTGGCGTTCGCGCAGCGGCAGGCTGATGCGAAAGGTCGTGCCCTGCCCGACGTCGCTTTCCACATCAATGTGCCCGCCATGCTGCCGGACGATGCGTTGCACGATCATCAGCCCCAAACCGGTCCCTTTCTTCTTGGTCGTATAAAACGGCTCGAATACGCGGCTGATCTGGTCCCGGGCAATGCCGCCGCCGGTGTCCGCTATGCTGACCCAGACCGCATCCGGCGTGTGGCCCGTCTGCACGGTGAGCGTGCCGTCGCGCGTCATCGCCTGCATGGCGTTTTTGATCAAGTTCGTCAACACTTGCTTCATCTGGCCCGCGTCCAAAGGCGTCAACGGCACCCGCCTCGCCAGTTTCTCCTTGACGTTCAACCCCCGGTTCTCCAACTCCGGCCGCAACAATTCCAGCGTCTCCCGCGCCACGTCATTGACCGAGCCCGGCGCCAATTGCGGCGGGGACGGCCGGATGGCCTGGAGGAATTGCGTCACGATGTAATCCAAACGGGAAATCTCGCCTTTGGCCACCTCCAGATAATGCTCCAACTTCTCCGCCACCTCCGCGGTGTCGCCCTGCGTTTTCGCATCGCGCCGCGAAAACTTTCCCGGCGTCGCCGTCGCCGCGGCGTCCCTGAGTTTCTTGATTTGGCGCGCCATTAATTGCAGGTGAATGTGCAGGGCGTTGAGCGGGTTGCCGATTTCATGCGCCACGCTGGCCGCCAACAGCGTCAGCGAATGGATGCGCTCGCTCTCGATCGCTTCGAACGTCTTCTGCCGCGCTTCCGTCGCGTCATTCAGAATCAAGGCCATTCCGGAACCGCCCCTGGCCTCGCCGTCCAGCGGCGCCGCGTAAAGGCGCAGGAACCGGGCGTACGGATAAGCCACCTCAAACTCGTGGCGCGTGGTCTGTTGGCGGCCATCGGGACCGACGGCGGTCAAACTGTCCCAATCCAATTCCGGCAACAACTCCTTGATCGGACGTCCTTCCACTTCTTCCGGCAGCCAATTGAGCAACCGGGTCACCGCCTGATTCAAATAAAGGATGCGCCCCTGCTCATCGACCACCACCACGCCGTCCTCGATGGCATTGAACAACGTTTCCAGGAACTTTCGTTCCCGGGCCAATCGTTGGACAACCGTTTGCACTCCTTCGGCATCCAGCCGTCCGATCCTGCCGAGGACTTTATCCAAAAAACTCGATGTTACCGCAGCCATAAAAATGATGATTACCCGCGATGGCGCAACCGCAGCGCCAATTTGACACACCCAAAGTATTCAAACAATTTCGATTAGGCAAGTATCGCTTTCAGTTTGAAAGGCCGGAAAAAAACCGAAGTCCACCTTGGAAATTCTCAAGACAATCTGCCCCGAAAAAAACCGTGAAATTTTCGGCAATTTGAATAATCACAACATGTTGTCAGCAAGGTACTTACGTATGTCAATGGGGTTCCTCGCTGTTTTCGGTGGAATAGAGTTTCATTACAAGCCTTCTTTGGCGCCAAATTGGAGCGGCCAGCCGGAGCGAAGCAGCGCAGCGCACGGCCGAAGTGACTGGGATTCTGTACCCCCCCACCCCCCCGCTACAGTGCTACAAACGTTGATTATCAATGAGTTAGGGTGCTACAAGGGTGCTACAATTTGGCTTTTTTGTAGCACCTGTAGCACCCTGGCATCACACCGATCGCGTCCGCTCATGGCAACGGCGGCGTGGAGGCCAGAATCCAGGCGACACTTGCCGCATTTCTATTCCACCGAAAACGTTGAGGAACCGTCAATGGACGATGGACAATTCAAGTTTGCTGGACTTGTGCGGAACTTAGCCATTAAATAGGGGTTGAAGGGAGCAGTTTCCCATATGGCTCGTTGGATTTCGGGGCAAAAGGTCTGGCAAACGCTGTTGATCAGAACCGCGTTGGTGAATGTGTTTTGTCTGTCGTTGGCGTTCGTCGTCGCCATGGAATTCTATCTCAGCGTGACAAACGGACCGTGGGGAATCTCATGGTGGATGGCCGCTGAAGGATCATTGCGCCGCTGGTTTCCCTGGATGCTGATGTCGCCCCTGATTGTCGGTTTGGCGGGTGTTTTTCGATTTGACCTAACTCGATGGCGGCGGAATCTGCTGGCGCATCTGGCGGCGTGTCTGCTCGTCGCGATGGCGTACGAGGCGCTGTTGACATTAACTTTTCCCGCCCCGCAGGGGCCTTTTTTCGGAGGCGCTTTTGCCGGTCCACGCGGCGGCAGGCCCGACGGAGGCGGGGTTGGTTCCGAGAGAGGGCCGAGGCCTCCGGGAAGCAGTCCAGGGCCGCCCTTTGAAGACAGGCCCTTCGGGCCGGGCGGTGGACCAGATCCAAGATCCACGAATGAGATGGGGGGCTTGCCGCCAATGGGCAACTTCGGGTCCATGCCTGGTCCGCGCATGATGGGTGGCGGGCCAATGTTCGCTCCTGGAAGCGGCTCATGGCGCGATGTGGTGCGTCGGGCCATGTTCACAATCCAGTTCACTGCGCCGGTTTATTGGTGGATCGTGTGTGGTTGCTGGGCATTGAGCCATTTTCAGGAGTCTCGAGAGCGCGAGCGCCGCGCCTTGGAACTTGAAGCGCGCCTGAACCAGGCCAATCTCCAGGCGCTGAAGATGCAGTTGCAACCCCATTTTCTTTTCAACACCCTCAACGCGATTGCCACGCTCATTCACGAAAATCCCCAGGCGGCTGATGATATGATTGGCGCCCTGAGTCAGTTTCTGCGAATGTGCCTCGACGTTTCGTCACAGAACGAAGTGCCGTTGCAGAAGGAGCTTGAATTTGTCAGTCGTTATCTGGACATCCAACAAACCCGCTTTGGCGGGCGGCTGCGCGTCCAACGGGAGATCGACCCGGCTGCCGACGGCGCCATGGTGCCTCCGCTTTTGCTTCAGCCTTTGGTCGAGAATTCGATCCGGCATGGGATTGAAACGCGCGAATGCGGCGGACTGGTGACGATTCGGGTGCAACGCCATGAGGAGATGTTGCGCCTGGAGGTGTGTGATGACGGCGGCGGTTTCAGTGGGCGCGAATTGCTTGCCATGAGCGAAGGGATCGGACTCTCCAACACCAAAGCCAGGCTGCAAGCGCTTTACGGCGAAGGGCACCAGTTCCGCCTGATTGCGAACACTCCCACGGGGGCGCGCGTGAGCATTGAAATCCCGTTCCGAACGAATGAAACTCCTGCCGGACTTCAGCCATGAATATTCGCTCACTGATAGTAGATGACGAACCGCTGGCGCGAAAGCGCATCGCCGCCTTTCTCAATGACATGCCGGGCATTTCGGTCATCGGCGAATGCGGCACGGGGCGCGAAGCGATCAAGCTGATCCGGGAGAAGTCGCCCGACTTGCTTTTTCTTGACATTCAGATGCCTGAAGTCGGCGGCTTTGATGTCCTGCAAGCGATCGGCCGGGGAAAAATGCCGATCATCATCTTCACCACAGCCTATGATCAGCACGCGTTAAAGGCTTTTGAGGTTCACGCGTTGGACTATTTGTTGAAGCCGTTCAGCCGGCGGCGTTTCGCCGAGGCCGTGGAGCATGCGCGGGAACAATTTGGGAATTTGAACAATCGGGGGCCGGACCCCAAGATCGCCGCCTTGATCGAAACTCTCCGTCCGGATCAAAGGCACTTGAGCCGCTTTGTCATCAAATCTTCCCAGCGCGTCCTGTTTGTCAAGGCGGCGGATGTTGATTGGATTGAATCCGCGGGCAACTACGCGGTGTTGCACGCCGGCGCGCAAACGCACATTATCCGGGAAACGATGCAGGCGCTGGAGAAGAGGCTTTGTCCGGGATCATTCCAGCGCATCAGCCGTTCGGTGATTGTGAACCTTTCGCGGATCAAGGAGATCCAGCCCATGGGCAAAGGGGAATACATTGTTATTATGATGGAAACAGGCAAACAGTTGACAATGTTGCGGGGCATTCGGGATTTGGAACGCGCCCTGGAGCTTTCCTGATCGCAGCCCGTTTTGGGCTGCGCGGCCAAGTCTGCCGTCCGCCCCAGGTCCCGTGACCCTGCGCTCTTTTATGCCACCGCGTTGAGCGTCTGGCTCGAATTGCCTTGCGAGCCGGCGCTCTCCCGGCCTGAATCGCCCGCAGTGGTTTGGGTTGAGGCGTTTTGATGGGAACTCTTCCCGGCGGCCTTGGCCTGGGCCTGCTGAATCTCGATTTGGACCATCTGAATCTCCGCCTCCAACTCCCGGACGACCTCCTCTTTGGTTTTGGAGCTGTCTTTGCTCTGGCGTTCCTTTTGTATTTGCTGCTGGAGATTCTGCAGTTGTTGTTCGAGTTGGGCAACAGTGGCGTTGCCCGAAATGGTCGCGGCGGATGACATCTGGCTGGAGACGGATGAAACACTCATGGCATTCCTTTCATTGGATTTTAATGTTTTGGAAATGTGTTCAGCCCAAGGCGCTCAGGGCGTTGTCGCTGGACAAGGAGGCGGATGCCAGCGTGCCATCCGATGAATACGTGCCCGAACCAGCCGGTTGGGCTGGCGCGTTCGCGGCGAGATAAGCGTTTAGTTCAGAGATGATGCTTGTCGCAGTCGTGGTATTGCCCGAGGAAACCGCGCTCTGGAGCGATTTGAGATAGCTGGTGATTTTGTCGCCAACGCTCGAACTGCTGCTGCTGGCGGTGGAACTGCTGCTGTCGGAAGAAGAGCCTGGCGCATGGGAAAGAAGGTTTGAGAGCAGGCTTGAGGCGTCCGACGTGTCACCCGATTGCAAATCAGTTTCCACTGTGGCGAGCGCGTTCTCCAGCGGGTTTCCGGACGCGGACGCGCCATTCGCCGGGGGAGGGGCTTGGGGCGGCGGATTGGCCGCGAGATAAGCGTTCAGATTCGTCAGGATGCTCTCCGCTGTGGAGGTATCACCGGAAGAGACCGCGCTCTGGAGCGATTTGAGATAGCTGGTAATTTGGCTGCCAACGCTCGAACTGCCGCTGCTGCCGGAAGAAGAACTTGGCGCATTGGCAAGAAGGTTTGAGAGCAGGCTTGAGGCGTCGGTGGTGTCTCCGGATTTCAAGTCGCTTTCCACCGTGGCGAGGGCATTGGCCAGTGGATTGGATGTGCTGGACTTGTTGGTCTTGGCCGAACTTGTGGTGGCGGAATAATAGTCAACAGATGAGAGGCTGGATATGGTCATAACAGGATCCTTTCATTTATTTAGTGTGCGCTGGCGGACGGCGCGAAACCGTCCATCAACTGTTTTCGTTTACGTTTACGTTTGCATTGGCGCCTGGCGCCATTTCTGCAATGCGCTGCACACCCAGATCAGGTGATCCAGTTCACTCCCGCCTTGTCTATCGGCCAATGCCGCCAAAACTTTAGCCGCGGTCTGTTGAGACACGGTCTGGAAGGGGAATACGAGGGAGGCCCGGTTAAAACGCAAACGCTTTCCTCACTCAAGGCTAGCATCGTCCGCTCACTTTGGGAATGAACTGTGCAGGCAATGCCATTCAAGCGGAGCCTGTTTGCGCACCAAACCCCCCTCGCACTCACAGCGCAACAGTTCGGGAAGAAACCGGCGATCCAAATGGGATGAAACGCCGCAGAGATGGGACGGGCGCTGCAAGGTTGGGGACGAAATTCGCCTGCGCGGCGCGCGCGGCTTCTGTCACTGCTATTAACCGTTTCATCACAAACCGGCGGAGACTCGTCCCAAATTGGTATCCGCCTCGTCCGGTTCAGGCTAAAGTTGCGCCGAGGTTGGTAGTCCGGCGCATGAGCCAGGACTATTGGACCGGAGCCGGGGCGGGTCCCTCGATCCGTCCCGGCCTGAGTGGGGTGGGGAACCGTTTCGAGCAGATAAAAAGAGGCAAGCATAAGCGTAACAAACAAATGCACTTAATAAAGGGAGAATGATCCATGAAACTTAAAACAAGATTCAGCCTTTGGGGGATGGCCGCCGCCCTGTGCCTGTGCGGCGCAAACCTGTTCGCCCAGGATGACAACGGCGAAGGCCCCGGTGGTCCGGGCGGCGGCTTCGACCCCGCCCAGTTCCAACAGCGCATGATGTCCCAAATCCGGCAAAGCCTGAATGTCACCAATGACATGGAGTGGTCCGTGATTCAACCCATGGTTCAAAAAGTGATGGACACACGCCGGGATGCCAACATGGGAATGATGGGTCCCGGCGGTCCGGGCGGTCCGGGCGGGCCTGGGCCGCAAGCCAGCGCCGAACGGCAAGCGTTGCAGAAGGCTCTTGACGACAAGGCCCCTGTCGAACAAATCAAAGACGCGCTTGTCAAATACCGCGCCGCCCGCAAAGACAAGCAAGCCAGGCTGGAAGCCGCCCAAGCCAGCCTCGAAAGCGTCCTCACTGCAAGACAAGAAGCGCAGGCAGTTCTGCTGGGGCTTCTTCGATGACAAGTTGAAGCCGGCAAACGCCCCATGCCGGCATGTGACAAGAGTTGAAGAATCGTTCGTGTTTGAATTGATTATGAAAACTTTGCGGCTTGGGGACGCCGGCTCTGTTTGAACCGGCGAGGCCGTTCGATGGCAATAAAGCAATGCAGCGAACGCGGAACCGGCGAAGCAACGCCATCGGATTCGACGATTCCGCAAATTAAAAAGGAGAGAAGATGAAAAAAACAGCAACAACCGCGATTCTTGCCGCGTTATGCGCATGGACCGCGGCCGCTTCAGAAACCACGTTGTCAGAAACCAACCTTGCACAACCGTTAAATATAGATTTGACGGCAACCATCGCCGGCGCGGAGTCAACAATCGCCGGCGTGGCAGTCCAGTCTGCCACCCATATCCACCTCACCACTGCGGACGTGATCAGCGCATTGGGGGTGTCATTGGGCGCAACATTCCCGACGAACGCGCAGTTGTTATTGACTGAATCCACCGGCGGGGCGCTGACGGTGGCCGTAAAGGGGGGAAGCAATGCCGCGGTCGATGTCACCGGGTTCTTCGTTTTCGAGGCATCGTCGAACCACATCGAATCCGTGTCGTTCAGCACCAATACGGGAACCCTGGTGACGAACGTCCAAGCTTTGGAGACATTCGGGTTTCAAAATGACAGCGGCGCCACGGCATTAACCTGGCATTTTAGCGTCTCGGGAGTGGCGACTGTTACGTATGCCGGCATTGATTCCAGCGGGACTGTGACCGAGGATGGTTTTGCCTTGAGCGCCCAAGTTTCAGGCTCCGGCGATTACGATGGAGCATTTGCCCTTTACCAAGGTTTCATTAGCGCCGGGGCGGGCGCGGGTTGTGGCGGGCCCGGTGGACCTGGTGGACCTGGCGGACTTGGCGGACCTGGCGGACCTGGCGGACCTGGTGGATCTGGCGGATCTGGCGGACTCGGCGGTCCCGGTGGACCTGGCGGCCCCGGCGGTGCTACAGTGGGACCGCCGCCGAACTTTTCCGGCGCCGCCACGACCCAGCCAAAGGCACGTCATTAAACCGGGCCTTGTTAAATTGGTGGCTTGACGGATTAGCGTCAGGCCACGAGCTTGACTGTAAGTGTTGAATTTGATCCTAAAAGATCGCGCAAGGAGATTCCGGCTGAATCGCGAAGCAGGCGGCATCGAAGGCACACACTTCTGAGGACACCATGACCAAGAACAATTCAAAGGGAGTTGGAACAACAGGGGCGGCCTTGTTTCGGGGTCTGTGCGGCATTTCCATTCTTGTCCTGGCGCAGTCGATGCCGGCGGCGGATGCGGCGTTGAAAACGTTGCCGGGCCATGTGCCTGAAGCAGTGGGGCGCCTGTCGGCCAGGGGGAATTTGCCCGCCACCAATCGCTTGAACCTCGCCATCGGGCTGCCACTGCGGGACGCCAAAGGGTTGGAGGATTTTCTGGCGCAAATTTATGATCCAACCAGTCCGAACTACCGGCAATACTTGACGCCCGATCAATTCACCGCAAAGTTTGGCCCCACGGCGGCTGATTACGCGGCGGTGACGGCTTTTGTCCGCCGGAACAATCTCACGGTGACAGCCAGGCACGCCAACCGCTTGTTGCTGGACGTGTCCGGTTCGGTGGCGGACATCCAAAAGGCGTTTCACATCACCCTGCGCGTTTACGCCCACCCAACTGAAACGCGCGACTTTTATGCGCCGGACGGCGAGCCGTCGGTCGATGCGTTACTGCCGATCTCGGACATCAGCGGGTTGAACAACTATGTCTTGCCCCGCCCCAAAAGCCTGCGCATTGACTCAAGTCCATCCACCCATGCCATCCCGAGAACAGGTTCCGCCTCTGACGGCGGCTACATCGGCAACGATTTTCGCGCCGCTTACTTTCCGGGGGGGACGTTGACAGGCTCGGGTCAAATGGTTGGCTTGGTGGAGTTCGACGGCTTTTATGCCAGCGACATCTCGGCCTATGAGACGGCGGCCGGGTATTCGTCCGTGCCGCTCCAGACGGTCTTGCTGGACGGCTACAATGGTGTTCCGACAACGGGGTCGGGTAGCGGCAATCCGGAAGTTTCATTGGACATCGAAATGGCAATAGCCATGGCGCCGGGGCTGTCCAAGATTGTTGTGTTTGAGGCCGGCCCCAGCGGTGTGCCAAATGACATATTGAACACGATGGCGGCCAGCAACCAAATTAAGCAGTTGAGCTGTTCCTGGGGTTGGAGCGGCGGCCCCAGCACGACCACCGACAATATTTTCAAAGAGATGGCCACACAGGGACAGTCCTTTTTCAACGCCTCGGGCGACAGTGACGCCTTCACTGTTGGCTCCTCTTCGGTCAACGGCGTTGACAACACGTCGCTCGGCAACGCGCCTTCCAGTTGCCCCTACATCACCGTGGTGGGTGGAACGACGCTGACCACCACCGGTCCGGGAGGTTCGTGGTCTTCCGAAACGACATGGAACTGGGGCCTGCACAACGGCAGCTATGTCGGCAGCAGCGGTGGCGTCAGCTCCTATTATTCCATTCCCACCTGGCAGGAGGGCATTAGTATGTCGGCCAATGGAGGTTCGACGGCCTATCGCAACATTCCAGACGTGGCCTTGACGGCGGACAACGTGTACGTCATGTATGGCGATGGCAGTGCGGCGACGTTTGGAGGCACCAGTTGCGCGACGCCGTTGTGGGCGGCGCTGGTGGCGTTAATGAACCAACAGGCCGCGTCAACCGGCGCGTCAATGGCTGGCTTCATTAACCCGGCGATCTATGCGCTGGGCAACGGCGCTTCATATAGCTCGGTCTTTCACGACATCACGACCGGAAACAACACTTCCAGCAGCAGCCCGGATAATTATTACGCGGTGACTGGTTACGACCTTTGCACCGGTTGGGGCGCGCCGGCGGGGCAAAGCCTCATCAACGCGGTGGTCGGCGCTCCCGATTCATTAGGCATCACGCCTTCCGCCGGCCTTACCGCAAGCGGAGCAGTCGGCGGGCCGTTTAGCCCCGCCAATCATATCTTTGTTTTGACCAACAACAGTTCGTCCCCGCTCACGTGGTCTGCCATCAACCGTGCGGCCTGGCTGGAGGTCTCGCCGGCCGGCGGCGTTCTGGCGGCGCGCGCCGTCACGAACGTCACCGTTGGTTTTGGCGCCGCCGCCGATAACCTCGCCGCCGGCATCTACACGACAAACATGATCTTTACGAATTGGAGCACGCACGTCGCCCACAGCGTTTCGTTCAGCCTTCAAATTGGGCAGTCGCTCGCGGAGAACGGGGGCTTTGAAACCGGCGATTTCACGGGGTGGACGCTGGTTGGCAACACCATCGTTTATTACGGGCACGGAAATTTCATTGTTTACGACGCTGTTGAAGACACGGCCTCGGGATATGAAGTTGTCCATTCCGGCGCCTACGGCGCATTTTTGGGCGACAACAAACTGGCGACCCTCTCGCAAACCCTGGCCACCGTTGCCGGCCAAAACTACTTGATTTCGTTTTGGCTCGACAACCCCGTTTCCGGTTCCGTCCAGCAATTCCTTGTCAATTGGAGCGGGACCACTCTCTACGACGTCACCAACCCGCCGGCTTTTGCCTGGACCAATCTACAGTTCATCGTCACCGCCTCTGGAACAAATTCCATTCTTCAATTCGGCGCGGAAAATGATCCAAATTATTTTGGCTTGGACGACATCAGCGTCACGCCAGTTCCGACTGTGGCATTTCGGAGCGAAGTCGCGGCGGCAAAGAGCTTCAGCCTGAGCTGGATCGCCGCCACCAGCCTGGTTTATCAAATTCAGTACAAGACCAACCTTCTTCAAACCAACTGGCTTGATTTGGGCGCAGCCATTACCGTGACAAACAGCGCTCTGACTGTGGCCACTGATACAAATGCCTTGAGCGCCTCATCGCAGCGGTTCTATCGGCTCCTCGTCCGCCCCTGAAAGGCCATATTTGCAAAAATCCCGGAATTATGAGACCAATGGATAATGCGCGCGGCGGTCACAGGTGCTTTTGGCTATTCCGGTCGTTACATCGCCCGGCGCTTGCTTGACGCGGGGCACGGCGTCCTGACGCTCACGAATTCCTTGAAACGGAACAATCCGTTCCGCGGGAAGGTGCTGGCGTTCCCGTTCCACTTTTATCAGCCCGAACTGCTGACGCAAACATTGCAGGGAACGGACGTGCTCATTAACACCTATTGGGTGCGGTTCAACCACCGGCTCTTTAATCATGATGAGGCGGTGGCCAATACAAAGGTTTTGTTGCAAGCCGCGAAGGATGCCGGGGTGCGGCGGATTGTTCATGTGAGCATCACCAACCCGGACATTCACTCGGATTTGCCTTATTTTCGCGGCAAAGCCGAACTGGAATCGTTTTTGGCTTCCCTCGGTGTTTCTTATTGCATTCTGCGTCCGGCTGTTTTGTTCGGAAACGAGGACGTGCTTGTCAATAACATCGCCTGGTCGTTGCGCCATCTTCCGATGTTTGGACTGTTCGGAAATGGAGATTACAAGCTCCAACCCGTTTACGTGGATGACCTTGCCTCCGCCGCCGTCGAGAAGGCAACCGGGGAACGGGATGAAATCGTCAACGCCATTGGACCGGAGACCTTTACGTATCGTGAGTTGGTGGAAACGGTGCGGCGGTTGCTGGGGTTGAAACGGCTTGTTGTCAGCGTTCCGCCTGAGCTGGGTTATTGGGCATGCCGGGTCACTGGTCTGCTGGTTCGGGATGTCGTTATTACCCGTCAGGAGATTCGAGGGTTGATGGAGGGTCGGCTGTATGTGGAGGCTCCTCCATTGGGCGCCACAAAGCTGACGGAATGGGTCGAGCGCCACAAAGACACTCTCGGCCGCCACTACACCAGTGAAATAGCGCGGCGAGTGGACCGGTTTTCGGAGTATCAATCCAATTGAATGTCCGCGCGGCAGTGGGTGTTGTTGGATCGGGTTGAAAAAACATGGACGAGGGGTACAATGATGCCTGTGATCGCTTTCAATTCCATTTTGTGCGGCGCGGTGCTGGGGCTGACGGCTGGTTGCGGAGCACAGCCGGTGACCCAGGCCCCCGCAAATACCACAAACACTAATCAAATCGTTATGGTTCAAATACGTTTGTTGGATGGCAATGGCCAGCCCGGCCCGTTAATTTCAACGCCCAAGGTCGTCAAAACGGACGAGGCATGGCGCAAGCAGTTGACGGATGAGCAATATCGAATCGCGCGCAATAAAGGGACGGAACCGGCTTTTTGCGGCACTTTGCTCGATCAACACAAGCCGGGGGTTTACTATTGCATTTGTTGCGGGTTGCCGTTGTTTACTTCCGAAGCCAAGTTTAATTCCGGCACGGGCTGGCCGAGTTTCTTTACGCCCGTGGCCCCGGAGAATGTCATCACCCATACCGACAACAGTTACGGCATGAAGCGGGTGGAGGTTCTATGCGCGCGCTGCGACGCGCACCTGGGCCATGTTTTTGATGACGGCCCCGCCCCGACCGGCCTGCGCTATTGCATGAATTCCGCCTCTTTGACCTTCACGGAAAATAAAAACCTGAAGGATGCCACGCACCATTGAAGAAAGGCTGAATGCTGAAGGCCAAAGGCTGAACCCAGCCCTTGCGGGCGGGCAGATGCATCCAAATTCCGCCGCAAGAACCCAAAAGGCACAAGTTCTTTGCTGCAATTAAAATATGTTCTGCCCGCATTGTGGCTTTCAATGCGGGCAGAACATATTTATAAACTGATATTGTTTGTCAAGGCAAATGAGCAAAGAATAATCAAAATATCAAGCGCCCTCTTTGATCACAATCCACCTCATCATCACAACCCACCTCCGGGCCAAGCCCTCCTTGATCAATCTCAGGGCCCTCCTTCACTTCCAATGGATTGCAAGAGATGAGATGCGTCTGGCCCTGTTTGATGCGAGAGATTTGTGTGCTGGCGCGCCTTAGCCCTTGCGGGCAGCGATGATGCTGCGGTCGGCGGCGGAAGCCTTTCTTCTTCCTCATCGTCTTCTGGAATAAGAATCTAATTGTGCGGAATTTCTTTGCCTCTGTGGGGTGTTAACCCCATTTGCAGATTCAGCCAAACGCGCCATGATTGTTACGCCTGCATTCAATATGCAAAATGAAACATAAATGGATACATCAAGCCGGACGGTTGAGCGCAAATCGGCTCGGAGGTTTTTCCCCGCTCCTGTTGTTGGCGGGGATGGGAAGTGCGGTGCTCCCCATGCTGGTGGCCGCCGGCCCGGCTGATAACTTTCCCGTCCTGATTTACACCACCAACGCCCCGCCGCCCACGCCAGTTTTGGCCGACCTACCGCTGTTGACCCAGATTAGTCAAGCGGGCATTACCTGGACCTTCTCGCGAGCCGAGCCGGTGGGCCGGTTTGTGAACGGCGATTATTATGTGGTCGGGCCCGCCACGATTGTCGATATCGAGCCGCCCGCCACCAATGGGTTCAACGGGTCGATGTTGAATATCCAGGTGAACATCCAACAAAGCGGATTCGACAGCCGGATTCAGGAGGACCGATATAATGCTGCTTTGCGCGTTTATCCACCGATTACATTGACCCCGGGCAATAAACTGGTTTCGTCCATCAGCGCGGCGACGAATCTGAACTGCGTGATGCGCCCGTTTGACATATCCGTCAGTCCAGTAGCCTCGGTATCGATTCTGACCAGCATGGCCGCGCCCCAGCCGCCGGACGCGTTTCGACCTTCGTACGCACAAGGCTCGACAAATATCTATCTTTCACGAAACCTGCGGCGGCAACTTCTGCCCATGCTCATGCCCGTGCAGAACATCCCGCCTTTGTCTGAATTCGAAGGCTATCTTGAGCAGCCCTGGGTGGATTCTGTCTTCTTCAGCTTTGATGCCCAAGCCCAATACATGACCAGCTACGGGCGCGAGGGCGGGTATTTGATGTCCTTCGCCGGTCTGCTGCTCACGTTGAATTTTACTCCGGCACAGAAGGAGCCTCTCCTGGTGTATCTTGTTCAATATGGCATCGATTTATATGGGCTGGTGCAGCAGGGTCACACGGGCTGGCCCGCTTGGGGCGGGCACGGCACGGGACGAAAGTTTCCGATTGTTTTGGCCGGCGTCATGTTAAACCAAACCAACATGGCCTCAGTGCAATCACAATTTGGGGAAGATATGCAGACCATCTGGATCAGCGAAACCCCGCCCGCCGGCACCTACACAAAGTCGTGGCAAACTGAGCCACAGACGGCGGTCTATGGCGGCCATGTGGGCACCAATGGCAATTCGGTCAAGCCGGGGTGGGGGCCTTACGAGCAGTTGCAACCTTCGGCTTGGACGAACACCGTTGGGGAGGAGTATCGGCGCTGTTGCACCAGCGTCGCCTGGATAGGAGAAGCGCTGGCGGCCCGTCTCATTCCGGGAATGCAAACGGCCTGGAATCATCCGCAGTTCTTTGCTTACGCAGATCGATGGATGTTCGTGCCCGATGATCCCGCGGACCTCGCCACCATGCAAAGCGAAGCGGGCTTGACCCTCGATACTGACTTTTTACAGGGGCACTCGTCGAAAGTGCTCAGCGGCGGAGGTTACTACGAGCCTTACGTCAACTTCGTTGATCTCATGTGGGCGGCTTATCGGAACGTCCCCCAGATTTCCGCCGTGAACCACCTCCCTAACGGTTCGGTCACCTTCACCGCTCAGAACCTGAACCCGAACAAAACGAATTACGTCCAGCTACGCACCAACTTGTTCGCCGGCACCTGGGCCAACATCAGCACCAACGTCACCGGCGCCTGGAGCACCATCAGCACCAACGGCCCCGTGACCAACGTCACCGGCACCAACATCTTTAAGTTCCAGGGCCTGCCCTCCACCAACACGCAAAGTTTCTACCGCGTGTTGCAACTGCCCTGAAGACGGATGTCGCCGGCAACTGCCCAACCATGACCAGACGCGGAAGCCCAGGCGGATACATTTGTGTGCCGGCGCGGCTTATCCTTTGCGGGCGGTGATGATGCGGCGGTCGGCGGAGCAAATCAGGAAACATATTAAACCGGTCATGGGCCGAAAAATTTCTGGATTTCGGTGAGCACTTCAAACAACCGGTCCACTTCCGCCGCGGTGTTGTAGAAATAAAAACTGGCCCGCGCCGTCGATTCCACCCCCAACCTTTTCATCAAAGGCTGGTTGCAGTGATGCCCGCCCCGCATGGCGACGCCAAGCTGGTCGGCCACGGTGACAACATCATGGGCGTGGACGTTGTTTAAAAGAAAACTGACCACGCCGGACCGCTCTTTCTTCGGCCCAAAGAGGCGGATGCCGCGCAGGCGCGAGAGTTGCCCGCAGGCGTAGGCGGACAGTTCCTGGTCGTGACGGGCGATTTTATCGCAACCGATCGCCGCCAGATAATCCATCGCCGCGCGCAAGCCCACCGCGCCGGCAAAATCCGGCGTGCCCGCCTCGAATTTGTGCGGGGCGTCCTTCCAGGTGCTGGCAAAATAATCCACATTGGCAATCATGTCGCCGCCGCCCTGGAAGGGCGGCATGTCATCGAGCAATTCGCGCCGGCCATAGAGCACGCCGATGCCGGTTGGCCCGCATAATTTGTGGCCGGAGAAGGCCATGAAATCGCAACCGATCTCCTGCACATCCACGGGCCGATGTCCGGCGCTTTGGGCCGCGTCCACCAGGGTGACGATGTTGCGGCGCCTGGCCCTGGCGCACAGATCGGCAACGGGATTGACCGTGCCCAGGGTGTTGGAAACGTGGGTGAAGGCAAATAGTTTGACACTGCTGTCATTGAGCCAGCCGTCCAGGCGGCTTAAATCCAAAAGCCCGTCATCGCCGGTCACGGGAAGGTAGGCCAGTTTTGCGCCGGTGCGGCCCGCCAGCAACTGCCAGGGGACGATGTTGCTGTGATGCTCCATTTCGGTCAGGAGGATGGTGTCGCCGGATTTGAGGTTGTTGGCGCCCCAGGTGTGGGCCAGCAGGTTGATGCCTTCGGTTGTGCCGCGCGTAAAAATAATTTCGGAGGCATGGCGGGCATGGATGAAGCTGGCGGCGCGGTCGCGGGCCGCTTCGAAGGCCACCGTGGCCCGC
Source organism: uncultured Verrucomicrobiae bacterium (assembly GCA_963813995.1). Lineage (GTDB taxonomy): Bacteria > Verrucomicrobiota > Verrucomicrobiia > Limisphaerales > Palsa-1400 > DASRLE01. Next base: position 90,531 of record CAWFAZ010000040.1, on the reverse strand, counting down.
CGGCTCAATTCGTGAATGCCGCGATGCACATTGGCGTTGTCATTCTCGTAGAAGCGGCTCAGGGCCTCGATGACGGCGCGGGGCTTTTGCGAAGTGGCGGCGTTGTCCAGATAAACCAGGGGATGGCCATGCACCTGCTGGTCGAGAATGGGGAAATCCTTGCGCAAGGATTCCATGTTGAAAATGGCGGGCTGAACTGAGGGCGGCGTAGTCACATCATCCCCAGTTCAAGTTTGGCCGCTTCGGAGAGCATCTCCCGGCTCCAAGGCGGGTCCCAAACCAGGAAAACCGCCGCTTCCTTCACTCCGGGAATGCCGGCGACCCTGGCCTCGACGTCCTGCTGCAAGATCGGCCCCATGCCGCAGCCGGGCGCGGTCAAAGTCATCTTGACTTCGACGCGATTTCCGCCGGCGGGCAACGGCACGATTTGCAAATCATAAACCAGCCCCAAGTCCACGATGTTGACCGGTATCTCCGGATCGTAACAGGTGCGCAATTGCGCATAAACTTGTTCCTCGCTCACTATGGGGTCAGACAAGTCGGACGAGTCGGACGAGTCGGACGGGTCGGACGGGTCAGACGGAGTGACGGGCGCGGGCGCCTGTCCGAGGGCATCGGCGTCACGGGCTTCAATGCGGGCCATGTTGCCGTTAATGATCACGGTGTAACTGCCGCCCAGGGCCTGGGTGATGACGACCGGTTCGCCGGCTTGCAGCGTCACCTTCGTGCCGGCGGGGATGAGCACTGCTTCGCAGTTGCGCTTTAACAGGATTTCATCGTTCACGCTTTTACTTTTCCTCCGTCGAAACCAGCGCCTGGCCCTTCAATCCGGCCATCATGGCGTGCCAGGGTAATATGGCGCATTTGACGCGCATGGGAAAGCGGCGCACGCCGGCGAAGGCGCACAGTTTGCCCATCGCCTCCTCGTCGGCGGGGCCAGTCATCACCATTTCTTGATATTGCGCGAATAATTTTTCCGCCTCAGCCACGGATTTGCCTTTGAGCAGATCGGTCATCATGGAGGCGGATGCCTTGGAAATGGCGCAGCCCGAACCCAGAAAGCTGATGTCCTGGATGACGCCGCCCTCCAGCTTGAGGAAGATGGTAAAATGATCGCCGCACAAGGGATTGTTCCCTTCCGCGCTGCGGTTGGCGCCCGGCAAGGCGTGGAAATTGCGCGGCTTGCGGCTGTGATCCAGGATCACCTGCTGATAAAGTTCGCTCAATTCGTCGGACATAAAGCGTCTTGTTCCAATCTCCCGCTATTGTTCGGCCGGATCGAACCTTTCCGCGAGCATCTGCTCCAGGCGCGTCCGCACCGGCTCGATGCCGATGCGTTCGATCACGTCACTGGCAAAGGCCTGAATCAACATCCGCCGGGCCTGCTCCGCGCCAATGCCGCGCGAACGCAGGTAAAAAACCGCCTCGTCACTCAATTGCCCGACGGTCGCCCCGTGGGTGCATTTGACGTCATCGGCAAAAATCTCCAATTGCGGCTTGGTGTCAATCACCGCGTTGTCGGACAACAGCAAATTGCGGTTGGTCTGTTTGGCGTTGGTTTTTTGCGCGTCCTGCCGGACAAAAATTTTCCCGTTGAAGACGCCGTGGGCGCGGTCGGCCAGAATGCCGTGATAAAATTCGTGGCTTTCGCAATGGGCCCTGGCGTGATCCACCACGGTATGATGGTCGATCAATTGTTCGGCATCGCCCAAATAGAGGCCGTTGAGAACGGCCGCGGCTCCCTCGGCGTTGAGAAGGGTTTGTATCTGGTTCCGGGCCAGCCGCGACCCGGTGGCGATGGAATGGGAGATCCACCGGCTGTCTTTGGCCTGCACGGCTTGAATGGCGGCGATGTGAAAGGCGCGCCCGCTCTCCTGCTGCACCTTGCAATGTTCCACGCGGGCTTCGGGGCCGAGCACCAATTCCGTCACTGTGTTCGTGACCCGCGCCGTGTCCGAAAGGCTGACATGGGATTCGATGACATTGACCCGGGCGCCGCGTTGCGCCAGGATCAGGTTGCGCGACAGGGCGGTTGCCCCGGCCTGCTCCGACGCGCCGATGAAGAGCAGATGAACCGGTTTGCCGGCTGTTTTGCCCGCCGCAATGGAGACAAAGGCGCCATCCTGAAAAAAGGCGGTGTTGAGCGCCGTGAAAAAATTCTCGTCAGAATGGGCGTGCCGGGTCAGGTTCTTTTCCACTTCGGGGGAACCGCCCGCCAATTGCCCCAGCAGATTTCCCAATTGCAGATCATTCCCTTCTTCGGGCAGCGAGCAAAGGTTCGCGCAAAAATGTCCATCGACAAATACCAGCCGGTGGGCGTCCAGTCCGAAAGTAAAGCGCGCGATGTCCCGGCGGGTGATCTTCGCGCTCATCTTTTCGGCGGGATGGAGCGGCAGTTGCAACACCGGCGCCATGTTGGTGAATTTCCACTCTTCCTGCCGCGTCGTGGGAAAACCAATCCGGCCCGCCTGCGCCTGCGCCGCGGCGCGAATCGTCCGCAACCAGGGCGGAAAGCCGCCGGATTCCGCGCCGGCAAAGGCGTCAAGTACAACCTGCACCCGCTGCCCGTCGGAAGCGGAGGGAGTGATGCCGGCGCGTTCCGCAGCCGGGCGTGTTTTGCGTTCTTTCAAAGTGTCCATCATGGCTTGCCGATCGAGGCGGCGGTTTCCAGCAGCCAATCGTAACCGCGCGCTTCCAATTCCAGGGCCAGTTCCTTGCCGCCCGTCTTGACGATCCGCCCCTGCATCAGGACATGCACAATGTCCGGCACGATATAATTCAACAGCCGCTGGTAGTGCGTGATGACCAGGGTGGCGTTGTCCGGCCGCCGCAATTTGTTCACTCCTCCCGCCACGACCTTCAACGCGTCAATATCCAGGCCGGAATCGGTTTCATCCAGGATGGCCAGCCTGGGTTCCAGCACGGCCATTTGAAAAATCTCGTTGCGCTTTTTTTCCCCGCCGGAGAAACCTTCGTTGACCGACCGGCTGAGCAGCGCCGGGTCCAGCTCGAGCAGCTTTGTTTTCTTCTTTACCAGGGCGAGAAACTCCACCGCGTCCAGTTCCTCCTGGCCGCGCGCCTTGCGGCATTCGTTCAGCGCGGCCTTCAAAAAAGAGGTGCTGTTGACGCCGGGGATTTCCACCGGGTATTGGAAGGCCAGGAACAGGCCCGCCCGCGCCCGGTCTTCCGGCTTCATTTCCAGGAGGTCGGCGCCATTGAAGAGCACCGTGCCGCCCGTCACTTCATAATCGCTCCGGCCGGCCAGCACCTGGGCCAGGGTGCTCTTGCCGCTGCCATTGGGGCCCATGATGGCATGGACCTCCCCGGCCTTGACCTGCAAATTGAGGTCTTTTAAAATGGGATTGCCCTCCGCACCCGCGCATAAATTACGAATTTCCAGCATGTCTCTTTCTGTGTTTAATTGTCCGCCGTTTGTTGTCCGTTCGCGCCGCTTCAACCGACGCTTCCTTCGAGGCTGACCCCCAGCAGTTTTTGGGCTTCGACCGCAAATTCCATCGGCAGGTGCTTGAATACCTCCTTGCAATAGCCGTTGACAATCATATTAATGGCGTCCTGCGTCGCAATGCCGCGCTGATTGCAATAGAAGATTTGATCTTCGCCGATTTTTGAGGTCGAAGCCTCATGTTCGACCCTGGCCGTGCTGTTGCGCACTTCGATGTAAGGAAAAGTGTGGGCGCCACAGCGGTCGCCGAGCAGCAACGAATCACACTGCGAGTAATTGCGCGCGTTGGCGGCGCTCTTGAGAATCTTCACCTGGCCGCGATAGCTGTTGTTGCCCTGCCCGGCCGAGATGCCTTTGGAGACGATGGTGCTGGAGGTGTTTTTGCCGGCGTGAACCATCTTGGTTCCCGTGTCCGCCTGCTGGCGATGATTGGTCAGGGCCACCGAATAAAATTCCCCGACCGAATTGTCCCCCAGCAACATCACGCTGGGATATTTCCAGGTGATGGCCGAACCGGTTTCCACCTGCGTCCAGGAAATCCTCGAATTGCGCCCGGCGCATTTGCCGCGCTTGGTCACAAAGTTGTAAATGCCGCCCTTGCCTTCCTTGTCGCCCGGGTACCAATTTTGCACGGTGGAATACTTGATGGTGGCGCCCTCCAGCGCAATCAACTCCACCACGGCGGCGTGCAATTGATTGGTGTCGCGCATCGGGGCCGTGCAGCCTTCCAAATAACTGACCGAACTGCCCTCGTCGGCGACGAGCAGCGTGCGCTCGAATTGCCCGGCGCCCGCGGTGTTGATGCGAAAATAGGTCGAAAGCTCCATCGGGCAGCGCACCCCTTTGGGGATGTAGCAGAACGAGCCGTCACTGAAGACCGCCGAGTTCAGCGCCGCAAAAAAATTGTCATTCGCCGGCACGACCGTTCCCAAATACTTCCTGACCAGTTCGGGATGCTCCTTCACCGCCTCATTGAACGAGCAAAAAACAATGCCCTGCCTCCCCAGCTCCTCCTTGAAAGTCGTGGCCACCGAAGCGCTGTCAAGAATGGCATCCACAGCCACGCCGGAGAGGCGTTTCTGTTCATTCAAGGAGATGCCCAATTTTTCGAACATCTCCCGCGTTTCCGGGTCCACTTCGTCCAGGCTCCCCAGTTTTTTCTTCGGTTTGGCGGCGGCATAATAGATATGGGCCTGATAATCAATGGGCGGGTAATGGAGATTGGGCCAATGCGGCTCCGTCATCGTCAGCCAATGGCGAAAGGCCTTCAAACGCCAGTCCAGCATGAAGTCCGGCTCCCCTTTTTTCTGCCAAATCCGGCGCACGACGTCCTCATTCAATCCCGGCGCAAAAGAATCGGTTTCGATGTCGCTGACGAAGCCGTATTTGTATTCCGAATTGACAAAACTCTCAATTGTATCAGTAGTAGAATCCATATCGGACAAATTTAGTCCACTTCCATCATAAACCAGAGCCGCCGGTTGTCAACGCTTGTTGTCAAATTGACTTGCCACAAGGGGCGGGTAAAACTAAGTTGTGATGCCTTTGAGGCCAGTTTAGCTCAGTTGGTAGAGCAATGCTTTCGTAAAGCATGGGTCGCCGGTTCAAGTCCGGCAACTGGCTCCATTTCCAATGTGTTGAAACACAATGGGTTGAAGAGGCAAGAGCGGCGGTGGACACCAAAATGGACACCAACTTGGCAAGGATGCCAGAATCCTGCCAGAATGCTGTCAGGGTTACGCCAGTAGCCGCTAACGCGAAAGCCTCGCACTTCATTACGATTAAACGTTATGAAGCGCTATCGCCTAATCTATCGCGGAAACCGCGATGCTTATTACTGTTTCGACACCCACACCCGAAAGCGGGAGAGCATGGGAATCAATGACGCCAACGAAGCCCAACGCCTCGTTGATGCCCGGAACGAAGCCGTCCGCCATGTGGCAATGAACCTGCAAATCGCCCAAGTCTATTTGCAGCACAGCGACCCCGCCCTGGCCACCCGCACATGGCAGAATGTCATGGACGCAATGGTCCCGCTCAAAACCGGCGCGACACAGTCGCGGTGGACATCGGCCATGAGAGACCGGGCCTTTGATCTCATCCGCAGCCGGAAATTGATCGAAACGACCTCAGAGCAGTTCTTGGAGGTCCTGAACGCCGGCACGATCTCCACAAATATGTTTTTGCGCCGCCTCCATAACTATGCGACCGGGATGCACTGGCTTCCCTGGCCGGTGCTGCCGAAACGCCGCTGGCCCGCCGTGCAACACAAGGAACGCCGAGCGATCACGTTTGAAGAACACCAGAAAATTATTCAGCGCGAGCGCAATCCCGAAATCCGGGCCTATTACCAGTTTTTGTGGCACTTGGGCGGCTCGCAAACGGACATCGCGGAATTGACCGCCGACGACATTGATTGGACCGACCGCACCATTTCCTATCGGCGAAATAAAACGGACGTGCCTGTCATCATCACCTTTGGAGCGGAGGCAGCGTCGCTCTTGCGGTCGCTTCCGAAATCCGGTCCATTGTTCCCGCGCATGGCCCGGATCAAAGAAAACCATCGCGCCAAGATGTTCATTAAGCGCCTCAAGACAGTGGGGATTACCGGCATTTCCATGCACAGCTACCGTTACGCTTGGGCGGAGCGGGCCAAGACTGTGGGGATGCCCGAACGATTCGCCCAGCAGGCCCTTGGGCACAGTTCCAAAGCCTTTGTGCGGGCGTATTCCAAAAAGGCCAAGGTTATCGTTCCCTCATTGGAGGACTACGAGAGGAAAATCCTTCCCATGCCGGTTGCCGTGAATCAATAATGGCGACAATCCAAACCAGATCCGAACAATAAGTCAGCTTGATCAATTCAACGGTTTTCGGATGCAGACCAGCCAGAACTTTCAGCCTCGCCTGATAAACATCGTATTCATCTATGGCGCGGGGATCAGAAGGCGGTGACTGGTAATTCGGATAACGCCCCTCAATATAAGTGTAGTCATCTTCAATGGCTCGAAAGCATTTGGTCAAACCCAGCAATTCCGCTTTGCTCATGCTGTAAAAATCGCTCATGTCCTGCATCGCTTTGCGGGCATCATCTTCGGTTTTCGGCCAACGAAGGTAATGGATGCTGCCCTTTTCTTCGTGTCCGTCTTCAAATCTGATCCACTGAACGACCGCCCAGGCTTCTTCATGCGGCGTGCAATTGTCCCAAAATGGCTCGCTTTTACCGTCTTCTAATTCGATGACGGCTTCGCTCGCCTTTACTTTGCCATAGGCGAAGAACTCGCGGAACGACGGTACGGACGTCAGCGTAATGTGATCCCGACATTCGATCAGTCGAACGCCTATAAACGGCGGAATGTACAATTTCCCCGATACTTGCGACACGCTCCCAACCGTAACAGAAAACGTGGACCGACGGCAAGCGCTCACTGTAACGCACCCAACTCAAGAAAGTATCTATCGTTTTGGCTTATACCGCGAGTCATCATCTGGCGGTGGCGGCGGTCCCTTGGGCGGCTTTGGCCTACCTCTGATAGAGTTTTTGGCGTCCAAAACGGCCTTTTGGAGTGTGGCGTGGAAGTTTTGCGGTGAGCCGATGAACCACAGGCCAAAACGCGCTCCGCCAACAGTTGTCACCATTACCGTTCCGTAACCACACAGACGCCCCAAAAGCGGTTCAGAAATGTATATGGATTCGACATTTTCCAACGGCAACTCGCCGGAACGCCTCGACAAAAATCCAGTGCGGAAAACCAACCGGCGATCCGTCAAGGTGACTTCTGATTTCAAATATGAAAACAAGGTTCCCACAAGCAGACCCAGCACAAGCAGGCAGTACGGCACCAAAGCTGGCAGCCAGATCAGATTAAGGCGAGGATTGGCAGGCATTCCCATTTGGCCCAGGGCGCTAATCAATCCGTGGAGCATGAACATGAATGGCAACAATACGAGGACCGGGCAAAATGCAAAAAGCAGGACAGGAATGAAGATTCCCCAGTGTAATCGCACTTTTGCCAGCGTCGTTTCTTGCTGCAATTCCATCATGTTCAACGGACATAATTCTGTCTGCTCGCATTTTGGAAGCAAGCAAATACCGCCCGCAACATGCGGGCATGAACAAAACGATTTATTCCCGACAGAGCGAATGTGTTCGCAAAAAGCTCCTGGCCTTACGCACCAAAGCGGGATTGACGCAACGACAATTGGCCGGAAAACTCGACCGCGAACGAAGCCTGATTGGGCGTTTGGAATTGGGAGAACGCCGCCTGAATATGGTCGAGTTCTTCTGGTTGTGCCGGGCCTGTGGGGCGGACCCGGTCAAAGAGGCTGGTACGCTCATGCGCCAACTTCAAGCTGCGTAAGCCGCATCGGCAGGGATTCGATCCAGCGCCCGGCTTCCAAATTTCACTTTACCTGGCGTTCTGTCCATTTTAGTTTCAATACATGGCTAAATAATCCCCCGCCGCAGAACCGGTGGTCCAGCACGGCGCGGATTCAAAACTCTCGACAGTCGCGCGCCAGCCTCCATCGCTGGTAGACACCCGCGTCATTTTTTGCGGCGACAACCTCGAACAACTCAAGAAGGGGGCTTGCTGTATTTACTCGGCCACCGGCCTTTTGCCGCCTAACCACAACAAATCTTGTTCGCCGCGTGGCAAGAATTATGGCGTTTTTTTCTTCGATTTTTCTGGACAATTTCAGCGGAATATCCACGCTCCGGTCGTCAGCAAAAAAATTTATCGTATAGAGAAATAAAAGAATAAAATTTGGTTTGTCTTTTGCAGCATATTTCGCCCAACCCTGCTTGGGCAACTCAAACTATGAACGTCATGCTGAACCGTGCATCTAAACTGCTTGCCGCGCTATTTGTCATCTGCGTAGGACAAGCGCACTCCATCTTCAGCCAGCCAGCCCTTCCGGCCAATCCTTTCCTCGGAGCATACTATTTTGACGATGCCAATTGGCTTTCCATGGACGGCACCGCGCCCATTTCGTTTGCCAAATTGGTGAGCGTTCCACTCTGGAGCGACAACGCCCTTCTTCTCGATACGGCCAACGAGTTTCCAGCGTACCTCAATTATAATGTCGTCGAGACGAACGGCGATACCAATATCGCGTTCGACCAGGGAGCCATTCGGTGCGAATTCGTCTGCGATTGGTCCAGCGCCGACACCAATCAAAACGGCAGCGGTCCGGGCGCGACGTCTTATCTCGTGGCTGCCGGGGATTTCTCAAGCGGCTCTCCCAATGGCCTGTGGGGCGTATATGTCGATCCCGGCGGAACGAATATCTACTTGGGTGGCGTGAGCAATTCTACAGGAACAGTGTACGTAAGCGCCCCAATCTCTTGGGCGTCCAACTCGATTCATCTTCTTGGCATCACGTATACGAGCACCAATTCGACGATGTATCTCGACGGCCAATTAGCCGCGACTGGTGGCCCGGTGACGATCATTCCCAACACCAATACATCGACAAACGGCTTCTTCGTTGGCTCGGACAGTTCCGGTTATGAGCAAGCCCGCGGGGTGTTTTACTCTCTCGATTTTTATAACTCCAATTGCTTCGACCCGGATTGGAGCAATTTGTTTGATCCAGGATATTTTACCAACTCGTGGCCGCATCTTACAAATGAATACTACACATGGCTCGGCTCAGAAGGGGGAGGATCATATTTTTCCGGCTTCTTTCTTCCCGGTGGCAGCGGCGGCGAGGGTATTGTGACTAACGGTACATCGGTTGATTTATCTGACATCCTTACCGGCACGAATTCGGATGGCTCCATATTTTCGAATGCGGATTGGACCTCCTTAGGCTCGGGCGCGTCGCCTGATAACGCCACTGTGGATTTGGCAGGCTATAATTTGCCGAACGTTTTTCAAGTCTCCCCAAGGACTTTTCATTGGGGCGACACTATGACAATCCAGTTCTCAATTGCCAATTTCGGGAACAGCGCCTGTTCCCAGAGCTTCAACATAGGATTCTTCTTGTCCCGCGATACGACGATCTCCAACAGCGACGATTACCTCCTGCCGGAAGTAACATGGACCACGACGTTGCAGCCCGGCTATGCCTATGGCGCAACTGCCACGATTCCCTTGCCACCGGCGAATCCTTTCACCGGCAGCCCTCAACCCACCAATTTTTATGTGGCCATGTGGGTGAACATTAACAACCAGGTTGCCGAATCGAATACAAACAACAACAAGAATCAAGGCGCTGGCATAGACCGTGATGCCTCCACCATCACCATCACCCCTCCTGTGCCTCACATTGTGGCGACCAGCTCAACAGCCCCCTACACGAATTTGACGGTAAGTTTTTCCAACGTGGTCAATGACGGGCCCGGCAACGCTGTGGGCTTGCAAACGGTGACGGTCATTAACACCGGCGGCGCATTTTTGAAAGTCAGCGGGGTAGCTCTGGCGGGCAGCACCAATATGACCCTGACCTCCATCGCCGACAGCGCGCAATCCAGATTTATCGCCCCCGCCAGTCTCGCCCAAACTCCACAGCAGATTTATCCCTTTGGCCAGGAAGCCTGGGTGTTCACCCTCCAATTTGATCCCACCAGCAACGGCTCGTCTTCCGGCACCCTGCTCATAACCAATAACGATCCCACCACCCCTGTGTTGAGCATCAGCCTTTCGGGCACCGGCGTGGCAATGCCCCAGCTCGCGCTGACGACGCCCGCTTCGCTGATCAATTTTGGTGGGCAGGTCAATGACGGAGCGGGCGGATTTCAGACCACAGAGGACATTCTCATTCAAAATAACGGTTCCGGCCCGCTTACCGTGAGCCAAAACGGCATTTCACTGCTTACTGGCACACAATTCAGCATTCTCTCCATCACCAGCAGCACCAACGGAACCATCAATCTGGCCACCGGGTCAAAAACCATTGCCCAATTTCGCTCGGAAACGTGGGACATCAAAGTGCGTTTCGATCCACTCAGTTTGGGAGTGCTGAATGATGGCCTGAAGATCCTTTCCAACGACACCAACAATCCCACCTTCACCGTTCCCCTGCAAGGCCAGGGATTGAACCCGGCACACTTGGTGGTATCCGATGCCTCCGGGGTCATCAGCAACCGCACGGAGGTTTTCCCGGGAGTGGATGCGGATGGTCCGGGCTTGCAACAAGCCACGACCAATATCACCCTCCAAAACTATGGAGATGTGCCGATCATCATTCCCACGAATGGCTTGAGCTTTAACTCCTCAACGCAATTCCTCGTGGGGAGCATCGTCAGCAGCACGGCGGGCGTCATCAACCTTTCGACTAACAGCACGCAAATCGCACCGGACACGAACGAGACTTGGACCGTTACTCTGGTGTTTGACCCGGCGGTGGCCGGAATCCTCACCAACACCCTGTCCATTTACGCCTCCAATTTGTTGACGCAAACCACCGCCGTCATTACCAACGTGCCGGTTGCGGGAACCGGACTGACGCGGGCGTCGCTGGTCGTCAGCAATTCGGTTTCACCAACCAATAATCTTGCCGTCAACTTCGGCACCGTGTTGAACGATGGCGCTGGCGGAGTTGAAGGCTTGGCTACCCTCACCTTTTGGAATCGCGGCACTACCAATCTCATCATCGGACAGAACGGCTTGACGTTCTCCGGCGGAGGGGGCTACAGCGTGGTCAGCGTCGTTTCCTCCACGCGGGGCAGTGTTGATCTGACCAGCGCCTCGAACACCATGCGCACCATCGCGCCGACACAGACCGAATATTGGACAGTAACGCTGGCCTTTGATCCGGCGACCAATGGTTTAAGCTCGAACACCTTGAGCATCGCCTCCAATGACCAGCAAAATCCGACGACGCAAATTGCGCTGGCCGGCACCGGGGCCACCCCGAACATCACCCTTGACACCCCGGCCAGCCAGTTGAATGTCTCGGCGAATTCGACGTTTGCTTTTACTTGGCAGACCACCTATCCGCTAACCAATGCCTCGATTGCCCTTTATTTGGACGCGAACAATAATCCGGCTTCCGGCTTGATTCCTATTGCCACCGGAATTTCAAATGGTTCCGTCAACTCCTACACCTGGCAGGCCAGTTCGGCTCTCAGTGGCACCAATTATTACGTTTATGCCACCATAACAGACGGCACCGTCACAGGCAGCAGTTTCGCCGCTGGCCAGTTGAAGATTGATCCTCCAGGCACGTTTCAGCTTTTATCCAGTGTCGATTCCACCAATGCCAATTATGTCTATAGTTATGCGTTCAATGGCGTCACCTACACAGGCACCAACCAACTGGCTATGGGGGTAAATGTCATTTACGTCACCAATGGCACGGCTATCTATCAATTCATTGTCACGCGTGTGCCGGTGCTCGCGCAGGTAGATGCAGTTCAATACAACCAGTTGAACCAGGTGACGACCACCACCAACGGTAATGGTATCGTCACCACCTTGACCTACGATCAGATGGGCCGGCTGGTGCGAAGGCAATCCAGCAACGGCGCGATTGTTACCTACGCCTATGATGTCCTCGGCAATCGCACGAACATGACGGATTACACCGGCGCCACCTTTTACCAATACGACGACCTAAACCGGCTCACTGCCATCATCTATTCCAAGGACAACATTCTTGGCAATGGAGACGATTTGGTTTTGAGCTATGAATACGATTTGGCCGGGCGGGAAACCGCCATCGTTTATCCCGGCGGCGAGCGGATTCAATACACCTACGACAACGCGGGCCGTGTCAGCACCGTCTATAATGCCACGCGCAATCTGTTTTTCCAATACACTTACAATCCCGTCACCGGCCAGTTGATCAAATTGACCCGGCCCAACGGCATCGAGACCGACTACAGCTACGACGGCATGGGCCGGTTGACCAACATTCTGCACCAGGTCACCAGCACGGGCAGGCTCGTGGCGCAATACGGCTACACCCTGGATGCCATCGGCAAGGCCACCCTGCTCACCACCACGTTGCCCGGCAATGTCACCAAGCTGGAACAATATAACTACGACTACTTTGACCGGCTGACCAATGTAATTTACGGCGATAGCGGGGTGATCAACAACACCGCCTTGAACGTGAGCTACACCTACGACGGCAACGGCAACCGGCTGACCATGACCACCAAGACCAATAATGCCGTCACCGAAATCCGCTCTTACGCCTACGGCAATGAAAACCGGCTGCTGACCGTGACCAACCAGAACGGCGCGCTGATCGCCGGCTACGCCTACGACCCTGCTGGGAACCGGATTCAAAAGACCACCACGAACTACACCGCGTTTTACACTTACGATGAGCGCAACCTGATGACCAGCTATGGGGACAAGACCAACCAGATTACATACACCTACAATGGCGATGCCCAGCGCGTCGGTCAGACGGTGAACAGCGCAGCGACAATATACATCATTGACCCCAACCGCAGCCCGTATGAAGTGGTGCAGGAACGAAATAGCTCCGCCACTGTGACCGCCAGCTATACCTTTGGTGCAACCCGGCTGGCGACTTGGAACGGCAGCGCGGTGACGTTTGAACTCACCGACCGGCTTGGCTCCGTGCGATTGGTGACGGATGCCAACGGGAATGTGACCACAAATTACAATTACGATGTCTTCGGGGCGAACCGTTGAAATCACCTTGTATTATGGAATAGCTGCATGTCCAATCCGAACAAACCAAAAGCGATTATGAGAACAAGGCTGACGTGGATTTCCCTGTTTCTAATTGAAGCAGCCGGGGTTATGGCAGCCTGGATATTTGCAACCGGGAGGTGGCAGGTAAATCCAACTGGATCAATTCCTCATTTAATCGCCGGATTACTGTTAGCCGTCGCCATATTTGTTGCCTTTCTTGTTTTGTTTGTGACGCCCGCATTTATACTAGGGTCTTGTCTGATTGTGAAAAGGGCAATAGAAAGCGCGCAACGAAATGATTACAAACAGGTTCATTCTTATCTTTTCGGGCGAAAGTGGTTCGTTTTTCTGCCTCTGCCGAAACACGCCGAGATTGTTTGCATTCTGCGGCAACTCTGTGAAGACAGAAAAACAAAGCCTAAAGGCATGTCTCCTGCATTCTCCCAATATGTTGTTCCGGATGATTTCGGAAACTACGTATTGAGTTGGGAAGGAAAAGAGGAAATGCTAAAACTTGTAAACAGTGGCTGGCTTTTTAACGCAGAGAAGGCAGAAAACTTCACGTCACCGACGACGTTTAACTGGCTTATGAGAATCGTTGTTATAGTCGCCATTATCAGAGGCATTGCGCTGATTATTCATATATTGACCCGCCATTAAAATCCTATGAAAAAAATGTGTTTATTGTTGGCACTGGCCCTCGTTTTCGGCGCGGGAACAGCGTTCGCCGACAGTGGGTTTACCGGTCAGGCATCCGATGCGTCTAAAGCCTATTACTTGCACGCCAGGTATTATGATCCAGAAACCGGGACCTTTTTATCCAAAGATCCAATGGGGGTTGCCGCTGGCCCAAATTCATATCAATACGTCGCCAATAATCCCGTCAACAATACTGACCCGCTGGGGTTGTTTACATGGTGGGATTATGTGGCTCAAACTGGTAGTTTAGTTGGGGGAGGAGTGACGATGGTTGGCGGCATAGCAGCCATTGGTGCTGGTGGCGCAACAGCGGCAACTGGTCTTGGCGTTGCGGTCGCAGTTGGCGGAGGGTATCTCACGGCACAGGGAGGAGCTTCCGTTTCCTCATCTGCCGTTAACTTGTTTTATATGATCACGCATCCCAACGCAACGGCGGTTCCTTTGAATAGCAGCGGCTTAGGCGGACTGGTGGTTAGCGCTGCTGCTAACCTGAGTGGCGCTCAAAATCCAGGGAAAATCACAAGCATAACCGATGACGGTGAGGTTTCTGGATGGGGAATTGCCAATGGTGTCGCCAGCATAATTGATGTCGGTTCAACATTTGGTGTTGGCCAGGCTTTGCCTGCGCTGAACGCGGCGTCTCAGACTGCCAAGGCCTTGCCTGGATTGCAAGAAACAGGCCTGACAGCAATAACGCCTATTTCATCTGACCCTAGCAGTGCGCTATATGTAAATACGAGCCTGGCAGGATTTGGAGCAGCTTGGGATGGTATCAGTGCTGCTACCACAGGTATCGGGGCCGCTGATAATGTTGTCAGTTCAGTTGGTGGAAGTGAATCGGCGGGTGCTTCTTCAGGCTCACAAAGTTCACTTGGCAACCTCCCTGTCGGCGGCGTCCTCCTCGACAAAGCCGCCACGCTGATCGGCCAGAACCTGACCGACATCACCGGCGCAATGTATGACCCGGTGAGCGGCCAGTTTGTGTTTCTGGGCACGAACAATCCCACGCCCGTCAAGAACATCAATCTGGATTATCTCTACACCGCCCTGCAAGCCGTCTATGGCAGCGCCCAGCCGCCCTTTGTCACCCTCAACCCCTCCGCCTCCGCCTACACCGCCTGGACGGACTTTGGCAACGGCAACGGCATTTTCGAGCTGGGCGAATGGGGCGGCTTCACCGTCCGCTACAACCCCATCTGGCCCGATGTGGATACCACGGTGGACGTGATCGTCTTTGCCAACCAAAGCGGCACGCCCTTGCAATGGCGGGCGCGGTTCATATGCGACGCGGAGAACATCTATGCGGGCGGGCGTCAGGCCATGAAAATGGTCTTCAGCGATTGGGTGGCTGACGCCTATGCCACGCTGCCCCCCTCCGGCATTTCCCTTAACACCAGCGCCTGGCAGAACGACGTCTTCAGTGAGACCATCTTCGCTCTCAGTGCCAGCGGCCAGGATTCCTACACGGAGTTCCTCCTGTATAACGGCACCGCAAACAATTACACCATCAACGCCGTGATGGTCGTGCCCGCCGTGCAGCAGCGCGAATTCGGCGGGCGCGTGGAAAACACCAAGGTCGGCTGGGTAATGGAAGAAGCCGACCGCGTGATGAAATGCCTCTCCGTGGGCGTGGACAACCTCACTGGAGCCGCCTACAGCAGCGCCACCACCAGCCCGGCGCTCAACACCATTCCCGGTTACTCGAACATGGTGCAGCGGCTGACTGGCAGCAGCCAGAGCGTCAACGTACGTTTTTGGTTCACGCCCGACCAGATGACCTTGCAGCAATATATCGACCCCAATACGGGGCTGGCCAGCATCGTGTTCACCAATTCCACCGTGTCCCTCAACACCGAAGCTTTCATGCAGGGCCTGCCCCAGTCCCCGCAAGCGAAGGCGTTTGCCGACAACTTCACCACCAATTACGACAAGTTTAGCGCGTTCAAATTCCCCTGCTACGATCCCAACGACCCAACCGGGCAAAGCATCATCCAGACGAACATTTTCGGGATGCTGCGGGACGTGATGAAGGCGGTGTCGCTGGCGCGCTTTTTCCGCGACAACAACGTGCCGGTGGACATGTGGTGGCTCAACTCGTGGCAATGCCCCACCGCCTACACCCCAAAGACCGTACCAACCGCAGCCAATGTCACTGGCGTCGGAGGTATCCTGTGCTATGGCGGCGTGCAGGTCAATTTGCCCAATACTTACATTCCTTCGGTCATCGCCAGCAACGTGGCAGCGGTGGTGCAATCCAACCGGCCTGACGTCACAGGCAATGCCAACGGCGACATCCAACAACAGGTCTGGACGAATACGACATCGATGGGAACATTGAATGCCGTGGCGGTTAATGCCAATGCCGAGCCGCAGGACGGTAACATGAATCTGGCGGAGCGGGACTTGAGCTTTGCCTCACCGGGCGCAATGAAGCTGTCGTTTACCCGCTATTATCAAAGTTCCTGGCTGGGGGTCGATGCCTTTGGGCCCGGCTGGCGTTACACGCCGTTCGTTCTGGAGTTTGAGCGGCCCTCATGGTATGACCCGACACATTTAATGCTGGACGCGGCGACGAACCAATTGGCGACCTTCACGAATGGGGACACTGGTCTGCGTTCGGGAGACGTCCGGCTGGTGAATTTGAGCACTGGGGCCACGCTGGATTTTGAATCCTCACTGCTGCTGGGTTACGCGGTGAACAACCTCGGCAATGCCGTCATCTCCGTCGCCGGGCTGGCGACGAATGACGTGCCCGTCTTCACGCCGGGTCAGCGCCAAAACGGAGCCGTCCTGGTTCAATTGCCAGGCAGCCTAAACTACAAATACACCACCCCGGATGGCAAGAGCCTTACTTTCGACTCGAACGGGCATCTGCTCACGGTGACCGACCGCTATGGCCGGGTCAAGCATTACAATTACGATGGGGCGGCGCATTTGCTGTCCATCACCGATGATGCAGGACAAAGCATGACGTTAGGATACGATACCGGTACCAATTACATCCTGAGCGTCACCGGCCCGGCGAATGAACAGGTGGTTTATGCCTATACGAACGGCCTCCTGACGAGTGCCACGCACGTTCGCAGCGGCGCGAATGTCAGTTATACTTACAACACCAACCGGCAGTTGACGGCCAAGATGCTGTTCAATGGTTTGAACGCGCTCCAGACCCAGCCGGATTTGAAAGGCCGCTCTAGCACCAATTACGATGTGCGGGGGAACTCGCTGGTCCGGGCCTTTACGCAAGATCGCGCCGGCCAGGTGCGGACGAACGAAATCCAAGACCCGTTGGTAACCGGCCCCCAATTCGTGACTAAGCGCCGCCAGCATGACCGCTCCGGGCGCTTGCTGGCCTCCCGCGAGGTCACTGGTGCGGAAACCAGCTATGGCTACAATGCCGGCTCCTTGCTGCCGAACACCGTGGCGCTGCCCATCGCCGGACGCCCGCCCATCGGCATCCAACGCGACACTTATGGCCGCCCCACCCGCATTTCCGACCCTGGCAACACCGGCGCTTACGATGTTATGGCCACCTACGATCCAAACACAACTCAACTTAGCCAGATCACCGATGAAGCTGGTCGGCCCACGAGTTTGTATTACAACGGTAATCACAAGCTCAACCATGTCCAGCGCACCCATAACGGATCGCAGACCGTGGCCATCGGGATGTCTTACACCGCCTCCGGGGCATTGTCCCAAATCACCGACCCGCTTAGCAACGCGGCGGTGACCATTGGCCGGGACGCGCTGGATCGCGCCACGAATGTCGTGGATGCCACCGGCGTTTCGGAAAGTTGTGAATATGATAGCCTCGGCCGACTGTGGAAGTTGCATGATCCTCGCCTGACTTCGACAGTGGTGTACCACTACGACAATTTTGACCGGGTGACCGAAGCGGATTATCCCAGCGGCACCAATTATTTTGCCTACGATCCCGTCAAAGGCTGGCTCATCAGCCAAACCGACATGCTGGGTCGCGTAACCCGCTATGACCGCGATCCCAACACCGGTGACATTTTGCAGACCGTGCAAATCGTTCCCGGAGGAAACAACCTGACCACGGTGATGAGCTACGACCGGTTCGGCAATCTTGCCAGCATCACACCCCCGCAATCCGCCACCATCAGCTATAATTACGACGCCATTGGCCGACAGATCGGCAGCGTCTATACCGGGCTCAACATTCCCGGAGCGCCCACCGCGCTGACCTGCAATCACGCCACCAACGGCCAGTCCACAATATTTACCAACTTTATTTTTTCCTGGCAGCCTCCAGCCAGTAGCGCAGGATTGAACGGTTACAGCTATGGCTTCGATCAAATTCCCGGCGATGTCACCAATACTGTTGGGACCAACGTAGCCATCACCAACGTGTCCTTCGGCACCCACCTGTTCCAGGTAAAGGCCCAGGATACCAACGGGATGTGGGGTCCGACGGCTGATTTTCAATTTGTCGTGTGGGCGGTAGGCACCGAGCCTCCCGACGCGCCTCCGGGCCTGGCTTGCAACGTGACTGCGAATGGCGTGCCGACCTACTGGGCCACACACATCATCTTCACCTGGCAGGTGCCAAACAGCGAGAATGGTGTAATGGGTTACAGTTATGCCTTGAATGGCACGCCCGTCAACATCATCAATACAGCGAATACTACAACCAGCTTTGCAAGCGTTCCCATCGGAACGAACATCTTTCAAGTCATGGCTGAGGGTAACGATGGAGTCTGGGGGGCGATTTCCAGCTTTCAATTAGACGTGATGCAGGTGGCGTCGTTACCCAATCTGACGATTACCTATGTCGCGCCGAACAGCGTTATCGTTTCCTGGCCGAACACGGGCAATTACACATTGCAGCAGAGTTCCAACCTCGCTGGCGCCACATGGGCAGCCAGCGGCTATGCCATTACCAGCAGCAACGGCACGAACAGCGTGGTTATTACCCCACCGGCAGGAAAACTGTTCTTCCGTCTGTCCTACCCGTGAAACGCTCGAAACACCTTACGAGCGAAACGGCAAATAAAAAAGTGACAGCAGAAGGATCAAGCTTTTCCCCGCGTCCTGAGAGCGGCGGCTTTTGCTCCGGCTTCGCTCCACTCTGCCCTCAGTCTCCGCTCCGCAAAACCGCCGCACTCATGCCGCCCCGAATTCGAGCTTGTCACTCAGCCTGAAAGCCTCTCCGTTCCGCTTACTCGCCCATTTGCTCCGGCTACGATGCTCGGTCTCGCTGCTCTCGCTCTGCGCGTCTGGGCCTCCTCAAATGGGCGACCGCTCCACTCCGGGCCTTTCAGTCTGAGAGACAAGAGATCGCGACCACGCGCCCCGGTTGAGGATGTTTTCAAATCCTTTTTGCCAGCGTTCTCAGCCTCTCGCCCTCACCAGCCTGCTTTTCGAGCCACGGGCCGGACGCGGTGCCCTCTGAAGACTACTCCCGCTGGCCGCATGGCTCGGCAGGCTTTTTCGTGCAGGGCGAGAGGCCGAGAACGCACAGCAGTAAAAAAAAGATTATGAAAACAAATACAAATCCAGATTCAAGGCTCCAGAACCGGACCGCACAGCGCAATTCAGAACAACTGCCGCAGATTGATTTTCGGCAGCGATTTTACAATCGCGGACTTTCCACAGCGCAAGTTTTGGACATGCTTTATCACGAGACTCCGCGCTTTTGGGAGTTGTGCGAGGTTGTCGGCAAGTGGGTTTGGATTCAGTTTCATCAGAAGCAGCCGCGCGACGTGACCGCAGAACTGTCCCAGCTTGGCTTTCATTGGAACCGGAGGCGTCAGGTTTGGCAGCATCCGTGCGGAGAGTTTCGCACCGGCAGCCGGATTGACCCTCGCCAAAAGTATCCCACCTTTTACCCGGCGGATTAACCGAGGGAGTACCCGCCATGAAGCGAAGCAGACGCCGCTTGCACATTCCGCAGCATGAATTCGCATTCACGCCGCAGGCTTTCAACCTATTTCAGGAAACGACCCTGGACGGCGAACGCATCGCCCGCGAACGCGACGAAGCCGACCTCGCCCGCCGCATGGCCGACAACGCTCAGGCTGCACTGCCCATGCCGCACGAGGATTAACGCTTCGACATATCACGGCGGCTGCCACCTTCAATTTCACGTCGCATCGTTGTCTTTTACCATCCGCCTTTTTAGCGCCGCGACAAATGCCGGGCGATTAAATTTGCCGTTTGAGCCGACAGGGAATGAACCAGCCAATTCGATTACGTAGGGATGAACTTGGTCATCCGACTCCGTTCGCATTTGAAACGTGCCATCCAAGGTTTTTGACCTAACGAGGTCCATAAAGGCGAACCAACGCCACATAAAGCTCCAGTACTTAACGTTATTGTCGCGATACCGTTGGCTCATCGCCAACGTAAACCGGTTAATAGGTTTATCAGCCAGCGCGAAATGTTCGGTTTTGCGACCGTCCTTTATCGAAAAACTTGCCTCGTTGGGATTATTGAGGACTCCGGCAGGCCCGCGTCCCATTTCCAACGCGTATGCCATTCCCATCTGGAACTCGACAGGATCAAACGGAATAGACTCGTTCGGCTCAAGCATTTCATAGTCTTCGCCTGAGGCTTGCATATCCTTTTTTCGTCTCTTTTTCGGCATAGGCGCTCCAATTTGGGAACGATACTCCGACAGCAGAAAGAGTCGAGCAGAGACTTCCGAGCGAATACGACCCCCTGAGAAAGCAAATCTTGTCGCGCACAGCGTGCCGATGGACACCAAAACGGACACCATTTTGGACACCAAATGCGTTACGACTGATTACAAAAAATAGTGAAAGAATTGTCTTGAATTCTACATGACTACACGGTATATTTTCCCTCGTAAATGCAGTGCGATTTTTATTCGCAACCTCTTCATTTGGTGCAGTTACCGAATGGAGGGCCAAACCGGCAAAACAGTCCAAGTCCGGCAACTGGCTCCACTTGATAATCAAGCACTTACAGCATAAATCTCCACCTCAAACAAAGATTTTACTTGCGCGAATGCAACACTTGTGCAACAGTTGGTGCATGAAAACGACATTAACACGCAAGACCTTAAAAACAGCAACCTGACCATGTCGTGGCATATGATGATTGATTTCGAGCCACCCATCCTGGCTTGCATCATCAGCAACCGGAACCACACGTTTGACATACTGAAGAAAACCAGGGAATGCGTCATCAACATCCCGACGGTGGAATTGGCCAAAAAGGTGGTGGCCTGCGGGAACGCATCCGGGCGAAATATTGATAAGTTCGAAGAGTTCGGCCTTACGCCGTCCGATGCCGCCTGCGTGCAGGCGCCGCTGATCGACGAGTGCTACGCCAATCTTGAATGCAGGGTGATCGACGCAAGGCTCGCGACACAATACAACCTCTTCATCGTCGAGGTGGTCAAAGCGTGGATTGACCGCTCACAAAAACATCCCCGCACCATCCATCATCACGGCAACGGCATTTTTGTGGTTGACGGCGAAACCATCAAGCTACCTTCCAACATGAAATAATTTGTCTGTACAGGATGCCAGGCGGCGTGGCGCCTGAAATCCCGCAATCCCCTGCCCGTCGAGTCCGGGCGCATCTTGACACTGCTACCGGTGTCCGGCGGATGGGTGGTATGGAGTCCCGGCTTCAGCCGGTCAGGCGTTGACAATTTCAAGCGGGTGAAAAATTTTTATGCTCCCTTCCTTTCGTGCGCCGCGCCGCCTGAAGGCGGGACTCCCAACTCCCTGCGGAACGAGCACGGCACAGCCCCGGAAGCTTTCGAGGCACTCCGACGGTGGCAGTGTCAAGATGCGCACGTCGAGTCCAGGCCAACACATTTTGGGCTTTACATCGGTGATCACCGTTTGTTAATATAGTATAAGTCTGGAAAAACATGACAATTATGGAAATTAATAATCCCACGAAACTGATTAGATTATTCAAACCGAAGTTCGAACTTCTTTTGTTGGCGGCATTGCTGTCATGTCAAACCGCGCGGGCGGCTGTTGGCTTTACCATCACGCCTGCTGCCGTCAGCAATACTTACAGCGGGACGATTACGTTGCTGGTGACCAATTTGACGCCCGGCGAAACCGTCCTGGTGCAGAAATATCTCGATGCCAACACCAATGGCATCGTTGATGCCGGAGATATTTTGGTCCAGCAGTTTAATTTGACGGATGGCTCGAATATCGTGATCGGAGGGGTGACGAATATCAACGTTCCCGGCGACACGGACACCGTGGCGGGCCAAATCACGGCGAAGCTGTCATTTCAAGCTGATGTTATGCAGACCATCGTCGGGCAGTATTTGTACGTGCTGTCGAGTCCGACCGGCCTTATCACGCCACCCATTACGAATTCCTTCACGGTCACGAATTATCCCTACGCGCAGAAATTCACCGGCACGGTGGTCAGCAACGGCGTGGCCGTTCCCAATGCCGGCGTCCTGCTGGGTCAACCTTCTTCGGGAAGCAGCAGCCTGAATACGGTTGGCGGCGCGGTGGCGAATAATTCCGGCGTTTACACCATTCAAGCGCCGACCGGGACGTATGCACTGGCGGCGTTCAAAAGCAATTTTGTTGCCAGCACGACTGCGGCGGCAAATCTTGTTTTGAGCAACGGCGCGACCATTAACACCAATTTAACCCTCATTGCCGTCACGGAAAGCATTTCGGGAAGCATTGTCGATACCAATAATACCACCAACGGATTGCCGGGAATTTTTGTGTCAGTGCAATCGACGAATAACCTGCTGGCGCTTTTCTCCACGGAATCCAACGGCAATTTCACCGTGCCGGTCAATTCCAATCAATGGAAATTTGGAAGCGATAACGCCGCGCTTGCTTTCCACGGTTATGTTGGATTGGCAAACAAGGTGCAGAAGAATACCACGCTCGGCAATGTGTCGAACGTGACCATCGCTTTGCCCAAGGCCACGGGTTTGTTTTATGGCACCGTCCTGGACAATTCGGGAAACCCGCTGCCGGACGTTGTGGAAATTTATGCCGGGGACCAAACCAACACGTATAGGTCGGATGGCTACACGGGAACGAACGGGTATTACGTCACCGCCGCGTTGGGTTTGGGCGGCAACGATCCCTGGCAGATGGAGGTTGACAACGCGGGCAGCTTCCCCAATTACATTTTCTCACAACCCGATTTTGATACAAACGGAGGCGCCAGCCTCAATGTGGGACAGGCCATACAAGTCAATTTCACCGCCATTCCCGCCACCAATCAAATCACCGGCTATCTCCTGGATAACAATAGTAACGCCATCCCCAATGTTGGGATCTCCGCCAGCGCGACCATTAGTAACGTCAATTACCAGACGCAATCCGCCGATACCGGCACAAATGGCTATTACTCGTTGAATGTTTCCTCCGGAGATTGGTCTGTCAACGTCAACTGTGGTTGTAGTGAGTGTACTGGCAACAACTCTCTCGGAACAAATTACCTCTGTCCAAATTCTGACAACGTCACCATCTCCAACAACAACCAGGTCGCGGATTTCACCGCCATCCTCGCAACCAACTACATCACCGGCTATCTCCTGGATAACAATGGCAATCCCATAGCCGGTGTCGGGATCAATGCGAACTCGACCAACAACCAGATGCAATCTTCCGCCACCGGCACAAATGGGTACTACTCGTTGAATGTTGGTTCGGGAAATTGGACTGTCAACGTCAATTGTCCTTGTAGCGGATGTACTGGCAACGACTTTCTCCCAACAAATTATCTCTGCCCAAATTCTGACAACGTCACCGTCTCCAACAACAACCCGGTCGCGAATTTCACCGCCATTCTCGCCGCCAATTACATCTCCGGCTCTCTCACGAATAACAACGGCAGCGCCATCACCAATGTCGGGATCTACGCCAACACAACCATCAGTAACATCGGTTATTCTCAAAATGCGGTCACCGGCACCAATGGCCATTATTCGATAAACGTGGCCAATGGCACTTGGATGGTTGGTGTCGATACTTGTTGTGATTGCGGTAACATTGCCAGCTTGCCCTGCAACTATGTCTGCTCCACAAATCAAACGGTTGTGATTTCCAACAACAATGGCACGGCGGATTTCACCGCTATTCCCGCCACCAATTCCATCTCCGGCTCCCTCACGAATACCAGTGGCAACCCCATCCCCAATGTCGGGATCTACGCCAACACAACCGTCAGTAACATCGGTTATTCTCAAAATGCGGTCACCGGCACCAATGGCAATTATTCGATGAACGTGGCCAATGCCTCATGGTCGGTTGGTGTCAATTCTTGCAGCAATTGCAATAACAGTTTGCCCGGCATCTATCTCGTTCCCCAAAATCAAACGGTTGTGATTTCCAACGACAGTGGCGCGGCGTATTTCACCGCCCAATATTCATCTTCTTCGCCGTTGCAGGTGACGACCACCTCGCCGCTGTCAAACGCCACGCAAAACGCTTTTTATAGCACGACACTCACGGCCTCTGGCGGCCAACCGCCCTACACTTGGGGGCTGGCGCCGGGTTCGGCCAGCCTGCCGTCCGGTTTGTCTTTGGCAGCCAACGGCGTCATCTCCGGCACCCCCATCGGCAGCGGAACTGCCCAGTTCATTGTGCTTGTGACCGATGCGACAAACGCGTGGAATTACCAATTCCTGTCGCTCACGGTTAACGCTTCCACCCTCCCGCAGAGGGTTATCCTGACCATACCCGGGCAGCCCGGCACCGGAGAATTCGAATTCTGCTTCAAAATCGCGTCGGATGTGACCTACACCGTCCAATCCTCCACGAATCTAAAAACCTGGGCTGTTTACGAGACGTTCAATTTCAGTAATAGCGTTCCCACTTCCGGGGGGTATTGGACCGTCACCATTCCCAACGCCACCAACGCCAGCCGGTGTTTTTATCGCGTGATGGTCGGGCAGTAACGGTCCGCCGGCCCACCGCCCCCATCTGGCCGTTTATTCGGCAATTTATTCGCGTGACATGCGGGCGACTTGGTCTATATTTCATCGCTCGACGACCCTATCGTCTAGCGGTTAGGACACTGCCCTTTCACGGCAGTAGCAGGGGTTCGATTCCCCTTAGGGTCGCCACTTCATGCGCATTAATCACTCTGGCTTAATCGCGTTTTTGGAGTGTCCAAAAGCATCGAGTGCGCCTCGGCCAGGATCTCCGGGACTCGTTGCGCGAATGGACTTTTGGCCAGCGCCGGCCGCAATTTTTCCGCATCAATTTTTGCCGCGTTCGCGCCTGGAAACCAGTGGTCCCCCTGGCCCATCAAATTGTAGCGCATTTTTCCCCAGGCGACCAGGTCGAGGGATTTGGCATAAGTCCAAAGGCGCAGGATTTCCGTAACATTTATCTCGCCCGGAACATCGATGTATTCGGGCAGGCCCCGGCTCCAATGGTGGCACCAATCCACGCCCAGAATGCGCTCCATTTCGGCGCGGAGGCGGCGCTCAATTGGCCCGATGGTTTCAAGTATCTTGTCGTAATAATCCAGGGCGCGCGCATGGGCGTCGAAATCCTCCGGCCGGGCGGCCCCGCAACTGAGCGTATGCACCTCTGCGCGCGCCAGACAGTAAAGATCATTAAATTGCATGGGCGAAAGCGGCGCGCACAGCCCGGCCATCTTGGGCGGCGGTTCGTAGAGTTTCCCGCCTTTATCATTCGGGCTGATGATGAACACGCCCATGTCGCGTTTTCGCGCCGCCACGATGGCCGGCCAGTTGAGCGGGTTGACGAAATACCAGTGCAGATTCAGGTAATCGAATTCGCCGCCATCGACGGTTTCCAGAATGACATCGGTGGTCGCATGGGTGGAAAAGCCAAGGAACCGAATCCGCCCCTTCTTCTGCAAACGCCGGGCGGCGGAGACGCAGCCATTTTTCTTTACAGCCCAGCCCAACAACTGCCGGTTGTTAATGCCGTGAATGGTCAGCAAATCAACGAAATCGAGGCGCAAATAATTCATGGACTTCTCAAAAATCTTGAGGAACTCCCCGGCATTTTCCTGCGGGGCGATCTTGGTTTGAACGATGATCTTGTCGCGCGGCAATTCAGGCAGGACACGGCCCAGTTGCAATTCCGAGGTGCCGTAGGCCCGGGCTGTTTCAAAGTGGTTGATGCCCAGTTCCACGGCGCGGTGAATCGTGGCCTCCACATTGGCCTGGTCGGCCGCCGGAATTGCCGCCGGCGGCACGTCCTGCCATTTGTATTGAAACCGCATCCCGCCGCAGGAAATGACGGGCATGGCCAGCTCCGTTCGACCAAAACGCCGATATTGCATGCCGCCTTTATCTCATTATTTCGGCTCTTCCGCAACTCCGGTCTGCGGGGCGGTTTTTCGGCGCGATTTTGTTCTTGCATTAGGCGCATGAATCAAGTTATGATCCTTTCTGTCGTTGGTACCGCCTTGTACAGGCTTGAAGCAAAATCCCGAATTGAGCGCGGGTTGAAAAAGACCGGGCGTCGGCTTAAAATTTATTGTTGAGAGATTGCTGAAATGAAAACCAGAGTTGCAGCCGTTTTTCTCGCCGCCGCCCTGTCGGCGGCAGGCGAAGCCGCCGCTCCGCAACGGGCGTATCCCAGCGGCTTCAGCGTCGCGCTGGATCGGGGCGGCGACCTGTGTGAAGGGTTGCCGGCCAAATTTGGCAATCAGTTGGCCCCCCAACCCATCGCCTTGCAACCGCAGGATCTCCCGCAGATCACCCCCATAGCCAGCAGGGACGAGAATAAGGTCCTGCGCCAGGTCTCCGTCTCGGCGGGTTTCATTGACCTTGTCAATCATCTTTCCCACGCCAAAGCCATTGACCGGATTCAGCCGGGCTTCTTCGATCAATACGTGCAGAATCTCGCGCGAACGGCGGGAGACGATTCCTCCGTCCAGTTGCCGATCATGGTTGACCCGCGCTTTTGGAAGGATGATGTCCTCAACGATCAGGCGAGTTATTTCAACCAGATGATCGGCATGATGGTCGCCATTAATTTATCCCATCACTACCTGGGCCATTTCGACAAATACGCCCCCAAGATGGCCGGCCCTGGCAACAAAACCATCCCCATCAATGACTTCTTGACGCCTGGGGAATGGGAAGTGTCCGTCAAAGCCGGCGCGACGGACGCTCTTAATTGCGCCCTGGCCACCGAGGGCGTCAGGGCGCTCTTTGAGGCGATTGATAGATTTCCCCGGCGTCCAGCCTGGACGGCAGCCATCCTTCCCAAAGACGCCGACATCAAAAAGCTCAACAAGCAATTGACCAAGTACGAAACGGAGTTCTTTCACGGCGGGCTAAAATTCAGCCGGCGTGACAAATTCCAATTCCTGCCGGCATGGGATGAGTCCCCTCTCATAAGCCTGGCCGAGGAAGCGTTCAATGGCGGCCCGGCCTTTCTCGCCGTAATCCAGCGTCCAATGATTGACGTACATGCCGACGAATTGATCCGCCAATTCACGTCCCATGTCCCGGGCGTACTGCAAGGCATGAGCCACCGCCTCCGCCCGATGGTCGAGACTGAATTGGATGCTGTTGGTCAGTATCCGGGCAATGACTGAGCGCGTCGCCGGCGGGAAACGCTTGTGAATGACATTCCCGCCCAAGGGCAGCGGCAGGCCGTCATTTTCCCCCTTCCACCACGCGCCCAGGTCCTGGCAAACCTTTAATCCCTCCTTTTGCCAGGTCAGTTGGCCTTCATGGATGATCAAGCCCGCCTCCGCTTCGCCGGAGTGGATGGCCTGGAAAATCCTGTCAAAAGGAACAACGACAAAATTGATCATCGTTGCCGGCAATTGCAGCCAGAGTTGCAGCGCCAGAAAAGCGCTGGTCATGGTCCCTGGCACCGCAATTTTAGTCCGCGCCAGATCAGCCCGGCTGAGCGTTTTTTTGGCCACGAGCATCGGTCCATAGCCGTCGCCCATGCTGGCCCCGCTCGGCAGCAAGGCATATTGCGAACTCACATAAGCGTAGGCATGAAAGCTAATGGCCGTAATATCCAACTCGCCCCGCGTGGCCCGTTGGTTCAGAGTCTGGATGTCCTGCAAAATGTGCTCAAACTGAAAGCCGCCGGTGGGAATCAAGTTTTTGGCCAGCCCATAGAACATGAAAGCGTCATCCGGATCGGGCGAATGCCCCAGCGTTAATTTTTGCGCCATGCCCGAAACTATGCCCATTCCTTCGCGAAAGTCGAGGTCTGTCCGCACCCTCTCCCAATCCTAATCCTCTTTCCACGCAGAGATAGTCGCGGAGCGACAATGGAGAATGTACGTGTGATTTATATAAATGCGAAAAACCTGACTTTGGTGATCTTTGAGCGTTTTCAGAGGGAACAGTGTCAAGACTACTATTAGCCGAGTAATATGTCAATCATTTTCCTTTCCGTGGATCGGAAAGGGCGCGTAAGCGCAAAGGCCAGCGCGAGCGGAATTGGAGTCCATGAGGGCTTGCCCTTTGGCGCGGGCCTGGGCTGGCGTGAAGCCCAGCGCCGGGGTTTGGGGATGGCGCAACTCCCCCACAAAACAGAAGCGGCTGAACCGATGCGATGCAGCCGCCATGATTGTTTCGGGCAGGTCAATCCTCGTCCGCCATCATCACCGTTATGGTGGGCTGTGGGTCGTCAATGTCGAGGGCGCCGCAATCGGCTTGGCCATGCCGAGTTCCTCGAACTGATCTGCCAGGACGAAATCAATGTCCGCCAACAGCGACTGATGGAACGCCGCACCAAGGCCGCTGATTTTCGCGGCCTGAAAACGCTGGAAGACTTCGACTGGAGCTTTAATCCGGCCATCCATCGCAAAGACATTTATGATCTGGCCACTGGCAACTTCATCCGCCAGGCCAAGGATGTCCTTTTCTTGGGCCGCCCGGCGTGGGAAAAACGCATTTGGCCCAGGCGGTGGGTTATGAAGCCATCAAAATGAACTTTCAGGTGCTTTATCGTTCCATCTTCGACCTGGTGCGCGACTTCATGAAAGACGAAGCCTTCAACCAGCAGGACAGAACCCTGCGTTGCTACCTCAAGCCGGAGCTTTTAATAATTGACGATTTTGGCCTCAAGCAACTGCCGAAGAACTCCGGCGAACATCTTTTTGAAGTGATCATGCGCCGGTATGAAAACCGCTCCACCATCATGACCAGCAACCGGCCACTGGAGGAATGGGGCAAACTTCTGGGCGACGTGCCCACGGCTGGGGCGATCCTGGATCGTTTTCTGCACCACGCCCAGACCATTGCCATTACCGGGCGGAGTTACCGGCTTAAAGACCATGCCGCCATCGCCGGAAAGGAAGACAAAAACAAAAAGGCCAAATCCAAGTCCAACGGACCTTCGACCGCAGAACCGGCGAGCTGAATGGCTCGCTTTCTGGTTCTGCTCGCTTTACTTTGCTGTTTACGATTATGGAAAACGCTCGATTTTCAATCTCGGTCGGAGGTTGGTTTCGATATACGAACCAGCCGTTGCATAATAAAAGTTGGACCCTTTAGCCGGACAATGAATAAGCGTGCGTTTTTTCTGGGTGCCCTCGGGTTGGCAATTGCAGCCTTCATCACGCATTGCGTCGCTCGTGTTTTTCTTGAGGACGCTATGCACCGGAACACTGCAAGTATCGTGAGATAATTTTCGCCCTGGCGCGGCACGCTGAACCCGGCCTGCTCAAGAAAACGAATGACATCGGCGCGGTCTTGAATCCGTCCGGCTTTAAATTCACCGCAAACCGCCGCGTCAACGGTGGCGAGTAATTCTTTCCGGCTCTGGCCGAGTTTTTTGGTAATCTGAATCGTGCGCCGCCGTGCGGGGTCATCGGGGCGGCTCAAGGCGTATTTAATGTTGATCATCCGCTCCCAGGCGTAAAAAAGATCGTGGTCGCGGCGGTGGTGATAAATCGTGATTTTCCTGCCGGTGCGGAGATCGGTTTCGACGGCGGTAATGTGGTAATCGGGGCGCATGGCCTTGGTCGTGGGATGAATTTTGTCCGCATGACCCACCGCCAGAATATCCAGTGCGTCCTCCTCCAGCCCGCCGCGCAGTAAATGGCGGAAGTCGTCGAGGATGGCCGATTCAGTTTCGGCGGTGATATTTTCCTCAAAGCTCAAAACGATGCCGCAGTATTTTTGGGAAAAATGCGAGCCGTCAATCAACCGCTGTGTGACGGCTGGGTCGCCGTGCAAAATCCGCGCGGTGGGATTTTTCAACTGGTAGCGGATGGACGCCTTTTTGCCGCCAAGAAGTTTAATCACCACAACTCCTCCATCGCGGCGCGGATCGCTGCCAGTTCCACCAGTACTTTGACGGCTTCAATCTTCTCGCCGGTCAGAACGGCACGATTGATGCTGCGCGCAACTTGATTCAGGTTGTTGCCGATGCGCGCCAGATGGCGCGTCAAATCGCGTCGAACATCAACCGCTTCGTTGCGCTGGGGAACCGGCTGGTCCATCGCCAGGGCGCGCAACGCTGTGCCGACCGCCCGTTTTGGAAACACGTTTTGGAGATGCGCCCATTCCGATTCGGAAAGGCGGATTTTCAAAACGTGCTGGCGGCGGGTTTTCACGGGCGGCGGATTTGTGAGGGTAGGTCAAGGAAGGGGCAACCCTTCCTTGCGAGCGTCGTGGGCCACTTTGTGGCCACACGACTATGCTCGCCATACATAGACCACGAAGATGATAATAATGATAATGATGGTGATGCCGCCATACCAGGATGCGAGCTGGATCAGAAATTCCGCGCGGTCGTGTTCCTGTTTCAGCTTGGTCTCGGTTGCGATCAACGTGGCAAAGGTTGCGTTGCGTTGGCATTCATCAAGACGGATGCGTTCGTCCAACTCGGCAATTCGCTGGTTCGCTTTCGCCAAAGGCTGCGCAATCGCCGCCCGGTCGGCTGCCAGCTTGGCGTTGGCATTGGAAATTCCAAGGCTACTGTGCTCGTCCGCGTTATTAGCGTTCCACGCGAGAACGAGGAGGACGCAAGCCGTTTCGAGAATCTCGTCAGCAAGATAGTGGCCGCCACGAATTGGCAGAATTCAATCCGCGCGTCAGATTTGATGGCCAATGACCGAAGGCAAATAGAAATCGAACGCAACCTGCGGAAGCTGGATTATCAATATGTCCGCAAGCGGCAAAGCAAGAGTGAGGCGCGCCGTCACGCAGGCATGAGACATAAATTCTTTCTCAAGAAGGAGGAACTGGCGCAAGCCGTCGCCGCATGTGATTTGGATCCTTCAGTCGTGCGAGAGGGCAAGGAGCAATTGTTTGAGGAGCGCCACTATGGCCAGATATTTCCCAATGCAGATCCGTATTATTACCTACCGAGGTATTGGCTGGTGTTCGATGTTTCACGGAAGGCGCGGGGTTTCCCATCGCGCGCATATGCGAAGTGGTTGGTTGCTCATTTTCTGTGGCAACGAATCCTAAAGCTTCTGACGACGCGCCAATTGAAGCGAGTGTTTGCGGAGAACGATTTCCCTTCTTTGTTGACTGTCTGTAACGCGGCCTTCAAAGGAGCTATAGCGTTTTACTACACCCGGCGTGGCACTGGCGAAACCGCCATTGATGTGTCCAGCTTCTTCAAGCGGAGGGGGCTGCATTGGGATTTCGAGAGGTTCTGGAAACGGTCCGACGGCAGGTACCGAGCAATTTTCCGACGTGCCTTCGATCGGTTCGAGACTGAACTGCACAAGGCCGCTGTGGCGGAATAACGAGAATCCGATGGCAGACGTACGCGCGTCAACACAATTAGCAGGGTGCAAGGTTGGCCTGATCACAAATTTAGATGCCACCAAACGAGCGCAGCGAGAGAGGTGGGAAATTTGTCCTGCGCTGGATTCCATCCGTGAGCGGGCAGATGCGCTTCTGGAGGCAACCAGCGCGTTGCCGCCGCGACTGACCGCGCGAAAACTTGCCATCTGGCTTGGTTTTTCAAAAACACCAGTGTTGCGCTGGATTAAGAACCAGAACCTCATTGCAATCAGGCGGGCGAGACGACTATTTGTTCCTAAAGAGGAGATTTATACACTCATTGACGCAGCCCTCTCCGCATCCCCGTACGAACGCCACCGGCGCACGCCGTTTGGCAAGTTGCGCAAGTCCAGGCAAAAAATAGAGTTGCCCAAGCAAAGAGCATTCACGCCCAGGGAAATCGGCGAGCTTTTTTCTTGCAGCGTTACGACGGTGAAAAGAGCTGTCTTTTACGGTCAGTTGCAGCTTCGGCACGAGCCTTGGCGCCGTTGGAAGATCAAAGCGGAGTACTTGCGGATGAGTTCGGTTTTTGGAAGGCTAATCCGCTTACCGCCGGTGCGCCCGCAAAATCTTGTCCCCAGGCTGCCTTCTGGAGAATTCTTTTCGACGGTGGTAACGGCTAAAATCCTCCAAGTCAGCCAGCAAACGGTGCGCAATCTGGTTCGCCGGCGACAACTGGAGGCGGAGGGTCATAGCCCTCGCAAGCTGATGGTCAAACGGGCATCGCTGCGCTCATTTTTGAAGAATCGGCCGCAAGGAGCATAGTTGCGAAAAAATCGTCATTTTTTTTAAATAAGCCTTGACAAGCCTTTTTCAGCCTTTTTGCCTGCAAGGCTATTGCAAGACGCTTGCACAGCCATTGCAGAGTTTTATGGAAAATCCCATTCATTCCTAAGTTGTTTTAAATGAAGTGGTTACGATAATGCAATAAAAAATCACTCGTTTTGCTAAATTTTGACGCATGAAAAATTTAAATTCAGAGCCTATGAACGAAAACACGTCATCGAAACACCTCGACGCCAACCGGCGCAACGCGCAGAAATCCACCGGCCCAAAAACGCCGGAGGGCCGCGCGGTTTCCAAAATGAACGCGCTCAAGCACGGCATCCTGTCCAAGGAGGTGCTGGTGCGCGGTTTGAACATCAACGAAAGCAGCCGGGACTTGAACGCCCTGCATGAGCGGTTCTGGCAGGACTTAAACCCGGTCGGGCCGGTGGAGGAAATGCTGGTGGACCAGATCGTGACGACGCACTGGCGATTGCGTCGGGCGTTACGGGCGGAATCGGGGGAAATCGCGTTGAGCGTGGACGAGGGCCAGGGGAAGCGAAGCCGGCCCAATCCGGAATTGCAAGCGATGGCATGGAAGATTT
The DNA here is from genome assembly GCA_963813995.1 of uncultured Verrucomicrobiae bacterium. Classification (GTDB taxonomy): domain Bacteria; phylum Verrucomicrobiota; class Verrucomicrobiia; order Limisphaerales; family Palsa-1400; genus DASRLE01. The sequence continues at coordinate 57,678 of CAWFAZ010000040.1, read as the reverse complement.
CGGGTGATACGGTATGGGCCATGGAAGGTTCGACCGATGGAATTTCCATTCTTGCCCGGTGGCTGCACGCATTTCGCGAGCGGGTGGAGCAGGATGGCGAACTGACCGAAGCGGCCATAAAAAGCATGTTCGGCGAAAAGAACTCATTGTCCGAGACATTTGAGAAACTGCGTCTTCGATTGTCGGAGAATTCCGATGGAGCCGACGCCGCCAGCCGACGGGAACAAAATAAAAAAGAGGCACTTGCTCTTATTGACCGCGAATTGCGAATGCTGAATTGGAAATCGGCTTATTTCGAAAAGCGGGAGAAGGCGGAAGAGGAGGCGCGGCAGGCGGCGGCCGTGCTGCCTTCCATGGAGGTTCTGGAAAAAATCCTTCGCTACGAGACGAAGTTGGAGCGTCAGATGTATCGCGCCATGAGCCAGTTGGAACGGGTGCAGCGGATGCGGCAGGGCGAAGACGTTCCGCCGCCAATGACGATGGAGGTGTCGGAAAGACCGTGAGCCAAGATACTATTTTTGCCAAACGAACCCAAGTTCAAAAAGTTTTAAACAGTTCCATATTAGGCACTTATGTAATGTTTGATGGTTCCATCATGCGTTAAAACGAACCCACTTCGGTTCGTTTTTGGCCGGTCGAAATGGAGCAAAATGGCTTCAATGAGTGGATGTGAATGAAAAACAGTTCGCTTGAATTCGCCTGTGTCCGGCTATGTTCGCTTATTCGTCCACCCAACTCACTGTAGGCCGTTGCAAATAAATTGCCGGGGGCGCCTTCCTGTTGGTCTGGGGTTGAATAAAAGTCCTCATAGCGAGAACCATTCCTCGGCGGTGGCTCGCGAGATGGCGGCACGCGACTGGTAATTCTTTTTGATCATCCTCGGGCTGGTGCCGGTTTCCTCGGCCACTTTGGCAATGTCCTCGGTCAAAATCAGCCGGTAGGTGATATAGCTGTTCCGAAACGCATTGCGCTTGCAGGGCACGCCCGCTTTTTCGATGACCCGCCGCCAGGCGCGCGTGAGGGAATTGGCGCTGGGCCAGTCCACCGACACCCGCCCCTGTTTGGCATCGGCGGAATAGGCCGCCAGGCGCGTTTGCAGGTTGGGCAACAGCGGCACACGGCGGGCGCAAATTTTTCCAACGGCGTCAGGAACTTTCAGGCAGCCTTCCGGTTCGGCCACCATGACCCACCAAAGGCGGACAATTTCCTCGGTGCGGACGCCGGAAAAGGCTTTGATTTCCAGCGTCGGGCGAAGGATCGGCTCGTCCTCCGCTGCCAGAATCTTCCGCATTTCCTCCGGTGAATAAATGTCGTAGGGCTGGAGCAAAGCAATGGCTTCCTGCTCGGAAGTAATCTGGCTGCGGGGATCGCGAAAGTCCGTCGTGGCGGCGGCGGCGTGGAGAATGCCATGCGGCAAAAATCCTTTTTCCTGCGCAAAATTGTAAAACGCAATGATGCCCTTGCGGTGGTTGTTTTTGTTGCGGGCGCTGCCGCCGAGACCCGCCAAGTACGCGTCCATCTGCGGCGTTTGAATGGCGCTGATCAAGCCGGGAAAAGCTGTGACGAAATTGCCCACATAGCGTTTCACGTCGCGCAAGTGGTAATGCCCCACCCCGCGTTTGGTGAGATGCTGAAGGTATTCTTCATACACGCCTGCAATCGGTGCGCCATGGATTCCAAACGCAGTGAGTCCACAAACCAGTTCAATCGGTCGGTCGGCACTTCGCTTTTCGGAATGGTCACGCGCACAGTTGCGTCGGTCGTTTCAACCGTAATCATGCTTGAGCTTGCCACTTTTTCCGGCAAAAAGCAAGCGCAACCAGCGTACGCTGCCTTCACCCTGCGTTGCGTTCAATTTGGGGTTGGTTGCGGCTTTGTCGCGCTGCGCCTTCGCGTCTCCGCTCCTTCCTGTCCGCCCTAGCCTCGGCGACGGCGGATGCGTTGACAATCCTTAAGTCCTTGCCGCGCAAGTTGTTAAACCATTTTTCGCCAAAAAGCGCCGTTTCCAGAAAAAATAATTAAAAAATCATTTGACTATTGAATAATCAATGGTTACATGTAGTCTAAGAAAATGATGAGCAATGGATAGTGGATAATGGGCAATGGAGAATGTAATCAAAATGATGCCCGGACTTGGAAGTCAACTTGCCTGTCCGCCAGAGCCTTGGCGGCGGCGGATGCTTCTTGCGCGTTTTGGCGGCGATTCCGTTAGCGTTAATCCTCCCGACGGGTCGGGCTTCCGGGCAGTCAAAGCGGTGCCGCTGGCCAAAATGCAATGCAATGTTATTCAAGTTATTTACAATAAACAACTTACAACTTATACCATTTGCAATATGGAACTGCACTAATCAGCAGGAGTCCAAGCTCCGTAGGAGCGCCATATTTGTAGTAACGGGCCTAAACAATCCAAAGCTCCGTAGGAGCGGCATAGTGCAATTGCTCACTGGAAATGGTATTACTACCACATTGCCGGAAGGCGAACCTCAAAGAACCCAGAAAAACACGAAAATCGGCTTTTGGGCCGTTTTTCTTCTGTTTCAACCGGAATCGCCTGTCACTCAATGTCTTCCGACAAGAATGGAGTGCGGTTGTTTTCGAGTCAGTTCGACCTGGTTCGACCTGGTTCGACCAAAAAAAATAAATAAAAAACAGGAGAAAAAAGCGTGAACCATGCTGAATCAAGCCATTTTGAAACATTTTCTTATGGCAAATCATGCTTAACGGGTTGGCCGGTAGCCGGCGGGACGCCTGCCACTACAGGCGAGGACGCCTGTTCCACCCTGGAAATCCTCCCTCGAGGTCTTGACATGGAGGCTGCGAACCGCGTAGAGTCCCGGCTCTTTCAGCAATACCGTGCAGACATCTTAAAATGAATAAAGGCAAAATTGTCCAAGTCATCGGGCCTGTCGTGGATATCGAATTCCCCGCCGGCCTCCCCGCCATTTATAACGCCGTCACGGTCGATTTCGACGTGCCCGGACACGGCAAAACAAAACTTACCCTCGAAGTGCAATCGGACCTGGGTGACCACTGGGTCCGCGCTGTCGCCATGTCCAGCACGGAGGGCCTCAAGCGCGGACTCGAAGTCAGCGATACCGGCGCGCCGATTTCCATGCCCGTCGGCCCCGGTGTGATGGGCCGCGTTTTCGACGTGACCGGCAACACGGTGGATGAACGGGGGCCTGTTACGGCCGAAAAGTATTATCCGATTCACCGCCCCGCCCCGCCCCTGGTCGATCAATCCACCTCCCCGCAAGTATTGACGACCGGCATCAAGGTGATCGACTTGATCTGTCCCTTTCTCAAGGGCGGCAAAGTCGGCGCATTCGGCGGCGCGGGCGTGGGCAAGACCGTCGTCATCATGGAGTTGATCAACAACGTCGCCAAATTGCACGGCGGCGTCTCCGTCTTTGCCGGCGTGGGCGAGCGGACGCGCGAAGGAAACGATCTGTATCACGAAATGTCCGAAGCGAACGTCATCAACCAGAAGAATTTGGGCGAGTCCAAAATCGCGCTGGTCTATGGGCAGATGAACGAACCGCCCGGCGCCCGTCTGCGCGTGGCCCTCTCCGGTTTGGCCGTCACCGAGTATTTTCGCGATGAAAAGAACCAGGACGTGTTGTTGTTCATTGACAATATTTTCCGTTTCTCCCAGGCCGGCTCGGAAGTTTCGGCCTTGTTGGGCCGCACCCCCAGCGCCGTCGGTTATCAGCCGACGCTGGCCGCGGAAATGGGCGATTTGCAGGAACGCATCACTTCCACCAACAAGGGTTCCATCACCTCCTTCCAGGCCGTCTATGTGCCGGCGGATGACTTGACCGACCCCGCGCCGGCCACCACCTTTGCGCACTTGGACGCCACCATCGTGCTGGAGCGTTCCATTGCGGAATTGGGAATTTTTCCCGCCGTCGATCCGCTCTCCTCCAATTCCCGCGCCTTGACCCCGGAAATTGTCGGCCAGGAACATTATGACGTGGCGCGGGGCGTGCAAAAGGTCCTGCAACGCTACAAAGACCTTCAGGACATCATCGCCATTCTGGGCATGGACGAACTTTCGCCCGAGGACAAGACGACGGTCTTTCGCGCCCGCAAGATTCAGCGCTTCCTCAGCCAGCCCTTTACCGTGGCGCAGGTCTTCACCGGCCGCGAAGGCAAGCAAGTGCCCGTGGCCGAGACCGTGCGCGGCTTCAAAGAAATCCTGGATGGCAAACATGACGAAGTCGGCGAACAGAACTTCTACATGAAGGGCGGCATCGACGAAATCAAAGAAGGCTGAAATGGCTTATACGCTCAAACTTGAAATTGTCACCCCGGACGCCAAAACCTTTTCCGACGATGTCGAAATGGTCACGCTGCCGGGCGTCGAAGGAGAAATGGGCGTCTATCCCGATCACGTCCCTCTGATGACACAATTGGTCCCCGGCGAAATCACCGTGCGCAAGGACGGCCAGGACGTGTACCTCGCCGTGGGCGAGGGCTTTGTTGAAATCACGGCGGATAAGGTCGCCATATTGACGGACATGGCCATCCGGTCTGACCAAATCGACGAAGCCAAAGCCGAAGAAGTCCGGCGGCAGGCCGAAGCGCGATTGGCGGAGCACTTGGACGCCGAGGAAAACGCCCGCGTCAGCGCCGCCCTGGCCGAATCACTGGCGCAACTCCACGTCAAGCGCCGTCATCGCCACAAGTAAGAGGCCCTGCCCGCGATGAATCGCATTGTGGAATGTTTTGCCCGGTTGAAGCAAAAGGCGCGGAAGGGCTTTATTGTCTATATCGGGTCCGGCGACCCCAACCTCGAGGCCACACGACAACTGGCGCTGGCCTTCGATCGCATCGGCGTCGATGTCCTGGAACTGGGTGTTCCGTTCAGCGATCCGCTGGCGGATGGCCTGGTCAATCAACTGGCCGCCCAGCGCGGCTTGGAATCCGGCGCCACTCCGGCCAAAGTGCTGGAAACTGTCGCCGCCATCCGCCAACAATCGCAAATCCCCATCGTCCTCTACATTTATTTTAATCTGATGCATCGGCACGGCCTGGAAAAGTTCATCATCGAGGCCGCCCGGGCGGGCGTGGATGGTCTCCTGGCGCTCGATCTGCCGCCGGAAGAATCGGAGGATTACGAAGCGCTCATGGCCAAAGCCAGGCTCTGTGTGATTTACCTCGTCGCGCCAACCACCCCCGACAATCGCATCGAACTGATTGTCAAGCGCGGCACAGGTTTTATTTATTGCGTGTCGCGGGAGGGGGTCACCGGGATGCAACAGAAAGTTTCCCAACACATCGGCGAAATGACGGCCAGGATTCGCGCGCACACGGACTTGCCCATCGCGGTGGGATTTGGCATTTCCACGCCGGACCAGGCCAAAACCGTGGCGGCCAGCGCCGACGCGGTGGTGGTGGGCAGCGCCATTGTCAATCAAATCGCCCGGCACGGCAAAAACGGGGACATGGTGGACCAAGTGACCCGGTTCACCGCTTCTTTGTTGAATGCAGTCAAGAATTAACCATTGTATGAAAATGCCTGAGCACGATCGTTTCGTCATCATCATGGCCGGAGGCCGCGGCGAACGCTTCTGGCCGGTCAGCCGGGAACGGACCCCAAAACAACTTGTCACCCTGCTCGGCAACCGCTCTCTTCTCCAACAGGCCGTCAATCGCGTCCTGCCGCTGGTTCCCCTTAAAAACATTTACATCATCACCAATGCCGTCCAGGCCCCGCAAGTCCGCCGGCAATTGCCCAAACTGCCGCGCCAAAATGTCGTCGCCGAACCCATCGGACGCGACACCTGCGCCGCGGTCACGCTGGGCGCGGCCATCGTCGGACAACGCTCCACCAGCGCCGTCATGGCTGTTCTGCCGGCAGACCATGTCATTCCCGAGGAAAAGAAATTCCAGCAAGTCCTGGCCGATTCGTTTGATTTGGCCGGGCGCGGACAGATCATTGTCACCATCGGCATCAAGCCCACGGAACCGGCCACGGGCTTCGGCTACATTCGCCTGGGCAACACCCTTCCGCCGCCGCAAGGAGTTAAACCCTTCAAGACCACTTTTTTCAAAGCCGAACAATTCGTCGAAAAACCGAACTTCGACCGGGCGCTGGAATACGTCAACAGCGGCCAATACCGGTGGAATGCCGGGATGTTTCTCTGGTCGTTTGTCACCATCACCCAGGGCCTGGAAAAACATCAGCCGGAACTGGCCGCCGCCTGCCAGCGCTGGTTCAAAGTCGCCGGCACGCCAAAACTCGGCCCCCTCCTGGCCAAAGAATATCCGGGCCTGAAAAAAATCTCCATTGACTACGCCTTGATGGAACACGCGCAGAACGTCGTCGTGGCCGACGGCGCCTTTGCCTGGGACGACCTGGGTTCATGGAACGCGCTGGCCCGGCACCTCAAACCCGACGCGGAAGGAAACTGCGCGGTGGGGGACTTCGTGCATGTGGATGGCGCGCGCAACATTATATTTGACGCCAGGACAAAAAACCGGACGCCCATCGCGGTGGTGGGCTTGCGCGACGCGATCCTGGTGCAAACCGACGACGCCGTTCTTCTGGCCCACAAGAGCCAGGCGCAAAAGGTCAGGGAACTGGTCAGGAAACTCTCCGAATCCAAGGAATACAAAGGTCTGGTTTAATTGGCCGCCCGGCCGCCGATGCCCTTGGTGCCGGCGGCGATGGCCCGCGCCGCTTCTTTGGGGCGCAACGCGCGGACGGCTTTGCCGGCCTGCCACATTTCCGAGTTGCCGATCACAGCGAGCTCTTTGCTCAACTGCTTCTGGTAATCAGGCTTGCCGCAACTGGAGAGCACACGGGCGCATTCCTTGCCGCTCTTGACGCGCTCATAAAGCTCCTTAAAGACCGGCAGCACGGCTTTCTTGAAGCGCGGCTTCCAGTCCAGGGCGCCGCGCTGGGCCGTGGCGGAGCAGTTCGAATACATCCAATCCATGCCGTTCTCGTCCACCAGCCGGATAAGGCTCTGCGTCAGTTCCTCGACCGTCTCGTTGAACGCCTCGCTGGGGCTGTGCTTGTGAGCGCGAAGCACGTCGTATTGCGCTTCCATGATGCCGGCCAGCGCGCCCATCAGCACGCCGCGCTCCCCGGTCAGATCGCTGAACACTTCGTGCCGGAACGTGGTCGGGAACAAATAGCCCGAGCCGATGCCAATGCCGATCGCCAGGCAGCGGTCTTTGGCGCGGCCGGTCGCGTCCTGCTCGACCGCGAAGCTCGAATTGATGCCTGCGCCCGTGAGAAAATTGCGCCGCACCGAGGTGCCGGAGCCTTTGGGGGCCACCATGATCACGTCCACGTTCTTGGGCGGCGCCACCCCGGTCAACTTCTGGTAGGCAATGGAAAAGCCGTGCGAGAAATAGAGCGCGGCGCCGGCCTTCAGATTCCTTTTGACCAGCGGCCAGATGGCCCGCTGGGCGGCGTCCGACACCAGCATCTGGATGATCGTGCCCCGGCGCACAGCCTCGTCGATCTCGAACAACGTCTTGCCCGGCACCCAGCCGTCCTTGACCGCCCGGTCCCAGTCGCGCTTGAAGGCGCTGGCCTGACCAATCAGGACCTTGAAGCCGTTGTCGCGCAGGTTCAGCGACTGGGCCGGCCCCTGCACGCCGTAGCCGATGATGGCGATTGTCTCGCCCTTCAGCACCTGGCGCGCCTTCGCCATCGGAAATTCCTTCCGCGTGATGACCTGTTCCTTTGTTCCGCCAAAATTAATAATTGCCATAATTGTAGTAACCTTTTATGTGAGTTTCAGTTGAGTTTTACTTTCGCGACAGCGCGATCTTTCCGGTGCGGGTCAATTCTAGCACGCCAAAAGTCTTCATCAGACCCAGAAATTTTTCGATCTTCCCTTCATCCCCCGTCAATTCGATGGTCAGGCTCCTGGATTGCACATCCACAATCTTGGCCCGGAAAATATCGGTCATTTGCATGATCTCGGCCCTGGATTTGGCATCCACCGCCACGCGCACCAGCACCAGCTCGCGATCAATGAATTCAGCCTCGTGGAAGTCATGCACTTCCAGCACGTTGACCAGCTTGTTGAGTTGTTTGATGATTTGCTCGATGGTCGCCTCGTCGCCGCGCGTCACGATGGTCATGCGCGACGTGTCCGGCTCCTGCGTCGGCGCGACATTGAGCGTGTCAATGTTGTAGCCGCGCCCGCTAAAGAGGCCCGCCACGCGCGTCAGCACGCCGAACTTGTTTTCCACCAGCACCGATATGGTATGTCGCATAAATCAAAAATCAAAAAAACCCGCGTCCAGCGGGGACAGCGGGCGGCCTGTGAACCGGGACAATGCCTCAGGCCGCGTCAGTCAACAACGACCACGCGCGCGCACTGCGGCAGACCGGCCAAAAATTTCATCGCCCACAAAGTAACAAGCGCCGCCCCGCCGGTCAACCCTCAATTTTTGAACTTTTTATTGGGTAACCGGCTGATCGTGCCAACCCCTCGCCCGCCACCGCATGGGACGACGGATTTTTGGCCGGTGGGACAAGGTTACTGATTCGTTTGAAGCGGCTTCAGACGTGTCGAAATGAATTGATACAAGGAGGGAAGGAAAATCTCCGGGCCAAAGGCTTCGGGCGTGCGCATCCAGACGTAAAGGGTTTTGCCGCTTGCCAGCCACAGTGTTCGATGTTCATCGTAGGCGGCCGCATCTCCCTGCAATTTGCCCGTGTTGTCCTTCAGTTGAACCAACGGCACATAAATGTCGGGGGCCGGAACTCGTGTGCGATTCGCCGGACGCCAACGGAGATCACCGGTTTTGGGAAACGGCGCGCTGGCAGGCAATCCGAACAACCCATTTGTCTTGGCGTAAAATGTCAACCCGGCTCCGCTCGGAGGCTGTTCGAAACCGTTGTCCACTCCAAGCGCCAGCGTATCGGTGATCCCGTGAGGGACGCCTTTTCGGCTGTCGTCGTAAAGCAGCGGCCACGGCGCGGTTGGAAGACTCACCAAAAATCCGCCATTGCGCAGATAGCGTATCAAGGATCGCGTCACGTCATCCGTCGCTTTTGCGCTGCTGGCATAGTGCTCCCCGCCGATCTGAATCAGGACTGGATAATTGCTGGCGTTGAATGCTTTCGGATCAATCAGGTCCGGCCAATTCAATCTTTGCAACATTGCGCCGCAGCAAGCAGCCCAGAATTCCGAGTCATTCATCCGATCCTGCATCAGCACGCCGACTTTTCGCCCCAATAAAACCTTGTCCATCTCCCGTGTCGTGCCCGGAGCGAATTTCGGAACAGGGGCGGCGGACGGCACGTTAACCGGCACGCTGTTGAGGAAACGTTTGGAGTATTCGGCAGTGATCTGGAGATACTTGTCTCCCAACTCCAAACTCGATTCGATTTCCGTGCCTTCCGGCCACTCGTTCCAGGAAGTGATGATTACCCAGTCCGGCTTTGCCTTGATGGCTTCTTCCCATAGCGTTCGATACGTTTGCCCATTCAAACGGTCCGTCTGCCAGTCAAACTTGTAAGCCTTTCTTTGGTCCGAGCCAGGCACGACCGTGAGACAACTGATTCGGCCTCGCGCGCGGGCCGTCTTCATGCCCTTCTGATAGTAGCTTGCCGCCCAGGCGCGGAGTTGGTCGAGTCTATCCGTCGTGAGGTTTCGCTCCAATTCCACCGGCAGTCTGTCCAGGCCATACGAATGAATCCCATCGAACAGATAAGCGTAGCTGCCTTGATAACCGTCGGCGAACAGTGCAAAATCGCCGGCTTTTGCGCGGATTCCTTCAATAATCTCCGGCCAGGCCGCCACTGGAACTTGATCCATCGTCCGCCCGTAAACGAAAATCACCGGCTTGCCATCCACTTTAAGAAACGAGTCGCTTTTGCCGTATTTATTGAGAACGTATGACAATTCGTTAATCGCCAGCTCAATTTGGCCGCGTCCGTCACCGGGAGCGCGTTCCCAATAAATCGAGACCTTGAAATTCCTCTTTTCCGCCTCGTCCAGCAAGAGGGCCAAAGTTTTGCTGTTCCAGGCATCCCAATCCCCCGTCCCCCACCAACTCACCACAAATCCGGTGATGCCGTGTGCCTTGGCCTGGTCAATGTGGTAATCCAGCACGGACACATCATGGGAACTGTAAGGGCCTTTGACCGGATAACGTTGCGTCCCAATAATCACATGTTTGTTCGTGTCGAAACCGTGCCAGGGATCACGTCCCGGAGGCTGGCCATACCACGGATAATAAAACGCCAGCACTTCATGCGGCACCCGGGTGTATTGCCGCTGACTTTGGTTCTGAACAAACTGGAAAAAACCGCTCGTTGTCTGGGAAAAGCCAGTCAGCCAGGAGCACAAGAAAATTGCGCAAACGAGCAGCAAGCCGCCGGGCCGGGTTTTCGTTTTCACCAATGATGTGAGCACAGGAAAACATTACGTTGGAGATTCAACTTTTAAGCAAGATGTTTCAAGCGCAGGCGCATCTGGACACTGTTCTTATCGTCGTCAACCGCTTGTGCGGCCAAAGGCTTGATTTTTCACGACCCGCTGCATGCGATTCTCCCTCTCCTTGGAGGAGAGGGCCGGGGTGAGGTCGAGCGTTCCTCTAACTTTTCTGCGACCTCATGGGCCAAAACCAAGAACAGTGTTAAGATGCGCCCCATGCGCAGATTCATCGGCGCCGGCTTGCCCTCGGCACATCATCCGCGTTTGCCAGGTTGCGCAACGAGGCGCTTTCGCCGCACGCGCGTTCCAGCGTGGCACGGCCTTCCGGCTTTGGCTTCACCTTCCAAAACTGCCGATACTGTCAGGCTGCGCTTGTCGAAAAGGATTTTCCTGTGTAGGCTCGTTTTGGGCAAGCCATGAGCATCTTAAAAGTCATGATCAGCAGTACGGCGCTTGATCTTCCTGAGCACCGAAAGCAGGCCATCGACGCCTGCTTATCAAATCCAAGCATCCGCCCGATTGGCATGGAGCATCTTCCGGCACAGGATGCGTCAGGCGTTGCCGCTTCGCTCGAAATGGTCGATGAGGCGGACATTTACGTCGGCATCTATGCCTGGCGATATGGATGGATTCCAGAAGGCAGCGATATTTCGATAACCGAAATGGAGTTTAATCGGGCCCTCAAGGGAGGAAAGACGATTCTTGTCTTTCTCATGGACGACGATCACCCGGTGAAGAAGGGCGACGTTGAAGTCAGCAAAGCAGCGCAGCAAAAACTGAAAAAATTAAAGGCCCGTGCGAGCAAAGGGCGGGTCCATAAGAAATTCAAGTCGCCCGATGAACTCAAGGGCCAGATTATCCAAGCGCTCGCGGACTTAACCAGCCGTCTCAAACCCGAGCCAGGGCAGCGATCTTTGTCTGCGCTGCATCAGTTGCCGTCGGTCCCGGCGGCGTTCACCGGAAGAGAACAGGAGTTGCGGGATTTGGAAACGGCGCTGGCCAAGCAGGGCAACATTGGCGCGGCGATCTCGGCGTCGGGAGCGGGGATTCAGGGGATGGGCGGCGTGGGCAAAACTGCGCTGGCCACAAAACTGGCCCACCGGCTCAAGGACAAATACCCTGACGCCCAGATTTGCCTGAATTTGCGCGGTTTTGATCCAACGGGCCGCAAACCGATGCCGCCGGCTGAAGCCATGCAAAGCATCATTCACTTCTTTCGCCCGGAAGCCAAATTGCCGGAAACGGCGGAAGACTTGACGCCCATCTACAACTCCGTGCTCAACGATGCGGGGCGTGTGCTGCTGTTTCTGGACAACGCCGCCAATGTCGAACAAATCCAGCCGCTTTTGCCGCCGTCCAATTGCCTGCTTCTGGTCACATCCCGCAACCAACTCTCCCTGCCCGGACTGGCGACACGGAACATTGACTGTCTGTCGCCGGAGAAGTCGCGGGAACTGCTGCTCAAGCTGGCATCGCTCATCAAAGGCCACGAAGCCGCCGCCGCCGACCTCTGCGGCCATCTGCCGCTGGCCCTGGAAGTCTTCGCCGGCATGGTTAATGAGAAAACTCTGCATCCGGTGGAAGAATTGGTGGCCCGGCTCCGCAAACACGATGAGAAGCTCGGCAAAGTGGAAGCCGCCTTCCAAGTCAGTTACGACCTGCTGGAGGAACCGTTGTGCCGCTGCTGGACATTGCTGGCCATTTTTCCGGCCAATTTTGATCTGTCCGCCGCCGCCGCGATTTGGGAAATGCAGATGGAAGCGTCGCGTGACATCATGGAGGCGTTGTTGAAGCGGAGTCTGGTGGGGTTTGATGAACCGAAAGTTCGGTTCCATTTACACGATTTGGTGCGCGAGTTTTGCATTGGCAAACTCAGCGATGCGGAATGCAACGCTGCCATGATGCGTTACGCCGGGCAATACATTAAGGTCGCAGAAAAAGCCGATGAACTCTATCTCGAAGGCGGCGAGAATGTGCTCGGTGGGCTGGAACTGTTCGACCGCGAGTGGGTTCATATCGAAGCTGCGTTTAAGTGGCTCGTGCCAAGGCGCGACGAAGCCTCCGTTGCTTTACTTGTATTGCTCGTAAAGGCGGTCGCCAATACAGGCCAGAAACTGCGCTTTCATCCCCGCCAGCGCATACGCTGGTCAGAAGGCTTGCGCGAAGCGGCCCGCATCACCAAGAACCGGCCGGCGGAAGGCGTCGCTCTCAGCAATCTTGGCCTCGCTTACATCAGTTTGAAGGAGCCGCGCAAGGCCATCGAATTTTTTGAGCAACAATTGGTCATCGCCCGCGAAATCCGCGACCGGCGTCTCGAGGGCATCGCGCTCGGCAATCTTGGCATTGCCTACAGGATTCTTAATGATTTAGTTAAGGCCATCGAGTTTCACCAACAACACTTAGTCATCACTCGTGAAATCCGCGACCGGCGTGGTGAAGGTAACGTCCTCGATAATCTTGGCCTCGCCTACGCCGATTTGGGCGAACGGCGTAAGGCCATCGAGTTTTTCGAGAAACAATTGACCATCGCATGTGAAATCAGCGACCCGAGGGGCGAAGGCAACGCCCTCGGCAATCTTGGCAACGCCTACGCCGACTTGGGCGAGCCACGCAAGGCCATCGAGTTTTTCGAGCAGGCACTGGTAATCGACCGCAAAATCGGTCACCGGCGTGCCGAAGGCGATGCCTTGTTTCACTTCGCACTCGCATTGGACAAATTGGATGACCGCACGCAAGCCATCGCCCGCGCCGAAGCCGCGCTGCAAATCTACGAGGCTATTGAGCACCCTGACGCCGCCAAAGTCCGCGCCCAACTTGCGAAGTGGAAGGGGGACCGGGAAAAATGACTGCAAGCGGTTATTCCATCTCCACAAATGGTGCAATGGCTCGCTGAAAAGAAATGATGTCCATGCAAAGAGCAGAATTCTTAACCGCGAAATACGGGTATGTGGTTTGTCAACGGGAAAGCCTGGAAAACTTTTCTTTTGTGTGTAAGGTGGGTTTGCGGCTGGGAGGATAGGGCTCTGCAGGAGTGCAACCTGAGCGCCCAGCCGCCCGTGGATTGCGGATGCATCCGTCCCGGTGCCGATTCTGGTGCCGGGATTTTTGTTTTCCGGGATGCTGCGCAAGCCGCGGCTCAAAGCGTTAAACTCAGCGTAATCCATATTCTTGGGCCAGGGTCAAGGGGCGCTCGAGGGCGACCTTTGGCGTGAACTTCCTGGGTGGATAGAGCACATACACTTTGCCGGTTTTGAGCGATTGGAAGATTTCCTCACGGAAGGTCTTCCTGGTTTTGCCCAGCTTTTTCAGTCCTGCGGTTCCGATCTGGCTGATCATTTTGCCGACTTTGAGTTGAAGTCCTGCCTCGATCTCCTCCAGAGTGGTCCAGCGGCCCATCATCAAGTACCAGACGGCCACGGCGAGTTTGCGGGCCATGGCACAGACGGCCAGATTGACCGAGCCCTTGCGCGCCAGCAGTTTCCCGCCCCACTGCGCCAAGGGGTTTTTGGAGCAGCGCAAAAGCGATTGTGCCGCCTCGACCAGCAGACACCGCAGGTCTTTGTGCCCATGGCCTCCGACGCCCCCGCTCCATTCCGTTTCTCCACTGTCATCAAAAGCCGGATTGAGTCCGATGTACTTGACGAGCTTTTTGGGTTCGCTAAAGCGCTTGATATCGCCCACGAAAGCACCCAGAGCGAAGGCCACCATTTCGCGTACTCCACAGAGCCGTGCGATGGCCAACAAATCGGGATCGGAGAGCACTTCCTGGGCGATGAGCCGGCGCCAATGCTGGCGTTGTGTCTCGGCGTGGCGCAGTTCCATCAGCAGCCCTTCGATGACCTGCCACTGTCGCGGAGACCAGGGGCGCGCCGCGCGGATTTGCGCTTCGACCTCCCCAATCCTGGCCAGCCGGGTGTTCCTTTTGAGCCGCACTCCATTGTCGCTGAGATAGGAACGCACGCGCGCGCTCATTTGGGTGGTGCGCTTGGTGGCCTTGCGATGGGCATGAAACCAGTCCCGCCGCTCTTGGGTGCGAAGGTCCGGCACCCAGACGGTTTTGGCCGTGCCAGCCAGATAAGCCTTGCCGATGCGCACGGCGCTGATCTTGTCATTATTGGCATGAGCCTCCTTGAGCTTGCCCAGGTGGCAACTCTCCAGGACCAGGGCGCGGCGTCCCACCGCGGCCAGGGTGCGCACGACTTGGAAGCTGTTGCCCGAAGCTTCCAGCACGAACAGGTCTTCGGCGGCGGTGTTCTTTTGCGCCCAGTTCTGCAGCCGGCCCATCGGCACTTTGTTGAACATTTTTTCCACGACAGCGGCGGCCGGGGTAGGCCCCTGTAGAACCGCCGCCGTGAAACTATCCGGGTGGGCGTCAAAGCCAATCACCCGCTCGATACTGCTTGAATTCGCGTTCATTTTGTCCTCTTATCGTTGTGCAGACGGACGGAAACGGGTCAGGCGCTTACATGCACTCAGGTATGCGGGGCGGTCCCCATGTAGGTGCTTTGCGCCGGTGCTCATTCGCAGAAACGGAGAGTGACTCCAAGAGTATTTCTCGAGCATCTCCCGTAAGCCCACCTGCTGGTTAGCTGACCAACTGGTCCTTATGGTGACACCGTTTCCGCCCGTACTGCAATTGCTGCGGCCCGAGTTTTTCAGGACGCCCCGCTGACAAAACTCATACCCTCGCTTAATACGCGAAAAAAGGAAGACGGATTCATCCACAAAAGAACACAGCGCGGCATAGCCGCAACCAAAACCTTCCCAGAAAGAATTGTTGCGCGCAGAGCCGCAGAGGACGCAGAGATAAATCAATTGCTGATATTGTTTCCTGGTGTTTCTCTGCGCTCTCCGCGCTCTCTGCGCGAACAAATCCTCGCGGATATGCGTGATTCTGACGGACTGTAGTACAGAGAAAACAGCTTCACTCTGCATCCTTCGCGCTCTTTGAGTTCTTTCGCGGCCATCTCGCAGCCCTTTTTCTCGAAAGCTTCCGGGGTTCGTGTATTTCGCGTGGTTCGCGGTTAAAATCCCAAATTCTTCCCCTTCAATGTGTTCCACCAGCGGGAACCCCGGTTACAAAAATCATTTAAAATAAATATTGTCTTTTTGCATTTTTATGATATAATGCCGCTTAGTTGAATGGATAATGAAGCCATGTCGAAAAAATCGAAATCTTGAAACAGTCATCCCCCGTCAAAACCATGAAAGCCCGCAATGGCAACATCGCCCGCCGGCCCCGCCAAGTCCGCGAAGAGTTGAATGAACGCCTGGAAGTGGCCCAAGTCTTTGGCTGCGGCGAGTTGGGCGGGAAACCTACCAAGTACATCATTCAAGTCGAGAATGACATGCCGGGGGCCAAATTGGAGATTACTGAAGAAGACCTGAACAAGGCGAAACGGGGTCAAGATCAGCCTGCCCGCCGTAGCCGTTGCGGCGAAGGCGGGTCAAACCCGACTCGAAAACAGCGGACTGTTCAATCAGCCAGGAAAACAGGGTTTGAAACGATAGCTAACCCATTGAACACAAATGAGATAGATGGTGGAAAGGAGGATCAATCCACTCAGGATCAGTCAAACTCAGTCAAAGTGAATCAAACCGATTCGGCATGGCCAGATGGTTCGGGGTCGCCAAGTCCGATCCGTCCGACCTGTCCGATCCGTCCGACTTCCCCGGCAGCGGATTCCGAGGCCGGGGAGTTGCCGGAAACGCGGCAAATTTGGCCGGGTGCGCCTCTTGCTTGGGTCTTTTTTACCCATTCAGCAAGGCACTCTGCGCCGAATTGCCATGTTTTGGGGCCAAAACACCGTGGCATGTCCTTTGCTAAGGAGAGAGATCATTACAACAAAATAAAATGGCATGAATACCCTGGAACTGACGGAACCCGAGAAACCCGCGACCACGCCCGCAACCACGCCCACAAACGGCAGCAAAGGCGTCGTAGTGCTGCCCTACGGATTACTGGGCTTCGAGCGCGTTAAGAATTACAGCCTGCTGACCAAACCCGAGGAAGCGCCCTTCTTGTGGTTTCAGATGCTGCAAGACCCCAAGCACGCCTTTCTGGTCATGCCTCCGGCAGCGGCCGTCCCTGATTACCAGCCTGACCTCGACGACCAGGATGTCGAATTCCTGGAATTGGACGATCCTTCGGATGCTTTTATCCTGAACATCGTCACCTTGCGGGGCGCCGGACAGGCCACCATCAATTTAAAAGGCCCCATCGTCATCAATCGCCGGACCTGGATCGGAAAACAAGTCATCCCGGTCAACGCCGTCCAGTATCCAGTGCGCCATCCACTGCCTGTTTCCTGATTTTCCCTCCCACCATTGCGCCATGCTGATTCTCTCTCGCAAGCCCGGTGAAAGCATCGTGATCGATGGCCGCATCATCGTAAAAATCATGCGCTTGGAAGGCGACGTCGTGAAAGTCGGGATCGACGCCCCCATCGAGATTCCCGTCCACCGCCAGGAAGTCTATGACGAGATCCAGAAGAGCAACAAGGAATCCCTGACCGACAGCCGGATGAAGCTGCCCCGCCTGGCCGCGGGCAAGCCGGACAGGGCCGTCCCTTCCCCGAAAGACAACGGAACCGGTGAGAGTCAATACTAATATCTACGCCCTTGCCGGCTGATCCCGCGGCTCCCACGGATTTATGACCGCGCTTCCCACCGCCGACGAAACCCTGCCCCCGCCCGAAGGCCAAAAAGGAACCCTCCTCCCTGAACAACTGATCGATTTTGCCAACGAAGCTTTTGTCTTCGCCGATGTTTCACGGACACGCCGCGCCTCAAGAGCGGAGCAGGGTCCACAGCGCTTTCCCGCTCCCCCGCAAGCCTGGTTCGCGGATGTGACGCCCCTGCCGCTGACCCCTCTTCAACTGAAGAACACCCGGGTCGTTCCGAGCCGCGAGCACATTCTTTCCCTCCTGCCCAAAGGCGGCGTGTGCGTCGAGATCGACACCCGGACAGGCAGTTTCGGACGGCAAATCCTTTCCGTGCTGGAGCCGGCCAAACTGCACTTGTGCGACCGCGATTTCAATTTGTTCGACGACTCGCCCTTCGCCGCGGCGATTGAACGGGGAATCGTTGAACTCCATGAGGGCGAGGCAGCGGAGCATCTGGCCGCCCAGCCCGACCGGCATTTCGACCTGATCCATCTTCATACCGATCCGTCCTACATGGCTGCGGCGCGCGCTTTGGAACAGGCGGGGCGCAAGGTCAAGGACGACGGGTGCATCATCTGCGCCAACTACACGACGTATTCGCCGTTGGAAGGGATCAAATACGGCGTGGCCCGGGCCGTCAATGAATTCTGCCATAGAGGCGGCTTTGAAATCATTTGTCTGGCGCTGAACTCGTTGGGCTATCAGGACGCAGCCCTGCGCAAGTGCGCCGGGTCAACCGGAGCCGGGCATTTGGGCGGCGCTTTCCTGGACGCTCCAGACACCGCCACCTTCCTGCCCGATGTGTGGAATTATTTGATCGAGAAATATCAAGTCCAGAGCGTGCTGGACGTGGGCGCGGGAGCCGGGTGGAGCACAAAATGGTTTGTTGACCGGGGCGTTTATACCCTCGGTGTGGAAGGCTGGCGGGAAGCCCTCGAAAAGAGCCAATGCCGCGCGAATATCCTTGAACACGATTATAGCGCCGCCCCGTTTGTTCCCTCCATGCTTTTGGACCTGGCTTGGTGCGCCGGGTTTGTCGAACACATCGAGGAAGAGTTCATCCCCAATTTCATGGCCTCCTTTCGCGCCTGCCAGTATGTCTGCCTGACGCACGCGGAACCCGGCCAACCGGGTTATCACCACGTCAATTGCCAGCCCACGGAATACTGGATCAACAAGATGGAC
This sequence comes from uncultured Verrucomicrobiae bacterium, assembly GCA_963813995.1. Lineage (GTDB taxonomy): Bacteria > Verrucomicrobiota > Verrucomicrobiia > Limisphaerales > Palsa-1400 > DASRLE01. The sequence goes on along the minus strand of CAWFAZ010000040.1, from coordinate 39,416 downwards.
GAGTTTGGTTTTGACTACGACGCCGCGGAAACCGCCCGCCTTCGCTCGACAGACAAGCATAAAGCGCCCCAAGGCCGAAGGACCCTGACCTTCTTCAAAAGACGAAATTAAGGATGCACATGACTGCCACCGCCTCCAAAATGCCCGACGACCAGCCCTCCTTTTCTTCCGTGCCGCCACAAGCCGCGGCGCCCAGGAAACACCCGTTAAACATCTGCATTGCCAGCCCCGAATTCATTGGCCTCACCCGCCATTGCAGCACTGGTGTTGCTTACACCGCCCTGGCCCAGGCTCTGGCCGCGGCCGGACATCAGGTCACCTGCCTGTTCCTCGGCGCAAAAGATCCTTCCACCCATGTCTGGGAACAGTGGATTGACAAATACAAGCGCGACGGCCTGACGCTGATCGCGTTGCCCCGACTCAATGCCTCGGGGCTGATGGCTCCGCCCCATCTCATCAAATCCTATGAGACCTACCATTGGCTGAAAAGGAACGACCGGTTCGACATTATTCATTTTCCCGACCGGCAGGGTCCCGGCTATCACACCCTCACGGCCAAACATCACGGCCTGGCCTTTGGGCGCGCGACCATTTGTGTTGACCTTCACAGCATGAGCGCGTGGCTCAAGGCGGTCGATCAGGAGTATGTGAACGATTTGGCCGAAGTGGATACGGATTTCATGGAGCGCCGGACGGTGGCGTTGGCGGATGCGGTCGTCAGCCCGAGCCATTATCTGCTTGACTGGATTTCCGGCCAACAGTGGGAAATGCCAGGGCGCTGCCACGTGCGGCAGAACGTCCTGCCCCACTCCGCCTGGCCCGCTGAACCGCCGGCCGCTCCACACCGGCATGAAATCAACGAACTGGTTTATTTCGGCACGTTGGAAACGCGCAAGGGGGTTGCCCTCTTCTGCGACGCGCTCGACGCCATTCCTTCCGCCATTGCCAAAAAAATCCAGAGCGTCACCTTCCTCGGCAGGGAGTCCATCGTGGACGGCATCCCGGCGCGGACCTATGTGCAGAAACGCGCGCAACGATGGCCCTTCCCATTCCAGATTATCACCGGCCACGATGCAAACAGGACGATGGACTACCTCCGGCAAAAAAACCGCCTGGCCGTCATCCCTTCCCTTCTCGAAAACTCCCCCTACAGAGTGCTCGAATGCCTTGTGGCCGGAATCGCCTTTGTCGCCAGCCGCGTGGGCGGCATCCCTGAACTCATCGCTCCCGACGACGTGGGCAAAGTGTGTTTCGAACCGAATGCCGGCGCCTTATGCGCGGCCCTTGGCGCGGCGCTGACTGAAGGGCTTCATCCGGCCCGCGCTGTGGTTGATGCGCGCGCCAACGAACAAGCCTGGATCGCCTTGCACGAGAATTTTTTCGCCCGGCCCCACCCGCCCGTCCAGCCGCAGCCCGCGGCTCTTGGGCCGGAATTGGCCTCCCCGTTGCCCAACCTTTCCAATGAGGCTGAGCGGGCCGCCATCCAGGCGCTCTCGATTGATCCCACCAACGCCGTCGCGCTCAAAGTCCTGGCACGAATTCATCTCAAGGCTGGATTGCACGAGGCGGCACAGGAAGCGTGCCAATTGATTCTCAAGCACGATGCGAACGACGCGGAGGCGATGCAAATGATCGAGGAAGCCAGGCTCCAAGAGGCGAAGATCGCGGAGAATTTGCCTGAGGTCAACAGCATCGCGCCCGCCCCCCAAGCATTACACCACCCGGCGCCGTCTCAAACTTTTGCCGCGAGTCTAACCGCTCAATTCGCCTGCCCTTGAACAGATGAACAGCGATTGACCGGAATGGCTTTCGCCCTCTGCAATGGGCTTGCGCTCTTGATGATGGCGGGCCTGGCAAGAACCAATGCGCTCAGTGTCAGAGCCAGCATGATGAAAGTTTCTCCGCCATCGGAGACAATTGCAAAATCCTGCCCGGGGCCGGTCACCGCGATTAGACTTGCAGCCGGGCCGTCATAATTTGCCAGCGAAGCCAGATCCGCACTGGCCCCATAATCATAGCTGGTTATTAAAAAGGCGTCGGCGGCGGGGAGACCGTCGGTGGCGACGGCATTTGACGAAACAAGTTCCCATATCGCAACCTGCAAACCGGCAGCGCTGGGTGAACTCATCGTGGGAGAGTAATACAACGCCCACAAGTCCTCGATCTCCTTCGCCGTGAAGGCATTCAATCGGGCGGGGGACTTCGGCGCGTTGGTCAGGGCGACGATGTAGTAGGGAGATGAAGGTCCATTGGCGCTCCAGTGGAACGGATCAATGCAGAAGCCGTTATGGTCGGTGCTGCTTGCGCCGTCGGTAACCTCAAGTGTGTTTATTCCCGCATATACGCCGCCGGAATAATTCAATAAAGGATCATAGACATTTACGACTTCCATGGGCGTCGTGTTCCAGTCAGTTATCTCAGTAACTGTGACTGAACCGGCGTTCACATTTGCCGCAAGGCTGGCCACCATGGCCCAGCCAATGACCGCTGCCACGGTTGGTTTGATGGTCGCTTTTTGTCCTGTTTTCATACTCACAGTTTCTCCGCTATCTTGCTCATCTATTGCCAACTCATGTGTCCCATGTCAATATAACATTCCCTCTTAATACTGCAACTTGTTTGTAATCAGCATCTTGAGTGCCAGTGCGATTGTTGCTTCAGCCAGAGTCCGGAATAAACGCTTCCCATTGATTCCAAGCAGTTTACGAAGAACGCAAACGCGTGTTTACAATTGGGACAGTATTCTCATTTTTGGACATTGCAACGGCCAACGGCCCCTTGGTTGAACTATTGGTCGTCATCGCCGTCATCGCGATTCTGGCCAGCATGCTTTTGCCGGATTGGGGTGGCCAGGCATGACACGCGGCCACCATGATAAGCCGGCATTGCTTTTCCAGCCGCCGGGACAATATGCTTCCCTATATGTCTTTGGAGCCGCCCAAACTTGAACCGCCCCACTTGCTCAATCGCGAATTGAGCTGGCTTGAGTTCAACGAGCGCGTCCTGGAAGAGGCCTTGGACCCGTCCACGCCATTGCTCGACCGTCTCAAGTTCTTTTGCGCGTTCAGTTCCAACCTGGATGAGTTTTTCGAAGTGAGGGTGGCCGGGCTTAAGCAACAAATGGAAAGCACGGTCGTCGAGCGCAGCCCGGATGGGTTGACGGCGACGGAGACGTTGCAGGCAGTCCATCGGCGGGTGCGGCGGCTGGTGGAGCGCCAATATGCCTGCTGGCGCAACGAACTAAGGCCGCAACTGGCCCGGCACGGCATTCGCTTTCTTCGTTTTGCGGAACTGTCCAAAGCCGACCTGGGCTGGGTGGAGAATTTTTATCGCGCGCAGATCCGCCCCGTGCTGACCCCGCTCGGATTGGACCCGGCCCACCCGTTTCCGCAGTTGCTCAACAAATCGCTCAACACGATTGTCCAGTTGGAAATCACCGCGTCCGGCACGCTTCAGCAGCGCCTGGCGGTTGTCCAGGTGCCGCGCGTTTTGCCGCGGCTGGTTCAACTGCCCCGCCCCGGCTCAAAGCAGCAACAGTATCTGTTCCTGGGCGACGTCATCGGGCACTATCTGGCGGATTTGTTTCCGGGGACAAAAATTCTTGGCTACTGGAATTTCCGGGTGACGCGCAACACCGAACTCTACGCCAATGAGGAGGAGGCGGCCAGCCTGCTCAAAGCCGTGGAGAGCGAATTGCAAAGCCGCCGCCGCGGCGACGCCGTGCGCCTGGAAGTCGAACAGGGTTGCGCGCAGGAAATTCGCGCCATGCTCCTGGAAAACCTGGGGCTGAAAAACGAGGACTTGTTTGTCATCAACGGCCCGGTCAATCCGATCCGCCTCATGGCCGTGGCCGAGGGAGATCATTCCCCGGACTTGCGCGAGCCGCCCTTGGTCGCGCCGCCGCCCGCCGCCTTGCGCGAGGAAACGGATTTCTTTGGCGTCATTCGTCATGGCGATATTTTGCTGCATCATCCGTATGAAAACTTCGGCGGCGTGGTGGCCTTTCTGAAACAGGCCGCGGCGGACCCCAAAGTGCTGGCCATAAAGCAGACCCTTTACCGAACGGGCGGCGACCCGCAAATTGTCGGCGCGCTGATGGAAGCGGTGCAAAACGGCAAGCAGGTGGCCGCGGTGGTTGAACTCAAAGCACCCAACGAAGAACCTCATGGCATCCTTTGGCCGCGCCGCCTGGAGGAGGCGGGTGTGCATGTCGTCTATGGACTGCTGGGCTGCAAAATTCATGCCAAAATGTGCCTGGTGGTGCGCAAGGATGACGACGCCATCCGCCGTTACCTGCATTTGAGCACCGGCAATTACAATCCGGTCACGGCCCGCTTTTACACCGACGTTGGCCTGCTTACCTGTCGTCCGGCCTTCGGCGAGGATGCGGCCAGTTTGTTCAATTTGTTGACTGGGATTTGCCAGTTTCAGGGCACAAAAAAACTTCTGGTCGCACCCTTCGAATTGCACGCCCGCATGCTGAAGTTGATCGAGCGCGAAAGCGAAAACGCGCGGAAAGGGCTGCCCGCGCGCATCATCGCCCGGATGAACAGCCTGTCGGATCCGCACATCATTGCGGCGCTTTACGACGCTTCGCGCGCCGGGGTCAGGATTGATCTGATCGTGCGCGGCATCTGTTGTTTGCGACCGGGGATCAAAGGGGTGAGCGAGCGCATCACCGTGCGCAGCATCGTGGACCGTTTCGTGGAACACAGCCGGGTCTTTTATTTCGAGAACGCCTGCCAGCCCGATGTTTTTGCCGGCAGCGCCGATTGGACGCCGCGAAGTTTCTTTCGGCGCATCGAAGTTGTTTTTCCAATCGACGACGGCAATTTGCGCGAACGCATCCGGGGCGAGTTGCTGGAAACGGCCTTGAAAGACAATGTCAAGGCCCGCTTTTTGACTTCCAGCGGCTCCTGGTCGCGCCAGCGGCCCCGGCGGGGCGCGGTCATCCACCGCAGTCAAAGTGAATTTATCAGGGCGGCCGGGGGCGCTTCCCCCAGCCAGGCCTCCGCGCGCAAAAGCAAGGCGCAATTCCCGCGCTTCAAGCTGGCCCCGAATCCATTTTCCGCAAAACCCAGATAATGCCATGCTCAACACAGAGTTCATTGCCGCGACTCAAGGAAGCAGCCGGCGTCTCATGATCGTGCTGCACGGGCTGGGCGACAGCGTGGAGGGTTATCGCTGGTGGCCCGAAGCCATGCAGTTGCCATGGCTGAATTACCTGCTGGTCAACGCCCCTGATCCCTATTACGGCGGATTCGCCTGGTACGACCTGGAGGATCCGGCGCGCGGGATCGAGCGCAGCCGCCTGTTGCTCTTCCAATTGCTGGACCAACTGGCGGGCAAAGATTTTCCGGCCGAAAAGATCGTTTTCTCCGGCTTCTCCCAGGGCTGTCTCATGTCGATTGAAATTGGCGCGCGCCGTCGCCATCGTCTGGCGGGCATTGTTGGCATCAGCGGCTACGTGTATGAACCGGAACGGCTGGTTAAGGAACTCGCGCCGGAAGCCGCGCGCCAGCGTTTTTTGGTAACGCACGGCACGCAGGACCCGCTCATACCCATCACGCGAGTCCGCCCGCAAATAGACGTTTTGCGGCGGGCCGGCCTGCAAATCGACTGGCGCGAATTTGTAAAGGGCCATACCATAGCCGGTGAGGAAGAGATGTCGGTTGTCCGTGAATTTGTGAGAAACAGTTATGAGTAGATGCCGTCTGGCAACGGGCAAAACCAGGAGCGATTGGCTCTCCCTGCGAATTGTGGCGGCGATGCTTTTGCCGCTGTTTTGCCGGACCGCTGCGGCGGCCACGATCAGCGGTTTTTCACCTTCGTATGGCCAGCCCGGCAATGTGATCACGATCAATGGCTCCGGCTTTACCACAGCGACCAACCTTGAGTTCAATCCTGCCGCGCCAATTCTGGGAGACTTTACTAATATAAGTGACACTCAAATGATGGCCGTTGTCCCCATCGGGGCGACCAGCGGTCCTTTGAGTATTGGCACGGCCACGAGCAGTTCCAGTTTCACGGTGGCGCCCACCCTTGCCAGTTTCTCGCCGCAAACCGGGGCGGCGCCAACGCAAGTTTATATTCTGGGCGCCAATTTCATCGTCGGCGGAACGACTGTGACCTTCAGCGGAGCCGCGCCGGTCAGCGGCACGGTGACGGCATCGACTGTCGTCAGCGCCGCGGTGCCCGCCGGGGCGGGCAACGGGCCGATTACCGTGACAACGAGCGCGGGATCAGCGGTCAGCACCAACATTTTCACCGCGAGCAGTGTGCCAACCATCACGAGTTTTTCGCCGACGGCCGGCGCCATTGGCTCGACCGTGACCATCAATGGCGGGAATTTTTTCAGCCCCACCTCGGTTGAAATTGGAGGCAAGTCGGCCAGCGCGACAATCACTTCCACAACCCAGATCAGCGCCACGGTGCCCACCGGAGCAACGACGGGACCCATCAAGGTGTCCACCGCCAACGGCAGTTTCACAACCAGCAGCAATTTCCTCACTGGCACGGGTCCGATTATCACGGATTTTTCTCCGACCGTGGGTGCGGTCAATACTACTGTAAACATGGACGGACTGAACCTTTCGACCGTATCGAGTGCGACTTTCAACGGAGTCAACGAATACATCACGGCAAAGAGTGCCACCACGCTTCAGGTCAACATCACAAATGCGTCGGGCACGGGAGCGATAAAGGTTGTCTCTCCACAAGGCAGTTTTACCACCAGTTCAAATTTCATCAGCAGCACGGCGCCAATTGTCACGGATTTTGCGCCCACGCTCGGCGGAATCGGCACGGGCGTGGTCATTGATGGACTCAATTTTACGCACGCCACGAGCGTCGAGTTTGACGGCGTCAGCGCCGCCTTTACCGTGACGGCTGGCACACAAATGTCCGCCACCGTGCCCAGCGGGGCGGCGACTGGCCCAATTACAGTGTCCTCCAACACTGCCAGCTATACCACGAGCAGCAATTTCGTCGTCACCACCAGCGCGCCGGTCATCACCGGTTTTACCCCGGCCAGCGGAGTACGCGGCACGACGGTCACGATCAATGGGGGAAATTTTACCAATCTCTCGTTCGTCCAGTTCAACGGCGTGACCGCCACTTATACGCCGCCGACTTCGACAACCGTCCTGTATGCCACCGTGCCGGCCAGCGCCACTTCGGGCCTGATCAGTGTCAAGAATGGCAGCGGCACGGGGAACAGTTCCGCCCTGTTTTACCTTCAACCCTGGATCACCAACGCCACGGCTTCCGGCATCGTCAACTCGTCCCTGGTCATTAACGGCCGCAATCTGACCAATGCCAGCGCTGTGCAGGTCAATGGGGTCAATTATGCGTTTACCAATTCTCCAACCCGGATTGTGGCAACCGTTCCGTCCAACGCCATGACCGGCCCAATCACCGTCACAACGCCGGGCGGCATTTTCATCAACCCCAATTCGTTTGTGGTTCTGCCAAAAATTTACAGCTTCAGTCCAACCATCGGGCCGGCCGGAACCGTTGTCACCATCACCGGCACCAGCCTGTTCGATGTGACGAACGTGCAATTCAACGGCACCAGCGCGACGCCGACCAACGTCATGACAAACCAGTTGCAAGTCAAGGTGCCCACCGGAGCGACTCCGGGACCGATCACCGTGGTCACCGCGGGCGGCGACGATGTCAGCTCGAATATTTTCACGGCGACCTTTTCGAGCACGGTTGATCTCAGCAAAACCGTCAGCCCTGCCATCACGGGTCCCGGGAGCAATGTGACCTATACGCTCGTGGTGACGAATAAGGGGCCTTCCACGGTGACGTCTCTACTCGTGACCGATAACATTCCGACCGGGTTCAATCTCACTTCAGCGACGAGCAGTCTTGGGACGACCGTTTATACAAACAACATGGTGATCGCCAGCCTCGGAATACTGGCGAGCAATACGAGCGCGACGATCACGGTGAAGGGCACGTCGGCAAGCCCGGGCGCTCTGACCAATGGCGCGACCCTCGGATTTGCGGAGGGGAACACGGTCTATGGAACCAATTACGCCTCCGCCCTCACTTATTTCATCACCGCCGCGCAACGCACCTTGAGCATCGCGGAATCCACCAATGCGGGGAAATTCCTTGTCACATGGCCGGTTTCCGCCGTGAATTTCACGCTGCAAGTCAACACCAATTTAAGCGCGGGCAACGGATGGCAAAACCTCGCCGGCGGCACGATTGTGACCAATGGCCTGAATGAATACAGCAACAGTTTCCCCTCCCCCGCCGCGGAGTTCTTTCGCCTGCAAGTCCCGTAAGAACGCTACTGCTTTTCATATTCGCCCTTGCCGAGACGCTTGAGAACGGTGAAGCCCGCCTTCTTCGCGTCGGAAATGGACAGCGGCTTGAGTTTCACCGGGGAATTAAAGGTCGAGATGAGCTTGCGCACCGGTCGCCGGCAGGCGGGACAGACTTTCAATTCCGGCGCATCCAAGGGACGGCGCAAGGTGAATTTCCCGCCGCAAACGACGCAGTCGCCTTCGCACAACTCATATTCGTAAAGAGGCATTCGATCTTTCTTTCTGCAATCAAGGTAGCATTGCCCCGGCCGCGATTCAACCCCGGCAAATATGTCAATACTATACATCAGCCGCGTCGCCGCGAAAATACCTGGCGTAAACCGCCCTGATCGACGCCCGGGTCGCTTCCAGCGCCTGCATAAAATCCCCGGGGCCGGCAAAACCGCACCGCACGGCCACGCGGCAGAGGGCTGGTTCGTCATCGGGCAGGAGAATTTCGCCTTCGTAACTCCACCGCCGCAGGATGCCCTCGATGCGCCGCAAATTCCCATAGTTCCGCAAAAGCAACTGGGCGTCGCCGCGCTCCAGCAGTCCCGCTTCGCCGCCCCGCTGCAAGGCGCTCAACGAGTTGGCTTCCTGCCAGCCGCGGGCCAGGCAAAAAGTTTGCGCCAGAAATTCGGCATCCATCAGGCCACCCGCGCCGGTCTTGATGGCCAGGCGGTCTTTGCCGGCCGGGGTTCGTTCCCGGACGATGCGCTCGCGCATGGCGGCGATTTCCTTTTTCCAGCCGGGCGTGTAGGCGGACAGGCCGGTTTTTTCGGGCCGCGCGCCGGCGCGCGCGGAAGACGCCACGAATCCGGCCGCCACATTTTCGGGGGTGAAATCCGCAAGCGCGGCGGCCATCCGCTGGAATTGTCCGCCGGCCTCCAAGTCTCCGGCAATGGGCCGGACCCTGGTCAGCGCCTGAATTTCCCAAAGCGCGGCCCGCCGCCGGTAATACTCCTCGCAGGCCTCGAGCGTGTTGACGAGCAGCCCTTTTTCGCCGTCGGGACGCAGACGTGCGTCAAGATGAAATACGGCGCCCATCTCCGTCTTGCTGCCGAGCAGGTCCAAAAACGCGGCGGCGAGGCGCTGGAGTCCCGGAAGATTTTTCGGGTTGGATTTCGTCACAAAAACAATATCCAGGTCCGAGCCGTAGTTGATTTCCCGGCCGCCCAATTTTCCCAGGCCGACGACGCAGAGGGGCGGGCGCTTGAACCTGGCCTGGCGGGCGACCACTTCCAGCGCGTATTGCAGGCAGGCGTCGGCCAGCGCGGAGAGTTCGAGCAGGTTCTGTTCAAAATCGGCCAGGCCCAAAATGTCGCGCAACCCAATGCGCATCAACTCGGCCTGATGATAGCGCCGCAGCCAGAGGCGCTGGTCGGCGTCGCCCGCGCCGCGGCGCAAATCCTGCAACGTTTCGGCGGCGCTCTTTTGCCGCCGCACCCGGCCGCTCAATTCCAGTTCATAGACAAGGTCGGGAGTGCGAATGGCTTTTTCCGCAAGGAATTCGGAGCGGTCAAACAGGAGCAGCAACATTTCGAAAAGCGAAGGCTTCTGTGTCCACAGTTCGTACAAAGTGGCCCGCGCCCCATAGGCGTCAATAAAACTGTCCAGCCGCACCAGGACACGATCCGGGTCGGACAGAACCGGGCCGTTCCCTGGCTTCCGCGCCGCGCCGCCCGCGGGTTGGGGACAAAGGGCCAAAAACCGGGGCAACAACTCGCGCGCCAATTCAACGGTCCGCGGCGAAACATGGACGTAGCCGGGGCCGTGCAAAAACATTTGCACCATTTGCCAGGCGCGGGCAGGGTCGCGAAAAGAATGGCGGGAAAACAATTTCTGCCACGCCTCTTCGGAGTCTTCGGCATCGTCGGGCAACAAGGAGGACGGCTCCGGTTCGTCGCCCGCCAAAAGCTGGTCGTAAATGCGGCGCACCTGGCCGGCGCGCGCGCGCCGGGCGGCTTCGAAGGCCGCCAGGGACGCAAAGCCCATCAAGCGCGCCAGGCGTTCGCGGGCGCGGCGTTCGGTGGGAATGGTATGGGTCTGCTGGCCGGCCTCCATTTGCAGGCGATGCTCGACATCGCGCAAAAAAATGTAGGCTTCCTCCAATTGCTTCGCGTCCGGCCCGGACAGCAGGGAATACTCGGCGAGCTTGCGCAAGACCGGGACAGTGGAGGCGCCTTGCAGAAAAGGAACGCGGCCCGCGTGCAGAATCTGCAGGGTTTGGACAATAAACTCGATCTCACGAATGCCCCCCCGGCCCAGCTTGACGTTGCGCTCCAACTCGCCGGCCTTGACGATTTCCTTTTCGATGCGCTTTTTCACCGCCGCGACTTCGCGCACGGTGCGCTGGCTCAAAGAGCGGGGGTAGCGAAAAGACTGCACCATCTCCACAAACTCGGCGCCCAAGGCCGTGTCACCCGCCACCGGCCGGGCCTTGATCAACATCATGCGTTCCCAGGTCTGGCCCCATTGCGCGTAATAATTCTCGTAGCTGTCCAGGGACCGGACCAAGGGTCCCGCCTTGCCTTCCGGGCGCAGGCGCACATCAATTCGGAACAGGCTGCCATCCGGCGTCATCGGCGCGATTTCGGCGATCCATTTTTCGGCCAGGCGGGTGAAAAACTGGTGATTGGACAGCCCTTTTCCAGTTTGTTCATCGGGCCGGGGCGGTGATTTGAAAACGTTGCCCTCCTCGCTATAGACAAAAAGAACATCAACGTCCGAACTGTAATTCAGCTCCTGTCCGCCCAGTTTTCCCAGGCCCAGCACGCAAAACTGGCTCTCCTGCCAGCGCCTGGACGCGTCCAGATGAAAAGGCCGCCCGAGGCGCTCGGCCAGGCTTTGGCGGCAAAGTCGGCAAACGGTGTCCAAACAAACATCAGCCGCCTGGGAAATTTCGCGCGTGATCTCCACCGCGTCCGCCAGGCGGGCCAGATCGCGGGCGGCGATGCGCAACATTTCGCGCTGTTTGAATTGGCGCAAACAGGCGAAGGCCGCCTCATAATCATGGCGCTGGAGCAGAGGCTCCAGCCAGTGCCCGACTTCGCGCCGCAGGCCCTGCTCCCGCCGTGGAAAGTTCAGAAAACCCGGTTCCAGCAGCGGTGGCAGCCAGTCGGGATGGGCCAGGAGCAACTCGCTCAAAGCCTGGGAACCACCCAGAACGGCGGCCAAAATGCGCGCCTGCTCGCTGGAAAGCTTTTTCAAAAAGCCGCCCGCGGCAGTCTGGCGCAACTGCGCGACGCCCTCCATCGCGCGCCGCGGGTCAGCGCAGGAGGCAACGGCCTGGGTCAAGATGTGCGTTCTCATTATCCGTTCTTAATCCTAATCCTAATCTTAATCGTAATCTCTTTTTTCTTGCAAGATTGGGGCCGTGGCCCCGTAATGAGATATATTATGAAAAGGATGATACCTGCTCTTCTGTTGTTTGTGGTCTGCGGCTGCGGTACGCCGTACAAATTCTCCGCCTACGTCGGCCAGCAGGAAAATTGGGCGACCCAGCCCGGGGGATTCGTCAAAGTGGTTGATAACGCCACCCTTTACCCGCCGGGCCAACTCCCGAACCGGCCCTATACAGTCATAGGCAATGTCGCGACGGACAACGAACAGAACCTGGCCAAGGCCGTCCATGAACAGCACGCCGATGCCGCGCTCATTTACAATGACCAGACTTATAACAACGGCTCGGTCACAGTGGTGGGAGAACCGGGCTATCGCGGGGGCTTGGGCTTTGGCTGGGCCATTCCACTCACCCACAGAGACGTGAACGCACGGCTCATCAAATTCAAGTAAAGAAGGCTGGTTGAGCGTCCTGTTTCGGGGTTTTAACTTAGTTTGAACCCCTTTGACTTGGTTCACTCGTGGTTTTAATGTAAGTTGTTCATTTTGAACACCATGCATATAAATTGGCCTGGCACCTTGACCGGCCAAACAGGTTTGACCCAGTTTGACTGGGTTTGACCCTCCGTCGCCGAAACGGCTATGGAGGGCAGGCCCGCCTTCGCCCCGAAAGCTTTCGAGGCTACGGCGCGGCAAGCCCGCTTTGAGGCACTCCGACCGGTTTGGCAAAGCGGGAGGGCAAATTGGAACTGCGTGGATTTCACGCGGCATCCGCCGGCTCTTCATTTCTCCCTTTTTCAATTCCATTGCATCCATACATAATCAAACTACATAAAGATAAGACGGATGTCAAATTAAAAGGTTACATTAATTAATTCTGGCGGAATTGCCCCTTTTTTTCTTGAATCAACCGGGAAATTGCCGCAATATCCCACAAGTATGAAAGGCACAATCCCCGGCCTTTTGGTTCTGCTGCTCCTGGCCGCACCGGCAGCGGTGCAAGCGCAATCAGGATCAGGTTCTAATTTCAATTACACCATAAATTCCGGCAACACAAACACCATCACCCTCACCGCATACACCGGGACTAATAAGGTTGTGATGATTCCAACCAACATCAATGGCCTGACGGTCACCAGCCTTGCAAATGGTGGTCATTACGCTGTCTTTAGCCCCGAGATCGGCGTGACCAGCGTCTCGATACCCAACAGTGTCACCAGCATTGGTGCCTACGCGTTCGTTTTGTGCGCCAAATTGACCAACGTCACGCTCACAAACGGCGTCACCAGTATCGGAGTGAAAGCCTTCGCAAGCACCGGCCTAACCAACGTCATCATTCCCAGCAGCGTCACCAGCATCGCCGGTTATGCGTTTCAGGACTGCTTAAGCCTGACAAACGTAACCATTGCGGACGGCGTAGCAACCATCGGAGACAGTGCGTTCTATTCATGCTCCAAGCTGCCCAGCGTCACGATTCCCAGCACCGTCACCAACATCGGGGATGATGTTTTCGAAGACTGCACCAGACTGACGTCGATCGCGATCGATGCACAAAATGCATTTTATAGCAGCACGAATGGAGTGTTGTTCAACGAGAACCAAACCGAGCTCATTCAATTTCCTGATGGACTCGGCGGAAGTTACACCATCCCCAGCAGCGTTACCAGCATCGGTCAAGATGCGTTCATTGGAACCGCCCTGAGCAGCGTCTCGATTCCCGGCGGCGTCACCAGCATCCCGTTCAGGGCGTTCTATGTCTGCTCCAGCCTGACAAACGCCACTATCGCCAACGGGGTTACCAGCATTGGGGAATATGCGTTTTTTGGCACGGGCCTGACTGGCGTCATCATTCCCAGCAGCGTCACCATCATCGGGCCTGCTGCCTTCCAAGAGTGCATGAGCTTGACGAGCGTCACGATTCCCAGCACCGTCACCAACATCGGGAGTGTTGCGTTCCAAGACTGCCGAAACCTGACCAACATCCTTTTCACCGGAAATGCTCCCACGGTTGGTTCGGATGTCTTCGATGGTGGATATGGCGCGCCGCCAACCTATTATTTGCCTGGCACCACAGGCTGGAGTTACAGTTTTTGGGAACCTCCGGGGGGAGGGCCGTCGGCTGTGCTGTGGAACCCGCTCATCCAAACCGGCGACGGCAGCTTCGGCCTGCGAAACAATCAATTTGGGTTCAACATCACCGGCACAAATAATTTTACGGTTGTGGTGGAAGCCTGCACCAATCTGGCCTGCCCGGTTTGGACTCCGCTGACAAACGTGACGCTCACCAACGGTTCGTTCTATTTCAGCGATCCCCAGTGGACGAATTACCCCGGCCGCTACTACGGCCTCGGATTTCCCTGAGGCGACAATTATGAAAAGAACATGGCTCGTCATTTTGGTTCTCCTGCTCCTGGCCGCACCGGCAGCGGTGCAAGCGCAATCAGGCTCGGGTTCTAATTTCAATTACTCCATAAATCCCGGCATTACAAACACCATTACCATCACCAAATATACCGGGACTAGCACGGTTGTGGCCATTCCGACCAATATCAACAACCTGACGGTCACCGGTATCGGAGACAAAGCCTTCTATTTTAGTGGCCTGACCAGCGTCACAATCCCTGGCAGCGTTACCAACATTGAAGAGGACGCGTTTGGCTACTGCCTCCATCTGTCCAGCGTCACAATTCCCGCCAGCGTTGCCACCATTGGCTCATCGGCGTTCTTAAAATGCTTCAGCTTGACCAACGTTGCCGTTGTCAACGGCCTTACCAGCATTGGAGACTTAGAGCGTGTTTTAAAAATGGGCAATTCATATTGACGCGAGCCGCCTGACCATCAGGCGAATCATGCAAATGCGTATCATCGCCTCGCTATGGTCTATGCGAACTTCGTAATCCCTGCAAAGCCGCCGCGATTTCGTCAGCCAGCCAAAAGTCCGCTCGACGATCCATCGCTTGGGCAAAACTTTAAAGCCGCTGGCGTGATCGCACCGTCGGACGATTTCCAAGTGCAGTTTGCCAGAGGGGCGCAACCGTTTGACCCACTGGACCAACGAGCCGAGGTAACCGCCGTCGGCCCAGATGATCTGCAAGCGCCCAAAGAACCTCACCAAAGTCTTGATCAGCGTCTTGGCGGCGTCCCGATCTTGCACGGCGGCGCTGGTAATCACGAGGTTCAGAATCAAGCCCAAGGCGTCCACCGCCAGATGGCGCTTGCGGCCTTTGATCTTTTTACCCGCGTCGTAGCCGCTTTCCCCGGCTTGATCGGGCGTCTTGACTGATTGGCTATCAATAATAGCTGCCGTCGGCGCGACCGCGCGGCCTTCCGTCTTGCGCAACCAATCGCGCAGGACGTCGTGAATGAAGGTCCAGGTCCAGTCCTGGCTCCATCGGCGGAAGTAGCCATACACGGTCTGCCACGGAGGGAAGTCCCCGGGCAGAAGCCTCCAGGCGCAACCGCCGCGCACGACATAGAGGATCGCATTCATCAGGACTCGGCGATCCAAGGCTGGACGGCCCCTTTTGCCCCGGCCGGACTTGGGTTTGGGCACCAGCGATTTGATTCGCTCCCATTCTTCATCAGTCAGATCAGTTGGATAATTCTTTGGATGCGTTTGCATCCACTCTATTTATAGACAAGTACTAATGTTGTACAACATAAGCAACTTACTTAGGATTGACAGGGCGCATTTTTAAAACACGCTCTTAGCGTTCTCTGCCAGTGGACTGATAAGCATCGCAATTCCCGGCAGCGTTACCAACATCGGAGAGGAGGCGTTTGGCTACTGCCAAAGCTTGACCAACGTTTCCATTGCCAATGGCGTCATCAGTATTGGGGAACAAGCGTTCTATGGCTGCATCAGACTGACCAGCGTCACGATCCCTGGCAGCGTTACCAACATTGGAGAGGAGGCGTTTGGCTCCTGCCTCAATCTGACAGCAATATCGGCGGATGCAAACAACTCGTGTTTTATGAGCGTGAATGGAGTGTTGTTCGACAAGAGTGAGTCCACGCTTTTGCAATATCCGATGGCCGTGGCCGGAAGTTACACAATACCCGGCGGCGTCACCAGCATCGGGGAGTGGGCGTTCTCGGACTGTTTCAGCCTGACCAACGTCTCGATTCCCAGCACCGTCACCAGCATCGGGAAGGGAGCCTTCTCTTATTGCGCCAGCCTGGCCAGCATCACTATTCCCGGAAGCGTTACCAACATTGGGGATGAGGCGTTCGAGGAATGCGCCTGTCTAACAGCGATAACGGTGGATACAAACAACTTGTTCTATATTGGCGTGAACGGAGTGTTGTTCGATCGGAACCAAGCCACGCTCATTCAATATCCTCCGAACAGCGTAGGCGGAAGTTATACGATTCCCAGCGGCGTCACCAGCATCGGAGATGCGGCGTTCGTCGGGACCAGCCTGACCAACGTCTCGATTCCCAGCACCGTCACCAGCATCGGGAACGGAGCCTTCTCTTATTGCGCCAGCCTGACCAGCATGACGATTCCAAACAGCGTCACCAGCATTGGGGCTAACACGTTCGGAAACTGCTCCCAATTGGCCAGCATCAGCATCCCCAACAGCATCACCAACATCGGCGAAAGTGCGTTCTGGGAATGCACCAACCTGACCAGCGTTACCATCCCCAACAGCGTCACCAGCATTGGGGGGGTTGCGTTCTATGATAGTAGTCTGACCAGCGTCACTATTCCCGGAAGCATCACTAGCATCGGGGAGGAGGCGTTTTCCGACGACACTCGCCTGAACAACGTCTATTTTGCCGGCGACGCTCCTACCGTCGGTTTTTCTCCATTTTATGGTGAGAATCTGACAGTTTATTATTTGCCTGGCACCACGGGATGGGGTGCGTTCTCCTCCAGTACTGGTCTTACGGCAGTGCTATGGAGCCCGGTGATCCAAACCGGCAGCGGCAGTTTTGGGGTGCAGAACAATCGTTTTGGATTCACCATCACCAACGGCGCAACCACAAATATTCCCATCGTAGTGGAAGCCTGCACCAATCTGGCTTGCCCCGTTTGGACTCCGGTAACGAACGTGATGCTTACCAATAGTTTTTATTTCAGCGATCCTCAGTGGACGAATTACCCCGCCCGCTACTACGGCCTTGGCTTTCCCTGAGTCCCTGTGCATCGGCGGCAGGCCCCCAGCATCACGTCTGAAGTGCATCGTCAGGGGGAATTCACGCGGGCTTCTCTGCGTTCTCTGCGCCTCTGCGCGAGTCATCCCGAGGTTTATTCTTTCAACCCACGACGCATCCAGTTAAAGCTTTCCCATGAATCCAAATGAAATTACACGTCACATAGTCGATGCCGCTTACAAACTCCACGTTGCGCTGGGCCCGGGTCTTCTGGAAACAGTCTATGAGGCCACGCTCTGCCATGAACTGCGCAAGCGTGGTTTGCGCGTCCAGCGGCAGGTTCCCATGGCGATTGAATACGATGGCCTAAAATTCGATGAAGGGTTCCGCGCTGACCTGCTGGTGGAGGATTTGGTGATCGTGGAGTTGAAGTCCACGGAAACGAATCACCCGGTTCATGCCAAACAACTTCGAACGCAGTTGGTTTTGGCCAAACTTCAACTGGGACTGGTCTTGAATTTTGGACTGGAGAAAATCAAAGATGGCATCACCCGCATGGTCAACGGCTTGCCGGAGACGCCGCTTCCAGAAGGCCCAGTTTAAAGGCTCGCGCAGAGGCGCGGAGGACGCAGAGAAAAGAAAACTTTCCATTCCGGTGCGGAAGACCGAATTAACTTTCACGTCTATTCGGTTAGCTTCCAGCCTTGAGCATTTCCGCTGCTTTCTTCAAGGCGTCGTCCAGTTTGGAAACATCTTTGCCGCCGCCACGCGCGTTGTCGGGCTTGCCGCCGCCCCTGCCTCCCACCAGCGGCGCGATGGCTTGCAGGATTTTGCCGGCTTGCAGCTTTTTGGTAAAATCCGAAGAGACGGAAGCGACTAAAGCGACGGCATTATTTGCTGAACCTCCCAGCACGACCACTCCTTTGAACTGGCTTTTGAGGGCGTCAACCACGGATTGCAGAAAGTCGCTGTCCACTGCGCCCAGATTCTCGATGATGGCCGGGGTCGAACCCAGCGTTTGCGCTTTGGCGGCAAGGTCGCGGGCCAACTCCGCCGCCTGCTTTTGCTGGAAGGACTTGAGTTGCTTTTCCAAATCCTTCTGTTGGGCGAGAAGGGATTCCACGCGCTTTTCCAACTCGCCCACGGGCGAATTGACTTTTCCGGCCACGCTGGAAATCAACGCGGCGTCTTCCCGGGTCTTGTCGTAAGCGCGCAGGCCGGCGACGGCTTCGATGCGCCGGATTCCGGCGGCAATCGCGCTTTCGCTCAAAATTCTGAACAGGCCGACTTCGCCGGTCGCGCGCGTGTGAGTGCCGCCGCACAGCTCCATGGAATAGCCGTCCAAACCGCCGCTTTTGCCGCCAATTTGCACGACGCGAACCATGTCCCCATATTTTTCGCCGAAGAATTGCATGATGTCTTTGCGTGCCTTGACTTCCGCGTAGGGCACTTCAGTCCAGGTCACGCCGGCGTTCTCCAATATCCGCTCGTTGACCAGCCTTTCGACGTCGGCAACCTGGGCGGGGTCAAGCGCGGCGCTGCTGAAATCGAAAGTCAATTTATCCGGCCCGACGTAGGAACCTTTCTGCGTGGCATCCGGGCTGATTACTTCGTGCAAGGCCCAGTGGAGAAGATGCGTCACGGAATGATGCCGCTGGATGGCATTGCGACGTTTGGAATCAACAGACGCCGTCACTCGTTCATTCTCTGCACTGGTGCGGATAAGTGCTCGACACAATTCATCATCAATATCAGTGAAATGAAGCAAAGTATTGCCGCTCTTTTGAGTATTGGTGATTCGTGAAATTACGCTGCCAATGAAAAGCTGACCTGTGTCACCAACCTGCCCGCCCATCTCGGCATAAAAAGGCGACGTATCGAGTAC
The DNA here is from genome assembly GCA_963813995.1 of uncultured Verrucomicrobiae bacterium. Classification (GTDB taxonomy): domain Bacteria; phylum Verrucomicrobiota; class Verrucomicrobiia; order Limisphaerales; family Palsa-1400; genus DASRLE01. The sequence goes on along the minus strand of CAWFAZ010000040.1, from coordinate 20,768 downwards.
GACGGCGGTTTTGTCTTTGACCTTAACGACTTCGAGAACTCTCGCAAGTGTTTCCCATTCCTCATAGCCGACAAATTTCGTCGGGGCAGTCGTTTCGATTTGCGAAACAGAAATGATTTCCTTCTTCTGAGCGGCGCGGGCGCGGGCACGTTGCTCGTCCATCAATTTTTCGAATCCAGCGGTATCGACGGTCAATCCGCGCTCGCGAGCCATTAACTCGGTGAGATCGAGTGGAAAGCCGTAGGTGTCGTAAAGTTCAAAGGCTTTGGCACCGCTGAATATCTTACCAACACCTTTCAGCTGCTTGGCTGCTTCTAAAGCTCGTCGAATTGCGTCTATATGATGAGGCTTCTCGCTCAAGCCTCCTTGATATTCGAGGAAGGCGAGGTTATCGCAAACATAGAACAATGCCTCATCAATCACCTTGGCGTTTGGTGAACGAATCTTCGCTTTTCCCTTTCCAGATTCAATAACCCATTGGTTGTGGATACTTGCATAAAGCTGACCAATCTTTTTGATTGCAGCGGCATCAGCAGTTGCATTCTCAAGTTCACGCAGGAGCACTTCGATAGGTTGAACGATTCTCGCTGCCGCTGGCGATTCATTAAGAACTGCCTGGCTTTCAGCTTCAGAGTGTTCAATTCCCGCGTCCAGCGTTCTATTGAACGCCCCTTCTTCGGCCTTGATCACTTCCTGGACATGCGACTGTTTCTTCCGAAGTTCAGGAAAGACATCGCCCATTTTCTCGGCCAGAACTTCCACCAATTTGTAAAAGAATGGTTCGTGAAAACCGAGGCTGCGTCCATAACGAACAGCCCGGCGAAGGATGCGGCGCAGGACGTAGTTGCGGTCATTGTTTCCGGGCAGGATTCCATCCGCAATGGAAAAACTGAGTGTGCGAATGTGGTCGGCGATGACGCGGAAAGCGATGTCTATTTTTTCCTGGTCTGTCTCCCTGGCGGTCCCGGATTTAGGAAGCGTCGATTTGTATTTCTTGCCGCCCAGTTTTTCGATTTTGTCGAAGATGGGGCGGAAAATGTCGGTTTCGTAATTGGAAATGGTGCGGGTGAAGTCGGTGAAATTTTTCGTGTTCTGCATGATGCCGGTCACACGCTCGAAACCCATGCCGGTGTCAACGTGCCTGGCTGGCAAGGGCGAAAAGGTGCCGTCGGGGTTGGCGTTGAATTGGATGAAAACGAGGTTCCAGATTTCGATGCAACGGGCGTCGCCTTTGTTGACAAGCGCGCCTTTGGTGTCGCCAGCGGGGGTCAGGTCAACGTGGATTTCGCTGCATGGGCCGCAGGGGCCGGTTTCGCCCATCATCCAAAAATTGTCTTTTTTGTTGCCGGGAATGATGTGTTGCAGTGGGTTTAACCCTGCCTTCAGAAAAAGTTCAGCCCAAAAAGAGGCAGCTTCCTCATCCGATCTCGACTCTCCTGACGATCCCTTTGGATAAGCATAAACTGATAATCCACCGTCGAGTCGAGTTTGAGCCGAATGGATAGCGCCTTCGATTTCGTCCTTCCAGAGTTTCATGTCCATGTGCGGGCAGAAGACGGTCGCGTAAAGTCGTTGCGGCGGGAATTTCCAGTTGCCGACGACCAGTTCCCAGGCCCATTCAATGGCCTCTTTTTTGAAATAATCGCCAAAGCTCCAGTTGCCCAGCATTTCGAAAAACGTGTGGTGATAAGTGTCCAGGCCGACGTCTTCCAGGTCGTTGTGTTTGCCGCCGGCGCGGATGCACTTTTGCGTGTCCGCGACGCGACCGGGCGTGTAGGGACATTTTGTTTGCCCAAGAAAAATCGGGACGAACTGGTTCATGCCCGCGTTGGTGAACAGCAGATTGGGCGAATCGGGCATCAAACTGGAGGAGGGCACAATGGTGTGCCCCTTGGATTTGAAGAAATCCAAAAAGGATTGTCGAATTTCAACCGAAGTCATGGCGGAGCAGGTTAAAGTTTAATGGCAAAAGTTCAACTTGGAAAAACAGTCTAACCACGGATGAAGGCAAAGTATGGAGTCCCGGCTTTAGCCGGTGGGACGCCGGACCGGCTAAAGCCGGGACTCCATGCCTTTTTATCTGTTTTCATCTTTCGCCGGCCTGGTCATGAAACGGTGGACGAGAAAATAATAGAGCAAGCCCAGGACCACAACCGCGCCGAACAGCCAAAGAGTGACTTCGCGCATGTCGCCCCTCAGGAGCGCAGGGTCGTCGCCCGCCTTGACGCCGACCCAAACCAGAACCGAACACCATATTCCCGAACCGAGCAGGGTGAAGAGCGAGTACCATTTGAAATCCATTTTGACGATGCCCATCGGAATGCCGATGAGATGGCGCACGACCGGAAGCAGGCGGGCGACGAAAACGCCGAAGGGGCCAAAGCGCGCGGCCCAGCGTTCAGCGGCATGAAGTTTGGCTTCGGGCACAAGAAAATAGCCGCCGTAGCGCAGGACCAGCGGCCGTCCGGCCAGGCGCGAGGCCCAATACATGATGGTTGCGCCGATCCAGGAACCGAGGGTGCCGGCCAAAACAATTCCCCACATGCTCAGGGCGCCAGTGGCGTGTGCCCGTTGCGCGGCGAAAGGTATGATGAACTCGCTCGGCACGGGCACGACTGTGCTCTCCATCGCCATGAGAGCGGCGATCAGAGGGTAGCCGCCGGAGGCGAGGGTGGTTTGGTACCAATCGATTAAATGTCGCATCTCTCCCACTTTGGCAGAAAATTAAGAATTAAGAAGGAAGAATTAAGAAAGAAGAATCACGGACCATGCGCTTCTTAATTCTTACCTCTTAATTTCTTCCAGCACTTTGCACAACGCGGCCAGCCGCGGACAAGACACCCCCGCCCGCCGCGCCTGGCGCAAGGGTTCCAGAAACAGGCTTTCCAATTCCAAATCCTGGCCGCGCTCGAAGTCGATCAGGGTGGACGCTTTGTAGGCGGCCATGTCGCGGGTGCGCTCGATTTGCCGGTCGGCGGCGGAGTCCGAGACGGGGAAACCCAACGCCTGCGCGGCATGAATGGTTTCCATCATCAGCTCGCGCACCAGTTTCTCCCAGCGCGCGTCACCGAGCAAAAGATCCGTCGTCAAGCAAGGCCCCAAGGTTTGTCCGGGATCGATTCGGCCCCGTTCCACCGCGTCCCACCCGGCCGCGCCCGCCACGCCCAGGCCGTTGAACGGAATGTTCCAGACCAGTTTTTCCCAGTGCGCCGCGGCCAAATCTTCCGTGACCGTGCAGGGGACGCCGGAGGCGGCAAGCGTCCCGGCAATAAGGCGGGTGCGGGGCTGTGAAGACCGGCCATATTCGCCCATGACGACCGCGCCGTGGGCCAGATGTTGAATGGTCCCCGGCGCGACGCGATTCAAGCAAACGAAACACAGCCCGCCCAAAGTCTTCTCCGCGCCGACCAACGAGGCAATGGCCGCTTCGTTGCCCAACCCGTTTTGCAAGGTCAATACGGCGGTGTCGGGACCGGCCAGCGGAGGCAAAAGGCGGGGCAGGGCCTGATTGGCCGTGGTTTTAAGCGCGATCAGAACCAGTTCGGCGGGGCCAATTTCCCGCGGGTCGCGGGCGCATAGTGGCTGGACGTGAAAGTCGCCTCCGGCGCTGCGCACGGTCACTCCCCCTGCGCGGACGGCGTCATAATCGGACCGCAGCAGAAAATGCACCTGGTGTCCGGCGCGGCAAAGTCTGGCGCCGTAATAACTGCCCAAGGCCCCGCATCCGACCACGGCGATTTTCATAGTGCGTTCAAAAAAAAGGCACTCTGAGAAAATCAGAGTGCCAGTGGAAGGCAGGAAGAATCACCTGGCGCCGAGGATGGCGTCCTTGGCGACTTTGGAGACCCGGAATTTGACGACTTTTCTGGCCGGAATCTGGAGGGGAGCGCCCGTGGCGGGATTGCGCCCGAGACGGGCTTTGCGATTTTGCAGCAGGAGCTTGCCAATGCCAGGCAAGGTAAAGGTGTTCTTGGCGTGTTTGTAAGCCAGGGCGGCCAAATGATCGAGCATTTCGGCGCCGGCCTTTTTGGTCAATCCGCTTTTGGCGGCGAGTTCGGAAGCGAGTTGTGATTTCGAGAGTGCTTTAGCCATATAATGTGTGTTTTATCGGGTTAATCAATGGTCGATAACGCATTCGACCGTTGGCGCTATTAAAACCGTTCAACGCCGGCGCGCAAGAAAAAAATCACGCCCGGGCGAAAATATTCCTTCTTTTTTTTCTGGACATTCGCCAACCGGGGCTTGACTTGCCCCGGCAATCTATCACAAGATTGTCTCATGGCAGGACTGTTCACCATACAGAACGAGTTCCGCTACGAAATCGTGCGCAAGATTTTCGAGGGCGGAATGGGCATCGTTTACGAAGCCGAGCAACACGGCGCGCGCAACTTCGTCAAACGGGTGGCCATGAAAGTCATCCGGCAAAATTACGCCAACCAAAAACAGTTCATCGAGAATTTTATCGGCGAGGCCAAACTGGTGGCGGACTTGATCCATACGAACATCGTCCAGACCTATCACTTGGGCGAAGCGCGCGGGCTTTATTTCATCTGCATGGAACTGATCCACGGAGTGAACCTGGAGCAGTTTGCCCATCAACTGGCGCAGAAAAACCGGGTGTTGCCCGTGGAATTGGCGGTCTTCATCACCAGCCGGGTGGCGCGCGGCCTGGCCTACGCCCATGCCAAGACCGATGAGTCCGGCAAAACCCTTGGTATCGTCCATCGCGACGTCAGTTTCAAAAACATCATGATCGCCTTCGCCGGCGACGTCAAACTGACCGACTTCGGCATCGCCAAGGCGCGCGGCTTTCTACAGGACAACGAGGGGGAAGTCGTGGCCGGCAAGGCCGATTACATGAGCCCGGAGCAGGCGGATTTTCAAATCACCGACAAACGGTCCGATATTTTTTCAACGGGGGTCGTTCTGGGAAATCTTTTGCTGGGTTATAATGTGTTCAAGGGATCCAACGCCGAGGAGTCCCGCGACCGCATCATGACCATGCCGCTGCCCAATTATAGTCAAATCAATCCGGCCATCGACCAGCGGCTCAATGAGATTATACATCGCACCCTAGCGCGCGAGTTGTCGCAGCGTTACGCCACGGCGGACGAATTGCTCTATGATTTGGAGTATTACATTTACCACAAGGGCTACGGCCCGACCAACGAGACGTTGGGAAAGTATATGCGCGAAATCTTCGGCCAGACTGCCCCCACCGCCGAGGACAAAGGGCACACCACCGTTGTGGAGCGTTCGGACGGGCGCCCCCCGCAGGTGGACTAACCGGACGGGTGGTGCGACGCCCGCAACCACACTCGATGACGCCAAAACCCAGAAAGAACAAACCCGGCCCGGTTGTGTTGGGACTCATTCAAAGCCGGTGTTCCCCCGACCCGGCGGAAAACTTTGCCCGCACGGCGCGGCGCATCGCTCAAGCCGCCCGACAGGGGGCGCGGATCATTTGCACCCAGGAACTGTTCCGCTCGCAATATTTCTGCCAGACCGAAAACCATGATTACTTCAAACTGGCCGAGCCGATCCCGGGCCCCAGCAGCAAGGCCTTGCAGCAATTGGCCCACCGCCACAAGACCGTCCTCATCGCCTCGCTTTTCGAAAAGCGCGCGGAGGGCGTTTACCACAACACGGCCGCCGTCATCGATGCCGACGGCCGCCTGCTCGGCCTCTACCGCAAGATGCACATTCCGGACGACCCGCTCTATCACGAAAAATTTTACTTTGCGCCCGGCGACCTGGGTTTTCGCGCCTGGCAAACCCGCCGCGGGAAAATTGGCGTCTGCATTTGCTGGGACCAATGGTATCCCGAAGCGGCCCGCCTCACCGCCCTGCAAGGCGCCGGCATCCTTTTTTATCCCACCGCCATCGGCTGGCATCCGTCGGAAAAGATCGAACACGGTGTCAATCAACATTCCGCCTGGGAAACCATCCAGCGCAGCCATGCCGTGGCCAACGGCTGCTACGTCGCCGCCGTCAACCGCGTCGGCCTGGAAAAGCCGGATGGCGGGGCGGGACTGGAATTCTGGGGCCAAAGTTTCGTGGCCGCTCCGTCCGGGCAAATCCTGGCCAAAGCCGGCGCGGACCGGGAGGAGATTTTGCTGGCGTCGGTGGACTTGGGCCAGGTCGATGTGGCTCGAACCCATTGGCCTTTCCTGCGCGACCGCCGCATCGACGCCTACGGCGCATTGACCAAACGCTGGATCGATTAGAGGGCAAAGGAAGAAGGCGGAATCCCGGAAATTTGAGATCTGAGATTTGAAGCCAATGAACGTGGCAGCGACACCGGCAGGAATGAAACCACAAGCCAGGCAGGTGGCGGGCGTTTGCATTGTTCTTGTCCTGGCGGTGCTGGCCGTGTTCGGGCAAACGGCGGGTTTCGGGTTCGTCAATTACGATGACGATATCTATGTGTATGAGAACCCGGTGGTGGAAAAGGGTTTGACCCTGAAGGGAGCCGCCTGGGCGTTCACCTATGGAAAAATTGGTCACTGGCATCCGCTGACGTGGCTGACGCACATGGCCGACTGCCAGCTCTATGGCCTGTGGGCGGGCGGCCATCATTTGACCAACGTCGCGCTGCACGCGGTGGCCGCGGTGCTTTTGTTTCTGGCGTTGAGAGAGATGACGGGGAGCCTGTGGCGCAGCGCATTCGTGGCGGCGGTGTTCGCGATTCATCCGCTGCGGGTGGAGTCGGTGGCTTGGATTGCGGAACGCAAGGACGTGCTGAGCGGGGTGTTCTTCATGCTGACGTTGTGGGCTTATGCGCGTTATGCGCGCCGGCCTTCGCGCTGGCGCTACGCGGCGGTGGCGGTGTGGTATGGCTTGGGACTTTTATGCAAGAACACGCTGGTGACTCTGCCGTTTGTGTTGCTGTTGCTGGATTGGTGGCCGCTCCATCGCGTGACGCTGGACGGGGCAGACGGCGGGAGGCTTGCGGCGCTTTTTTGGGGATTGGTCAAGGAGAAGATTCCGTTGTTCCTGCTTTCAGCAGGGTCATGCGTGGCGACTTTTCTTGTGCCGGAAAAATTGCTTGACTCATACCGGATCCCATTCTTTGAACGCCTCGGAAACGCCCTGGTTTCTTATGGCGTTTACCTGTGGCAAACGGTTTTTCCGGCGGGATTGGCCAACCCTTATGTCAATCCGCCAAACGGTCAGCCGTTCTGGAAGGTTGGCCTGGCCTTTGTCCTGCTGGCGGCGATTTCCATAAGCGTGCTGGCGTGCCGGAAAGGACGTCCGTACCTGCTGGCGGGCTGGCTCTGGTATCTGGGAATGCTGGTTCCGACGATTGGGATTGTTCAAATATCCTACTATGCGCATGCGGATCGCTACACCTATTTGCCTGGAATCGGGCTGGTTCTGGCGGGGACATGGGCGGTGGGGGATTGGAGCGCGGGTCGGAAACATCGGCGGGCGGTGCCGGGTGGATTGATGGCCGCCGTGATGGGCGCTTTGATGGTCTGCGCCTGGATACAGACCGGGTATTGGAAAAACACTGAAACCTTGTGGACCCACACACTGGCCTGCACCACAGGCAACTACATAGCCCACAACAACCTCGGCAAAGCTCTTGTGCAAAAGGGCGGAGTGGACGAAGCGATCACTCATTTCCAAGACGCCCTGCAAATCAAACCAGACTACGCGGATGCCCACTACAACCTTGCCTCCACTCTTCGGCGGAAAGGAAGAGTGGACGAAGCGATCACCCAGTACCAAAACGCGCTGCAAATCAATCCCGACAATGCGGATGCCCACTACAACCTCGGCAACATTCTTCGCGAAAAGGGAAGCACGGACGAGGCGATCGCCCAATACCAAAAGGCGCTGGAAATCAACTCCAACGACGCGGAAGCGCACTACAACCTGGGCATCGCTCTTTTTCATAAGGGAAGAGTGGACGAAGCGATCACCCAGTACCAAAACGCGTTGCAAATCAATCGCGACAATGCGGATGCCCACAACAACCTGGGCATCGCTCTTGACCAAAAGGAAAGAGTGGACGAAGCGATCACGCAATTCCAACAGGCGGTGCAAATCAATCCTGACTATGTGGAGGCCCACAACAACCTCGGCATCGCTCTTCTGCAAAAAGGCAAAGTGGACGAAGCGATTTCCCATTACCAAAAGGCGCTGGAAATAAAACCGGATTATGCGGCAGCGCACAACAACCTCGGCAACGCTCTTCGCCAGGAGGGAAGAGTGGACGAAGCGATCACCCATTTTCAGCAGGCGCTGCAACTCGCACCGGCCGATCCGTCGGTCCAAAATAATCTGGCGTGGCTTCTGGCCACCTGTCCGAGGGCGTCGTTGCGCAACGGCAACAAGGCGGTCGAACTGGCCCGGCAGGCCAATGCGCTGACCGGCGGAGAAAATCCGGCCATTCTCAACACCCTCGCCGCCGCTTTCGCCGAAGCCGGGCGGTTTTCCGAAGCGGTGGAAACCGCGCAGCGCGCCTTGGGCCTGGCCGGGGCGCAGTCGAACGCCACGCTGGCCGGGGCACTTCAATTTGAGATGAAATTCTACCAGGCAGGCAGCCCATTCCATAGCTCTGAACAAACACATTAAGGCATCGCGCAAAACGAATGCATTGCATTTTGAAAGCTTCTTTGAAAAGGGCGGGTCGAAAAATGAGGGCGGTGCGGAATCGGACTTGCGCCCCATCGTGCCGGCTCCAAAAAAAGACGTGCATTTTGGCCGGAAGAGGTTAAATGTGTTTTTGATGCATAAACTGATTGATACCCGGGAGCCTTCGCAAGTGGCGGCGGAGGTGCAAGAGGCTTATTTGGAGATGTTTCCGCAAGGAGATCGGGAATTCATACCTATGATCTTCCAATGGGCTGTCGCCTGGTTTGGCGGCAAATATCTGGATTATCAGGCGATTGACGCTCATTATCACGATCTGGAGCATACTCTGCAGGGCGTTCTCTGCATGGCCCGGCTCTTGCGCGGGCGGCAGGCGCAGGGACAGGAACCGAAACTGACACAACGCATGTTCGAATTGGGCATGCTGGCCATCCTCATGCACGATACGGGCTATCTCAAAAAGCGCGGGGACAACGAAGGGACCGGGGCAAAATACACTTTGACCCATGTGGACCGCAGCATCGCATTTGCCGGCGAACTGATGCTCTCCCGCGACTTTCTCGTTGAAGAAACTCTGGCCGTGCAAAATATGATTCGATGCACGGGCGTCAACGTCAAACTGGAGGCCATTCGATTCCAGAGCGAACTGGAGCGAATCGTCGGCTTCAGTCTGGGAACGGCCGATTTGCTCGGGCAAATGGCGGCCGGGGATTACGTGGACAAGCTGCCGGTTCTTTATTTGGAATTTGCCGAGGCGGCTCATTACAACGCCGGCAAAATGAAGGCGGGCGGATTCTTCAGCAGCGCGGACGATCTGAAGCAAAAGACGCCGCTGTTTTGGGAAAAATACGTCCAGTCCAAAATCGACCGGGAATTTCTTGGCCTCTACCGTTTTCTAAATGAGCCGTATCCTGACGGGCCTAATCCTTATGTGGAAAAGATCGTGGCGAACGTGGCACGAATCCGGCGCGAGTTGGCCGGCCGGGCCGGCTCGTGATTTTCATCCTTTGTTGAACGGGCGGCCGATTTTTGCATGTCGCGCGAGTACGTCTTACAACCCTTTCGCCCGCCAATCCATTTGCAGATTGACTATGCAAAGGAACTCAACGAGCAGCAGCACGCCGCAGTGACTGCTCCACCCGGCCCCGCCCTGGTCATCGCCGGGGCCGGTTCGGGCAAGACCCGCGCGTTGATCTATCGCGTCGCCTTCCTGCTCGAACAGGGAATTCCGCCCGAGTGCATTCTACTGCTGACCTTCACCAACAAAGCGGCCAAAGAAATGATGCGCCGCGCGGCCGATTTGCTGGGCGGGGAACTTCCCGGCCTGTGGGGCGGCACTTTTCATTCCATTGCCGCCCGCGTGCTGAGACGGCACGCGCCTGTGCTGGGCTACCAGCCCGATTTTTCCATCCTGGATCGGGAAGACACCAAAGCAATGCTCGCCGCTTGCCTGGTGGAAATGGCTGTCGATGTCAAAGCCACTCGTTTTCCCAAGGCCGATGTCCTGGCCGACATCTTTTCGCTGGCGGTGAACAAGGAAAAGCCGCTGGCCGCCATTATCGGGGAACAATTCGATTACTTCTCCTTGCTCGCTCCGCAAATCGGCGCATTGCAGCAGAGATATGCCGCCCGCAAAAAGGCGGCCAATGGCATGGACTTCGACGACCTGCTCGCCCTCTGGCTCAAACTCCTGCGGGAACACGACGACATCCGCGGAGAATTTGAGCGCCGGTTCCAATTCATCCTGGTGGACGAATACCAGGACACCAACAAAATCCAGGGCGACTTGATTGATCTCCTGGCCTCGCGCCACCAGAACGTTATGGTCGTGGGCGACGATTCCCAAAGCATCTACTCCTGGCGCGGCGCGCATTTCCAGAACATCCTCAAGTTTCCCGAGCGTTATCCCAAAGCGGCCGTTTATCGGATTGAAACCAACTACCGCAGCACGCCGGAAATCCTAAGCGTGGCCAATGCCGCCATTGCGGCCAACGTCCACCAGTTCCACAAGCATCTGGCTCCCGCCCGGCCTTCCGGCCGCAAGCCGGTTGTGGTGAAATGCGCCAACGGCCGTGAGCAGGCGGCCTTCGTGGCGCAACGCATCCTGCAACTGCGCGACGAAGGACGATCCCTGAAAAACATGGCCGTGCTCTATCGCTCGCATTTTCACGCCCTGGACCTCCAACTCGAATTGACCCGCCGCAACATTCCCTTCAGCATCACCAGCGGCATTCGCTTCTTTGAACAAGCGCACATCAAGGACGTCGCCGCCCATCTGAAATTCATCCTCAATCCGCGCGACGAACTGGCCTTCAAACGAATCGCGCGCCTTCTCAAAGGCGTGGGCGCAAAGAGCGCCGGCAAACTCTGGAGCGCCTTCCAGGCGGCCTGGAACGCCGCGCCCGAACCGGCTCCAACCGCGGCCCGGCCCGCGCTGGCCGCCGCCCTGCAAAAAATTGCCTCCGCCGCGCCCAAAAAGACCGCCGTGGCCTGGGCGCAGTTGACCGCCACCATCGCGCAACTCGAAGCCCCGGAAATTCGCCGCCGCGCCTCGCGCATGATTCAGCTCGTCATGGAAGCGGGCTACGAAGACTACCTGAAAGAGCAATACACCAACTATCGCGATCGCCGGGAAGATATTGGGCAACTGGCCGCTTTCGCCGTGGAATTTGAGACGGTGGAAGAGTTTCTCACCCAACTCGCCTTGCAGACCGCGATTGAAGCCGAGGCCTCCGCAAGGGCAACGCAGGACGACGATCAAATTCGGCTGTCCACCATACATCAGGCCAAGGGCCTCGAATTCGACGTTGTCTTCATTATCATGTTATGCGACGGGTTATTTCCCTCCGCCCGGTCCGTCAAAACTCGCGATGGCGAAGAAGAAGAGCGCCGCTTGTTCTACGTCGCCCTGACCCGCGCCCGTGATGAATTGTATTTGAGTTTCCCATCGCGGCGTTCGGCCTCGTGGGACACGGACGACACGGTGCAACTGCCCTCGCGGTTCCTGAAAGAACTGCCAAAGGAGTTGATTGACGAATGGGATCTCCGCTCCCCCCATTTCTGCTGAACAGGCCGTGAGGCGCATCTTGACACTGCTACCGGTGTCCGGCGGATGGGTGGTATGGAGTCCCGGCTTCAGCCGGTAAGGCGTTGACAATTTCAAGCGGGTGAAAAATTTTTATGCTCCCTTCCTTTCGTGCGCCGCGCCGCCTGAAGGCGGGACTCCCAACTCCCTGCGGAACGAGCACGGCACAGCCCCGGAAGCTTTCGAGGCACTCCGACGGTGGCAGTGTCAAGATGCTCCCCAGGCAGTGGAGACAACTCGTTTGACATAATCACGGCGTCGTTTATCATCCCAGCATGAATATTGTTGGCCAACTGGTTCTTTTACTGCTCTTTACCTTGACCGCAACCGCGCAAAACGATTTGCCGGCCATGAAGCGCATCACCAGCCGCAACACGCCGGCCCACCTGGCGGCCAAAGGCTTTATGCACGGGGCCAATATCGCCAATTACCTGGAAGTGCCGCCCGGCGAACATTGGTCCGTTCCCCACTCGGTCCTTGATCTGAAGCAAATCCGCGCCGAGGGCTTTGACCATATCCGACTGCCCGTCGGCTGGCATTATTACACGGGGCCGGCGCCCGATTTCAAATTGTCGGACGACATTTTTGCCAGGGCCGACTACATGGTGACCAACGCAACCGCGCTGGGATTGAATGTCATTGTTAATCTCCATGATTTCTTCGCGTTCAACACCAATCCCGTCGCGAGCACCGCCGAGTTCCTCGCCATCTGGCGGCAAGTGGCCGCGCATTACGCCCAGTCGCCGGACGGCGTCACCTTCGAACTGCTCAACGAACCCAGGCAGGCCGCCACAACCGTTGCCATAAACCCCATTTACGCCGAAGCCATCCGCCAGATTCGCCAGACCAATCCGCATCGCACGATCTTCGTCGGCCCCGGCAAAAATAACTCGCCCGACGAACTTCCCAAACTCCGGCTGCCGGACGACGATGACAACCTCATCGTGACCTTGCACTGTTACGATCCGTTATTCTTCACCCATCAAGGCGCGGGTTGGGTCGGGCCGGAATACAAAGCGACCGGCATCCATTACCCTGGACCGCCGAAAACTCCGCTCGAACCCGATCCCGCCCTGAAATTGAAACAATCGGCTCTGTCCAGAATCAACCAGTACAACACACAGCCTGCCGACAGCAATCCCTCCGGTCCCCGGGCCTTTCTCTCCAAGATTCGGAAAGCCAAAGCCTGGTCGGAAGAATTTGGGCGGCCCGTCCACTTTGGCGAATTCGGGGCCTACACCACGGCAGATCAGGAATCGCGCGCCCATTATTACGAAGCGTGGCGGCAGGCGCTGGACGCCGCGGGCATCGGCTGGGCGATTTGGGATTGGAAATCCGGTTTCAATTATTGGGACCCCAAAACCCAGCAACCCCTGCCCGGAATGCGCCAGGCGCTCTTTCCCGCCAGGAACCAAAAAGCCGCCCAATAATTTGACAAAATGATGCAGGGCCAGCGCGTCCCAGTTTTTGGGCATTCTTCAGAAAGCGTTTAGCCGTAACCATACAGCAAGACTTTAACGCAAAGACGCGAAGACGCCAAGGTCAGAAAGCTGAATTGACTCTTGGATCGAGACTCACCATTTGACGACCCGGACTCGCATGGGCCATATCTTCTTTGCGTCATTGCGCCTTGGCGTCTTTGCGTTGATATCCGCCTGCCTGATTGAATGGATACGGTTTGGGAATCTGCCTGAAAAACACAAATCAGTATCAGATTTACCCCAAAGTGCCGGTAATCACCTGCCTTGACTGACCTGGCTAAGAATCGCGCCTCCCCGCTGCGCGTTCCCGTGTCGTCATCCGGCTTGCTGAACACCCGAAGGCCAAGCCAAATGCCAACACGCGAACGCTCCGCCCCAACAAGTGCCTGGTCGTGAAGTCGCTGGATTCCAGCTTGCGCCCTGTTTCCCATCCGCAACATGGAATGTAATGGGCGTCGTGTCCGCAAAGCTTGATGCCACCACCGCTTTGGCCACGAGCGGGGCAATACCCGAAAACGTGAATTACGCCATCAAAAGCAGCTTCTTACTCGCCCTTCTTGAATCGGTCCCGGAAATTGCGGCGAAAGCCACAGCCCCCTTCACCAAGGAACGAAACTTCGAGGACGTAGTAAAATCCGTACAGGACGCCAGCGTGCTCGTGCTAGTGTATTGAGCGGGCCAAATGTGAGCCCTACCCTTGTTTCCCGCCGATTTCCAGGATTTCTCCCTTGTCCCCCTCTAATTGACCCGCCCAATCAAACCCCTAAATCAGGCCAAGTTTACCCTGCCGTTGCCACCATTTGGTTGTCTTTCTGGCGCATCAGCCTCATGCCTGCCGCTTTGCTTCTGCAAGCATCTCTTCCAATTTTATTATTTTCGTTTGCAGCGCAATTTCTCTCTGAAATCCATCAAGCGTCTCGCCCCGTTTGAGGTACCCATGTGCTTCGGTTGAATATATTTTCGCCACCCTTACCGGGAGTCCGGCATAATATTTGATTAATTCGTCACGGTTGGCGCACGAGTGCGTCAACGGAAAGCCGGGGATACGACCCCAGCGACGAGTTTCTCCTCTATATTTGTTTTTTGTTTTCATAGTCATATTTTCATTATATTACGGTTATGTTGCCTTCATACTCCATAAGCCTAGCCGCGCAGAATTTTGAACCCGCCGGCGCTCCATTGAAGTTGAGCTTTGCGCAACACTGAAAGCAGGACGAGTGCCATTTATAGCCATGACCTGAAACTACGAAGTTAAGGAGTCTGAACAGGCCGCACCATATGAACTTACGCCGCAACGACAGGTTCCTCAACGTTTTCAGTGGAATAGATTCTCATTAAAAGCCTTATCTGGGGGTCGGCCTGGAGCGAAGCTCCCAGGCCGCAGGCCGCCGCCGTGCGGCGGCTCCAAGAGGAAGAAGCTCATATAGAAGGAGTTATATAGGAAATGGCCCTGAAACATGGCATCACAAAATCACTCGGACAGCAGATCGTGGTCGGTCGTGGCGGATTTCTATTCCACCGAAAACGTTGAGGAACCCAACGACAGGTATTGAGCCAGCATTAAGCCTAAGAAAGAGTTTAGAGCAGAATGACGGTATGTCTAAAACCGACTTTGATACTACATAATACATTCCTGCAACCTCAGTCCTCTTTTCACCGCGCCCATGCCAACCGCGTCGCCATGCCAACCGCGTCGCCATGCCTTTTGGCTTATTCCCAACCCGTGCCGAAGACTATATCACAGACGTTTTGGACTGTCAATCCTTCAATTTCACCGGGGCAGAGTTCATCTTCAAGCGAGCCACCGCACCCGCCGCGCTCCGCGCGGCGGGTGCGGTGGCACCTCGTTGCATCTTTTCACAGGTGGCAGATATGCCGCAGCCTTGGCAGCGTTCTATGGCCCTTCCATTAAATCCAGAGCATGGGCAACAAGCATTTAAAGATTGAGTGGGAAGCAATGTCGCGTCATATTGTCCGCGTCTTCTTTCGGGCCCGTAGCTCAGTTGGTTAGAGCAAGCGACTCATAATCGCTGGGTCCCCGGTTCAAGTCCGGGCGGGCCCACCATCTCAAGCTGTTGTTTTGCAATGGCTTATCTTCGAGGGACTTGAGGGTGGACGGACGCCCAAGGGTGCATCGATTCTTCGAACCGTGGAATTTCCTGCCCATCAGCTTCCGGTGCCAGGCCAGGGTTTCCAATTCATAGACCTAAAGTGAAGCAGCGCTCATACCAGCGATCAAGGTTTGAATCACCCCCAGATGTGCGCAGTGCGCATCTTGACACTGTCACCGTCGGAGCGCCTCGAAAGCTTCCGGGGCTGTGCCGTGCTCGTTCCGCAGGGAGTTGGGAGTCCCGCCTTCAGGCGGCGCGGCGCACGAAAGGAAGGGAGCATAAAAATTTTTCACCCGCTTGAAATTGTCAACGCCTTGCCGGCTGAAGCCGGGACTCCATACCACCGATCCGCCGGATACCGGCAGCAGTGTCAAGATGTGCACCCCCCAGATCGTTGTGAATCAATTGATTTGATTTCTTTGACCTTGCGGGACATTCTGCGCATCAAAATGTCAACGACGTCCTGTGGAAAACAGGGGAGAAGTGCGGCGCGGGACGCCCCGCACCACGACCGGGACGGTCGCGCTCCTCAATTAGCCCCGGGCTGCGCGCGGTCAACCCGGTCAACCCAGTCAACCCGATCCTGCCGGTCAAGCTTCCGCCTTTGCCGCCGCAAGGGCCATGGCGGACAAGGCGGCGCGATATGGACCACCGCCTGTGGGTTGTGGGTGGCTGCCTGCCTGGCAGCCTTTCCGGCATTGGGCGGCGGCCGCTATTGCGTGGTCGATGGCTGGGGCACGGGCGAAGGTTTGTTGCCGCAAAGCTCCATCATCTCGATGGTGCAGACGCGCGACGGCTATCTCTGGTTGGGAACCCGCAATGGGCTGGCCCGTTTTGATGGCGTTCGTTTTACCGTCTTCGACGAGAGCACCACCCCAAAATTGAGCAGCATCCAAACTGTCAAACTCTTCGAGGACAGCCAGAGCAATCTTTGGATCGGCACCGAGAGCGCGGGGGCGATGCTCGTGACCAATGGCCAGATTCTCAACGTGAACTTGGGACAGGGCCGTCGCAAAGGACATTTGGTCTCTGTCTGCGAGGATTCGCCCGGCGCAGTCTGGCTTCTGACCGAGGACCGTGAATTGGCCCGCTATTGGCGCGGCAACGTCGATGTTTGGAACATTTCCGGGGACTCCTTGACTGTTGGCCGCGCCGTCATTGCGGAGAAATCCGGGCTGGTCTGGGTGGGCACCGATCATGAATTAATCGGCCTGGACCCCGCCGCGGTGCGCAGCAAAGAGTCGTTGCCGGAAAAAGCGCATGTGCCAGTGGGACAATTGGATTTTCTGCTGGCCAGCCGGACTGGAGGCTATTGGCGGATCGCCGATGGCCTGATTGAGAAATGCGCGGGCACAACTGTTGAACGACATTTCGGACCGTACCCATGGATCCGAAACAGCGATCCGGTCAAGGCGGCCTGCGAAGATCGTGACGGGAATTTGATCGTCGGCCTGCTGAACCAGGGAGTTTTTTGGTTCGATGCCCGGGGCCATGCCACTCACATCTCCACCAACAACGGCCTGGCCAACAATTCCGTCCTATCGCTGGTGGTGGATTCGGATGGCAGTTTATGGGTGGGGTTGGACGGAGGCGGCCCGTCGGAGCGCCCCTTGAACCGCGTCACCCGCTCGATTTTCAATCTCTTGGATTCTTCCGCGGGCCTGGTCGTCCAATCGATCTGCGCGGATAATCAGGGAGGTTTGTGGTTCAGCCCAAAAGACAATGATTTTTGTTATTGGAAAGATGGGGTCACCACCAGCGTCGGATCCACCTTCGGCACTCTGAGCAAGTATAACCCAAAAGCCGTTCTGGTGGATGCGAATCAAAGAATTTGGGCGGCCACGGTGGGCGTTAATTTGTTTCGTTTGGAAGGCAATCAGTTCAGCCCGGCCCCGGGCGTCGGAGTCCTGAATCCTGAGATTTCGGCGCTTTATCAGGGGCATGATGGCCGCTTGTGGGTCGGAACGCAGGGCGGCCTGGGCTGTTGGAACGGACAAGAGTGGACGATTTTCACCACCAACAGCGGTCTTTCCGGCAACATTATCCGCGCCATCGCCGATGATCCCAACGGCGATGTTTGGGTCGGGACTGAACAGGGGGGATTGGACCTTCTGCGCGGCGGAAAGATGACTTTCTTCCAAAAAACCAACGGATTTCCCGGCGACAACATATCGTGCCTGCACCTGGATGACCGCGGAGTCCTCTGGATCGGGACGATCGGCAACGGCCTGGTTCGGCTGGCCGGGGGGCAATGGAAGCATTACACGACGCGGCACGGCCTGGCAGGAAATAGTATTGACTATATGATCGAGGATGGCGAAGGGTTCCTCTGGATCGGGTCCAATGCCGGTTTAATGCGCGTCAGCAAAAGGGAGCTGGACGATTTTGACCCCGACAGCCTCGATTTTCTTTCCTGCCGCGGCTACGACCAAAAGGACGGTTTGCCGGCCACCGAATGCACTTATGGTTCCCAGCCCGCCGCCTGCCGGACCGGCGACGGCGTTCTTTGGTTCCCCACCATTGCCGGAATGGTTTCGGTCAACCCGTCCGAGATAAAGCCCAACACCAATCCGCCGCCGGTGCTGATTGAAGCGGTGCTGGTTGACCAGGAGCCGCAGAACACCAACGGGCTGCGCACGCCTCCCCCGGAATCCGTCACCGTCCCCGCTGGCCGGGAAAACCTGGAAATTCAATTCACCAGTCTCAATCTGGCCGCCGCCGGCCGGGCGCTCTTTCGCTACCAACTTGAAGGATACCAAACAAAGATGACCCTGGCGGGCAGGGATCGCTTCGCCCGTTACCCCAATTTGCCGCATGGCCGCTATCGTTTCCATGTCGAAGCCCGCAATGAAGACGGAATTTGGAACCAAACCGGCGCCAGTCTGGAGGTTATCGTGCTGCCTCCATTTTGGCAGAAATGGTGGTTCCGCGCCGCCGTTGCGGGCGGCCTTTTGGGGATCATCATTGCCACCGTCCATTTCATTTCCACGCAGAAATTGCATCGTCAACTGGCCGGATTGCGCCAGCAACAGGCCTTGGAAAGGGAACGGGCCCGCATCGCCCGCGACATTCACGACCAAGTCGGCGCCAGTCTCACTCAACTTTCCCTCCTGGGCGAAATGATCCAGGCCGACAAGGATAGTCCCGGGGAAGCCGAAACCCATGCCCGCCAAATTTCCCAGACCGCCCGTGAAACAGCGCGCGAGCTGGATGAGATCGTTTGGACGGTCAACCCTTCCAATGACACCCTGGACGGATTGATCAATTACATTTGCAAGAATGCCCAGGAATATCTGGCGGTGGCGGGCTTGCGTTACCGCCTGGACATGCCGGCGCAATTGCCGCCCGCGGCCATTTTCCCGGAAGCCCGTCATAACGTCTTCCTCGCCGCAAAAGAAGCGGTGACCAATGTGGTCCGCCACGCCCGCGCCTCGGAAGCCTGGCTGCGCTTGCGCGTGGCCCCGCACAGTTTCATCCTGGAAATCGAAGACAACGGCCGCGGCCCGGACGGCGTCCATGAGAAGGCGTCCGAGTCCAGAAATGGCTTGCGCAACATGCGCAAAAGAATGGAAGATATTGGCGGCGAATTTTTCATCGGGCCGGGGCAGCAAGGCGGCACAGTCGTCCGCCTGACCGTTCCGTTGCGAAACCGTTAAACATTGTGCCTATTACCATTTCCCTTGTGGAAGATAACCACCAGTTGCGGGGCACACTGGCCCGCCTCCTGGACGGCGCCGAAGACTTCCGTTGCATCAGCCAGTACGCCAGCGCCGAAGACGCCCTGGCCGGCCTTCCCAAAGACAAGCCCGACGTCGTATTGATGGACATCAATCTCCCCGGCATGAATGGCGTCGAGTGTGTCCGGCGCTTAAAGCAAATCGCCCCGGAAATCGCCGCCGTCATGCTGACCGCCTACGAGGATACCGAAAACATATTTAACGCCCTGGCCGCCGGCGCAACCGGTTACCTGCTCAAACGCGCCCCCCGCGCCGAGCTGTTGGATGCCATTCGCGAAGTGCGCCGGGGCGGTTCGCCCATGACGACCCACATCGCGCGCAAGGTCGTCCAGTCCTTTCAAAGAGAGAGCCTGGCCGCGCCGACCGGCGAGGCCCTCTCCGCCCGCGAGCAGGAGGTCCTGGACCACCTCAGCCAGGGATTTCTTTACAAGGAAATCGCCGAAAAAATGGGCATCAGCTATGAAACGGTGCATACCTATATTCGGCGCATTTACGAAAAGCTCCAAGTCCGCACCCGCACCGAGGCAGTGGCCAAGTTCCTGCGGCGGTGAAGGTCCCGGCCTCCTTACCACAACCACCGCATGAGCAGCGGCGCCAATATCAGGCTGGGCAAATACTCAGCCACCCGAACTTTTTTCACTTCCAGGACAATCAGCGCCACGCAGAAGATCAGCAGCCCGTCGGTCGCATTGATCGAATCGATCAAGGGCCAGGGCTGGTTATGGAGCATCGGCTCCAGCGCCTGCGCGCAGCGGATGAGGCAACCTTGAAACGCCAGCACCGGAATGGCCGAGACCAAAGCGCCCCAGCCAAACGTCGCGCAAAACGACATGGTCGCCAAACCATCCGTTCCCGCCTTGACCAGAAACACCGGGGAAAAACCATTCAATCCCTCCTGGACCGACGCCAGAATCGCCAGCGGCCCGGCGCAAAACAATGCCGTGGCCAGGAGAAATCCATCGCTGAATCGTTTCTTCTTTCCCTCCGCGGCCAGCGAACGGGTGGCATACCGCCCAATGGCGTTGGATAATTCCTGCAAGCGCAGCATCCTCCCGGCGAGTTTCCCGAGCGCCATCGCCAGCATGACGATGCACAGTTCCTTCAATACCTGCGCCACACTCCCGTTCAAACTCCTCCACGTCAATTGCAACCCGAACCACACCGTGTAAATCCCCAGCACGATTTTGGCGGCCAATTGAAAACGATTCGGAACCGGCTTTTTTATGGCGAGGGCGCAGACGCCTCCCGCCACAATCCCGGCGGAGTTAATGACAGCGCCGATCATAAATCATTCATCGGGCAGAACGAGCGGGATGGCCTCCCGGCCATGTCGGCGATAAACGGTAAAATCCGCGCGGTCAATCGTCACCATCCTGCAATGGGCTGTTCCTGTTGCAAATCTTTTTCGGAATCCATTTGCAATCCAGCGCTGCAAGCGGCATGTTGATGCTCTTCGGTCGGGCGGGGCGTAGCGTAGCTTGGTAGCGCGCTTGGTTCGGGACCAAGAGGTCGTGGGTTCAAATCCCACCGCCCCGACCATTTTTCCGGGCAGGCATCCTGCCTTTATGCTGATTGCGCTATTGGGACGGCGGATTGTCCTGAGGCACGGCTTGGTAGAATTGCCGGGTATTGTTCGGGGCGTCCATATCCACAAAATCAATCGAGCCTTGGACCACTTGATTGGTGCAGACAGGCGTCCAGTTCAGTAAATCGGGCGAACTCTCAACGCTGAACCAGGCGCCGTCCGGGCCGG
>CAWFAZ010000039.1:0-6691 GCA_963813995.1 uncultured Verrucomicrobiae bacterium | reverse complement strand
ACGAATTCTGGCCATCGCGGGTTTGACCTGGAAATCCGCCTTTCGTTACCGGCTGTTCTGGATATTGGCCGCGTTGCTGGCGGGGGCGGTCGTGGGGTTGCCTCTTCTGCTCAAAGACGACGGCACGGCCAAAGGACTGGTCCAGATTCTGCTCACCTACACGCTCAGCGCCGTCGCGGCCCTGCTCGGCATGGCAACGCTCTGGCTCTCCTGCGGGACGCTGGCCAGGGACATTGAAGAATGCCAACTGCAGGTGGTCACGGTGAAACCCATCAGCCGCTGGCAGGTGTGGCTTGGCAAATGGCTGGGCATTCTTGGGCTGAACGCCATGCTGTTGACGCTCTCCGGAACGGCGATCTTCATTCTGCTGCAATGGCGGGCCGGACATCTCCCTCCCGACGAACAAAAAGTTTTGCGGGATGAGATTTTTGTGGCGCGAGCTTCAATGAAGGAACGCGAGCCTGATTTGAAACCGGAAATTGACAGGCAAGTGCAGCGACGGATCGCCGAGTTGGAAAAGACCGATCCCACCGAGTTGAACAAGGCGGAAATCCGCAAGCAGGTTACCGAGGAGGTCAAGGCGGCCAGCACAGGCGTGCCGCCCGGATACGGACGCTTGTGGGTCATTGACCTGCACACGCTGCCGGAGCGGACGCAGAATGAAGCCTTTCAGGTGCGCGTCAAGTTCCACGCCTCCGACCCAAACCCCGAGGCGACCTATGATACCTACTGGATCATTGGCCCTCCTGACTCGCCGCGGGTTGCGAAGATTCGCCAGGTGCTGCCGCCTGATTCGTTCCAGGAATTCCAGGTGCCGCCCCACCTGCTCGATAAGAAGGGCAGGTTGATCATTGATTTCTACAATGCCAACAACGCGGCGCTCATGTTCCCAATCGAAGACGGATTCGAGCTGCTTTATTATGAAAACAGTTTTGGAGTGAATTTTATTCGCGGCATGACGATCCTCCTCTGCTGGCTGGCGTTGCTGGCGGCGATTGGCCTGGCGGCGGCCAGCCAGTTGACGTTCCCGGTGGCCGCGTTTGTGTCCATGGCCCTTTTGCTGATGGGACTTTCCAGCGGGACGCTCCAGACGGTGGTGGAGCAGGGGACCATTGCCGGATTTAACTCCGCTACCTCGTCGTTCGGGCACTCGCCGATGGACGTGATTTTTGTTCCCTTGTTTAGCGGCGCGCTCAAGATCATCCAGTTGGTGGAAGGCTTTTCGCCGGTAGATTTCTTGAGCACCGGCCGCAGCATTACGTGGACGATGCTGGGGCTGGCGGTGGCGCAGATCGTCCTGCTGTTGGGAGGGATCTTTTGCGCGATTGGCATTCTTCTTTTCAGCCGCCGCGAGCTGGCCACCGCGCAGGGCAATTCTTAGGCGGGACGCTTCAGGGCTTGCCGCGCCCGATGCTTTTGTAGAGGAAACCCAGCCGTTCCATTTCATCCACGTCAAAGAGATTGCGGCCGTCGAACAGGATCGGATGAGTCAGATTTTTGCGGGCTTTTTCCAAATCGAGTTGTTTGAATTCCGGCCATTCCGTGGCAATGACCAGCGCGTCGCACCCTTCGGCGACGTCATTCATGTCGGCGACATAGGTGACATCTTTCAAGACGGCCCGGGCTTTTTCCATGGCCTGGGGATCATGCACGCGCAAGGCGGCGCCCTCCTTTTGCAAGCGGTGGCAAAGATCGATGGCGGGGGACATGCGAACGTCGTCCGTGTTCTGTTTGAAAGCCAGCCCCAGGACGCCCAGGGTTTTGCCTTTGAGCACCCAGAGTGTGTCGCTTATTTTTTTGAAAAAACGGTCCATTTGCCGGGCGTTGATCTGTTGCACCTCTTTGAGGAGGCCAAAGGAATAGCCCAGTTGTTCGGAGATCTGGATGAAGGCGCTCAGGTCCTTGGGAAAACAACTGCCGCCAAAACCAAGGGAAGCGTCCAGGAACTTGCGGCCAATCCGGGCGTCCATTCCCATCCCGTTGGCCACCTCCTGCACGTTGGCGCCGGACATTTCGCACAGGACGGAGATGGCGTTGATATAGGAAATCTTCAAGGCGAGAAACGAATTGGCCGCGTGCTTGATCAGCTCCGCCGAATGGATGTCGGTGACAATAATGGGGGCGTTGTAAGGGGCATAGACTTCCTTCATGGCCTGGACCGGACGCGGGGAGGCCACGCCGACGACCACGCGATCCGGCTTCATAAAATCCCCGACGGCAAACCCTTCGCGCAGAAACTCGGGATTGCTCACCACGTCAAAGTCCACTTTGGCTTTGCAGTAACGCTGGATGGTTTCGGCGACCTTCTGGCCGGTCTTGACCGGGACCGTGCTCTTGTCAACAATAATCTTATACTCTGTCATGGTCCCGGCGATTTCCCGCGATACGCCTTCGATGAAGCTCAAGTCCACCGACCCGTCCGGCTGGGCGGGGGTGGGAACGGCAATGAAAATGACGTCCGACCGTTCCACCCCTTCCCGGGTGCTGTTGGAAAAATGCAGCCGGCCCGCTTTGACATTTTTTTCCACCAACTCCTCCAGGCCCGGTTCGTAGATCGGCATGCCGCCGGCTTGCAACAATTTTACTTTTTCGGCGTCTTTATCGACGCAAATCACCTCATGGCCGGCTTCGGCAAAGCAAGTCCCGGTCACCAATCCGACATACCCGGTTCCGATGATGGTCAATTTCATGGTGTTAATTCAGGTTCCGCGGCCAGGCCACGAAGCCCGGCGCCGCGCGCTTATGGTTTTGCCGCGGCGGGGGCCGGGGCCTTGGTTGCTTGCGGAGAAGGAAAAAGACCAGAGCCGGCCGGTTGAGATGCCGCGGACGGGCTGCCCGTGGCGGCGGGTGGCGCCTTCCTCAGTTCCGGATGTTTGGCGAGTAAAAGCTGCCCGCGTTCGCGGGCTTCCCCCGCCCAGGGATCGTAGGGATTGTTGATGCGCGCCAAATCCTCGTAATATGTGAGGGCCTGTTGCGGTTTGTTTTGCGCCTCATCCAGGCGGGCCAGTGTCAGTTTGACTGGAGAAACAATGTTGGCCTCGGCGGAATAGATCGACAGGATTTCCTGGTACTTTTGCGCCGCTTCAGAAGTCTTTCCTTCCCCTTCCAAAGAAGCTGCCAGGCCCACTTTGGCTTGCGCGAGCAGGGCGCTTTCCGGGTATTGATCGATGAATTTGGAAAATGCCTGGTGTGCTTCGGGATATTTTCCTTCTGTAAAGAGGGATTCAGCCCCCAGCAATGCGGCGTATTCGCCCGCGCTGGTGTCCGGGTACTGTTGGGCCAGCATCAGGAACGGGCCGGCTTGGGCCGGCACCGGCCGGTTGCCGCGAACGGTCGCCAGCGGCACGTTCAATAATTGCGCGTTGGCGTTGGACTCGGCCTCGGCCTTGTGCCAGGCCATGATGCCGGCGGTCAGGGCAATGACGGCCGCCACACCGGCGCCAATCATCAACTTTTTCCGGTTGGCGTGCAACCAGGCCAGCAATTTGAGATACCTCTCCGTCGATTGTATTGATTCAGCTTCCATAAAGAGTGCAGCATTCTCCCGGCGGCGTTTAAAAAGACAAGCATAAAACATTCGGGGTTGTTCGCGTGTCGCGGTTTAATGGATATGATCCGCCCGCCTTTTGGCCATAAAGTTAACTTTGCGTTTCGTCTTCGCGGGCCTTGGCGGCGGCGATTGGGTGCATCCGCACACTGCTGCCATTGATGGAACAGACCCCTCTCCCTAACCCTCTCCCCGCTTCGCGGGGCGGGGGAATCGGCAGATCGTTTGGCAGCAGTGTCAAGATACGCGCGCGGCCGATTGGTCTGCCCCGAAACTGTTTGACATTCCCCGCTCGCAAAGTTAAGGTGACGTCGATAGATGTTCCCTTTGATTGTGACACGCGGCCCGGGAGACAATTATTATGCAACACAATGATGTCAAGCAATATATTGCGAACTGCCCCGATCTCGCCGTCCTGGATGATGCTTCACGGGCCTTTCTTTTGTGGCGCGGCGAAGAAGTTCATCTCGAGCCGGGGGCGATCCTCTACTCCGAAGGGTCAACGCTGGACGACACATTCTGTCTTTTGCTCTCGGGGGAGTTGCTGGTCGAAATCGGCGGCACGATCATCGGCCAGGTTCCGGAGAACCAGCTTCTTGGCGAGATGGCCTATTTTATCAAGCAACAGGCACGCACGGCAACCATCCGCGCCGGATCATTGGGAGCGCTCGTCCTGAAGATCCGGTTGACCGGGGCTGAATTGGGCGCTCCCCGCTTCAACGGATTGAAAAAATATCTTGGCACCCAGGCGTGGGACAGATTTGTGAGCAACTCGCAACGCAACGTTTGAGGGAATGCTGAAGGCTAAAGGCTGAAGGCTGAAGTAAACGAGTCCTCGGAAATTGGCATTCGCACATTTTGTTTACAAATTTCCGGGGAATAATCATCAACTCAGGCCATTGCAGCCAGCGCGCCGCGCTCGTAACCGGCGCATTCCATCACGTAGGGCAACGGGTTGTCCGCATGGGCCTCGTACTCGAGACCGATGTGATACGAAAACTTCCGGGCGGACAGCGCCTTGAGCACCCCGACGATGTCAATGACGCCCCGGCCCAGTTCCGCATCTTTTCCTTCCGGCGCGGCCTTGGTTTCATCCTTTATGTGCAAGTCGTGCAGCCGGCTGCCGCAGCGGTCAATGCATTCCACCGGGTCCACCCCGATGCGCACGGTGTGGCCGATGTCCATGCAGATGCCCATGAGCGGGTCCCGGTCTTTGATCAGGGCTAAGACGTCCAGGGGCGAAGGATAGGTTTTGTCGGTCGGGCCATGATTGTGAATGGCGATGAGTATGTTGAATTCCCGAGCCTTTTTCTCGATGGCGTCGAGCGCATCGGGGACGGGGCTGCAAACAATGACCGGCATGCCTGAGTCTTTGGCATATTCGAAGACGTGCTGGATTTCAGCCTCGTCGTTTTTCATGGAAATGACGCCGCCGCCCATGAGTTTGAGGCCGGCGGCTTCGATCTTTTGCCGCGCCGCCTGCCGTTCCCCGGTGGTGCTCTTGAGCGGGAGATGAACGTCTTTGAGGTTGATGTACTTGAAGCCAGCCTGTTTGGTCATGTCGATGGCTTGGTCCAGGGTGAATTTGCGGAAGGTGTAAGAGGCGACGCCGAGTTTGAGTCCTCCGTCCGGGTCGCGTTCCGGCTTGGTCACAGCGCCGAAGGCGTTGTTGCCCAGATTGGCGGCGGCCAGGGCGGCGGTGGAGCCGAGGAGACTGGTTTGGAGAAAGCGGCGGCGATTGATTCTTTCGGATTTCATAGGCTTGGATTGTAAACGGGTCCCGCACAATTGCATATTATTATTTCCGAAGAGGATGATGCCAAAGAAAGACTTCCGCCTTGCTTTTGCCTCAGATTCAGGGTAAAACGTAACCATGAGTGTTAACGGCAAAATCGTCAACGGCTTGGTCGTTCTGCCACCCGGAATTAAGTTGCCGGAGGGTGCCATCGTGAAGATTGAGACGGTTGAACTCACCGCCCACGATGATCCACTGGTGGCCGCCGTGGAGAAATTAGCCAAACGCCGCCCCCATTTGCCCCGCGATTATGCGCTAAACCATGGCCACTACATTCGCGGTGAGCCCAAGAAATGAGAGCCGTTTTTGCCGACACTTTTTATTTCCTGGCACTGCTCGGCTCCGCCGAGGCGCGCCACGCGCAAGCTGCCGAAGCCGCCCGATATCCAGAACTCCGGCTTGTAACCACCGAATGGGTGCTGGCGGAATTCGGCGATGCTTATTGCGATCCGAAATGACCCTTTTGATGTTATTTCCGAAGAGGATGGTTTTGACGCTGCGAACAATGAAGAATTTCACCACGAAGACGCGAAGTTTTCTTGTCAGGGTGGGGCCAGACTCTGTCGAGCCGTGACTCGATCGAGATGGGGATCGACGGAGTCTCACCTTACCGGCAGCCTTCAGCCTTTTCCCGGGCGGGTGATGCGGACGGCGACGTGGCGGGTTTCGGGAAGGATGAATTTTTTGATCTCTATGCTGACGCGCAGAGGCTCGAATTCGCGCAGGATCATTTCGGCCATGTCCACCGCCAGCGTTTCAATCAGTTTCCAGCTTCGCCGCCGGCCAAAGCCCGCCAGACGCATGGCCACGGCATGGTAATCGATCGTTTCCTGGAGGCGGTCGTTCCTGGCCGCGGCGGTAAAATCGTGGTCCAGTTCGACGGTCAGAAGAAGGCGTTGCGGTTTGGCCCGCTCCGCTTCAGGCACGCCAACGCGAATGAACACTTCCAATTCTTTGATGATGATCTGGTCCATGATTCCCTTTCAATGTTGGCGCGCGGCGACTTGTTCGAGCAAAACGCGCGTCGGCTGGTTCAAGGGCATGTCGAGGGCCTGGCCCGGTGTCATCCAGCGAAATTCCTGCGCTTCATCGTTGAGCTTCACGTTGCAGCGGCCCTGGACGCGGCAGGTGTAGTTGAGCAGCACGAAATGGGCATCGCGATAAAATTGTTTGGAATGGATGCAATCCTGGACGAGGGCAAAGGAAATGTCCGCGATGTCCAGGTTGGTTTCCTCCTTGATTTCGCGCTTTAAGGCATCGAGCGAAGTTTCGCCGAACTTGATTTTGCCGCCGGGAATGCCCCACAAACCGGACCATTTTTGCGTGCGCACCATCAGCACCTGGTTGTC
>CAWFAZ010000038.1:0-90560 GCA_963813995.1 uncultured Verrucomicrobiae bacterium | reverse complement strand
TCGCCAGTTTCGCCTACACCCTGGGCGCAACGGGCAACCGGACGGCACTTTTGGAAACCAACCACACCGTCAATCGTGGTTACACTTGGAATTACGATGTGTTGTATCGGCTGACGAATGAAACCGTCACCGGCGCTGCGCCAACAGGAACCATCGGGTACAACTACGATTCCGTCGGCAATCGAACCACCAGGACCAACATTGCCAGCGGCCTGGGACTTGCCAACCAGTCATTCACGTTCAACACCAACGACTGGCTGGCCAGCGATGGCTACGACAACAACGGCAATACGCTCTGGAGCACGAACAGCACGGTGCAGGAACCGAATTATTACGACTACGAAAACCGGCTGACCAATTTCAACAATGGCCAGGTCATCCTCATTTACGATGCCGATGGTAATCGAGTGAAGAAGATCACGAGCACGTCAACGAATCTCTATCTGGTGGACACGCGCAATCCAAGTGGCTATGCGCAGGTGTTGGAAGAATTCACCGTTAGCAACGGCGCAACGAATCTTGCCAAGGCTTACACGTACGGACTGAATCTAATCAGCGCCCAGAGCGAGCCGCAACTGCACCGGAAAATTAGCCGCGGAGAAAACCGGAAAGACCGCCAACATGGCGCTGACCCGCAGAAAAACCATCAGCCCGTTGTTAAGCTCGCTCATTTTCCGTTTTACTGCGTCATTTCCGGCATTTTTTGAATGACCGCCGTGGCATATTCAACCAGGGTGCGCAGCATCCAGGGCATCAAGATGACGAGCAGCGCAACAATGCCCAGCGCCTTGGGCACGAAAGTCAGCGTTTGCTCCTGGATGGACGTGACGGATTGAAATATGCTGATGGCCAGCCCGATGAGGAGCGCAGTCAACAATATCGGCGCCGCCAGTGTCACCGCCTCGAACATCAGGCTCTTGAGTAATTCCGTGGCAAATTCAGGGTTCATAATAATCAGGCTCCGAAACTTTGGATGATGGAACTGACCACCAAATGCCAGCCATCCACCAAAACAAACAACAGGATTTTCAAAGGAAGCGAGATGGTCATGGGCGGCATCATCATCATGCCCATGCTCATCAGCACCGTAGCCACAACCAGGTCAATAAGAATGAACGGCACGAGCACCAGGAAACCCATTTGAAACGCCGTGCGCAGTTCACTGATGATGAAACTGGGGATGACGATTTTCAGCGGCAATTGCTCCGCCGGGATCGGTCCTGTTTTGGCCAGCGCCACGAATAATTCCACATCCTTGGGCCGGGTCTGCTTGAGCATGAAACTCCGGATGGGGACGGTGGCCCGTTCCAAGGCCACGTCGCTGGTGATTTGTTTGGCGCGGTAAGGCGTCAGCGCCTCCCGGTCAATCCTCTCCCAAACAGGCGACATGATGAAAAAAGTCAGAAAGAGCGACAGACCAATAAGAATCTGGTTGGAGGGCGTGCCCTGCAGGGAAAGCGCTGACCGCACAAAAGAAAGCACGATGACGATGCGCGTAAAACAGGTCATCAACAGGATGATTGAGGGGGCCAGGGTCAACAAGGTCATGATCGCCAGGACCTTGACCGCGCCATCCACATCAGCCGGCTGGCCCAACCCGTTGAGACCGATGCTTAGATTAAACGAGTTGGCATTGGTCTGCGCCTGCGCGCCCGCAGCCCCAAAGAATTGGCACAAGATCAGCCCCAACAGCAGCCAGCGTCCGGCCCGCCGGCACTTGGGCCGGCCGCGGGTTGAGCAGGCAGCGCTGGCAGGCGGCAGATTCATTGTCTCTGGCTCAGGACGTGTTTCAAGGCCTCGGCAAAACTCAAGTTTGCGGCGGACGCGGTCTTCTCCGCCTCCCCGGCTGAAGGCAGATGACTGAGAAGTGTCACCCCGGCGGGCGACGAGGCGAGCAACATCCGCTGCTGCTGGTAACCGACCACATAAATGGCCTGGCGCTGCCCCAATGATTTGACTTCAATCAAATTGAGTTTGGCTCCCCCACTCTTTTGCACGGCCAGGCGCTGCCAATTCCTGAACAACCAAACTCCGCCCAAAAAGAGCGCCACCACCACAAAAAAGGCTCCACAGACACGGAAGATCGAAGCGCCGGCATTCGGCAAGGCGCTCGGAAGGGCTGAGGAATGGGTTGCGTCCAACGACTCCGCAGAGACGTCAAGGGCCGCCAAAAACATCGCGGTCAGCCATGCCAATGCGCCGCCTCGCGCAAGGGCCAACGCCTTGATCCGGGCCATGGCGGACTCCAGGATCATGGATTGACTCCAAACAATTCGGTGATTTTGATGCCGTAGGCGTCATCCACGACCACCACTTCGCCGCGGGCGATGCGCGTTTGGTTTGCGTAGAGGTCCACCGGCGCCTGCGCGGTCTTGTCGAGCTTGACAATCGAACTGACATTGAATTGGAGCACATCGCGCATGGGCAACTGGCAGGAGCCCAGTTCGACCGTAAGCTTGACTTTGACACCAAGCAGAAGTTCGAGGCCGGGAGGGGGTTTTTCGGTTGATTCCATAAAATACTGCTTAACGGTTGACTACGTGGGTTAATTCCACCGCCCATTGGCCGGCCAGTGTGCCGGGGCGGCCTTGAAATTTGAGCATGTCAGCCACGCGCACGTTGATTTGTTGCGTGCGCCGCAAATCCAATGGCAGAACGTCGCCCACTTTCAACGCCAGAATCTGGCGGGCGGTCATTTCCAATCCCTCCCATTCCGCCGTCACCGGGACGCAAACGTCATCAAAACAAGTATTCCATTTCCAGGCCGCCGCAGGCGGAGGCGGCGCTGGCGGGGCGGGATTCGTCATCGTCGCAGCGCTTTTGCAAAAGCGACGGATTAACGGGTCCACAGCGGCGTAAGGGAAACCCATTTGGATTTGCCCCCTGCACCCGCCAAAACCCGCTTCCATCGAAACGACCAGCATGATTGTTTCCGGCGGGGTGGCTTGGATGAAACCGTCATTGCTTTCGTAACCAAGAATGACCGGCTTCAATTCCTTGACGTTGGACCAGCAGCCGCACCATTCATCCAGGAGCAGTTGCACGGATTGCTCCAACAGCACTTTCTCGATTTCGCTCATTTCCTGAACTGTTGGCGGCACGTGACCGGGACCGCCCATCAGACGGTCCACCATGCACAAGCCGAGTCGGGACGAAATTTCCAGGATGGAAACCCCGCGCAACGGTTCCATTTTAAACAAGGTAAGATGCGCAGGGTGGCCCCAACTTTCCGCCAGCTTCTCATAGGAGATGGTCTTGACGCCGGTCAGTTTCAGCGAAAAATCCAAACGCAGGTGGATCGAAAGACTGGTGGCCGCGCTCTGGACGAACTCCTCCTGATGCGCTCGCAATTTGCGTAATTCTCCTGGGGAAAGGAGCATGGGATTGCGAAAATCATGGATTTGCACGTCCTCTTTTTTGGGCGCGTCAGCCTGCCCGCCGGCTGGGGGGACAGTATTGCCTGCCTCCTCCCCGGAGGCCGAAGCGGTCGTCTGCTCCGTGTCGAGAAAGGAGGCAGGCGACTCTTCAAGCTCGGGCATTGGGCTGGCTGGGTTCATGAGGATCGCTTATTGAATAGCCATTTCGGTGATATAGATTTCCTGCACCGCCGGCCCCCCCAAGGCATTGTTGAACACCGTCATCAGTTCAGCCCGAATCACATTGCGAGCCCCTGGCTTTTCCAAATCGGAAATGGTTTTGCCGCTGAGCGTGCCGGTGGCCAGATCCATAAGCTGGTCCCTGTTCGCTTCAATTTTGCTGGTGAAGTCCGCGGTGTTGCCGACCAGAGTCACACTGGTCATCAGGTAACGCGTGCCCATGGTGCCGGCCACATTGACCAGCATTTTGTTCAAACTCACGGTCACTTTGAGCTTCTCAGAGGCGGCTTTGCCTCCGCTTTTGGCCCCTGTGCCGGACTCCGCCGTGGTTTCCTGCGCCACCCCCGGGTTGCCCTGCGCCAGACCACGCTCAAGTTTTGGCAACAGAACAAAATGCGTGGTGGCATAGGCCAAAGCCGGCATGGCCACTGCGGCCACTGCCAGCGGAAGCCAGGCTTTGAACCCTCCGCCGCTTGCGGGCGGGGGTGGGTCTGCCTTGTCCTCGGCTGGTGGTTTGCCGTTCTCCTTCTCCGGAGCTTTCGCTGGCTCGCGACTGCCACGGGAGGATTCCAGAGAGTTGCTGGCCATAAAAGCTCAAGGGCTAACCCTGCTTCATTTGCACCAAAGTTTGCAGCACCTCGTTGCTCGTCGTAATAATCTTTGAGTTCGCCTCGAAGGCGCGCTGGGCGGTGATCAGGTTCGCCATTTCACTGGAGAGATCCACGTTGGAAGACTCCAATGCTGACCCTTGAATCTGGCCCAGACCGGAGGTGGCGCTGCCGGGGACTGCGAGTGCGCTGGCGCCGGCGGCGGTCAAGTTGGAATAAAGGTTGTTGCCCTCGCTGATCAACTGTTGTGGGTCAACAATATTCGTTAACAACACCTGGCCGGACACATAGGTGCTGCCGTCGGATTGTTGCACATTGATGTTGCCTGATGAATCAATGGTATAGGCAATCATGCTGACGCCGGTCTTGGCGGGGTCCGTGGTGACTGTGACACTTCCCAGCGTCTTGCCATCGGCTTTATAGCCCTGCACAAGGTAACCCCCGGGTGTGACCAGATTGCCAGCGGTATTCACGCTGAATGTGCCATCGCGCGTGGCAAATATATCAGTGAGGGTTGAGGGGTCCGCGACCTCGAAAAAGCCATTGCCGTTTACGGCGAGTTGGCTGGGAACCCCGGTGCTCTCGATCGCGCCCTGGCTCCAATTATTATCAATGGCAGTGAGTTGCACTCCCGTGCCGACCTGCTGAGCATCCGAGGTTGAGCTGGCCCCTCTCAGCGTGTTGCTGAGCGCGTCAGCAAACTCGACTGTTCCAGCCTTAAAACCAGTGGTGTTGATGTTGGCTATGTTGTTGCCGATAACGTCCATGTCTTGTTGGAAGCTTTCGAGTCCGCTGACTCCTGAACTTAATGAGCTAAGCATAATTTTTTATAGAGTTAATTTTGATTTATGGGTTACTTGGCGTGCCGGAAACAGTTGATGACGTGGAAGTTGTTGTGGCGGTTTGCGTCGGCGTAATGGATAAGATTTGGCTCAGGCCATAAAGCTGGCCGTTGACCTGGATTTCCGGCGAGCCGGAGGACATGTCAACTCCGGTCACCACCCCTGTGGTATCCTGGCCGCCATTGGTGGTTGAAGCCACCTCCACAGTGGCGCCAATCAGAGAACTGGCCTGCATCGCCGCCATGTTGCCTGCCATGCTCGTGGCCTCCTGCAATGAGCTGAACTGCGCCAGTTGCGCGGCAAAGGCGGTGTCGCTTGTCGGGTTGAGCGGGTCCTGCGAGGTCATTTGTGTGACGAGCAATTTCAAAAAGTCGGCTTGATTCAAAGTTGAGTTGGCGCCGGCGGTTGCACTCGAGCTGGCAGTAGTGGCGGAGGTTGACATAATTTTTCAGGCCCAGGATTCCCAGCCTTGCCGGGAAGCGGTTCTGGTTGTTGCTTTGTTTGTTACAGGGACGGTTTTGACAGTGGAGGCCGGCGGCAAATCCCGCTGCGCCTCGCGGCTGTGTCGTTGCGGATTTTGCGACGATTGATTGAAAGGCGATGCGGACGCTGTTTCGGAAGAGGAATTGGAAGCCGGCGTCCGCGGCGCAGCTTTGTTCTCCAGTGGCAGCAATTGGATATTCTGCCGCGCGAGCGACTCCTGCAAATCTTTCCAATGGTTCTCCAAGCCCGCCACGGCGCCCCGCTCCCAACGAACGGACGCTTCGACTTGGCCGTTATGATTGGTTAATTGCAAGCTCAGTTCGGTGTGCGGGTCCAGCTTGAGCGAAACAGCCAGGTTGTTGGCGCCGGATTGACGTATCATCACCACTTGCTGATTCACCAAATGCCCCACACGTTCAGCCTGGGTTGCGGAGTGATCAACGGATTGAGCGGCCCCCGTTCCTTTGCCCGCATCCACATTCCCTTCGCTTGCTTTGGCCGGCCAATTCATGACCAGGGCGGAGTCAATCGAGTCTTGCTTGTGTGCGGAATGATCGGAATCTGATCCAACCATCAAGTCGTTCGCCGACTTGGTGGAAAGGTCATCCTTTAATGACGGAGTCGGCACTTTTTGCGCAGTAGGCCCGGCAATTTCATTCTTTTCCGCTCCAGAATTCATTCGTTGGCTACTCAAAGCACCCCCTGTGCCATCGACGGGACCTGCGGAAACAAATCCCACCGGTGGGGTAATTGCAATCTGCGCCGCAACCGGTTGTTGGGGTGACCCGGCAGGTTCTGCCGGGTGGGCTGCTGGGTCCGTTGTCGAAGCCGTTGTTTCTGTCGGACGTGGATCAATCGTTCTCGGGACTGGTCCAGTACTCTCAGGTTTGCTGTCCGCTGAAGAGGGCAACACCACGGGCGCCGCGCCATGTTCCGAAGCGATTTTAAAATTGACTGCCTGCGTGGATGCCGGCTTGCGGAATTCACCGGCGGCAATTCGCGGTTCATCCGCCACGACCGTGAGCTTGCTGGACACGGAAGCATCCATGTCAGCCGCTTTGTCCGACGGGTGGGCGGGAGGTTCTGGCGTTTCCGTCGGGGACGCATCGCTGTCTAAGGTTTCTCTCAAGGTCCTGTCCTGGCCTTCCTGGATAGCCGGCGCAATTCTTAAATTCACCGCCTGAGTGGATGCCGGTTTGCGGAATTCACCGGCAGCGATCTGCGGTTGAGCCGCCATCGCCATAAGCGTGCTTGCCACGGATGCATCAATGTCAGCCGCCTTGACCGGCGGGTCAACGAAGGGTTTTGGCGTTTCCGTCGGGGACACATCATCGTCTGAGGTTTCCGTTAACGGCCTGGCCTGGCCTCCCTGGCCAACCGGTGCATTTTTTAAATTCGCTGCCTGAGTGGATGTTGATTTGTGAGATTCCCCGGCGGCAATCCGCGGCGCTTTGCCCGGTGGGTTGGCGAGGGGTTTTGGCGTTTCCGTCGGGGACACATCATCGTCTGAGGTTTCCGTTAACGGCCTGGCCTGGCCTCCCTGGCCAACCGGTGCATTTTTTAAATTCGCTGCCTGAGTGGATGTTGATTTGTGAGATTCCCCGGCGGCAATCCGCGGCGCTTTGCCAGACGGGTTGGCGAGGGGTTTTGGCGTTTCCATCGGGGACGCATCGCTGCCTGAGATTTCTGTCAAGGGCCTGGCCTTGCCTCCCTGGCCAACCGACGCATTTTTTAAATTCGCTGCCTGAGTGGATGCCGATTTGTGAGATTCCCCGGCGGCAATCCGCGGCGCTTTGCCAGGCGGGTTGGCGAGGGGTTTTGGCGTTTCCATCGGGGACGCATCGCTGCCTGAGATTTCTGTCAAGGGCCTGGCCTTGCCTCCCTGGCCAGCCGACGCATTTTTTAAATTCGCTGCCTGAGTGGATGCCGGTTTTCGAGATTCCCCGGCGGCAATCCACGGTTGGGCCATCGCGGCCATGAGCGTGCTGGACATGGAAGCAACGATGTCACCCGTCTTGCCCGACGGGTTGGCGGGGGGTTTTGGCGTTTCCGCCAGGGACGCATTGCTCTCTGAGGTCTTTGCTTCGCCGGACGGCTTGGGAAAACCATCACAACGCACTTGGGACATCACGCTAAGAAAACTCTCCGTGGCCGCGGGCAACGCGGCGGATTGATCCGGGGTTAAAGGCCGGGCCTCGCCCCCTGGCACAGCCGGAGTGAGAACAGCGAAGAGGGCGGATGGAGTCATCATTTTGCAGTGTTGTTGCGGAACGAGGCCAGCCGAAGGCGATCGGAAAGAAGGGCCGCGCGTTTTGCTTGTGGCTGGCCTTTCTTGGCCAACGCCTCCCAAATGGCGGCGGTTTCCACGTCTTTCATAAAGACCATGATCTTGATGATTGAGCTGTCATCCATTTCCTCCAAAACCCTGGCGGCGTTCGCAGGCTCCATGTCCGCATAAACCTTGGCCAGCTTCTTCAAATTGGCCGTTTCTTCCTCGCTAATCCGGAGCACATTTTGATCAAAATCCAATTGCAATTGACGCACGGATTGCGTGACCAGATTCAATTCCGAGCGTTCCGCCTGCAAACGCAGCGTCAAATCGTTCAGGTCCTGCTCCTTTTTTCCGAGAGACTTTTTTTCCGCCTTGAGTTCGGCGATGAGTTGGTCGGCCTCGGGGTTGGTAAAATCCCAGGAAGGTCCGGTCCGCTTGTCGCGGGCGGCGGCGGATTCGGTCAGGGTGGAGGGCGGCGGATGCGCGGGAGTTTTCCAAAACGCCACGGTGGCGCCCAGATAGACGACGACGCTGACCAGCGCCGTCATCCAAGGTGAGGTGAGTAATTTTATCATAACGGAGTTTCCGCCGACTTCCAGGCGAGAATGGAGTTGCCCCGGCGGCCGGCCAGGTCATCCAGGAATTTTTGTTCGCCGCGGGCCTGCTCGCGCCGGTGGCGGGCCTTTTGTTTGTCAAAACATTTGTCCACGATCTCCCGCTGCTGGCGCGCCAGGAGCATGCCCTGCAAAGCCGCGTTCACCTGTCGTTCCGCAGTCTCCAGCGCCAGAATGCATGCATCCCGGCGTTGGGCCAGCGACCGCTGATAAGCATGAGACTGGGCCGCTTCCGCCGCCGTGCATCCGCCAGCCAATCGGTCGCGCCATTCCTGCCAGCACGCGCTCAACTGACGCTCGACCGCTTCCAGCCCGTCCACCGCCTGGCGGCGGGCGATCAAGCTATGCGCATATTGCTCCATGGCCTTCTGCTCCTGGCGCTGGCGCAGTGTGCCAAGAGCTTCCAAAGTGAAGTGAAATGATTTCATGCGCGCCTAGCCGGTTTTCTTTCCAGCGCCGGCGCCTGATTTTTCAGGCGTGGGCGCGGCCATGGTTTGTTCCAACAGGGACCAGCTTTGAGGGATGGTGCAGCCCTGCTCCACCGGCTGGCACAAAAATGATTTCAGGGGCTCATGCAAATGAATGCTTAAATCGATGGCTGGATTGGTCCCGGGGGGATAAGCGCCGATGTTAATTAAATCCTGGTTCTTACGATGCGTGGCCATCGCCTGGCGGGCGCGCGAAGTCAGTTGTTGCTGGTCCGGCGTGCTCAAATCCCGCGTCAAACGGCTGACGCTTTCCAGCACATCAATCGCCGGATAATGGTTTTGGGTGGCCAGCTCGCGCGTCAGGACGATGTGCCCATCCAGAATCGAACGGACGGCATCGGCTATGGGATCGTTCATGTCATCGGCTTCCACGAGCACGGCGAAGAGTCCGGTGATGGAACCTTGCTCCCCTGCGCCGGCGCGTTCCAACAATTGCGGCAGCAACGAAAAGACCGAAGGTGTGTAGCCCCGCGTCGTGGGCGGTTCGCCGACGGCCAGGCCAATCTCCCGTTGCGCCATGGCGAAGCGCGTGACGGAATCCATCATCAACAAAACATTCTGGCTGGCATCGCGAAAATGTTCGGCGATGGCCATGGCCACAAACGCGCCTTTCAAGCGCGCGATGGCCGGTTGGTTGGAGGTGGCGACCACCACCACGGACTTGCGCCGGCCGACTTCATCCAAATCCTTCTCAAGAAATTCGCGCACCTCGCGTCCGCGTTCCCCGATCAGCGCGATCACATTCACGTCCGCCTCCGCCTGGCTGGCAATCATGCCCAGCAGAGTCGATTTGCCGACACCGCTTCCGGCAAAGATGCCGAGCCGCTGGCCGCGCCCGCAAGGGGTGAAGGTGTCAATCGCCTTGATGCCGGTGCGAAATGCCTGCTGGATGCGCTGCCGTTTCAGCGGGTGCGGCGGAGGCTGGTTTAAATTAATGGCGGCCCCGGCTTGGATTGGCCCCTTGTCATCCAATGGATTGCCCAACCCGTCGATCACGCGGCCTTTCAGTGATTCGCCCACCGGAACCTGCAAGGGGGCGCCCAGCGCAATCACTTCGCTGCCGGGATGAATGCCACGCAGTTCCCCCAGCGGCATGAGCAGAACGTGGTGGTTTCTGAATCCAACCACTTCGGCCAGCGTATAGCCGTCATGGCGCGCGGATTCTATCCGGCACATTTCACCGACGGCGACCAACGGCCCTTCCGATTCGATGACCAGGCCAATGAGTTGAACCACCCGCCCGTGATTGCGGACGACCTGGGTTGTCTGCACCCGGCGCAGCAGGTCTTCAACCCGGTTCGTGCATAATGGTTTGCTGCGCGTGATCATCAGGGCAGGTTTTTTTTGACCAGGTCAAATTTGGTTTCGCGCCGGGCATCCACCGTTCCGAAACGGGTTTCGACCAGGCAGCCGCCGCGGCTGACTTCGATCGAACTGAGAAAGCGAAAATCATTCGGAGCCTGGGCCGAACCCAGCAAAGGAGAACCGGCCGTTTGCAATAATTCCAAGTCAGCCGGGTGCAGGCGGACGGTGACCTGGGCCGAGCTTTCCACATGGGTCAGCGCGTCGCGAACGGCGGCCTCCACCATCGGCACGGAAATGGGCATGTCCGACACCAGTTTTTGCGCCACCTCAAGAGCGAGCGAGACCATCATGTTTTCGGTGTCGCGGACGACCTGCGGGACGGCCTGGCGAAGGGAGTTGAGCACGCCGTGCAGCAGTTCGTCCAACTCGGCGCGTTGTTTGAGCAATTGCCCGCTCAAGGATTTTTCCCCTTCGATGCGGCCCTGTTCATAGCCAGCCTGCCAGGATTCCCGGAGCGAGGCATCCATCGGGGGCATCCCGGGCGGCGGGCCGGCCGGAACTGCGTCGCGCAAGGGGGTGGGCAGGGTGATGGTTTCAGACCAGGAGCTCATCGCGAACAGCTTAGTTATTGGGTTTGGTGCGGGTCATCCACGAGCGAACCGCCTGGGTCATGTTAGCCGGGTTCTCACGGATCAATTGATTCAATACATCCACCGTGACCATGCCGGAGCCGGGAGTGCCGGGCTTGCCGTAACGTCCGTTGCCGTTGCCGTGACCGTTTCCGATGGGAACTCCGAGCGGGATGTCATCCACCTTGGTGTTCTTCAACATGCGCCAGAACATGAAAATGATTCCGATGGCCAGCGCGGGGTAAACCAGCTTTGGCGCGAGATCGATCCAAACCTGCCGTTTATTCTGCTGCTCGAATTGCTGCGTTATTTCGGTCCCTGTCTGATCGTTGAACGGCATTTCCTCCAGGGTGATCTCGTCCTTGCGGCTGGCATCGCCATTTTCCTGGATGCCGAGGGCGCTTTTCACGATGCTTTTGATGTCATCCAGTTCCTTGGGCGTTCGGGGCAGGGCTTTGCGGTCCGCGCCTTTGCCTTCAAAACGTTGCGCGATGAAGACCGCGCTGGAAATGCGCTTCACCCCGCCGGCGGCCTGGAGCATGTTGCTGGTAATCTTGTTGATTTCGTAGGTGCTGGTGGTGACTTTCTTTTTGGTGATGCTGCTGTTGACCGGGAGGGCGGAGGCAGGCGCGTTGCTGGCGCCTTCGGCAGGAACGCTGTTCGCGGCAACACCTGGAGCGCCCCCGGTTGCGCCGGAAGTGGCCGACTCGGTCGTGTCATCGTTGATGGTGCTGCTGCGGGCGACCTGGCCGTCCGGGTCATATTTCTCTTCGGTGCGGCTGATGGTGTCCCAATTGAGATCGACCGCGACGCGCACGACGGCCTGGTCGGGACCGAGCACCTTCTC
Organism: uncultured Verrucomicrobiae bacterium; assembly: GCA_963813995.1. Classification (GTDB taxonomy): domain Bacteria; phylum Verrucomicrobiota; class Verrucomicrobiia; order Limisphaerales; family Palsa-1400; genus DASRLE01. Next base: position 78,876 of record CAWFAZ010000038.1, on the reverse strand, counting down.
CAACATGCCTTCGGCTTTTTTGGTCAGATATTGTTCGAAATTGCGGCGGGCGGTGAGCTGGTTGCCGGACAAACCGGCGACGGAATCATTCTCCTGATTTTCCGAGAGGACGTTGCCCTGGTTGTCTACCACGGAAACATTGTTGGCCTGCAAGCCTTCCACGCTGTTGGCCACCAGAAAGCGAATCGAATTGATGGCCGACGCAGGCAATTGGCCGTTGCCCTTGACGCGGACAAAGACGGAAGCGGTGGGTTTGCGCAGGCTGTCGGACAGCAGCCGGTTCTCAGGCATGACGATCATGACGCGGGCGGATTCGACCTGATCAAGCTGGCTGATGGTGCGGGCCAGTTCGCCTTGAATGGCGCGGGCATAGTTGGCGCGCTGGATGAAATCGGAGACACCGAAGCTGGCCTTGTCGAAAATCTCAAAGCCGACCCCTTCACCGCGGGGAATACCCTTGCCGGCCATTTGCATCCGGAGTTGGTACACTTTGTCCGATGGCACGAGAATGGACCCGCCGCCGCGGCTGATTTGATAAGGAACCTTGGATTCATCGAGCGCGGCGATGACTTTGGCGGCCTCCCCTTCGTCCAGTTTGCCGTAGAGGAGGGCGTAATCCACACGACTGGACCAGAAAGCCAGGCCAGTGAGGCCGGCGAACACTATGACCGTGGCTGCGACGACGCTGATGCGCTGGTTCAGGCCGAGTTGCTGCCAGATGGCGGCGAGTTGCCGGGCGATTTGAGAGAGGTTTTTATTCATGAAACAAAAGCGCCGGCATCAATGGCCGGAGATGGCAAATGGCAATTGGTTGTTAAGGAAATCAGGTTATTCATCATATTTGCATCCGCATGAGTTCCTGGTAGGAATCCAGAAGTTTATTGCGCACCTCGACCATCATTTGAAAGGAAACGCTGGCTTCCTCCATCGAGATCATGGCCTGGTGCAGGGAGACGTTCTTTCCGCTCATCAAACCGGCTATGGCATCGCCGGCGGCGATCTGCTTTGCGTTGACCTCGCCCACGAATTCGCCGAGCAGATTTTGAAACGAACCGCCGGATGGAGCGGCGGTCGCGGATTGGGGGGCAATGTCGGAATTAAGCCTCTGTAAATCCTGCGCCGGAATGGACGGCACGATGCCGTTCTGCGCCACGTCGCTCAACGGGCCGCCCAGTTGCGGGCCAGCCATTATTTTTATTGCTGAAAGAGCGTCCATGGGTGCGGAGTCGGGTTATCAGTGTTTGCCGATCAAAAGATCTTGCAGGGCCATGGAGCGGGCATTCCTGACCACGGCGATGTTGGCTTCGTAGGCGCGCGAACTGGCTATCATGTCCACCATCTCCTCGTGGATGTTGATGTCGGGCATGGCGACCATGCCCTGGGCGTTGGCGTCCGGGTGCGAGGGATTATAGACCATGCGGGCAGGGCGGTTGTCCCTGGCAATGCGAACGACCTGGGTGGTTTGCGGCACCGAACCGCTGCTGTCGGAGTTTTGTTGCGCGCTCAGAACGGATTCAAACACGACTTGCTGGCGCTGATAGGGCTTTCCATCGAGGCCTTTGGTGGTGTTGACGTTGGCAATGTTTTCGGAGATCACGTCCATGCGAATCCGTTCGGCGTCCAAGGCCGACGCGGAGCTATCGATGCCTGAAAGGAGTTGGATCATAGTTTAATTAGCTCTTGCCTGTGATGGCCAGGCGCATCTTGATGAGCGCGGCGCTGACCAACTGGGTTTCGAGCGAGTGTTCCACCATGTTTTGGTTGAGTTTCAATATTTCGGTTTCCAACTGGACGGTGTTCCCATCACTGCGTCCGGAAATGGCTTGACTGTCCACGGCCAGCTCCGGTTGCAGGCCGGTGATTTGCGCGGCATCCCGGCTCGCCACAGCCTCGCTCAACTGGCTTTCAAAAGACGGGGAAACATCCAGGCGCTTGTAATTGGGCGTTTCGACGTTGGCAATATTGCTGGCAATGGCTTCATGGCGCAGGACATTGACGTCCAGCATCTTTTTTGCAGCCACATAGTTTGAATCGCCGAATAAAGCATCAATCATAGCAATAAACCATTCCGACTTTTAGCAGTCGCTATGCCAGCATGAAAAAGGGCCAAAAACAGTGTTTTGGCAGCATCGCAGGCGGTTGAACGGGAAATTATTGCCCTTTGCCGCAGAACGGACAGGCAGGAATGACCCAACCCTTCCAGCAAAAGCTTTCAAATTGCAATGCTTTGATTTTCTTAACTCAAAAAAACCGCGAAATTTTCCACATTTTATCCGTTAAATGATCGCAACAAGTTGTCATCAAGGTGGTTACGTCAGAAGCGAAGCCGGAGGCGCCACTTTGAATTGTGTTGCCTTCTCCGCCGCCGATGGCAGAGTAAGGAGAATCGGTCTGGATGCTGTTGAAATTCCCACGGCAATCATTTATGCACTGGTGAGGATCGGCGATAAAAAAGCATGGCGGCTGGCAGCCCGTCCTTGCACAGTATTGGGAATGCGGCCCGACAACGCAGGTCTAAAAATTAACTGAAAGTCTCAAACGTCATGATCAGAATGCAACAAAAACCACGATGCCTCCTCGCCATGGCACTCATTGGCTGGCTGGCGATTAATTCGACCGTCGTATCAGAGGCAGACCCGTCAACTCTGAGCACCCGCAAATCACCCGACTGGCTCCGGAGCGCGGTCGTGTATGAAATCTTTCCACGAAACTTCTCCAAGGAAGGGGATCTCAATGCGATTACCGCCCGGTTGGATGAATTAAAGGATCTTGGTGTGGACGTTCTCTGGCTCATGCCGGTCCATCCGATCGGCGAAAAAATGAAGAAAGGCTCCTTCGGGAGTCCTTTCGCCGTGCGCGACTTTTACGCCATCAACCCCGACTACGGCACCACCAACGACTTCAAGCGACTGATCGATGAAGCCCACAAGCGCGAGATGAAACTGATCATGGATATCGTGGCCGGTCAAACCGCCTGGGACAGCGTGCTCATGGAACATCCGGATTTTTACAAGAAGGATACCAATGGAGTGATCATCCCGCCCAATCCGGCGTGGATGGATGTGGCCGGGTTGAATTATGCGAACCCGGAGGTGCGCCGCTACATGACTGAAATGATGAAATACTGGTTGAGGGACTTCGGCGTGGACGGGTTTCGTTGCGATGTGGCTCCCACGGTGCCGGTTGATTTCTGGGAAGCAGCCCGGTATGAACTGGAGAAGATAAATCCCCAAGTCATCATTCTCGCTGACGCCGGCGCCAAGCCGGAACTGCTTTCCAAAGCCTTCGATGTGGATTCGTCCTGGGGCTTCTTTTACACGCTGGACATGGTCATGAGCAGCACGGTCCCCCTCTCTTACCTTAAAGAATCGTGGGAACACACCTATCAGCAGTTTCCCAAGGGCGCGTTGCACCTGCGCTTCTCGGACATCCACGAGCAACCGCGGGCGGTGGCGCGTCACGGCATGGAAGGCGCGCTCGCCGCACAGGTGTTGATGTTGACGCTCGACGGCGTGCCGCTCTTTTACAACGGCATGGAAGCAGGTGATGCCACCGAATCCGCCGACCCGGCTTTGTTTGAAAAACTGCCGGTGTTTTGGCATCCCGGAGGACGCCCTCCTCTGCGCAATATTTACCAGGACTTGATCAAGCTTCGCAAGCAATACGGCGCGTTGTATGGCGGGGATGTTGCCTGGCTTCAAAACACGGCGGCGGAACAAGTCGTCAGCTTCCTGAGAAAGGATCAGAAGGATGAGTTCCTTGTCCTGATCAATCTTACAAGCCACCGCGCGACCGGGTCGGTTGAACTGTCGAATGCAGAGGGCTTTGAACCGGTGAAGATCAGCGTCCGGCCCGTCCCTGTTGACCCCCTTCCTTCCGGCTTTAGCCTCAATGGCTACGAGTGGTTCATTTATCATCGAACCATTCCCAAATGAGGCTGGGGGAAGCTTTGAGGGTGTGGAGGGGCAGGAAAATCAGGAAAAGCCCATTTTTCCGCCCAACTTGTCTTTCTGCCATCCTTCCGCCAGCTCTCCTGGTCGGAATTTCAAGCCATGCTACGCGACAGCCGATCCAATCGTGTCGTTAATGCTTCCGGCCAGTTCCGGGAAGGAATAGTGCGCCGCGTATTCGTGCAACTGCTGCGCCCGCTTGTCGGCTTCCAATTGCACCTCCGATTGCCGCTCCAGTCGGGACATCACAGCTTCAATCAATTCGTCAGCCGTAAACGGCTTGACCAGATAATCGTCGGCGCCGGAGACCATGCCGCGGCGAAAACCGTCGCGGCTGTCCAAACCGGTCATGAGAATAAAAGGAATGGTGGCCGTCTGGGAGGACTCCCGGACTGAGGCGAGGGTTTCGTAACCGCTCATGGCGGGCATGTTGACATCACAAATGACCAAATCCGGCTTCTCTTCGGCAATCATCTGGACACCCCGCCGGCCGTTTGGCGCTTCGCGCACGGTGAAGCCGTAGTCGGTCAGCACGGTGGCGATGAGATTTCTAATGTCTTCCGTATCGTCAATTACCAATATGCTCTTCATCGCCAGCTTGCACATCAGGAAGCGTGCCAATGGTTCGGGAGCATAAAAAACGCCAAAAAGGGCATCATCCCGGCGAAATATGCCGGGTTGGAGCTGTCCCTGGACCGTTTTGCGCCCGGCAGGCGGGCAAAGTCTTCCCATTGCGGACGCCTTATTTGCTGTTCAGGCAGGCATAGACCACCTCTGCCAATTTGCGCGCGTGGAAGGGTTTCTGCACAAAATTCACCTGCGCGCCGGGGGGAAATTCCTTGGCCAGCCGTTCCGTATTATAGCCGCTGGTGTAAAGGACCTTCAAGGCCGGCTTGGCGGCCTGCAATATTTTGGCCAGCTCCGGCCCGGCCATCCCGTCCGGCAAAATCAAATCAGTCAATAACAAGTCAATCTTCGTTTTGTGCCGCTCCCAAATCTCCAGGGCGGTCTTGCCGTTGGAGGATTCGAGGACTTTGTAACCGTAGCTTTCCAGGATGTGATGCATCAACTTGAGCAGCGGCGCTTCGTCCTCGACGACGAGAATGGTTTCGGTGCCGCCCATGACCTTTTGTTCTCCCGGCGTCATGGGCAACGCCCCGCTCTTATCGGCGGAGGCCGGGAAAAAGATGCGGAAGGCCGTGCCCTCGCCAATCCGGCTGGCCACTTCGATCCAGCCGCGATGCTGCTTGACGATGCCATAGACGGTGGCGAGGCCCAGACCGGTGCCGCGGTCCAGTTCCTTGGTCGTAAAAAACGGCTCGAAAATACGGCCCAAATTTTCCGGCGCAATGCCGCAGCCGGTGTCGCTGAAGGTCAGGCGGACAAATCTGCCAGGAGCGGCTTCCGGGTTTTGCCGCGCCCCGGCGGCGTCCAGGGTGACGCAGGCGGTGGCAATGCGCAACTGACCGCCGCGGGGCATGGCATCGCGGGAATTGACGGCCAGATTAAGCAGCACCTGCTCGACCATGCCGAGGTCGGCTTTGATCGGGGGCAGGTCCGGGGCAAAGTCCACCTGCAGGGCGACGTCTTCGCCCAAAATGCGCCGGAGCATTTTGGTGACATTGTTGACAATCCCGTTCAAATCGAGCGTTTGCAGATCCAATTCCTGCTTGCGGCTGAAAGTCATCAATTGGCGGGTCAGGGCGCTGGCCCGCTTGCCGGCTTCGGCAATTTCCTTGAGCGATTCGGCGGCTTTGGGGCCCAGCTTTTCGCCGGTCAGGATGAGGCCGGCGTGGCCGTTGATGACGGTGAGAAGATTGTTGAAATCATGGGCGATGCCGCCGGCCAACTGGCCGACGGACTCCATTTTTTGCGCCTGGCGCAATTGGGCCTCGAGGTTCAAGCGTTCCGTCACATCCACGGCCAGGGAGAGCCACCGCTTTTGCGTACCCAGCGGGTGCGAGGTGATTTCCATTTCGGTGAGCTTGCCGTTTTTGGTGCGATGCCGCCAGACGCCGGAATAGGCCGTGCCCGGCGTCCACTTGGACAATTTGCCGAGGAAGGGGGGAATTTCCTCCGGCAAGGCGATGTCGCGCAAGGTCATTTTCAGGAAGTCGTTCTTGGAGTGCCCGTAGTGCAGCACGGCCGCGTCATTGACGGCCAGAAAGGCGAGCGATTCCTGGTCAAAGGTGTAAATGGGGGTGGGATTGCTTTCAAAGAGGAGCCGGTACTGGTTCTCGGAAGATTTGATCAGGGAAATCGATTGTTCCAATTCCCGCGTTCGGGCCTTGATCAGGGCTTCGAGATTGTCGAAATGGGATTGCGCTTCGCGGGCCAGGCGCCATTTTTCCGCCAGGGCAAAAGCCAGCAGCCGCACTTCGATGCCGTCAAAGGGCTTTTTGAGCAGCAGCACCTGGTCGGTCCGGCGCAGGCGGCGCACGATGTCATCGGCGGAAAAATCAATAAACGCGGTGCAGATGACCACTTCCAAAGCAGGCTCAACCTTCCAGAGTTGCTCGATGGTTTCGATGCCGTCCCAGCCCGGCGGCATGCGCATATCGACAAAGGCCACGGCGTAGGGCCGTCCGGCCCGGCGCGCCTGGATGACCATTTCCAACGCCTCCCGGCCCTGGCTGGCGCAATCCAACGCAAAGGCGGGAAGCCCGGACGGCGGCATCGGCCGGCCCTCGATTTCGGCCCCGGCCCCGGCCATCTGGCGGGCGGTGGCTTCATCGGAGATGAGGATTTTTTGATAGACCTCGTGCATTTCCGGAGCGTCGTCAATACTAATAATCCGCACGGCCTCCTTGTCATTCATGACCGCGCCTCCCTTCCCCGGCCCGGGGCGGGCTTGGGCCGGATGAGCGCGGCTCCGCTGCCGTCATCCTCCGGGTGGAGGATGCGCCTGGGGTTTGGCATGGAACCGCCGGTTTGCATCTATTCCTTGCATTGCAGCAGCAAAATCTTCTGCATTCAAGGTAAATCCGCAGCTTCCTGCTCCCAAGGGCGCATCTCAGTTTTTGAGCATTCGGAAGACGTTTAGCCACAGATGAACACAGTCTGTAAACCCGATTCAGATGCCCATATAATCGCATAAACCCCTGTAAACACAAGGATAATCCGCCATTACTCGTCACTATTTTTCACTACTTTCCAGCCCTTGCGCTGACAGTTTTACTGACAGTGGCCCTTACGGAAAAAGTTTGGATTGGAAGATGAGATACAGGGAAATCAAAAGAAAAACTGCACCGACGGAAAATGCTACAAGCTGGACATAAAACAAACCCCATGTCCACTCGCCGAAACATCGAGCATTGGCACGAAGCTTTGCAACCTCCGATTTTGCCTCAACATCGTCTCGCTTCCGAACGATGTCAGCGGTTTGAGGCAGATGTCCCATCAAGGGGAGACAATGCGGTATTGATACTGGAAAGTTGGTAATCCTGAATCACCGCAATTCCTGAGCGCGTAAGCCAGCCACACTGCATCGGAAAGCTTCACCTTGTTTAGAGCATCATCGCAGAACATTTTTCTTAGTGGGTCGTCCTTCGGAAGATTCTCCTGCACCATTTGCAACACTCGGCGATATGCTGGGAAAGAATCCTGCAAAAACATCGCCTCCATAGGCGCCTCAAGTTTTAGTCTTTCCTCATGAAATGGAGCGAGATTGATTTGCTCAGAAAACGCCGTGGCAAAATACTCGCGCCGTGCTCCATCCAAAGCCGACACTCGCCACCAAGGCATAAGCAATCCAGCGAATTCGATGACAAACCGGCTGACGAAGTTGCTGTAATAATCGTCGAGGTTCTTTGCGACATGCTGCCAATAATCGTTCTCAAAATCCTCCCAACCATCACGGGTGAAGAACCACGAACCGAGACGTTTCGACCATAAATCCAAACTCTGTCCGTCCTGGTTTGCTTGCGAAAAGTTGGTAATCAGGACGCTTAGTGGCGTAAGCCGCTGGTGCTCGAAAAGCTGCCGCAGCACATCAAGCGTGCGCGGCTTCGGACTTGGCAACGTGCCGCAGGCGTCGAAGTAAACGATGTCGAACTGCTGAGGCACAATTTCAAAAAACTGTTGGAGGCTGCCGCGATAAATTTTGATGCCATAACCGCTGGCGAACAAGCTCTCCACCGCCTGCTTGAAAACGTCCTTATCTGATTCCACCGCCCAAACATTCTCCGGCCTGATCCCAAGTTCCAGCATGACTTCGAGGTCATTCATCGGCTCTGGTCCACACAGAAAGAGCACTTGCAATTCGCCAGCTTGTTTTTTCCCGACGCGCGATGCGTGTAATTCCTCGAAACCCTTTGATTTATCCTTCACTTGCTCATGTGGCACTGGAAAACAGGTGTAACCAGCCTTGTTGGTTTTTTCGAGGGAATCGCAGACGTAATTCATACCGCGCCGAAAATGGTCGAGGGTCACGACCGGGCTGCTTTCCCGATACGTGGTCAGCGACTCAACGGCATGACAAAGCGCCAACCATCGGGCTTGTTTTTTCTCAGGTTGGTCGTAGTTTTCAGCGTCTCGATTCATGGATGTGCCAGGCCATATGTCGAATGATACCGCGCACTGCGCCTTGGTCGCAAGGCAGCAAATCGAGCCGAATTGGAATGGCAGGCTTGTCCTTGGTCGCGGCGCAGGGTTCTGAAAAAGGGCGGGCTTTGACGCCCGCCCGTTGGCTGGTTATTCGGATTTTTCAGAAGCGATGCGGAGCGTGATGCGTCCGTCCAGCGGCAGCGTTTCGATCTGGATATTGAAGCCGTTGCCGTCGGCATGTGCCCATGCCGCGCCGATGCGGGTCCAAAAACCTTTGTCGGAATTCCCGTTGCGCACATGGTAGGCGATGTGGCTGGGTGTTTTGGCCGGGGCAATTTGTTTCTTGGTGTCAGTCATTTTAAGTCTCCTTTTTGTTTTCAGGCTGCGCCAATCGCGGCCTGATGGCACAAAACGGAAGTCCCAAAAGCCGGGGCGTAGCGTTACCACGCAAAGCTGAAAATTGGGGGAGACCTCCGGGGGAGCCGATTTTCTGATTGCGGGGACTGGCGGGGGCTTCGCTGTGCCCATCAGAAAGACCGCATTGGCGTGACTGGCCAAAATATCAGGGAGACGCCTGACTGAACGGCGGGAAAATTGCCGCTAAAAATCACAACTCGCCCAAAATCTGCTGCCGCTTGGCGTCGTATTCGGCCTGCGAAATTAGTTTTTTGCCAAACAAGTCGGTCAATTTTTGCAGCCGGTCGTCAACGGTGGGGCCAGTGGTCGCCGGAAGTTTTGGCGGCGTGGCAGGCGGTGGGTTCAGCATTTTGTGCAACGCGTCCGGGGCGAGCGCCGGGCTTTCAAGCACAGGCGGCATGTCAGTAATGGTGATGTCCGTTCCTTCCCTTTCCATTTTTTCATAACGGGCGATGATGGCTTCGCCGAGCGTTTTGATGACGCCTCCGGCGATGGTGCCTTTGACGGCCCAGCCCGCAATGGGAACTGCATTCGCTGCTTCGAGCGCAACCATTGGGGCGGCAATGGCGACAAGGGGGATCGGGCTGCGACTGGTAGGGAAATGGCAATATTCAGACTCGAAGCGAAGGTGTTCAGCCGCGAGAAGCGAGGCCGGTCTGTTATTGCTGCTGCCGCCTACCGGGCAGGAACGAAACTCAAGGACGAGATTCGGGACAAGATTTTTGACTATGCCCGCAGAACCAAGGGCGTCATCCAGTCGGATATTTTAGCCCCCGAAGGCGCTCCCGGTTGGGCGCATGATCCGGGGCAGCTTTGGAACAAAGTCGAGGCGGGCGAGAAGCGCGTAGATGCACAACTTGCACGCGAGTTTATTTTGGCAGTTCCGCCGGAACTGTCCGCCGATGCCCAATTCCAGACGGCGGTGGATTGGGCCAAAAAAGAGCTGGTCACTTCCGGCATGATTGCCGAAGTCTCCCTTCACCACACCAAGAGCGGCAAGAATCCCCATGTGCATATTTTATGCACCATGCGGAAACTGGACGGCGAAAAATTCAGCCCCAAAAAACCAAGGGAATGGAATGACGTGGCGTTGCTGGTCAAGCAGCGCGAGTCCTGGGCTGACGCCGTCAATGCCGCCTTGGAAAAAGCCGGGCGGGATGAGCGGGTGGATCACCGGTCCCTCAAAGACCGGGGCATTGACCGTGTGCCGGAGCCGAAAATCGGTGTCGCGGCCACGGCCATGAAGCGCAAGGGCGTCCTGGAAGACCCGGAGCGGTTCAAAGCCGTCCGCAAGGTGAAGCTGCTTAATGACGCCATGCCGTTTATCCGTGCCATTCAGCAGCACGGCCATATCCAGCATTACGGCATGGGAGCGTCTAGGTTTTGGGATAAAACGGCGTTTCTCATGTCCCGCGTCCGCGATCAGGCCAAGCAAGCGGTTAAAAAGACTTGGCAAAAGCTGTTCGATTCGCGGCGGGACAAACGACCGGATATTGAAAGATAAAGACTATGAAACCAAATGATGAAATCAAACGGCAGGCCATGAGTGTGATGGACGAGGGCGAACCAAACATCAGTCTGGATTTTGGCACGTTTTCCTTGTGGTTCCAGGCGAACTGGACTTCCACCACTGATGGCGGAAATGGCCCAACTAATTGGGCAACAATGCTTTCCGTCGGAAACTGGACTTCAAACGCGGCAGAGTCGGCTTGGACCATCGCCATTTCTCCGTCAGGAACGAATTTGGTCATGGAAGCGCAGTCCAGCGGCTCCAACCAAGTCGTTTTCGATGTGCCAATTGATTTCGACGCCGGGGACTGGCATTCAATAGCCGTAACATATTCATTGTCAAGCTGTTGCGTTTACATGGAGGGCCTGCTTGTTACCAACACGGGGCCAATCAAGTATTTTCCCAGCGAGAGCGATTGCACCAACTACGGCCTATTCGTCGGAAGCCTCTCGACAAACGGTGAATGCCAGGCGCATGGCCAATTCCAAGACCTTCAGACTTACGATGGCCCGCTTTCCGCTGACATGATTGCGCAGGAATATGCCGATACAGCCGCCATCATCCTCAATCGTGGTGGGACTTTGCCTTCCGGTGGATTCTCCCCTGACGACGAGCCTCCAACCCCAGAGGGCGGCACCAACAGCGGCAGTGGTGGTGGCGGTGGCTCACCTGACATCCCTCAGAACCCTGGCACGAACTTGTGGCTGATCATTTCGCTGCAATCGAACTCGGTCCTGGTCACCCTGACCAACACGGTCGCTGGCTCGAATTACCTTTTGCTCGTCGCCAACAGTCTCACTGGCCCGTGGTTCACCAACCAGTCCCTTCTGGCCACCACTAATACTGCGGTCGCCGAACCGATCCCAACCTCCGACGACAGCACCGTCTTTTTTGTCGGCAAGCGGGCCGCACCGCCCGTGCCTGGAACGTTGAAGTGGAGCGTCTCCCTTGGAGGCCCTGGCAATACATTCGATCCGCTTTCCGCCTCCCCTGCCATTGGGCCGGACGGAACAGTTTACATTCCTTCCACCGCCACCACCAGCAGCATGCTTTTCGCCATCGATCCTTTAACCGGAAAAGTCAAATGGAGCAACAATATCTACATCCCCGACGACTCCCCGCAATCGCCCGAACTGACCGGCTCGGCAACGATCGGCACGAACGGCATGATTTATATAGGTTCGGACGACAACCATCTTTATTCCTTTTATCCAAGTGGCGCCACGAACTGGGTTTGTAATTTGGGGCATAATACGGCGGTATATTCCACCCCTGCCATTGGCAGCAATGGCACAATTTATGTCACGACGGACGAAACTGAAGCAGGCGCTGACAGCACCAACTCCGGCGTTCTATCCATCAATACGAACGGAACCATAAACTGGAAGTTCGTTCCTCAAGACCAGCTTGACGGCCACTTTGGTGATGTGGACAGCTCCCCGGCTGTTGCGTCTGATGGCACGGTCTATTTTGGGTGCTGGGATGACAACCTTTATGCCGTGACTAATGGCAGCCCGGCATGGACTTTTTCCACCGGCGGGGTTATTGACTCCGCTCCCGCAATAGGCGCGAATGGCACGGTCTATTTTGGCTCGTACGACCAAACCCTGTATGCCGTGACAAACGGCAGTCAAGCGTGGGCTTTCACGACGGGGGGCGAAATTGTTTCCTCTCCGGCGATTGGCGCGGATGGAACAGTCTATGTTGCGTCAACGGATGGCAATCTCTACGCGATCTTTGGTTCGACCCCGCTGGCCACAAACGAGCCGTGGCCCATGTTCCACCAAAACCCAAGCCACACGGGCCTGCAATCTCCGGGCACAACGCCCGCTGAAGACTGCGGCGCGCCGTTTGTGTACGATGGCACAAACGACGGCATGGGCGATTTCTCCTTCAGCATCGTCGGCACAGCGGGCAGCGTTTGGAACGTTTATGCCTCGACCAACCTGACCAACTGGACCAAGGTGAGCACAAATTTGACCTTGGTTACGAATGTGGACAGTTTCAATGGGAACGCCACGTTCACCAACACCAATGTGGCCGGGTTTTCCCAACGGTTCTATCAACTCAGCAACAGCACTTGCACTTCGCGGGTCATTGGCTTTGTCAATCTGAAAATAGCGCCGAACACGAACCTGATCGCAAACCAGTTGTATCAGGTGGATGAGACAATGCTCGGGAAGGGGCCTATGAATACGCTGAACGCTTTGTTCCTGGATTCCTGGGGTTCCGACGAGTTGGAAACGCAGATCATGACATGGAACAGTCAGGGCTTTGATGCCTATACATTCTACTGGATTCCGGGTGGAAGCTTCTGGCTGGACACCAGTAGTGATACGATAAATGGAGACGTGGCGCTGTTGCCCGGCATTGGAGTGCTAATGAACAATACGACGGGGGCTCCATTTACGAACACCTTTGTGGGACTGGTGCGTGAACAGCAAGTTTTCGAGATTCAGGCCAATACGACGAATTATCTGAGCGCCACGCTGCCGGTGGCGGGACCGATTACCAACATTACGGGTTACGTTCCCCACAACGGAGACAAAATTCAATTGTGGAATACCACCAACCAGGCATTTACCACTTACAGTTACATCTCCAACGCATGGTCGAATGGTGTTCCGACACTCAGTGTCGGCGAAGGTTTTGTGCTGATAACAACCAATACCCACACATGGACCAACACTTGGGAGCCTTAGTTTTTGGCGGTGTTGTTCCTTGCGCATTCCAGACTTGCAAATCGGAGTGGATAAGCATATTATACAGCATAACAATGCGCGGAAGCTCCACAGTTTTGGGCAGGAAAACACCCAAAGGAGGGCCAGGCAATGGCTTTACGCTGATAGAATTGTTGGTTGTCATCACGATCATGGCGATTTTGGCGGCGCTTCTGCTCCCGGCATTGGGTCGAGCGAAAAGGCAGGGGCAACAGACTGCCTGTTTGAGTAACACCAAACAGCTGACGCTGGCCGGTTTGATGTACATGGGGGACACAGCACAATGCCTGCCGAATAATACCCCAAACTTGCCTAATTACGAACCGGGCGTTGCGGCTTGGTGGTACGATGCCCTCACTAACTATGGCACAACAGGCAATGTGCGGCTCTGCCCTTCAACTCTCAATCCACCGACAGCCTCCACAGATCAAGCCATAATAGGCACCGCAAATATCCCGTGGGGTTGTTGGGATCCTTTTACCGATCTGCCGGCATCCGGCAGCTATGGGATGAACGGCTATCTCTACGAACTTATCACTTTTTACCCATACCTCCCGGCCTCGAAGCTTTTATGCATGTTTCCCAAACCTTCATCGGTCCAGAAACCGTCACAAACACCCGTCTTTTTCGACGAAATCTATATTGACACTTTTCCTTTGGAAACCGATACCGCCGCAACCAACCTTTATTTTGGTCAACCGAATACGTATCAAGCAGGGGGCGGGCGGGGGATGGGCTGTTGCACCATTTTACGCCATGGCGGCCCGACGGCCACCAGTTCCGTTCCCTATAAATCCGGCCACCCGTTGCCGGGCGCGATCAACATGGGCTTCGATGATGGCCACGCCGAACTGGTCAAACTGCAAAATCTCTGGACCTACACCTGGCACCTGAATTGGAACCCCGCCCTGGTCAAAGGCCCCTGAAAACCGCTGCCATCATCCTCCGGGTGGAGGATGCGCCTGGGGTTTGGCATGGAGCCGCCGGTTTGCACTTGTTCCTTGCATTGCAGCAGCAAAACCCCCTGTGCTCAAGACAAATCCAACGCCTCCCGGAAAGACGGGCGCGGGAGCATCTCACTTTGTGGACACTGGTCAGCACCGCTTGGGCAATCCTCGATCTGCCGGGAAAATGTCTAATGACGAAATCCTAATGACCAATCAACCCCGAAAGCTTTCGGGGTCAATTTCCAAATGACCAAATGACGAAAGCCTCGCCGTGTATGGAGTCGGTCATTCGTGCCTCGTCATTATTTCGTCATTTGTGCTTCGACATTGGTCATTCCCCGGTCATACTCCCGAAACCCATGAGCCAATTGCTAAACATATCCACGCGCAGAGTCGTGCTCATCATGGCGGGAATCGCGCTCGCCGCCACAGCCGCAAACGCGCAAACCGCCGCGCCCGCCCCGGGGCCGGACCCGAAGGAAATCCCCGTCCCGGAAATCAAGACCGACCTGGGGAAAATGCCCGGCGTCAATGAGTTGCCGGTCCGCGCGGAGTTGCCCGATCCGATGGTCATGAACGACGGCGCCAAAGTCACCACGCCCGAACAATGGAAAAAACGCCGCGAGGAAATCAAGCGCGCGCTCGAGGACTACGCCATCGGTGAAATGCCGCCTCCGCCTGGAAACGTGAAAGGGGCCGGGGTCACCAACGAAACCGTGCTCGACGGCAAGGTCAAATACCGTCTCGTGCATCTGACTTTTGGCCCCGAGGAAAAGCTTTCACTGGACATCGGCATCTTCACGCCGGTCACAGGCGGGCCGTTCCCAACGATTATTTTGCAAGGCGGGACGCCGCCCCATGCGAAGGCATTGACCCGGCTTCCGAACGGTCCCAACCAGGGGCGCGGACAGGACGTTCTGCTGATGGTCGGCCCGGCGCCCGGCGCCGCGGATTCGGGGGCCGCGGCCGGACGCCGCGATCGATTCGGTGATGAGGGCGGCGCCCAAGGCATCGCGACGCGCCACAGCGATGTCTTGCAGCGCGGCTATGCCCTCGTAGTTTACAACGCAAATGATTGCGCCGAGGACACGACCCTGCGCAACGAGGACGGCAGTTGGGCCT
This sequence comes from uncultured Verrucomicrobiae bacterium, assembly GCA_963813995.1. Lineage (GTDB taxonomy): Bacteria > Verrucomicrobiota > Verrucomicrobiia > Limisphaerales > Palsa-1400 > DASRLE01. The sequence continues at coordinate 63,665 of CAWFAZ010000038.1, read as the reverse complement.
TTCGCAACACCCGCTTCTTTCCCGCCTATCCGGGCTATGATTGGGGCATTCTGGCGGCTTGGGCGTGGGGCGCGTCACGCATCGCCGATTATCTCGCAACCGATCCCGCAATCAATAACGGAACAATCATCATCACCGGCTGGTCGCGCAACGGAAAATCCTCGATGATCGCAGCGGCGTTTGACCCGCGGCTCCTGGGCGCGCCGGTTGTGACCGGCGGCGGCGGCATCGGCGCCTATCGTTTCGCCGGCCCGCGCAAGAGTGAAACCCTGGACATCATGGAGAAAAAATATCCCAACTGGTTCTCGCCGCACTTGCACGAGTTCCGGGGGCAGCGGGAAAAGCTCCCGTTTGACGAGCATTGGTTCCTGGCTCTTGCCGCGCCCCGGCCTTTCATTGCGCTGGAAGGCGATGCCGACAGAATTTCCCTGCCCGACGCTGTCAAACATTCCATCCAAGCCGCGCAAAAGGTCTATGAATTCCTGGGGGCGAAGGACAATCTCGGCGTTCACTATTCCCACCACGCGCACGCCTTCACGCAGGAGGATTGGGGCGCGATGATGGATTTTTTCGACAAGTATTCCCGCGGCATGAAGGTGGACAAGACCTTCGACCATTTCCTCACGGATGCGGAAACAGATGCCGCAAGGTCCGCACCGAAACCGAAGACGTTTAACGTCCGCGCCTTTGGCGCCACCGGCGACGGAACGAACAAGGACACCACCGCCTTTCAAAAGGCGCTCGATGCCTGCGCTGTGTCCGGCGGCGGCAATGTCATCGTGCCTGCCGGCAGATATCTCATCGGCAGCGTGCAGATGGGCAACCGCACCATCCTCCGCCTGCAAGAGGACAGCGTCATCACAGGCAGCCCGGACGCGGCGGATTATCCGATGTTGGACGTACGCTGGGAAGGCCGCTGGCAACCGGGCAGGCGCGCCCTCATTTACTCGGCCAATGTGGATCATACTGGCATCATCGGCCCTGGTCGCATTGAGGGGGATCCCGGCGTTGCCTCTCCGCAAAACCCGCGCGGGTCGGTCGTTCTGGAGCCGATCTCCTGCAACGACGTGCGCTGGGAAGGATTCAGCCTCACCCAAGGCGGCAATTGGGCCACCCATCCAACCTATTGCACCGACGTCGAAATCACGAACATCAACATTCGGGGAGGCCGCGACGGGATCGACATCGATTCCTGCAAAAACGTCCGCGTTGAAGGTTGCGACGTTGATACGGGCGATGATTCCATCAGCATCAAATCCGGTCGCGGCATGAACGGCGCGCGGCTCGGAAAACCGACGGAAGACGTCCTGATCTCCAATTGCACGTTGCATTGCCGCAGATTTGCCTGCGTCGGCATCGGCAGCGAAACTTCCGGAGGCGTCCGCCATGTGCGGATGGAACATTGCAAACTCAGCGCCCCGCGCTCCTACGCGATTTACATCAAAAGCCGCATCGGCCGCGCCGGAGTTAACGAGAACATCGCGGGCGAAGATCTGGATGTGTCGGACGGCAGCTTTCTTCGCGTCAATCTGATAAGTGCCGGGAACAGCAACACCATGGATGATCCGGTGGCGGGTCCTCCCGGCATTCCCGAGGGCAGGAATTTCAAATTCTCCAACATCCGCGTCGCTGGCAAGACCCTTGCCGATGTCACGCAGATTTCCGCCGAAAAGCCGCTTCAGGGCCTGGTGCTGGAAAACATCAGCGGCGCCTGCACCAGGGGCATTTCCCTGCAGCATGTCAACAACGCCGTCGTGAGCGGCATCCATGTGATCGGCTTGACCGGTCCGCTGTTGGCGACCAACGATGTCACCGGGACCGGTCTTGAATCCGCTGAAAAATACATCCCCCCTCCTCCGCGCGGCGAGCGGAATCCCGTCCCGCCATAGATCGCCCTGAAGTCAGTCCCTGGAAATTGGCATTGTCACACGGCAAAAAGTTCGTCCACCGTCAATTGAAAGTCCGGCAACAAGGGTTCGTGAAAGCGTTCGCGCCCGGCCAGGATTCCCCTTAAAGCCAGGCCATGGGGGGTGCCGTGGTAAAACTCAATATTGTTATAGCGCGGGTCGATCATCCACAGTCGCGGCAGATTGAAATCTTCGTAGAGGCCTTTCTTGAGCACGGTGTCGGGGCGGTGATCGTGCGAGTCAACAATTTCCGCGGCCAGCCACATTTTGCCCGTCGCCGCGGTGACCAGGGCCAAATCGGGACGAAGCATCACGCCGGCGGAGAGTTGGACAACGGAGCGCGGGGCGAGGAGGCGCGCCGGGGAGTCCGCGGCCAGGCTGGCGGACACCCGGGCGTGCAGGAGGGCGCAAATCTCTTCATGGCGTTTTCCGGGCGCCGAGCGCACTATTGTCTCGCCATGGATAATCTCTTCGTAAATCACGCTCATGGATGGTGCGGTGATTGTTGATTATTCATAAGGAACACTCAACCCTGAAGTTGAGGCATCCATCATACAAACCATCGGGCAAATTATAATTGCCAGCGTCCGTCGTCATGTGCTCCCATGAGATTCATGAAAAGCAGCGACATCAGTCGCTATAAAATGACGCCAGAAAGGCTCCGCTCGTTACGTGGTTTCGCCTGGTTCTTTCTGGTTGTCGGCCTGTTCATGATTCCTTACGGGGTTTATTGTCTGCGCCGCGACCGTCCGTCGCTCCAATGGCCGACCGTCCAGGGCGTCATGATGCAGGCGGATGTCCGGCGCTACAGCGGGCGCCATTCGAGTGGCACAATCTTGAACGCGACTTACAGCTACGAAGTCAACGGCACGCGCCATGTTTCCCACCAAGTCAGGCTTTGGCATAATGACCTCGGCATCAGCGGCAACGCCGCGTCCTTTGCCCGGGCGCATCCGGTGCGTTCCACGGTTGCAGTGTATTACGATCCGCAAAATCCGGCGAACGCCGTGCTCATCCCCGGCGCGAATGAATTTGCCGATCAGCAGTTGATCTGGGCCGGTCCGGTGGTCATTTTACTGACTGGGTTTCAACTCCTGCGCATCCGCAAGCAATACGCCCGCCTGGCCGCTGAAAGCCGCGGGACAGACTCCCAAGCCGGCCAAAGCAGACTGGCCGAGGCCAAGCCAGCCAGGTCCGAACTTTGGCCGAGCCTTTCATGAGCTACGAACCCGGCGCCAAACGCAAACTCAATTGCTTCCCGGACAACGAATGTCTGCTCGAGGTCCTCGGCCACCAAGGGAAAAAAATCCAGGACTGGACGCCTGAAGATCGCGTCATTGATTGGTCCGGCCGCTTGTTCCGGTTGGTTCCCAATCCAAAACGCACGCAATACGAACTGGAAGCCACCGGCGAATCCTGGACCTGGCAGAAAATCCTCGAGCTCGCCACCCGGGACGCCGCCGTCATCAAGAAAGACCCGGCAGCCATTCGGCGCCAGGTTGAGCGCGCGCCCGAGGCGGAAAAAATCCGCGTCATCATGCAATGCGTGGATGCATTGCCAGCCGCTCCGATTTGGATATGGGTCGGTTTGTTCTTGTTTCTGCTGCTGGTGTTCCTGGTGGTAATGTGCCTGGGCGGCCTGTTCTTCACTTGGTTGCTGAAATAATCCCTTCCTGCGGAAGTTCCGGCGCGAGCAAACGGCGCAGGAACCGGCCTGTGTACGATCGCTTGTTTTTAGCCAGTGTTTCAGGCGTTCCGACGCCCACGACCCGTCCGCCTTCCTCACCGCCCTCCGGCCCCAAATCAATGATCCAGTCCGCCTCCGCAATCAGTTCCAGATTGTGTTCGATGACAATCACCGTATGGCCCGCCTCCACGAGGCGCTGCAACGCTTCGACCAGCCGTTTCACATCCGCCATGTGCAATCCGACGGTCGGCTCTTCCAGCAAGAAGAGACTCGATCGCCCCGGAGGAAAATGGACCGCGTCCTCCGGCCTGCGAAAGCCGGCCAGCAAATGAGTGACTATTTTCAGACGCTGCGCCTCGCCGCCGCTCAAGGTCGGGCTGCTTTGGCCGAGCTTGATGTAATCCAGCCCGGTGTCGCGCAACGCTTCCAGGGGCCGGGCAATTTTGGGAAAGGGGGCAAAGGTTTGCAGCGCCTGGCCCACGCTCAAGTCCAGCACTTCGGCGATGTTCAAATGGCGGAACTGGATGTCCAGAGTTTCCCGATTGAAGCGCGTGCCCTGGCAAGTTTCGCAGCGGACATAGGCCGGGGGCATGAAGCTCATTTCCAGTTTAATCGTCCCGGCGCCGAGGCATTCCGGGCAGCGGCCTTGCGGGCTGTTGAAGGAAAATCGGCCGGCGGAGTAGCCGCGCAGCCGCGCCTCCGGCGTCTGCGCGAAGAGTTGGCGGATGGCGTCAAAGAATCCGGCGTAGGTCGCCGGCACCGAGCGCAACGTGCGGCCAATGGGGGATTGATCCACCTCATAAACCGCGCGAATTGAGTCGGCTCCCGTCACTGAGCCCGCGTCTTTGGCGGCGGACGTCCTGCGGGAGCGCAAAACCCTGGCGCGCACCACCGGCAACAAACAATCGCGCAACAAGGTGCTTTTGCCCGAGCCGCTGACACCGGTCAGGCAGACGAAGCGATGCAGGGGAAAGCTCACGGTCAGATTTTTCAAATTGTGCAACGTTGCGCCCGCCAGAGTCAGCGCCGCCTGTCCGGCGTCTGGAAGGACCGGCCGCCGCCGGCCCCGCGCCGGATAAGATTTCCTGGAGCGCAAACATTGCGCCGTGACGGAGTTCTGGTGCGCCATCAATTCCTCCCATGTGCCGCCAGCAACGACTGCCCCGCCGTTGACACCGGCCCCCGGCCCCAAATCGATGATATAATCAGCCCTCCGCATGGTTTCTTCATCATGTTCGACGACGAGCAACGAATTGCCGCGCGCCTTGAGCAACTCCAGGGCGTGGAGCAACTTTTCATTGTCGCGGGCATGGAGGCCGATGGTCGGCTCGTCCAAAATATAAAGGACACCGCTGAGACTGGAACCGAGTTGGGCGGCCAAGCGGATGCGTTGCGCCTCGCCTCCCGAAAGGGTGGCGGCGCCTCGGCCCAATTGCAAATAGCCCAGGCCGACCTCGCGCAGAAATTTCAAGCGTTCACGAATCTCGGGCAAAATGTCCCGCGCGATTTGCGCCTCGCGCCCTTTCAACCGCAGGGCTTGCATCCATGCCAGCGCCGCATCCACCGAGGCATTGGAAAGATCGACAATGGTCGTGCGATTCCAGAGGCGCACGGCGCGGGCGATGGCGTTGAGCCGCGTTCCGTGGCACGATTGGCAGATTTCGCGCCGTCCCTCCTGCCACTCAAACCACGATTCTTCAATCGCCCCGGCCCGCGCTCCGCGCTCGACTTCGGGCAAATAAAAAATCTCGCCAAAACCGCGGCAGGAAGGACACCAGCCTTGGGAGGAATTGTAGCTGAACATTTTCGGGTCCAGCGGCCCAAAGGATTCGCCGCAGGCCGGACAGGAGCGCTCCGTGGAATGAACGGAAGTCCTGCCGTCATTGGCCAGCGCATGGACGGTGCCGCGCCCCAACTGCAAAGCCGCATCGATCAAATCCCGCGCCGCTTTTCGTTCCGACGGGGTGGGCCGCCGCCTCTTGTCCAGCCGGCCCGCCACGATTTCCACATCATGTTCCCGGAAGCGATCCAGCCGCAGGGGCTGGTTTGTCGGGCGCATTTTTCCGTCAGCGCGCACCTCGGCGTAGCCGTGTTTGGCGGCCCAGGCGGCGACATCGGTGTGAAAGCCTTTGCGGTTCTTGACAACGGGCGCCAGCAAAAGCAAATCACCCCGCTTTTTCATGTCCTCCTCCAATCGGCGGCCCACCTGGTCCCGCGTCTGCGCCTGGACCGGACACTGGCATTGCGGGCAGAATTGCGTGCCGAGCCGGGCGAAGAGCAGGCGCACAAAATGATAAACCTCAGTGACGGTTGCCACGGTGCTTTTGCCCCCGCCGCGCGAATGGCGCTGTTCGATGCTGACGGCCGGGGGAATGCCGGTGATCAAATCCACCTCCGGCCGGGCCAGTTGTTCGATGAACTGCCGGGCATAGACATTCATCGAATCCAGGAACCGGCGCTGGCCTTCGGCAAAGAGCAGATCAAAGGCCAGCGTGCTTTTTCCCGAACCGCTCAAACCGGTGACAACGACGAATTGGTTGCGCGGGATGGTCAGGGAAATATTCTTGAGATTGTGTTCGCGCGCGCCATGGATGGCGATGACTTCCGCTTCCGCGGCCGTTGCTGGTGAATGACTCACGCTCCATTATGACTCATGCCGCGCCATAGGCAAGAGGGCCGGAATTTCGATTGTGGGAATGGAGGACATTCAGTTTTTGATCGTCTACTTTGCGATTATTCTCTTGACATCGCAGATTCATACCGGCTTTCAATGCGGGTGGCGCCAATTTTTAAAATCCGAGAATTCCAGTTCCAGAGAGAGGATGAATGGCGGACTCATTTCCAGATGCCCAACGCTTGCAGTTGTGCCGCGGCCTGCCCGGCCCAATCGCGATTGGCCGCCGGCGACGCGGGGCTGGGATGCAATATCCGGCCGATCTGGAGCGGGCTTCCCTCCGCAACCATGCCGGCCTGGCGCGCGGCAAATGCGCCAATGCCGATGATCCATTTGGGCCGCAAAATGTCGAACACAGCGCGCAGATGGGCGTCACACACCCGGGATAAACGCGCCCTTTCCCCCAAGCTCAACTTGTCGGGCGTTCGATTGCGCCCGCCCGCCTCCAAAAAGGCCAGCGGGCAATAATTGACAACAAAATGGCGCTCGAAGAAATTGTCCGGCGGCCCAAAGCGGTCGGCAAAAAGTTTCCACAAACGCCGGCCGCTGGTTTCGGAGCGCGCGCAGTCGAATCCCAAAATGGGGCGGCGCGGGTGCTCATGGGCGGGCCGTCCAATGGCGGCGTCAATTTTCATCCAATCCCGCACCGCGCCAATTTCCCCGAAGGGCACCCCCGTTTGCGCCATGCCGAACGGCCCCGGATTCATGCCGAGGAAAATGATGTCCTTCGGCGTCCGGCCAAAGCGGCGCAGGTACATTTCGTGTCCCTTCCACGCGTAGAGCAATGGATTATAGACATGCGTGACGGGTGGCGCAAAACGCAGCTTCTCCACTTCCCCGCACAAGTGTTGCGCGGCATCAATCAATTGCTTGTTCACTGGAGTTCAGGCGGATCGCGCCTGGGAATTGGTGAGGAAGTTTTCGATCTGATCGATGACCGTGGTGTCGTTGAACCTGGCCAGCACTTCGGCTTGGGCCGTTTCGGCCATTTGACAGCGCAGCGCGGGGGAGATTTGCAATTCCTGCATGCGCGAGGCAAGTGCTTCGGCGTCGCCGGCTGGATAGGTCAGCGCGTTTTCGCCGTGGCGCAGCAGTTCCTCCATTCCGCCCGAGCGCGCGCCAATGACCGGGAGTCCGCAGCCCATCGCTTCCAAGGGGGTGAATGGAAACGGCTCGGCCCATTCGGGAGTGTGGAGGAGAACGTCGTGCCGCTTGTAAACGTCGGGCAGGTCGGTGTTTTGATTGGAAACATTGAGGAAGTCCGCCGGCAACTGGCTGGCCACAACAAAGGAACGCAACTTCGCCACGTATTTGGAATCGCCCCGCCCGTAGATGCTGAGCGTGACGTCGAGCCTGGCGTCGCGGGCGATCTTCAGCGCCTTGAGCGCGGTCATAACGCCGCTCTCCTCCGTCAGGCGCGTGACAATCAGAAATCTTTTCATCGGCACGCCGGCCGGTTTGATGTCGCCGATATAGGCCGCCGTAATGCCGGGATAAATAACTTCGGCATGGTGGACACAAAAACCGACCTGTTCGGTGAGGTGCTTGAGGGTCTGGCTGCAAAAGTAGATGCGGTCAAAGCGGAAGCCGGGAATGGAATTCGGCGCAACCACGGCGCGGTCCCTGCCTTCTCCAAAAATGCCGGGAACCCGGTCATAACCTTTCATCAAGCGGGTGGGAGCAGCGGAATCCAGGCGGATTCGTTCCCCGCTCATTTCCAGGGCCTTGCGTGTGGATTGCGCCAGGAACGGCAGGCTGGGTGCGTTCCAAAAATGCAACCACGGATCTTCCCGCACATTGGCCGAAAGCCAATGGTCGAAGACATCATAGACAACGGCCCGCTTCGAATTGTAGAGGGTGAAGATGAGGGACTTGGAAAGCCCGAACAGGCTGAAAACGTGGACGACATCGGGCTGGAATTGATCGAGGGCTTCGCGGAGCACGTCGTTGTTATGAATTTCAAGCGGCCTGAGTTCCATGACCCCGGTGAGGGACGGATGGCCAAAGACGCCGTTGAGCTGAAGCCTCCGCTCGATCTCGCCATCGCGTTGCTCGGTGCGGAGGCCGTGGCTGGAAGTCAAGACAAGGATCGCATGGCCGCGCAGGCGCAAGGATTCAGTCACCGTCTGACAATGATTCTCAAACGTGCCGGCATGATGCGGCGGGTATAGATTGGTCAGCACCAGAATCTTCATACGCTCGGGCGGGAGATTACAGGCTGGAGGAGGGTTTGGCGAGTCCGGCGATTGGAGGAAAGGTCTGAATGGGATAAAACCGGCAAACTTCTTTGATTGGGAACCGACGGCGATTTTACCAATTGCCGCAAGCGTCGTTCATGGAGGAGGCGGAGAAGGTCTGCATTGAACTGATCGTCCGCCAGTTAACCGAGCCGTCAAACAACTCGATGTTCCCACCCATCGCACCAATGCTGGCGCTGTTGGCGCCTCCAGGGCCGGAGGAGGGGCCTTGGGCCAGGGCAGCGCCCGCTGCCGTGTGCGGCGCCATTTTCATCAGCGGGATGGAAGCATTTTGAGCGAGGGTCCAGTAATTCGCATCCGCCAGAAGCTCGTTGGTTGGAGCGGTGGCGCTCAACTTGATGGGCGCGAGCGTATAATCCACGCCAAGTTTCCCCGAGGTTAGGACATCGTCGGCCAGGTAGCTGTAACCGATAATGTACCCGTATTGATCATGAGAAGCCATGCCCTTTACTCCGTCGCCGAGATTAAGATTGGGACAATAAAATATGTTGCTGTTGCCGCCGGCATACCCCACCAGATTGGTGAAGGTCTGGTCAGAAAGCCGGATGGAATGGTAATTGCCGTTGTTGTCGGCTGCGCTGGGCAGGACATCTGTATTGTTAGCCGCGTACATGTCGAAAGCCACGTACAATTGATGCAGATCGCTTTTGCAAACCGCGCGGCGCGCTTTTTCTTTCGCGCCCGACAGGGCGGGCAGGAGTAAAGCAGTCAAAACGGCAGTCATGGCAACGACCACCATCAATTCCACCAATGTGAATCCGGCGGAACCAGTGGGCTCGTCATTCCTGCGATGAAAGACTCGCTGCGTATTCATGACTCAACTGGCCTATTGATCATAATATGCTCCATTCCCCAAACAACTGCAACAAAAATCTTTCAAAAATCTTTTGTGGGGGAAACCCTGATAAGGGTGGCCTAGGGAGCGGTCGTTGCACGATAGAAAACCTGATTGCCGGAAGCGGGAACACAAATACATCGGTTCGCGTTGGCGCTGAAATTGGTCGCCACAGCGGCCCAATTGAACAAATCGCACGAACCCTGGATGACGTAGGTGACGTTGCTTTGGCCTTCGAGCGTGAAGAGCAGCCTGCCCGGGTCCGCCACCGGATTGACCAAACTCGGCGGCAGGAGCGCGTCATAGGCTTGAATGACCGGCACGGCAACGGTCGTGGCATGATTGGTCCCCGGCGGCGAATAGGCGCGCCAGACTGCCGGAAGGTTGGTCGAACCGCCATCCAAAGCGTAAAGATTGCCCGCCTTGTCCCAAGCCACGTCGTAATAGGCGTCGCCGCCCGTTTGGTCAAGATTGCTTATGAACTCCCCATTGGTTGCGCTGAAAAGGAACAGTCCTCCGCATGCGGATTCAGTATCACAGGGGCCCACGACGGCGACGGCAACAACAGTGGCGGTGGGATCCACGGCGACACCATACGCACGCAAAAGCATCGGGTACATCGCGACCGCCCAATCCGCCGTCATTTCCGGTTCCCCGTCGTAGGGCGGAAAACTCATGAGCGCATAAGCCGGACCTTCATCAGGCGTCAGGAATTGTATGGTGTAAATGAAACCGTTGCTGTCCACCGCAAGATCGTAAGGTTCCTGTGTCAAATAGTACGAATCCACCGGCACGATTACGAAGCCCGTATCGTTGGTCGCCGCGACGCCATTGGCGCCGATTTGCCAGCCAATAATCCCCACCGATCCCGAAGGCTCTGCGTCTGTCATCCATATTTCCGCACTTGTGCCCGTCCCGATCACACTCAGGCCGCTCAGATTCCGCGTGGAATGTTCCGGGTAATTGTCCATGCGTATGACTTGGCGCCAGCGGTTGGTCTCGATGGTTGGATCGAATGAGACCACAACCCCCTGGCCGGAGTAATCATCCACGTACAGCCGGTCATCGGCCCCGACAACCATCTTCCAGGGACTGTAATGGTCGCCTGCCCAGCCCCAGCCACCCGTGCTGAAACCGCCTTCATCGGCCGGACTGCCATCGGCATTGCACTTAATAATGCCGACGTTATCGCCGTAGGCGCTCGCCACATAGACCCGTCCGTAAAACGGGCTGTTTGTATTCTGGTTGACGGAAACGCCGCGCGGCACCTGGACATTGAAGTTCGTGCCGTCGTCCGTGATGTTGGTCCAGGTGTCATAGCCGGCCGACGCTGCGGTGATGCTCACCGTATAAACGCCTTCAGCCAGATCCGGCGTGTCAGACCAAATCGCGGAGTTGAATCCCGCATTTGTTCCCGCCTTTTCATCCGCAGAGGCCAGGGTTTGGATCACGTTCGTTCCGCTATAAATCCGGACCCAAACACCCCCGGTGGCCGTGTCGTTGAGGATGTAACTGATGGTCAAACTGTCTCCGGGAAGGATGACCGCCGCCTTTTGCGAGCCGTTGAGCCGGATATCGGTCGCATAAACATTGGCGCGGGCCGTCAGGGCGGACGAAATGAAAACCAGCGCAAGGGCCAGGCTTCCAGCCATCCAGCCGAAGTTTGTTTTGCTTTTTGAGACAAAAACCCCGGCACTCTCCCGACCAGAAGAATGCGAGTCGCCCAAGGGGAAACGTTCCATGAGAACACGAACAATTACTAGGCGCTTGTCCATCGGCTTCCTTTATTGAACGGAAAAAATATAGCACAAAGGCCGCCCGTTTGACAAGCACTGATTTCAGACACACAACCTGTTGTGGGGAAAGCCCTGGCAGGGATGGGTTTGACACCATTGGCCCCCGGATTACTGTCGCCTCATGTTCGCGCCTCCGCCAGCCTGCATCCGCCTTCGTGGCGTGCGGCAAAACAACTTGAAGAATTTTGACCTCGACCTGCCGTTGCGCCAGTTGGTGGTCATCGCCGGCTTGAGCGGGTCCGGCAAAAGTTCCCTGGCCTTTGAAACCCTCTTTGCCGAAGGCCAGCGCAGGTACATTGAAACGTTTTCCCCGTACGCCCGCCAGTTCCTTGACCGCATGGATAAACCCCAGGCTGACAGCATCGAAGGCATTCCTCCCGCCATTGCCATCGAACAGCGGAACACCGTCAAATCCACCCGTTCCACAGTCGGGACCATGACTGAAATCACCGATTACGCCAAACTGTTTTGGCCCCATTTGTCGCAGCTCCATTGCCGGCGTTGCGGTGAACCGGTGCAAAAGGATTCGCCGCAAAAAATCTGGACGGCCATGCGCGGTCTGGCGCCGGACAGCGAAGCGCTGGTCACTTTCGAGTTGCCGCTCAGCGGAAAATTCTCCCTGAAAGAGTCGTTGGCGCTCATTGCCCGCCAGGGCTATCAGCGCCTCTTCTTCAACGGGGAAGTCATCCCGCTTGAACAGGCCCCGGCCCGGATCAAGGCTTCTGGCGCCCTGTGCGTAACCGTGATCCAGGACCGGGTCAGATTGAGCGCGCAAAATCGCGCCCGGTTTGTCGAGGCGTGCGAGCAAGCCTGCCATTTTGGCAAAGGCAAACTGGCCGTCCATCCCCTTCCGCCGGAATCCCGCGCTGCCATTGCTTCCCCCGCCCTTTTCTCCAACAGAATGCACTGCGCCCGGTGCGACTTGGAATACGCCGGGCCGACGGCGGCTTTGTTCAGCTTCAATCATCCCATCGGCGCCTGCCTGGCTTGCCGGGGTTTTGGCCGCGTCATTGCCATTGATTACAATGCCGCGATACCCGACCGGTCCAAAACTCTGGCCGGGGGCGCTGTCAAACCCTGGCAAACCCCTTCCAACGCCGAGTGCCAGGAAGAGTTGCTCAAGTTCGCCCGCCTGCGCCAAGTGCCCGTGGACGTTCCGTTTCAGGATTTGCCGCAAAAGTGGCGGGACTGGGTCATCGATGGCGATGCGGATTACAACAAAGACAAAGCCCACGAATGGCCGAACGCCTGGTATGGTGTGAAGGGCTATTTCCGCTGGCTGGAATCGCGGGCCTACAAAATGCACGTGCGCGTCCTGCTCTCGCGCTATCGGGTTTATCAGACCTGTCCCAATTGCCAGGGCACGCGCTTTGGCCCTGAGACGCTGCTTTACCGCGTCAACGGCCTGACCCTGGCGGATTTCTATCGTTTGCCGGTTCGCCAGGCCTTGCTGTTTATTGATTCGCTCATGGCCAAGGGGCCGCCGCCAAAAGCTTCCGATCCCCTGGCGATGGCTCTCGACGAAGTCCGCTCCCGCCTGGCTTATCTGGACGAGGTTGGACTGAATTATCTGACCCTGGACCGCCTGACCCGTTCCCTTTCCGGCGGCGAAACCGAACGGGTCAACCTGACGGCGTGTCTCGGCTCGCGGCTGGTCAATACTCTGTTCGTGCTGGATGAGCCCAGTGTGGGATTGCACCCGCGCGACACGGCCCGGCTCGTCCGCATTGTCCGCCAACTGCGCGACGCCGGCAACACGGTGGTCGTCGTGGAACATGAAGCGGGCGTGATGCGCGCCGCGGATCACATCATCGAATTGGGACCGGGCCGCGGCGAGTCCGGCGGAGAGGTGGTGTTTCAGGGGGCCTGCAAGGAAATCCTGCGCGATGCGAAATCGTTGACCGGCGCCTACCTGAGCGGCAGGAAGCAAATTGAAATTCCCAAACGCCGTCCCGTTTCCCGCGGACGCAAGCGCAAACTGCTCCTGCGCGGCGCGAATTTGCACAACCTGAAAAATCTGGCCGTCGAAATTCCCCTGGCCCGTTTTGTCTGCGTCTCGGGCGTGAGTGGTTCGGGCAAAACCACCCTGCTCCGCGATGTTCTCATGCCCGCGCTCATGGAAAGATTGCAGAGTTCGGAAGGCGGCGAATCTCCCGACATCCCCGCCTCCGAAACCAATCATTCGGAACTCCGCCTGGAAGGTTGGGAGGGTCTCGGCCGGGCCATCATAGTGGATCAATCTCCGTTGGGCCGGACACCCCGTTCCAACCCGGCTGTTTACACCGGCGCATTTGACGAGATTCGCGCCTTCTTCGCCCAGACCGATCCCGCCCAACAACGCGGCTTGGGCGACAGCGCCTTCAGTTTCAACTCCGCACAAGGCCAATGCGAGCACTGCCGCGGCGCGGGGTTTGAAAAAATCGAAATGCAGTTTTTGAGCGACATCTTCATTCGCTGTCCGGAGTGCAATGGCCGGCGCTACCGGCCGCACATTCTCGAAGTAACAATCCCCTGCCCCGGTGATTCTCCAAACCACCGTTCCTGGAACATCGCCGATCTGCTGGAAGCGACGGTCGATCAGGTGATTCAATTCCTGACCGGCTTCCCCGAATCCCGGCCCGCGCGGCGGGCCGCGGAAAATCTGAAACTCCTGCAAGAACTTGGCTTGGGCTACTTGCGGCTCGGCCAGCCGATCAACACCTTGTCCGGCGGCGAAAGCCAGCGCCTCAAACTGGTCAAACACCTCGCCCAAGCGCGCGAAGCCACCGTTGCGCCCGGTGAAAAAACAGTCATCTTTCTCTTCGACGAGCCGACCACGGGATTGCATTTCGATGACGTCCGAATTCTCCTCAAAGTCCTTCAAAGGCTTGTTGATGCGGGCCATTCGGTCCTGGTCATCGAGCACAACGTGGACATCATAAAATCCGCCGACTGGGTGATTGATCTCGGACCGGAAGCCGGCGACGAAGGGGGAAAAGTAGTGGCCCAAGGCACCCCCGAAACCCTGGCCAATACGCCTTCGAGCCATACCGGCCGCGCCCTGGCGGCAGACGCAAGTCTTCGCAAGTCTTTGCGAGTTGTTCATAATAAGCAACCAGCATATAAATTCCCGATGGCGTGAGATTGATGACCTGCTGCCAGTCAATCACACCGTCGCCGCAGGCGCATCCGACGGGGGTGCCCGTCACTTTGCCACAGTCGCTTGAAGATGGCTGCACCGAGACGTCCCTGGCGTGGAGATGGACAAGACGGTCAGTGCTCTGTTGGAATCAGTGTTGGGTTGTCTTCCAGTCGGCGACGCGGGCATTCAGGAACGCAGTGGATTTCACCGTGGGATAAACCGTCACCAGATACTCCACCTGAAATTTGTCGCCCGCGTGATAGACGAGTGGTTCCTTGTCAAGCCCTTGCGTGGCGGAGATGTATGCGAACGGGTGTTTCATCGTGAAAAAGGCGGCCTGGCCGCGTGCGTTGGCAGGATGGCCGAATATGGCGAGCGTTGCGGGCGCGGAAGGCCGATCGAATGCCATGGCGCACCAGTCATGGAGCGTTGCGTCCTGCCGCGTTCCCGTGAGGTCCGGACTGCCCTCGGAGTTGAAGTGCGCGGCAATGGGGTCGAGTTCTTCGAGAAATCTCGCGCCGAGACCGAAGTAGGACGCGCCCGCCAGGACTACCGTATTGGTCTTGCCGCCGACTTCGAACTGAGACTTCCAATCCATTGTGACTTCGTCCTGCGATTCGTTCACAGTCAACACCAGCGTGCGCCTTTCGATGAGCAGGGCCAGTTTCGGCGAGTCGGGCAGGAAGGCGTCCTGCGGCGCCAGCCAATGGAGGGTTTGATGAATCGTCGCCTGCGGCAGGCCGTCAGGACTGGCGCCCAACTCGGGCCGTGGAGTCTCAATGGGCTTCTCCACGCCGCTGCCGCTGATCTCCTCCCAGAAATTAAGGCCGTTGACGCTGACCGCGTACATAAGCCCGTGGTGATGCAGATGATCCTTTGGAGCGTCGCGGAGGAGGTTGTCGCCGCGAATTGTGCAAAGCTCTTTTACGTAGGGCTTGAACCGGCGTGGGTCGCTGCGATAAACGAGCAGCTTTTTGCCGCCGTGGAAGACCGTCCACTCAACCTGGGCCGCGGTCGGCTCCACACGCAGCGTTTCGCCGGCAAACGCCCTCTCCACTCCACCGGCGATCAACAGCGCCAGCGCCGCAACGATGCGCGATGCCTGCCCCAAGATCACAACAGTATCTCCTTCTTCGGCAAGTTGAACCGGGCAACCTTCTTGTTGAGAAAGCCGAGCATGGCCATGCACATGGCCGCTTGCACCTTGAGCGCGAACTCCACATCGCTGACGGGCTTCTCGCGGGTGCGAACGCAATGGATGAAGTTCTTCCAGTGGAGAGGTGTGGCCTCGACCTTCAAGCCGGGCACGACGCGGGAATCACCCTTCTTGGGGATGACAGTGATGCTGTCGAAGCCACTTTCCCAGCCGCCGACGTTTTGCAGCGTGAGGGTGCCCTCGTCACCGCGAATGGCGGGGTCGGTCGTGTACTCATTGGCGAGGGTGCAGACGAGCACGGCGGAAGCTCCTTCTGGATAATCCAGCGCCATATTGAAGGTGTCCGGCACCTCGCGGTCGTAGGTGTTGTATTTGAAGATGCCGCCGGAGGCCACCGCCAGCGAAGGAAAGTTCAGGCCGAGCGCGCTTACGAAGGGTGTGAGCACATGCGGAAACAAGTCCGTGCATGGGCCGCCGGCGTAGTCGAGATATTTTCGCCAACTGAAGAAACGATCCACGGTGAAAGCCACTTTCGGCGCGTCGCCCAGAAATCCTTTCCAGTCAAGGTCTGGACCGGGGACGGCCTCCGGGTCCGGGATGGGCATCCGTTCGCCCCAGTCGCCGTTGCGGTAGAAGCCAGCCAGGATGTGTTGCAAGCGCCCGATCGCGCCTTGTTGGACAAGTTCGCGCACCTTGCCCCACGCCGGGCTGGAATTGCCCTGATTGCCCACCTGAACGATGCGCTTCAGTTTTACCACTTCCTGGCCGAATTCGCGGCAGAGATTGAACTGACTCCAATGGCCCATCGGTTTTTCGCAATACACATCCTTGCCCGAACGGATGGCATCCATCGCCAGCGGCACATGACGCCGGTCCGGCGTGGCGACACACACAACGTCCACCGCCGGGTCGGCCAGCAGTTCGTGATGGCGCATGTAAGCCTTGGCGCTGGCGGACTTGGCGGCTTCATTCAGGCGGTAGCGGTAGGCGTCGCACACGGCGGTGATTTGCAGATTCCCGCCGGACTTGATCAGGCCCTGGACCACGGCAAGATGAGTGCGCCCGCGCCCGCCCACACCGATGAACCCAACGCCGATACGGTCGTTCGCGCCGAGAACGCGGGCGCGGGACACGAACGGCGCGGTCACGGCGGCGGTCACGGCCAGTTTCGTGGCCCGTTCAATAAACTCGCGACGGTTGATCGTGAGAGCGGGTTTAGCGCTCACTTCAACCACGCGACTGGGAGTGGATGGATTCATAATCGTATCTTTCATTCTTTCTTGATGCCTTCTTCCCTTCAGTTCAACAGCCGGGCATCGGCTCATGCCGTGGCGTGTTTCCGTGGTGGCACTTGGAAAATCGTATCATCTTATTCTCTTTGAGGTGTCATGTTTGCCAGAACCATACTAATCGAGTCTGCGGAAATCTTGCAATTTTCAATTTTGCGATTTTTTGAACTTTGACGGGGATCAGTTTGTTGGCTGATCTTCAGAATGAAGTTCAAGGACCTGTCTGAAAAAAGTGGCAACCCATTCCATATCCCTGAACAAACGCATTAAGGCATCGCACAACCAGGCAAAATGATTTGGCGTTTGATCTGACCTTGGAGAAGAACGTAACATTGCGGTCGCATGAAGCGGCGAAAAAAGCGCACAGCCAATGAAGAGGCCGAACCGCCTGCCTTGTCTGCCGGGAAGCCAGGCGCGGGTGATGGTGAGAAGGCAAAGGCCAGCCATGGCATTATGGATTTTCTGCCGTCCTCGTGGCGTCACGATTGGCTGCTTGGGCTCTTCCTGGTGGCCGTCACCATCATTGCCTATCAGCCGGTATGGCATTGCGGATTCATCTGGGACGACAATGAATTTGTGACGGACAATCCCGTTATCAAAAGCACGGATGGCTTGTGCCGACTGTGGTTCACCGCTTCCACGCCGGATTACTACCCGATGACTTCCAGCATGTTGTGGCTGGAATGGCGAATCTGGGCAAACCACCCGCTGGGCTACCACTTGGTCAATGTCCTCCTGCATGCCTTCAGCGCAGTGCTGCTCTGGCGTGTGCTCCAATGCCTGAGAATTCCAGGAGCGATGCTGGCTGCCGCCCTCTTCGCTTTGCATCCGGTCAATGTCGAATCGGTGGCTTGGATCTCGGAGCGGAAAAATACGCTGTGCATGTTTTTTTATGCCGTCACGCTTTTGTGCTGGCTGAAGTTCGAGGACAGCGGCAGGGGCCGATGGTATGGGATGGCTTTGGCCGGCTTTACGCTGGCCCTGTTGAGCAAAACCGCCGTGTCGCCGTTGCCGGTTGTTTTGTTGGGCATGGCCTGGTGGCGGCGCGGTCGGGTGGGATGGAAGGATGCCCGGCGCGCCGTTCCTTTTTTCGTGATGGCGGCAGCCTTGGGTCTGGTGACGGTGTGGTTCCAGTATCATCAGGGGATCCGCGGCGAAGTGGTCCGGACGGATGGATTCTGGTCGCGTTTGGCGGGAGCCGGCTGGGCCGTTTGGTTTTATCTTTACAAAGCGGTGCTGCCGCTGAACCTGGCTTTTGTCTATCCGCGCTGGCAGATCGACGCCCGGAAGGTGTTGTCTTACATCCCGCTGGTCTTGTTGGCGGCGGCGTTTGTCTTGTGCTGGTGCGGTCGGCGGGGTTGGGGAAAGGCATTGCTCTTCGGGCTGGCCTATTTTGTCGTGATGCTCCTGCCCATTCTCGGATTTCTCAACATCTATTTCATGCGCTACTCCCTGGTGGCCGATCACTGGCAGTATTTTGCCATCATCGGCCCGATTGCGCTGGCGGCGGCCCTCATCAGGAAACCGGTTGTGGCCGCGGCGCTTCTGCTGGTGCTGGGCGCGTTGACGTGGAAGCAATGCGGGACGTACGCCAACATCGAAACGCTCTGGCTGCAAACCATTCGCGTGAATCCCGATTGTTGGATAGCCCACAACGATCTCGGCACCGCTTTTTTCCAAAAGGGAAGAGTGGATGAAGCGATCACCGAATACCGGGAGGCGCTGCAAATAAAGCCCCACTATGCGGAAGCCCACAACAACCTCGGCAACGGTCTGCTGCAAAAGGGAAGAGTGGACGAAGCGATCGCCCTTTATCAAAAAGCATTGGAAATCAATCCCTATTACGAGGAAGCCCACAACAATCTCGGATTCGCTCTTTTCCAAAAGGGCAGAATGGACGAAGCGATTGTCCAATACCAGGAGGCGCTGAAACTCAAGCCCTACTATGCGGACGCGCATTTCAACCTCGGCTACGCGCTTCAGCGAAATGGAAGAATGGACGAGGCGATCACCCAATACCGGGAGGGGCTGGAAACCAACCCCGATGACGTGAAAGCACACAACAACCTCGGCAGCGTTCTTCGCCAAACGGGAAGAGTGGACGAAGCGATCTCCCATTTCCAAATGGCGCTGCAACTCGCACCAGCCGATCCATCGATCCAAAATAATTTGGCATGGCTTCTGGCCACTTGTCCGGACGCCTCGCTACGCAAGGGCGACAAGGCGGTGGAACTGGCCCGGCAGGCCAATGAACTGACCGGCGGAGAAAATCCGCTCATTCTCCACACCCTCGCCGCCGCCTTCGCCGAAGCCGGGCGGTTTTCCGAAGCGGTGGAAACCGCGCAGCGCGCCTTGCGCCTGGCCGGGGCGCAACCCAACACCAGGCTGGCCGGGCAACTTCAATTTGAGATGAAACTCTACCAGGCAGGCAGCCCATTCCACAGCCCTGCACAAACGCATTAAGGCAGCGCGCAATCGGGAAAATGTTTTTGCCTCGAAAAGATTTGTTTTTGCTGGCGATGGGGCGGAAAGGGCGTTAAAACTTTCAGATGACTGTACAAATGCAGGAGGTTTCTTACGGCGGATGGCCCCGGTGCATCCGGCTGGCCAACCAGAATATTGAATTGATCGCGACCACGGACATCGGGCCGCGCATCATCCGGTTTGGCTTCGTCGGCGCTCCAAATCTGTTCAAGGAATTTGCCGAGGTGGGCAAGACGGGGGGCGATGCCTGGCGCAGTTACGGCGGGCACCGTCTCTGGCACGCGCCGGAGGTCATGCCCCGCACCTACGCCCCGGACAACGGCCCCATCGGGCACCAGTGGGATGGCGCAACTTTGAAACTCATTCAGCCCACCGAGACGGCAACCGGCATCCAGAAGGAAATCGAGGTCACGCTGGACGCGCAACGCAACAGTGTCACCGTGCGGCATCAGCTTGCCAATAAAAACCCCTGGCCGGTGGAACTGGCCCCGTGGGCGCTGACCGTTATGCAAGGTCCCGGCCGGGCCATCCTGCCGCAGGAACCGCCCTCGAATGAATTGTTGCCGGTTCGGCCCGCCGGCTTGTGGGGTTACACCAACATGGCCGATCCACGATGGAAATGGGGCGCGAAATTCATCCAACTCGGCTGCGACCCCGCCGCCACGACGCCGCAGAAATTTGGCTTGGGCAACAAACAAGGATGGGCCGCTTATCACCGCGACGGACAGGTCTTTCTCAAGCGCTTCGCCTTCGATCCCGCCGCGGCGTATCCCGATTTTGGCTGCAACGTCGAATGTTACACGAACGGGGACATGCTGGAAGTGGAAAGCCTGGGGCCGCTGACAAAACTCGCGCCCAACGCCACCGTGGAACACGTCGAGCGCTGGTATCTGTGCAAGGCGAAAATCGGCGAATCCGACCATGAAATCGAGGCGGCAATGGCTCCTTTGTTGCGCCAAAGTCCATAGATTCTGGTTGTCCCGAATTGAGTTCGCGGTTATGGTTAAAGGGTGAACTCAGGCCGTTTTGTTACAGCGCTGCTCAAGGTCGGCGCTGTTTGTTGCGTCATTCTTGCTCCGCTGACCACACGCAGCCAGACGAAATATATCCGCCTGCGCAACGAACTCATCGCCACGCAGCCTGCCGGGAAATCGGCCACAGTTGCGGCGGAGGGCGCGGCTTCCGGGCTGTTTCTTGTCCAATTTGAGGGACATCCGCAGGCGGCGTGGCGGGCCGTCCTCAAGACCAACGGTGTGGACTTGGTGAAGTACGTGCCGGAGGACGCTTTTATCGCACGAATCACCAACGCCTCACTGGCCCGGGTGCGGGGTTTGAGTTTTGTGCGGTGGGTCGGACCTTACCGCCCGGAGCACAAGATTCATCCGCGGTTGTCAGCGGCGGCCAGCGGCGCATCGAAGTCTAATCTTCCGGTGGCGGTGAACATTTTGTTGTCGCCGCGCGCAACGGCGGGGGAAGTCCAGCAGGTGCGGGCGATGCTTTCGAGGGTGGATCACGAGAGCCGCTTGCGGCAGGGAATGATCGTGCGGGGCAATCTGCCGCCGGCGCTCTTGACCAATCTGGCGCAATTGAATTCCGTGCTCTGGGTTGAGCCTGCGCCGCGTCGCAGATTGGTGGATGAACTGGCGTCGAAGATCGTCGGCGGAGACGATGGTTTGACAGGCACTCCCACCATAACCGAGCAACTGCATTTCGGGGGGAGCGGCGTGACTGTATGCGTGGCGGACACGGGGTTGGACACAGGCAATACAAACACGATGCACCCGGATGTGAAGGGCCGGGTCAGTGGTTTTCAGTATTACGGTTCGTTGACGGACGGTTCAGACGGCTACGGGCACGGCACGCATTGCGCGGGCATTGTGGCGGGAAATGCAGCAACGGGCGAGACGGATCCTGCCACCGGCGCTTGGTACGGTTTGGGTGTCGCATCGGGCACAAGCCTGTTTATCGAAAGAATTTTTGATGCTGACGCCAATGAAGTCACGCTGGCGCCGAGCGATGAAACACTGGCGCGGGATGCGGTTCGCCACGGAGCGCAAATCGGTTCGGCGAGCTGGGGCAACGATGTGCAGGGAGAGTACGACATGGACGCGGCGCAGTTCGATGAGCTCGTGCGGGATGCGGATACGGTGACTCCCGGGGATCAACCGTACGTTCTCGAGTTTTCAGCGGGCAACGCGGGGCCGGACTCTCAAACACTGGACAGCCCGGCAACGGGCAAGAACGTCATCGCCACCGGAGCTTCGGAGACGGTGTCAGGAACCGAGTCGGAGACTTACGGACTTTATGACGACGGGCCGGACACAATGGCTGATTTTTCCAGCCGGGGTCCGTGCGAAGATGGCCGGATCAAGCCGGACCTTGTGGCGCCTGGAACGTGGATTGCGTCGCTGGCTTCCTCGGCGGCGCCGAACGAGGCGGCCATTGCCTGGGTCACGATCGACAACTATTACGTCTATATGGGCGGAACGAGCATGTCCGGCCCCTTTGCCTCCGGTGCGGCGGCGGTTTTCATGCAGTATTATCGGAGCACGCATACCAATGCCACGCCTTCGCCGGCGCTGGTCAAGGCGGCCTTGATCAATTCCGCGGCGGAGTTGGACGAAAACAACGGCGGCCCGGGGCCGATCCCCAATAATGATGAAGGCTGGGGCCGCATTACGTTGACCAATATCATCGGGTCTTCGCGCGTGTATGAATATGTGGACCAAACGGTCCTCTTAAGCACCGGACAGGAATATGATCAACATGTGTTTGTCCAGAAATCCGATCAGCCGCTGAAAATTACATTGGCCTATACCGACGTGGCGGGATTCCCCGGGGCGATTCCAGCCCTGGTCAATAATTTGGCCCTGGAAGTCGTCGGCCCGGATGGCACGATTTATCGGGGCAATCAATTTACTGGCGGAGAATCAACGCCCAACGCGCCGGACGCAGACACTCTTAATAATGTGGAGGGAATCCAACTGGGCCAGCCGGCGCCCGGAAATTATCTGGTGCGGATATTGGCCAGCAACGTGCCGGAGGATGCGCGCCTGGACACGGCTGCAATCGACCAGGATTTCGCATTGGTCATGTCGGGGAATCTTCTTGCGGGCCGGCAAGGGGAGGTCCTGCTGGATCGCACCAATTACGCCGCGCCGGGGACGATACGATTGGAGGTGCTGGATGGGGGGCGGGCGGCCAGTAACGCGGTAACTGTCTTGGTCAAGAGCACAACCGAGCCTTTGGGAGAAAACATCACCTTGAATGCCGCAGGCGGCTACGGAGCGTTCACTGGAATGGTGACGACGGTGGTTGGCAATCCCGCCCCCGATGGCAAGCTGGAGATTCACAACGGCGATGCCATCGAAGCAGATTACACCGATTCTTCGGGCACGCCGCGAAGCGCGACGGCCGTGGCCAACCTAGTTGCGCCTGTCATCAGCGGAGTGACAACCAATTTGGATATCGGCGTGCTGACCATCACCTGGCAAACCAGCGAGGCCGCCACTTCGACGATTTATTTCGGCACCAATCCAGCGGCCTTGAACCTGACGGCAGACGATGCCACGCTGACAACGGATCATTCAATCATCCTGGCCGATTTGACGTCCGGGGCGACCTATTATTTCGTGGTCGCTTCCACGGACGAAGCGGGCAATAGCGCAACCAATAATAATTCGGGAAGATTGTATGCCTTTGTGGCGGCGCCCACTCCGGTGGTTTTGTTGATTGACGCGTACGATGACGCAGGCGAAACAGAGGACGGCTCCACTGTGATTGCCGCCGGGACTTACACCAACGCCCTGGCCGCGGCGGGCTTCAGCTTTGCCTATTGGAAGGTGATCGAGCGCGGACCTCCCCAGCTTTCCGACTTGCAACCATTCCATGTGGTGATCTGGAGAACGACTGATGACATTATCAACTACACCGGGACAAACAACACCCTGACGCCGCAGCAACAGGCCATGATCGAGACATATCTCAACGGCGGCGGATCCTTCTTCATGGCCTCGATGGGAATTCTCAGCCAATTGGGCGATGTGCCATTTCGCCAAACGGTGCTGCAAGTCGGCGGGTTCATCCAGAATCCCGATCCGCCCGCCCCCTGTTCGGGTTGCGATGAAGATTTTGGCGTGCCAGCGTTTCAGGGCGCCCCCGGCAACCCGATCACCGGCGGCATGAATATCACATTGGATTATTCGTCTTACCCGTATTTCCCCGACTTGTTTGGTGACGGGGAGAATCTTGGACCGGACTTTTCCGATACTTTTACGCCGGTCGCGACTGCCACCCCCATCACCTTTGAAACGGTATCAGGCAAGGCATGCGGCGCCAGTTACCCCCCGACGGGAGTGGACAGTCCCGGACGAATTGTGTTTCTTTCGTTCCCCCTCGACACCGTGCCTGAAAGCGGGCCAACGCCCGATAACGAGGTGGTTCTGTTGCGAAACATTCTCAATTTTCTTGATCCGGGCGCGAACGGCGTTGGCGTCGTCTGGCTCGACAACAACATCTATACGATACCGGACGTTGTGACAGTGGAAACAGGCGATTCGGACCTGGCCGGAACGGGGCGGACCCAAGCCACGTTTTCCACCAGTTCGGCGACGAATCTTGTCACCATCACGCTCGGTGAAACGCCACACCCGGGATTGTTTCGCGGCTCCGTCACGCTGGTGGCGTCGAATACAACTGCCGCGGGCCAATTGCATGTCAAGAACGGGGACACGATTAGCGCGAGCTATTTTGACGCTTCAGCCCATGCCAATGTGGTGGCCACCGCCATCGTGGACACAGTGCCGCCGGTCATTACGCAAGTCCAGGCAGCGACCAATATTGGAAGCGCTGTGGTAACGTGGAACACATCCACACCGGCGGATTCACTGGTGGAGTACGGCGTGCCGTTGTTGAATCAGAGCGTTTATGACGCGCGGCTTGTCACCAATCACTCGGTGACGTTATCCGGACTGGGGGCGAACCGGACTTATTATTACAATGTGACCAGCCGCGACCAGGCAGGCAACAGCGCGACGGATGATAATCACGGCGCTCTTTATCGTTTTATCACCCCGAAAACATTGCAGCCGCCTTGGTTCGACAATTTGGAGAGCGGCGCCAAAGGCTGGTCTGTGGTGCCGGATCCTGAATTTGGCGGTGACATCAATTGGACCCTCGGCACGCCCAACAACGGGCTGCAAACCAGCGCCCATTCCGGGGCGAACTGCTGGGGAAGCGACCTGGACGGGCAGCAAACGTTCACCATAGACAGCTTTCTTTACAGCCCATTTATTGACCTGACTGGGTTTAGCCAGGTGACTTTGACGTTTTGGGATTGCGGTGATTTTTCGAGCGGGCTTGAAGAAGGCCAGATATTGGTCAGCACCAGCAGCGGCGCGTCCCCTGATTCGCTCCCGCAAGCGCAAGATTTCAGCACGCTGGATTCCCTCGACTGGGAGCCGGAATCAGTGGACTTGACAGCATGGGCGGGACAAACCATTCAAGTGGTTTGGAACTACGTGGGGGTGTCCATCGACAATCCGCTGCACGGCTGGCTGGTGGACGACGTTGGCATCACCGGTGTGTCAGCGGATGAGGGCGGAACCATTGTCGTCTCCAAGAATCTCGGTTCGGGGAGTTTTATGTTGAGCGGGCCGGTCAGCCAATCCGGCACAGCCCTTGCGACGACCTTGAGCAACGCTCCTCCAGGGCAATACACGGCGCAATTCGGCGACGTGGCCTTCTTCATCACGCCTCCCACCCAGACGAACACGCTGACCGCGGGCGGGACGCTGACCTTCAACGGCAATTACACTTTCCCGGACGTGAACAGCAACGGCATGTCGGATTTGTATGAACAGTATTATTTTGGCAGTGTGTCAACCAACCGGACGCAATTGACCGACACCGACAAAGACGGGATGAGCGACTACGCGGAGTTTATAGCTGGAACCGATCCGACCAATCCGGCTTCCAATCTGCGATTCGTCAGGGCGTTTCAGGCGGACGGGAAGGTCACCTTCCAATGGTCGGCTGTTCCGGGACGGCTTTATCAAGTGGAGAGTTCCACCAACCTGCTCACATGGACACCGGTGACGGATTGGGTGCAGGCCTTCAGCAGCCCCATGTCATACACCCCAACCAACGCGGACCAGGGTTTCTGCGCATTTAGAATCCAAGTCAGGCCCTAAACCGCAATGGACCTCCCTGCCGGAGCTTTTTACGTCGCATTTAAATGCGGACGGTGGCCTCGGGTTGTGTTAAGTATTGCGCTGGGCCGGATTTGCCCCTAAACTGGGCGGCGGTGGGAAAATGTGCCGCGCTTGAGCGCGGTGGAACTTTTTTTGAAATTATGTCACAGCATCGAAGTCTGCGCGCAACGAGCACCCTTGGCGCGAAGCGCAATGTCCTGAAACGGTTTGAACGGGTTGCCATTCTGAAAAAACGCGGCCAATGGAAGACGGGCGACAAGGTCACCGGTCTGCGCAAGACCAAGGCCGATGTGTGAGTCCTACTTGTGGTTCGTCTGCAAAAGTTTCTGGCCGAAGCGGGCATTGCCTCGCGGCGGGCCAGCGAACGGGTCATTATCGCCGGCCGGGTGACGGTCAATGGCGCAGTGGCTTCGCAATTGGGCGCAAAAGTGGACCCGCAGCAGGACCGTGTGGCTGTGGATGGCCGGGTCGTGGCCCGGAAGCGCAAACTTTATATAGCGGTCAACAAGCCGCCCGGCTTTGTCTGCACCCGGGGAACGGAAGACGAACGGAAGAGAATTGGCGACCTGTTGCCGCGGGAATGGACGGAACTTTTTTCGGTTGGCCGGCTGGATTACCAGAGCGAAGGGTTGATATTTTTGACAAATGACGGCGATTTTTGCTTGAAATTAACGCATCCCCGTTATGGCATACCCCGGAGATACGTGGCCTGGGTTGAAGGCCGGGTCACGGCAGAAATGATAAAGAACTTTACACAAGGCGTGGTGAGCGCGGGCGAGAAATTGCAGGCCCGGCGCGCACGGCTGATTTCGGCCAATAATTCCAACAGCATCGTGGAACTGGAATTGACCGAAGGGAAAAACCGCGAAGTCCGCCGCCTTTTTGAATCGCAACACCTCGTGGTGCGCCGTTTGCAACGCGTCCAAATCGGTCCGATAAAGCTCGGCCAATTGCCAGCAGGCAAATGGCGGGTGTTGACAGAACCAGAAATTAAGTCCCTACTTCCCGTGTTATGAAACTTACAGCTTGGCTTTTATCCGCGCTGACTCCCTTGACCGCCCTGTCGGTCCTGGCGCAGGCGTCGAACCCCGTGCCGCCCGTCATGAACCCCCCGTCACCCCCCGCTGCTTCCGTTGCGCCTGCCGCCGCGCCTGCCGCCAAACCGGCGCAGGAACCCAAGGCGAAGGCCAAACACACCAAAGCGCCAACTGTCAAAAGCAGTGTCTTTCTCAATCCGCCCGTCACGGCCATCGTCAAGTGCGATGTGCTGGACGTTCGGGGCCAGGGTTCCTTCGCCGGCGAAGTGATCACCCATGTGAAGAAGGGCGAGAGCGTCACTGTTTTGGAAGAAATCACTCTCGGCCACGTTCGCCCGAATGAGCCTGGCCAATGGTCCCGCATTGTCCTGCCCACCAACGCGCCGGTTTGGGTGGATGCCGACTTTATTGATCCTGAAACCAAGGCCGTGCGCGTCAAGAAAGTCAATGTGCGGGGCGGCCCCGGAGAGAACTACAGCATTGTCGGCCGGTTGGACAAAGGGACCGCTGTCAAAGAAATCCGCAAAAAAGAAGGCTGGCTGGAAATCGAAACGCCGGCCAATGCCTTTGCTTTTGTCGCTTCCGAGTATTTGGACAAGCAGGCGGCTGCAACGCCAGCTCCCGTGGCGGCCGCCGCGCCGCCGCCCGGCACTCCTCCTTCGACCGTGGCTGCACCCGCGCCTCCACCCGCCGTTGAGACGCCTGTCGTGGTGAACGTGCCGGCGGAGACGGCTCCGGCTCCGGCCAAACCGGTGGAAACAGCGCCGACCGGGCTTGTCGCACCCGCGCCGACGGCCGCAAGCGAGGCCGACCAGGAACTTGCGGCGTTGCGTCGGGCGACCGCTCCCGCCCCCGCGGCAGCGGCGACCCGGCCGGAACCTGCGAAGCAAGAGCCTCCGCGCACGGTAACGCGCGAAGGGTTTGTCCACAGGGCGTTTAACATTCAAGCGCCGGCGGGTTATGAGTTGCACGATATCAAAACCGGCGAACTGATCGAGTATTTGCAGCCCGCGCCCGGCCAAAAAAAGTTCAAGATATTCGTTGGCACACGAGTGAGAATCACCGGCTCCGAGTTTTTGGATCCAAGCTGGCCGCGCACTCCGGTTTTGAGCGTCCAAACGGTTGATCTCATGCCCTGATGCCACCCGGCAATCTTATCGACGGTCGCGCCATCGCTGAGCAGATTCACCAGGAAACCGCCCGGCGGATTGCGCGGCTTCAGGCCCGCGGGATCGTGCCCCGCCTGGTCTTTGTTCGCGTCGGCGAGGATGAGGCTTCCCGCGTTTATGTCGGCATGAAGGAAAAAACCAGCGCGCGCCTGGGCATTTCATCGCAGACCTGCGCGCTGGCGGCGTCGGCGCCGGAAAAGGAGTTGCTGGAATTGGTGGCGCGTCTGAACGCGGATCGCGGCGTGCATGGCATTCTCGTGCAGGCCCCGCTGCCCAGGCATATCTCAGAGGCCAGAATTTTCGGGTCGGTTGCCCCGGAAAAAGACGTGGACGGTTTTCATCCGGTGAACGCGGGCAAGCTGATGCTGGGGGATGCCACGGGTTTTCGACCCTGCACTCCGGCCGGGATACACGAATTGTTGATCCGTTCCCAAGTGACCGTGGAAGGCGCGGAGGCGGTCGTGCTGGGGCGCGGGAACATGGTGGGCAAACCGATGGCGGCGATATTGCTGCAAAAGGCCCCGCACGCCGGCGCCACGGTGACCGTTTGCCATTCCCAGACGCGCGATCTTGCCGCGCACTGCCGGCGCGCCGACATTCTTATTGCCGCCCTGGGTTCGCCGGAATTTGTCAAGTCCAACATGGTCAAGCCCGGCGCGGTGGTGATTGATGTGGGAGTCAACCGCGTCCCGGACCGGTCGGCCAGGGGCGGCTGGCGATTGACGGGCGATGTTGATTTTGCCGGTGTCCAGCCTGTCGCGGGAAAGATCACGCCCAACCCCGGCGGGGTAGGGCCCATGACCATTGCCATGCTTTTGCAAAACACCGTGCGCGCCGCCGAACAATTTGCCAGCATCCAAAATCCAAATCCCCAACCTTAACCCATCCCAATTATGACTCCTTCACGAATCTTACCCGATCTGCAATGCTCTCTTTTGTGCGAAGAGGTCCGCCAGGAGGCAAACGGCAATTTTTTTCTCATTGGTGTGATCAATTTTATCCGTGTTCCGCAACTTCCGGTCACCGCGTTCAAGCTCTGTTTGTTTAACCGCTGGGCGGCCGGCTACGGACAATTTCTGGAATCCGTGCGGCTCATCGGGCCGGATCAAACCACCGTGCTGCGCAAGAGCGAAATGAAATTCGCGCTGCAAGATGTCATCCACAACGCGACCACGGTCACGGTCTGGGGTCCCATTAAATTTGAAACGGCCGGCGCTTATTACGTCGAAATCCTGGTGGATGACGTAATGAAACTGCGCTTTCCAATTGCCATTATACTGGCGCCGCCGGAGCAGCGGCCCAAAGGCGGGCCGAAGAAGGAACCATGAGCCTTGCTGCGGATGGGGCAACGCCGTCCCGGGCCGCGTGGCAGCCATTTACCTTCGGCGGGTTGGCCGCTTTTGCCCGGGCCAGGCTGGGCCGGTTGCTGCTGGTCGAACTTCTGTTCGCGGTCCTGGTCAGCGGCAGCGCCGTCTGCTTCCTCCGCCGCGCCTGCTCGCCGGTCATCCTTCAAGCCATTCAAAAAATGCCGGAGACGGCCAAAATAGCCGATGGACGCCTCGCCGGTATTGACGCGACGCTCATCGCCGAAACGAAATTCCTCGCCATCGCCGTAACGCCGGAGAGTTCCGGCCAGATCGGGCAAAGCGCCGATATCCAGATTCAGTTTCGCCCCACCGATTTTCGCGTGGGTTCGGTTTTCCGTCCCGACTGGGGTTGGGAATTCGATTATGGGCCGGGTGCGGCGCTGAACCTGAGCCGTTCCAGTCTGGAGCCGTGGTGGGGTGCGTGGCATCCGATTCTGCTGGCGGCCGCCGGCCTGGCGATTTTTGCGCTATTGTTCGGAATTTGGGCGGTGTTGGCTTTAATCTATACAGTGCCCGCGAAATTCATCGCCTGGTTCGCAGATCGCCAATTATCATGGGCCGGGGCCTGGCGGATGAGTTCAGCGGCGCTGCTTCCGGGGGCATTCCTCATGGGTGGAGCTACTTTTCTTTACGGCTGGCAGGCGGTGGATTTGATCGGACTGGCCTTTTTTTTCGTGGCACACATGCTAACAGGCTGGGTTTACCTCGCCGGGGGCGCCTGGGCATGTCCACGGCTTTATCCGAATGTTCTCAAGCAGAACCCGTTCATTGCCTGATACTTGCGTATCATTTCCGAAGAACGTCCCTGATTTGCGTTTTTGATGGTGGCACGGCGCTTGCTTAATCAACGGTGGAAGATTGATCTCCGCGCGAAGGCCATGAGGCATCGCGAAAGAGAGAAATTAAATACTGGAATTTATGCCAAACAAAAATGACCCTCGCAGGCACGACGAGAATTTTAAGCGCGCCGCGGTTGATTACCTTCAAAAAACCGGCAGCACCGTGGAAGACGCAGCCGCCGAACTGGGCGTCGATTCAACCGACCTGCGGAGTTGGAATAAGAAAGCGGCTTCGAAACAGCGTCCGGCCAAAAACTTGACGGGCATTGCCCAATTGAAAGCGGAAAACGAAGCCCTGCGCAATGAAGTTCTGCATTTGCAGGTGCAGTGGGATATTTTAAAGACCACCCTGGGCGTCCTTTCCACGACCGTTGGCACACACGAACCAGTCTGAGCGCGGCGGGCAAGGACGCCTTTTCTGTTACTTGACAATCCCTGTGCGCGCCGGGGATCACACCAATTCCTTTGCGCGAAATCGCCGGGCAATTTTGCGCGGTGTCATCCTGCCGGCCCTCCCAGCAATTCGTCCCGCTGGAAGAGGGAGAGCAACGGACACCCCATGGCCTCGATTTTCTCCCGTCCTCCTTCCTGCCGGTCCACCAGCACGGCGGCAAAAGCCACCCGACCGCCTTCTTTAAGCACCGCGTTGATCGCTGTGACGGTGGAGTTGCCGCTCGTCACCACATCGTCAACCACCACCACCGTGTCGCCCGCTTTGAAATTGCCTTCGATCAGCTTTGTTTGCCCGTGCCCCTTGGGGGCTTTGCGAACACAAAAGATCCGCAGCGCCTCCGCGTCCCCGGCCCAACACGAAATCATCCCCGTCGCCAGCGCCACCGGATCAGCCCCCATCGTCAATCCGCCCACGGCATCGATGCGCAGGCTTCTGCTCCTCTCCTCCCTGCGCACCAGCGCGTGCATCAGTTGTCCGATAAGCCATGCGCCCCTGGCGTCGAGCGTCGTCAACCGGCAATCGACGTAGTATTTGCTTTTGGCCCCGGAGGACAGCGTGAAATCGCCGTGAAAAACAGATTTCGTCCGCAGAATGCCCAGCAATTCCGCCCGCAAATTGTCAATACTACCTGTTAGCTCCATCGTTGCCTTCGCCCTTCGTCCCGCCTCAAGCGTCCCAGCCGCCGCGGTTCTGCCTTGTCACGAAGCGCGCCGCTTCGGGATGGCTCGGCGACTTCATGTTCGGCCCGTCCCATTCCATTCGCCGCCCTTCTCCCAGGCGCAGCGCCACGTCGCCGAGCAGGATTATCTCCACCAGGTAGGCGGCGATGTCGAAGTTGGAGTAAGCGGGCGAGCCAGTCTTCATCATGCGGAACCATTCCTGCATGTGGCCTGGCGAACGCGGGATCGTCTGCGCAACGGCCCTGGCCGCTGCGTGCTCGTCACCCGGCACAAATTCTTTCTCGCCGTTGAGCGCCACAAAGAACTGCGCGCCGTAGTCATCGGGCGAGAACAATTGTCCCTTGTCGCCGATGATGAGAGCGCCGCTGCCGGGCAGTTTGTCATACATGCCCAGCACCTCGCGCAGGACTTGCCTGTCAGGGCGCAGAGGTTTCGTCTTGTCTTTGGGATTGCCATCATACCACCAGAATTTCAGCGGCGGCAGCCCCTCGCGTTCAGGAAACTCAAACCGGATGCGCGACGTCTTGGGAAAAGTCTCGGGATAGATGCGCGAGGCCAATTCGCATTCCACCACGTCTGGATACCCGAGCTTCAATCCGCGGAACGGCATGTTGACCGTATGGCAGGCCATGTCCCCCAGCGCTCCGGTGCCAAAGTCGAACCAACCCCGCCAGTTGAAGGGATGATAAACATCATTCTTAAACGGCCGCTCTGGGGCGGGACCGAGCCACACATCCCAGTCCAGCGTGGCTGGCACAACATCATGGCTCGCGGGACGGGCCAGGCCTTGGGGCCAGATCGGGCGGTTGGACCAGACATGCAATTCCTGGGGATGCCCGATCACGCCAGCCTGGATCACCTCCACAGCCCGGCGCAAGCCGTTTTCCGCGCTGCCCTGGTTGCCCATTTGCGTCGCCAACTTTTTTTCTTTGGCCAGTTGTCGCACGATGCGCGCTTCGCTGACCGTTTGCACCAGCGGTTTCTGGCAAAAGCAATGCTTGCCCATCTTCATGGCCCGGATTGTTGCCACGCCGTGATTATGGTCGGGAATGGAAATTGTCACCGCGTCGATGTCCTTGCCCATCTTGTCCAGCAACTGGCGGTAATCGCGAAACTGCTTCAAGTTCGGAAATTTCCCTGAAAACTCCCGGGTCTTTTTGTTCAACGTCAGTTCGTCCACATCGCACAGCGCGATGATATTGGCCCCGCACCCTGCCGCGTCGCTCGTATCGCTGTCCCCTTTGCCGCCGCAGCCGATGCAGGCAAGATTGATGCGATCGTTCGCCCCCAGAACCTTTCCAACATAAGGAAAGGAAAAGGCGGCGGCGCCGACCGCCAGGGTGGTGCGCCGGATGAATTTGCGGCGGGACAATCCATTGGCCGGCGCAGGATTGGTAGAGTTCATTTTTTTCATGACAAGGCTGATTAAACCGGCTTCGAGGCTCTGATGCAATGCTGCATTCCGCAATGTTTTCCGGGGAGATGGGAACGATGGGAGATATGGGGATCCAATTGGCTCCAGCCTCCTGGTTCATCCTCTTGTCACATCACGAATGGATAAATTTCGTCGGCAATCCAGTAATACGCAAGGCAGGCGGCGAAGACCGTTCCAGCGCACCAGAGGATCCAGCGTCGCCGCTTCCATGCGATGCAGAAGGACTGCCGCTGGAAAACAATGTCGAAAAGGTACGCGGCGCAATAGCAGGCATTCGCGATGACCGCGAGGAGGAAAAGCAACAACCCGGACTTCCAAGTGAACGCTGGCCGAAAATGGGGCCATGTAAATAGCAGCCACCCCAAGGCAACAGCGATCAGGACGATGTTGTAGCAAACGCGGCGGCTCTCCCAATACCGAATACTTTCAGTAATGATCTTTTGCATTTGGTTTACTTTGCGCCACAAAGTGAACAGGGTCAAATTCTGATTTCCGCTGTCATGAGCCAATTTTACCCAAATTCACCCTCGCCCTGTTGCGGAGAAATAAAACTGGTCAGCGGCGAGGGCTGAATCGTACATTTGCGGGGTTGTTGGAAATCAAAAATCTCCTGCTCGAATTCGGCTCGGGCGAACAGGCTGTCCGCGCTGTTGATGGCGTGTCGCTTTCCATCAGCGCGGGGGAAACACTGTGCCTGGTGGGCGAGAGCGGTTCGGGCAAAAGCGTGACGGCGCTGTCCATCGCGCGGTTGCTGCCCAGCCCGCCCGCCCATTATCCGGGAGGGGAGATTTTGCTCAAGGGCCGGGATGTGTTGCGGGCGTCCAAGAGCGAGTTGCGCCGGCTGCGGGGCGGGGTGGTCAGTTATGTTTTTCAGGAGCCGGGCGCGTCGCTCAACCCGGTGTTTCGGGTGGGCCGGCAGATCAAGGAATCGCTCAAATTGCACCGTCCACAGGCGGCGACGGATGAGGAGGTGGTCCGGTTGCTGAAACTGGTGGGGATTCCCGCAGCGGAATCGCGCTTGAGGAATTATCCGCACGAAATGTCCGGCGGAATGCAGCAGCGGGTGATGATTGCGCTGGCGCTGGCTTCGGAACCGAAGTTGCTCGTGGCCGATGAACCCACCACCGCGCTG
Source organism: uncultured Verrucomicrobiae bacterium (assembly GCA_963813995.1). Lineage (GTDB taxonomy): Bacteria > Verrucomicrobiota > Verrucomicrobiia > Limisphaerales > Palsa-1400 > DASRLE01. The sequence continues at coordinate 30,133 of CAWFAZ010000038.1, read as the reverse complement.
GATGTGACGATTCAAGCGCAAATCCTCGATCTGCTCCGGGAATTGAAGGAACGCCTCGGCATGAGCATGCTCCTGATCACCCATAATCTGGGCATTGTCGGCCAGATGGCCGACCGGGTGGCGGTGATGTACGCGGGACAGATCGTGGAGGCGGCGCCCACCGCGGAATTATTGCGGCGTCCCTTGCATCCTTACACCCGGGCGCTGATCAACTCGGTGCCCAAACTGGGCGGCGGCGCGGAGCGATTGACCGCGATTGCCGGCACTGTGCCCAACCCCGGCTCGATGCCGCCGGGATGCCGGTTTGAACCGCGCTGCGCCAGAGCTTCTCCGGATTGCGCGCGGCACATTCCACAACTCATCGAAGTGGAACCCGGCCGATGGGTGCGCTGTCCTTATTGGAATGCGGGAAATTGAAAGCCACTCATGCTGGAGGTCAAAAATCTCAAAGTCCATTATCCTGTGCAACACGGGATGTTCCGCGGCGTCCGCCAGCGCGTCAAAGCGGTGGATGATGTGAGTTTCAGCATTGGTCCTGGTGAAACCCTCGGTCTGGTTGGCGAAAGCGGTTGCGGCAAGACAACTCTGGGCCGGGCCATCGTCAAATTGGTCGAGCCAACAGCCGGCAGTGTCTGGTTGGAAGGGGAGGACATCGCCCGCCTGACCGGGGCGGAGTTGCGCGCGCGCCGCCGAAAATTCCAGATGATTTTCCAGGACCCCTATAATTCCCTGGATCCGCGCATGACGGTGGGCGAGATCATCGGCGAAGCCCTGGATATTCATCAATTGGCCCGGGGCAGGGCGGACCGGCAAGAGCGCATCGAAGCATTGCTCAAATCGGTCGGGCTGGATGCGATGCACGCGCAACGTTACCCGCACGAGTTCAGCGGGGGCCAGCGGCAGCGCATTGGCATCGCCCGCGCCCTGGCGGTGGAGCCGAAGCTGATCGTGTGCGATGAGCCGGTCAGCGCCCTGGACGTTTCCGTGCAGGCGCAGATCATTAATCTGTTGCAAGACCTCCAACGCGAACGCGGGGTGGCTTATCTTTTTGTGGCGCACGATTTGGCCGTGGTCGAGCACATCAGCCGGCGCGTCATGGTGATGTATCTGGGCAGGATCGTCGAATTGGGCGGGACGAAAGCCGTCGTGCAGAGGCCCAAACATCCTTACACGCAGGCCCTGGTTTCGGCCGTGCCGCAGCTTGATCCGGCAGCGCAACGGACGCGAATCGTTTTGGCGGGGGAAATGCCGTCGCCCATTGACCCGCCGCCCGGATGCCCGTTTCACCCGCGTTGTCCGCTGGCCGAGGGGCGTTGCCGGAGCGAGCCGCCAGCCTTGCGGGAAGTGGCGCCCGGCCATTGGGCGTCGTGCCATTTCGCGAAATAGGCCGGGTGATTTCAGGATATTGATAGATAGCTCCGGAAAATCGGCAACACGGCAACAAGCCTGATTTTACAAGGGTTTCGTTGAGCTTTTCGGCTGGCAACACAGCGGCAACGGCTGGCAACATGTTACTGCTTTTCGTCTTTCGGTGCCTCAGAAGCTGTATAAATATAGCCATCTGCTCAGTCTTCCCGGATTCTGCCCCCCCACCCCCCCGCTACAGTGCTACAAACGTTGATTATCAATGACTTAGGGTGCTACAAGGGTGCTACAATTTGGCTTATTTGTAGCACCTGTAGCACCCTGGCATCACACCCACCGCGTCCGCTCATGGCAACGGCGGCGTGGAGGCCAGAATCCAGGCGGCACTTGCCGCATTTCTATTACCCCGAAAAAAGCGAAGAACCTCACAAAAACCGTCACAAATGTTGATAGTCAATGGTTTAGACATGCCTCAACCCGTCACAACAGCCGACACAACCCGGCACAAAGCCGTCACAAACCCGACACAGACCCGGCACAAAATGGGCCAAGGCTTAGCCAAGCAAGATGACGCCCCCACCAGATGCCTGAATATTTGCGGATTGATTTTTCGGCTTTCACGGGTGATCATTGGCTTATGAGTCTGGTAAATTCACATGGGCGCGATTAAGGACATTGTTGACCTTTGCAGGGATCTGCGTGACGAGGGAGAAAACCGAAAGGTCGCCGAGGCGATTAGTAAAATTCAATCTCTCACACTCGATCTGCAATCTGAGCAGGCGACGCTTGTGGAAAAAAATACGGAGCTTCTCACGGAGAACCATCAGCTTAAACTTTCAATGGAGGCCTTAAAGCAGAGCCATGCGCAAGCGATGGCGCAGATTCAAGAGAAACATCGCGCAGAAATGGCTGCAATTACAGCGAGCAATGCGCGTCCAAAAGAGGACGAATTGGACGACGTTTGCAAACAAATGCTTATCGCACTTGCCAACCACGACCCCCATGACGGCATCACAGATGATGAATTGATTCAACACTTTGGGCTTCAAAAGGCCAAAGGCGATTACCATTTTGCACAGTTGAGGGAACGACAACTGGTCGGTAGTGGTGGCGGTCAAATGGGCCGTGGTGCATTCTGGTTTGTGACGGACGCCGGGCTGAAATATTTGGCTGCGCGGGGGTTGCTTGACACCAAACCAGCCAAACCAATTCCCCCGCGTCCTCCTTCCAGAAGCGCCGGATTCGGCAGGCGTGCATTCTAAGCTGTTTTCTGCCTGCCCAGTTCCAATTTCACGCCGCATTGACCGGCCCGGAAGCGCAAGGCGCATAAAGTCTCAAACATAAAGGTGTCAGTGCGTAAAGGTGTCAGTGCGTAACTATTGGACATTTTGTCTTGACGAATTGCAGAGGGATTGAAAGTGGGCCAATGGAATATGCGAGGCGACTAATTCATGAAACACGGAAAGGAAAGAGATCATTCCAGGTCCAGGTGTCAGTTCTCATTATTGACACTTTTTGTGATTTTGTGTCAATAGTGAGGACACCGGCACGGCGTTTGGGCAAAAGCAATGCCATCCCCGGTGGCCGATATTTCCTCCGAGGACGGCGCGGCCTTTAGTCAGGCCTTGTATTGTTCGTCGCTGACCTTTACTCGAAGAAGTAGTAAAGGACCTTTCAAAAGGACGTGGTCATTAAGCAATCGCGTTGGCTTTGTAAAACCCCCACCGCGCAAGGCTGTCAAGAAAGCGTTCACGATTCCAGACCGGGACAATCTCAAACGACTGCATTATGCGCCAGAATTCGGCTTCTTCCGGCGTCTGTGCCAATTCAGCGCCGCCCCCGGTGGCCGATATTTCCTCCGAGGACGGCGCGGCTGTCGAACGACAATTAAAAATCACCACTGACGACAATTAAAATTCACCAGTGAGCCGGTAATGATCAGGCGGCGGTTGGGATGGCCGGAGGCCATCCCCAAACCGCCGCAAATGATCACAAACAAACAATACCGAAAGCTCATGAGTGAATATCAGAAGGAAGCGAACATTGTCGTCAGCGCGATGAAAGCGGATGTGCATCCGCAGACCGCGCGAAAATACATCCAGGCGGCCCAACCGCCGGAGCAATTACAACAAAAGCATGGCTGGCGCACCCGGCCTGATCCGCTGGCGGCCATTTGGGAACCCGCCCGGCAAATGCTCTCCCAAGCGCCCGAACTGGAAGCCAAAGAGTTGTTCGAGTATCTGCGGGGCATCTATTCTGACCAAGCCGCCGGCTCGGCGTTGCGCTCGTTTCAAAGGCGGGTGCTGCAATGGCGTTTGCAGCATGGCCGGGACAAGGAGGTGTTTTTCGAGCAGGCACATGTGCCCGGAAGGGTGATGCAGGTGGATTGGACCGACGCCAACGAGTTGGCGGTGACGGTGCGGGGGGTGCCGTTGGAGCATTTGTTATGTCATGCGGTGCTGCCTTATTCCAATTGGTCGTGGGCCACGCGCTGTCAATCCGAGTCGCTGTTGAGTTTGCGCCACGGTTTGCAGGAGGCGCTGCATCAATTGGGCCGGGTGCCCGAGCGGCTGCAAATGGACAACAGCAGCGCCGCCACCCATCGCATCGGCACCGGCGGACGGGAGTTCAACCGGGATTTTCTGGCGCTGACGGAGCACTACGGGCTGAAGCCCCAGACCATTGGCATCCGCAAGCCGCACGAAAACGGCGATGTGGAATCGCGCAACGGCCATCTGAAACGGCGGCTCAAGCAACATCTGCTCTTGCGGGGCCACCGGGACTTTGAGGCGGCGGAAGCGTATGACCGGTTTCTGTGGGCGGCGTTGCGCCAGGGCAATCAGAAATGTTCGGTCAAACTAAAGGAGGAGTGGGAGACGCTGCGTCCGCTGCCTCCCACTCGTTTGAGCGAGTATGACGAACTGCGCTGCCCGGTCAGCCAGCACAGCACCATTCGGGTCAAGAAGGTGACCTATTCGGTGCCGGCGCGGCTGATCGGCCAGGAGGTCAAAGTCGAGGTTTACGAAGGGCATTTGAAAATCTTTCATGGGCGGGAACGGCTGCTGGAGTTGGCGCGGGCCACCGGGGATCGCGGCGTCAAGATCGACTATCGGCATTTGATCGGGCATCTGCTGCGCAAGCCCGGTGCCTTCACCCATTACGTGCATCGGGAGGAGTTTTTTCCCGATTCGTCATTCCGTTTGGCGTATGACCGTCTGGTCCACGATCACGGTTTGCGGGCCGGTCAAATCGAATATCTGCACCTGCTCAAACTGGCGTCCGAGTTGGGCGAGTCGGCTGTTAGCGCCCTGGTCGGCGAGTGGGCTGGGCCGAGCCGACCGGGCCGATGGCGCGCGGCGGATTTGCGGCGATACTTGAACTTGGACGCCGGCGTCCGCTGGCCGGAGATGACGCTGGAGCCGGAACTGAGCAGCTACGACGCGTTGCTGGAAAGGCCGGTGTCCATGAATAACGACGCGCTGGCCTTGCTCTTAAAATCCTTTCGCCTGGGCACGATGGCGGCGATCTACGAAGGCACCCTGCAACAAGCCGAGCAACAAAACTGGGGCTATCGAAAGTTCCTGCTGCACCTGTGCGAGAGCGAAGCCCAGGACCGGCGGCAACGCAAACTGGAGCGGCTGCTCAAGCAATCGGGCCTGCCGCAAGGCAAAGACCTGGGCAGCCTGGAGGAAACCAAACTGCCCGCCAAAGTGCGCCGGATGCTGCCCAGCTTGCTGGACGGCGGCTTTGTCCAGCGAGCCGAGAACGTCATCGCCATTGGCCTGCCCGGCCGCGGCAAAAGCCATTTTTTGGCCGCCTTGGGACGGGAGTTGATCCTGCGCCATCACTACGCCGTGCTCTTTGTGCCGACGTTCAAGCTGGTGCAACAATTATTGACAGCCAAGCGCGATCTGCGTCTGGAAGAGCGCTTGCGCGAACTGGACCAGTTTGACGCCATCATTCTGGACGACGTTGGCTACGTCAAACAGGAGCGTGACGAAATGGAAGTGCTGTTCACGTTCCTGGCGGAACGCTACGAACGGCGCAGCGTGATGATCAGCAGCAATCTGGTTTTTTCCAAATGGGACCAGATTTCAAGGACCCGATGACGACGATGGCCGCCGTTGACCGGCTGGTGCATCACGCCATCCTGTTGGAGTTCCAGGGGGAGAGTTTGCGAGTGCCCAAGGAAAAAGAACAAAACAAGGGCGGCGGGTAACCCCGAAGCCCTCAGCCCCTTCGGTTCCACTGCGTCTTTGTCGCTACGCTCCAAAGACTCCGTTCCACCGAAGGGGCTGGACAAACGTTACAGAACAGTGAAACGATGAACCTTAACAACCGGCCTCAGTGGTGATTTTTAATTGTCGCTGATGGTGAAGAATAGTTGTCGTTGGAGAGCGCGGCCTTTAGTCAGGCCTTGTATTGTTCGTCGCTGACCTTTTCCATCCAGTCAACGACCTTGCCGTCGAGCGCCTCCGCAATGGCGATATGGGTCATCGCCGTGGTTGCGGTGGCACCATGCCAATGCTTCTCGCCTGGCTCAATCCAGACCACATCACCCGGCCGGATTTCCTCAATGGGACCACCCCGGCGCTGCACCCTGCCACAACCGGCTGTAATGATCAGGGTCTGACCGAGTGGATGCGTGTGCCAGGCGGTGCGAGCGCACGGCTCAAATGTGACGATTGCGCCGCCGACGCGCGCGGGAGCGGTTCCCTTAAACGGTGAGTCGATGCGCACGGCGCCGGTGAAATAATCCGCCGGTCCTTTGTTGGAAGGCTGTGAACCACTTCGTTTGATTTCCATAATTAATTTCCTTTGCTTGATGGCAGCATTTGTATGTCCCGGTCAGCGACCAGTCATCTGCTCCAGCTTTTCAGGATACCGGGAAGCGTGGCAACTGCAATTTCGTGATTCTCTGCGCTCCATTCGATTGTTTTTGATCATTTTTCCTTGACATGAGGACTGATTAAACATGCAACATAAATTGGCACTACCCACATTGCGGCTTTCAATGTGGGTAGTGCCAATTTGCTTTCAGCAAAGAATTCGTGCCTTTTGGGTTTTTGTGACGGAATTTAGATGCGGTTGGACTGGGTGGCAGCTTTTCCAAAAAGTGTGTGCCGCCAAAAAGTTCTTTGTTCCATGTCCGATTTGGGCGCCGGCCGCAGTTTGAATGACCCGACAGTGTGTCCGATGTGATTCTCTGTCACCTCTCCGCCCTTTTCCGGCCCTTATTATGTGATATGATGACAACTGAACTAATGAACGCGGCGGAATACAACGATGCCGATCTGGTGGCCGAAAGCCTGGCCGGAAGCCGGGATGCCTTCCGCCAGATTGTGGAGCGGTATCAAACCTTGATCTGCTCCCTGGCGTATAGCGCGACCGGCAACATGAGCCAGAGCGAGGACGTGGCCCAGGAAACATTCCTGGCCGCGTGGACAGATCTCCGGTCTTTGCGCGAACCGGATAAGCTTCGCTCCTGGCTGTGCGGCATCGTCCGGAACCGGATTCACAGAAGTCTGCGAAGCGAGGGACGGGAGCCGGTGTGCAGCGCCGCGACGTTGGAAGAAGCGCACGAGTCGCCGGCATGCGAGGCGCTGCCGTCGGAACAAGCCATCAGCCGCGAAGAGGAAGCGATTTTGTGGCGTTCGTTGGAAAAGATTCCTGATCTATATCGCGAACCTCTCATTCTGTTTTACCGCCAACACCAGTCCATCGAGCATGTGGCGGTGGAATTGGAATTATCCGAAGATGCTGTCAAGCAACGGCTCGCGCGCGGCCGCAAACTGTTGCAGGAGGAGGTGCAGGTTTTCGTGGAAAACACGTTGTGCCGGACGGCGCCGGGCCAGGCGTTTTCAGGCGCAGTATTCGCGGCATTGCCCCTGGTGGCAGGCCCGGCGGCCACAGCCGGTCTGGGCATGGGGGCGAAAGGGACGGCGGCGGCAAAGTCGGGCTTTGTGGCCGCGTGGCTGGCGCCACTGACTCCCTTCCTTGGCATCGCGGCCGGCGCAGGGGCGCAATGCCTTCTCATCCGCAACACCACACCCGATCCCAGAGTGCGGGCAAAAAGAATGGCGCAAGTCATTATTTGCTGGGTGGTCGCCATAGGATTGGCCTGGGGCGGAGAAATCACCGTCCGGTCCCTCGCGAACCATTTTGATTGGAGCGGACGCACTCTGTTTATCGTGTTGGCGGGCTTTTGGTGGTTGTATTGCTGCGCCATGATCGCCTGTATGTGCATAATGGCTGGACGCGGGTTGAGCTTCCGCCTCACGAACGAACTGGCCGGTGATGCCTCCCAGTCCGGCAAGGAGCCTATGAAGCCGTGGCTGTTGGCGATAGTGGTGGCCGGGGTGCATCTGGCGCTCTTTTCACCCATGATCCGCGTGGCATGGATAGCGGAAGATTTGTTGGGAGCGTGGTTCCTGGCGGGAGCGGTGGTCATTCTGTGCGCGCTGGCATTCTTCCGTCTCCGGGGCAAAACCGGAGCTGAGGCAGCGCAAGCCGGCAACGGCCATCTGACTGTATGCTCCGCGGTGCTGATGGTGGCCCTCAATCTGCGGATCGACGTGTGGGTAGCGTCGGCCTATGGCGTCACTGTCGCCGAGGCGCACCGGCTGCAACCGCTCTGGATCGTTCCCCTGCTTACCCTGGCCTTTGTGGTGTGGGCCGGTGTGGTTTCGGTCCTGACAAGACCAAAACCCCGCCTTCGGTAACAATAACTGTCATGCCAGCCATTCGCCTGTTCCCTTTTCGTCCGTGCGGACATTATTATAGTGAATGGCGATGTCAGACGACATGCAGTTGCTCCAGGAATATGCCAGAGGCAATTCTGAAGAAGCGTTCGAGACACTGGTCTCGCGGCACATCAATCTGGTGTATTCCGCAGCCCTCAGGCGCGTCGGCAATCCGCACCAGGCCGAAGAGATTACGCAGGCCGTCTTCGTCATCCTGGCCAGAAAAGCCCCGCGCTTAAGCCGCGCAACGGTTCTTTCCGGCTGGCTTTACCAAACAGCGCGGCTGACGGCGGCCAACTTCCTTAGAACGGAAAACCGCCGCCGGCATCGTGAACAAGAGGCCCACATGCAAACCGTCGTCAATGAACCCGGGCCGGAACTGTGGAAGCAGATCGGCCCAGTCCTCGATGAGGCGATGGCCCATTTGAGCGAAACAGACCGCAACGCAATCGTCCTTCGCTTCTTTGAGGGCAAACCCTTGAAAGAAGTCGGGGCCGCGCTCGGCACGACCGACGACGCGGCAAAAATGCGCGTCAATCGCGCTGTCGAGAAATTGCGCGCCTTCTTTCTCAAACGTGGCATTACGCTTTCGTCCGCCGGGCTGGCCGCGAGCATTTGTGACAATTCCGTGCAGGCCGCGCCTGCCGGATTGGCGGCGTCGGTCACGCTGGGCGTTGGCCAGAGCGCCGTCCTAGCGGCTTCAACATTAACCCTGGCAACAGGAACACTTAAACTTATGGCATGGTCAAAACTAAATATTGCAATCGGCGTGGCTCTGGTCGCCGTCGCTGCGGTGGAGTGGAACCAAATTTCCACGGCGAAACAAAAAGTCATGGAATTGCAGGAGCAGTTGCAGCGTCAAACGCAATTGAACCAAACGCAACAAGCCGAGATGGCGAAGCTCGCCGGGCAAAATTCCGCATTGAACAAGCAAATACAAAGCACGGCCCGCGAAACGGCTCAGGCGAGGAACCGCAATAGCATGGCGCGGCCAGCGGCTGCCGGGAGGGTAATCAGACCGGATATATTCGCCGAGGTGCGGAAGAACCCCGAAATGATGGCAGCCATGCGCGACCAAACCGCCAAGATGATCAGGCGCCTATACGCCCCGCTGACCGGGCAACTCAATCTAACTCCCGAACAGACCGACAAATTTTATCAAGTCCTCACCGACAACAAGATGAGCGTCTCGTTCCAGAAATCAGACGTTGTCGCCGCCGGGGGGGATACCGCCGCACTGGAAAAAATCGCTGCGGATGTCCAGAAAGAGACGGACGCCAGTTTGCAATCGTTGCTGGGTGAGACTGGTTTCGCGCAATATCAGGTCTATCAATCAAGCGTTCCAGACCGTGGTCTGCTCGAGCAAATGAAAGATGATTTTGCTGACAATCCGCTGACCGACGACCAAAATCAACGCCTGCTGCAGGCCATGCAAGCGGCACGGCAAGCGGTGACAAACAATATGAGCGCCATAGGATTCAGCATAACCGACACCAGCGCCGCGACGGATCAAAAGCTGCAACAACAGGAAGCCATCAATCAGCAGGTGTTGCAACAGGCCGCCGATTTTCTTTCGCCCGCCCAACTACAAACCCTCGGCTCATCCCAGTCAAACATAATGAATGCGAGAAGGGCGGGCTTTGCCATTGCCCAGAAGATGTTTGGGGTACAAACCAATGGTGCCGCCGCGTCCGGTCAGTAAATTGGTTACGGCAGGTCGGTCGATCCCATGAGGAAGCGGTCGCATTCGCGCGCCGCGCCCCGGCCTTCGTTAAAGGCCCAGACGACCAGGCTTTGGCCCCGGCGCGCGTCGCCCGCCGCAAAAACACCCCGGATGTTGGTCGCGTATTTTTCGTGCTCGGCCTTGATGTTGGAGCGGGCGTCGCGCTCGACCGCCAATTGTTCGAGCAGCGGCTGTTCCGGCCCCAAAAAGCCCATCGCCAAAAGCACCAATTGCGCCGGGCGCACTTGATCGGTCCCGGCCACTTCCGCGGCCACGAACTGCCCCTTGTCGTTGCGCTGCCATTCGATTTGCACGGTGTGAACTTCCTTGACGGTGCCTCCGTCGCCGCCGGCAAATTTTTTGGCGGTTGTCAAATAAACGCGGGGATCACCGCCGAATTTGGCCGCGGCTTCTTCCTGCCCGTAATCGAGCCGATAGACCTTGGGCCATTCCGGCCAGGGATTGTCTTTGGCGCGGTTCATGGGCGGACGCGGCAGGATTTCCAATTGCACGAGGCTTTTGCAATTGAGGCGCAACGCGGTCCCCACGCAGTCCGTTCCCGTGTCGCCGCCGCCGATGACGACAACGTCCTTGCCCGCGGCGGAAATGGGGGAGCCGTTGGCATGGCCGTCGAGCCAGTGTTTGGTGTGGCTGTGCAGAAACTCCATGGCGAAATGGACGCCCTTCAAGTGCCGGCCTTCGACGGGCAGATCGCGCGGCTTGGTTGCGCCCGTGCAGAGGATGACAGCGTCAAATTCGCGCAAGAGGTTCTCCGCCGGATAATTTGTCCCGACCTCGGTGTTGGCAATGAAATGGACGCCTTCGCCAGCCATTTGATCGATGCGGCGCTGGACCAGCTTTTTGTCCAATTTCATGTTGGGAATGCCGTACATGAGGAGGCCGCCGAAGCGATCGGCGCGCTCGAAGACGGTGACCAGATGGCCGGCGCGATTGAGCTGGGCGGCGGCACAGAGGCCCGCCGGACCGGAGCCGATGACCGCCACTTTTTTGCCGGTGCGGGAGGAGGGTCGTTCCGGCTCCATCCAACCTTCCTCCCAACCCTTGTCGGCGATGGCGCACTCGATGTTTTTAATGGTGACGGGCGGCGAGGTGATGCCGAGCACGCACGAGCCTTCGCAGGGGGCCGGGCAGACGCGACCGGTGAAATCGGGGAAATTATTGGTTTTGTGGAGGCGATCCAGCGCCTCGCGCCACCGGCCGCGATAGATCAAATCGTTCCATTCGGGGATCAGGTTGTTAATCGGGCAGCCGGAGGCCATGCCGTTGAGGAGGCTGCCGGTATGGCAAAAGGGAATGCCGCAATCCATGCAACGGGCGCCCTGCTCGCGCAATTTTGCTTCGTCCAGATGAAGGTGAAATTCGTTCCAATCACGGATGCGCTCGAGAGCCGGCCGGTCCAGCGGCAACTCCCGCAAATACTCTATAAAGCCTGAGGGTTTACCCATTTTATCGGTCTGGTTATAGTGTCTGCATCAGAGGCCGCCGACGCGCGCGACGTCTTTGGCGTTGTCTTCGAACGCCGCCATGACGGCTTCTTCACCGCTCAGGCCGGCCTGTTCAACGCGCTTGATGGACTGCAGCATCCGCTTGTAATCAATCGGCATCACCTTGACGAATTTAGGCGTCATTTCCTCCCAAAGCGCCAGGACTTTGAAGGCGCGCTGGCTGCGCGTGTATTGTCCGTGCCGGTGAATCATCTGGCGGATTTCTTCAATCTCCGCCGCCTCTTGCAATCGCTCCAGGACGACCATTTTCTGGTTGCAACGCACGGCGAAATCACCCGTTTCATCGAGCACGTAGGCAACGCCGCCGGACATGCCGGCGGCAAAATTGCGCCCGGTCTGGCCCAGGATGACGACGCGCCCGCCGGTCATGTATTCGCAACCATGATCGCCCACGGCCTCGACCACGGCCGAGACGCCGCTGTTGCGAACGCAAAACCGCTCGCCAGCCATCCCGCGAATGTAAGCTTCACCGGCTGTGGCCCCGTAGAGCGCGACGTTGCCGGCGATGATGTTTTCCTCCGCGACGAAGGTGGAACCTTCGGGCGGATACAAAATAATTTTGCCGCCGGAAAGGCCTTTGCCCATATAATCGTTGGCATCGCCTTCCAGAATCCACGTCATGCCCCGTGGCATGAAAGCGCCGAAGCTTTGTCCGGCTGAGCCGCGGAAGTGGATCTGGATCGTATCGTCGGGCAGGCCTTCCGCGCCGTAACGCCGCGACAGTTCGCTGCCGACAATGGTGCCCACGACACGATTGACGTTTTTGATTTCGATGGTGGCCGAAACCTTTTCTTTTCGTTCCAGGGCCGGCGCGCACAGTTTGAGCAAAAGCGTGTTGTCCAGCGCTTTCTCCAGGCCGTGGTCCTGCGGAATCTGGCAATAACGGCCCACATCATCCGGAACTTTCGGCTGGTAGAGAATATTGGTGAAATCCAACCCGCGCGCCTTCCAATGATCAATCGCTTCCTTCGGTTCGAGCATGTCGGTGCGGCCGACCAACTCGTTGAATGTGCGCAACCCCAACTGGGCCATGATTTCGCGCACTTCCTGGGCGACGAAGCGCATGAAGTTGACCGCGTGGACGGGATCGCCCGTGAATTTTTTCCGCAATTCGGGATTCTGCGTGGCCACGCCGACCGGGCAGGTGTTGAGATGGCAGACCCGCATCATGATGCAACCGAGGGCGACGAGGGGCGCGGTGGAAAAGCCGAATTCCTCGGCGCCAAGCAGCGCGGCAATGACCACGTCGCGGCCTGTTTTTAACTGGCCGTCGGTTTCAACGGCGATGCGGCTGCGCAAATTATTGAGGACAAGCGTCTGATGAGTTTCGGCCAGGCCAAGCTCCCACGGGATGCCGGCGTGCTTGATGCTGGTTTGCGGCGAAGCACCCGTTCCGCCGTCGTATCCGCTGATGAGGACGACATCGGCATGGGCCTTGGCCACGCCCGCGGCGATGGTGCCGACGCCCACTTCCGCCACCAGCTTGACGCTGATGCGGGCTTTGTGATTGGCGTTTTTCAAATCATGAATCAGTTCCGCCAGGTCCTCGATGGAATAAATATCGTGATGCGGCGGCGGGGAGATCAGGCCGACGCCGGGGGTGGAAAAGCGAACCTTGGCGATCCAGGGATAAACTTTTCCGCCCGGCAACTGGCCGCCTTCGCCCGGCTTGGCGCCCTGGGCCATTTTGATCTGCAATTCCCGGGCGTTGATCAAATAAACACTGGTGACGCCGAAGCGGCCGGAAGCCACCTGCTTGATCGCGCTGTTTTTGGAATCGCCATTGGCTTCGGGGACGAACCGGGCCGGGTCTTCGCCGCCTTCGCCGGTGTTGCTTTTGCCGCCGATGCGGTTCATGGCGACGGCCAGCGCTTCGTGCGCCTCCTGGCTGATGGAGCCGTAGGACATCGCGCCGGTTTTGAATCGCTTGACAATCGCTTCGACTGGCTCGACCTCGTCGATGGAGATGGGCTGGGAAAAAGGTTTCAGTTCGAGCAAGCCGCGCAGCGTGCAGATTTTTTTCGACTGCTCGTTGACCAGCCGGGAGTAATCCTTGAACGCCTTGTAATCGGCGTTGCGGCAGGCCTGCTGCAGTTTGTGGACCGTCTGCGGATTAAACAAATGTTCCTCGCCGTCGGCGCGCCACTGGTAATAGCCGCCCGGGTCCAGAACGTGCCCGTTGACCTGGCGTTTGGGAAAGGCGTGTTCATGGCGCAGTTGCACTTCGCGCGCAATGATATCCAGCCCGATGCCGCTGACGCGCGAAGCGGTGCCGGTGAAATACTTCTCGATGACGGACGGATGCAATCCGACCGCTTCAAAGATTTGCGCGCCGCGATAGCTTTGAATGGTCGAGATGCCCATTTTGGAAATGACTTTGACGACGCCCTTGACGGCGGCTTTGATGAAATTGTGGCGGGCATCGTGAGGCGTGATGTTGGCCAGCAGCCCCTGGCGAATCATGTCGTCCACAGTTTCAAAGGCCAGATACGGATTGACCGCTCCCGCGCCATAACCGATCAGCAGCGAGAAATGATGCACTTCACGCGGCTCGCCGGATTCCAAAACCAAACCGACCCGGGTGCGTGTGCCTTCCCGGATCAGATGGTGATGCAATCCGGCCACGGCGAGCAGGGCGGGGATGGGCATCAACTCCTGGTCCACGCCGCGATCGGACAGAATCAAAATATTGGCGCCCGCCTCGACCGCCCTGGTGGCCCGTCCGCACAAATCATCCAGTGCCCTGGCCAACCCGGCTTCTCCGCTGCCGGCCTTGAAAAGGACGGGCAGGGTGACGGATTTGAACCCGGCCTGGTTGATATATTTGAGCCTGGCAAATTCCTCGTTGGTCAGGATCGGCGATTTCAACTTGATGAGATTGCAACTGGCCGGTTTTGGTTTGAGCAAATTGCGCTCGGAACCAATGGTGGTTTCCGCCGAGGTGATCAACTCTTCGCGGATGCAATCAATGGGCGGATTGGTCACCTGGGCGAAGAGTTGTTGAAAATAACTGTAGAGCAATTGCGGTTTGTTGGACAAGACCGCCGGGGGAGTGTCGCAACCCATTGAGCCGACCGCCTCGACGCCGTCCCGGGCCATCGGCACCATAATGATGCGCAAATCCTCAAAGGTGTAACCAAAGGCCTGCTGGCGTTGCAGCACGGGGTGATGGGGCGCTTCCGGTTCCTGAGGCGACTCCGCCCCCACCGTCGTCAACTCCAGCATGTGCCGGTTCAGCCAGTCGCGATAGGGCTGTTCGGTGGCAATCTTGCGCTTGATCTCCTCGTCGGCCACAATCCGGCCTTCCTCGGTGTCCACCAGGAACATGCGCCCCGGTTGGAGACGGCCTTTTTGCAAAATGCGATCCGGCGGAATATCCAGCACGCCGACTTCCGAGGCCATGATGACCAAATCATCCCTGGTCACGTAATAGCGCGACGGACGCAAGCCGTTGCGATCCAGAACCGCGCCGATCTTTTTGCCGTCGGTAAAGGCAATGGAAGCCGGGCCGTCCCACGGTTCCATCAGGCAACTGTGATATTCGTAGAAGGCCTTTTTCTCGTCGCTCATCGTGGCGTGATTGGCCCACGGTTCCGGAATCATCATCATGACCGCGTGCGGCAGCGAACGGCCGGCCAGGACGAGCATCTCCAGGCAATTGTCGAACATGGCGGAGTCGCTGCCGTCGGGGTTGATGACAGGGAGCAACTTCTTCAAGTCCTCGCCAAACAATTCGCTTTGGAACATGGCCTGGCGGGCATGCATCCAGTTGATGTTGCCGCGCAGGGTGTTGATTTCCCCGTTATGCGCGATGTAGCGATAGGGATGAGCGCGGTCCCAACTGGGGAAGGTGTTGGTGGAAAAACGGGAATGGACCAGGGCCAGGGCGCTTTCCATCGCCGGGTTCCTGAGATCGGGATAAAATTGATCCATCTGCTCGGTCAGGAGCATTCCCTTATAGACCAGCGTGCGGCAGGAAAGGCTGGAAATATAAAACCAATGACCGCCCGTGACCCCGCTGTAACGGATGGCGCGCTCGCATCGTTTGCGGATGACATAGAGCTTGCGCTCGAAAGCCATGTCGTCCTCCAGCTTTGGATTGCGCCGGATGAAGGCCTGCTGCACGCACGGTTCGCCCGCCAGAGCCGTGGCCCCAAGGGAAGCGTTATCGGTCGGGACCGCGCGCCAGCCCAAAAACTTTTGCCCTTCCTCGACCACAATGTTCTCGAACATCTTTTCGCACGTCCGGCGTTCGTTGGCATCGCGCGGCAGGAAGACCATGGCCACGCCGTAATCCCCCAGCGGCGGCAATTTGATCTTGTCCTTGCGCGAGACCTCCTTGAAAAACCCGTGCGGAATCTGCATGAGAATCCCCGCGCCATCGCCCGTATTGGCCTCGCACCCGCAGGCCCCGCGATGATTGAGGTTGATCAACACCGTTAAAGCGTCGCGGATGATCTTGTGCGACTTTTTGCCTTTGATATTGACGACAAAACCGACCCCGCAGGAATCGTGCTCGAATTGCGGGTCATAAAGGCCCTGTTTCGGAGGCAATCCGATTTGTGGCGTCCGCTTTGTATCTTCCCGGCTCATTTCGTTCGTCACATCAATCCATTCTAAAATTTTACCATTCTTTGCGAAAACGGCCCCGTGTTGCAACAACTGATTGGGAATTTTTTTAAAAGGGCGGCCATTGCGCAAGTCCGCGTCCTGCCTTAGCATCGAGCACGGCTCAGGAAGCTTATGGACTTTGACGTATCCAAACTCACCACTCATCAAACCTACAACCTGTTAATCGGCCTGGTTGCGCCCCGTCCCATTGCGTGGATCACCAGCGTCGATTTGCAGGGCCGGCTCAATGCCGCGCCCTTCAGCGCCTACAACTATGTCGGCACCGACCCGCCCATCGTCGCCATCGGCGTGGGCAATCGTCCGGGGCCGGGCGTGATCGGCAAGGACACGGCGCAAAACATTCGCAACAAGCGGGAATTCGTCATCAACGTTGTCAACGAGGCGATGGCCGAGGCGATGGTCTTTTGCGCCATCGACTTCCCGCCTGGCGTCAACGAATTGGAGATGGCTGGCGTGCGGACCGCCCCGTCCTCCATCGTTTCCGTGCCGCGCATATTGGAGTCCCCCGCGAGCCTGGAATGCCGCGAAATCAGCACGATGGAAATTGGCCGCTCCCGGATTATCCTGGGCCAGGTGGTGGCGATGCACGTCAACGATGAATTTGTCGATGCGGCCGGCCCCTATATTCGGGCCGAAGAATTGCACGCCATTGGGCGGATGAACGGCATGGGCGCCTACATCAAGACCCGGCATTCATTTTTTCACATCCCGCGAATGACCTACGAAGAATGGAAGCTGAAGAAAGGGAAAGAGAACACGGGATGAAATCAAATTGAGATTTTTTAGGGAGGCGGACATAACCATGACCAGGTTGTTCATGGCTGGCGGCGAAATCACGGCGGCAAATTATGCTGCCAGTTTTCCCGGACGGGGGAAACGTCCACAGACGGCGTCATCCACCCAAACGTCTTCGTCCAGTTCTTCCCATCGCAAGGCCAGACCGTGCAGGCGAAGCGCGGCTTTTTCGAGAAGATTCTGGGGCGCGTTGGCGAGCAATGGATATTTCGAGGCGGGAAAACTGACAAATCTTCCATCAGCGAGTTCCAGACAAACCCGCCGGGCTTCAATCCAGCAGCGCACGGCTGCGGTTTCGGTCAATTTTTCAGTGACCATGCCATTGAATATAGCTCTCATTTAGTTTTTGACAATGCTCTTCCACAAGCTTTTCTATTTTGGAAAGCTCGGCGCTGGCGAATCCAAAATTGGCGGCCAGCGAGACAGGTCGAAGCCAAAATTTGGCTTCCAAATCGTCACGAGTCACGTGGATGTGGGGCGGCTCGTTTCCTTCGCGGCTGTAAAAATGAAACCGATACGGGCCGATGCGCATCACTGTTGGCATGGCTCAAGATAATGCCTTTGCGGCAGAGCTTGGCAATAGCGCTGTTGACCGTGCGGAAGCGTCGGCGCCGCCGTGCTGAGAAGATCCGTTTCCGGGCTGTGTCAAATCCGCTTGCCGCCGGGCTGAAATCGGGCAAATTATATTGCAGAGTGCGCCCGTAGCTCAGTTGGATAGAGCAACTGCCTTCTAAGCAGTGGGTCGTGGGTTCGATTCCCGCCGGGCGCGCCATTCATAAGTGGCCTATGTCCAAGGACATAGGCGGATTTCAGGGCGTCCTCCGGTTCTTGGGAAATCGCCAAAATCGGCTGATTTTGGGGCCATCATACCACCCATCATACCACTACTTTTGACGTCCTTGGCTCAGAAGCAAAGCCGTATCAACGGCCCTAAAATGCACTATGAGCGCAGTCGCACAAACAACAGTCGAACCGACCGGTGTCCCGGAAGCGGAAAAACAGAGCCGGTACATACAGGTGGAAACCGGCATCTACCGGTATGTGGACGCTGAGGGAAAATCCACCTACCATGAGCGGCCGTGGATTGACGGGAAACGCAAGTGGAGGTCCTTGGGCTTCAATTTCACACCGCAGTCCAGCCTCAAGTGTGCCAGGGAAGAATACCACCGCCGCAGAACCGAGGTTGCGGCAGGCAAAGACCCATATGCCACGCTTCCCAGGGATGTACCAGTCATGTTCAAAAACATGGGCCAGGTGATCTTCAAGTATATTGAGGACGGTTGCCCGGATAAATTCAGGCGTCCTCGAACTGGCCAGAGCCTCCTAGATGAGGAAGCCCATTGCGAACGGCTGTTTTCACACTGGCACGATGTTCGCGTCGAGGATGCGGGACCAGGCGAGTGCGACGCGTATCACGACCTTCGGGTGGACCCAGGCTGCTCCCATGGAAACCGGATGGTGGACCGTGAATTGAATACCTTACATAACGCCTGCCGTTGGTCCCTCAGGTGCATGTGCCTGAAATCGAATCCCTTGGCCGACAGGCCAAAATACCAGCCTTCATCGGAGGTGAAACACTGCAGGGAGTTCATGCCGCGGACAACCGACGAACTGCATGATGCCGCCCGCCTGTTGTTTGCCCACCCGCATTCGGTGGTGTTGGGGTTCCAGATGCTTGAGGAGGCTTACAGTGGCCTCCGGACGAACGAGGTGCTGAAGTGGGGCACGGACATTTTCGGAACGACTACAGAGGACGGTGCAAATGTGCATGTTTGGCGCCTCAAGGGGCAGCACGCCAATAACCCATACGTTACGAACCACGAAGGCCTGAAGGCGGTCGTTACGGCTCACATGGCTTGGCTCGCCGCGAATTATCGGGACGGTACTGAATCTTGGTTTCCGTCGCATAATGGAGGGCCCATTGGGGACACTGCCTTAGCCCATGCGTTACGGCGGCTGTGGAAGGGCAAGGAGCTTCGAAGGCAGCTGAAAAGCCACGGCATGAGGGCGTTCTACGTTTTGATTCGCCGGAGCCAAGGAGCAACAGACGAAATCATCGCTAACGAAATAGGTCACAGCAGCAACGGCGCTTGCATCAAAAGCACGTACGGCGGTGTGCCAGATTCCTGGCGAAATGGAGGTGGCCCGAACATGAAATGGTTGCCGACTTCTGTGCCAGTCGCATGGGCAGAGTTGGAGAAGAACGGATGGAAGGCTGAGTACCCTTCGTCTCCCCTGAAAGCTGAAGGGAAAAAAACGGCGGCGTAAGCCAAGTGCCGGGGGGATCACCCGGAACCTGTGAAGAGCTGTCACGGGAAATGGCCCCTCCACGTCTGAGCAGTCGCAACCGACAGACGAGACGTTCAGGGGAGCAATATCTGAGCGGCGGGTGCGATAACGCCGGTGGTGCTCCAGCACAGCTTTGAGAGTCCATCCCTGCACCGTATGCACCCTGCGTTCACGGAGATCGCAGTCATGCAGGCACCAGAAACGCTTCCAAATCGGGCTTGTAGTACCTGCGTTCCATCCGCGTCTTTTCGCCCAGCATGAGCTTTTTATAACGGATGCGCCCAGGAATTGGGTCGTCATTGTCCTTTGGCCACGGCACAGCACGCCGGAGGATCGTGTCGGAGCTCACGTCGAGGTACTCGGCCGCGCTGCCGAGGGAGAGCCAATCTTTCATACCTCTCATTTTAGGGCTCAGACGGGTGTCCTCCTTTCACCTTGCAACCATTCAACCACAAGGTACAAGCTGCGCTTATGAACAGGATTTCTTAGGGTAGTCCTTCTGGGCCGAGGAACGTGCCGATTTCTCTCAGCCGTGCCCAATCAGCACATGGCTGTACCGCTATCAACAGCTTCGACTCTGTATTTGGCGGAACACCACCGTCAGTTTCTACAACGCCACACGGTGCCATGATCAGATGCGCTCGCCACAGATCATAAAACCCGCGCCGGGTGCGCTGGATCTTCCCCCTTCACCAGTCAATGCAGTGCCTCCGCCCCCCCGACCGATTCTCCCGGTCAAGTGAGCGTCTCGGCGAGCACCCACCACTTCCGCTCACGCGCAGTCGGTTTAGGACGCTCTTATCAATCATCTGACGTCCATTCGCCTTCTTTGCCTGTAACAAAACGGGTCGGCTCTCGTTACAGAATCTCGCGCCCGTTCGTACGCCTATTGCCGCAGATCCGACTGTTCCGCTCCCCTGCCAAGAATTTGTGCTTCCCGGCACTTTCGTCAGAAAGGACACCCCCGGCGGCCTTATAATGGATAAGGAATGAAGAAGTCGCGACAAGACGACACGGGACTCCATGTGCCAGGAGACTGCAAGAGTCTCCGGAATGGCACGACCGCGCACGCCTGGGGCGGCAGTACGCGGTCTCCCAATCCTTTCTTCGTCACGCCGAGCGACGCACCCACGTCTCCACACCGGCGAGGGCGGTGTTCCGAACGTCGCCGTATCAGGAAAAATCCATGAATGAGAGTCCAGAAGTCCAAGCCACTCCAGGCAGTCCATCGAGCACCAACCCGAGTGAAACCGGGCCAACGGCATGGTCGGCAACCGAATCACGGCAACCGCTACCAATGCAAGGGGGGAACCCATTACAAGCTCAATCCCAAGATGTCTCCCTCCGGAACGAGAGGCGACGTGCAACCACCCGTCAAAGCGCCCACCCGACCACCACAACGGATTCTGGAGAAGTGCATCTGTTCCTTTGCTATCGCTTAACCGCCGCAAACAGCCTGCCACAAACTAACAGTGCATACGAGGGCCTGTTTCGAAACGTCGAAGCGGCCATCAATCACGCGGCACAGGCGTCTCTCCCGGCTAACATCATCTTGGTAATCTCAAAGGAACTGTTGGAGGCGCAGAGGGAGCAGGACCGGGGGAACGCGGTCAAACTAAGAACTAACGACCAGAGTGCAAACGATGGCGAACACCAATAAAAAGTGGGCATGAAGGCTCAGCCTTGTGATCCGTCCTCCGTGACCTCGAGCGCAATGCCAAGCAGCCAGCCTCATTCTGAGGGGCAAAATCCTGAACGACCGCTCCGAGAGGCATTCAGCTACTTGAGGTTTTCTACCTCCATTCAGGCCGCCGGCGATTCAGTCCGGCGCCAGTTGAAGCTGTCCGATGATTATGTCAAAAAACACAACCTGCATCTCAATCGCACTTTAACCGACAAAGGCATTTCGGGCTTTCGCGGGGCTAATCTGCAACAAGGTGCCTTGGGAGCCTTCATCAAAGCCATTGAGATGGGCAAGGTGAAGCCTGGATCGGTGTTGCTCGTTGAATCGTTTGACCGGCTCTCAAGAAACCAAGTGACGGAACAGCTCAGCCTCTTTTTGATCATCCTGAACGCGGGCATCGAAATTGTGACCCTGGTGGATGAACGTTCTTACACCCGCGAGTCCATCAATGGCAATCCGACCGAACTGATTATCTCCATCGTCTTCATGATTCGGGGTTGGGAAGAGTCTGAGACCAAGTCCTTCCGCCTCAAAGAAGCGTGGAAGGCAAAACGCAACTCCGCCAGCGGTCGCAATCTCACCTCCAAATGTCCCCTCTGGCTGAAGCCCGGTTCGGACGGCAGGCACTTTGAACCCATTCCTGAGCGTGTCGAGATAGTGACCTCAATCTTCAAACTGGCCGAACAAGGTCTGGGGAGCCAAACGATTTGCAAACAACTCAACCAACAGGGCGTCAAACCATGGAGCTCGGGAAAGTGGTGGAATCGCGATTACGTTCGGAGAACACTTCGTAACCGCGCTGTCCTTGGTGAATTCCAGCCCAAGACCAGACCATCCAGAAACACCCGGCAGGCCGAGGGATCCGCCCAGTTGGGTTATTATCCGGCCGTCGTCAGCACGGAAACCTATTACCGTGTCAACAAAGAGACCGCCGCTCCTCCCGCGCGCCCCAACAGCAAAGATTCGGTTTCCAACCTGTTCACGGGGCTTGCTTACGACGGAGAAAGTGAGGCCCCCATGCGCTTTCACTCCATGTGGGCTGGCGGCACTTATGACCCGGCCCTGTCGCGGCTGTTCAGTGCGACCGTTGAAAAGGGCGGGCCGCCCAATTCTTGGAATTACTCACTCTTCGAGGCCTCGGTTCTTCAGCATTTGGAGAAGCTGGACTGGGAAGCGTTACTGGCGGACCCATCGGACCAGGGTCAGGCCCTCGAGCGAAGGCGGTTGGAGGCCCACCTTAAAGACGTGCAACTCAAACTGCAACGGGCGGTGGACTTCATCACCGCACATGCTCTGGCGTCTCCAACATTGGCGCAGACGGTAACAAATCTTGAACAGCAAGAGGTGGAGCTTCAGGCTCGAATTGCTGCTCTTGAGCCGGATGGCAGCCAAAATGCCGCAGTCCGCCAGGTTATGCTTGAGGCTCGCGCTGAATTCCTGGACTTGGTCTCTCGCGGGGATCCTGGCTCCCGACGGTTGCTGCGCCAGGAACTGAAGGTGTTGATCAAGCGCATAGACCTTTGGGCGAGACCTTCGCACTGTGCTGCACTCAGGGAGTACCACTCAGTCTTGGCGGAGGCAGTGCAGGCAGCCGGGATGACCTGGAAGAAGAACCTCTCACGGTGGCCTTGTTACCGAATAACGTTTGCCAACAACCAACAACGGTGGGTGCTGTGCGAGCGGTGCCGCCTCAAGCGGCGCGACGCCAAAAAGCGAGATGATGCTGGAGCCCTTGGAGTCGTTATCCACCTGCCGAACGCAATCGCGGCAATCCCTGAACATCCAACACCGGGCGTTCAAATGCCCGCAAGCGATCCGCAAACGGCGTGAGCGCCATGCCTTCAAACGACGTGGAGAAGACCTGCGGCGACAATCACCGCCACACCCTTCTTTGTGGGAATTGGAGCGCTGAGATTTAAGTCTGGAAACATGGAAGCCATGGGCAGAAACCTCGTCTGCGCCGTCATGCTATTCCTGGCCCCAAAGATTGTGGAGACGATTATCACTTGGGCCGCCAAATAGCGGATCCCTGGCCGAAGGCGGAGCGGAATCGAAACACCGGTTTAATTCCGCCTACCCGATCGCCCAGGTTGCGCTTCGTTTTTTTGCCGTGAAGTTATCACTGTCCATAAGGTTATTGCTACTTGGCCTGCTGGAGGACCAGTTCCAATTCTCCTGCCATTTGGTTGGCGGCCATGGTGACCTGAAAGCCCCGGTGTCGATACCAATCCGGGAGCATCGGATTCTCCTTGAGGTCTACCGGTGCCAGCTTGCCGGTGACGCGCTGGAAGCTTTGCTCTCCAGCCCGGTTGATGACGAAATTGAGCAGCGCGGAGCCCAGCCCTCGGTTGCGGTAATTCTCGATGCGCCCGTGAGTAGTCAGACCGAACCAACCCCTCAACCGGGCCAGCCCTTGAATTGGGTGCGTGGCCGCCTCCAACACATGCAGATCGCCGAGAAATAGAGCGTCTCCCTGGTTCAGGCAGTGGATTTGACCGGCAAGGGTGTCCACATCGAACAATTTTGCAGACCAGCCCAAGCCGGTTTGGAACAGGTGCAATTGGTAACTGTATCCGCGATAATCGGAAACCGTCAGCCGCTCTTCTGTTTCTTTCTCCGGTTCACAACTCGCTTGGGCGCCCAGCGTCATACCTGGCTCAGTTCAGGAGGGCTTTGATTTTCGCGTGCCAGCCAACCAGGTGGACGATTCGGTCTTTTTGGAGGCCGCCGGCGATTATTTGACCCTTGGTAAGCTGAGACAGCTTCTCCCAATTGCCCCCGAACACGTAGGTGGCGTTTCCAAGATGGGCGCTTTCCAGGACGAATACCTTCTTTTTCGGAAAGCCAAATATGACGTATCCACTGAACCCCGCTCGTCCCACAGCAACGAACTCCGGTTTGTAGCTGCTGACCGTCTCGAGCCTGTCCGTGATGAGGGCCTGGTTTCCAGCCGGGGCTTTGGCAATAATCGGGGACAGGAGTGGCTTTAGCGCGGGCCAGGGATGCTGGCCCGCTGGGAGGACATCCCAGTTGAGCCGGCGCACTGGAGCCCTGAGTATTTGGTTCAGATTTGCCGTTAGGACCTCGCACTCTCCGAACAGATCGAGCATGAGGTTGACCGCGTGGAGTAACTGGTCCTCGTGGGCCTTATCGTAGGTGACCGTATCTACTACGACCATTTTCTCTCCTGCGGTGGTCGTGGCGATCGACACCTCAACGCCCGGCGGGGCAACTTCTGTGCGTGGGTAGCGCTTGTAAGGGACATCGACGAGTTTCGAGCGCTCTTCCTGGTCGTATCGGCCATGCCACTCCTTCCAGTGCCATTCCACCATCCGGTAGGCAGTCTCTTTGAGCCGGTCCTTGTGGACGATAACCCAGCCCTCAGCGTTGCGCGTGCAAGTTGGCCCAAGGGACGCCGGCGGCAACACACGCTCCCCTGCGGCCAGATTGGCGGTGAAACCTATTTCTTGAAGCCGGACGCCGCGGCTTTGAAGGTCTCTGACTCCCAGCGCGATTTGGGTGCCGGGCGCGACGCCTGTGAAATGTCGGTCGAGTGACCGGATGCTGCTTCCTTGTATGATCATATCTATGGTTTCTGAGCGTTTACTTTTTGAACGGTCGGATGACGGTGATGACGCCAAACCTTCCTAAACGAAGTGCCTCTTCGCGGACCACGATATCCAGGGCTGAGCCTTGGTGGATGCCGGCAAACCAGCTCGATGCCAGCGATACCGAGGATCGCGCGTTACAGTAAACGGCTGGATTGTCGGCTATTGCCAGCGAGGTCGCACAGTCGGGTGGCAGCCGGTCGGCCCGTTTTAGCAGGTGAACCAACCCCATGGTTGTGAATCCCATGTTGACCTCAGCCCATGGGGGCTTGTCGTTGCGCCAATGCACCAGCGCAAGGGATTCCTTGCTGTGCCTCAAAACCCGTATCGCTGCGCTCAAGCACGAAACACTGAAGAGTTTGCTGATGGCAACAATGCCGGCGAGGCCTGGTGGTTGGTTCTTGAAGGCGGCTGTAAACCGCTGTGGCGGCATTAAGAAGTGCGATGCAAATAAGTCGGCTTCTTCCTCGACAATCCGCTCCGGGTCAGCCTGATCGGCTATCGAGTAATGGGGTGGCACCCCACGCAGCAGAGCGTTGCGGTGTTCATCGATAAAATAGTGCCCCAATTCATGCCCCTGGGTAAATCGGGCACGGGGGCTGGTGGAGTTTTGGACGCGGTCCAGGTTGCAGAACATGTGGAATCGCCCGCGGCGGTGCTCCAGCATTCCATCAAACCCGTTTCCATAGTAGTTGAACGAGTAGGTGATTTGCTTGGTGTTTAGTATGTGGATGGGGTCAATGAACCGGCCGGGGCAGTGCGTTTCCGCTACTTCCTCGGCCAGCCCAATGATTTCATCCCGCCGCGCGGGCGGTAGCTTATGCCTGCTCATTGATTCTTTTGGCCATCCTGCTGCTTCTCAGCATTGGCTCTGTCTTCTTCCATCTGGCGGCGCGCTTCCTCGGTGATTTGACCACCGTTGTGCGCGGCCATCGCCACCATGTCCTCTTGGACTTGGGTCGGAACGTTCCCAAACAAGGGGACCGCCTTGTCGGAGCTTTCATCTGTTTTCTCGCCCCGAATCCGGGCTAAAAGCCGGGCTGGGTCGATGGGTTTAACCTCCTCAATATCGATCTCGGATTCGAGGTTGCTTATGTCTTTCTCGGACGCTGGGAATACTCTTCCGTCCTCTCGAAGAACCTGATGCACCAGGGCTTCGAGATCCTCCTCCCGAACGCCGGCCTTGGCTTGGTTCTTGTCGTTTTTCATAATGCCTTTCTCTTCTTTAACAGTTTTGGTGTTTATGCTTTTTCGAGGTATTCCTTCAGTTTTTGAAGGAGTCGTTTCCTCTTTTGTTTTATGCCTTCAGGTGTCGTGGCGAGGGCATTGGCCAGCCCCTTTAATATGTCCTCCGGTATGACCACCTTGCGTGCCTTGTAGTCGTAGAAATTCATCGAGGTCTCCAACAGCTGGCGGTCCCCCTCAGTGAGCCCATCCAGGAACATGCGCACCGACGCAGCCTTGCCAGTTAGGCCCCCTTTTTCCTCCTCCAGCTCATCCTCGTCGGGTGGGAGCATCAGTTCCGGGTCCCTCATCTCCTCTGACTTGTTCAGCCCCTTGCGGAACTCCATCAGAAACTCGTTCTTGGCGATCTTAAATAGCCAAGACCGGACCTTCCTCTGGAGTTGCTCAGGCGAGAGGTCGGCGGGTGCATCGAAGGTGCCAGCCTTCTCGAATGCCTTGTGGAACGTTTGGAGGACAAAATTCTCCGGGTCGAACCCAAGGCTGCGGTAGTTGTTCTTCTCTGCGAAGCCCTTGAGCAATCTGTGGTGCCGGTTGAAGAATATAACCAGTGCGGCCTCGGCACCCTCCCAGTCGCTGGTTTTGTCGGCCATCCTGAGAATCAGACTTAAGTCGTCCTCTTCCACTTTGCCCATCGATTGCCCTTCGGCGGAACTTGTTGAACTACGCATGGTAACCTTTCTTCACCCATGTAAATGCAGGCAGGTGTCACCCGTTGACCACCGCTGGGTTAGGGGTCCGTTGTCACCCGACCGCATTTACTTGGGTGAAGGCAAAACAGCTTTCGAGACGAAGTATAGGCAAAACTATGAGTAACGACCATAAAAACGCTGACAAGAACGAGCAGTTTCCAGTGCGAGCGGAGGCTGCTGAGGTGGATGAACTCGACATCGAAGAGTTCTCCAAGATGCATGGGGGCAAGCCTCCGAAAGCAAAACGCTACCGCATCCGGATCGACCGAGAGAAATACACGGTTGAGGTTCCGGAAATGACCGGCCGCCAGATACTAGAGCTGGCGAAGAAGCTGCCGCCCGAGAACTGGCTGCTGAACCAGAAGCTCAGAGGCGGGCATGTGAAGCCCATTGGCCTGACGGACGTCGTGGATTTCCGCACCCCCGGCATTGAGCGGTTCATGACCCTGCCTAAGGATCAGAGCGAGGGCCTGGGCACGCTGCGGCGCCAGTTCCAGCTGCCCGAGGGCGACGTGGAGGGGCTTCAGGCCGCTGGCTTCCAATGGGAAACTATTAGAGCTGGCGGCTGGCTTCTGGTGCATGAATACGAGATGCCCGGCGGCTACAACGTGGACCGAGCGTCCGTGGCCGTCCAAATCCCAGGGGGGTATCCCACGACCCCCTTGGACATGGTGTTCTTCAGCCCCGTCCTGAGCCGGCGCGACGGGCGGCCGATCCCGGCGACCCAGGCCATCGTTCAGATCGATGGAGGAAACTGGCAACGGTGGTCGCGCCACTACAGCCCGACCCACCTGTGGATTCCGGGTGAATACAACGTGATCACCCATCTGGCGCTCGTGAAGCACTGGTTGGAGCGGGAGTTTACGAGGAACTGAGCGATGTCCCGCTACCAACTTAGGCTTACGGCCCAGCAGGTCGATGAGTTGCACGGGCATCTGTTTCCGGGCGACGGGAACGAGGCCGTGGCGCTCGTCTTGTGTGGCCGTCGCGATGCTGAAGGGACCCATGTTCTCTGCGCCCACAAAATGTTGGTCATTCCCTATGCCAAATGCCATGAGCGGGGACCATTGCGTGTCCACTGGCCGACGGAAATCGGTCGGCCAATATACGAAGAGGCGATGCGCAAGCACATGGCGGTCCTCAAGATCCACAGCCACCCTGGTTATTACCGCCAATTCTCAGAAGTCGATGACCAATCCGATCTCGAGCTTTTCGGCTCCCTCCACGGTTGGACCGATGATGGCCTGCCGCACGCCAGCGCGGTTATGCTCCCCAACAAGGAGATGTTCGCGCGCGTGGTCACCGCTGACCTGCGCTTCGTGCCCGTGGACCGGATTTTGGTTGCCGGGGATGACATAAGTTTTTTCGACTATAATCCGCCGCACCGGATCGTTGCCGCCAAAGACCTACGAACCGCCCAGGCTTTTGGGGAAAGAACGGTTGGGCTGCTCAACTCGCTCAGAATTGGTGTGGTGGGTTGTTCCGGGACAGGGAGCTGGGTAATTGAGCAGTTTTCCCGGCTGGGGGTCGGCGAACTGATCCTGGTCAACCCGGACGTCGTCGAGCATAAGAACTTGAACCGCATCGTCAACTCGACCCTGGCAGACGCGGAGAAAAAGGCCCCGAAGGTGCTCGCGCTCCAGGCTGCCATCGGGACCATGGGGACTTGCACCAAGGTGACGGCCCGTCAGCTAAACCTCTACAATTTAGAGGTCCTACGGGAGCTGGCTACCTGCGACGTCCTCTTTGGCTGCATGGACAGCGTTGACGGTCGGGATCTGCTCAACCGGCTGGCCACCTTTTATACCATCCCGTATTTCGACCTGGGGGTTCGCTTGGACGCTGATGGGCATGGCGGCGTGGATGTCGCCTGCGGCTCCGTGCATTACCTGCTTCCCGGTGGATCGAGCCTGCTCTCCCGGGGGGTCTACACGCCGGAAGCGCTCCGGGCGGCAACCTTGCGCCGCACCAACCCCAAGCAATTTGAGTCCGAGTTAGCCGAGGGCTACATCAAGGGTGCCAAAGTGGACAGCCCAGCCGTCATCAGCGTCAACGGCTTGTGCGCGGCGCTCGCGGTCAACAACCTTCTGGCGCGGCTCCACGCCTTCCGCATCGAACCCAACAGCGAGATCCGCCACCAGTGGTTCGACCTTGTAAATGGAATCTTTGGCTCCGGCGATTGCGCCGTCCCCTGCCGTGCCCTGCAAAGATACGCCGGCCGCGGCGATATGGAGCCGTTCTTGGACTGCTACCTCGGATGAGCTTTAGGAAACTCCAAGCTTTCTTCAGGCGCGTCCGCGATACCCTGCCGCCACGCCGACGCTGGCGAATCATGACCAGTGCTGACGAACCGGCGACCTTGCTGCCTAATGTACTCTACCTGGTCGGGGAGGAGGAGAAGTGGGCAGCCGTGTTCCTCTGCCCCTGCGGGTGTCAAAAGCCGGTGTGGCTCAACCTTCTCAGGGGCCACCGGCCCCGTTGGTCTATTTCGGTGACCACCAAGGGCGTGCCCACTGTGTCACCATCAGTCAACCGGCAGGTGGGCTGCCGCAGCCACTTCTTCTTGAGGTCCGGCCGCATCGTGTGGTGCAAGCGCCGGCGCCACCTTTAGCTCTTCAACTCCTGAGTAAGACCTTACCCATAATACGCGTATGTCCTTCGCTTCTGAACAGCTGAACCGCATATTCAAGCGGACGAGCGGTTACTGCCACATCTGCCGAAAGAAACTCTGTCGCAACAATTACGGGGAGTTTGGCCAGCGTGGCGCATGGGAGGTCGAGCATTCGGTGCCACAGTGCAAGGGTGGTTCTGACCGCAGCAACAACCTGTATGCGGCCTGTATTCCGTGTAACCGGGACAAGGGCAAGCTGACCACCAGGACGGCCCGCAGATGGAACGGCCACACCAAGGCGCCCATGTCCGTTGAGCGGCGCAACGCCGCCCGCGCGGAAAACACTTTCCTCGGTGCGGTTGGGGGCGCGTTTGCCGGGTTGGCCTTGGGCGGGCCGCCGCGCCGACTTCGATGCGGCGTGGCTGGCCCGGCGCTACCGTGCGGGCGGCGCGGCGGCGCTTTCGGTGCTGACCGACGAGCCGTACTTTCAGGGCAGCCTGCGCAACCTGGAGCTGGCCTCGGCGGCGGCGCCGCTGCCCTGCCTGCGCAAGGACTTCACGGTGGACGAGTACCAGATCGTCGAGGCCCGCGCGCACCGCGGCGACGCGATTCTGCTGATTGCCGCCGCGCTCAGCGATGCCGAGTTGAAGCGCTTTGCCGCAGGCTGCGCACGCGCTTTCGCTCGACGTGCTGGTCGAGGTGCATACGGCGGAGGAACTGGACCGCGTGCTCGATGCGCTGGGCGAGACCGGCGCGGACGCCATCGGCGTGAACAACCGCGACCTGAAGACCTTTGAGGTGCGCCTGGAAACTTCGCTGGAGCTGGTCGAGCGGATTCCGCCGAGCGTGGTGCGCGTGGCCGAGAGCGGCATCGCGACGCCCGAAGACATTGCCCGCCTGCGCGAGGCGGGCTTCGATGCGTTCCTGATCGGCGAGAGCCTGATGCGCCAGCCCGATCCCGGCGAGGCGCTGGCGGAGTTGCTGAAGCCATAAGCTCATCTCGCCAGAATGATTGCAATGATTGCAAAGCCGAATTAGAATGTAATCATTGCAATCATCGAGAGGAGGTGCGCCGTGGCAACTAACTTGATTGTCAGAAACGTAGACGTGGACATCGTCAAGTCTTTGAAAGAACAGGCTGTACGCAATGGCAGAAGTCCGAAGCCGAGCACCGCGCCATCCTGGAAGCTGCGCTCAAGCGCCCGCGCAAGAGCAATACATTA
>CAWFAZ010000037.1:0-91412 GCA_963813995.1 uncultured Verrucomicrobiae bacterium | reverse complement strand
GAAGGCCAGCGGCAGGACCCCGAACCCGAACGCCAGCGAGGTCATGATGATGGGACGCAGTCTCAGTCTGGCCGCTTGCAGCGTCGCGGCGATCAGTTCCATCCCTTCATCCACTCGTGACTTGGCAAACTGCACGATGAGGATGGCGTTCTTGGTGGTCAGGCCAAGGGTGGTCAGCAGGCCGATCTGGAAGTAGATGTCATTGGGCAATCCCCGGAGCGACGTGCCGATTACGCCGCCGATAACTCCCAGGGGCAGGGCCAGCAGGATGGAAATGGGGATGGGCCAACTCTCGTAGAGGGCGGCCAGGCACAGGAAGATCACGAGGATGGAAAAGGCGTAAATGGGAGCCGTCTGGGAACCGGCTTGTCGCTCCTGGTAGGAAAGCCCGTTCCAGTCAAAACCAGCGCCGTGCGGCAACTTCTTGACGAACGCTTCCATGGCTTGCATGGCCTCGCCGGAACTCCTCCCCGGCGCCGGCTCGCCCAAAATGTTGATGGACGGAAAGCCGTTGAAGCGCTCCAGCCTCGGGGATCCGGAAGTCCAGTGCCCGGACGCAAAGGAAGAAAAGGGAACCATCCTGCCCGTGTTGTTGCGCACATAAAGTTTCTCCAGGTCTTTGGGCAACATACGGTAGGGAGCATCGGCTTGCGCAAAGACCCTCTTGACGCGGCCGCCTTGGATGAAGTCATTGACATACGCGCTGCCGAAGGCGGTCGAGATCGTATTGTGGATCAAGGTGATGGGCACACCCAACGCGCCAGCCTTCTCCCAATCCACGTCAATCCGATATTCGGGCACATCTTCAAAGCCATTTGGCCGAACCTTGGTCAATACCGGGTCCTGTGCCGCCAATCCGAGGAGTTGGTTGCGGGCCGCCACCAGGCTGGCGTGGCCCAGACCGCCGCGATCCAGCAACTGAAAATCAAACCCCTTGGCTATGCCCAGTTCCACGACTGCCGGCGGCGCGAAGGCAAACACCATGGCGTTGCGGATCTCGGAAAAATTCGCCATGGCTCTTCCGGCCACGGCATCAACCTTGAGCTCCGGACGATTCCGGAGTTTCCAATCCTTGAGATTGACGAAGGCCAGGCCGGCGTTCTGACCCTGGCCGGAGAGGTTCATACCGGAGACGGTGAAGCAGGATTCCACCGCGTCTTTCTCGTGGTTCAGAAAAAAGTCATTGACTCCATCCATCACCTTCTCGGTCTGCTCCAGCGTCGAGTTGGCGGGGAGCATGGCCTGCACCAACAGGACACCTTGATCTTCGTCCGGGAGATAGGCCGTGGGCATCCGCTTAAAGAGGAATGCCATCGCCACCACGATCAGAAGAAACATGACCACGAAGCGGATCTTGTTGGAAAGGGACCGGCCCACCAGTTGCAGATAGCGATCTCTGGCCCGAAAGAAAACACGGTCGAACCATCGGAAGAACGGCCGGAGAAACCAAACCCCCGCCTCCGCGGGTTCATGTCCCTTGGGCACCGGCTTGAGAAACGAGGCGCACAGCACCGGCGTCAAGACCAGGGCTACCACGACCGAAAGAAGCATCGAGGCAATGATGGTAACAGAAAATTGACGGTAAATGACCCCGGTGGAGCCGCTAAAAAAGGCCATGGGGCCGAAGACGGCCGAGAGCACCAGGCCGATGCCGATCAAGGCGCTGGTGATTTGGTCCATCGACTTTCGAGTGGCCTCCAAGGGCGAAAGACCTTCCTCGCTCATAATCCGTTCCACGTTTTCCACCACCACGATGGCGTCGTCCACCAGAAGGCCGATGGCCAGCACCATGGCGAACATGGTGAGCATGTTGATGGAGAAGCCGAAAAGCCCCAACACGGCGAAAGTTCCCAGGAGCACCACGGGCACGGCGATGGTCGGGATCAACGTGGCGCGCATGTTTCCCATGAACAGATACATCACCAGGAAAACCAGCACGATCGCCTCGAACAGAGTCTTGACCACCTCGCCGATGGCCACCCTGACGAAGGGTGTGGTGTCATAAGGATAAACGACCTTCATGCCGGGGGGAAAGAAGTGGCTCATCTCTTCCATCTTGGCCCTGACGGCATCAGCGGTGTCCAAGGCGTTGGCGCCGGCGGCCTGTCGGATGGCCATGCCGGCAGCGGGCTTGCCGTTGAAAAAGCCTTCGATATCGTAGGATTCAGTCCCGAGTTCCGTCCGCCCCACATCCTTGATCCGCACAACGGAGCCATCGGGATTGGTGCGGATGGGGATGGCGGCAAACTCCTCGGGTGTCTTGAGCAGGCTCTGGACAATGATGGAGGCATTCAGGCGCTGGCCTTTCGCCGCCGGCGCTCCGCCGAACTGCCCCGCGGACACTTCCACGTTGTAGGCCTGTAGCGCCGTGGTCACATCTTGAATCGTCATGTTGTATTCGGTCAGCTTGTCGGGGTTCAGCCAGATGCGCATCGAATACTGGCTGCCGAATTCGTCCACTTCACCCACCCCAGGCACCCGCGAAAGCACCTTTTCCAAGCTGGATTGGGCATAGTCCCGCAAGTCATCCCCATCCATGCTCCCGTCTTCCGAGATCAGGCCGAGGACCAACAGGTAGTTCCGAGTGGACTTGCTCACCATCACGCCCTGGCGCTGCACCACCTCCGGCAGACTCGCCGTGGCGAGTTGGAGCTTGTTCTGCACCTGGGCCCAGGCCAGGTCCGGATTGGTGCCGGGAGCAAACGTCAGTTCAACACGGGCATTGCCGGACGAATCGCTGGTGGCGGACAAGTACAGCATCGTGTCGAAGCCGGTCATCTTCTGCTCGATAATTTGTGTCACGCTGTTTTCAACCGTCTCCGCCGACGCGCCCGGATAAAAGGCGGTGATGGCGATGGAAGGGGGAGCGATGGGAGGATACTGCGATATGGGCAGACTGAAAATCGCCAAGCCACCCGCCACCATAAGGATGATGGCAATGACCCAGGCAAAAACCGGACGCTTCAGGAAGAATCTCGATAACATGGCGCGTCTCCGTTAGTTCGATGCCGGGGCCGGCTGGGCCGTGTTCCCTGGTTTTGTCTCCGGTTTCCGACCGTCATCAAAGGGGACCTCTTTCACCGAAACGCCGGGCTGGACTTTTTGCATGCCCTCGGCGATGACCCGGTCGCCGGGCGCAAGGCCTGCGGAGACGAGCCATTGGTCGCCAACGGCCCGGTCAAGGTTGAGCATCCGTTGCTCAACTTTGCCGGAAGCGTTCACAATCAAAGCCACTGGATTGCCCTTTGGATCGCGAGACACGGCTTGCTGGGGAATCAAAATGCCTTGCTCATTGACGCCTTCTTTCACCACCGCGCGAACGAACATGCCCGGCAGGAGAACCCCGTTCGGATTGGGGAAAACCATCCGCAAGATCACGGATGCAGTTGTCGGATCCACCGAGACGTCGCGGAATTGAAGGGTCCCCTCCAAAGGATAATTCGTGCCGTCTTCCAGGATGAGATCCACTTGGTTCGCGTTTGTCCCGTCGCGGTTCATCCGCTTTTCCTCCAAGCGGCGCTGCAATCGGAGCAGTTCCGTGGTGGATTGGGGCACATCCACATAAATGGGGTCCAGTTGCTGAATGGTGGCCAGGGCCGTGGGTTGATAAGCCGTCGCGATGGCGCCATCCGTCACAGAGGACCTTCCAATCCGGCCGGAGATTGGCGAAACCACACGCGTGTATCCAAGGCTGATGCGGGCCGTCTCCACCATCGCCTGGTAATACGCGATATCGGCCACGGCCTGTTTCAGGGCGGCAGTGGCATCGTCAAGGTCCTGTTGGGCAACCGCTTTGTCGGCAAGGGCTTCCTTGTAGCGATCCGCCCTCAACTGAAGGGCGGGCAGATTGGCTTCGGCCCGGCCAAGGGCGGCTTTGGCATTGTCGAGCGCCGCCTGGAAGGGAGCGGGATCAATCTGATAAAGCGCCTGGCCGGCCTGGACATCCGAACCTTCCGTAAACAGGCGTTTCTGTATGAGGCCGTTGACCTGCGGGCGGATTTCGGCAATGCGATACGGCGACGTGCGCCCCGGCAACTCGGTTGTCAGCAGAACCTGCTGCCGGGCCACCGTCACCGTCGCGACTTCCGGCGCGTCGATGGGTGGCGGAGCTTGATTCTGGCGATTGCAGGCGGTCAGAGCCAGCCCGCACGACAAGGCTGCGAGAGCCATTTTCAGTTTATAAAAGAGATTGAGAGAGGATTGAGTATTCAGTGGCATCATAATTTGCGAAAATGGCGTCGCGTGTTCATTTCGTTTTCAGTGAGCGCCTGCTAACCTTTGCGTCACTTGATTTGTCGTTGGCATCGGAAAACAAAGCCAGGGCTTTTGGATTGTAATAGGTGCTTATGGCCTTGTCCGTCACGCCCATCCCCCGGAGGATGAACCAGACGGCCTGGCAGACGAGTTCCTCGCTGGTCGCCTGGTAATTGATGGCGGGCTTGGAAGGCAGGTGAACCGCGCCCAGCCACGCGGCCAGATGTTGGCCAAAGCGCGCGCGGTTTCCGGGTGCGAGCGGGCTTTTGACCGCTTCCCCCGAGGCCACGGCGGCGTCAAGACAAGCCTCAATCCGGGCGCAAATGTCCTCAAACCGATCCCGGTACATGAGCCGCGCAAAAGCGCCGTCTTCGAGAAGGCTTTTCAGCATCAAGCGCTGCCACGTGTCCAAAGTAAATGCGCCGGCCGGCTTTCCCAGGACTTGAAGCCGCACCAAATAATAGACCAAATAAACCAGCGTCGAAGTGGACGATTCGACTTCGGACAGCAGTTCCGTCAGCTTGCGGGAAACCGCGTCGTTTCCGTGGCAGCAGAAGTTTCGGATTTCGAGATAAAGCGCCTCCTTGCTGGGGAAATGTTTGTACAGCAAAGGTTCGGAAACACCGGCCGCTTTGGCAAGGTCCTTGGTGGTGGTTTCGGCGTAACCCTGGCGGGCAAAAAGCGGCAGCGCGGCCATGACAATGGCCTGCTTTCGATCTTTGGCTGACATGCGCGCCTTCTTCATCGCCCGACAAGTTAGTGCCTGCTAACTTTAAGTCAAGGGGAAAAAGTCTGTCTCAGACGATTCGAGACGGTGGACCGGAGTGGGCTTGTCACGCCGAAATTGGATGAAGGCGGACTTGTCTCGCCATCTTGTCGCGCCAAAGCCGCTTCGGCGGCGGTGGAAGTCCTACGAAGGCGGAAGCGGCTCGGTAACTATTCAGGTCGCCGAAGGCTGGCGGCTTGTCGTTGCCTGATAAAATCAAAATCGGTAGGGCGAGACTCTGTTCGAGCCGTGACTCGATCGAGATGGGGTTCGACAGGTACAGTACATACAAGTGTCAGATACAAGTGTCAGTTCTCACTTTTAAAACTCTCATTCTTTGTCTTGGCTCGGATCATGTCAACATGGTGTCGCGCCCCGCCCGCTCTGTCCACCCACAAATCCGCCTTCGCCGCCGCCTCCATTTCAATGCAGCAGTTCCACCAGACCCGTTTCATCCGCAAAACCTTTTGCCAGCGGTTGATCGAGCGTTGCCAGACTGCATCCATGTTGCCTGGCCTCTGCCAAACATTCCCCTGCCCATCTGGATTTTTCGATTACGGGGAAAAAGGCCTTTGCCCGCTGAACACGGAGATGGACGCAGATGAAGAATTCTTATTCCGTATCTGCGATAGTCGGCGTGATCTGCGGGCAAGTCCGGATTCGGTTGCGGCTGGCCGCGCTGTACTACAGTCCGTCAGAATCACGCATATTCGCGAGGATTTTTTCGCGCAGAGAAACACCAGGAAACAATATCAGCAATTAATTTATCTCTGCGCCCTCTGCGTCTTTTTGGCAAAAAAATCGTCAAGAAAAAATATTGTCAAGAAAAAACGGCGCAAGTCACAAACATCACAAGATAAAGCAGTTGCAACAAATTATCACAGCCATCAGACATCAGGGAAAAACCAAAACCGTGAATATTTCACTGTTTTTTTTGGGCGGGTTTTTTGAGAATTTCAAAAATGGACTTCGGAGTTTTTCCCGGCGCTTCAAACTGAAAGGCATCCGCCGGCCAAAAGGCGGGATGGGCGCAATGCGGCATTTACGGCGGTCAACAGAAATCTTTTCCTTTTGGGCAGGCTGTGCCATAGAATCAATCCATGAAAGAGCAGGCAACGACGGACGGAGAATCACCCGCACCGCTTCCGCCCACGCCCGCCATGCGTGAACACAAGCGCAGGCTGGCAATTCTCATTGGCGCAGTGGTTCTGGCCCTCGTCGCGGCGGTCATCGTTTATTACATTGGCTTCGTTGCCCCGTATGAGTCCACCGACGATGCCTTTATTGAGGGTCATGTCACCATCATAAGTCCGCGGGTATCGGGTCCGGTGGTTCGCTTGCTGGTTCAGGATAATCAGGAAGTCAAGGAAGGCGATCCGCTTTTGGAAATTGACCCTCATGATTACGAGACGAAACTGGCGCAAACACGCGCCGATCTCGCAGCGGCTCGCAGCCAACTGGAACAGGCAAAGGCTCAAGTGGCGGTGGATGAGGCCAAGGCCGCGCAGCAATTGGCATCTGTAACGGCCGCCGAAGCGGAGGCGCGGCGGGCCGGGGCGGATTTGCAACGCTACCAATCGGTGGAAAGCCGCGCCGTATCGCGGACCCAACTCGATCTGGAGCGGACTCAGGCTGAGTCAACCGCGGCCAGCCTGGAGGTGGCCCGCGAACAGGCGAAGGCGGCGGCGGCGCAGGTTGGTTTGAGCCGCGTGAAGATTGAGACCGCCGCCGCTGGAGTACAACAGGCCGAGGCGAAAATGGAGCAGGCCCAACTTGATGTTTCTTATACCAAAGTCGCCGCGCCGGTGGATGGCCGCGTGACCCGGCGCTCCGTTGAGAAGGGAGCTTATGTGCAGACGGGGGAGCCGTTGCTGGCTTTGGTGCCAACCAACGTGTGGGTTGTCGCCAATTTCAAGGAAACACAGTTGGCCCACATGCGCCCGGGCCAGCCCGTTCGGATACGGGTGGATGCCTATTCCAAGCGGGATTTCAAAGGAAAGGTGGACAGCTTGCAGGCTGGCACAGGCGCGCGATTCAGTCTGTTGCCGCCCGAAAATGCGGTGGGCAACTATGTCAAGGTTGTGCAACGCGTTCCAGTCAAAATTGTCTTTGATGAACCCTTGGATCCCCAAATGGACATCGCCCCGGGCATGTCGGCGGAGCCGGAGGTGAAAGTGAAATGAATCCGCGCCAGCCCAACGCTGCAAACTGATTCATCACGCATGAGTGCCGCTGCCGCCACGCTTGAAGCAATGCCAGCCGATCACGCGCCCTGGCGGCCGCGCGTCAATCCATGGTTGATTGCGCTATCCGTGATGCTGGCAACTTTCATGGAAGTGCTGGATACCACCATCGTAACCGTGGCTTTGCCACACATGGCCGGCAATCTTGGAGCCTCCACCGATGAAGCGACCTGGGTGCTGACCAGTTATTTGGTGTCCAACGCCATCGTGCTGCCCACCAGCGCGTGGTTTGGCAGTGTCTTCGGCCGGAAAAGATTTTTGATCGGTTGCCTCATCATCTTCACCGCGTCCTCCTTTTTGTGCGGGGCGGCGACCAGCCTCGGAATGCTCATTGTCGCGCGCGTTCTGCAAGGCGCGGGAGGCGGCGCCTTGCAACCACTGGGGCAGGCCATCTTGCTGGAGAGCTTTCCGCGGGCCCGCCGGGGCGTGGCCATGGCGGCGTACGGCGTCGGAGTGGTGTGCGCTCCCATTCTCGGCCCCACGCTGGGCGGCTGGCTGACCGATAGTTACTCCTGGCGCTGGTGCTTCTACCTCAACCTTCCCGTGGGCGTTTTGGCCGCGTTCTTGATCTTCCTTTTCGTGGAAGACCCGCCCTACATACAGGGGACGAAACGGGGCCGCTTCGACGCCATCGGATTTGCTTTCCTGACCTTGTGGCTGGCCACACTTCAGATCACCCTCGACAAGGGGCAGGAGGCGGATTGGTTCGGGGCGGTGTGGCTCCGTTGGTTTGCGGGCATCTCCGTCGTCTCTTTTGTCTGCTTCGTCATCCGGGAATTGCGCGCGCCATTTCCCATCGTCAACCTGCGCGCCCTCAAGAACCGCAACTTTGCCGCCGGGTGCGCTGTGTTTTTAATGTTCGGGGCCGCGCTTTACGCCTTGCTCACGATGCTGCCCCTGTTTCTCCAGATACTCATGGGTTATACGGCCCTGGACGCCGGGCTGACCGTCAGCCCGCGCGGTTTGGGAGTTTTGCTCGCTCTCAGTTTTGTCGGTGTGCTGGTGCAGAAGGTTAGTTTGCGGTTGCTGCTGGTTTTCGGATTCACGATTCTGGGAGTGTCCTGCTTCCTGTTGAGCCGGCTCAATCTGCAGGTGGCCATGAGCAATATCGTCGCAGCCAATGTCCTGATGGGGTTTGGCCTGGGATTCATCTTTGTCCCGCTGACGACGTTGAGCGTAAGCACATTGCGCAACGATCAAATCGGCAACGCCACCGGCATCCAGAACCTGATGCGCAACGTGGGCGGCAGCGTCGGCATCTCCTGGCTCTCGACCATGCTGGTGCGCTACGCGCAGGCCCATCAAGTGTTTCTGGCGGGCCATCTGTCCCCCCTGGACCCCGCCTGTCAGGCGCGGCTGGGCGTGCTGCGGAAGGTGTTTGCCTCAAACTTCAGTCCGGTGGATGCGTTGCAGAGAGCGCAGGCCGCCATTTACAACACGTTGCTCCAGCAGGCTGGCTACTGGGCCTATGTGGATGTATTCTATCTGGTGATATGGGCCTGCGTGCTGTGCCTTTTGGGAGTGGGCTTGTTCCAAAACGTCAAATCCACCCGCTCGGTGGCCTTGCATTAAACCGTGAAACGAATACTTGTCATCGAACAATTCTTTCTGGTTGTCCTGCTTGGGCTTCTGCCGGGTTGCACGGTCGGCCCCGCCTACCATCCGCCTGCCGTCCAGGCGGCCGCGCAATGGTCGTCGCCGCTGGCGGGCGGCGAAACGGGCGGTTCCGCCTCCGTCGCTGTCTGGTGGAAAAATTTCAACGATCCCGAACTTGATTCGCTGATTGAACGGGCCGTCAAATCCAATCTCGACTTGAAGATCGCCACAGCCCGGGTGCGTGAAGCACGGGCGCAATATGGAGTGACCTCGGCTGATCTGTTGCCATCCGTCGGAAGTTCCGGTTCCTATGAGCGACAACTACAAAGCAAGCATCAGCCGATCCTCGGCGCGCTCCCCTTGCCGGCGAACGTCCCCTTTGAAAATAATATCTATCAAGCGGGCTTCGACGCGTCCTGGGAAATTGATGTGTTCGGCGGCACCCGCCGGGCGGTTGAAGCCGCCAACACTGACACTGCCGCCGCGGAATATGGCCGGCGGGCCGCGCTTGTTTCCCTGTTGGGCGAGGTGGCGCGTTATTATGTCGAAGCGCGCGGCTTTCAACAACGGCTCGCCATCACGCGCCAGAACATTGAAGCACAGCAAGTCATCGTCGCCCTTGCCCGCAGCCGGTTCAAAGGCGGATTGACCAGCGAACTCGACGTGCAACAAGCCGCCGCGCTGCTCGCCACAACTGAAGCGCAAGTGCCGGCGCTCGAAACCAGTTTCAAAGAAGCCGCCCATCGGCTTGGCGTGCTTCTTGGACAGCCGCCGGGCGCCTTGTTGGCAGAACTCTCCAAGGAAGCGCCCATTCCAAACGCTCTGCCCGGAGTGCCCGTGGGATTGCCCTCGGAATTGTTGCGGCGCCGACCCGACATCCAGCAAGCCGAGCGCGGACTGGCCGGCGCCACCGCCCGCATCGGGATGGCTGTGGCCGACCTTTATCCGAAGTTTTCGCTGACGGGGGACGCGGGATTGCAAAGCGTCAGCGCCGGCGATTGGTTTTCCGCCGGCAGCCGCTTCTGGTCAATTGGGCCCACAGTGCAATGGAAGATTTTCGATGCCGGCCGGATCCGGGCCAACATCAAGGCGCAAAATGCCCGGGAAGAACAGGCTCTGGCACACTACGAACAGACCGTGTTGGCGTCGTTTGAAGATGTGGAGAACGCGCTCACCGCCTACGCCAGGGAACAGACCCGCCGCCAATCGTTGGCGGACGCAGTGCAAGCCAACCGGCAGGCATTGGAAATGGCCAGCCAGCTTTACCAGAGTGGCCTGGCAGATTTTCTGCGTGTCCTGGAGTCCCAACGATCATTGTACGAAAGCCAGGACGCGCTCGTGCAAAGCGAACGCACTGTCATTTTAAACCTGATTAAGCTCTACAAAGCCCTCGGAGGCGGCTGGGAAAGTCTGGCGGGCGAGGCAGTCAATCGAGGTTAAACGTGTTTGGCGCCATTTTGCGAACCGGCCAATCCATGACTTGACGTTTTGGCTTGAAATCCACATGGCAGGAGGCGCAATCATTGCCGCCGTGTTGCAAAAGAGCATTATTAAGTCATCTTACTATTTAAATGGAACCCGGACATGAGACCTGAACAATGGGATACATTCAAGAGGGCGGCGCGCCTTGAAAAATTGGACAAGGTGCCGATGGCCATGATCGTGGACAGCCCCTGGATACCCGGCTATCTGGGCGTGAAACACATGGATTTTTATCTCGATCCGGAGGTGTGGTTCCAGTCGCACTTGAAAATCCACCGGGAATTTCCCGACATCATCTGGGTGCCTTCCTGGTGGATGGAATACGGCATGGCGGCGGAGCCATCGGCGCTTGGCGCCAAGATTAAATTCTGGCAGGACAATACGCCCAGCGAATACCACACCCTCTATCATATCGAGGACATTGAAAAGTTCCCGGAATATGAAGTGGAGAACGACGCCTTTATGGCGATGACTCTTCACCGCATCCGAATGCAGCGGCAGCGCATCCTGGACACCGGAGAAATCCTGCCCCTGGTGACTTCGCGCGGCCCGATGTGTACAGCCGGCTTCGTGCGCGGCACGACCGATTTCATGATCGATCTGGTGGAGAAACCGGAATGGGCCCACAAACTCCTGGCGCTCTGCACCCGTCTTATCATTGACTGGCTCAAGGCCCAGCACAAGGCCATGGGCAACACCGTCGAAGGCATCTTCATTTTGGACGATATTGTTGGCTTCGTGAACGAAGAGCACTACCAGGAATTCGCCCATCCGTACCTGAAACAGATTTGCGACGCCTTCCCAAAGGATTGGGTGAAGCTGTATCACAACGACGCGGAAATCACCGCCTGTCTGGATCACCTGCCGGACGCCGGGTTCAACATGTTGAACTGGGGCAAGCAAACCGACTTTGCCGAGGTGAAGGAGCGCGTCGGCGACCGGATGTGCCTGATGGGGAATGTCAATCCGCTGGAAGTCGGCGTCCGCGGCACACCGGAAGAAGTGCGCGAAGCCACCCTCGACGTGCTGGAAAAGAGCGGCGGCCAGGGAATCATCCTGTCCGTCGGCGGCGGCACGAGTCCCGGCATGCCGAGGCAAAATATCCAGGCCATGTTGCAAGCCTTGCAGGAATTCAATTCCAAAATGGCCGGCCATTGAGAAGAGGAGTCGCCCCATGCCAGACTACGCCTTAATCAATCAATGCATTTACGAGGGCAAGGCCGACGAAGTGGCACGGATGACCCAGGCCGCGCTGGATGAAGGCAGGCCGGTTGCGGAAGTCTTGAGCGAGGGCCTGATCGCGGGCATGAGCGTTGTCGGTGAGGACTTCAAATACAACATTCTTTACGTGCCCGAAGTCCTGATCGCGGCCCGCGCCATGAAAGCCGGCATGGCCGTCTTGAAACCGCTGCTGACTTCCCACGGCCCGCACAGTACTTCCGCCGGAGTCCTTGTCATGGGAACCGTGCGCGGGGACCTGCATGACATCGGCAAAAACCTGGTTGGCATGATGGCCGAGGGCGCGGGTTTTCAGGTTCACGACATTGGCGTGGATCAAAGCATTGAGAAGTTTCTCGCCGCCGCCGAGTTGCACAAGCCGGACATCATCGGCATGAGCGCTTTGC
Organism: uncultured Verrucomicrobiae bacterium; assembly: GCA_963813995.1. Taxonomy (GTDB): domain Bacteria; phylum Verrucomicrobiota; class Verrucomicrobiia; order Limisphaerales; family Palsa-1400; genus DASRLE01. The sequence continues at coordinate 79,446 of CAWFAZ010000037.1, read as the reverse complement.
TGACCACGACCATGACCTATATGAAAGTGGTGGTCGACGGCTTTGAAGAAAGGGGCCTTGGCCACATCAAAATGGCCATCGGCGGCGCGCCCATCAGCCAGATGTATGCGAATGAAATCGGCGCGGACGGTTACGGCGCCGATGCTTCCAGCGCGGTCGATCTGTTTTTGAAGTTGGTGGGAAAGAAGGAAGGTTGATCGGCATCAAGGACTTCATTATGGCGCTTTATCAAATACTTTACTGGCAGGACATTCCATCCCAAGTCAAAGCCCGGGATGAACCAGTATTTCGCTGTCAGTGATTTTTAATTCAACGCCCGCGGCCCGGGCGGCTTCCTGAAGGGCCGCGCTCAACATCAGCACGGGATCTTTGCTGACGTCGATCCGGCGCATCAATCCCTCGCCCTTTTTCGTGCCAACGACGAGGGTGATCTTCAAGCCTTTGCGCTTGCAGGAGACGCGCGTGCCGTCGGCCAGTTTGGTGTTCATCGGTTTGATGAAGGCGTCGGTGTAATGGCTGCCGATGCCGGATTTCTCCTTGAATTCCGGCGGGAGCTTTTCCCTTGCCGCCAGGTTTATATCACAAAGTTTTGTCATATTGATCGTCGCCTTTATTTCAGAATGTCCGCATTTTGTCGATGGCCGGCCATCTCTTTCTCGCGCTGAACCAGGGCGTAGTGGATCACTTCAAACACCAGGCCCCATTTATGCGCGCGGCGATCCGCGTCGCAGTAGCAGCCGGATGGGCTGAAGGGGCGCTGCCAGGCCAGCACATCGTTGAGCGGGCGGCCGCGCAGCGGCTTGTCACTGTCAATACTACGAATGAGCGAGGCGGCGTCCTTGAGGTGTTCGCACTGAAAGGCATGGCCTGTGTCGCCGGGCGCGGGCCGGCAGGCGGCCTCGATGATGGGATGCCCGTCCCGCGCCGGTCCAAGGAGGATGTGATAGTCAAACGCGAGGGGACGCCCCATGTTGGAACAGGTTGTGCCTTCGTAGTGAAAGAGCGCCTCGATTGAACCGTCGCGCCGGGTTTTGAGTTGCAGCCGTTCCCGCGACCATTTGCGCAACGCTTTGAGGTTGACGGAGTATTGCGCATCGTGGCGCAATCCCGACGGGCTGACGATCCGGGCGGGCGCATCGGAAAACATGCCCGATTGCGACTGGAGCTGGCGCACGTCTTCGATTTGCGGCAGGGAATGCTGGCAGGGCGCGCGGCGGTATTGGCAGCCCGGCAAGGAACAGCTTTCGCACGGAACCAATCTGGCGAAGGCCCGCACTTTGTCCAGATGGCGGGTAAGGCCAAAGAGAGTCAGGAGCGATTTTTTTGGCCGGAGCATGCCAGTGTCCATCACCTGGAGTTCGCCGGGGAAATCACGGCCCTTCAGTTGCCGGATCAACTCCCACAATTTGGGCTGGTCCGCCATATCCCAGCCTGAATAGCCCGGACTGTAATGAGGCAGTGCGACCATGCCCTGCTGGTCGGCCCAACCGCAGATGCGGCCGCTGGCCACCGTGACCAAATGCTCCACGACGGCCGAGCCGAACATTTCCATGAAGAAATATTCGTCGGGTTTTCCCTCCTGCCAGAGTTGGCGCGCTTTCTCTTCGCATTCCGTGCCCGCGCTCACTGCCGTCAGCATGGCGCTGTGAACCTGGGCGGCGTTGAAATTGTCGTGGAGTTGCCGGGATGAGAACACGGTGCCGTCGATGTGGAGACGTTCGCCGGCCAGCTCCAGGCCCTCGATTTGGCGGGCATAAACCCACGGTCGTCCGTTTTGCGCATACCATTGCCGGGTCTTGTCCGCCAGCTCGCGGGAACGCCCCTCCAGGACATAATCGGCGGGAAATCCCAACAACCGTTTGTATTCGGATTCCTGCACGTTGCCGTCCGGGTGTGTGTCGATCACTTCAAACATGTCACGGGGCGGAACTGTGCAGCGTGTTCAACGATGCAACGGGGTTGAATTGACACCCTTCAACGAAGTAATTGAAAAAATCAGGGTGGGTTTCCAGACGGCAATGAGTGACGCGCTTGACCATGTTCTCCAATTCGCCGCGCTTTGTGCGGGACAATAACGCCATGCAAGCGCCCTCGATGGCGGCGTTGCCGACCTGGAGGATTTTGGCGTCGTCAATGTTCGGAATCAGGCCAATCCGTTTTGCCGACGACACGTTGAGATGGCGGCCAAAACCTCCCGCCAGATAAAAAACATCGAGGTCCTCAAAGCGGATTCCGTATTGATCGAAAATCACATGCAAACCGGCCACGTTGGCTCCCTTGGCCTGTGCCAGTTCGTTGACGTCGCCTTCCGTGAAATAAATCGGCTGGTCACTCTTCGCATCCAGCACGATGGCTTCTTCGCCATGCTGAAAACGGCCCAGGGTATTCATGCGTCCGGTCCTGAGCAATTCACTCAGCAGGTCGATCAGGCCCGAACCGCAAATGCCCTCCGCGGGACCGTCGCCAATGACTTGAACGCGCATCGAGCCGTCGGCGTTGATGACAATTTTTTCAATCGCGCCGGGCAGACCCGGCATGCCGCAGGAGATTTTGCCGCCTTCGAAAGCCGGGCCGGCGGGACAGGACGCGGCCAGGATTTTGTTCTTGTTGCCGAGAATCAGTTCCGTGTTCGTGCCAATGTCCATGAGGGCAACAAGGCGTTCCTCGCGCGCAAAGTCCACGGCCAGCAGACACGCGGCGGCGTCGGCCCCGACATGGCCGCTGATGATCGGCAACCCATAGACGCGCGCCTTGGGGTGCAACGGCAGCAACAGCCGCCGGGCAGACTCCGCCAGACTGGTCGTTGTCCGGCGGCCTTCCGCCATTTCCACTTCGGTGATGGAGTGATACGGGCTTTGGCCGATGGAATAAACGTTCAGGCGAAAGAAGAGATCGCGCATGGTGGAATTGCCCGCGACGACCATTTCGTAAATGGACTTTGGATCGACGGGAAATTCCCCGATGGCATGGCTGAGATAACCGGCCAGCGTTCGTTGCAGTAATTTGCCACCGTCCCCGGTGTCGTAATGAATGCGCGACATCACGTCGGAGCCGCCGAAGCGCTGCGGATTTTCAAAGGCGGCGTCCGCCACGATCTCGCCTGTTTCCAGGTTTAAAAGCCGGAGGACAACCGTGGTGGTGCCGAGATCCATGGCCAGCCCGTGGATCGGTCCGGTGCCGCGGTCGATCTCCACACCGTCCAAAAGAATCCGGTCGCCGTCGCGGGTGACTGCCGGGTCCAGCGCCAACTTTTGCCCACTGGTGGGGAGTTGCAGGGCATGGCGTTCAATGCGCAGGTCGCCGCGCCGCATCGTATGGCATCGGACAACGCCGGAATCCGCGACAATGCGGCAGCGGCAGGACAACCGGAAATTATCCTTCAGATGTTTTTCTTCGGGACTCTTTGCCGAAAGGCATTCCATTCCCGCGACGACTTCCACCAGGCATTCCTTGCATTTCCCCTGTTTGCGGCAGGAAGTCGGCACCTGGATGCCGAGCGATTCCGCGTAATCGAACAGCGACGAGCCGGAAGCGACGCTGGTTTGTTGCCGGTTGAAATGCAACTCAACGCTCATGAGACATCTTTATGTTTGCACACATTTAGTTTGAGTCGTGAACTATACCAGATTTCTCCGCAAAAAGCACGTCAAATCGGTTTGACCCAGTTTGACTGGGTTTGACCGCTTGAAGCATCGATTGTTTTGTAAGCGTTTCATATTTAATGGTTTGCATACAATTTGCTGTCAGTTTGAACGATCGCATCGGTTTGACTTGGTTTGATTGATTGGAGACCAAGCAATTGGGGGAGGATTAACGCTAAAGGAATAGCCGCGAAAATGCGCAAAAAGCACAAGAATTGAAATCCCGTCATGCGACTTTTGCCATTTTTCGCGGTTACACTTCATAACTTTAGCCTTCACCATTTCCCCAGACTTTCCCAAAATCACTGCGACTGACTGCGACTCGGTGCGACAGCCAGCGGAAGGATGGCAGAAAGATAAGCCGGGCAGAAAAACGGGCTTTCCCTGATTTTCCCACCTTCGCCGCAGCGGCTACGACGGACAAGACGGCGGGCAGGTCCGCCCCTCCATATTTCTGCCTGCGATTCGCTCTTGTCCCGCCATAGCCTCCGGCGACGGCGGATCTTAATTCATCCTTCATAATTCCGCCTTTCTCTTTTCATGGCCTTAATGGGTCATTCATTAGACGAACACTACGGTTAAAACGTTTAATCGTCAACTGATTTTTTAAAGAATTTTTAAGAAAACTGTGATTTCTGGCGAAAATCGCGTTTAAGGGCTTGCGCGGCAAAGATTTGGGCTGTCCCTGAGGTCAAGCGTTTGCAACGCGGTCAGGTTCCCCAGCCACTCCGGCAACACCGCAAAATAGTTGTTCGTGAGCCAAAGCGATTTCAAGGCTGTCAACTGCCACAGACTCTCCGGCAGCGTGGTGAGCTGGAGTCCCACCAGATCCAACGTGGTGCTTTGGTTCTGTCGCGCGGCTTCGATGCGCTTGAGGGCTTCATCCATTTTTGGCGAACGACCGCCGCTTTCGTGCGGGGATGGATTTTCTTCAGCCATGCTGCAAGAATATCTGCTGGATTGGGATTCTCCAGCAATTTTTCGCTGCTTTTCAAGGAAGACAGATTACGTGATGAAACCGGTTCAACCCATTCAGGGTTGTGATTTCTCTGAATTCTCACCCAGGGTAGCTCCTGCCCCGCCTTTGGTGGTCTTCCGCCGTCGCCGGAGCGCTATGGCGCGACAAGAGGGCGCGGCCAATCGCAACCCTGGGCTGAACGCTTCAATCCCGTTGGGATTGGCACACTTTTCCGTTTTCAGCCGCTCCCTGAGCGAGTATGAAACTAAAAATGAAGACTTGAAGGCTTGCTTTCGTCTCTAATCCATGATAGTAGAAAAGATGTTCGGGAAAATTTTATGAGAACCAGACGTTTCAGCCGCCGCCAATTCTTGCAAAGTTCCGTGACCGTCACGGGCGCGCTTATGTTGAGTCCCGGCGCGTTCACCCAAGCCCGGGCGGCCACCGCCAAACGGACGGCCGCGGACCAGGTGACGCTGGGCCAGACCGGAATCAGGCTCAGCCGCCTCGGCATGGGCACGGGGAGCAACAGCGGGCAGGTGCTGCACGACTTGGGCCGCGAAAAGTTCAACAGCCTGGTGAAATATGCTTATGACCAGGGGATCACCTATTTCGATTGCGCGCAGAATTACAAAACGTTCGAGTGGATTGCGGGCGCGATCAAGGGGTTGCCGCGCGAGAAGCTGTTCATCCAATCCAAGATTCCCGGCCAGCCGGAGGATGTGCTGGCCGCCATCGATCATCACCGCAAGGTGTTCAACACCGATTATGTCGATAGCATGTTGATCCATTGCATGGTCAAGGACGGCTGGACCGGCCAATGGAAACGGGTCATGGACGGGTTCGACGAGGCGAAGGGAAAGGGATGGATTCGGAGCAAGGGTGTTTCGTGTCACAGCCTGCCGGCGCTGCGCGCGGCGAGGGCCACGCCCTGGACCGAAGTGCATTTGGTGCGGGTCAATCCCCAGGGCCGGCACATGGACGGGCCGGAGGAAACTGTCTGGGTGTCGAAGCCCGGGGGAAATGATGTTGGGCCGGTGTTGAGGGAGATCAACGCGATGCGCGCCAAAGGCCGTGGCATCATCGGCATGAAGATCATCGGCAACGGCGAGTTCGTGGACGCGGCGGACCGGGAGAGGTCCATTCGTTTTGCGATGTCGCTGCCGGCGCTCGATGCCGTGGTGATCGGGTTCAGGAACCGGGCGGAGGTTGACGAAGCAATTCAGCGCATCAACGGAGCGCTGGCGGAGGGTTAAGCCACCGCGGGCAAACTTTCGACCACCTGACGAGCGGCATGGGGGTGTTCAGGCATAATTCGCAGTCCTTGCTTTCCTCTCTAATCCATGATAGTAGAAAAGGTGTTGGTGTGAATCCTATGAACACTGGACGTTGCAGCCGCCGTCAATTTTTGCAAAGTTCCGCGACCGTTACGGGCGCGATTATGTTGAGTCCCGACTCCATCACGCAAGCGCGGGCGGCCGTCGCCAAACGCACGGCCGCGGACCAGGTGACGCTGGGCCGGACCGGACTCAAACTCAGCCGCCTCGGCATGGGCACGGGCAGCGCCAACGGGCATGTGCAAACCAATCTGGGCCGCGAAGGGTTCAACAGCCTGGTGAAATATGCCTACGACCAGGGCATCACCTTTTTCGATTGCGCGCAGGCTTACAGTACTTTCGAGTGGCTCGGCGGCGCGATCAAGGGTTTGCCGCGCGAGAAGTTGTTCATCCAATCCAAGATTTGGGGCCAGAATGACGGCGTGCTGGCCGCCATCGATCATCAGCGCAAGGTGTTCGACACCGATTATGTTGACAGCCTGTTGATCCATTGCAGGGTCAACCACGACTGGACCGACCAATGGAAACGGATGATGGAAGGGTTCAACGAGGCGAAGGGAAAGGGATGGATTCGGAGCAAGGGGGTCTCGTGTCACAGCCTGCCGGCGTTGCGCGCGGCCAAGGACTCGTCCTGGACCGAAGTGCATCTGGTGCGAGTCAATCCCCAGGGCCGGCGCATGGACGGGCCGGAGGAAGATGTCTGGCCGGTGGAGGATGAGGGACATGAAGTGGCGCCAGTGTTGAAGGAAATCGAAGCCATACGCGCCAAAGGCCGTGGCATCATCGGCATGAAAATCATCGGCAACGGCACTTTTGTGGATGCGGCGGACCGGGAGAAGTCCATCCGTTTCGCGATGTCGCTGCCGGCCCTTGATGCGGTGGTGATCGGGTTCAGGAACCGGGGGGAGATTGACGAAGCGATTCAACGCATCAACGGAGCGTTGGCGGAAGTTTAGAACATTTTAAATAAGATGTAGCCGTAAAATGTCTCGTCAGCGAGACGCCGACGAGTGCGACCGGGACGGTCGCGCTCCCCGAAACCGAACTGCATAGGACTACAAAAAGGCACTAGCCGCCGCGATTAAACTCCTCAACCGCCTGGCGGATGGCGCGGGTGTGTTCGGGCGTGCTGCCGCAGCAGGAACCGATAATCTTCACGCCGGCGGCAAGAACCTCCGGCACAGCGGCAACCATGTCGGACGGGGTTTGTTTATAGACGGCCTTCCCGCGCTCCAAAACCGGCAGGCCGGCGTTGGGCTGCACCATCGTTGGCAATTGGCAGGCCTGGCCGTAGATCCGCGCGACCCTGGCCGCCGCTCCCATATCCATGCCGGTGCCGCAGTTCAAGGCCACAAAGTTCGCGCCTTTCTCCTCCGCGAATTCCGCGGCCTTATCGGGAAGCACCCCCATCATCGTTACGAAAAATGTTTTGTCCGCCGACAAATCGTAAGCCAGGGAAGCGATAATGCAGGGCGCGCCGGCCGCCTTGGCCGCCTCGATGGCCAGACCAACCTCCTCCAACGATGTCTGCGTCTCAATGATGATGGCGTCCGCGCCGCCTTCCACCAGGGCGGCGGCCTGTTCGTCCAGCGCCTTTCGCGCGTCGGCGTGGGACAGTTCTCCGTAAGGCTCCAGAATCGCGCCCAATGGACCGATGTCGCCCAGCACATATCCGGCCCGGCCGCCAAAGGCCTGGCGCGCGATGCCAACGGCCGCTTGATTGATGGCGCGCGCGTCTTTGGCAACGCCGTGCCGGGCCAGCGTGATGCGGCTGCCGCCAAACGTATTTGTGATCAGACAATCCGCGCCGGCTTCGACATAACGCCGCTGGATGGCCAGAACACGCTCAGGCTGGGTCAGGTTCCACAGTTCGCCGCACGAGCCGCTCTCGAGGCCGGCGAGCATGAGTTGGGTGCCCATCGCGCCGTCGCAGACGAGGCGGCGTTCGAGCACGACTTCTTGCAGGAGTTTTGCCATAGTGTGTTTATCTATGCTGATTCCGGGTGTAAATTCAAGCTTCAATGGGCACGGCTGAGGGGCACATCCCGACTTTTGAGCGTTCAAAAAACGGTTAGCCACAGATCAACACAGATGAACACAGATTCACTGAAAGACCATCCGCATGAACTGAACTGAAGTTGATCTGTGTTCATCTGTGTCAATCTGTGGCTCCCGTCCTTGAGTCGTTCGAATTTTAGGTCCGAGGTTCCGACCATGAAACTAGCACAAAATCTAGCACAGACGCTGTTCCCCTTGCATCGCGTGAAAGCTATGCTTGTGCGAGCGGCATTCTGTTCCCATACTGGCTACAAAGCACATGCTCTGCAACGAATGTAATCAGCACCAAGCGAAGGCTACCATTACTCAGATCATCGGCGACAAAAAGAAAAGACGCTATTTGTGCGAGTTCTGTGCAAAATCGGTTATCTTCACGCCCTCTCCTCGTGTGCTTTCGGGCGAGATGTGGGAATATATGACAAAGGATGACCCTTTGCTGGAAATCGTTGCTCACGACGCCCGATATGCGATAGACGCTTATCATTTCGTTTTAGAAGCATGCACTAAACTTTGGGAGAAGGAACGCGCTCCGGGGGATTTCAGCCCTACCCATACATCGGGTGGCCCACTTTTGCAGGCTCTTCGCCGCCACGCTCTTGAGCTGTTTGGCAACCGAGCCAAACCTGTATTGAATTCTTGGGGCGTATTCGCGTGCGAGGACTTTGGCGAGGTCGTTTTCAACCTCATTGGCACAGGACTTCTAACCGCGGAACCTGGGGACACTAAAGACGATTTTCGACGGGGGTACGATTTCGACGCGGCATTTCCTGAACGCTAACGGGTCAGTCCCGCAGAATCGCAGTTTCTTCAATTTCGGGGACAGTTATTAGACTATTAAACAAGGTTAAGGGCGACGGGGGCCGGGCTGCGCCCGGCTCCCCCGCAGCCCCTTCACCCCGTTGCTCAGGCCACAATTTGGGCCTCTTTGATGACCAGGCGTTTGTCCCGTTCTTCCCAGCGCAGCACTTTCAGCGTGACTTGCTGGAATTCCGGCGCATCCATGGTGCAGGTCTTGCCCTCGTGTTCGACGCCGTGCTTGAATCAAAATGATGCGTGCTTCACCAGCTTATCGTACTCCGCGTGGGTGCCGATCCAGAACCACACGATCAACGCTCCTTTGCGTCGGCCCAAAGCCCGATAACTCTGGTTGATTCTGACCGACCAGACATCATCCTGCAATTTGAAATGGAGCGATGAATGAAAACAATCCTGCTCCCATAGCCGATACTTCTCTTGCAATCCGTTGGATGTCCTCCGGCAGAGCATCGAAGCATCCCAAAATTGAGCGTGCGTCCGCGAAATCACGGCATGCCGCCAATTTTGTTTTCCGCAATGTCCGCGTCCACCCGGGCCAGAATTTTGTCGAGTTTGCCGGAGGCCAAATCGCGTTTCATCTGTTCATCCCACGCGTCGTCGTTCCACGAATGAAGACAGGCCGCGATTTCCGCCCGCTCCTCCAGGCTGAGATGTTGCACCGCCTCTTTGATCTCCTGAACGCTCATTTTCGATAGTTTACCTGTGCCCGGACAAAAACGCAAAGCGCATTCATTATGCAAAAAAAGAACAACGCAAAGGGCAAAGACGCAAAGATTCGGCATGTCAATTTTAGATGCATCTGCCCTGACACCCCCCGGCTGAGAGCTTGCATCTCCGCAATGGCTTGTGGCACGGTGATGAGCGGTTGCCGGAGTGGCGAAATGGCAGACGCACAGGACTTAAAATCCTGGGCCCGTAACAGGGCGTGCGGGTTCGAGTCCCGCCTCCGGCACCACGTCAATTATTCCCGGCTTTTCTTCTAAGAAAGTGCGGCGTCCGGTGTCAGTGTATATGAACATGGTGTCCGCTCACGACCAAAAGGATGCCGGGCTTGCCGCAGAATCCCACGGGAGCAGCGGATTGGGCCCAGCGTGGCTATGATGCAACCAGACCAGGCCAGAGCAGTGCCGGGATGCGAAACGATTCAGGAGCTGTTTTTGGCTCTGGAGTCGCCCCTGTTGAGTTATGCCTTGCGCCTGGCCGGCGAATTGGGCGCGGCGGAGGACTCGGTTCAGGAAGCGTTTATGAAATTGCAGGCACAGTTCAAAGAGGTGCGCGAGCCGAGGCGCTGGCTCTACCGAACCGTGCATAATCTCGCCTTGAACCACCGGCGACAGGCCGGAAAAATTGTCCCGCTCGAAGTCAACGCCCGTGACGGCTCGCTGCCGGCCAGCGATCCCGCTGATCCCCTGCCCTTGCCCGATGAACAAATTGTCCGCTCGGAAGGCATCGGCCTGGTGCGGTTGGTGCTGGAAACCCTGGACGAGCGCAGCCGCGAATTGATCCGGCTCAAGTTCAATGAGAACCTCTCCTACAAGGAAATCAGCGAGCGCACCGGCCTGAAGACCGGCCACGTCGGTTACCTCCTGCATCACGCGCTCAAAACCATGGCCGAAGAACTGGCCAGAAACGGAGTTGTGCCATGAACCCCGATTTACCACCCAATCCTCGCGAAGAACTTGAGGCCAAAGTAACGGCGCTGTTGCTGGGCGAATTGTCCGCCGCTGAAGCGGCCAGCGTGCGGGAACTGATCGCAAAGGATGCCGAATTGGGCCGGTTGCGGGATCGGCTCAGCCTGACCCTGGACCTCCTGCGCGAAACCGCCGCCACACCCGTTGGCGAGACTCCCGCGCAGCCCGCGTCCCTCAAGCTCAGCCCGGCGCGGCGCGAGAAATTGCTGGCCCATTTCAAGACCATTGCGCCCGAAGAATTTGCTCCGCCGCCGCGCCGGAAGATGTCATGGCTGGTCCCGCTGGCCGCGGCGGCGGCGGTTGTGCTGGTGCTTGTGTCAATCCCGCACATCGAAACGGCGGGCCTACACGAAACGATGGGCATTCGTTCTTCCGCGCCTTGGTATTCGCATTTGAGCTTTCCGAATGTCGTCAAGGCGCGAACGTCGTCGCAACAAAACAGCATCGTCAACAATCTGCGGTTGCTCGACAGCGCCAAACAACAGTGGGCATTGGAACAGCGACAACTCGCTACTGCTGTGCCAACCATGGATGACCTCCGACCCTACTTCGGCCACGGGGCAGGCGGCGAACTTCCCTCCGTCGCGGGCGAAAGGTATTACCTCGGAGCGGTGGGGCAGCAGCCGGTAGCGCAGTTGAAAAGCACGGTTGTCACGTTGCCCGGCGGGGAGGGAAATCTGGCGGCTCTCAATCAGCCCTCCCCGGCACCAGCCGCGCCGCCGGCAACATTGAGTGGCGAGTTAGCGGCCCTGCCGGTGCCCACCGCTTCTCCGGCAAGCCAGATTATTCTTCCTCAGAATAACGAACAGCAGCTCGCGGTTGTAAACAACCAAGATAACAGCGGGGCCGTCCGTGGTGGCGGCGGTGGTTTCGCTCTTCAAACTGCGGAGAACGGAAACAGGCAGCAAGCAGAGACGCCAGCCGCAGCGGTCGTCACGGTTACAGCCGCGGAAGGAACCGCCGCTTACAACCTTCATGTGGACAAGGATACTCATCACGTCTTGGTCGCCTCAGACTCAATTGCGCAGCCCGAGGCCGGATTTGGAGGACGAGGTGGAGTGGGCGGAATCGCCTCTGCCTCCAGCCCTGTGCCCGTGACAAAAAGCCCCGGGACTTCCGGGTCGTTCGCCATGGGGGACGTTCCCCATGTTGGTTCGTTGTTCCAAAGCGCACAGAAAGATAAGATCACGAAGGCGGAAGCTGAGGGAAAATGGAACTCGCTGCCTCCTCCCAATAATGCGAGCCTGCCCCCTCCCGTGATGGCGCCAGCCCCATCCCACGCGGCGGAGCGAATGCTTCAGAGGATGGAACCGACCGCTTCCATCGCTGCCCCCACTCCCATGCCGGAGTCCGCTGCATCGAGGCCATTCGTTGGGCGCTACGCCTACCCTGCCCCATCCACTGTCGCCCTTCCCACGCCTGCGGAACCAGCGGCTCCATCCTCCAAGGAGTATTCCGTCACTGTGAACGGTTACGTCAGTATGCCTCCTGGTTCGATCAGTATCCCGATGACCAATCTCGTCGCTACGACGGCGCTTCCTTCCTCCAAAAAACAGGTCGAACTGAGCGATGCTCCCCTGCCCCGCCCTGCCCTACCCGGCCCGGTTCCGCAAGCCGAAGTCCTGACGCGCGACAACGCCTTCACCACCTTCTCGCTCAACGTCAGCGATGTTGCCTTCAAGCTGGCGGCGGCGAGTTTGCAAAATGGCGCGATGCCGGAAGCCGCCAGCATGAGAAGCGAAGAATTCATCAACGCCTTCGATTATCGCGATCCGGAACCGGCCCCCGGCGCGCCCATCGGTTTTGCCTGGGAACGCGCCGGCGATCCGTTCGCCCATAACCGTGACTTTCTCCGGTTCTCGATCAAGACCGCCGCGCAAGGCCGTCAGGCGGGCCGTCCGCTCAATTTGGTTTTACTTCTTGACAAGTCGGGTTCGATGGAACGCGCCGACCGCGTTGAAATCATTTCCCAGGCTTTGCGCGTGCTTGCTTCGCAATTGCAGCCGCAGGACACACTCAGTGTGGTGGTGTTCGCGCGCACCGCCCGGTTGTGGGTGGACGGCGTGCCGGGCAGCCAGGCGGGCAATGTCGCCAAAGATTTGCGCAGTCTCACGCCCGAAGGAGGCACCAATCTGGAAGAGGCGATGAAGCTGGCCTACGCCACCGCCTTGCGCCATTACCTGGCCAATGGCGAGAACCGCGTCGTGCTCCTGACCGACGGCGCGGCCAATCTCGGCAACGTCGAGCCGGACGCGCTGAAGCAGAAAGTCGAAACCAACCGCAAACAAGGCATCGCGCTGGATTGCTTCGGCGTCGGCTGGGATGGGTACAACGATAATTTGCTCGAGACGCTGTCGCGGGCCGGCAATGGCCGCTATGGATTCATCAACACGCCGGAGGAGGCCGCCACGGAGTTCGCCGGAAAACTGGCCGGCGCGCTCCGCGTCGCGGCCGCCGACGTGAAGGTGCAGGTTGAGTTCAACTCCAATCGCGTGACGTCGTATCGGCAGATCGGTTACGCCAAGGATCAACTCAAGAAGGAAGAATTCCGCGACAACAGCGTCCGCGCCGCCCAAATCGGCGCGGCGGAATCCGGCAACGCGCTTTACACGGTGGAAATCAATCCGGCGGGAGAAGGCCCTCTTGGCACGGTGCGTGTGCGCTTCCGCGTCCCCGGCGCCACCGATTACCAGGAGCACGAATGGACGGTCCCCTACACCGGCAGCGCCGTCCCGTTGGAAAAAGCCGGTCCCGCCATGCGCCTGGCGGCCAGCGCCGCCGCGTTTTCCGAATGGCTGGCTGGAAGTCCCCATGCCGGCGACATCACGCCCGACCGGTTGCTGGTTTATTTGACCGGAGTGCCGCAGGTCTATGGCGCCGACGACCGTCCGGCGAAGCTGGAATGGATGATCCGCCAGGCCAGGAGCATTTCGGGCAGGTAAATCACGAAGCATCTATGAAAATTTCACTCTTTGTCCTCTGGGTTTCGCTCCTGGCCGCCGCCGTTCATGCCGCGGAAAGCGCCGTTACTTTGACAGACTTTAAACTCACCGGCGATCTCAGCGGCGATGGCGCGGCGTTTATTCTCACCGCCACGGCGCGCGTCGAAAATCCGCGCGGCGGCTCGCTTGACTTGCTCTCCGGTCCGGTGGCGCTCACCGCTTTCGAGCCGCATCCGCGGGAACATATCCGCGCCGGCCAAAATCAATTTTCCCTGGCGTTCGACCACGGCGGCGAGTTCCCCATCCAGGTCAAATTCAGCGCCCTGGTGCGCCAGACCGAAGGTTGGAACAATGTGGAGTTCCGCGTCGCGCCGAGCGTCCTGCAACCCATCGTCCTGCGCGGACTGGCTGCCGACACGCAATTCCAGTTCGCCGGCGCGGCGCGGCCGGAACGCCAGGGCGGCGACTTCCTGAGCTACCTGCCGGCGGACGGCGCGGTGAAATTTTCATGGAAGGAGGTCCGGCCTGAAACGGAAGGGAAATTATTCTTTTCAGCCGGGATGCTGTCGCAAATCAGCGTCAGTCCGGGGCTGATGCGGCAAGTTGCGCTGCTCAATTTCAAGGTCATGCAAGGCGAGTTGAACCGGGTTTCGTTGCGGCTGCGCGGCGCGGGCGAAGTGACGCGCGTGCAAGGCGACCAGGTGCTGGCCTGGAGCGTCGAACCGGTGGCCCATTCCTCCGACCGCCGCCTGGTCATTCAGTTGAACCAACCGCAAAAGGACCAATTCGCGTTCCAGGTGCAGGCGCAAACTCCGCTCGGCGCGTTTCCGCAAACCGCCGACGTCTTGCAGTTGCGTCCGGAAAACGCCACGCGGTTTGCCGGCTGCCTCCGCCTGGTCAATGAAGGCGCGGTGCGCCTGGAGGTGGTGCAGGCCGTCGGCACGTCCCAAATCTCGCCCGAACAATTTCCCGACACCGACGCGACGCGGGCGGCCTTTCGCGTCGAGGGCAATCAACGCTTTGCCTATCGTTTTGCCGGCGCCGATTTCGCGTTGCGCATTCAGGCCGACCAAATCCTGCCCGAATTGGCCGTCTCGGAATTGCTGGCGTATCGCGTCGGCGAAAACGAGTTGACGCTGGATGCGGAACTGGAGTTGGACATTCGCGAAGCGCCGCTGCGCGAATTGCTGATCGGCGTGCCCAAAGGATTCGCCGTCGCCCGGCTCAACGCCGCGGGTTTGAGCGACTATTTCCTGAGCGAACCGGCGGGAGCGCCGGGGGCCGGGTTGCGATTGGTGTACGGCCAGCCGATCTCCGGCCGGCAATTGGTCCAACTGCGGCTCGAACACAACCAGGGCCTTGGCGGAACGAATTGGATGCTGCCCCGCCTGGAGGTTTCCCAGGCCAAGTCCGTGCGTGGGTTTGTCGGCGTGTCGGCTGATCCGGGTTTTCGCTTGACACCGGAACGGACGAAGGAGCTGACGGAAATTGCCACGGCGTTTTATCCGGGGAAATTGGAGGGCATTCAAGCCGCGTTCCGGTTGAACGAGACCGGGTGGGAGGCCGCCTTGCGCGTCGAACGATTGCCGCAAACCGTCCAGGCCGGCGCGCTGCACCTCTTCTCCATCGGCGAAGGCATTGCCTACGGGAGCAGCGTCATCAACTACGTGGTGTCGGGCGCGCCGGTGGCGGCGTTCAAGATCGAATTGTCAGACGAATACTACAACGTGGAGTTCACGGGAAAAGACCTTCGCAACTGGCAGAAGACAGACGGCGGTTACGTGGTGCAACTGCATACGCCGGTGGCAGGCGCCTACACGTTGCTGGCGACCTACGAGCGGCCCTTCAAGCCGCAGGGCGAGACGCTGGCTTTCACCGGCGCCCGTCCCCTGGATGCCCAATCGGAGGAAGGCTACACCCTGGTCACCAGTGCCTATCAGTTTGAGGTAAAGCGGGCGGACGTTTCGCCCGGCCTGCTCCCGCTGGAAACGGGTGAAGTGCCGCCGGAATACCGGCTTTTCTTCGATGCGCCTGTCCTTGCCGCCTATCGTTACGCCTCGCGTCCCTTCAATTTGAAACTTTCGCTCAGCCCGCTGGCGCAGAGGGATTCGCTCAACCAAATCGTGGACCGCGCTTCGCTGGACACCCGCATCTCCAAGGAAGGACAAGTGCTCACCGACATCCGCTACTTCATCAAAAACCGCGGCAACCCTCATTTCCGGCTGACGATTCCCGACGGAGCGCAATTGTGGTCCGCCACCATTAACGGCGCCGCCATCGTCCCTGTCCAGGACGGCAAGGCCAGCCTGATTCCACTTCCGCAAAGCAGCGATCCAAATGCCGTGCTGGAACTGGATTTGAAACTGGCCTCCCAATCCCTCGATCCAAAACGGGTCCGCATTGCCGCGCCCACTGCCGACGCCCCGGTGATGCTGGCCGAATGGAAGCTCGAACCGGACACGGGCCAGCGTCTGGTCTATGAGGCCGGCTCAGTCATGCCGGTGGGCGGCGCGCCGGATGTTTCCGGTTTTGCGCAATTGGCCCGCCTGTTCGCGGGGGAAAAACTGGGTCGCGCGCTGACGTGGCTTTTCACCGCGTTGGGATTGGCGGCGGCAGCGGCCGTGGTGTGGCGCAAGGCGGCAGTCACCGGCTTTTACCGGAGCGGCGCGGTGGTCGTTTTGGTCGTTTTCGTCCTTATCGTCGTTTGTTTTGCACAACTGTCAAAATTGGCGGGGTCCGTGGCCGCGACCATGCCCGCCGGCTTGACGTTTCTCGCGCCGGTGCAACAGGCGGGCACGGCGTTGAGCGTGGCGGTGTCGAACGTTGCGGACAAAACATCTTTCTGGATGCTCTTTGGCTACGGTTGGCCCGTGCTGGCCGCCCTGGCGCTCTGGCTGGCGGGCCATTCGCGGATGGGAGTGGCGGGAAGGATTGGCGTCTGGATGCTTCTGGCTTGGGCGGCGCTTAGATTTCCCAACGGCGCGGCGCTGCTTTTCTGGCTGCTGTTCGCCTTCCTCGTCTGGCACATCGCCGTGCCAGTGTTGACGCAACTTTGGCGCTTGCCGCCCGGCACGGAACCGACACTCGCGCCCGCCGCAACAGCCCTTGTTATCGGCGGTCTCTTGTCGCTCGCTTGCGGCGCGATGGCCGAACCGGCGGCGCTTCCCGATTCCGTGACGCAGACCATTCGCGTCGAAGACAAGTTCGCGCTGGCCACCGCTAAAATCCGCTGGCAGGCCGTCAAGGGGCAAACCCTCCCGCTGTTGTCCGAGCCGGCGGTGTTGACGCATGTCTCGTATCCGGCGCGCTCGCTTGAGCTGGTGGCGGGGCCGGACGGCTCAAGATACTCGCAACAATTGGTGGCGCGGGCCGGCGGCGTGTTCGACATCGAGGTGCAATACCAGGCGCCGGTGGCAAATGACAAAACCGAAAGCGGTTTCACGCTGCCCGTGCCCTACGGCTTGATCAATCAACTCAATCTCACGGTCGCTGATCTCGATGTCGATGTGTTGTCGCCGCAAGCGGTCTCGATTCATTGCGACCACGCCGGCTCCAACACGCTGGCCGTGCTAGTGTTGTCGCCGGCGCAGGCGTCGATTGCCTGGCGGCCGCGCCGCCGCGATGTCAAGCGCGAGAAGCCGGTGTTTTACGCGGAGGTTTCGCAGCTTTATGTTCCGTTGGCTGGAGTCATCGAAGGCGCCCATTACGTTTCCATCCGCCCCGCGCAAGGCGAGTTGGGCGAGCTGATCCTCAACGTGCCGCCGGGCGCAACGGTCACGGATGTGAGCGCGGCCGGCTCACTCATCTCCCTCTGGCGATTCGACCCGGACACCGGGAAGCTGCGCGTGACCTTGAATCCCGCGCAGTCGCGGCCTTTTGTGGTTCTTGTCCGGTCGCAGATCGCCGCCGGGCCGCTGCCGTTTGAGCAATCCGCCGGGTTGGTCGCGGTGGAAAACGCGGCGGGCCAGATTGGTTTGGCGGGCATCGCCACAGGCAGTGAGGTGCAACTCGACACCGTCACCCCGCGCGCGCTGTCGCCCATCAACCTGGAGGATTTTCCCGGCGACGCCGTGGCCGCGCTGCAAGGACAAATCCCTGACCTGACCTTGCGCCGCGCGTTCCGTTACTCGGACACCAACGCGAGCGTGGCCTTGCGGGCCGCGGCAGTGGAACCGGATGTGCGCGTGGAAACCGACGATACGTTGTCGCTCGGGGAAGACCGCACCGTGCTGGCGGACAATTTCACGGTGGACATCACGCGGGCGGGCATTTTCGAGTTGAGCTTTCTGATGCCGGCGGGGTTCGACGTCGAATCCATCAGCAGTCCGGTCTTGAGCCAGTGGACGGAATTGAAGACGGAAGCCGGGCGCGTCATCACTTTGCATCTGTCCGGCAAGACGCAAGGGCGGCAATCCTTCGCCCTGACCCTCGCCGGACCCGGGGTGAAAACAGCCCGGAATTGGAAGGTGCCGCAAGTCGTGTTGCGCCAGGCCGGCAAACAGCGGGGCGCCTTGCTGATTGTGCCGGAGCAAGGGATGCGCTTGCAAGTGGCGGCGCGCGAGGGTTACACGCAGTTGGACCCGCAGAAGTCGGGCGTCAAGCAGAAGGGCGTGCTCGGCTTTCGCGCCTTGCAGGTTCCGGCGACCCTCGCGCTGGACATCGAGCAGGTGGACCCCTGGATTCAGGTGACGAGCCTGCAACACGCGGCGATCAGCGAAGCACAAGTGAAGGTCACGGCCAATTTGCAGTATCAAATCGAGAACACCGGGCTGAAGAGTTTTCGCGTTTTGATTCCCACCAACGCCGGGGGCGTGCGGTTCGAGGGCGACCAGGTGGCGGACTTTCTGCAAACGCCTGGCGCCGCCGCCAATGGGTTGCGGGCATGGGAAGTGAAACTGCGCCGGCGCTTCATCGGTCAATACCTGCTTCAGGTTGCTTATCAGATTCCCCTGCCCGGCCAGGCCGCGGAAACCACCTTGCGCAGCGTGGAAGCGGCCGATGTGAACCTGCAACGCGGCTTTGTCACCGTGCAATCGGACCCGCGCCTCCAGGTGACGGCGGACCTCCTGCCGGAAGCGCTCCAGCCCACCGAATGGCAGAGCATTCCGCGCGCGCTGCAAAAGGACTTGCAAGCGGTCGCGGCCAATTTCACCTGGCGCCTGGTCGAGCCGTCGTTCCAGCTCCCGTTGAAACTCGAGCGCCACCAAGCCGCCAAATTGCTGCCCGCCCGCGTCAACAATATCACGTTCCAATCCGTGATTTCCGACGACGGGGTCATGCTGACGCGCACGCGCCTGGAAATTCTGCCCGGAGACAAACGCCTGCTCAGCGTGACGCTGCCGCCGCAGGCCCGTTTCTGGTTTGCCTTCGTCAACGACAGCGGCGTCTGGCCGTGGCGCGACGGCGATAAAATCCTGATCCCATTGGAGCGGCAGTCGGCCGGGGACAAGCCGGTGACGGTGGAAATTTTTCACAGTTGCCGAGCCGGCCAGGGGGACTCGCGTTCGCTCGATCTGGCCTTGCTCGCGCCGAAATTCGATCTGCCCCTGGAAAACATCACCTGGAAACTTTCCCTGGGCGGCCAGTGGCGGGTCAAACATTGGACCGGCTCGCTCCAACTGCAACAGCAGGAAGTCGTGCCGCGGACGGACGCGGCGGACGCGCAATCCTACCTGCAAAACGAAAACAGCCTGCAACTGGCGCGGACCGCGGAAGCCCAGGAATTTTTGGCCCTGGGCAACAGTTCCCTGGAGAACGGCGATCCGCGGCAAGCACGGCGCGCCTTCGAAGCCGCTTATGATCTATCGACGCACGACGCCGCGTTCAACGAGGACGCCCGCGTGCAACTGCACAACATCAAGCTGCAGCAGGCCCTCATCGGATTGAACGCGCGCCAATCGGCGGCCGCCGGGGACCCGGCGCGCTGGGCGGCAAACTGCGCGATCTGCGCAGCCGCAAAGAGATGAATTACACGCAGCAAGACGCCAAAGATATAATTGACATCAACACCGCCGAGGAAAACGCCGCCTTCATGCGTCTGGCGGAGAAGCTGATCCAGCAACAGGACGCGGCCGTGAGCAACCCGGCGGGCATCCGCGCCAGCATACCCGAACAAGGCCGCGTGCTGACCTTCAAGCGGGCCGTGGCAGTCGAGCCGTGGGCCGATTTGAACATCCATCTGCAAGCTTCCATGGCCCCGACGGCATCGGTCACGATACGGATGCTGGTTCTTGCGGGAACGCTGGTTATCTTTGCGATTTTCGGACCAGGATTGGCAGCTTGCCTCTGTCCAAGACCTTCCCATACTTGACAAATCAGGATTTCCACCGGCGAAAACGTTTTGCTTGCATCGGTTCGAAATTCCAGCGAACCATGCCCTTGCACAATGAGCGAGCCGGTTTCGCCAATTCAGACACCGTCTGACCCAACCTCTCACGAGGAACGGTTCCGCCTGTATATTGACGAATCCGGCGACCATGTCTTTAAGCATTCGGATCAGCCAGAGCATCGTTATCTTTGCTTGCTTGGTGTTTGGTTCAAGAATCCCGATTACGAATCATTCCATCGTGACCTGGAGTTTTGCATCCGTATCACATGGGGGTTCACTTCATTTATGAGCAGTATCGCGATTACTTGATCCACATACGGCGCTGCGGCGACGTGATGGCTGAAAGCAGGGGTGGAAAAGAAGACCGGTTGCTCAAACATGTTTACGAAACGGTCGGAAAAACAGAAAAGGGTTGGCAGCCACAGTGTGGCGGACCTTTCCAACCTGCCATCATGTCGGAAGAGCTTAAAGTGAAGCCGAAGTCTGCCAATATTTCAGGTCTGCAATTGGCCGATCTTCTCGCACACCCATGTCGGCACCAAATTCTGCGAGAATTCGGACGCACAGGCGAAGAGCCTGGTCCATTTGCCAAACGTTTGCTCGCGGCGTTCGGAGACAAGTTTCACCGTCATATCGACACCGGCCAAGTCAAAGGCAGTGGAAAACATCTCTGTCCGGGCAAATAAAAAGGCCCTTATTCAGGGCCTTCTTACGCTTGCCCCTTCGGGCAATCCACCTCCAGCGAACTGGATTAACCAAATCCTGCCACACATTCGTGGCCTTGTCAACAGGCGCGTATTTTCCCGCTGCGCTTTTCCGTCCTTGCAGGTCGTCAAATCTCAGGTCAAAGTCAGTCAATCTTGAGGATAAAAATGAAAAACATCATTGCCGTCTTATTGTCGGCAGGCGCTCTTGCCGCCGTCGCACAGAACGCCGCGCTCGAACATCCGGGCGCGACTGCCGGCGCGACGGGGTGGGACTCCGAGCCGGCCATTCTGGCCCGCATCAAGGCGCCCCAATTCCCCGCGCGCGATTTTCCGATCACCGACTTTGGCGCGAAGGGGGACGGCACGACCGATTGCACGGAGGCGATCGCCAAGGCCATTGCGGCCTGCCACGCGGCGGGCGGCGGGCGGGTGGTGGCCGGGGGCGGCGTGTTCCTCACCGGCGCGGTGCATTTGCTGGGCAACGTGAACCTTCACATCGCCGAAGGGGCCACGCTGCAATTTGCCCCCGACCGCGCGAAATACCTGCCGGTTGTCTTCACCCGGTTTGAAGGCACGGAGTGCATGAACTATTCCCCTCTCATCTACGCCTTCGAACAGGAGAACATTGCCGTCACCGGCTCCGGCACGCTCGATGGGTCTGGCGCGCAGACGTGGTGGGGTTTCAAGACAGGGGGCGCGGGCGGCGGCTCCAAAAAACTTATTGACGAAGCCGATCGCGGCGTGCCGGTGGCGGAACGCGCTTTCGGCGAGGGCGGCGGACTCCGCCCAAACTTCATCCAACCGTACCGCTGCCGCAATGTTCTCATTGAGAACGTTCGCATCACCAATTCCCCCATGTGGGAAATCAACCCGGTGCTCTCCACCAATGTCACGGTGCGCGGCGTCACCATTTCCAGCCACGGGCCGAACAACGACGGCTGCGATCCCGAATGCTCCCGCGATGTGCTCATCGAAAATTGCGTCTTCGACACCGGCGACGACTGCATCGCCATCAAGTCCGGCAAGAATGCCGACGGCCGCCGGGTCAATGTCCCCTCGGAAAACATCATCGTGCGCGGCTGCGCGATGAAAGACGGCCATGGCGGCGTGGTGGTGGGCAGCGAAGTTTCCGGCAGCGTGCGCAATGTCTTCGCCGAGAATTGCAAAATGGACAGCCCGAACCTGGACCGCATCCTGCGCCTGAAATCCAACGCGGAAAGGGGCGGCGTGATCGAGAACGTGTTCATGCGCAACGTTGAGGCCGGCACGGTCAAGGTCGTGCTGACCATTGACCTTGTCTATGGAAGGGTTGAAACCGGGCCGTTTCCTCCCGTCGTGCGCCACGTCTTCATGGAGCATGTCACCACAGCGGACAGTCCGCGCGTGCTCGACGTGGTTGGCACGACCCGCTCCGTGATTGCCGATATTCACCTTGACGATTGCGCGTTCCATGGCGTGCGCTTGGAGGATAACCTGGCCAACGCCGGGGAGATCGCGACCCACAACGTCACGCGGGAACCGGCTAAGTCGCAATAGCCCATCGGGTGGTGTGCATGTCGCCTGTTTCGGCAAAGGCGAGGTGCATGGCGAAAGCCACGCGGAGAGTCTGCGGGGAATGTGTGCTTCCAGCCAAAGCCACATAATCGCGCAAGAGGGGGCGGTAGTCCGGATGGGCGCAGTTTTCGATGATTGTTTTGGCTCGCTCCATCGGAGATTTGCCGCGCAGGTCGGCAATGCCCTGTTCGGTGATGATGACCTGGACGGAATGTTCACTGCTGTCAAGATGACTGACCAGGGGAATGATGGTGCTGATCTTCCCGCCTTTGGCCGTGGAGGGGCAGGTAAAGATGGAGAGGAAGGCGTTGCGGGCAAAGTCGCCGGACCCGCCGATGCCGCTCATCAAGTTCCGGCCCAGCACATGGGTGCTGTTCACGTTGCCGGTGATGTCCACCTCGATGGCGGTGTTGATGGAGAGGATTCCAAGGCGCCGGATGATTTCCGGGTTGTTGGTGATCTCCTGCGGGCGAAGCAGCAGCCTGGAACGGAAGAAATCGATCTGTTCGTAGATGTCCCGCAGAACAGGATTGCTGACCGTCAGCGAACAACCGCTGGCGAAGCGGATTTTGTCGTCCTTCACCAGCGCGATGACGGCGTCCTGAATCACCTCGGTGTACATGTCAAACCTTGGAATTTTCGGATGCGCGCCCATCGCCTTGAGCACGGCATTGGCGGTGTCGCCGACCCCGGATTGGATGGGCAGGAAGGAGGGCGGTATAAGTCCGCGCCGAAGTTCGGCAGCAAGAAAATCGGCGACGTTTTCACCGATGCGCGCGGTGGCGCCGGCAACGGCGCTGAAAGAACCCACTTCATCCGGCAGGTTGGTTTCGACAATGCCGGCAATTTTCTTCGGATCGACTTTTACAGTGAGTGTGCCGATGCGGTCGTCCGGGCGAAGGATGGGCACCGGTTTGCGATGAGGCGGGTCTTCGGGTTCGTAGATGTCGTGGAAGCCGCGAAGCGCCCGGGGATGGAACCGGTTCAACTCAATCAAGATTTTGTCCGCGACCCGGCAAAAGGTGGGTGTGGCGCCGACAGATGCGGTAAGAGTAATTTCGCCGGAAGCAGTGACATCGCAGGCCTCGATCACCGCCCAGTGGACATGGCCAAGAAAGCCGTAGCGAACCGCCTGCGGCAACTGGGACAAGTGCATGTCGTAAAACTTTGTCCGCCCCTCGTTGATGCTTTTTCGCAAATCAGGATCATTCTGGTAGGGCGTGCGGAAAAGGATGGCGTCGGCCCGCGCGAGCGATCCATCCAGCGAATGGCCGGTGGAAGCGCCGGTGATGACGCCAATGCGAAATGGCTGGCCGGCGGCTTGCATCTTCGTGGCGCGGGCTGCGATGGCCTTGGGGATTTCTTTGGCGGCGCCAGCGGGTGTGAAGCCGCTGAAAGCGACAGTTTGGCCGTTTTGAATCTGGGCGGCAGCCTCGGCGGCGGCAAGGCGCGGGAACGCATCCTTCATCATAAATCAATTTCTTTCAAATGCCGCACTTGAGACGCATCGTAGGCGACCCTGTTGCCGGAATCACTCAACAGCAACAACTCTCCGTCCTGGCCAACACCACCAAAAGTTCCCAGGCGGAGATCGCCATTGAGGTCGAGTTCGACCCTGCGCGGGCGGCCCCACATCTGGTTGATTCGCGGGAGCAACGAGGCGAATCCGTGTGTTCGCATTTGCTCCACCACCCGCCGCAAATTGCCCAGGATAACCCGGGTCAACTGGCGCAAGTCCGGCGGGGTGGCAATCAGATCGGCGAGGCGGGTGACCTGATCTTTCAAGCCGGGATCGTGAGTTTCAGGGTGATTGAAGACGTTGATGCCAACGCCTGCCACCGCCAGTCCGGGAGCGAACTGATCCACCAGCAAGCCAGCCAGCTTGCGGTCGTCCACCAGCACATCGTTGGGCCATCGGACGCGGAAGCGCCTCAATCCGACTGACTGCAGCGCATCGCACACAGCGAGGCACACAGCCAATGGCAGAGCGCGCCAGTCGGCGGCATTCGGTCCGGTTGGAACAACGGCGGAGAGCCATAACCCGCCTTCATCCGAAACCCAGCCGCGTTGAAAACGCCCCCGGCCGGCAGTCTGCCGGTCGGCGCGGACGGCCTCCCAGGCGGAAAATGTGGCGGCGACAAGGTTGGTTGAGTTTGTGATGGAAAGCTCATGGACATGCCAGTCCTCACAAAAGCAGCAACCGACTGTGTCCGCCTGAGTCATTATTTTGAATCCTCAATCCGCGCCAGAATTTGGCCTTCGTCAACCGCGGCGCCGACCGTCGTCAGTATTTCCGCGACTGTCCCCGCTTTCGGGGCAGAGACAGCGGTGTTCATTTTCATCGCTTCGAGGGTCAGCAGATGATCGCCCTTTTTGACTTCCTGGCCGGGTGTGACAAGTATCGCGATAACCCGGCCGGCGAGAGGGCTGGCCACCGCGCCGGGAACAGCGCCGGTTGTTGCGATTGGCACCGCCTGAGACGGCGGAGGCGGCGAAGGCGCGGATGGCGCACTCACAAGAGGCGGCGGCGCACCGGCGGAAGCGCCCGGATCATCAGGGACTTCGACGGTCACATCATAAGATTTGCCGTCCACTGTTACGCGGAGTTTTTTGATCATGGCTCTTATCGATTAAAATGGTTATCGGACCCTGTGGGACAGGAATTGTTCCACGCGCCCTTCCATTGCCCAAGCATTGCCTTCCGGAGCGAGGGCCACCGCTTGCTGCACGGATACAACCTGGTGAGGGCGGCCCAGTATCACCGCGATGGCCGCCGCGATGACCGCCAGTATTTCAGGCGGCGCCGCTTCCACTGCCGGGGGAGTCTTCGGCGGCGGCGCAACGGGCGCGAGAACAACCGGAGACAATGGCGCGGCTGGCTTTTTCCGGCTGACCCACAGGTGGTAAAGCGTCACCACTACCAGTGAAATGGCAACCTGGAGGAGAAGCGCGGGGATGGACATAACGGTTTAGAGCGGGATGGTCCCGTGTTTCTTTGGGGGACGCGATTCGCGCTTGGTGAGGGTGTTGCGAAGTGCCAGCGATATCCTGGCGCGGGTTTCGGAAGGCGCGATGACGTCGGTGATCATCGCCTCTCTCGCGGCTTGGTAGGGTGAACAGAATTTGTTGCGGTATTCTGTCACCAACTCCGCTTCTTTGGCTTTGGGGTCCCTGGCGGCTGCAATTTCGCGTTTGTAAAGAATTTTGACCGCGCCTTCGGCGCCCATGACGGCGATCTCGGCGGTGGGCCATGCGAAAACAAAATCCGCCCCCATATCGGAGCTGCACATGGCCAGATAGGCGCCGCCATAAGCCTTTCGAAGAATGACCGTTATTTTGGGCACGGTGGCGGACGCATACGCAAAGAGCATTTTCGCGCCGTGACGGATGATGCCGCCGCGCTCCTGTTGAATGCCCGGCATGAAACCGGGAATGTCCACCAGAGTGACAAGCGGAATGTTGAAAACATTGCAAAAGCGAATGAAGCGCGCGCCTTTGTCCGACGAATCAATGTCGAGCGTGCCGGCTTTAACGGCAGGGTTGTTGGCGACGACGCCAACGACAATGCCCTGAATGCGCGCGAATCCAATGATGATGTTGCGCGCCCATTCGGCCTGAACTTCGAGCAAATCCCCGTTGTCCACAAGCCGGCCAATTACTTTGTGAACGTCGAGCGCGTCTTTGGCGGATTCCGGCAGCAGGCGATCCATTTCCGCATCGTTGCTCAAATCAATCTGCGGGGTGGGATGGTGGGGCGGATCCAGCAGGTTGTTGGACGGAAAGAAGGAGAGAAGACGGCGGACAATTTGGATCGAGTGCGCATCGTTATCGGCGATGAAATGAACGTTGCCACTGATGCTGGCATTGGCCGTGGCGCCGCCGATTTCATCCATCGTGCATTTCTGGCCAGTGACCGCCTGAATCACTTCCGGCCCGCAGATGAACATGTTGGCGCCTTTGACCATGATGATAAAATCCGTCAATGCCGGCGAATAAGCTGCGCCGCCGGCACAAGGCCCGGCAACAATGGCAATCTGCGGCACGACACCGGACAGAAGGACGTTGCGAAAAAACACCTGGCCGTAGGCGGACAGGGAGTCGATGCCTTCCTGGATGCGCGCGCCGCCCGAATCATTAAAGCCGATCATGGGGCAGCCAACCTTGAGAGCATAGTCCATCTGTTCGCAAATTTTCCTGGAGTGAATGCGCCCCAACGCGCCGCCGCCCACGGTAAAATCCTGGCTGAAGGCCGCGACGACCCGGCCATCGATGAGGCCCGCGCCAGTCACGACGCCATCGGCAGGCATGGACTTTTCCTGCATGCCGAAGTTGTGGCACTCGTGCCCGGCATGAAGGCCGGCTTCCTGAAATGTGCCAGTCTGGAAAAGCTTCTCCAGGCGATCACGGGCGGTCATCAGGCCCTTTTTGCGGCGGGCATCCAGTTTGTCCTGCCCCCCGCCCGCCCGCGCGACAGCGCGACGCTTTTCAAGCTCCTCCACTAATGTTTTAATTTTCATGCCTTTTCATTCTGCTCCAGCCACTCACCACTGGCTACTATCCACTTTTTTTAGGCATACACAACTCGGTGAGCACGCCAAAGGTTGATTTGGGATGGAGAAAGGCGACCAACTTGCCGCCCGCGCCTTCGAAAGGCTTTTCATTAATCAGCTTCACGCCCGCGCCGGAAGCCTGACGAAGCTGGCTTTCGACATCCTCCGCGCTGAATGCAATATGATGGATGCCGCCGGCGGGATTTTTCTGGAGATATTTCGCAATGGGACTTTCCGGGCTGGTTGGTTCAAGGAGTTCGAGATGCACGCCGCCCACGGAAAAGAACGCGGTGCGGACTTTTTGCGAGGCAACTTCTTCGCGGCGCTCACATTTCAAGCCCAGCGCCTTTTCATAGTAGGGCACGGCTTGATCCAGGGACTGGACGGCGATTCCGAGATGGTCAATTTTTGTTATCATAATTTGTTATCACGATCCGGGTTCTCCGGGGACCCGTCGAACTCCGCCAACAGAAGGCGCGCGGCGGAAACGGCGGTGATTTCACCGCGAAGCAGGGATTCCCGAAGTCCGGGAAGACGGGCCTGAACACGCGGGTGATGATCAAAACGGCGTTGCAATTCATCACGAATCAAATCGGTGAACCATTCAACAGTCTGTTGTTGACGGCGGCTGGCGATGACGCCTTTGGGCTCCAACTCGCGGAAAAATCGTTCGATGCGTTCCCAGGCTTGAGGAACACCCTCGCCTGTCCGGGCCGAACAGAGGGCCGCTTCCGCCTTCCAGCCGGGCGTGGCCGGTTGCAGGAAGGAAAGGGAGGCCTGCTGTTCAAGGCGGGCCTGTTCGGCCCGTTGACGATTCTCGCCGTCCGCTTTATTGACAAGAATGTCATCGGCCATTTCGATGATGCCTCTTTTGAGGCCTTGCAATTCATCTCCGGCGCCTGGCAACAAAAGCAACAAAAAAAAGTCCACCATGGAACGCAGGGCAACCTCGCTCTGCCCGACGCCCACGCTTTCGACCAGGACCAGGTCAAAACCGGCCGCTTCACACACGAGTATCGTTTCGCGTGTGCGACGAGCCACCCCGCCAATGCCATCCCCGGCAGGTGAAGGGCGAATGAAGGCCCGCGATTCACGGCTGAGATTCTCCATGCGGGTCTTGTCGCCGAGGATGCTGCCGCCGGAGCGTTTGCTGCTGGGATCAATGGTCAGGACCGCCACCGACCGGCCCTGGTTAATCAGGTGACAGCCGAACGCTTCAATAAACGTGCTTTTGCCAACGCCAGGCGCGCCTGTGATGCCAATGCGCCTGGCTTTGCCGGTGTGCGGCAACAACTCTTGCAGGACTTCCTGGGCCTTCTTTTCGTGCAGCGGCGACCGGCTCTCGATCAAGGTGACGGCGCGCGAAAGGATGGCGCGGTTGCCAGCCAGGACGCCGGAAACATAGTCATCAATGGTTGGATCGGAAGCGGTCATGCTTCCGTGCGCGCGCTTAATTGCGCCAGCATTTCCCTGGCCGCGTCTGGAATGCAGGTTCCCGGCCCGAACACCGCCGTCGCGCCGTTCTTTTTCAGAAAATCGTAGTCTTGCGGCGGAATGACCCCGCCGACCACGACCATGATGTTGGAGCGTCCGATCTTGCCCAGCTCTGCGACAAGCTGGACGAGCAAGGTTTTATGGCCGCCGGCAAGCGAACTGATGCCGATGACATGGACATCATTCTCGGAAGCCATTCGCGCGACTTCGTCCGGTTGCTGAAACAACGGCCCGATGTCCACGTCAAAGCCCAGATCGGCATAGGCGGAGGCGATCACCTTGGCGCCGCGATCATGGCCGTCCTGGCCCATCTTGGCGATGAGGATGCGCGGACGGCGGCCATGCTTGCGGGCGAACTCGTCGGTCAACCGGCGAACCTGCTCGATCTGCGGGTCCCGGCCATATTCGGATTGATAAACGCCGGACACAGAACGAATGACAGCTTTGTGGCGGCGGAAGATTTTTTCAAGGGCAAAGGAAATCTCCCCCAATGTTGCACGGACGCGCGCGGCGTCAATGGACAACGCCAACAGGTTGCCCGCGCCGGTTTCGGCAGCGCGGGTGAGAGCGTCCAGAGCGGCCTGGACTTTGGCATTGTCGCGTTCCGCCTTGAGTTTTTGCAGGCGCTGGATTTGGGATTGGCGCACGGCGGTGTTATCCACTTCACGAAAGTCCAGTTTCTCGGCCTTTTCCAACCGAAACAAATTCACGCCGATGATGGATTCCCTGCCCGAATCAATGCGGGCCTGGCGGCGCGCGGCCGCCTCCTCGATGCGAAGTTTGGGCAGGCCGGTTTCAATGGCTTTGGCCATGCCGCCGAGGGCCTCAACTTCCTGGATGTGCGCCCAGGCCCGTTTCATCAGGGCCTGCGTCAGAGCCTCGACATAATAGGAACCGCCCCAAGGATCAATGACTTTGCAGATGCCAGTTTCTTCTTGAAGGAAAAGCTGCGTGTTGCGGGCGATCCGCGCTGAAAAATCGGTCGGCAACGCGATGGCCTCGTCGAGCGAATTGGTGTGCAGCGATTGGGTCTGTCCGAACGCGGCGGCCATCGCTTCGACGCATGTGCGGGCGACATTGTTATACGGGTCCTGCTCGGTCAGGGACCAGCCGGATGTCTGCGAGTGCGCGCGCAGGGCCATCGACCTGGGATTCTTTGGATGGAACGGCGCGATGAGCTTCGCCCACAAGGCGCGGGCGGCGCGCAGTTTCGCAATCTCCATGAAAAAGTCCTTGCCCTGCGCCCAGAAAAAGGAGAGTCGCGGCGCGAAAGCATCAATGTCAATGCCTGCCTTGAGACCCGTGCGGACATATTCGAGGCCGTCAGCCAGGGTATAGGCCATTTCCAGGTCGGCCGTCGCTCCCGCCTCCTGCATGTGATAGCCGGAGATGGAGATGGAGTTGAACCTGGGCATGTTTTTGGACATGAACGAAAATATGTCCGCGATGATGCGCATGGAGGGGCCGGGCGGATAAATGTAAGTGTTCCGCACCATGTATTCCTTGAGGATGTCGTTTTGGATCGTGCCGGAAAGTTGCCCCGGTTTCACCCCCTGTTCTTCAGCAGCGACAATATAAAACGCCAGCACTGGGAGAACCGCGCCGTTCATGGTCATCGAAACGGAGATGCGATCCAAAGGAATTCCGCCGAACAATATCTTCATGTCCTCCACCGAGTTCACGGCCACGCCCGCTTTGCCGACGTCCGCCGAGGCGCGCGGGTGGTCGGAGTCGTATCCGCGATGCGTCGGCAAATCAAAGGCGACAGACAAGCCCTGCTGGCCGGCGGCAATGTTGCGGCGATAAAAAGCGTTGCTCTCGGCTGCGGTTGAAAAACCCGCGTATTGGCGGACGGTCCACGGCTTGGTGACGTACATGGAGCCGTAAGGGCCGCGCACATAGGGCGCGAACCCGGGCATGGTGTCCAAATGCTCGCAGCCCTCGAGGTCAGCCGCGGTGTAAAGCGGCCGGACATCGATCCCCTCCAGGGTCCGCTGAACGCATTCGTCAAACGACTTGATGACGGTTTCACCTTCAAAACGGGCGCGCCATTGCCCGGGGCTGACGCCGGCCGGAGCGGCGTGAAACGGCACGGTGGTGAAGTCGGGGAATGTATTCATAACACAGATTCCATCATCCAAATGACTACCACGATGATGGAGAAAAGCAAGCCAACGATTTGTCGGCCTAATTTCATCCAAAAAAGGGAAAGGCAAAACATGAAATAGCCGCGAGGAGGCACAAGATACGCAGAATATGTATGATAGGTCTGGAAAACCCGTAACAGGTTGCCAACTAAGTCGTTGATTATCAACACTTGTTGCCGTGTTGCCGATTTTCCGGACCTCTATCTATCAATATGACCTTTCCGGCCAGTTTTTCAGCAAATCCCAAAAAAAGGATGCACAAAAGATGATTTGCGCCCTTTTTATGCATCCTTTCTTTTGCTGCCAGCGTCTATACTATTGGCATCGTCAAAACGGCCGATGCCATAATGGTGAAAACGCTCTTGATCACAGGCAGCCTTGTCCTGGCGGCTTTCAGCGCCATCCCGGCGGCGCAACGGCCGGCCGACGTTTTTGAAAGCGCCGCCGCCCTCACGCCTCAAAATCCGGTTGACGAACTCGTTTTCGCCCGGTTGAAAGAGTTGAACCTTCAGCCGGCCCGTCTCTGCTCCGACGCGGTCTTTGTCCGTCGCGCCTTTTTGGACGTCATCGGCACCCTGCCGAAAGGTTTCGAGACCGAACAGTTCGTGCTCGACCGTAATCCGAACAAGCGCCGCGTCTTGATTGATCGCCTGCTGGATCGGGACGAGTTTGCCGATTACTGGGCCATGAAGTGGAGCGACCTGCTGCGGGTCAAGGCGGAGTTTCCGATCAATTTGTGGCCCAATGCCGCGCAGGCCTATCACCATTGGATCCGCGCCAGCATCAAGGACAACGTGCCCTATGACCGGTTCGTCCGCGAACTGCTCACCGCCAGCGGAAGCAATTTCCGTGTCCCGCCGGTCAACTTCTACCGCGCCTTGCAAAGCAAGGACCCGCAGGCCATCGCCAAAGCCGTCGCCTTGACGTTCATGGGAACGCGGGCGGAGAAGTGGCCCGCCAGCCAATTGTCCGGCATGGCGGCCTTCTTCTCCGAAATCGGCTACAAGCCGACGGCTGAGTGGAAGGAGGAGATTGTTCTTTTCGATCTGACAAAGACAACCAACCGTCTGGCCCGGTCAGCCGCGTTTCCAGATGGAACCCCGGTCCGGTTGTCGCCGGAGCGCGATCCGCGGGAGGTTTTCGCCGACTGGCTGATTGATCCTAAAAACCCCTGGTTCAACCAAAACATCGCCAACCGCGTCTGGTCCTGGCTGCTGGGCCGCGGCATCATTCAGGAGCCGGACGACATCCGCCCGGACAATCCGCCGTCCGATCCCAAACTTCTGGCTCTGTTGGAAAAGGAGTTGATCGCGTCCCATTACGACCTCAAGAGCCTCTTCCGCCTGATCCTAAACTCGAAAACCTACCAACTTTCTTCGCTGCCCGGGACGGACAAACCCGAAGGGGCGGCCCATTTCGCGTTTTATCCGTTGCGCCGCCTGGATGCGGAGGTTCTTATTGACGCTCTGGACCAGATCACCGGGACGACGGAGAATTATTCCAGCGCCATCCCGGAACCGTACACCTTCATTCCCGGAGACGTGCGCTCGATTGCATTGCCGGACGGCAGCATCAGCAGTTCCTTCCTCGAAATGTTCGGGCGTCCGCCGCGCGATACCGGCCTTGAATCGGAGCGCAATAATCGCCCGGCGGCCGACCAGCGCCTGCATCTTCTCAATTCGAGCCACATCCAGCTCAAGCTGGAACAGAGCCGGATGTTGCCCTACTTGATGCAATCCAAAAAAACTCCGCGCGAGATTGCCGCCGTGCTGTATCTGGGGATTCTTTCCCGTTTTCCAACGGGAGACGAGTTGAAGATTGCGGAAAACTTTTACCAGTCCGGCCAGGTGGACAAACGTCAGGCGACAGTGGATCTTTCCTGGGCGTTGATCAACAGCGACGAGTTTCTTTACCGGCACTGAACTGAATGAGAAAGAAAGACAGAGTGAAAGTATGAAAATGCAACAAATTGCGGATGGCGAACCGTTCAAACCGTATTCCGACGCCCTGATTTCACGCCTGCGCGACACTGCGATCTCCCGGCGCGAGGCGGTGCGGCGCGCCCTCCTTGGCGCGGGCGGCTTGCTGCTGGGCCACCATTTGTGTCTGCGCACTCTGGCGGCTGCCCCATTGGCCCAGGCCAGCGCCAAGTCGGTCATCCAAATCTGGATGTGGGGCGGCCCGTCGCACCTGGACACCTTTGATCCGAAACCGGAAGCAGGCTCCGATTATTGCGGCCCGCTGGACAAGCCGATCGCCACCAACGTGGACGGAATAAGAATCTGCCAACTCATGCCCCTGCTGGCGAAGCAGGCCGACAAGTATTCCATCATCCGCAGCATGACCCACGGCAACAACGGCCACGAAACGGCCTCTTACATGGTTCAGACCGCGCGCCCGGCAGGGGGGCGCGATGTCTTTCCGTGCGCTGGCGCCGTGGTTTCGCTCTTCAAGGGGTTCAACGCGGACTATCACGGATTGATTCCGCCTTACATTGTGTTGACCGAACCGCAGGGACGGTTTTCCGAGGCGGGCTTTTTGGGATCGCGCTTTCAACCCTTCGCCACAGGGGGCGATCCCGCCAAAACGCCCTTCGCAGTGGAAGGCGTGGTGAGCGAAAGCATTTCCGAGCAGCGCCAAAAGGGGCGGCGCGAGTTGTTGCACCAGTTGGACACGCTGGCCCATGTCCTGCCGGGCAATGTGGAACTGGCCGCCTCCGCCCAGGCTGAAAAAGAGGCGTATGACCTGATCCTGGGCGACGCGGGCAAGGTGTTCGATCTGGCGCAGGAGAAAACCGAGTTGAGAGATCGTTACGGCCGCAACACTTTCGGGCAATCGTGTCTGGTGGCCCGGCGGCTGGTCGAACGCGGCGTTCCTTACGTCACCATCAACTACAAGGGCGGCTGGGACACGCACAAGGAGAATTTCCAAACCATGCGCCGCAGAGTGCCGGAAATGGACAAAGGCATGGCCACTCTGTTGCAGGATTTGGCGGACCACGGACTGTTGGACAAGACCATCGTGTGGTGGGGGGGTGAGTTCGGCCGAACTCCCAAAGTCATGTGGAATGCGCCATGGAATGGAGGGCGCGGCCATCATGGCGAGGTCTTCTCCGCCCTGCTCGCCGGCGGCGGCTTCAAGGGAGGCCATCTGGTCGGCTCTTCCGATGCCAAAGGGGAACAGGTCAAGACGCGGCCCGTCTATCCGTGCGACCTCCTGGGCAGCATGTACGAACTGCTCGGCATTGATCCCGACGCGAAATTGCCGCATCCACAAGATTTGGATGTCCGTGTGACGCCGTCCGCCGCGGATGGCGTGCGCCGGGGTGGCCGATTGAAAGAAATCATGTGAGAGCCTGTGGGCGGTGACGCGAATGACGACCCTGTTTCGAAGGCATTTTATCTTGACCCTTGCGGGCCTGCTGGCGGTTGCCACGGCCCTGCGGGGGCAGCAGTCCTTCACCCCGCATGTTGGCTATGTCTTCCCCGCCGGTGGCCGGCAGGGCACTTCATTTCAGGTGAACGTGGGAGGACAGTATCTGGGGAACGTCAGCAACGTTTTTGTTTCCGGCGAAGGGATTCAAGCCGGCGTGGTCGATTACGTCAGACCGCTTAACCAGCAAGAACTCAAGGATTTGCGGGAGAAGCTCAAGGCGCTTCAGGAGAAAAGAGCCGCGGCCCGGCTTGACCGGGACAGCGGCGCGCCTGCCCAAGCGCAAACTCGCCCCACTTGGACCGCTGCGGACATGAGGATGATCGCCGAAATCCGCGAGAAAATCGCCCAGTCCCAAAAGAGATCCGTCAATCCGGCGATTGAGGAAACCGTCACCCTCAAGATGACCATTTCTTCCAACGCTGAACCAGGCGAACGGGAGCTAAGGCTGGGAACGCCCATGGCCTTGTCCCAGCCGCTGGTGTTTTGCGTCGGCCAACTGCCCGAATTTAGCAAGCCCGCACCTCCCATTGTCAGCGAACTCCCGGCCGCCAACCGCCCGAGAAACGACAATGTCCAAAAAGCCGTCGCACCCGTCGAATCGCACATTATGCTGCCGTGTGTGGCCAATGGCCAGATCCTGCCCGGCGGCGTGGACCGTTACCGCTTCCAAGCGCGCAAAGGGCAGCGGTTGGTCATCGCCGCGACAGCCCGGGAACTGATCCCCTATCTTGCCGACGCTGTTCCCGGCTGGTTTCAAGCTGTCCTCTCGCTTTACGACACCCAAGGCCATGAAGTGGCCTACGCCGACCACTTCCAGTTCCATCCCGACCCGGTTCTCTTTTACGAAGTCCCCAAGGACGGCGAATACGTTCTCCAGATCAGGGATTCCATTTATCGTGGCCGCGAGGATTTTGTCTATCGCATCACCGCGGGCGAACTGCCGTTTATCACCGGCCTCTTCCCGCTCGGCGGCCCGGCGGGCGCTCAAACCACCGTCCAGGTGACCGGATGGAATCTTCCCGACGCCGCGCTGACCCGGGATGACAGGGACTTTGCGCCGGGAATTTATCCGCTCTCCGTCCGCACGGAAAAATATGTTTCCAACCACCGCCCCTTTGCCGTGGATACGTTGCCGGAATGTTTCTCGCACAAGCCAAACAACTCCCAGGCCACCGCCCAACGGGTCACTCTTCCCATCATCGTCAACGGGCGCATTGACAAACCGGGTCAGTGGGACGTCTTCCGCTTCGATGCCAGCGCCGGCGACGAATTCGTCGCCGAAGTTATCGCGCGCCGGCTGGATTCCCCGCTGGATTCCGTGCTCAGACTGACTGACGCCGCCGGCAATCAACTGGCCTTTAACGACGATTACGAGGACAAGGGCGCCGGGTTGCAAACGCAATACGCGGATTCCTATCTCCGCGTCACGCTGCCGGCTGCCGGCGCCTGCTACCTCTATCTGGGAGACGCGCAACATCAGGGCGGCCCGGAATATGCCTACCGCCTGCGCCTTGGCCCGCCACGGCCCGACTTCGCGTTGCGCGTCGTGCCCTCCAGCCTCACTGTGCGCGGCGGCATGTCCGTGCCCTTTACGGTCTATGCTCTGCGCAGGGATGGGTTTTCCAACGAAATTACACTGGCTTTGAAAGATGCCCCGGCCGGCTTCACCCTCAGTGGCAGCACGGTGCCGGCCAACCAGAACCAAGTGCGGCTTACCCTCATGGCTCCGACGCTCTCCGCCAGGACATCCCTCAAGCTCAGTGTGGAAGGACACGCGCTGATCCAGGAACAGGAGGTCGTCCGTCCGGCTGTCCCGGCTGAAGACATGATGCAAGCCTTCGCCTACCGGCATCTCGTTCCGTCCCAGGAACTGGAGGTCTCCTGTTTGGATCGCCCCCAACTCAGGTTCGCCTTGAAAATCCTCGATCCAACTCCCGTCAAAATCCCCGCCGGTGGAACGGCCGGGGTCCGGATCAGAACACCCGCCCGCGCGTCCGCCGACAATTTCCAATTCGAATTAAACGAGCCTCCGGATGGAATCTCCATCGCAAACATTGCGCAGGGGGACGCGGAAACCAAAATCGTGCTGCACAGCGATGCCGCCAGGATCAAGCCGGGAGCGACAGGAAACCTGATCGTCAACATCATTGCCAAAAGGCAGCGGGACGCTCCTGCCGGGGGAAAGGCTCAGGGAAATCAGCGGCGCGTTGCGCTGGGCACGTTGCCCGCCATACCCTTCGAAATCGTCGCCCCTTGATTCAAACCTTATTTCGTCTGCCCCGTCCCTTTTTGGCCGGCAGTCTTAAAGGTCACGGAGACCGGCTCAAGCGGCACGCCCTCCTCGCTGCAGAAGCCAACGTAAGTCTCGGAGTTGAGCATGAACTCGTAAGTCCAATCCGGCTTGAGCTGGACCGGCACGGTCCAAATCTTGCGTTGGGCATCAAAATGAGCGCCTTCGCCGGTCTTGGGACAATGAGGGCCGCCGCCCACCAGTGCCCAGGACTTGTCGGACATGGGCCGATCAAAGACCACCTGGATGGCGGTCAAGCTTGGATCAACGTCTTGCGCCCCATTGGCGGGAATCATTGAAACGACTTTGGGCCGATCGCCGGCCAAATAAGTCTTGGGGACAGGCTGCGTCTTGGAAAAATTTTTCGCCGTCTCGGCAAAGAATGCGACCAGGCGCGGCGAGAAGTCCTCAAGCGTTGGATACTGCTCCCGGTGCGTCTCATACTCGCCCAGCAGGTCCGACATCTCCTTCATCCACAGAAAACCCCTGGCTTTCTCAGCCTGGATGGCGCGCCGGGCGGCCTCCTCCCCTTCATACTGGCGCAGATAACGGATGACGCAGACGCGGACGAGTGACTCGTTCAACAGCGTCTGTCCGCTGGCATAGGCCTGGGAACGCATCCGCCCGGCAACGTGCTCAAAGAGGGCATCGCCTGAC
The DNA here is from genome assembly GCA_963813995.1 of uncultured Verrucomicrobiae bacterium. Taxonomy (GTDB): domain Bacteria; phylum Verrucomicrobiota; class Verrucomicrobiia; order Limisphaerales; family Palsa-1400; genus DASRLE01. Next base: position 42,841 of record CAWFAZ010000037.1, on the reverse strand, counting down.
GGTTGGAGTTCGGCCAGATGGCGCTCAATAAGTGGATTGGCATAAGAATGGCAGAATTCGTGGACGACTGTGCCCAGCGCGTCGCGCGTAAATTCGGGCAAGCCCTGCTGATCGGTCTGCCACACGCCGAGAACGCAATAGAGTTCTTCGTGGCCGTCCGCAGCCCGGAAATGCGGTCCATAGCACCCGCCGCCATTGAGCAATCCCAGCGCAACCGTGAAGCTGGCCTGCGGCCGCCGGCCAAAATACGCGTCGAACCACTCGAGGTGGGCTTCCTTCTCCATGAGCGTCTGCATGCGCTCCTCCGTGATCTGGTAGAGCGGACGGTGCTGCTCGATGAACTCCTGGAAGAAGCTGTCTTTGACAAACTGCTGCGCCGCCGCCAGGAAATTCCTCACATCGTGAGCGGTCCAGCGTCGGTCCAGGCCCTCAGGCCAGGGTTGGAGCGGGAGCTTGAGCTTGAGGTGCTTGGCATCGGTCAAATGGATCGCCATGCTCATGACCGCATCATAGGAAACGCCGTGGGTTGTGCGCAATTTCTGCGCCAGATTGACCACCGCATGGCCGCGAAACTTCCCAAATTGCTTCTCCGCGTCCCCGGCGTAGGATTCCACCACATTCTCCATGTTGTATTCCCGGTTCCCAGCCAGGCGGAAGATGAGGCTCATGAGTCCCACGCGCGGATCGACCACCACCCGCAGCGAGTGCATGGAGCCTGGGGCCGCCTGGCCGGCGGCGCGGTTGGTGGTCTCGGCAGCCATCACAGTCGCTTGCGCCATCGCGGCTGCCGTTGCGATGGCCACGGTCAAGAGATGCATTGATTTCATAGGTCAGGTTTCGGTCTTTCCAGACAGATTCTATTTGTTTCCATATTCACAAGGTCTTCTATACTTTACTTGGGAAACGGCAAGGAAAGGTCCCTCGAAAATAATTTGTTTTTCCCGCTTGACAGATCCGGCTGTATAAGTCATATTAATCCCATTAGAGTAGTAATATAAGGCAATGAAACTCACGTCCCGCTGTGAATATGCCATGCTGGCCCTGGTGCATCTGGGGCGGCAGAAGACCGAAAAGCTTGTGTCGGTTGATGCCATTGCGCGCACCCAGACTATTCCCCCCAAGTTCCTCGAACAAATCATGCTGGCGCTCAAACGGGCCAAATACGTGCGCAGTTCCAAGGGTCGGCGGGGCGGTTATCAACTGGCCAAATCCGCTGATAAAATCACACTGGCGGAAATCGTCCGGTTGTTTGACGGCGCGATTGCCTCCACGGAATCCGTCAGCGAACACTTTTACGAGTCCACACCCATCGAAAAGGAAAAAAAACTCGTTCATGTCTTCCGCGGAATCCGCGACTACGTGGCGAAAAAACTGGAAACGACGACGATTGGAGACATGTTGTGAGTTTTTTTTGCAAAAATTATGACTAATCAGATGGGATAACTATAACTATTATTATGAGTATGATTCATACCATCACGATTCTTGGAGGCCGGGGCAAGTCGGGCGCGCACGAAGCGATTGACCGCATTGATTTGCGTATGGGCGACGTCGTCAGCATCGTCGGTCCGACCGGGTCCGGCAAAACGACGCTGATCAATGACATTGAGCTGTTTGCCGACGCCAATACGCCGACCGGCCGGCGGATTCTGATCAATGGCGAGCGGGCGCCGGCGGAATATCGCGATGACCCGTCCCGGAACCCCATCGCCCTGATTACCCAGCACACGACATTTCTCTCCGACCTTCCGGTGCGAGAGTTCCTGACGACCCATGCCCGGATTCGCAGCGCGGCCGGGGCGTCCATTGATGGCGCGTTGGAGCGCACCCTCGCCTTTGCCAATCAATTGACCGGCGAACCGATTCTTGTTGACAGCCGGATGACGGAACTTTCCGGCGGCCAGACGCGCGCGCTGCTGATTGCCGACGCCACGATCATCTGCAACACACCCATCGTGCTGTTGGACGAGGTTGAGAACGCGGGCATCCATCGCACCCGCGCCCTGGAGCTGTTGCGCGAGTACCGGAAAATTTTCATTTTTGTGACGCACGACCCGCGCATCGCGCTGCTTTCCGATTACCGCATCGTGATGCAGGGCGGAATCGTTACGAGCGTGCTGCACACGGATGAAAAGGAGCGGCGGTTCGCGGCCCATGTGAGCCGGTTGGACGACGTGCTTTCAAAATTGCGCGACCAAATGCGCCGGGGGGACCGGATGGCGTCGCCCGAACTGGAGGCTTTGGCATGCGATTAACCATTTGCGCCGGACCGGCCACAACCGGCAAAACGTCGGTGCTCCGGCATGTGATTCGCAAACTTCAGTCTGCCGGCAAGCGCCCGGCCTTTCTGAAAATCGATGTTCAATACGCCGAGGAGGACGAGCAGTTCGCCCGTGAATTCGGCATCCCCACTCGCAAAGTGTATTCTGGCGAGTTGTGCCCCGATCATTGCAACGTCATGGTGCTGGGAGACGCGCTGGAATGGGCGCGCCGGGAGAACTGTGACTTTTTGTTTGTGGAAACGGCGGGCTTGTGCCTGCGGTGCTCGCCGTACGTCGATGGCGGGTTGGGGATCATCGTGCTGGAAGCCACCAGCGGGATGAACCTGCCTCTCAAGGTGGGACCGATGCTTTCACTGGCTGACGTAGCGGTGGTGACCAAGATCGACCGCGTTTCGCAAGCCGAGCGCGAAGTGTTTCGCGCCCGGATCCAGAATGCCGCTCCCGGCGTCCGCATTCGCGAAGTCAACGCCCTTTACGGCATCGGCATCGACCCCCTGATGGACCATGTCCAAGCCATCCCGGAAGCGGGTCCGCACTTGTTATTGAGAGGCAATCCTCCCGTGGGCACCTGCACCATTTGTGTTGGCAAAAAGGAGATCGGCTGGCAATCCCACTTCGGTGTGGTGCGCGCGCTGGAAAATCAGACTTTCTATCGAGGAGAATAAAGGTATCCCATCACCACAACCAACAAAGGAGTTTTGATATGACCCCAACTGTGAAAGACCTGCCGGGACTTGACTGCGGAGTCTGCGGTTTCCGCACTTGTGAAGCCCTCGCGGAACAATTGCCCGCCGACCAGGCGTTGCTCAAGCGCTGCATCTATTATTCGGACAAGCAAAAACTGGCGACGCCAACTCTTGTGGCAAAACCGCCTGCGCCCGCGCCCGCGGCTTGCGGCGCGTGTGCGGTCGCTTCAGCCCCGAAAGGAGCAGCCCCCTGGCAGGACAGCCTGGGACGCGAGGTTGATTTTTACCTGGACCATTTTCCAACGGAGCCGGGCCCGCGCGAAATCATAATTCCCCACAACCCGATGCTCACGCGTGAAATGAATATTCAACCCGGTGACGTCCTCATCGGGCGTCCGCTCGGCATGTCATGCGGTTGTCCCATCACCCACTGCGGGGTGGCCATGCAGGTGGATCCTCGCACCGGCGTGATCGTGTGGTGTGTCACCGGTCCGTTGCGTCCGCGCCAGGAAGGATTCAAGGACCTCGGCTATTACATTGCGGAAGGATATGAGGGATTGGTGCATAAAAAGCGTTGCGATCTTCAAATTGGAATGCGCTACTTCTTCCAGCCCACGATGTGCATGTTGCAATGGCGGCACAGCGGGCTGATCAACTACCTGAACCGCACATCGGACGCCCTGCAAATTCGTGTCGAAGGATTGTGGATCGGTTGATCGGTCATACAACTTTCAGGTACTGGCTTTCTGGCAGTAAGGTGTTCTACTTTGGTCGTGCTGCATGACGACAGCCCAAAGCCAGCCTGAACACTCCGCTCCGGTACTGCCGGAAATTCCCAACTGGCTCTGTCTGTGCCTGCTGGCTGCGTTTACCCTGTGCATGTTGGGGAAGGTTTTGTTTGTCAGTCCCGACAAAGTGCTGTCAGACACGCGGATGGACTTGGCGCACTTTTTTGTCCATTGGCGCTATTTCGGATTCCATGAATTGAAGTCGGGAAATCTGGCGTTGTGGAATCCGCACTGCTATTGCGGCGCGCCGTTTTTTGGGAACTTCCAGTCGGCCCTGCTCTACCCGCTGAATTTTCTCTATTTGCTGGCGCCCTTGGGGGCGGCCATAAACTGGACGATTGCGTTGCATGTATTCCTGGGCGGTGTCTTCACCTTTTATTGGGTGCGACGGCGCGCGTTACACTCGCTGGCCTGCCTGCTGTCGGGGATGATATTCATGTTTTGCGGCCCGCATTTTCTGCAAATTCATGCCGGGCATTTGCCCAATCTTTGCACCTTGATCTGGGCGCCGCTGTTGTTCCTGGCCATCGACCAGTTGACGGACCGCCCCGCGCCGGCCCCGTGCCTGCTGGGGATGTTCGCGTTGGCCATGTCCATTTTGACAGGGAATCCCCAGTATGTATTCTACATGGGCGTGGCCGCAGGTATTTATGTGGTTTTGAATGTGGTGCGCGTGCCGGAGCGCGGGAAAGTGATGCTGGGACTGGCTGGGATCGTGGTTGGAGGAATCTGCCTTGGCGCCGTCCAATTGTTCACCGGTCTGGACGAAGGGCGGGAAAGTATGCGCAGCCTGGGCATGTCCTATGACTTCGCATCGTCCTTTTCCTTTCCACCGGAGAACTTTCTGACGCTGGTGGCGCCGTGGTATTTTGGCGATGCGAAAAACGTCGCGTATTTGGGCCGGTGGTTTGTGACGGATGTGTCGCTGTTTGTCAGTGTGATGGGGCTGGCGCTGGCGGTGTGCGGGATGGCGCGGGGCGCGCGGACGGCGCGGAGGTTTGCAAGCAGTATGTTGATCATTACGCTGGTGCTGGCGATGGGCGGCTATACGCCCGCGTTTCATTTTTTATTTAATTATGTGCCGGGCTTCAACCTGTTCCGGGGCATGGATAAATTTCTGTGGCTGGCGGCCCTTTTTCTCTCGGTGCTCGCAGGAGTGGGGCTGGACCAAATGCTGCGGGGCCGGAAGGTGTCGTGGTATCTGATTGGAGGCGTGGCTGGCGCGGGAATCGCGATATGCAGCCTCTCCATTTTGCCTCGCCAGTTGGATTGGTGGACCGGCGTGCTGCTGAAGTTCCGGCCAGACACGATGGCCCTTGCGCCAGTCGCGGCTTATATAGGCCCTCATATCATAGAGCGGAGCAGCGCCCAGTGCAGCCAGAGTCTGATCCAGGGGGGCGTTTGTTTGTTGCTCGCGGCGGGCCTTCTCGCCCTGGCCAAGTCACGCCGGCGGATCGCGTGCATCGGAATGCTTTTGATGGCAGTGACCGAACTGGCCTGCTTCGCTCAATCCTCGCTGATGACATTCCAAATCGGCCCAGCCTATCCGCCCGACATTCTCACGCTTCTCGCGCAAGAGCACGGGGATTATCGAATCCAATACGACAATCCCAACAGCGCCATGACGGCCGGAACTTTGGATATTGGAGGGGAGGATCCGGCGGGGCTGTTGCGGTATATGCGCTACCTTGATTTTATCAGAGGGATCGATTTCGATACGGCGCCCTACGCCGCCCAAGCGACGAGGTGGGATGCCTGGAGCGTGCGGATGCTGCGATGCCGTTATGCATTCTCGGAGGGCAAGTCGGACTATTCGACCGTTAAAGATCCGTTGCCGAGGCTGTTGTTGGTGGACCGTTTTCGAGTAATGACCAATTACCATGAGATATTTTCCACGCTGACCAACGCCAGTTTTCATGTCGAGGAAGAAGTCATCTTGGAGAGCCAGCCTGATCCGGCGCCGCTGCCGGCCCGGGAGAAGGGCATGGCCAGGATACTCGAATCTTCCACCGATTATCTGACCATCGAAGCGGATGCGAAGGCGCCGTGTCTGTTGCTGATGACCGACGCCTACAGCAGCGGCTGGCGCGCTCTGGCGCTGCCGGGCAGTTCGCAAGCCCGGTATCAGATAATGCCGGCCAACTATTGCTTGCGGGCCATCCCGCTGGCGGCGGGCCATCATCTTTTGCGCCTGGAGTATTCCCCGCTGGGCTTCCGAATTGGGAAGGTGGTTTCAATTGCAGCATGGCCAATCTTTATCGCCTTCGCGGGGCTGGTAATAGGCAATCATAGGCGGACTGGCAGTCGCCTTTAGGATGTGGAAAGGGGTCGGAAAGGGGTCCCGATCATGCCACCATTTTGTCTGCCGACCAACGCCCGCTCTGTCCACCAACAAATCCGCCAATGAATTTGCCGCATGGAGCACACCGCGGCGAGCCGCAACCAAAACCCTCCCAGAAAGAATTGTTGCGCGCAGAGTCGCAGAGGACGCAGAGATAAATCAATTGCTGATATTGTTTCCTGGTGTTTCTCTGCGTTCTCCGCGCTCTCTGCGCGAAAAAATCCTCGCGAATATGCGTGATGCTGACGGACTGTAGTACAGAGAGTACACAGACACAGGCCAGAAGAAGGCATTTTTCTTTGCGGTCTCTGTGATCTTTGTGGTTAAATATTTTCCCATTTTTCGCGTATTTGGCGTATTTCGCGGTTAAAAATCCTCTCCAAGCCCTTCCCCTTCAAGCTGTTGCGCCTTTGGAATACCGATTACAAAAATAGTTTAACATAATTCTTGTTTTCATCAACATATATGCTATGATGTAGTCTGATGATTGCCTCAATGAGGCCATGCCGAACAACTGAAATATTGAAACCACCGCCAACCCCGTCAAAATTATGAATCCACGCAATGGCAAAATCGCCCGCCTGCCCCGCTCTGTCCGCAACCAATTGAATGAACGCCTGGAACGCTCCGAGCAAAGCCCCCAACTGCTCGATTGGCTCAACGCCCTGCCGGAGGTGCAGAAAGTCGTAAAAGACCACTTCGCCGGCGTTCCCATCAGCAAGCAGAACCTGAGCGAATGGCGCCAGGGTGGTTTCGAGGAATGGCTGGCCCGGCGCAATCTATGCGAAGACGCCCGGGATTTGACCGAGTTGGCGGAGGAGATGGACGACGAGGATTCGCACATGGTGCTGGCCGATGACGTGGCCCAGGTGCTGGCCGCCCGTTTTGGCAGCTTGATTGCCAACTGGAACGGCGAGGTGGACGAGAAGTTCGAAGCCAGGTCGAGGGTGCTCAACCGCCTTTGCCGCAGTGTGGTGCAGTTGCAGCGGGGCATGCATCGGTCCAAGCAGGAGGCTTTTGAATTAACCTGCAAGTGGGAGGAAAAGGAAAAAGCCGACGAGGAAGTGTTAAAGAAGAGACTGGTAAAACCTTGCTTTGACATGTTGAGATTGCCTGCGATGGCCAGGATGTTCGGGGGTGGCGCGGCGGGGCGGAAAATCGCCCAATACATCCTGGCGGTTCGGAGAGGGAATCTGGATGCCGACTTTGATCTCTTGCCCACCGACAAGTACGAAATGGAGGAAGCGGCTGAAAAGAGAGCAAAACGAGTCAAACCGACCCAAAAGCGGCGGACAGTTCAGCGGCCCATGAAAACCCAGCCGGACAAAGTGGCTAAACCGTTGGAGGAAAACGAGATAGATGACGCAAGGGATGAGGAATCCAGTCAGGATGAGTCAAACCCAGTCAAAGTGAATCAAACCGATCCGGCACCCATAAGTCCCATCCGTCCGACCGGTCCTACCAGTCCGACTCGTCCGACTTCCCCGTCAGAAAATTCCGAGGCCGGGGAGTTCCAATAAATGAATCACTTGCGAAATGTCGGGCCGGTTTTCCATTGCGAAATCAGGGTTTCCTCTTAGAGTTTCTGCCTGATGACGATTTCAAATCCCGAGTCCAATCCAGGCGGGTCTGCCGCAGGGGCCGCGCCTTCGGACTTTATCCGCGATATTGTCGCGGCGCATGTGGCCGACAAGCGTTACCCGAAGATTCATACGCGCTTCCCTCCGGAGCCGAATGGTTATCTGCACATCGGCCATGCCAAATCCATTTGCCTCAATTTCGGCATCGCGCGCGAATTTGGCGGGGTTTGCAATTTGCGCATGGACGATACGAATCCGACCAAGGAAGAGGTGGAATATGTGGACTCGATCATCGCCGATGTGAAGTGGCTGATTGACGGCTGGGCGGATGACCGGCTGGGGTTTAAGGCGGCGGGCCAAACTCCCCAGGCCGTGACCAGCAACGGGCAACCGGACTTTTACCTGGCGCCAGCGACCGGCCCGAACTGCGGCGGAAAACTCGAGCCGTTTTATGCTTCGGATTATTTTGAGCAGATTTACGGATATGCCGTGGCTTTGATTAAAAAGGGCAAGGCCTACGTCTGCGACCTCTCAGCGGAGGATATGGACACGTATCGCGGCGCGCCGGACCGGCCCGGACGGGAAAGCCCGTGGCGCAACCGGCCGGTGGCGGAGAGTCTCGACTTGTTCGAGCGGATGAAGGCGGGCGAGTTCCCCGACGGCACCCGGACGTTGCGGTCGAAAATTGACATGGCGGCGCCGAATGTCTGGTTGCGCGATCCGGTCCTGTATCGCATCCGCCATGCCGAACATCATCACACCGGCCGCACATGGTGCATTTATCCGATGTACGATTTCGCCCATTGCCTGAGCGATTACCTGGAGGGGATCACCCACAGCATCTGCACGCTGGAATTTGAGGTGCATCGGCCCCTTTACGACTGGATTTTGGAGAATCTGGACCTGCCGCGCCCCCTGCCCCATCAATATGAGTTTGCGCGCCTGAGCCTGGGCTACACCGTGATGAGCAAACGCAAATTGCTGCAACTGGTCAGCGAGAAAATCGTGACCGGCTGGGATGATCCGCGCATGCCGACCATTTCCGGTCTGCGCCGCCGCGGGGTGACGGCCGGGGCCTTGCGCCATTTTGCCTATCACATCGGCATCACCAAATACAACGGGGTGACGGACCTGGCGGTGCTGGAACACGCCATCCGGGAGGATTTGAACCGGCGGGCGCTGCGGCGGCTGGCGGTGTTGCGCCCGATAAAAGTAGTATTGACTAATTATCCCGAAGGCCGCGTCGAGGAACTGGAGGCCGTCAATAATCCCGAAGACCCCGCCGCCGGCGCCCGCCGGGTGCCCTTCAGCCGCGTTCTTTATATTGACAAGGATGATTTCATGGAGAATCCGCCGCCGAAATACTTCCGTCTGCGTCCGGGCGGGGAGGCGCGCTTGAAATACGCCTACATCATCAAATGCGACGAAGCGGTGAAGGACGCGGCGGGCAATGTCATCGAATTGCGCTGCACGGCCGATCTGGAGAGCAAAAGCGGCGGGGCGACGGCGGGGCGCAAAATCAAGGGAACCATTCATTGGGTCAGCGCGGCCCACGCGGTGGATGCGGAAGTCCGGCTTTACGACCGTCTGTTCACCATGGCGGAGCCGGATGCCGCGGGCGATTTCAAAAGTTGCCTCAACCCGAAGTCGTTGGAAGTGCTGTCCGCCAAATGCGAGCCGGGCCTGGCCGATGCCAAACCGGAATGGCGTTATCAATTCGAGCGCCTGGGTTACTTTGCGCTCGACGACAGCAGCACGGCCAAAAAGCTTGTCTTTAACCGCACCATCACGCTGCGGGATCTTTGGGCCAAAGAAAAGCAGAAGGGATAATGGTCAAGTATTTGAAGCGGGGCAGACGGACGAGGCTGGCGATGATGGGTCTGCTCTGCCTTGTCATGCTCGTGTGTTTTTCGGGTTGTCAGGCCTTCAGCTTTTACCGGCAGGCCATCGCGGGCGAATATCAAATCCTGGCCCATCAGGAATCGATCACCAACCTGATGGCCAATCCGGATACGTCGCCGAAACTCAAGGCCAAATTCGGGCAGGTCATGAAAATCCGGCAGTTTGCGGCGGAGGAATTGAAATTGCCGGCGGATGGCGCCTATGTCAAATACACCGATCTGCGCCGGCCCTGCGTGGTGTGGAATGTCAACGTGGCGCCGGCCCTTTCGCTGCAGCCCAAGACGTGGTGGTTCCCGGTGGTGGGCCGGGCCAGTTATCGCGGGTATTTTGATGAAGCGGGCGCGCGCCGTTACGCGGCCCGGTGGGAGAAGAAAGGATGGGACGTCTATGTCGATGGGGTCGAGGCCTACTCGACGCTGGGGTGGTTTCGTGATCCGCTCATGAACACTTTCATTTTTGAGCCGGAAGCGGATTTGGCGGAGCTGATCTTTCACGAATTGGGACATCGGCGCTTGTATGTCAACGGCGACACGGATTTCAACGAAGCGTTTGCGACGGAGGTGGCGGCGGAAGGAATACGGCGCTGGTTCGCGGCCTCGTCCAACCCGAAGGCCTGCCAGGAACACCAGGCGGGCCTGGCGCGCGAAAACCAGTTTGTGCAACTGGTCATGGGCACACGCCAGGAATTGGAGGCCGTTTACGGGGACGCGCGTTTGCCGGACGCCGAAAAACTGCGGCGTAAAGAAGAAATCATCGGCAAGCTGCGCGCCAAATATGCCGCGGTCAAAAAGGCATGGGGCGGCGAGGCCGGTCACGATGAATGGTTCGCGGAACCGATCAACAACGCCAAGCTCAACACGGTCTCAACGTATTACGACCTGGTGCCCGCGTTTCAGGCGCTGCTCCGCGCGAAGGGAGGGGACATGGAAAAATTCTATGGAGCGGTCGCGGCCTTGGGGAAACTGCCGTTCGAGAAACGCCACGAAGCGTTGCGAGAGTATTTGAAAGAACGCCCGCCGCCATGAAAATGTCAATGCGAACCAAATCCTTGGCGAACGGTCTCGCGGCGCACTGGGAGAAGCGCCGAAACATTCACCCTGAGAGCTTCCGCCAAAAGCACCAACTCGGAGTCGCTCACACAACGAAGTTGAGCCTCGATCTTGGAAAGTGTGGCGCGGCTCAATTGGAGGCCCAGAACGGAGCATCGAGCCGCAAAAAGTTCCTGCGTCAGAACCCCTTTCATATCGCAGTTTTCTGACCTGCGGGCCGACGATATTGCGCAACCGTTTTATTTTCCGTGCCATGCTCCAAAAATGGAGCTTGACATTAGTACGGGCCGGAGCCTTAATTGCTCCAATTCCAGAGCCAGTTTTGCGGCGTGACAAACCATGAAGAACATACGGCCCAAACAACGATGAAAACGACTTGGAGCAACAATCCTCGCCGGCGTCGGTTTGACAGTTTGGCGCAGATGGCGGTTTTAGCGGGTCTGTTTTGGGCGCAGGGTATTTGCGCCATGCCCCGCTCCCCGGTGCCGCCATACCCGGAACAGGCTCCCCTGTATCAAGAAAGCTTCGATGAGGGCTACTTTACTGGCGAGACAAACTCGGAACTCCTGATTCCCGGTTTGGGAACGCTTGAGGAAAGCTGGTCCGGCTGCGCGCTTCAGCGATCGGGCGACGTCATACCTTTCGTTGTTTCGGCAGTCGCTTCCACGGGGCATACCAATGTCAGTTGCGATACGACCATGTCATTCCGCTTCTGGCTAAAACCTTATTGGTCCAGCGAATCGGTGGCGAACGGCGCCGGCCCCGGCGCAACCGGCACAATTCTTGAACTCGATGCCGTGAGCGGGGGCCAAAGCGCGCTCGCATGGTCACTTCAAATCAGCGCCGACGGAAATACGATCGGACTGTTCGCTGAAACAGGCTCGGGTTTGCAGGAAGTCCTTCAAGCGCAAATTACCTGGACGGCGGGACAGTCCCATTTGCTTGCGCTCGCTGACAGTCCACAAGGAACGACGCTGTATGTGGATGGGAGCGTTGCCGCGCAAGGTTCCGGGCTGCTGTCAATCCCGATCTCGGCGGGCCAACTGGTCATAGGCAGCACACTGGCTGGCGCCAATACAGCCGGGGCGGACTTCGACGAATTCTACTCGTTCAATCGGTTGCTCACCGCTTCTGACGTTGGGCTCTACTACAAAACGTTCAGCGGGCTGGCGGCCTTGGGGCCGATCAGCGCCGAAGAGCAAGCCGGGTGGGGCCAACGGCGTGGGGGCAGTGAACAGGGCAGCATCCACAGCCCTGGAAATGTCTATGACCCGGATCAGGACGGCGGTTGCCCGACCGGGGGGCTTCCTTACATGACCAATTTTTCTGCAGCGCTCCTGTCGAATGGGACGACGGTAATAAATTTTGACTTGGTTGGAGGGACCAACGGGATTTTTTATGATATTTATTCACTGCGCGATCTAAGCGTCTTCCTGGACGTTTCACAATGGTCATGGGTCGGGCAAGCGCTGACGTGCAATAACTTCTCATTTACCAATCAGCCTGCCGACTATGCATTCTACTTCGTTGTGCCGCCTGTTGAATCATCGGTCATTGCGTTGGGGAACAACTCGTCCGGCCAATGCAATGTGCCGGTGGGATTGACCAACGCCGTTGCCGTTGCAGGCGGGTTTGATTTCAGCGTTGTTTTGCGGAACGACGGTACCGTCCTTGCGTGGGGGGATGACACTTACGGTCAAACCAACGTGCCTGCCGGGCTGACAAATGTGGTCGCCGTTGCAGCGGGGCACGCTCACGGCCTTGCGCTGCTGGCCAGCGGGGCCGTCACGAATTGGGGGTCCTATTGGACAGGGACGAATTATTTGTCTGTGACCAATTATGCGCCCCCCGCCTCCAACGTCACTGCCATAGCGGCAGGCATGTATCACGATCTTGCGTTGCAATCGAACGGAACCGTCCTTGCTTGGGGGCTTTACGATGCCGTCGTGGATACGGTGCCCACCAATTTGACCAGCGTGCAGGCAATTGCCTGTGGTTGGTATTACAACGTTGCTCTATTGACCAATGGCAGTCTCGTGGCCTGGGGCCTGAATGCTCCTGCCATTGGCTGGAGGATGACAAACGTGCCACCTGATTTGACAAATGTTGTCGCCATTGCCGCCGGGGCGCTCCACAGCGTTGCACTCCGTGCCGATGGGAGTGTCGAGGCTTGGGGATGCAATTGGAATGGAGAGACGCATGCGCCTGCGGAATTGGTCAATGTTGTGGCGGTTTCCGCAGGCAGTGATCAGAGCCTGGCCCTTCGGGCCGACGGCACGCTCGCAGCTTGGGGCACGAGCAACTTCCCCGAAGCCACGGTTCCCACAAACATTTATGGTGTCAAGGCCATTGCCTCGGGCTTTGCGCACAATTTGGCCATTGCCTCATCCAGTCTGCCGCCGCTGAGGACGGAGCCGCCAGCCGGATTTGCACCGCCCGGCGGCTCGTTCACCTTTTCGGTCGCCGGCGTTTTCGTCGCGAACGTGCAATATCAGTGGCAGTTCAACGGGACGAACCTGACGGGAGAAACCAATGCGACGTTGACGCTGACCGACACGGGGGCCAGCGATGCTGGCAGTTATCAAGTCATCATTTACAACGCAAGCGGCACTGCGACGAGTTTAGCGGCCACTTTTGCCATCGCGCTGCCGCCGCAAATCACTTCCACAACGCCTCTGGTGCCGAGCACGACCTGGATTAATTACCCAATGAACCTGAACGTTTCGGCGACAGCCACCGGCGACTCGGATTTTCCGTTGAGCTATCAGTGGCAGCTCAACGGCGCCAATATCTCCGCCGCCACCAATACGAGTTACACGATTTCAAATCTGGCTCCCGCCAACGACGGCAACTACACCGTGGTCATCACCAATGCGCTGGGTAGCACCAACGCGACATGGGATATTCGTCTGGCGTTGCCGGGAATGGTCGAAGCGTGGGGGGGCGATGCTTACGGAGAATGTGATCGCCCAGCGACATTGACCAATGCGACGGCCATTGCGGCAGGCGATTATCATTCGGTCGCAGTGACCGACAGCGGGACCGTATTGCAGTGGGGAAAATATTCCGACGGGACCAATTTCTATGCAGTTGGGTCGCCTCCGCCGTATTCCAATCTGGTCGCCGTTGCCGCCAGCATTGGCCACGACATTGCTTTGGGAGCCGATGGCTCGGTAGTCACCTAGGGCCTCACGAATGACGTTGCCAACTCGGTGCCGACGAATCTTATTCCCGCCAAGGCAATTGCGGCTGGCTGGTCCCACAATATTGCGCTCCTGACCAATGGCACTGTGTTCGCTTGGGGCGACAACACCTACGGCCAGACAACTGTCCCAGGCGACTTGACCAACGCCACTGCCATCGCCGCCGGGCAGTTTCACAGCCTTGCGTTGCGGGCCGACGGAAAGGTGGAAGCATGGGGCGACAATGACGATGGCCAGACCAACGTTCCATCTTCCGCCTTGTCCAACATTGTTGCCATTGCGGCGGGCGGAAAACAAAGTTTGGCCTTGCAATCAAGCGGATATGTGGTAGCGTGGGGTTATGGCCAAACCAACCTGCCAAGCGGTATGAGCAACGTGATGGCTATCGCAGCGGGATCAGCGCACGGCGTCGCCTTGAAAAATGACGGCTCCCTTGTGGCGTGGGGGGACAACAGCTACGGCCAGACGAATGTCCCCGCCGAACAACCGACCACCGTCATAACGACAACCACCATCACTACCACCAACGGCCCAATGCCCTCTTATCAGACCAACACGTATCCTCCCATCGTCGTTAAGCTGATTGCCGCAGGTGGCTTCCACTCAATGGCCGCGATCTTCTCCCCGTTGGTGCAGTATCCGGTTGATGTGTCCAAAGATTTGCTGCTGATTTACAACACAAACTCAATTGACAGTTTCAACGTGTGCCAGTATTATCTGACCAATCGGCCAATGGTCAGCAATGCCAATGTGCTGGGAATTGGCTGCACGACAAATGAAACATTTTTGCCTTCCGAATACACAAACGTATTCGTCGCTCAGGTGCAGACCTGGCTGGCTACAAATCCAACGATACGCCCCCAATATGTCATCCTGTTCCAAGATATTCCGTCACGAGTAAGCACCGACAACAGCCAGCCACCCGGATATACCGTGGACTCAGGCTTGCCCAGCGTTCAGTATCAACTAAATGCTTGCTGCTCTACGGGTTGGCATCCATTCGTCACTGCCATTAATATGAACGGCTTGAATGGCGCGGGCGATTGTACTGCCTACATTGACAAGTTGGCGAGCATGGCCAGCAACTATTCATCTGGAACACTTTTCATCAGTGCAACGACAGCAATTTACGGAAACACTAATTGGTATTTTGATGGTGCTGGTTATCCCGCAAGCGGAATATACAATTGGATAGGGACAGCAGCCGAAGAGGGCGTAACCAACGCTGACCCAACCGCGTCCGTTTTTGGCAGTATAAACACTCATTACCCCAACTATATCGCGACTGCGACAAATGTCGCTGGCTATTGGACCGAAGGGTGGGATGGGGGCTTGGGGGACGCAAATATGTTTATCGATGGCACAGTCCGATTCTTTGGCAACAGCGGATGGTACATTATGGCAACAATTGACTCATACAATGGTCGGCGTGATTTTTTTCAGGCGGGCTTCCTCACATGGTTTGCAACCGATGCTTTTGGCGGGACGAACTACTCGAATACATTGGTCGGAGGAATAACCCACGTTGATGAACCGTCATCATGCGCTGACGACGTTTACGATTACTACGGATATTGGGCTTCTGGCAGGTGCTTCGGCATTTGTGCGTGGGCTGGCCAGACAGGGAATTGCCCAGGCTACTATACTGATGTGTGGTTCCAAGCCGTTGGCGATCCATTCGTAAAGCAATAAATCCTATGAAAGCAATAAACTTAATTATTACCCAGGCCGTGATTTTATCCGTTGTGCTATCGGCTTACGCCCAAGGCACATTGCAAAATCTTGACTTCGAGTCCGCTAATTTGTCGAACCCGTCAGGCCCTTTCAACGAAGTTCCGATCACCAGCGCACTGCCGGGTTGGAGTGGTTCCATCGGAAATGTTGCCGTGACGGAAGTATGGGCAAACACTGTCTCAACCGGATCACCGAGTATTGATGTATTTGGTCCGGGCTGGAACTACGTTAACCCTGGCATCATTGACGGAAACTATACTGTCTTTTTGCAATCTGGAGGGATTCCGGGTGCCTCTGACAACGTCTCACTGTCGCAAAGCGGCGCAATCCCAGCCAATGCAGAATCGCTTCTATTCAGCGCTTGGAACTATCCGTCAGTTCATTGTCATCCGGTTGAGAGGCAAGATGCTTGCTGAAAGCGCTTGAATCCGAGTGTCTTGCAGAACAAAAACGATGTGAGCGATATGGGAAAATATCGGGTTTTTTCAGCACATGGCGTGCCATACTCTGGCAAAAATGCGCGCTGGAAAAACTGTTTTTTCGCAGGTCATGGAGTGGATTCACCCGCAACAATTTCGCCGTTGCGTCGAATGCTACCACGGCCACTATCGAGTCCGTAGCTTCCCTTGTTGGGATCAGTTTCTTGCCATGTCCTTCGCGCAATTGACTTACCGAGATAGCCTGGCCGACATTGAAGTCTGCTTGCGCTCGCGACCCGATCAGCTCTACCACATGGGATTTCGATCTCGCATCGCCCATAGCACGCTGGCCGAGGCCAATGGCTCGCGAGACTGGCGTATCTATCACGATCTGGCGCAAGGGTTGATCGCTCGCGCCCGTCGTCTCCACGCCAACGAATCCTTTGGCGTGGAGTTGGAGCAAACGGTCTATGCGCTGGATTCGACCACGATTGATCTTTGCCTGAGTTTGTTTCCCTGGGCGCGCTTTCGTTCCACCAAGGCGGCGGTCAAGCTGCACACGCTGCTGGATTTGCGCGGGCCGATTCCGACCATGATCTCGATTTCCGAGGGGAAAAAGGCCGATGTGAACATCCTGGACGAGTTGCTTCTGGAGCCGGGTGCCTTTTATGTGATGGATCGCGGGTATGTGGATTTTAGGCGACTCTATCGTTTTGTGTTGGCCGGGGCCTTCTTTGTCACCCGCGCCAAGGAGGGCCTGCGGATCAACCGGCTGGAGTCGCGCCCGGTGGATGGAAGCACCGGCGTGCGGGCCGATCAAATCGTTTGGCTGGCCTTGGATAAGAGCATTGAGCATTACCCCGACCGCTTTCGCCGCGTGAGTTATAGAGACCCGGAGAACGGCAAGTTCCTTGTCTTTCTGACAAATAACTTCGATCTGCCCGCACTTACCATCGCCCAGCTTTACAGGAGCCGGTGGCGGGTGGAACTGTTCTTTAAATGGGTCAAGCAGAACTTGCGAATCAAACACTTTTTCGGGACCAGCGACAACGCCGTCAAGACGCAAGTCTGGATTGCCGTCTGCGTTTACGTGCTGGTGGCTATCGTGCGCAAGGAGCTTGAATTGGAACTTAGCCTGTCGCAAATTTTGCAAGTTTTGAGCGTGAACGTATTTGAGCAAGTACCTCTGGCTGAATTGGTTACAAAAACCGCATCGCAAAACGAAACCTCCGATTCACGTAACCAATTGGTATTCAACATGTTTTAACCGGATGACAATGCCGTCAGTTAATGAAGCTTTTTCGGTGTCTTTCGCTGGCAACAATTTGTCGCCGGTTGTAGTGTCTTCCGATCAAACCCCATCCGGACAAGACTATGATGTGTATGGTGCCAATATAGCACCTTACGCTGGCCAGACAGGGCAACTCAAGTTTACCTCCATAGCCACTGGCGCACCCAGTTGGACCGAATTCGACGACATTACCTTCTCAACAACTGTCCTCAGTCCTGAACCAAACATGGTTACGCTGTCGGCGATTGGCGGGCTGCTTTTTGGCGCGCGCAAGTGGTTTGCGCGGCGCAGATAATTCCGTGAAAATCGAAAAACTAATTGCCGCATCCTCAGTCGTTCTTCCCGCCGTGTTGTCGGCTCAGGCACAAGGCACCTTTGCAAACCTTAATTTTGAGCTGGCGCATCCGATCTCTGCCGGAAACCCTGAATATCCTAGCTTCGTCACCGTCGCGAGTGCGCTGCCTTTCTGGACGGTTAGTTATGGCACTGCCCAACAGACAGAAATTAGCTATAACGATCCTTCCCTTGGGGCTACATGGGTTTCCCTGGTGGGTCCAGGTGACGATTACGGTACCTCTATTGATGGAAACTATAGTGTCTTGTTGCAAGGCGGCCTCACGGCCTCAGCTGCCTCAATAAGCCAAACTGGCATGATTCGGTCGGGCATGCAGTCTCTGCTTTTTGAGGCACAGCCAGGCACCGGACCATTGGACATTTCGATAGGTGGCCAAAACATTCCGTTTACGGCGGTCGGATCCGGAGCAAACTACACACTGTACGGTGCAAATATTTCGGCATGGGCTGGAGATAGCGAACAACTGACATTCTCAGCCTTGTTAGGCTCTCTTGGCTTAAACAACTGGGAAATTGATGACATCTCCTTTTCCACAACCGTCCCCAGTCCTGAACCAAGCATTGTTGGGCTGACCGCGATTGGCGGGCTGCTTTTTGGCGCGCGAAAGCGGTTTGCGCGCCGCTGATAAATCTCATTGATTAGCGGCGGCGGCGGTGGCAAAATTCAGTCATGCAATCTGTATTTACAGGGCCTGTATATGTGGTGCGCGACAACATCGACACCGATCAAATCATTCCCGCGGAGTATTTGAACCTGATTCCAACCCTGCCGGACGAGTATGAAAAACTCGGCAGCCACGCTTTGGCCGGCCTGCCGGATTCCCTCTACCCGCAACGCTACGTCAAGCCGGGCGCACTCGACAGCGAGTATCCGATTGTCGTCGGGGGGCGGAATTTCGGCTGCGGCAGTTCGCGGGAACACGCGCCGATTGCGCTCGGCTCGGCCGGATGCAAGGCGGTGGTGGCCGAAAGTTTTGCGCGGATTTTTTTCAGGAACAGCGTGGCCACGGGCGAGCTTTATCCATGCGAATGCCCGGATCGCCTGTGTGATGAATTGAAGACGGGCGACGTGGTCACGGTGGACCTGGACAAGGAAACGTTGACGGTGCAGTCCAGCGGAAAGGTCCATTCGCTGAAGCCGCTGGGCGACGTGCGTCCGGTGGTGGATGCGGGAGGATTGTTCAATTACGCCCGCAAAACCGGCATGATGCCTGCGTGAGCCATTTAAGGGCCTGCCAACTGCCAGGCCAAACGCAGGGTTTGGATTCCCCGCGCCAGAAAATCGCGTTCGAAATCAGTCAATACTTCCGACAGGGACTGCGGCGTCAGGATTGGCGCGAACGCGGGGCAGGCCTCGAACACGGCTTTCATTTGCGCGAAATAATCCGCGTCGTCCGTGCGCAAATAAACCGCGCCGCCCGGAACCAGCGCCGCGCAGGCCAGCAGGGGAAAGCGTTCGTTGATCAGCCGGTGCTTGCGATGTTTTCGCTTCGGCCAGGGGTCCGGGAAATAGATGTGAAGGGCTGTGACCGATTTTTTCGGCAGCAGATACTCGAGGAAATACGACGCTTCGATTCTTACTCCCTTCATATTGGCCAGGCCCGCCCGCTGTCCTTTCCGTTCGATTTTTCGCAGGCGGCCGAGCAGCCGTTCCACCCCGATGAAGTTCCACTCCGGATGCAGCGCCGCGTATTGCGCCAAAAACGAGCCGTCGCCGCTGCCCAATTCAACTTGCAAAGGCTGCGGGCGCAAAAACAATTTGCCGGGGTTCAACGGCTCGACAATCGTCTCCAGGGAAACGAGCAGGCTGGCGGGGACTGGGCTGGATTTAGTATTCAATTGGGTTTCAAATCAGTTGCTTGTGATAGAGTGAGAAGACGTTGAACACAACACATAAAAATTTGGCTGGCGTCCGATGATTCCTTTTTTTTGCCAATGGATTGACCGCGTGGCCATTCACCATGCCGCGGCCCGCATGCCGAAACCCGACGGGAGGGACCTGCACCTGGAAGAAGCCCAACGTTTGCTGCAAAACCTCGATTTCTCCCCGGCCGAAATGAAGCCCGCTGCCATCGAGTTCGCCGGCCCGGCAAACTTCCGTTTTGCCAGTCCGCGACCCAGCGCGCACGCTGTGAACAATGTTGTTCATGGCCGTTTGTATCGGTGCGACGATCGTTGGCGGCAAAAACCGGTGATTCTGCTTCTGCATGGCTGGAATGACTCTTTGAATCATCATTTCTTCTTTCCCCGCCACGCCCGGCAATTGAACCAAATGGGCCTCAGCGCGGCGACGCTGCAGTTGCCCTGGCAATTTGATCGCCGTCCGCCTGAGCTTGGCGCCTGGGGAAATTTCCTTTGCGCCGATGTCCTGCACACGGTCGAAGCAACCCTTCAGGCCATGACGGAGATTCGGTCCTTCATCGACTGGCTGACGGAGCAAGCGTGTCCCTTTGTCGGACTCTGGGGTGTTTCGATGGGCGCATGGCTTGCCGGACTGACTCTTTGCCATGACTCGCGCATTGGCTCCGCCGTGTTGACCGTGCCGGTCGCGCGTCTTGACAGGTTGATCGAAGAAGCGGCCTTCTGCGAAACCATTCGTTGCGCCTTGCAAGACCGGCGCGTTGATTTGCACAGATTAAACCTGGTGTCCAACCGCCCGGTCATTGCCGGGGGGAACATTTTGCTGGTCGAAGCGGAACAGGATTTATTCGTGGCCAAAGAAACCGTCGAAGACCTCTGGCGCGCCTGGGACAAGCCCGAGATTTGGCGTTATCGAAGCGGGCACATTAGTGTTTTGTGGGCGCCGGGTTTGTCGAATCGGGTGGTGCGATGGATTGCGGCAAGGGCGGGCGAATACGCCGCGAAATAAACGCGCTGCCGCCCAGGTAAAAACGCAGGCGCAAATGGGCCGCCCGCCTTATCCCAATGCGCGTTGTCGTAATAATCGGGCCGCGTTCCTTCCGGAACAGTTTCAGGTTGGGATTGACGGCAACGAACAGTTCCGCCTGGCCGTCGCAAAGATCCGTCCCGTCGAGTTTGCGATCAATGGCCAGCGCCGCGCAAAGTTTTCCGGGGCCGTTGGTCAATGAAATGGGTTTGGCCGCCGGCCGGTTGTTACGCATCAAACCTTCGCCATATTCGGCCTCGATGGCCCGGATCAGCACCGCTTCTGCGCGTCCCGCGCGCCGGCAGACGGCATTCACGCAAAAATGGAAACCGTAAATCAAATAGACATAAGCGCGTCCGGGCGGACCGTACATGGCGCGGTTGCGCGCCGTTTCGCCGCCAAATCCATGAGAAGCGGGATCCTCCGCCAGATAAGCCTCCGTTTCCACAATCGGTCCGCCGCAGAAACCGCCGGCAGTTTTGCGAATCAACCATTGGCCCAATAACCGCGGGGCCACCGCCTCGGCCGATGGCTCGTAAAAAGACTGGGGCAAGGGAACGAAGTTCATCGCCCGGCAAGAGTATCCAAACTTAGCGGGGCTGGCGGCGGCGCGCTTCGTGCCGGGCGCCGGGTTTGGGCGCGGCGGCCCGGGCCGGGCTGGCGGCGGGATCGCCCGTGGCCGGCAGCGGAAAGTAATTCCGCGCGTTGCCGTAACAGATGTTGCGGATCATCGTGCCCAGCAGCATTTCGTCGTCGGGCAGTTCCCCCTGCTCCATTTCGCGCCCGATGAGATCGCACAAGACCCGGCGAAAATATTCATGACGCGGGTAGGACATGAAGGAGCGGGAATCGGTCACCATGCCAATGAAGCGCGACAGCAATCCGATGTTGGACAATGCGTTCAATTGCCATTCGATCCCTTCCTTCTGGTCCAGAAACCACCAACCGGCGCCGAACTGGATTTTACCCGGCGCGAGGCCATCCTGGAAACTGCCCGCCATCGTGGCCAGCAGGTAATTGTCCGCCGGATTGTTATTGTAAAGAATCATTTTGGGCAATGCCCCCTCGCGCTCCAACAGGTCGAGAAAACCGGCCAGGGCCTGCGCCTGGGGAAAATCGCCCATGGAATCGAACCCGGTGTCCGGCCCGAGTTGGCGCAGGCGCCGGGAATTACTGTTGCGCAACGCCCCGAGGTGCAATTGTTTGACCCAGCCTTTCTCCGCGTCAAGCCAGCCAAAGAACAACATCATGAACGTCGCAAATTGCGCGTGCTCTTCAGCCGAAGCCGCCTGGCCGCGGCGCGCCTTGCTGAAAACCGCGGCGGCGGATTTGGCGGTGCAAGGCGTGGCGAAACACTGGTTAAGCCCGTGGTCGGACAATCGGCAACCCCTGGCGTGAAAATATTCATGACGGCGGCGCAAGGCGTCGAGAAACTCCTGCAAATCGCCGATCGCGCCGCCCGCCGCCTGTTCCAGCCGCGCGATCCAGGCATTGAATGGAACCGGTTGATCGACGGCCAGCCCCTTGTCCGGACGGAACGCCGGGAACACCCGGGTGGACAAGCCGTCGGCGGCGATCTTTTCGTGATGCTTTAGATCGTCCGTTGGATCGTCGGTTGTGCAAAGCGTTTTGACGTTGAACTTTTTGAGAATGCCCCGCGCGCTCAACTCCGGACCGGCCAATTGTTCATTGGCTTGCTTCCAGATGGGCGCCGCGCTCGCTTCATCCAGCAACTCGTCGATTCCGAAATAACGTTTCAACTCCAGATGAGTCCAATGATAAAGAGGATTGCGCAATGTATGCGGGACCGTCGCCGCCCAGGCGCGGAACTTGGCGAACGGCTCGGCCGGGCCGGTGCAAAATGTTTCCGCCACGCCGTTGGCCCGCATGGCGCGCCATTTGTAATGGTCGCCCTCCAGCCAGATTTCGCAAAGGTTTCTGAACTGGCGGTCTTCCGCGATGTCACGCGGCGAGAGGTGGCAATGATAATCGAAAATCGGCTCCAACTCGGCAAACTCCCGGTAAAGGCGCAGGCCGGTTGGATTATGCAACAGGAATTTCTCGTGAATGAACTTCATTTTGGCCTTCGCTTAATTCTTAATCCTTGCTTCATTTGTGCTGCCGCGGCGATAACCTTGCAAATCGAGCGTGACGTGCGCGTAACCGATCTTCTTCAGCGCTTCCGCCACGCGGCTGAAGGCATCGCCGCTTAAAAACTTGGGCATTTCATCCACACCGACTTCGATGCGGGCCAAATGCAGCGTGGTCCCCTGCCCTTGCAACTCGTGATGGCGCACGCGCAAATCATAAAAACCCAGATCGCGCAGGACATATTCCGCCTGTTCAATCATGCTCAATTTCTCCGGCGTGACCGGCTCGCCGTAAGGCACGCGGGAACTCAGGCAAGCCATCTGCGGCTTGTCCGCCGTGGGCAGGCCAAGCTGCGCGGACAAGGCGCGAATCTCGCTCTTGGTCAGTCCGGCCTCCTTCAACGGCGCGCGCACCTGGAATTCTCCGGCCGCTTTCGCCCCGGGCCGGTGATCGCCCGCGTCGCTGGCATTTTCGCCATAGGCGATGACGGCAAAATTTTCATTTAGAGCCAGCGGCTCCAATCGGGTGAAAAGTTCGTGTTTGCAAAAGTAACAGCGATTATTTGGATTGGCCAGGTAGTCGGGATTGTCAAATTCCTCCGTCTCGACAATCCGCAACGGAATCGTAAATTGTTTGGCAACGGCCACCGCCTCTTCCAGTTCGCGCCGCGGCAGGCTGGGTGAATCCGCCAGCACTGCCAGGGATTTTTCGCCCAACACCTGATGCGCCACATAAGCCAGAAAAGCTGAATCCACGCCCCCGGAGTAAGCCACCAGGCAAGACCCGTAGGAGCGCAGCAAGTTTTGGAGTTGTTCCAGCTTCTTCAAAGACACGGCTGCAAAGTGCCATCAGGGCCGCCCAAAGTCCAGTTCTGGAAACCGCCCCAAAACACGGGTTCAAGTCCGGGCCAGACGCGTGGCCCCATAGGGCGCGCGCTCCGGCCGGGAGAGCATAGCGTTGGCCTGGTCATCGTTGAGGAACCTCTCTTTTTCGGCATCCCAAGCCAGGGGCCGGCCCAGTTTCATCGAGATCCAACTCACAATGCACGCGCTGGTGCTGCGATGCGCCACGCTGGCCGGCGCGGCGGGCGTCCGGCGCGATTTCACGCACTCCAGCCAGTTCTTGTGATGCTCGCTGCTGCGGTATAATCCCACCTTCAAGCCGTTGGGATCAAGGAGTTTGGGATCGCTCGCATCCAGCGTCTTCAAGTTGGTGGGCACGGCATTGGGATCACCGGCGGTCATTTTTGTGTTTTCGCGCGTCACGAATATCCACCCTTCGTCTCCGATGAATTTGATGCCGGTGGGAAATCTGTCCGACACATGCATGTGAATGCCGCGCGGGTAAAGCAATTCGAGCTCATAAGCACCATGCACGTTCCAAATCTTGTTTTTGGGAAACTCCGCCTTGCCCTCGACCTTGCCTGGACCGCCCAATTCGCAGTCCATTCCCCAATGGGCGGTGTCAAAATGATGCGCGCCCCAAGCGGTGATCATCCCCAGGCAATAAGACTCGTTGCGCAGCCAGCCGGGGCGGGAGAGGACATCGGTTTGCGAATGCACGCGTTGCTCGGTGTAATAAACAGTTTCGGCGGACCCGAGCCAGCGGTCGTAATTGAGATTGGGCGGAACGGGTTGCGGCGGGTCATCCGGCGCGGTCGGATCAACCGGCAGCCCGATTTCCACGCGCTGCAATGACCCGACCCGTCCGCTGCGGACAAATTCACAAGCCTTGCGGAACTGATAGTCCGGCCCCCAGGAACGTTGCTGGCTGCCGATTTGGAAAATGCGGCCGGATTTCACCACCGCGTCCCGCACCAGGATGCCTTCGGCCAGGGTCATGGTGAACGGCTTTTGCAGGTAGATGTCCTTGCCGGCAAGCGTGGCCGCCAGCGCCATTTGGGCGTGCCAGTGGTCCGGCAGGCTGATGACCACCGCGTCAATGTCCTTGCGCCCCAGCAATTCCCGATAGTCGCCATAAACGCTGATCTCCGGCGGCTTGGTGTGGTGATCGCGATACAGTTTTTCAACGGTGGCCTTGCCGGCCGCCGCGCGTTTGGAATCAAGGTCGCAAACCGCCACCACATCCGCCAAATCCGCATTGACCACCCCCGGCATGTCGTGGACAGTCGCGATCCGACCGCATCCGATGTGACCCACTCGCACCCGGTTGCTGGGCGCGTCGGCTCCGAGCAATCGGCTGGGGACAATCAGGGGGAAAGCCGGCGCGGCGGAAGCGACAGCGGCCTGCCGCAGGAAATCGCGGCGCGTGATCAGACGGGAAGCCTCTATTTGCATGCCTTGACCACGGGAATTCTTTTCGCCAGTATCATGTGTATGCCTGTGAGATTACCAAGTTTCCGCGCGTATTGTAAAGCGGCTTCCCTGTGGCCGCTGCTTTTCGCCCTCTGCCAAAACACCGCGAGGGCGGACTGGCAGCGGGATGCCACCTCCATCGCCTGGCTCGACGGAACGAATGTCGTGTGGCAGTTCAATTTCGATCCGAACAAGGGCAAGCCCTTTTTTCATCCCTTGAGCGTGGCCGGAGGCCCGTCCCTGACCAATTTCAAACCCGAAGACCATCCCTGGCATTATGGCCTCTGGTTTTCCTGGAAATATATCAACCGCGTCAATTACTGGGAAGAGGACCGCATCACGGGCCATGCCGAGGGCAAAACGCGCTGGACCACTCCCGTCATCCAGACGACCCCGCAAGGCGGCGCCACCATCCGGCTTAATCTGGCTTACATCAATCTTTCCAACCAGGTGGACATGACGGAAAGGCGGGAAATCGTCATCAGCGCGCCAGCCGCCGGGGGCGCTTATGCCATTAATTGGAAGGCTCATTTTGTGGTGGGAGACGAAGCGGTGGTGTTGGATCGCACGCCCATGCCCGGCGAACCGGGCGGTCAAACCAACGGTGGATACGCAGGGCTGGCCTTTCGCATGGCTGCGCTGCCCTTGACCGTATCCATGCTCTCCACCGCCGGACCGGTCACAAACTTTGTCAGCGATCGCGCGCGTCCCGCCGCGCCCGCTGTGGCCTTCAATTTTACCCAAGGCGCAAAAGTGGCGGGCGGTTTGGCCATCCTCAGCGACAAGGCCAATGCCGGAGAGAACGCGCCATGGTACTTGATCAACGAGGCCAAACGAACCTTCCGTTTTGCCTGCGCCGCAATCCTTGCTCCCCGGCCCCTGACACTGCCCGCCGGCGGTCAAATGGACCTTAACTACTGCATCTCCATTCAGCCCCAAGCGTGGACCGTCGAGTCCCTTCGAGCCGGGCAAGCCCATTGGGCTGGCGGCCCCGGCAACGGAACCCACCAGCCACCGTGACGCCCCAATCGGTTTCTATTTGCCGCAAAGGAGCGCAATCCGTGCGCTCGCAAGGCCGGGTCGTGTTCGTAGTGTCGGGCGCGAATTAGCTTTGTCAGCCAGCGAAGCACTTCGTCAACTTCGTTCGAGACAGTTTTTGTTTCGGCATCGCGTGAGCCGCCAACTTCAATGCAGTTGAAACATTCCAGTTGCAAATTCTTGGGCACCTCTTTCATCAGCAACACCCTGCACAATTTATACAATTCGCTTGCAATGAGCACCTTACAGAAGAAAGGGTGTTTCCCGGCTGCGGTCGGCGGTTTGACCGGCGATTGGGGCGGGTCAACCGGCTTTCCTGGTTTGATCTGTCAATTCCAAGTCCTTTTCCAGGGACAGTTTTGGTTTGATCTTGCGGGCCTGCAAAGCGCCGTGATAGGCGCGGACGGCTTCTTCCGGGGCAATCTTGCCGTCGGTAATCAGGCGCAGCATTTCGATGAAGGCGAGTTGGTGCTCGGCATTGTTGATTTTTCGGCCAAAAGGGCGACGCGCGCGCCGTGCTTTTGCGCGTCGTGAATCAATTTAAAGGCGTCGTAGGTCGTGCCGGCGGCGCCGCCCAGGATTCCCACCACCAGGTTGGGATCGTATTGGGCCAGTTCCTCCATGCAGCGGGGGCCGTGATAGGCGATTTTCAAAAAGAGGGGACGCCCTGCCCCGGCCACCCCGGCCAGGCTGCGAATGATCATGTCGTTGATGAACTCGCCTGTTTTATCAGGGGCGATGCCGGTGGCTGTGTTGGGATCGAAGACTTCCAGAAAGTAACGGAATTTCTTCCGTTCCGCCTCTTCGCGAAATCCCTTGAAGGCGAGCAGGGTATTGCGGTCGTGCGCCAGTTCGTTGATGAAGGTGACGGAATAGAGGCCGAGGTCCGCCCCGGGGATTCCGCCTTCGCCGCGTTCATATTCCAATTTGCCATATTGAATATGATCAATGGAAGCGGAACGAAACGGTTCCACCGGTTCCTTGGTGTAACAGCCGTGGCGCACGGCCCATACATCGGTGGGATCATTGGCCCGGGCCGCCGGGGTGACGTGGGAATCGCGGAACAAGCCTTCCTTGATGGTCAGTTGCTCGTTGACGGAGGCGGACATGAGCATGATGTCGATGACCCCCTGCCTTACCACCTCGCGAATAATATCCAGGAACTCGGGCAAATTGCGGTGGCCAAATTCTTCCCGGCTCCAGACTTCGGGCGAGAAGTTGGCCGGCTGCGCCCCTTGCGCCGCCAGATAGCCGCGCGGTCCGGGAGCGCGCACGCCAAAAGCCATGTCCGCATCCTTGGCGTCGGCGATGATGAAAGCGCGCGAGGACGGGTCCGCCCTGACTTCGGCCAGTTTTGTGTCGAGAGACTTTACGGGAGACATTCTCTATTCCTTAATTTTCGACTTGACAATTCTGATGCGGGGATCGGGAATGCCGAGGGTCTGCTTGATCTTGAGCAAGTCCTGCAATTGGGAGTTGGAAAAAGTTTTCAACGGAGTGCCCAGTTGGGCCGCGATCACGATGGTATGGCAATAGGCCTCGATGATTTCCATTTTGAAGCAGGCATCCTCGAGGCTGACGTGGCTCCAGGAAACAACGCCGTGATTGGCCATGAGAATGGTGTTGTGATGATCGGTCAGATCGGCGACGAGTTTGCCCATTTCCGGGGTGCCGGGCGTGCGGTAGGGCGCAATCGGAACCTTGCCGATGAAAACTTCGATTTCCGGGAGCATGCAGGTCGGCGGCTCCACGCCCGCCACGGCAAAAGCAGTGGCATGGGGCGGATGACAATGGACCGTGGCCGCGGCGCGGGCCTGGCGTTTCATGATCTGCACGTGCATCAAGATTTCGCTGGTGCGCTTCTTCGTGCCGGCAAGCTGGTTGCCTTCGAGGTCCACCAGGCACATGTCTTCCGGCTTCATGAAGCCTTTGGAAACGAGGGTCGGCGTGCAGAGGGCCAGATTTTCGCCGACCCGAATGGCCATGTTCCCGCCATTGCCATCGACATAGGCGCGGGACCAGAGGCGCCGGCCCATGTCGCAGAGCTGCAGCTTGAGCGCGTGGACTTCGGGCGAATTGAAAAAGGCCCCGATCCTGGACGACGTTCTTTTCTTGACTGTTTTCATTGCGACACATTCACTTCAGAGTTCCTAATCTTAATCCTAATCCTGATCTTCATTCGGATTAAGATTAGGATTAAGAGCCGGAAACCGCCACCCAAAAGAGCGAAAAGCATCCCAAACCGCGGCCACGGGCAACGCTTCCAGGCCGGCCGGATCGCGCAGGATTTTCATGCGCGCGGATTGCGGACGCCAGGTTGTCAAGACTGTTTCCCCCCAGAGAACCAATCCCGGCAAATCCAGCGCCGCCGCCAAATGCGTGATGCCGGAGTCGTGTCCGATGAACGCCGAACAGGCTTGCATCCGCCGGGCCAGTTCAATCAACGGCAAATTGCGGGCCATGTGCGCGCGGCCCGCCGGCAAAGCGGCCGCAAGGCGGGCGCAACGGTCCCCTTCTGCTTCGCCGCCGATGAGCAGGAAGTCGCAGGCGGATTGGCCGGCCAAAAGCTGGAGCAGTTCCGCCCATTTGGCTTCCGGCCAGTTTTTCCGTTCACTGCCGCTGCCGGGATGGAGCGCGAAGCGCGGCGGCGCGGACAGCGTGGCGGGCAAAGGGAGGCGGGGACGCGGATCAGCCCCGCGAATGCCGAGTGCTTGCAAAGGCCGGAGCAACAATTCGGCGGCGTGAACCGCCAGCGTTTCATCGGCCCGATGCGGTCCGGCGATGAACGGCGCGGAAGAACATCGGGCCACGTTGGAACGGAATATATCCCCCGGGTCGTAAAGATAGGAAACGATCCAGTCGAACCCTGAGAACCAGGCGGCAACTTCGGCGGACCAAGCCCCGTTTGGGACAAAAAAGCCGGTGAAGCGGGGCGATTCAAGAGCGGAAACGGCATCCGCCAAACCGGCGGCCACAGCCAATGAGGCCACGGACGGATAGCCGAGGATTTCCAGCCGATGTTGCGGAAAACGAAGGCGAAGGGCGGCCAAAACCGGAAGAGTCAAGATGAAATCGCCCAAAGCGCCCCCCCGAATCACCAGAATCCTTTGATTCGCCGTGTTGTTCGGGTAGGTCATTGACGAGCTTTAGGATGTGTTCGGGGGCGGTGAGGAAGGGACGACGGAACAGCACCCGAGGAGCACGGCCAGACCCAATCGCCCTTTTCCATGTCAAGCCAGGCATCCAACGGGTGTTTCTGGCGGACAACAATACCGCCGTCATCCGTTCCGTTCCACCCGACGGAGTAAAGCAGGAATTGACCGTCGTCCGTGCGGCGATAATGCAATGGCTGGTCGTTTATAGCCCACGCACGTTTGCTGCGGACCGCAAATTGGTAGTCGGACAGAATATCGAATTTAGCCAGTTCTTGCTCGAAAACAGCGAGTTGGGCATCTGACCATTTGCGGTTAACCAAGCCTTCCCAGAGCGGTTGGAGGGCGAAGTCTATAAACGAAATCACATGCGATGTCAAAAATGATTGGTCGCGAACAGCATTCGCCATATACAAAATGAGTTTTACATCATCCGCTGCCCTTTCATTTTGCTCATTTTCCAATTCGGCAATAGCACGAAGTCGCAACACCTGCGCGCATTGAAACAACGGTGACAAGTCTGACTGGCTTGCGATAAATGGATTTGCGTAGTAATTGAGTGGAAACCGTGAATATGGAAGGCGGGCAGCTTGGCGCAACTCCTCAATCGCTTCAGCTTCTTTGCTCAACGCGAGCAACACGTCAGCAGCGGGCGACTGGGGTTGCGGGGTTGTTGGGAAACCGTTTGTCGCATTTGGAGGCAGGTTTGCATCAACCCAACCGCCATAGACCCAATAGCGTGGATGCCTGTTTGTATTGATCGGAGCGCGATAGTAGGTTTGGAAAAACTTCAGGTCGGCCTTTATTCCAAGTTGCCAGTTGCCTTGAAAAATGTGGTTGCAGAATGAATTCCCTTCATCGGGGATATCCAAACTGAAGTCCAACTGATTCACGACATTGGTGTTGGGCGGATTGATGCGGTGTCCGTGCGGGTCCAAAAACTCGCTGTAAGTACTGGCGACAATCGGGGTCAGCGCGAAATTTTGGTCGTCCGGCACGGCTGGCGGCACAAAGCTGGCAAAATTAAATCGCTCGCCTTTCGCTTCCCATGTACTTTTGTACTGTTCCCAATCACGTTTGCCGCGCCAATCTTCTTCGGCGTAGAAAAGAAGGATCAGCGAGGCGAAGCAGGCAAAACCATACAGACAGCGGCGAATGATTCGCCAATTGCATACCCATTTGGGAAAACGCCGAAGCATAATGGTACCTCCGCCAATGACTAACATAGAGCAACCCAACAGACAAGCCTTCGTGAAAGGGTCAAGCTCTTTGTCAAATCCTTTGACTTAATCCTGCCGCTCCTGGCGGGCGGCGCTGGCCTGGCGCATTTTGGATTCGATCTCCATCAACTTCAGCCGTCGTTGCGCGGCGAAGGCTTGCGGGGTTTGCGGATAAAGCCGGATCAATCTCTCCAAATCCCGCCGCGCGGCGGACTGGTTTGGCGGGAATTTGAGATGCCACGACGCCATCAGGGCCAGCCACTCGGCGGCTTTGGCCGGGGCCGTGCCGGGCATCGCCAGCAGCAATTCCAATTGTTCGACCCCCATTTCGACTTGACCCAACTCCCCGGCCCAGAGGCGCGCCAACTCTTCGCGCGCAGGGACATCGTCCGGATTGCCCTGCAACCGCTCGATACATTGCCGGCTGCGGACGGCGGCTTCCTGGCGCGACATGCTCTCAGGCGGCGCCGCGCGCAAGATCGCCAAACGAATCTTCTTGACGCTTTGCCGCGCGATCCATTCCTCGCGGGTGGCCGGAAGTTGATCGATCCGCATCCGCGCCATGCGGTCGAGGTGCGACCGGGGGTGGCGGCGGCAAATCTCCTCCAGCGAAGCGCGCGCGGCCTCCGGGTCCTGCCCCAGCTTGAGTTGCCAGTCGGCCAGGCGATGGCAGGCGACAGCGAATTGCGAAGGCGTCGTGCCGGGATGGCCGCAAGTTTCCCTGAGAATCTCCCGGGCGCCGGGCAGGTCGTTGAAATGGTTGGCGTAAAGTTCCGCCAGCAGCATCCAGCCCTCAAAATCGTTTTCGCAGGATTCCAACTCCTCGATAACGGCCTTCTCCGCCTCTTCGTACTTGTCGAACTGGATGGCGGCGATGGCGCGGGAATAAATGGGCGCCGCGTTCTGCACGGGCTGCAACGCCAAAACTTGCTGGAGGATGGGCAGGAGCCAAAGGGTCGCGCCCAGACCGGCGAAGCGCCAACCGAATGACCCTGTGATGAGCGCCGCCACCGGCCCCAAAATGGCCGACCAGATTAACACACAACCACGAAACTGGCGCGGGTCCTCGGCTTGTCGCGACAAGACCACCAGCAACCAAGCCACGGTAACCGCCGCCCAGTATGTGCCGACCACAAACAAGCCGAGCGTCGCGACCTGCTGCATCATTTCAAGCCATTCCCCATTTTTTTTGGCAAATTCCACACCCGGCATCAGAGGCGGAAGCCAGTCCCAAACGGCGGAGTTGAAGATAATCCAGAGCAGGAAGGGCGTGAGGAGACCCTTGACCGCCCAGTTTCTGAACCAGCGGCGCAATTGGGGGGCTTGCCCGGAAGGAAGCCGTTGGCAGAAATCCCACATCGCCAGGCAAAAACCGGCCAAGCCCAGGAATATGATGAACAAGCTCATGGCGGCTTAAGGTCTCCCTTTCGGCGGCATGAAAGGGTCACCGTGGGAAATTGGCATTCATGCATTTTATTTACCTCATGTTCGCGCAGGTGTCACGACTATTGACACAAATGTGGTTTCAAACCGGTGTCACCCATTCACCCTAAAGCTTTTCCCATGAAAAGGCTTAAGTTTTAACTGCTCCTGCCGATAGGTGAGCGGAACTTGCAATGTCGCATAGAAATCCAATCTGCCGTCCTGCCTGGCGAAGCATAAGCTTTCGGCCAAAGGCTCTCAACACATCCCCCTCAACTTGGGCGCTCATCAAAAGGAATTGACGCTCGGATTGTTATGACGGCCGATGAAATAATAGCCCGGGTAAAAGACCTGCCAGTCGTGTCGGAAACGGCCCGCAAGCTGGCCGTTCAACTCAATCAGCCGGACTTGCATCGGGATGAACTCGTCGAAACGGTGCGCTGCGACAATGTGCTCACCGCCAAGCTGTTGCGGGTCTGCAACTCGGCCGATTATGGCGTGAGCGAGCCGGTCGTTTCCATTGATCAAGCCCTGTTGCTCCTCGGCGACAACGTGATTTTTCGCATGGTCTGCGCCGTCGGTTTTGGCAGCTCTTTGGGAGCTGCGGCGCCCGGTTACGACACTGAAGCCAACGGTCTTTGGACCCACTCCCTGAGCACGGCTCTCGGCGCCGAATACCTGGCCGAGGTTGAATCCTACGGTGATTTCCTCCCGCCCACCGCCTTCACCGCCGGCTTGCTGCATGACATCGGCAAGTCGGTCATCAGCAAGGTGTTGACTCCAAAGGCCCGGGCCGACATTCGGACTAAAATGACCGGGCAGTCACTCTCGCGGATCGAGGCGGAAAAGGCCGTATTGGGAGCCGACCACTGCGAAGTAGGGGCGTGTTTGCTGAAACGGTGGTCATTGCCGGAACCAATCATCGAAGCTGTGGCCAACCATCATTCTCCTGTACTCAAGCCCGCCATTCAGTTATCAGCCGTGGTTTATCTCGCCAATTGCGCCGCCCGCCTTTGCGGCACCGCTCCAGGATGGGAAGCCCAGGCCATTCAGGCCAAAAACACGGCCGCAGCAGTGCTGGGCATGGACGTGGAAAAAGTGGAACAAATCGTCTCGGGCATTCAAGGCGCAATGCAGACACTCCCTCAACTCATGGTTGCGGCTTGAGCCTCTTTCCTTGTCGAGATCAGACGGCCATCGCCGCTTCGGCTTGTTTCATGGCAGCGCCCAACACCTCCGCAGCCGCAGGCAGGACGGCCTGAAGATCATCCAGCCTTTCGTTGACCTGATTGACGAGGGAGTGGGCCTTGTATTTTATCAAATGCCGATACCATTTCAGGAATTCCTGGCTGACTAATTTTTCGGTTTGTGGCGTGAAATGCCGCCGGCATTCGCCCGCGAGCACTTCGCAAAGGGTGAGAGCCGCCAGGTGTCGCGCGGAGTTGGGAAAATGGGCCCGGGTCCATAGAGGAAGGGCCAATGCCACCTGCTGATTCAGCGTAAGCGCCTCGGCGCGTTGCAAGAGGATGGCGGAATCTTCGGGAAAATGTTTAATGGCTTCGCCAGTCCAGTTTTGGGCGAACTCAATAAATTCCGGCTGGCTCAGGGCGATGTGGCCGCCCAACAGCCAGGCCTGAATATCCAGGCAGCTTTCGGCAACCAGTTCGTTCGCCAGC
This sequence comes from uncultured Verrucomicrobiae bacterium, assembly GCA_963813995.1. Lineage (GTDB taxonomy): Bacteria > Verrucomicrobiota > Verrucomicrobiia > Limisphaerales > Palsa-1400 > DASRLE01. The sequence goes on along the minus strand of CAWFAZ010000037.1, from coordinate 9,411 downwards.
TTCAGAGCCTCAAGCGACCGGCCCTGTTGAAACTGGAATTTTGCAAAGTCGAATCGCACGGGGCGCGATTTGGCGTCTTCGCCCAGCGCATCGCGGAAGGATTGTTCCGCCCCGGCCTGCTGTCCAAGTTCAGCCAGGGAGAGCGCCAAACAATGATGGGGGCCGGCCTTGAGAATGTCCTTGTTAATGGGCGAGAGCGCGGGCTGCCGGCGTTTTGCCAGGCATTGGCGCATTTGCTCCGCGGCGGCGGCGGGCTGTTTGAGTTCCATCCAGGCCAGTCCGAGCATGAAATGTTGGGAGGCGGTCAGCCCGGAGGATTGAGGGAAGGGCTGCCGCCAAAGTGCCACGATTTCGCCGAAGCGCCTGGCGCCGAGCAGATGGGTGGTCAGTTGCGTGAGCAGGGATTCGCGCAATTCGGGCACAACCTGCCTCGAAGGCAAAGCGGACATGAGACGCAATGCTTCGCGATATTGTTCCAGGCCGGCTTCCAATTGGCCGGAGCGGATCAATTCCAATCCGAGGTTCATCACCAGATTGGGTTCGCCGGGCAATTCTTCGATGGCGAGTTCGAGCAGGCGCAGGTTCCGCTCGATTTTGTTGCGGTTGGAAACCATTTCGGTGGTGTAGCCGTGGTGGAGCAGGGCGCTTTGGCCGGGAATATTTTTCAGTCCCCATTGCTGGCAACGCACCTGGATGCTGCTGAAGACCTGTTCGTGAACGCGACCGACGAAAAACAAACCCGGTGCGTTGCGGAACAGGCGCGGCACGTAGCTGCAACCCTCCCGCTCGCGGCCTTTGTCAATTATCGGAAGACGATAGCCGAGAATGGAGGCGTCCTGCGTTTCGCGGCGGAGGGTTTCCTTATGCTCGGGAAGCAATTCCTCGTCAGCGTCGAGCATAAGCACCCAGTCGCCGGTGGCGTGCTCCAGGGCGGCATTCCGCGCAGCGCCGAAATCGTCGCACCAGACGAAGTGATGGACCTCTGCGCCGTGTTCTTTGGCGATTTCAATGGTGCGGTCGGTGGAACCGGTGTCCACGACTATGATTTGAGAGGCGACATCGCGCACGGAGGCAAGGCAGCGGACGAGGAAATCTTCCTCATTTTTGACAATAAGGCAGACGGAAAGGCGGAGAAGGCGATTGGGATCGAGGTCGAAATTCAGCGTTGTCGGCGGCAAAGCTTTGCCAGAGCCGTTCAGATTGCCTTTAAGGAATTGCCTGGGCGCATTCCATTCGGGCGCGAGATTTTTGGCGCGCTCTGCGCACCGGCGCGCGGTGGGGCCGTCGCCGGCGGCTTTGGCGATTTCGGCCAGGAGCAAATATCCATCGGGGTGAAAAGGACGGGATTGAATGGCGGCAGTCGTCGCATTCCACGCGGCCGCAAGGTCTTTCTTTGCCAATAATTGGCGTGCGGGAGCCAAATCGCCGATCCTGGCGGTGGCGGGAAGGATGATTGGTTTGGCTTTGCGGGCGCGGGGGGCTGCCACCGACGCAACTTCGGCCTTTTTGCGGACGGCCAAATCCTGCAAGCGCTGGCTGGCGATGCGCGCGGCGTGTTCCCAGGTCCACTCGCGGCGGACATAATCGCTGGCGGCGCGCCCCAGAGTTCGCGCTTCATCGGGATGTGCAACGATCCAGCGAAGGCGCCCGGCCAGGGCACTTGGGACGGGTTCCAGCCACCAGCCGGCGCGATGCAGTTTCAAGCCTCCGATTTGATCGCCGATTTGCTTGCGCAAGGCAGGCAGGCGGCAGGCATATTCGTCCGTGGCAAAATCATCGGTGGCGCCGCCGCCGGTGACGACGACAGGCAACCCGCAAGCCATCGCTTCAAGCACGGGCAGACCGAAGCCTTCGCCGCGATAGGGGTGGACGAGGCATTGGCAGGCGGCGTAAAGCCGGGGCATCTCTTCCGATGGTAATTCGTCAGTCAAATAAATGATTTCAGGGGCGTTTGGATGCAGGCGGGCGGCGGCGATTTCCTTTTCCAATGTTTGGCCCTGGTAAACCGATTGGCCGCAAAAGTCCTTGATCACCAGGCAAACGTCGTCCGCGGCGGTAAAGGACCCCAGATAAGCTTCGAGCAGCAGGTCCGGACCTTTGCGGTGAATCGTTCCGCCGACGAACAGAAATTTGAACTTCTTTTTCGTGGCAAGCGGCAACGGCGCCAGGTCAGGCCGGAATTTGCCGGGATCAACGCCGTTGGGCACGATTTTCACCTTGGACGGATGGACGCCGGATTCGACATAAACGCGGCGCACGTAGTCCGTCGGCGCCCAGATTTCATCGACGTTGGAAAGCTTCCTGACCCAATCCGCAGGAATGACTCCGAACTCCCAGGGCTGGATGAGCACCCAAGCGCCGGAGGCGGGCCGTTGCCAATTGGGTGGCCAGGCGTGGCGCACGGTGACATCGGCCTTGCGGGGACGTTCCGCCTGAATGCGGCGCGCCAAATCTTTCAGTTCCGATGGAACGGATGAATTCTGTTGACTGACGCGGATGATCTGAATGTGGTTGTCCGCTGACAAGGCGCCGGTCAACTCGCGGTTGACGTGCGAGAGGCTGCCCAAGTCAAGAAAAGAACCCTCCCATGTGACGTGCAGGCGTGGCGGATTCTGTCCGGCGGACCGCGTTGGAATTTCCATCGTGCGCGCTGTAACGGCCGGGCATGCCGGGGTGAGGAGTTTGCGCTCGATTTCCAGGAGACGGGCCACCGTCAGGTCCGCCACCGCCGCGCAGGTGTAGCGGCGCAGCATATCCTGCCGGGCGCGCTGACCTTTGGCGCGCGCCTGGTCCGGATTCTGCTGCACGCGGCGCATGGCCTGCCGCAGGGATGTTTCGGACGGATCAGCCCAACGGTGGTTGCGATAATGCGTCAGTTTCGCATCAAGCAACGCGGTATCCACGATTTCATAGTCAATTAGAAAAGAATTTTCCGCGTTCATGAACTCCGTGTTGCCGCTCCAATTGGTGGCAATGACCGGCAGGCCCATCAGCATCGCTTCGTGGTGCGGGCGTCCCCAGCCTTCGCCACGGCTTGGGGCGACCAGGCAATCGGCCATTTTGTAAAGGCGCGGCAGGTCAGCCTGCGGCACTTGCTCGGCCAGAATGTGGATTCGTGGCAGGGGTTTGTCGCCCAGGTTCAAGGTGGCGGCGTGGTCGCGGATCAGGTTCTGGATCGCCGTGCGCGCGTCACCATCGGGTTTGGCCATCAAATAAGTGCGCACATACAGGCACACATCGTCCTCCGCCGAAAACTCCCGAAGATAAGCAGCCAGCAAAACATCCCAGCCTTTCCGCCGGGACCATTCGAAGATGGACAGAAAATTGCAGGCGGCGCGATCGGGCAGGGGCAGCGGCTCATGTTTGGCGGGATCGAATTCCGTTTCGTCCACGGATTCCGGCATGACGCGAAGCTTGTCGTGCTCCACGCCGCTGTTGGCAAATGTTTCGATGTTGAATGTGCTGGGGACCCAGATTTCGTTCATCTGGTTGCAGGCCGTGACCCAATCCGGTGAAATGCGGTCGGTTTCAAACATCGTCCGCCCGATGTGGTAAGCGGCATCGGGAACGTACGTGAAACCATTGGCGGGATTGTGCTCGATGACGATGCCGCCGGAGATTTGAGGATATTTGTCGCGCAGCGCAAACAGGCGGTTCCGCACCTCCTTTTTCAGGGAGGCGACAAATTTCTCGGAGTAAATGTTGTTCTGGTGGAAAATCCCCATTTCCACCCGTTCCGAGAGCGGCAGGATGAAATTGATTGCTTCGCTCGCATAGCCGCTCGGATTGAAAATCGGTCCGCGCCAACGAACCGGGAGGGCAAGGCGGAACTGGCCTTGCACTCGATCGGCGGTGTGCGAGTTGGGAGAGATGCTCATGAGTTGGGACGAATCGCTGGAGTTTGTTGCCATTGTGGGGTGGGAATCGCCGCGCTTCACCGGTCGGCCGGGGTCACCCGACAAATCCAGGTTGGGGGCTGGCCGGTGGTTCCACGCGTTTAACCTTGACCTTGTCGCGATCACAACCAGGGCAGATGTGATAGTATCCGCAATATTTCCATTCCGAATAGAGTTTGAAGTCGGGGTCGAAGAGGTTGCCCACTTTGTCCCCTGTCGCAGAAATCTTGGTATTGACCTCACGGATGCAGCGGTAGGCGTCGCCATTGGGTTGAACATTCAAGTGACTGACGCCGCCGCTGCAAAGCACATGAATTTCCCTCTTGTCTCCCGTCAGAGCGCTGGCATGGGCGCGGTCGCCGCCTACAAACGGCCGAAGATAGGCCCGTTCATTCTCCGAAAGCTCGAACGGATAGTACGACGTCGGGGCGTAAGGATCGACATGGAAGTTCAAACCTTGTGATTCAAAAATCTGCTTGTAGTTCCCCAACATCCACAACTGCTCCGGATACGTGACGAAGTTGACCGTGATTCTGAAGCCTCGGTTCTTGAGCAGCAGCGCTTTTCCAAGAAACGCGTTCAGCGTCAGTTTCTGTGTCGGGTGGAAGCTCACGGTCATGCTGAACACCTTGCTCGGCGAGATCTTCTCAACGAACTCGGTCAGATCAAAACTGAGGTTGCTGGTGATCGCGATGCGAATTGAATCATCGAAACCCTGCAACATCCGGATAAAATTGGGCTGCAGGAACGGCTCCCCGCCGGAAATGTCCAGGATGGCGGGCCGAAGCCGATTCCAGGCGGCGACCCACTTTTCCGCCTCGATAAACGGGTCGGCTTTCATTTCCCCATGAGCGATACGTTGCACTTCCCAGCAATAGGGACATTTGAAATTGCAGGCCCAAGTCAGGAACCATACCGCGCTTTTCAATTGGGCGCCTTTGCCGACATGAAACAAGACCGGGTGCGTCTGCTCCGGGACGTCTGTGTCGTCGAACGTGCGCGTAAACTGGCAGGAATTGATGCGCTCGTGGTTTCGATAGAGGATCAGGTGAGCTGTGCAATCTCCCCCTTGCTTCAATTCGCCCTGCCAGCAGGCTTCCACCCTTTTTCCGTTGAACCATACCTGGCCGAGGCGTGCCTGCCAGAGGACATCCACAACAAATGACTGGCCGGCTTCCACCTGCAAACTCTGGTTCCAATACCCGTAGTGGCGCAGCGGGTGTGTTGGATTGTCCCGAGGATAGACATCCAGCGAAAGCTCATAAACGGCGTCCTCTCCTCCGTTGACGATCGTGACCTTATAGCGTTGGCCCGGCCCGGCTGGCTCATCAACCGAAAATCTCTCCGCCGCATGGTTTGTCCGGCCGGAGCCTTGGTTCTGCGGGATTGCGCCGGCGATTGTGCGCTCTTTCTGCCTGAGTTTATTCGAAGCCTTCTCCAGACCCTCGCTGGCCGAGACTTGGCCCGGGTCCAGACGCAAGACCCGTCCGAAAGCCTCGAAGGCAGAGGAATAATCCTCAACGCGAAGCAGGCATTGGCCCAGCGACATGAGAAACTCAATGTTCTCCGGTTGCTGTTTGACGGCGTTCAGGGCTTGCAAAGAGAACAGGCGGGCGGCCATGGCGTCGCCCGCCTCCAGTTCACATTCGATACGGCTCCACAGCGCGGGCAAATCATCCGGCCTTTTCCCCAGTATTTTGCCGAAGGCCCAGAGCGCCTCCGGAAATCTCCTTTGCTCTTTTCGAAGCAACCCGTACTGGCGAAGGGCGTCAAGATCGCCGGGGTCGGACGCCAAAGCCCTGCACGGGGCGGCCTCTTTGTCCTGCCAGCCGGAGACCGGGTTGGAATTCGAGCCTGGTTCGGCCTCCCCCACATCCAGGACGTCTGTGGGGTTTTCCGTGATGCTTTGCATGGAACCGGTTTGATTTTGGCGGGAGAGGATGTGCATACAAAAATGAGCGGGAATTTTAGGCGACAGGGAGAGGATTGGGCGACGCGAACTGCGCGGCATTGTTAGGAATGACCTGCTTGCCGATCAAGGCACAGTGGTTGATCAGGAGAAGCCGCGTCAAATTGATGGTCGCGCGGCCCGCGCCGCGCAGGGTGCAAATGTTAAACAACATTAGTGCTTTAGTACTCATAATTGAGGTCATGCTGTTCGGCAGGGACGGTGACGGGCGCTCATGCCAAAAAATTCACCAGCGAAATTTGCAGCACCTTCGTCCCGCTTTCCAGCGCCGCCTCGTATGCTGTTTGGGTCTGGGTCAGTTCCGTCAGCGTCGTCGCCAGATCGGCGCTGGTGTCACCCGAAATTTGCGTGGTCAGATTGGTGCTTTGCGCGGCGGCGATGTTGCCCGCGGCGGTCAGGGCGGACTGCATCACGCCATTGGCGCTGATCTGGCTGATGACGTTGTCCTCATCCGTGTTCAGCGCCGGCGCATCTGTGGAGGTGATCGCGCTGGTGTTGCCCGAGACCAGGTCCGCTTGCAGCGCAATCATGTGATTGAACAAGTCCGCGCCTGTGCTGCTGTTCGTAAAAAGACCATCCGCGCCTGAGCCGAGGACTTGCGCCGAAACCGTCGTGTTTGGCCCGATGTCACTCTCAGCCACCTCGGTGCCGCCCTTGTAAGCGACGGCCGTGATGTTGCCGTTGGCGGTGGTGGCAACGAATGGCTTTGTATTGGAGGCGGTGCCGCTGAAAATATAATTCCCGTCGGCGTCCTGCGTGTTGCCCAGTTGCACGGCCTGTTGGATCAAGGCTTTCACCTGGGCCGCATAAGTTGCAAGCTGCGTGGAGGAGTTCGTCCCATTGGAAGCCTCCGTGGCGATGTCATTGACCTGGCTGACGAGCGTCTGCAGGCTGTTCATCGCGGCGGCGGAGGTCGTGGCCGTGTTTTGAAGCTGCGTAATGTTACTTTGGTACGCGGCGTTTGCGGCAGAGTCGGTTTGGAGATTCAACACTTGGGCCATGACCGCGGGATTGTCCTCCGGCAACGTAACTGACAAACCCGAGCTGGACTCTCCTTGCAGCGTGTTCCGCTGCTGCTGCAACTGCTGGATCTGGCTGAGGAAATTATCCGTAAAATGTAAATCGGATATGCGCATATATTAGATATGTTAATGGTTTCACTCTGTTTTCATGGAGATTAACGTTGCCAACATTTCGTTCACTGTCGTGACCAATTCAGCCGACGCCTCATAAGCCTTTTGAAATTGCAGCAGATTGGTCATTTCTGTGTCCGTGTCCACTCCGCTTGCCGAATCCCGTTGAGTGGTGAGCATTTGCGCCACGGACGTGCTGTTGGCAAGCTGCTCGTTGACCGATTGCAAAGACGATCCAAATGCCCCCACGGTCTGCGAGTAATACTGGCTCAATGTCTGGCCGTTCAAGGCCGATAACGGCGTATCGGCCAAATTCGCCATTGCCAGCACCACGGAATTGTCGCCAGATTCCCCCGTGCTGCCGGCTTGAAAAGCCGAAGGATCGGTGTTGTTCACGCCGATACTCGCCGCGTCGGAGCCTGAGAAAAAGCCCCCGGGATACACATCATTGACCTGGTTGATGAGTTGCGAGGCGAGGGTGTTGAGCGAACTTTGCAAGGTTGCCACCGCTCCGTCGCGGGCAGTGATGCCGCCCTCGATGCTGCCACTGGAAAGAGCCATCTCGCCGTCGTTTACCGTTGCGATGTATAGCTGTCCATTGGAACTGGTGGTCTTCAAACTATTCAGCGTCGTATCACCTGACACCATGAGCGTTCCGCCGACGCTCACACTGATCGCGCCGTTCGACTGCGCGGAGGTCGTCACATTCACATATCCCGCCAGGTCTTCAATCGTCTTCTCGCGCTCATCAACCAATTGATCGGCCGTTCCGCCGCTATTCTGGGCTTCCATGATTTGCTGGTTCAACGTTGCAATTTGACTCAAGTCCTGGTTGCTTGCGGTTACGCCACTTTGAATGGAAGAATTCAAGCCGGAGGTTACAGTGTTCAAGCCGGATGACACTTGGTTGAATTGCTCCGTCAACTGCTGCGCGCTTTGGATCACGGCCTGCCGGTCCGAAATATTGCCGGGGTTGGTGGAAAGGGTTTGCAACGAACTGAACAGATTGGACAAGTCCGTCGCCAACCCGTTCGAACTGGAGGCGGAACTGCTGGAGCTGGTGCCAAGCTTTTCATTCAAATACGCCTCCGCCTGCTGCAATGCGCTTTGCTGGGATGTGAGCGAACCGGTGACACTGCCCTCCGCCACAATTTGCGCATCCAAAAGGGCGTCCCGCATGGAAGTGATGGAGACGGCGTCCACACCAGTCCCCTCCTCTCCGGTGGGCGTTTCCAACGGCGTCGCCTCCTGGATCTCCAGTTGCTCATCGGCATAGGCGGGATTGTTGACGTTGGCCAGATTCTGGCCCGCGATCGCCGTCGCCTCCTGTTGCACAGAGAGCGACTTCCCGCCCATATTTAATACGCCAAATAGTGAAAGCATAAATCGATGGGGTTAGCCGATCGCCTCATAAGACGAGCGCGGGGTGAGGTGGCGCAACTTCATGGTTCCCTGGCCGTTGTAAATGCGCGATATGCGCGACGGAAAAAGGGAGTTGATCAAACATTGCATTAACTCTATCGAACGGCTCAGGCACAGATGGTTTTGCCGCGCCCGCTGCCGCACGCGCGCCAGCAACTCGTTGTTTTCCCGCACCAGCGAGCAGAGCAGAGGCTGGCAATCCGCAGGCAGCAGCGCAATTAGCTCCGCAAAAGATGAATCCCTCGCCCGCTGCAATGTTTGTGCCAGTTGAGCGCGGCATTCTTCCCGGTGACTCCGGGCCTTTTGGATCGCAAAACCCTGCCGCTTGACCGGGCCGATGGATTGGTACACTTCATCGGCGCACCGCGCCCCGATCTGTTGCTGCTGCCGCTCCAGCAAGACGACCATTTCGCCGTACTGTTCCAATTCCTGGCGCAAGGCGCTGACTAAATTTGCGATGTTCTCGGTCATGAATTAGTGATCGCTTGACTTTACCGCTGGCGGGACGGCTGGCATGGGCCGGCTCTGATCCCCGGCTTTTGGCAAAACCTGGCGGACTAATTGGTTCTCCAAACTTTTGGCCAGTCCGAACGACCCGGAATGGCTGATGCTGTCGGCCATCTGGTTATCGATCATGTCATTGTAAATATCCGTCTCGTTTGAGTCCTTCTTCTCCGACGATGTGATGACTGTCTTGCGCGCCTCGCCCAAAATTTGACGCAACAAGACCGCCTCGAACTGCCGGCAAGCTTCCTTGACTTTGTCCTTCTGCGATACATTCGGGTTCGCGGCCAGTTGGTCAAACGGCACCGACGAGGCTTTGACGTGTGATTGCAGCGCGGGAATGTCCATGAATCACCTTATGATCAATTCAGCCTGCAACGCGCCGGCTTCCTTCATGGCTTGGAAGATGGACATCATGTCGCGCGGCGTGACTCCCAGGGAGTTCAAGGCGGCAGCCACTTTTTCGACGGTGGGCAAATCGGGCAGC
>CAWFAZ010000036.1:0-11999 GCA_963813995.1 uncultured Verrucomicrobiae bacterium | reverse complement strand
GAGTTCCAGGGGGAGAGTTTGCGAGTGCCCAAGGAAAAAGAACAAAACAAGGGCGGCGGGTAACCCCGAAGCCCTCAGCCCCTTCGGTTCCACTGCGTCTTTGTCGCTACGCTCCAAAGACTCCGTTCCACCGAAGGGGCTGGACAAACGTTACAGAACAGTGAAACGATGAACCTTAACAACCGGCCTCAGTGGTGATTTTTAATTGTCGCTGATGGTGAAGAATAGTTGTCGTTGGAGACCTGTTGCGGGTTTTTCAGACCTCCTATCATCCATTTCTTGCCTTTCCCTTTTCAGATGGCTAATTTTATACAGCTTCTGAAGGTGCAAGAGACCAAAACCGGTAACATGTTACCGATCTGTTACTTTTCGTGTTACCGGCTAAGTCGTTGACTATCAACACTTGTTACCGTGTTACCGATTTTTTGGACCTATCTATCGTTCTGGCGTTTCTGGCCATTCTTCCATCTATTCCACCGAAAACAGCGAAGACCCATTCAACGGAAAAAAAGCGGAGAATTTTCACTGTTTTTTCCAGCCCGCCGTCGCCAAACGCCATGGCGGACAAGACGGCGGGCGGGGAATACCCCATGAAAAATACTTGCCGATAGTTGTTGCCATCTCGCCGGAACCGGTCATGCTTCAGTTGTCCGCTAGATAGCTTGTCTCTTTCAAGGCATGGTGAATCTTCAGGTGAACCTCGTTCAGTGATGATTTTAGACCCGATGTTCGGGAACAGTCTGCAGAAAGTAACGGTTAGTTCGGATGGTAAAACATCGTATGAACAATAAATTATTTGTCGGGAACCTTTCCTTCGACACCACTGAAAATGACCTGCATGACGCGTTCGCCGCGCATGGCACGGTCACGGAAGCCAACTTGATGATGGATCGCACGACCAATCGTCCCCGCGGCTTTGGTTTCGTCACCATGAGCACGGACGAGGAAGCGCAGAAGGCCATGGAAGCCCTTAATGGCAAGGAGATGGGCGGTCGCGCCCTCACGGTAAACATTGCCAGGCCGCGTGAAGAACGTGCGCCCGGCGGTGGCGGCGGTGGTCGTCGTGAATATCGCGGCGGTGGCGGCGGCGGCGGTCGTCGGTATTAATCAGTTTTGGAATTTTAGGCCCGGGGTTCGGTGAGAACTCCGGGCTTCGTCTCTTTTACTTTTGGGTTTGTCCCAATTGTAGCTTTGCCAGCCATGAATGAACAACACATAGAAGTCGAAGGCAGCATCACGGCGGTGCTGCCTGGCACGATGTTTCGCGTCCAATTGGACAATAAACATCCGGTGCTCGCCACCATTTGCGGCAAGATGCGCAAACGCTGGGTGCGCTTGACCGTCGGTGACCGCGTGAAAATGGAGATTTCGCCCTACGACCTGGACAAGGCGCGAATTACCTGGCGGCTGAAATAATCCTTCCGGCTGTGTTTGGCGGGACGCCACACACGGCGCGCGAGACGCACGCGTTCCCCTGTCGAAAAACCGGACCTGCGGGCGCGGGCGAACGGGCGAAGATTTTGGAAGATTTTGCTTGATAAATTCGCGGATTCAGCCGATGATCCCAATGTCGCACAATGATGAGTCGTGTGCGGATGTTCTTTGGAATCGGTTTTGAATTAACCCTGCCATGCGCGTGATTAAAAACATAGTCCTTGAACCGTAAATTAGTCCAGAAGGAACCTTAACTTCGACCGTGGCCGACAGGCCTTTACTGGAAGTCGAAAGCGGACGATTCGGTTCCACTTTGTTCACATGTTGTTCAAAGGAGCTGTTTATACACGGCATTACGGTGGGGTTTTTTTTCCTTCTTGGTCAACGGCTGTTTTTCTGCTATCTTCCTTTTGTGACAGGCAATGATTTATTTTCCGCCGCGGTCGAGCCTGAAACCGCCGATTCCGTGAAACAGGGGAGTGCCGCGCAACAGCCGCTGGCCGCCCGAATGCGGCCGCGGAATCTGGATGAATTCGCGGGCCAATCGCATATCCTGGCTCCCGGCCAATTGCTGCGCCGCGCCATCGAGGCCGATCGCATCCAATCGCTCATTTTCTACGGCCCGCCCGGCACCGGCAAAACGTCCCTCGCCCAAATCATCGCCCGCCAGACCCGCAGCAAGTTCGAACGGCTCAGCGGCGTCGATTCCAACGTGGCCGACATGCGCCGCGTCCTGGCCGCGGCCGGCAACCGCCTGGAAAACACCGGGCAATCGACCATCCTGTTCATTGACGAGATTCACCGTTTTAACAAGGGGCAGCAGGACGTGTTGCTGCCGGACGTGGAGAGCGGGGTGGTGCGGTTGATCGGGGCCACAACGCATAATCCATTTTTCTTTGTCAACTCCCCCCTGGTTTCGCGTTCCCAAATCTTCGAATTGCAGCCGCTGGATCAAGACGATTTGTTGCGGCTCCTGCGCCGTGCCCTGGCCGACGCCGGGCGCGGGCTGGGCCGCATGAAAATCCGGGCGGATGAAGACGCTTTGCGGCATCTGGCAAAAGTGGCCGATGGCGACGCGCGCAAGGCGTTGAATTCGCTGGAAATTGCCGCGCTCACCACCGAGCCGGACGGTGACGGAATTGTCCACGTCAATCTGGCCGTGGCCGAACAATGCATTCAAAAGAAAGCGGTGGTTTATGACGGGGACGGCGACGCCCATTATGACACGATTTCGGCCTTCATAAAATCGATGCGGGGCAGCGACGTTGATGCGACGCTGTATTGGCTGGCCAAAATGATTTACGCCGGCGAAGACCCGCGGTTTATCACGCGGCGCATTTTGATTTGCGCGGCGGAAGACGTGGGGCTGGCGGACCCGATGGCGCTTGTGCTGGCCAATGCGGCGCATCATGCGGCTGAATTTGTGGGATGGCCCGAGGCGCGCCTGCCGATTGCCGAGGCGGCCATCTATATCGCCACCGCTCACAAAAGCAACAGCGCCTGCGTGGCCATTGACGCGGCCCTGGAAGACGTTCGCTCCGGACGGACGCTGCCGGTGCCGGAGAAACTGCGCGACGCGCATTATGCCGGGGCGAAACGGCTGGGGCATGGGGAGGATTACAAATACGCCCACGATTTTCCGGGGCATTTCGTGGCCCAGGACTATCTGGGGGCGGCCCGAAAATACTACGAACCCGGCGCTCAAGGTTCTGAAAAGAAAATCAAGGAGCGCCTGGAAAAATGGCGCGAACAGTTTGAAGCGCTCCGCGGCGAGGCATCGCCCGCACCCCGCCAATGAGTTTGGAACCGGCGCCCGACAAACGCGAACTTCGCCAGAAACTTCGCGCCTTGTTAAAGACGCTGCCTGACGCGGAGGGCGGCGCGGCATCTTTGCGCGCGTGCGCCCTGTTGCGGCAGCAGTCCGTTTGGAAAAGCGCGCGAGCGGTCCTTTTTTATGCCCCGATCGCGGGAGAAATCGATTTGTCGCCCATGCTGGAAGAGGGGCTGCGCGAGGGCAAAGCCATCAGTTTGCCGCGGTTTGTAAGGGAGACAGGCGCCTACGATGCCTTCCAAATCCGCGATGTGGCGGGCGACTGCGCGCCGGGCAAATTGGGGATACCCGAGCCGACGGCCCAATGCGCGCGTTTTCCGCTAAAGCGTCTGGACTTGGTGCTGGTGCCTGGAGTAGGATTCGATGTGGCTGGCTGCCGGCTGGGCCGGGGCCAGGGTTTCTATGACCGGTTGCTTGCCCACGTCAGTGGAATCAAATGCGGGGTCGCCTTCGACCAGCAGTTAGTTGAGCGGATTCCATGGGAGCAGCACGACGTGCGCATGAATTGTATTTTGACGCCAACACGCTGGCTGGAAATTTCCGAGTAACTTGTAATTCTGACATGAATCCACAAATTATCGCAGGCGCGGTCATCTTCCTGATGGGCATACTGGCCGGTTTTTGGGGGCGGCGCTGGCGGGAGCGCAGCCTCCGCGCGGGGCTGGAACAGGAGGCGAACACCATTTTGGACAAGAGCCGCCGGGATGCCGAGTCCATCCTGAGGGACGCGCGCCTGGCCGCCAATGAAGAGGCGCTGAAAACAAGAAGGGAAACCGAGCAACAGATGGCGGCGCGTCTCAAGGAACATGCCGTCATCGAGCAGCGTCTGATGACGCGGGAAGAACTGGTCAATGGCCAGTTGGAAAACCTGGTGCGGGAGGAAAAGGTTCTCCGCGCAGACAAGGAACAGTTGGCCGCGAAAACGGCGGCCATTGAAAACCTCCAGGCCCAGGCGCTTGAACTGGCGGCCCAGCGCCGGGCCCAACTGGCCCAAGTCTCCAAAATGGGCGAGAACGAAGTCCGCGCCGCGTTTTTGAAGGAAGTGGAACAGGAAAGCCTGGGCGACGCGGTGAAGCTGTCCCAACATATTCTGGAGGACGCCAAAGCCAAAGCGGAAGAAAACGCCCGCAAGATCGTCAGTCTCGCCATCCAGCGCTACGCCGGCCAGCACAGCTTCGAAACGTCCAGCGCCACGGTCAGCATCAAGGGCGACGAGATGAAGGGCCGGATCATCGGCCGCGAAGGCCGCAACATTCGCGCTTTCGAAGCCGCGACCGGCGTGACGGTGCTGATTGATGACACGCCCGGCGCGGTCGTCCTCTCGGGTTTTGATCCCGTCCGCCGCGAAATCGCCCGCGAGGCCATGGAACGGCTCATCCTGGACGGTCGCATCCATCCCGCGCGCATCGAGGAAGTGGTGGCCAAAATCTCGCAGGAAATGGACGAGGTCATATTGCGGAACGGCGAGCAAGCGGTGATGAAACTGGGCCTGGCGCCCATGCATGTGGAGTTGATCAAGCTCCTGGGCCGCCTGCATTTTCGCCACAGCTTTTCACAAAATATTCTCCAGCACTCCATCGAGGTCGCGCAATTAATGGGCTTGATGGCGGCCGAACTGGGCATTGATGTTGTGCCGGCAAAACGGGCCGGGTTGCTGCACGACATCGGCAAAGCGGTGACCCACGAAATCGAAGGCGCGCACGCCATTGTGGGCGCGGAAATCGTCCAGCGCTACGGCGAATCAGAAGCGGTGGTCAATGCCGTGGCTTCCCATCATGGAGAAGTCCCGCACACCGGGTTGCTGGGCATTCTGGTCAGCGCGGCTGATGCCATCAGCGCGTCCCGTCCGGGCGCGCGCTCCGAAACAGTGATGACCTATATCAAACGGGTCGAGGACCTCGAACGGATTGGCCTGTCTTTTCCCGGGGTGGAAAAATGTTTCGCGCTGCAGGCGGGCCGGGAATTGCGCGTCCTGGTGCAGCCTGCCGCCGTGACCGACGACCAGGCCTTTATCCTGGCCCGAAACATAGCGCGGAAAGTCGAGGACGCTTTGCACTATCCCGGGCAAATCCGGGTGACCATCGTGCGCGAAACCCGTTGCGTGGAGTTTGCCAAATAGACCCCGGCCAATGGCTTAACGCCCCTGGTTGATCGTCGAAGGCATAGGACCTTCCCACCCCGCAGGCTGGTTCCAAGGCGTTGAAGAAATATTATCCGGGTTGTCCGTCGCGCAACTGCTCAGGACTTCCGCCGCGATCACGAAAAGAAACGCGCAAAAAACTGTGCGCAGGATTTTCATCAATAAATGACTTGATCGCCTTCCATGATCTCTCCCCGCTTCCAAGCGGGCAGGATCGTGGCGACGCATCGATCTTTCTGAACACTGCTAATTCGGACCTTGCCGATGAGTTTTCCCTGCCGGTTCACCATCATTTCGCCGCGCTCCTTGACACCCTGGTCATCGCCAATATCGAGCACGACAAAATCGTATTTTGGATCCACCGCCAAAACCCTGCCCCTGAGACCTGACGGCAGCGCCACGGCGACCTCGCTGCCGACTAGATTATTAATCTGTGTTTGCAAGTCGGCATTCCTCACCTGAAGGAGCTTGTTTTCGGAAACAAACACGTCCCGCTCCTTTTTGGTCTTCGCCAGATCGCTGATAATGCCTTTGATCTGCTCCGGCGGGGGAAGGTTCCTCCACTTTTCGAGTGTTTGTTCGGCGGTATCGGCGCGCGCCGTCATCTTGGTCAACCTGTCGGTCAAATCCGTGTTTTGCTTGTCCAACTCGGTGTTTTTGGTGTTGGCCGCCTCCAGTTGGCTCTGGGTTTCAGTCAATTTGGCCGTCGTCGTGGCCAACTCAGCCTTGGTCGTTTTCAGTTCCTTGTCGGTTTTCTTGTACAACGCTGTTTCATCATCCCATTTCTTGTGAAAATCGTCGCGCGCCTCCCGGGTGGTGGTGATAATTTCCTTGACCGGGAAAAAGCCAAGGTAAGCCGTGCCCAATCCGGCGACGATCGTTAATATGAGGCAAATTCGCAGTAACATTTCAACTCCATTTTAAACTTTCAATCAACATTATGCAGGATTCCCCGGTCTGTCAATGCTGTCCTTTTCATTTTCTTTTCTTGAAAAAGGGCGGGGTCAGAGCTGGTCGGCAAAGGCTTTGACAAACGAATCCAGCCAGTTGACCGGGGCCGGATCCTTGATTTCGCGCGCGCGGTTGAAGTCGGTCTCGAACAAGTCCCGCTTCAAGCGATTTACCGCAGTGGGATCGGAGAAGGCGACATCCAGCTCCTGCGAAACCCGCAAACTGAGTTTATCCAGATTCGCCGAGCCAAGACACGCCCAGCCATCGTAAATGGCGGCCTTGACGTGCGTCATGCCGGGATAGGCATAGACGCGAATGCCGTGGCGCACCATTTCATTGGCCATAATGAGATTTCTGGTTTGCATGACGCCGATGTCGTTCCTGGCCGGCAATACGACGCGCACGTCCACCCCCCGCTGCCGGGCGCGGATCAATTCGCGCAGGATCGTGTCATCGCTGAAGTAGGCATTCTCGACATAAATATAACCTTTGGCCTGCCGGATGGCTTCCAATTGGGCCCGGTAGATTTCCATCTGCCCGGTCGAGGTGCGGAGAGGCCGGATTTCAATGCCATTGGCAATTTCATTTTTCCGGGGGTGGGTGCGGCCAAACAGGCTGACCCAGGCATAGGCAAAATCCCCCAAAAGGCCCGCGTGCGCCCAGGCTTCCCCGTAGTCCTTTTCCAGGCGGCCGACCACCGGCCCGGTCAGGCGCACCATCATATCGTGCCATTCGTAGCGATATTTCCAGCCGATATTCATGCCGCCCACGTAAGCCTGCTGGCCGTCAATAATAATGCATTTCCGGTGGTCGCTCGTCAGCCACGGATTGGCGCTCGCCCGCACCTGCACCCGCGAACCGGCGGTCAGGTAGGATTTGATGTCGCCCGGATGCTTGAACCCCGGCGGGACCGCCGATTGGGGCGGCGCGGCCCCCCCCCGAACAATGACCCCATTTCATCCATCAACACCCGGACGCGCACGGACGAGGAACGTTCCTTCAGCACGTCGGCGATGGTCACCGCGAACTCATCGCCGCCGAAAATGTAAACAAGCATATCCACGCTGCGCGCGGCGTTTGCCACGGATTTGATCAGCGCCGGGAAGAACCGTTCTCCGTCAATAAGAAATTCCACCCGCCCCCGGAAACGCCGGGCCGGCGCCAGTTCGTCCAATTGCTTTTCCCAGGCGCCCAGATTCATTCCCGGCCCCGCATACAGCGGGGGCGGCGGCCCGCTGTCGCCGGTCGATCCCGAGTCCACCGAGTCCAGCGCCGCCGCGCCCGAAGTGCCGATATGCCAAAGTCCGCGGCCGAGCATGGTGACGGGATTCTTGATGGTGTTGATCACAAAACCACGGATGACCAGCGAGTTCAGCGCCCGCAACGTGAACCATCCCGGCAGGTCGGACGGTTGCGAGTCCGGGTCAATCGGATAACTCAAGAAAACGATCAGGCGCTCGTGCAGATCAATCAACACAAAGGCAGGCTCTTCGTCGGTGACGAACAGAAACTGACTTTGGCCGGGGTCGAGCCTGTTGGCGCTTTTTTCCAGCAGTTCAATCGCCTTGCGCGAGAAATCCGCATGGCTGAAGGCGTGATCAATAATGACATCCGCCGGTTTTTGGTCCAGTTTGACGACGCGCGGCATCCCCGCCTTGTCGCGGCAAAGAGCGATCTGCTGATTCTGCACCAGCACCAGCACGCCATGACCCCGCTCATCGGGCATCAACCCCTGAAAGACTCCATCCACGAGCGTTTGCCACTGTTTGGCATTTCGGATGGTCAGGCGATTGCCCTGTTTGACCACCGATTTGCGCGTCGCGCGCGGCTGTTTGTCAAAGGCCAGCACCGCATAACGATACTGGAAATCGGGATCCCCTCTCTGTTCCGCCGGCCAATTGGCGATGGCGAAGGCGTCCCTGCCGTGAAATGGATAGCGGATCTCCAAATTGGTGTCTCCGCGATACGCAATAAGATTGGGCAGGCTGCCGGGTTCGATCTGCTCCAGGTAACGGCTGCGCGGGCCGGGATTGGCGCAACCCGCCAGCAACAGAACGGCCAGCAGGCTGCCGAAAGTTCGAACCAGGGTGATGTCAGTTCTCATGCCCTCAAGCCAGCGCATCCAGGCGATGGCTGGTGCGCAGTTTACCCAGTCGTAATGGCGGGTCAACCTTCATCCAACCCTTGCAATCGGTTTGATTCAGTTTGACTGGGTTTGATTGCCCGGAACATCGAATTTGTTGCAAGCCATTCATTTTAAAGCATTTGCATACAATTTGCCGGTGGTTTGACCAGCGGCATCGGTTTGAGTCCAGTTTGACTGAGCCTGACCTGCCTTCGCCGCAGCGACTTTGGCGGGACAAGTCGCCGCAGCGAGCCTGCGTGGCACCCAACCGGTCGGGAGGATTAACGCTAACGGAATGGCCGCCAAAAAGCGCAAAAGTCGCAAAAGTGGATTGCTGTTCTTGTGCCTCTTGCGCTTTTTCGCGGCTACTTTTTATATTGGATTCCGCGGCCGTCGGCAGGCCCTGAACCCCGTTAATAATTTCATCCTTCATAATTCCGCCATTATTTCATTGTTCATTAGACGAACATTACATCTAACATATCATATCGTCAACAGATTTTTGAAAGACCTTGCAAGAAACTTGTGATTTTTGGCGCAAATGGCTGTAACACTCTGCATTGCAATTGTTTAAGACATTTTTACCCATAGGCTCAAAGAAAAGAATTTGTTAACCGCGAAATACTCGAAACACGCGAATCCCGAAAGCAAGAAACGGAAGATTGATGGATGGGTCTGGAAAACCCGCAACATCCGCCCCCTTTGACCAAGCCTGAATTGCACGGATTTTGGCATTTTTGGCATTTTTTAATTTTTCCCTATATTCGGTTGACAGATGAGCGCCGCCGCCCGGCCATGCCGTGAACGGCGCCGGAGTGCGCCTGGACCCACGGCTGGCTCGTGAAGGGCAGGATTTGCGGTTTTGTTGTTGCGAGTTTTCATGGTTTGACGGGCGTTTGTTGTTGGCCGGTCATTTCAATGTTTCAACCATTCAATATTCCAATTATTCATCAAGGCTACATAATAGCATAGAGCTTCATCAAAACAACAACTATTTTAAAAGTATTTTTGTAATCGGCATCATTCCAGCGCAACTGCCTGAAGGCGAATGACTTAAGAACAACGCAAAGGGCATAAGACGCGAAGATTTTTGACAGGATTGACAAGATTAAATCATCCGCCGCCGCAAGGCTATGGCGGGACAGGTGGATGGAAGATCCCGCGCAGAGGCGCGGAGGACGCAGAGGGGAACGGAAAGCAGTTTTTCTCTGCGCGCTCTGCGCCTCTGCGCGGGAAAGTGCCCATGCCGGTATTTGTTGGCGGACAGAGCGGGCGGGGCGCGGCATTCTCCTGGCATGGCGCAAAAATCACCTGATGAAGCGCGGCGTCCCGCCGGGAACGGGACCCTATGCCAACCGGAGGTCGCCATGGCTCCAAATCATCAAAATGTTGAAATGTGAGGAACTGACGGCTTTATATTGAAATGTGAGGAACTGACGGCTTCATGACGGCTTCACCACCTTCGCCGCAACGGCTACGGCGGGCAGGCCTGCCCCTCCATATTTCCGCCTGTGATTCACTCTTGTTGCCATAGCCTCGGCGACGGCGGATTTTAATTCATCCTTCATAATTCAGCCTTTATTTCATTGTTCATTAAACGAACATTACATCTAACATATTCAATAGTCAACTGGTTTTTGAAAGAATTTTTAAAAAACTGTGATTTTGGGCGAACACAGGGTTAAGGCTTGCCTGCCCGCCATAGCCGCTTCGGCGAAGGAGGGCGCGGCAAAGACTTAAGAATAACGCAAAGAAGATTTGGCAGTGGAATTATTGGCAAAGGAATGCGGAAACGAGTTTGCAGGATCATTCACCTGCCAATCCCCGGCCATTTTCCTTGCTTCCGAGGACGAACACTTTCATTTACCCAATTGGCTTTTGAAACTCACGGCATCAGAACAATGCGATAAAACCGCTGCGCATTGGTGATCGAATCCTGCACATATATCGTGGAAATGGTCGCGGTAATGGGTCCACCCAAATTATTCCAAGCGGTTTGGGTTAAATTCGTGTTGTATTGCACCTGATATGTTTGCCCCACTGTTGCATCCCAGGAAAACAAAATTGTAGCACCAGTGTTCGTCAGTGTTTGAACTGTTGGCAACACGCTCACCAGAACATTGGTTGCCACAGTCATATTATCCATCGCAAATTCTGTGCCGCTCCCGTTGTAACCGGTATGGAGAGTGCCGCCAGAGGAAACCAAATCATTGTCATCCGGTTGAGAGGCAAGATGCTTGCTGAAAGCGCTTGAATCCGAGTGTCTTGCAGAACAAAAACGATGTGAGCGATATGGGAAAATATCGGGTTTTTTCAGCACATGGCGTGCCATACTCTGGCAAAAATGCGCGCTGGAAAAACTGTTTTTTCGCAGGTCATGGAGTGGATTCACCCGCAACAATTTCGCCGTTGCGTCGAATGCTACCACGGCCACTATCGAGTCCGTAGCTTCCCTTGTTGGGATCAGTTTCTTGCCATGTCCTTCGCGCAATTGACTTACCGAGATAGCCTGGCCGACATTGAAGTCTGCTTGCGCTCGCGACCCGATCAGCTCTACCACATGGGATTTCGATCTCGCATCGCCCATAGCACGCTGGCCGAGGCCAATGGCTCGCGAGACTGGCGTATCTATCACGATCTGGCGCAAGGGTTGATCGCTCGCGCCCGTCGTCTCCACGCCAACGAATCCTTTGGCGTGGAGTTGGAGCAAACGGTCTATGCGCTGGATTCGACCACGATTGATCTTTGCCTGAGTTTGTTTCCCTGGGCGCGCTTTCGTTCCACCAAGGCGGCGGTCAAGCTGCACACGCTGCTGGATTTGCGCGGGCCGATTCCGACCATGATCTCGATTTCCGAGGGGAAAAAGGCCGATGTGAACATCCTGGACGAGTTGCTTCTGGAGCCGGGTGCCTTTTATGTGATGGATCGCGGGTATGTGGATTTTAGGCGACTCTATCGTTTTGTGTTGGCCGGGGCCTTCTTTGTCACCCGCGCCAAGGAGGGCCTGCGGATCAACCGGCTGGAGTCGCGCCCGGTGGATGGAAGCACCGGCGTGCGGGCCGATCAAATCGTTTGGCTGGCCTTGGATAAGAGCATTGAGCATTACCCCGACCGCTTTCGCCGCGTGAGTTATAGAGACCCGGAGAACGGCAAGTTCCTTGTCTTTCTGACAAATAACTTCGATCTGCCCGCACTTACCATCGCCCAGCTTTACAGGAGCCGGTGGCGGGTGGAACTGTTCTTTAAATGGGTCAAGCAGAACTTGCGAATCAAACACTTTTTCGGGACCAGCGACAACGCCGTCAAGACGCAAGTCTGGATTGCCGTCTGCGTTTACGTGCTGGTGGCTATCGTGCGCAAGGAGCTTGAATTGGAACTTAGCCTGTCGCAAATTTTGCAAGTTTTGAGCGTGAACGTATTTGAGCAAGTACCTCTGGCTGAATTGGTTACAAAAACCGCATCGCAAAACGAAACCTCCGATTCACGTAACCAATTGGTATTCAACATGTTTTAACCGG
>CAWFAZ010000035.1:0-43829 GCA_963813995.1 uncultured Verrucomicrobiae bacterium | reverse complement strand
CAGGAT
Organism: uncultured Verrucomicrobiae bacterium; assembly: GCA_963813995.1. Classification (GTDB taxonomy): domain Bacteria; phylum Verrucomicrobiota; class Verrucomicrobiia; order Limisphaerales; family Palsa-1400; genus DASRLE01. The sequence goes on along the minus strand of CAWFAZ010000035.1, from coordinate 43,823 downwards.
TGATTACCGGCGTTGGAAGAAAGTTTCCCCTTATTTGCTGGTCGTGTCCGTCATTCTGTTGCTGCTGGTTTTTGCGCCCGTGATAGGGTTTAGAATAAAGGGCGCGCATCGATGGATTGGCCTTCCCGGACTGCCGCACTTTCAGCCGTCCGAACTGGCCAGGCTCAGTTTGATCCTCTTCCTGGCCGCCTATGGCGAGTGGTTTCAGAGGCAAATGTCCGGGTTTCGTCAAGGCCTGGTCATTCCCGGCTGCATCATCGCGGTGGTGCTGGCCTTGATTTATATCGAACCGGATCGCGGCTGCGCCATTCTGCTGGCGCTGGTTGCCGGGACGGTGCTGATTGTTGCCGGAGTGCGGTTGCGTTTTCTGCTGCTGCCGGCTCTGGGGCTGTTGGCGGGCCTTGGCTTGTCCCTTTGGCATGATCCCCTGCGCCTGGCGCGCATCAGGGCCTTGCTCCACCAGGAAGCAAGCAAGGAAGGGGCCGGCTATCAGGCTTATCAGGCCAAGATTGCCCTGGGTTCAGGCGGGTGGAGCGGCTTGGGACTGGGCAACGGACGGCAAAAGCTGGGCTTCGTGCCTGAGCATCATACTGATTTTATTTTTTCGATCATCGGCGAAGAACTGGGGTTGATTGCCACCCTGGGCGTGGTGGTGCTCTTCATCGCCCTGGTGGTGTGCGGAGTTTATATCGCGCGGCGGAGCAACGACACGTTCGGATTGCTGCTCGGCGCGGGAATCACGTTTATGATTGGCTTGCAAGCCTTCATCAACATGGGTGTCGTCACCAGCTTGCTGCCCAACAAGGGGATGCCGCTGCCTTTCATCAGTTATGGCGGTTCGAACCTTTTGCTCACGCTCATCGCCATCGGGCTTTTGCTCAGCATATCGCGTTTTGCCATTGAGCCGCCAAGGAAGAAAATAAACCCGTTCGATTCCACGCCGGAATAGGCCGATGCCGATGCCTGAAGAAACATTCAAGAACAGTCCGCTGGAAAACGTTGTCATCGCCTGTGGCGGCACCGGCGGCCATTTGTTTCCCGGCTTGGCCGTGGGCCAGGAATTGCGGCAGCGCGGCTGCGCGGTGACCTTGATGGTTTCCCCCAAGGACGTCGATCAACAAGCCATCCAGTCCATAACCGGCATGGGCATCATCACCCTGCCTGCCGTTGGCTTGAGCCAGGCGATGTTCCCCGGATTTATGCGCGGCCTGCGGCGGTCCTATCGCCTGGCCAAAGCCTGTTTCGCCCGGCGCCCGCCGCGGTTCGTCCTGGCCATGGGCGGTTTCATCAGCGCCCCGCCGATCATTGCCGCGAAACGCTGCGGCGCAAAAACGTTTCTGCACGAATCGAATTCCATTCCTGGCCGGGCCAATCGATGGCTGGCGCGCTGGGTGGATGGTGCGTTCGTCTTTTTTCCCCCAACGGCGGAAAAGCTGGCCGCGCGCCGGGTGGAAGTTGTCGGGATGCCGGTGCGCCCGCAGTTTCTCGAACCCATGGCTCCCGGAGCGGCCCGCGCGGCGATGGGCTTGGCCCCCGAAGCGCCGGTTTTGCTCATCATGGGCGGCAGTCAAGGGGCCAGAAAGGTCAATGAATTGGTGCTCCGCCTTGCCCCTCAGTTACGGCAGGCGATACCGAACCTCCAATTCGTTCATTTGACGGGCGACCACGATTTGGAACCGGTCCGCGCCCGTTACAAGGCGCTCGACATTCCGGCCCTGGTCCACGCCTTCTGGAGCGAGATGGCCCTGGCATTGGCGGCGGCGGATGTCGCGGTCAGCCGGGCCGGAGCCTCTTCACTGGCCGAACTGGCCGCGCGGCAACTGCCCGCCGTCTTGATCCCCTACCCTTCGGCCGCGAATAATCATCAGTTTCACAACGCCCGCGCCTTCGTGCAAAGCGGCGCCGCGCGCATGCTGCCTCAAGACAGCACGACGCCCGACCATCTGGTCCACGAGATTCTCGAGCTAATCCGCAATCCGCTGAAACGTTCGGCCATGCAGAGCGCGCTGGCGCGCTGGCACGCTCCCGCGGCGGCGGGCGACATTGCCGAAAGGATCCTTCACTGGCCGGCGAAAGCGGATCTCTCCAGCCATGTCCCCGGCCCAAAACTAAAACCTCAAAATCTGGGACCGCTCAATGTTTGACTACATGGCGCGGCCATCCCGGATTTTCGACGAGCTGAAAGCTTTGCTGCCCCATTCCGCGGTGCGCCAGGATGAACCGCTGGCAAAAAAAACCACGCTGCGAGTCGGCGGCCGCGCCGATGTTTGCCTCGAACCTGTTTCCGAGGACGATTTGGCCAGGGCGATTCAATTTTGCCGCGAGGCGGATGTCTCCTTCCTGGTTTTGGGGCGCGGTTCCAATCTCCTGGTGCGCGACGGCGGTTTTCGAGGCGTGGTCATTTGTCTGTCCCACCCGAACCTGTCCCGCATCGAAGCGGACGGGACGCAGTTGCATTGCGGCGCGGGCGCAAGGCTCAAAGCCGTTTCCACCAAAGCACGCGAATTGGACCTGACCGGTTTGGAATTCCTGGAAGGCATCCCCGGAAGCGTCGGCGGCGCCCTCCGCATGAATGCGGGGGCCATGGGCAGCGCGGTGCTTGAGGTGGTGACTCAGGTCCGCTTCATGGATCGCGCCGGAGTGGTGCATGAACGGAACATCGCCCAAGTGCCGGCCGAGTATCGGTCCTGCCCGCTTTTCGAAACGAATATCGCGCTCAGCGCCACCTTTCGCGGGCAGCCCGGCGTGAAGGAGGCGATTGCAAAACGGACAGCCGAATTCAATGAAAGGCGCTGGAGTTCCCAACCCAGGGAACCGAGCGCGGGTTGCATTTTCAAGAATCCTTCCCGGACATTGTCCGCGGGCAAACTCATCGAGGAACTGGGTTTGAAAGGCGCGCGGCGCGGCGGGGCGGTTGTCTCGGCGGTGCATGGGAATTTTATCATCAATGACCGCGATGCCACGGCCCGCGATGTATTGCAATTGATAGACTTCATCCAAACCCGGTCCAGGACGGAACGGGGCATCGAATTGCAAACCGAGGTGGAAATCATTGGAGAAGAAATTGCCTGAGAAATTGAACATAACCGTCATGCTCGGCGGCCCGTCGGCCGAACGCGAAGTGTCGCTGCGCTCCGGCGCCGCCGTCGCCAGGGCCTTGCGCTCGCTCGGCCACACCGTCCACGAGTTGGATCCGCGGCAACCTTCCTGGATACTGCCGCCGGGCACCGATGTTGTCTTTCTGGCCCTGCACGGCTCCTACGGCGAAGACGGGACGGTGCAGGAACAACTGGAAATTTTGCGCGTGCCCTACACCGGTTGCGGCCCCGAAGCCAGCCGCCTGGCCTTCGACAAAGTGTCGGCCAAAAAGCGCTTCATCAAGGCCGGCATTCCGACGGCGCGCTTCGCGGTGTTGGACTCCCCCCAATCCGGCTGGCCCGCGGGCTGGCAGCCGCCCGTCGTCCTCAAGCCCGCCCGGCAAGGCTCCAGTGTCGGCTTGCAAATGGTGGAAGAAACCGGGCAATGGCAAAGCGCCCTGGCCGAAGCATTCCGTTATGACTCGCAAGTGTTGATGGAAGAAAAAATAGCGGGACGCGAAACGACGGTCGGAATCCTGGCCGGCCAGGCGCTGCCCGTGGCCGAGGTCCGGGTCAAAAATGGCCACTTCGATTACAAGAACAAATACACGCCTGGCGCGGCCCAACATTTTTGCCCGGCGGATTTTTCCCCGGACGCGACAGCCCGGATTCAGGCTGCCGCCCTGGGAGCTTTTCACGCCGTCGGCGGACGCGATTATGCGCGGGTGGATGTGATGGTGCGCGCCAACGGCGACCCCGTTGTCCTGGAAGTCAACACGCTGCCCGGCCTGACGGATTTGAGCATCCTGCCCGAAGCCGCCGCCGCCGCCGGACTGGGTTATGCGCAGTTGTGCCAGCGCATCATCGGCCTGGCCCTGGAAAGATCGGAAAAACAACAATATGTTTGACTGGATTGGAGGCAGGCGGCGCAACCGCCGGTTCGGTGAGCGCGGGCATTTGCTCGGCGTCAAACTGCGCACCAGCCAGGCCCGGGCCGCGCGCCTGCGCGTTTTCGGCGCCGTCGCCGCCGTCGTCTTTTCCCTCGTCGCCGCGTGGCGCGGCGGCCAGTGGCTGCTGGATTGCCTCATTTACAAGAACGACGCGTTTGCCATTCAGCAAATCGAAGTGCAAACCGACGGCGTCCTGACCTCCGAAACGATCCGGCGCTGGGCCATGGTCAAGACCGGGCAGAACTTGATGGCGCTGGATCTGGCGCGCGTGCGGCGCGACCTGGAAATGCAGCCGCCGGTCCAGTTTGCCGCCGTGGAGCGCGTCTTGCCGCGCACCTTGAAGTTGAGCGTCACTGAGCGCGCGCCTGTCGCCCAAACCCTGATCACCCTGGGCCGGGCCGACGGCGGGGTGGAACAGGTCATTTATGATTTCGACGAGGACGGCTACACCCTGCAGCCGCTGGATCCCCGCTGGCGCGCCACTCCCCCGCCGGCCGGCGAAAGGCTGCCCATTCTTGTTGACGTGCCGGCCGGCGAAGCGCAGTTGGGCCGGCAGACCGAGTCGCCGCAAATTCGCGGGGCGCTCCAGTTGATTTCCGAACTCGATCATTCCCCCATGGCCGGAATGGTTGAACTGCACAGCATCAATGTGGGGGTGCCGGAAATTCTCCAGGTCACCATCAGCCAGGGGGCGCAGATCACCTTTTCGCTCAATCACTTCGACGCGCAGTTGCGCCGCTGGCGGCTCATCCAGGATCAATTCCAGAAATGGGGCCGCACCATCACCCGGCTCGACCTGTCCATTTCCAACAATCTGCCGGTCTGCTCGGTCGTGCTCAACGGCGCGCCGCTCCCCCAGCCGCCCCAGCCCGCCAAACCACCTCGAACCAAGAAAAAACATGTTTGATTCCTCCTCCATCATCGTCGGCCTCGAAATCGGCACCTCAAAGATTTGCGCCGTGGCGGGCGAGATCAACGCCGCCAACACCTTGAACATCATCGGCGTCGGCCAGGCCCGTTCCCGCGGCGTGCGCAAAGGGGAAATCGCCGACGCCGACATGGCCGAGGAAGACGTGCGCAACGCCATCGTCGAAGCGGAGCAGATGGCCAATGTCGAAATTCGCAGCGTCTATTTGGGTGTCACCGGCAATCACGTTCGCGGATTCAACAATCATGGCGTTCATCCCGTGGTTTCGGCCGATCGCGAAATCACCCGGGAAGACGTGCAGGACGTGATCAAGAACGCCAAGGCCATCAATCTTCCGGCCGATAACAGCGTGGTCCACGCCATTCGCCAGCATTTTCAGGTGGACGAACAAAACGGCATTTTGAATCCGGTCGGCATGTACGGCGCCCGCGTGGAAGTGGACGTTCATGTGGTGCATGGCCACGTCAACCGGCTGAAAAACTCCATTGCCGTGGTCAAGGGCCTGCAACTCGAAGTCGATGACATTGTTTTCACCGGCCTGGCCTCCGCCCTCGCCCTCCTTTCCAACGAGCAGAAGGAACTCGGCTCCCTGGTCATCGACATGGGCGGCGGCACCACCGAGTACGTCGTTTATTGCGACGGCATCATCAAACACACCGGCGTCCTGGCGGTGGGCGGCGACCACATTTCCAACGATCTGGCCTATGGCCTGAAAGTGCCGATGAACCGCGCCGAACAATTAAAACGCGACCACGGCTCGGCGCTGCTGGACCCCGCCGACAAAGGTCAAACCATCCCGGCTCCCGCCGAATTGGGCCTGGCGCCCAAAATCGTCAACCTGGAACATCTGCGCCGCATCATGTCGCTGCGCCTGGAGGAGACTTTCGAGTTGATTGAGCGGGAACTCTCGCATCTCAATTTCCTGGAACGGCTGCGGGGCGGCGTGTTTATATGCGGCGGCGGCGCCCGCATTCCGCGCATCGAGGCCCTGGCCGAAAACGTCTTCCAATTGCCCGTCTGTCCCGCCAAAACAAACTCGATCAGCGGCTTGAAATCAGCCCTGGACCAGCCTGAATTTGCCACCGCCATTGGCCTGGTCAAATTTGGCTCCCTTCAGCAAAAGCGCAAACCCAACAACGGCCTCACCGGCGGTTTGAAAAGAACCCTGGCCGATCTCTTCAAGGCATAATCATGACGCTGCCCATCGAAAAAATGGACGAGCCTGCGCTCAGAAAGAAAATCTCCATCAAAGTGTGGGGCGTCGGCGGCGCCGGCGGCAACGCCGTCAGCGCCCTGGATTCCTCCGTCCTGGATGACGTCCATATTCTGGCTGTCAATACGGATTCTCAAGCCCTGGCCGCCGCCGCCGCCGCCGATAAACTGGTTCTCGGCGCCAGGCGCACCCGCGGCTTGGGGGCGGGCGGCGATCCCGAACTGGGCCGGGCCGCGGCGGAAGATGATTTGGACAAGATGGCCCCCTTCTGCGCGGACGCGGACATCGTTTTCATTTTGGCGGGATTGGGCGGCGGCACCGGCACCGGAGCGGCCCCGGTCCTGGCGCGCCTGGCCCGGGAAAGCGGCGCGCTCGTCCTGGCCATCGTCACCATGCCCTTTGAATTTGAAGGCCGGCGCCGCCAGCAACAGGCCCAATCCGGCCTCGATCTCCTCAAATCCGCCGCCGATGCCGTCATCTGTCTGCCCAATCAAAAGCTCTTCAAACTGCTCGATGAAAAGACCAGCGTCGTGGATGCATTCAAAATCAGCAACGCTCTCCTGGCGGAAGGGTTGCAAGGCATCTGGCGGCTCCTGACCCGGACCGGTTTGATCAATGTGGATTTTGCCGCTCTTTCTTCCGTCACTCGCGGCCGTCATGCCGCCAGTTCCTTCGCCACCGCCGAGGCTTCCGGCGAAAGACGCGCCGAGCAGATCGTGGAGAAACTCATGGCCCATCCCCTGCTCGACGGCGGCCAGGTTCTCACCGAGGCCGACGCCGTATTGGTCAGCCTGGTGGGCGGCCCCGACCTGACCCTGGTCGAGATCGACAAACTGATGGAGCCGCTCAAGCGCCAATGCGAGAACGCCCACATCATTTTTGGCGCGGCCATAGACGAACAATTCACCCACCGGCTTTCCGTCACCCTGATCGCCTCCCACCGGCAGCCGGACGAGGCCAGACCGGGAGCGTCCCAGCCCGCTCGCGACACCTCTGGCAGCAAAGCGTCCTCCCTGCACTTCCTGGATAAAGATACAACCGCCGACCCCCGACCCCCGACGCGCATCGCGCCGCCGCCCCCGGAAATGACAGCCGAACAAAAGGAACAACTGCTCAAGACGCAAAACGTCAGGAACCGCAAGAAGCTGTCGCGCCTGCAAAAGGAGTTGCCCCTGGAAATCGTTTTCAAAGGCCGTTTCGAAAAGAGCGAACCGACCATCCGCCACGGCGAAGACCTGGATTTGCCCACCTACATCCGTCGCGGCGTGCCATTGAATTAGCATCATTCCTTTGTCTGGGATTGTTTCAACTTTTCAAAGACCGCCTGCACTGGCGCGAGCAACGTCATGTCGGGTTCTGCCTTCGCTTGCTCAGTGGCTTCAAGGTAGTCACGACAAAGTTTAGCCATCAAACTCACAAATGCTTCCGAAGTCTGTTCGAACAACGGTCTTAACACTAGAATGCCTCGCGCAAATGAATCCGCTGCCTCGGAATGCCGTTGCATGCGCAGCAAGACTAAACCAAGCGCTCCGCACGAGTTTGCCAAATCTGGTAGAAACGCGTCTGGCCGGGCTTTGGCCAATTGCTCATAAATCCGCACCGCCTCCAGTGCCTTGTCCAGCGCCTCCTCACGCCGGCCCAAATCGCTCAACATGGCGGCCAGATTGGTCAATGACCTCGCCAAGTCCGGCAGGAATGCGTCTGGCCGGGCTTTGGCTAATTGCTCATAAATCCGCACCGCCTCCTGCGCCTTGTCTAGTGCCTCCTCACGCCGGCCCAAATCGCTCAACATGGCGGCCAGATTGTTCAGTGACGTGGCCAAGTCTGGCAGGAACGCGTCTGGCCGGGCCTTGGCCAATCGCTCATAAATCCGCATCGCCTCCTGCGCCTTGTCCAGCGCCTCCTCACGCCGGCCCAACTTGCTCAACACGGCGGCCAGATTATTTAGTGAGTTCGCCAAGTCCGGCAGGAATGCGTCTGGCTGGGCCTTGGCCAATTGCTCTCGTATCCGCACCGCCTCCAGTGCCTTGTCCAGCGCCTCCTCGCACCGGCCCAAATCGCTCATCACGGTGGCCAGATTGTTAATTGACGTGGCCAAGTCCGGCAACGCGTCTGGCCGGGCCTTGGCTAATTGCTCATTTATCCGCACCGCTTCCTGCGCCTTGTCCAGTGCCTCCTCGCGCTGGCCCAAATCTCTCATCATGATGGCCAGATTGGTCAGTGACATCGCCAAGTCCAGCAGGAATGCGTCTGGCCGGGCCTTGGCCAATTGCTCATTTATCCGCACCGCCTCCTGCGCTTTGGACAAGGCTTCCTCGCGCCGACCCAATTTGCTCAACATATTAGCTAGATTGTTGAGCGTGCTGGCTAAATCACGTTGAAGTTCAGGGAATGTGGGAGCGAGCGCTGCATAGATTCCTGCCGCTTCGCGGAAACATCTCTCGGCCTGCTCGTGACGCGCATGTTCGCGGAAGCCGTTTCCAGCGCGGAGCAGCAATTCGGCGCGCGCGGCTTCCAACCCCGATCGCCCGCGCAGGCGCTCCGCCTGTTCCAACGCAAAGTCCGGATCAGAGGCGGATTCCCCCAAGTTCTCTTGAATTGTCTTTTGCCAGACCTGACTGGATTCGTTTGCCGGAAAAGGCTTCGCCGGAAGACGTGTTGAAGACGTTTGAAGGCGAATGAGGACCTGACTGGATTCGTTTGCCGAAAGAGGTTTTCCGGCGGCAGTGACAGAGACAACCGCCGTGCGGACAGACCACAAATCCGGAGCGGCTTCGCGCAGCAGCGGTTGCAGCCAGGGTGCGCCAACGAAAACCAGCGGGCATCGGAAGCGGCGCAAAAGAGGATTTCGCTGCTGATTTAACGATGCCAGCCCAACGCGCCACGCCTCCTTCCAACGCTGGATTTCAGCATCCGACTCCGCAATCACGGATCCCATCCATACACCACCGAGATTCGGTTCGATGTCCAAATCGAAAAGTCGTTCAGGCAGTCGGCGCGCATCCACATACTCCCCGCACTCCAACACGTCCAGGTGTTTCCCTTTGTCGGTTAAATACTCCGCAAGCTGTCGTTTGCAGATATTGGCGCCTGTGGCCCCAGGCAGGAGCAAAATGAGCAGGACAAAACCCTGTCCCATATCGAAATGCGCCAGAAAACGCTGCCAATCTTTCCAAGCTTCCTCGCCGTAAAGCTGGAGAAACTCTTGAGCGGGCGTGTCAACCGACGGCATAAACTCAAGCTTGCTCCTGCGCCGCCTCTTGCGCTAACGCAGCCGCCTCATCTCGAATGAGAGGGTGGACATCGTACCAATCTTTCCCATTGGTGAGATAGAGGACCAGATGCGTGTCAAGAAACCTGCTCAGTCGGCCTATGCTTTCCGGTTTTGAGTCGGGCAGGCTGGTGTCGCGTCTTTGCGAGATTTTATCCAGCCACCGCGCGTCTTCGACGGCAATGGGCAGATACTCGTTGCGGACGTTGACTATGGCGCGGCTGACAACTTCGGGAGTAACGGGTAAGGAGCGTCCCCACGTCTGGATCAGGACAACAGTTTCACGGAAAAGCCGAAGCAGGTCACGGAAGTGGCCACCACTCATGCCAACCAGCCGGTCGGAAAGCTCTCGCTGCGGACCTGTCCCGAAGACACGCTTGAACTCAGCGGAGCCAAAGCGTTTTGTAATCGCCTCGCGGAAAAGTCCTCTGCCGGTATCGTAACTGGAACGATCACGGTCATTGTTCCAAAGCCGCACGCAAGGCAGCGTCTCAATGCTGAAGGCTCCCGGCAGAACGAATTGCAGCCAAGGGGGAACTGTGTAAACCACATGGACGTACGGCAGTTTGAGTTGTTCCAGATGATTGCGGAAGAGGCGTTCGACGCTTTGTAGAACATCCTGCTCGTTTGAACGGGACCCGCGCAGTTGTTCGAATTGGTCGAAGAGGAATACGACGGGCAACTCGCGGTTGCCTTTGGCGTCACGCAGGCGTTTAACGCCTTCCTCTACGAACGCATTGACCTCGGCCTTGAGTTCGTAGAGGCGGTTGGCCAGGAAGGTTTGGAGTTTTTGCCGGAACGATGGAGCAGTTTTGAGGGCCATCTTCAAGTCCAATCCTGCCTTAAGACCGCTAATGACCTCATTGGCGGGAGTGCTAGCTTCCAATTTTGGGGACACCTCGGTTACTTCGACGGTCGTCTTGGTCAGGTAATTGGTGAAGCGTTGCCAGAAAGACTCCCCTAATAACTTCATTCCAGAGGCCTTTCCCAACTGTTCTCCGAAAGCGCCAGCTATACTCATGAGCATCGTGGCGATGTCGATCTCCTCAGAGGGGCTCAAGTATTCCAACGCATCAGCATAAAGCACGATGTAGCCCTTTTTCTCGAGGTCAAGGCGAAGACGGAAAAGCTCAGTGGTTTTCCCGGTGCCCCGGAAACCCGAGAACAATTGCAAACTCTCGACAGAAGTCCATTCGATGTGCGTCTTTAGTTTCGCGACCGGATCCTCCCCCTCGGGCCGGCGGTAGATAGGCTCGTAGAACGGATTCTCCGGTTGCAGAGGATCGTCAGCCAAACGCTGGTAAACATTTTTCAGCAGCAGTTCATCATTCGCTTTCAACGCCATGGAACACACAATACATGCCGTCCGTATGGCAGGAAAGCAAAATTCTTCTCATGGAAGGCAACCCATGCAGTCCTCACCCTTGACACTTTTTGCATTCATGAACGGGTCCTCACAATCGCAGAGCAGGGATCATCCGGAAAACTTAATGCAGCAATTGTATTCCCGATTCCCGGGCTTGAACCTTTTTTGCCAAAGCATGTTGAACGGGGCGCATCTTGACATTGCCACCGGCGGGGTGCGGCCGTCCCCGGCCGCAGCAAGCAACGGATTTATCGAGCGCGCGATAAAATCACCACTGGGCCGTATTGTTCACGTTGCTGCGCCCGATGACGGGCGCACTCCGGGACCACCCTCCCGTCCGACACCGGTAGTAGTGTCAAGATGCGCCCTGTAGAACGTGGTAAAAATGACTCGCTTTGGCTGGCAATCTGGCGCATATTATTGTCCTGGAAGCGACTGTTTTAGAGCCAAAGAAACTGCGGCCCGAAATTATCCAGCGCATTGAGGCGATGGATGACGAGAGCTTGCGGCTGCTTCATCGTCTTTTGTTGCTTGTGGAGAAGGAACGACTTTGGCACGAATTGTCGGCAGAAGCCGGGGCTGACCGCCGTTCCGGAAAATTTGATCGGCTGCCTGATATTATCCGCGAGGCCCGCGCCGAGTTGCGCAAGGGATGATTGTCTGCCTTGATACCAACACGGTGGTGCAAGCCCTGGCAGAGGGCCATTCTTTTCATCCCATTCTTTGATCCCCGAGGATCAGCATTTCGCCGCATTGAGGGACGCTGGATACAAACCGCAGCCCATTACGCCTCGGGAGTTTATTGCCAGATTCATCGCTCACCCCGCCTGATTTGTCCCAGCGAGACCAATCTGCAGGAGCAGGTCCTCACAATCGCAGAGCAGGGATCACCCGGAAAACTGAAGGCAGCAATTGCATTTCTGATTTCCAGGCTTGACCCTTTTTCTTTTTCCCTTTTTCAACGGTCATGCCCGGCGTTTGCCAGAGCGGTGGCTCCTGATGAGGTTGTGAATGAACGCGCGATCTTTCGCCGTCGGCTCACCTTTGCCGCCTGAACAGTCAACCCCGGCGAAAGCAGCCCGCATTTCTTCCATGGATTTCGCCTCCTGTCCGTTCCGCAGCAGACGCAATGCCTCGCGCACAACTTCGCCGGCATCGTCATATTCGCCCGACTTCACCCGGCTGCTGACAAAATCTTCCAAGGCCGATGGCAAAGATACTTTCATCTCTTTTAGATTGCCGCGAATGCGGTCTTTGTCAATACATATCAACGTCCATGCAAAGCGCTTTTCAGGTCAACGCCACTTTGTTCTGTTCGCCCCTGCTCCTGGCGGCAAACCCCGCCTTGGCGGCGGGACTGCCGGCAACCGGGGTTCAACAGGAATGCCACTTTGAAATTCAAAGCCCGATGCCCGCGAAGATTGGTTACTTGTTGTTTCTGCCTCAAGGCTATGAAAAATCCAACCAGCGCTGGCCGCTGATGCTGTTCCTGCACGGCGCGCAGGAATCCGGCACAAATCTGGCCAGCTTGAAGAGGAACGGCCCGCCCAAGTTCGTGGAATCCCATCCTGGCTTCCCGTTTATCCTGGTCTCTCCCCAATTTCACTCCGGGAACGACTGGGACAAAGATACGCTCATTGCCCTCCTCGATGATGTCATTGGCAGGTACCGGGTGGATGCGCGCCGAATTTACCTGACCGGCTTGAGCATGGGCGGCAGCGCCGCCTGGTCACTCGCAGCCGCCCACCCCGACAGGTTCGCGGCCATTGTCCCCGTTTCCGGCGTTGGCGACCCGGCGGATGCAAAGAAACTTGCCTCCTTGCCGATATGGGTTTTTCACGGCGCAAAGGACACGATCATTTCGGTGGAGTGGTCCCGGAAAATGGTCGCAGCCATCAGGGCTGAAGGTGGAAACATTCAGTACACCGAATTCCCCGACGCCCGCCACAATATCTGGTCGAAGACTTACAACAATTCCAAGCTCTACAAGTGGTTGCTGGCTCAGAAACGTTGAAAAAAACTGCCTTGGGCCCGGATTCCGGGCGTTACAAAGATTCTGCTTGCGTTTCGGGCCATTCGAGTCCACGTTAGCGCGCACTCAGATTTGTTGCCACATTTCCAGAGCATGGTAAATCTTCACTTGAACCGCGTTCAATGACGATTTGAAACCCGGCGGTCGGGAACAGTCCCGGAATGGCAAATAAGTCCAGAGACACAGCATAATGAATACGAAGTTATATATTGGAAACCTTTCGTTCGATTCGACCGAGAACGATTTGCAAGACATGTTCGCCGCCTTTGGGCCAGTCAATGAGGTCAATTTGATCACCGATCGCACCACCGGCCGCTCCCGCGGCTTCGCCTTTGTCACCATGGCCACCGAGGAAGGGGCCAAAGCCGCCATCGAAGGCTCCGCCAACAAGGAATTGCACGGACGGAAACTGGCCGTCAACGAAGCGCGCCCTCGTGAAGAACGCAGCGGCGGCGGCGACAGGGGCTCCAGCGGTCCCCGCCGCAATTATTCCCGTTAATCATTTGGGCGGATGTTCATCGGTGGAAGCGTTGCCCGCTTCCGCCCGAATGCCGTTTTCAAGTTGAGCGGATTTTTATTCATTCCGTGAGCGCCGAACAGCCAATCGAATTGGAAGGGACCATCCAGACCGTTCTGCCGGGGACCATGTTCCGCGTCGTGCTGGACAACCAGCACCAGGTCCTGGCGCATATTTCCGGCAAAATGCGCAAACATTTTGTCCGTCTCACTGCCGGGAACCGGGTCCGCATGGAAATGTCGCCTTACGACGTCTCCAAGGCGCGGATCACCTACAGATTGCGCTAAATATAGTTACCATTCACCATTAACCCAATAATAACGATTTGATCTCAACATTTTACTCCTGGATGGCCCTTGGCGTTGTCATTGCCGTGGTCTTTGCCTCTTTTGTGGAATGGTCCCTTCACCGCTACGTCATGCACAAGCCGGTCTGGAAATTCACCTACCCGTTTGAGCGCCACGCCCTGGTCCATCATCGGATTTTCAAAGCGGATCACACCTATCATTTGATTCATGAGGAGGACAAAAAGACCATTCCCATGGCTTGGTGGAACGGCCCGGTGCTGGTCCTTGCCGCAGCCTTCCCCTTCGCCGTCCTTTCCTATTTCGCGCGCCGATGGGGCATCGTCTGTGGCGCCCTGCTCGGTTGCGGTGTCTATTACGGCGCTTATGAATACATGCATTGGTGCATGCATCTGCCGCGCAAACGGAACATCGAGCGCTCGGGAATTTTCTTCCGGCTCAACGGCCACCACCTCCTCCATCACCGCTACATGCACAAAAACTTCAACGTCGTTTTTCCCCTGGCCGATTTATGCCTGGGCACGTTGATTCTCCGTTCCAAAGTGCATTTCAAACAAGCCGAAGGCCCCTCCGTGCCGGACGTGCAGCCGAAACTGCGCCCTGCGCAACTCAGCGCCAACGTCTCATAGAACGGCTCCCTTTTCGATCCGCCCGGCGCGCCTTTTACTGAACTTTTTACCTTGCGCCCGGAGCGATTCTCTTCGAACATTCCCGCACAGTGGATGGGGTCGTAGCTCAGTTGGTAGAGCACCAGAATGGCATTCTGGGGGTCAGGGGTTCGAACCCCCTCGGCTCCACCATCCTGCAACCGAATGACCGTCGGTTGTGAATAACTTTCTTCCAAAAGTTCTTGACCGGAATCCCCAAAAAGAGGGACTTTTTCTCAGAAAAGCCGGGCCGCTGAATCGCATTTGCAGCCGGAAATAACGAGTTTAACTTCGGGCATTTTCGTTGGCGCCAGTCGGCGCTTTGGCCGGGATATTGATAAATGGCAAACGTTGCCTTACCAAACCAATTTGAAATTGGAGTTGTTGGGCTTGACCGATGCGGCCGCAACCTGGCCCGCGCCATGGCCGGGCAGCGTTTGAGCGTCGTGGCCTACGACCGCAACGCGGCAAACATCAAAGTTTTGCAGGAGGAAGCCTCCGGAGTTTCCATCCATATCGCGGCCAGCATGACACAATTCATGGGCTTGCTCCGCCAGTTCCGTACCATTGTGGCCAGCGGGTCAGACGCGGCCGGCGATTTGTTCAGCGATCTGCTGGAACAATTGGAGGCCGGGGACCTGCTGATCGATGCCTGGAACGGTCCTTTCAAGGATTGTGACCGCCGGGCGCGCTCTCTGGCGGAGCGCAACATCCGCCACCTCGGAATGGGCATCATCGGCGGCGGGGAAGACGGGTGTTGCGGCCCGGTTCTGATGATCGGCGGCCGCCTCGAAACCTACCATAGCGCCCTGCCCCTCCTGGAGTCAATGGCCTCAAAAGACGATGGGGAACCGTGTGTCAGTTATCTGGGACCCGCCGCGACCGGACATTTTGTCAAAATGATTCACGACGGCATCGAATACGGCCTGAGGCAACTGGTTCTTGAGACATTTGGCCTGCTGAAACGCGCGCTGGTTTTGGATGACGATGAATTGCGCGAGGTTGCCGGCGCCTGGCACATGGGCGCGCTCAAAGGCTGCCCGCGCGATGATTCCGCGCGCTGGACCTCCCAGGCGGCGCGCGAATTGGAGGCCCCCAGCCCAACGATCGCCGCGGCCGTCGGAATGCGCACCCTTTCCGAATTGGAGAAGCAGAACGATTTTGCGACCACGCCGTCCCGGCAGCCCCTGGGGCGGTTCGGCGATGATACGGCGAGCATCCTCGATGAACTGCACGGCGCTCTCCGCGCCGCCATCATTATCACCTACGCCCAAGGCATGGCCGTGCTGGCGGCAGGCTCGGAACGATATGGATTTGACATTGACCTGGCAGAAGTCATCCGCCTTTGGAAAGGATGCGGCAACCTCCGCGCCGCGCTCCTGGATGAGATAGCCTCAGCCATTCGGGCCACGCCCCATCTGCCCAATTTGCTCTACGACGATGATCTGTCCGTGAAAGTCATGGAGCAACAAGAACGCCTGCGTCACGCCGTCTGGCGGGCGGGCCTGCTGCAATCGTCCGTGCCCGCGTTGATGGCCTCGTTGGACTACCTGGACTCCTATCGCGGCGCCTGGCTGCCCGTCAACTTGATCCAGGTTCACGCATAATCTCTTACGCGGCCACGCCCTGCGGGCCTTGTCCGCCGCTGACCAGGAATAATACCGCCATGCGCACCGCCAGCCCGTTGGTCACTTGTTCGATAATCAGCGAACGAATCGAATCCGCTATTTCGCTGTCAATCTCCACTCCGCGGTTGATCGGCCCGGGGTGCATGATGAGCGCATCGGGTTTCGCAAGGGCCAACCGGGCCTTGGTCAATCCAAACAGGCTGGTATATTCCCCCAGGCTGGGAAACATCGTCTTGCGCTGGCGCTCGTGCTGAATCCGCAACAGATTGATGATGTCCGCCTGCGCGATGGCTTCATCGACATGGTAGGTCACCGCGCAGCCCATCTGCTCGAAAACCCGCGGCACCAGCGTCGTCGGGCCGCACAACGTGACCCGCGCGCCCAGTTTGGTCAGCGCCCATATATTGGAACGCGCCACGCGGCTGTAAAGAATATCGCCCAGAATGGTCACGTTCAGCCCTTCGATTTTTCCCTTCTTCTCGCGAATGGTGAACAAATCCAGCAGGGCCTGCGTCGGGTGTTCATGGGCGCCGTCCCCGGCATTGATCACGCTGGCGCGCAGAAAACGCGACAAAAAATGCGGCGCGCCGCTGGCGCTGTGGCGCATGACAATAATATCGACATTCAGGGCCTCCAGGTTCCGCGCCGTGTCCTTGAGCGTTTCGCCCTTTTTTAACGAAGACGCCTCGGCGCTGAAGTTGATGACGTCCGCCGTCAGGCGCTGCTCCGCCAGTTCGAAACTGATGCGCGTGCGGGTGGACGGTTCGATGAAGAGGTTGACCACCGTTTTGCCGCGCAAGGCCGGGACTTTTTTGATGGCTCGTTCCCCCACGGCCTTGAAGGCTTTGGCCGTGTCCAGCACGGTCACGATCTCCTCCGCGCTGAGGGATTCGATGTCCAGCAGATGTTTGCGGTTCCAGGCCATGGCTCAAGTCTTTTGCAACCTCACCTCGTCCCCGCCATCCTCTTCGCGGAAGCGCACTTCGATGCGCTCCTTGACGGCCGTCGGCACGTTTTTGCCGACAAAATCGGCCTTGATCGGCAATTCGCGATGGCCCCGATCAATCAAAACGGCCAGTTGAATCCGCCGGGGCCGCCCAAAATCATTCAGCGCATCCATGGCCGCGCGCGTCGTTCGCCCGCTGAACAGAACATCGTCCACCAGAATGACCGTTTTGCCGGCGACATCGAAAGGGATCACCGTGGGATGCATGTGCGGAACGGCGCAACGGCCCAGATCATCGCGATGCATGCCCACATCCAGGCTGCCGACCAGGACGGGGTGGCCCCAGATTTTTTGCAGGATTTCCGCCAGGCGTCCGGCCAGGAATACTCCGCCGCGTTGCACCCCGATCAGCGCCACTTCACTGCTGTTTTCGTTGCGCTCGGCGATTTCGTGGGCGATTCGCGTCAGTGCGCGGCCCATGGCGGCACCATCCAG
Source organism: uncultured Verrucomicrobiae bacterium (assembly GCA_963813995.1). GTDB lineage: Bacteria > Verrucomicrobiota > Verrucomicrobiia > Limisphaerales > Palsa-1400 > DASRLE01. The sequence goes on along the minus strand of CAWFAZ010000035.1, from coordinate 26,448 downwards.
TATGAGCATCGGCTTTGGCATAAAAAAGCCGAATCAGCCCGCTGGCCGGGCCGATTCGACAGTCAATTTTTTAAAATTCATTTTTCCTTCGCGACCTCGCGGGGCCGCTTTAAAGGACAATCCGAAAAACGGTTGTGTCCCGCCATTAATGGGCTCCATGGCGGCTCTTGCGCCATTTCGTCCGGTGCTTGATGATCCAATCGGTTAACGCCCGCTCAAAGCCAATGTCGTGGCCGGCCTTTTCCGACTCGATCCACTTGTGCCTCATGATCTCCTCACGCTCCGCCTGGAATTCACGGTACAAAGACGATTTCTTGACCAAGTCATTGCCATTCGACGTCTCTGATGTATTCAACATAAACGCTTGTCAGCTTTTTTACTCTGCCCGCGCCGGCGAAATTATATCCGCCGCCGGCGGCATGCAATCAAAATCAAAGGGCATCCAAGCCCAGCGTTTTTCGGCCCTCCGCGCTGATCATGCTCTGGTGCCAGGGCGGGTCCCAAACCAGCTCCACGTTCGCCTCCTCAATCCCCTCCAGCGACAAAAGCCGTTCCTGCACATTCCCGGCGATTTGGCCGCCGAGATGGCAGCCCGGCGAAGTCAAAGTCATTTTAATGTCGGCCTGCCCGCCCTGCACGGCGACGTTGTAAACCAGGCCCAAGTCAACAATATTGAGGGGGATCTCCGGGTCGTAGCACTTGCGCAATTCACCCCACACCAGCTCTTCCACTTCGCGCCGGCTGTCTCCTCCCGCCGCCCCCTCATTCTTCTGTTGGGACACAAATGGGTCCATAATCTGCCTTTAAATTACCTTATTTCAGGGCTTTGCGCAAGGTTTCCGCCAGCCTCAAAAATGGCTGGGCCGCAACGCTTTGCGGGTCCGCCGCCGCCACCGGCAGGCCTGCGTCTCCCCCTTCCCGAATCTTCAGGTATATCGGAATCTCCCCGAGAAACGGAACTTTCTTCCGTTCCGCCTCGGCCCGGCCCCCGCCGTGCCCGAAAATTTCGACGCGGTCGCCGTTTGGGGCGATGAACCAGCTCATGTTTTCGACGATGCCCAAGATGGGCACATTGACTTTTTCAAACATGGCGATCCCCTTTCGCACCACGCCCAGCGAAGCCTCCTGCGGCGTCGTCACAATGACCCCTCCGTCCAGCGGCACAGTCTGGCAGAGGGAAAGTTGCGCGTCACCGGTTCCGGGCGGCAAATCCACCACCAAATAATCCAGCGCTCCCCATTCCACCTCGGAAATAAATTGCTGGATGGTTTTCATGATCATTGGCCCCCGCCATATCACCGGAGCGTCGCCCTCGATCAGAAAGCCCATGCTCATCAATTTGACGCCGTATTTGGCGGGTGGGACAAGTTTTTGCGCCGCACTGATGGTGGGCCGTTCATGGATGCCCATCATCAACGGAATGCTGGGGCCGTAAATATCGCAATCCAACAGCCCCACTGCCGCGCCCATATTTTGCAGCGCGCAAGCCAGGTTGACCGAGACGGTGGACTTGCCCACGCCGCCCTTGCCGCTGGCCACCGCCACGACCCGCTTGACTCCCTCCATTTTGTTTTGGCCTTGCGCCAGCCCCGCCGCGGACGCTCCGGCTGCGGCCGTCACCTCAACGCGGACCTGCTCCACCCCCGGCACGGCGCGCACGGCCTTCTCCGCCGCGGCCTTTATTTGCCCCGCGATCTCAGCCGTCCCCCCTGTCAACTGCATGGAGACGCTGACCGCCCCGCCGTTGACCGCGACGTTTTTGACCAGGCCGAAGGAAACAACATCCCGCGTATAACCCGGATATTTGACCGACTTGAGGGCCTCCAAAATATTTTGTTGCGTTAACATTTCAAGCATTAAAATAACCAAAAAATTTGGGGGTTGACATTTCAAAAGAGATGAATCAATCTATCCGTATTCGTTGATATAACGAATCTCATTCAGAGTGGCGGAGGGACTGGCCCTGTGAAACCACGGCAACCGGCGGCAGCACATTCTGCCGCGCCAGGTGCCAATTCCAGCCCGGACGCAGGCAAGCCGTTTCTTGCCGGTCCACCGGGCAAAAATGAGAAGAGTCTGTTGAATTGGAACCTCTTCTCGCCATGAGACGGGGCTTTTTTTTGCCCCGAAATTGAAAGAATTATGCATAAACATGCCGGTTTCATGAAGGCGCTCAAATGCCGCGAATGCGGACGGGAATATCCGCTGACCGCCAATCACGTTTGCGAATTTGACTTCGGCCCTTTGGAGGTCGTTTACGATTACGAGCGCATCAAGCTGACGCTCACCAGGGCCGCCATCCAATCCCGCCCCAAAAACATGTGGCGCTTCCGCGAGTTGCTGCCCATCGAGGGCGACCCAACCGTTGGCGTCGAGGTGGGCTGCACGCCTTTGATCAAGGCGGACCGTCTGGCCCGGCGCCTGGGCATTCGCGAACTGTGGGTGAAGAATGACGCCGTAAATTACCCCACCCTTTCCTTCAAGGACCGCGTGGTCAGCGTCGCCCTCAGCCGGGCGAGGGAACTCGGTTTTACCACGGTGGCCTGCGCTTCGACCGGCAATCTGGCCAATTCCGTCGCCGCCAATGCCGCCGCCGCCGGCCTCAAAGCCTATGTCTTTATCCCCTCCGATCTGGAACATAGCAAAGTGATCAATTCCCTCATTTACGGTGGAAATGTCATTGGCATCAAAGGCCATTATGATGAAGTCAACCGGCTCTGCGCGGAAATTGCCGGCAAATACCCCTGGGCCTTCGTCAACGTCAATATGCGCCCCTATTACGCCGAAGGCTCCAAGAGCATGGGCTTCGAAATCATCGAACAATCCGGCTGGCGCGTCCCGCCCCATACCGTCGTCTGCATGGCCTCCGGCTCTTTGCTGACCAAAATCCACAAGAGCTACCAGGAAGCCATCAAGCTCGGCCTCGCGCCGGAGACCCAATACCGCATCCACGGCGCCCAAGCCACGGGCTGCTCGCCGATTTCCACCGCCCAAAAAGCCGGCTTGGATTTCTTCAAACCCGTCAAGCCCAACACGATCGCCAAATCGCTGGCCATTGGCACCCCGGCCGATGGCTTTTACGCCTTGAAAGTCATGAAGGAAACCGACGGCTCGAGCGATGATGTGACCGATGACCAGATTCGTGAAGGCATCAAACTGCTGGCGGAGTGCGAAGGCATTTTTGCCGAAACCGCCGGCGGCGTGACCGTCGGGGTGGCCAGGAAATTGATTGCCTCCGGCGTCATTCCAGCCGATGCTTCCGCCGTGCTTTGTATTACAGGCAACGGACTCAAGACGCTCGAGGCGATGGCCGGCCACGCCGGCCACACGCGCGAGATCAAGCCGAGCCTGCGCGATTTTGAAGCCTTGCTCGACGCTGAAACCCACATGCCGGCCCACGCCTGACCCAAAATGGATTTGATATGCCAATAAAAGTTCGCATTCCAACGCCGTTGCGCAAACTGACGCACGACGAAGAAATTGTCCACGTCAACGCCGCCACGGTCGGCGCCGCCATTGCCGAGCTGCAAAGCCGCTACCCCGGCATCAAGGAACGTTTGACCGACGACGCCGGCAGCGTGCGCCGTTTTGTCAACGTCTATGTCAACGAGGAAGACATCCGCTTCCTCCAAAACCAGGACACGTCTTTGAAAGACGGCGACGAAATCAGCATCATTCCCGCCATCGCGGGAGGTTGAAGGAGGACATTCGCATGACAAAAAAATCCACGGCAAAAGCCGTCCGCACCGCGCCACCCGCCCAATTGCGTCTCTGGTTGATGTATCCCCCCAAACTCATCACCAACCCGGTTATTTGGCAACTGGCCCGCAAATACCCCGTCGTCACCAATATCCGCCAGGCCAGCGTCACGGACGAAATCGGCATCATCTGCCTGGAACTCAGCGGCCGGCGCCCGGACTTGAAAGCGGCCATTCAATGGCTTGAGAAACAGGGCATCAAGGTCGAGCCGGTCGAAATTGGCGTCATCGAAAGCTAAAAATGTCTAGGGGTTTCACCTACGAAAATTCCCCTTTTTTCTCATCATGGCGCTTGACCCTGATGATGGGTTACTATAGAGCTTATGCGTCTTCTCAACTTAAAGGCTTGAGCCTGAAGGTTTAAGCCGTCGTGGGGCCGGTGCAAATTGAGCGCAAAAGCTTATGACAAAACGTGATCTGGTAATCATTATTAGCGAAGAAACGGGCATCGTTCAGCAAGAAGTGCTGCAAGTGGTGCAAAGCACCCTTGATCACATCTCCAATGCTGTGGCGAAAGGGGCCACTGTGGAACTACGCAATTTTGGCGTCTTCGAAGTCAGGGTGCGCAAAGCGCGCGTTGGCCGGAATCCGAATGAGCCGGGAAAGGACGTGCCCATTCCCCGCCGCGCCGTGGTGAAGTTCAAGCCCGGCAAGGAGATGCGGGAAGCCGTCTATAAATTGTCCCCGCAGCACGCGTCCCCGGACGGCGGCAAATCCCAAAAACCGCCAGGTTGAAAAGCAAACTGAAAGATTTTGCAATTCTTACCGTGATTGGCCGCGACAGGTCGGGTGTCGTGGCGCGCATCACCAGTTTTCTCTTCGAGCAACGCGCCAATATCGAGGCGCTGGAGGAGCAGGTCACGCGCGGTCAGTTCAGCATGACGCTCCAGGCTTCCTGGCCCGGTCGCATCGCCCCCAGGGCCGCCATCACTGCCGGCCTGGCCAAACTCGCCCACCAGCTCGGCATGGAAATCAAAGTGCGCTGGACCGACCCGAATCGCCGGCAGCGCATGGCCATCATGGTCACCGGGGAACCGCATTGCGCTTTGGCGTTGCTGGCCGCCCTCAAATCCGGCCGTCTCAAAGCGGATGCGGCGGTGATGATTTCCAATCGGCGCGATTTGGCCTCATTGGCCGCGTCAGCCCGTCTGCCTTTTGTCTTCATTTCGTGGCATGACCGCGCCGCCGCCGAAAAACGCGCTTTGCGAGTGCTGGAGCAATATGAAGTGGATTTCGTGGTGCTGGCGCGCTTTATGAAAATTCTGACGCCCAACTTCGTCTGGCGTTACAAGAACAAAATCATCAACATTCACCCTTCCCTCCTGCCCAGTTTTCCGGGGCCGCAACCATATCGCCAGGCCTACGAGCATGGGGTCAAAATCATCGGTGTCACGGCCCATTTTGTCAGCATGCACCTGGATGAAGGCCCCATCATTGCCCAGGCCTCCACGCCCATCCATGCCAACGCGACGCTCCGGGAGATCATGGCCGCCGGCCAAAAACTGGAGGCCAGGGTGCTGGTCAAGGCCGTGCATCTCTACCTGGCCCGGCGGCTGGACGTCTATTGGGGCGTGGTCAAGCAGATATGAGGGAATGACGAATGACAAAGTTTCGTCATTGGGTCATTTGGGCATTGACCGTAGCCTCTCCCTGCCATTTAATTGCGGTCACAGTTTTCGTGAAACCGCTCCAGCCGCAAAAGAACGGACAGAACACAGAGAATGAAAATTCACTTGGCTGATTTACATGTTTCTCATTTTAGAAATTGCAGCACGGAATTTCGATTGAGCGCGTCGTGGTATTGTTGGTTTCCAAAATCTTTCAGGCAATCATAACAGGCAGCGTCGCACTGGTGAGTCACGGAGGTTTCACAAAGCGAGCGCGCTGCCGCAACTACTTCATCCCAGCGGTTCATACCTTCTTCCACGAAGCCTGCACCGCCAGGCGTCCGGTCATAGAGAACAATTTCGATGCCCGCGTTTTCTGCCGTCCTCTTGTTGAGCCAGCGCCGTGAAACACCGATGTCCGAGGTGTCGAGTTCCAAGACTTGGCAAAGTCCTTTTTGAAGCGCAAACATCAAGGACTCCACTGACTCCGGCTGTTTCAACGGACGAACGATCAAGCAGAAGCTGTGGAACTCGTGGCCGTAGGCGACCCCTACACTTGCAACACCGTATAAATTCGCGTTCGTGCAATTCATGTTTCGCGCGTATGGGCGCAGCCGCTTGTGTTGTTGTCCCGGACGAAATTCGCGTTTCGGTTTGCTGCAACCACACGCAGGGCACAAGACGAATCCTTCATTTCGCGGGCCGAGATTGTAGCGGAAAGAGCGACAAGCCAGATCGAAAATATTACGCCCGCTGCGAAAGCTGTGACCAGGTTCGCACTTCGCCAACCAAAGAACCGCTAGAAACGCCGTGTCCGGTTTGCCAAGAGCCGAAGGCTCACGTCCGCATAGCTCCATTCGTCGAGCCGAGCGCGTTCAGCGTGCGCTTGGACAAAACCAAACGCCCATTATTTCGCAAAGCCGTCCTCTTGCGACAACGACAACCGCTAACTCATTTCACTGACCGGATCGAGGAATCGCAATTCGCTCCGCACGGGCTGTTCACGCTTGCGCTTAAGAAAGACGGTTCTCTTTGAGTTGAATGGTTCCGGCTGATTCGGAGTTCGCGTGGTCTGCATATTTCGTGGTTTACCCGGTTTTCCATGATCTGCCAGTTTTTGTGCTCTCTATGCTCTCTGTGGCAAAATGATTTCGTGGTTACCCCGGTTTTCCATAATCTTTCCGGGCATCCGTGAAATCCCCGAAATCCGTGGTCAAATTCTTTCGGAATCGTTCTTCCATCCCGGAACCGGCCCCGGTGCGGCCGGCCAAGTGGTGATTGATAATTGTCGTTCGACAAAGCGCCACGCCTGCGGCAGCCCGAAAGAGAGGGCTGAACGGCGGGAAGAGAGGGCAAACCCAAATGATTGTCAACAAGAAGTATTGTCAAGAAAAAACGGCGCAAGTCACAAACATCACAAGACCAGGCAGTTGCAACATATTATCACAGCCGTCAGACATCAGGGAAAAACCAAAACCGTGAATAATTCACCGTTTTTTTGGGCGGGTTTTCCCGGGAATTTCAACCCCGAAAGCATTCGGGGTTCCGGCGCTTCAAAATGAAAGGCAAAACCCGTGAAGAATTTTGTCCCACACCCGATTTCGTCATTCGACATTCTCCACGTTTGACCCTATTATTTCATTGTGACTAATTTATTGGCCGGCCTTTTAAGCGCGGCGCTTTCCACCAACCCGCCCGCCGCCGTCAGCAATCCGGCGGCGGAGAAAACCGGCGTCTCCATCCAGGTTGTCAATACCAACGACCCCGTGGAAACGGCCTGGCGCAAACTGTTATTGGACGATGACGCCGCGGAAAAGGATGTCCTCAAATGGTCGGACGACGCCGAGTCTTTTTCCCGCGCGGGCGCGGGAGACGCGGGGGTCACGTTGAATGCGCGCATCCGGCAGCGGCTCGGGGGAATCAAGGCGGAGTACGAGGATTTTATTTTGCAGCATCCCAATCATGTCAACGCCCGGCTGGCCTATGGCAGTTTTCTTAACGACACGCACGACGAAGAGGAGGCCGTTGCCCAATGGGACAAGGCCCGCCAACTGGAACCAACGAATCCCGCGGCCTGGAATAACCTGGCCAATTATTACGGCCATCGCGGGCCGCTCGAAAAGGCCTTCGAGTACTACGCCAAAGCCATTGAACTCGATGGCAGGGAATCCGTCTATTATCACAACCTGGCCGTCACGGTTTATTTGTTCCGCAAGGATGCCTGTGAGTTTTATCATTTGACCGAACAACAGGTGTTCGACAAGTCGCTCGAACTGTACCGCAAGGCCATCGAGCTGGACCCGGACAATTTCGTGCTTTTCAGCGATTACGCCGAGTCGTTTTACGGAACGAACCCGCCGCGTTGGAAGGATGGATTGGCCGCCTGGACCCAGGCGCTAAAAATCGCCCACGACGACGTCGAACGGGAGGGTGTCTATATTCATTTGGCGCGAATCAACCTCAAGCTGGGCCGTTACGATGAGGCGCGCCGGAGTTTGGACGTGGTGACCAATGCGATGTACGCCACCCTGAAAAAGACCATCACGCGCAATCTCAACGAGGCGATCGGCAAGGCCGCGACCAACACCCCCGCGCAGCCCGCGCCGGCCAAATAACGCACCGGCTCCGCCAGCGACTCACGGCTTTGACCCGGGCAGCGCGACCGTCGCAAGCGCCGAGGTGCATTGCGGACAGCGCGTGGCCTGGAGCGGAATGCTGGAACAGCAAAACGGGCAATCCTTTGTCGGCGGCGCCAGCGGCGCTTCAGGCTTGCGATGGATCTTGTTCATCGTGCGCACGCATATAAAAATTGTGAAGCTCACAATTAAAAAGGAAAGGACGGCATTCAAAAAAACGCCGTAGTACACGATCGGCACGTGGGCCGCCCTGGCTGCGGCCAAATCCGGGAAGGATTGCCCCGACAAAATCAACACCCGATCAGACAAGTCGATGTTGCCTGTCAACAAGCTCAGCGGCGGCATCACCACATTGGTGACCAGCGCATCAACGATCTTGCCAAACGCGACGCCGATGATCACGCCCACGGCCAGATCGATGACGTTGCCGCGCATGGCAAAGTCCCGGAACTCCTTGAGCAAGGGGTTCATCTGTTTGATGGGTTTTCCGAACTTGCCCATGAGTGACGTTGTGGATTCTGGTTGCATAGTTTTCCTTTCTCTTGGTGCGATTTTTCCGTGTTTAAAAATGATGCCGCAAAAAGCCGCGAAAATCATCCAGTTTGCTGGGACTGTTCGGGTGGCGGGCTTCCAAATCAATTTGCAACAAAATGCCGATGCTCTGCCCGCCGCGGCCATCGGAACGAATCGCCTCGAAACCATAGCCATAACTGGCCAGCGCCTGCCATGCGCCCGAACGCGAACGGTAGCCCAGCCCCATCCCCACCCCGGAATTAAAATGGCCCGGTTGCGCCTGTCCCGGCACGTAATCCACCGTCGCAATCGAGCCGATGGGATTCAGGCTCCATCTTTTGGCCGCATCCAGGGGAAGTGTATATTGCGCGTTCAAACAAGCGAAATCGCGCGCGCTTAACTCCCCGTCAAAATAACCCGGTATCAACAGCGGGAACTCCGAGGTCAACGGCATGTTTCCGCCCAACCGGTAGGCGCTGAAACGATCCGCATGATCGCTCCCCCCGGCGGTCAAATTCACGTCAAAGCTTTGCCGGGAATCGGGCCGTGTATAAATCAGCAGCGCCCGGCCCCAAAACAGTTCCGAGGACGAATTCACAACGCGGTCCCCATCAAACCCGTAAGCGCCCGCATCAGTCCGGTACTGTCCTTCATACCAGACGGAAAGTTCCACCGCCATAGCGGGGTTCAAAAGCGGTTCCCGCCCGCCCCAGCGCAGTCCGGCCCGCCAATCAACCGAGGAATGATCCCCCGGCAGCGCGAAGGCCGAACTGGTATCGTCGCGTTCGTAAATCGAATAATGCTCCTTAATCCGGAGAACTCCGCGCAGCGGGACCCGGCCTCCCGGATTGAACAGATGATAGATCGAGGCCGACCCTTCCACGCTGTTGCCGAAGAAAGATTCACCGGGAAGATATTTCCCGTCATGAAATTCGTAATAGTTGTCGGCGAAACCGCCGCCGGCAAGACCCAGGCCAAAATCGGTATGCGGCCCCAGCAACCCGACAAAGCCCGCTTCAGAATCCAGATAAACCGGCGCCACCGCCAGGCGCAACGTGACATTGGTGCGGAAGAAATTCGGTTCATTCAAATAGTAATAACCGTAGCCGTCAATCGGGGCGGCCCCCTGCAACGCCTGATTGCCGCCCAACTGAATCAACTCCCGCCTCTCCGGATCAATTTGCCCGTGAGCGGCGAGATTCATCAACAAGCCAGCCACAACCAACGGCAGCACTCCATATCTTCGCATTCCTTTTTATATAAAAAAAGCTCCCCCCGCGCAAGGGGCAGTCGGGAGGGGGCGCGCCCCAATCCTAATCCTCCCCATCCGCCCCATTCCCCGGCGCAAATCCGGTTTTGCGTCAATCCGCCATCCTCTGGAAGGCGAACTCGTCCCGCCAACTTGTCCCGCGAAAGCCGGCTTCAGCGACGGCGGAAGCCGCTGCGCCGACGGCGGATCACCACCCCATGACATATCGCAGGAGCCTTGGACTTCTCTGGACCTGGAAGACCAAGTTGGGCGCCGCGCAAGAGAGGCAAGAAAAGACAAAGACCCTGAAGACTGTCCACAACGCCCTAATGTGTGACCAATTCACGGTCATGTTTTACGGTTGATAGGGAAAAAGTTTATATGGAGGTCCATTGGACATCCAAGGATGCAATGGGCACACAAAAACTGGGTTCCTCGGAAGACCAAGCATTTCGAAGTAATTCGTTGGAAAATAGAGTTTCCAACAAGGAGGCTCAAAATGAAAATAAGCCACATTGGAATTGATACATGAAACATCTATCTCAGCAAAGCCTTCGTCGGTTTGCCACTCAAAGTGATAAAGAGGTAGCTGAACAGTATAAAAAGAACGGTAACCATCCAACGCTTGGCTGGTTTTCCGCTCCGCATGAGTCGGCCTGCCGTATTTCCTGGTCTCACGCTGCACTCCGAGTTGGTCCATCGTTGTGTATGCAATTCTCAGAGCGTTCTTTAAAGTCATCGAACAGGCGCCTCCGTTGGTGATGTCATCGACCATCCCCGAGCCGCCAGATGCACGATCCTGAAACAACCTATCCGTAAACCCCCCGAATGAGCCATCAGGACATCCGAAAACGTAACGGCCGCCAAAAACGATAAAACCGTCAATTCCGAATGCTCTAGGCTGGAACTCGTATTGCATATGATTGGTTGTCATATACTTTTCGTCCAAATGCAATCGTATGGCAACGGATTGAGCATTCGTGATTGCCGTATGCAGTGCGTATTGCTGAAACGCAAGTGTGTTTGTGTGGAACTCGCCTGACATGGTCAGCGCCACCATGTTTGTCAATAAATTTGTTATAATTGTTAATGGCATAAACTTTAGTGATTGAATGGCAAATCCGGACATCCCCAGATCACAATCTGCTTGAAAAACGTGGTAGTAGATTTCGCGCCGACTTTATGATCCGCAAGATTCAACGCCTTTATAAGAGCGTGTTTTGAAAATGCTTTATTCATATTGACGCCAGACGTTTGACCATCAGTCGAATCATGCAAATCCGTATCATCGCCTCGCTATGATCAAGCCGGACTTCATAGTCACGGCACAGCCGCCGCGATTTGCTCAGCCAGCCAAAGGTGCGTTCGATGATCCAGCGTTTGGGCAGGACTTTAAAACCCCGGGCGTGATCACAACGCCGCACGATTTCCAAACGCAGTTTGCCAAAGGGCCGCAACTCTTTGACCCACCGCACCAACGCTCCCAGATAGCCACCATCGGCCCAGATGATTTGCAGTCGTCCAAACATATCCACCAGCGCGCCAATCAAAATGGGGGCGGCGTCGCGGTCCTGCAGGGCGGCGCTGGTGATCCTCATGGCCAGCACCAGTCCCAGAGTGTCCACCGCCAGATGACGCTTGCGGCCCTTGATCTTTTTGCCCGCGTCGTAGCCGCATTCGCCGGCCTGATCGGGGGTTTTAACGGTTTGGCTGTCCACAATGGCAGCGGTCGGCGCCACCTGCCGCCCCTCGGTCTTGCGCAGCCAGTCGCGCACGGTGTCATGGATGAAGGTCCAGGTCCAATCCTGGCTCCACTGCCGAAAGTAGCCATAGACGGTTTGCCAAGGTCCGAACTCCTTGGGCAGATAGCGCCAGGCGCAACCGGAGCGGTCGACATAAAAGATGGCGTTGACCAGGGTGCGACGCGCCAGCTTGAGCGGGCGGCCGCGTTTTCCCTTGCCGCATTTGGGCGCGGGCACCAGAGACTTGATTTGGTTCCATTCTTCATCGGTCAGATCACTCGGATATTTGATAGGATGCGTTTGCATCCATTCCATCTATGACAGAAGGGTAATGTTGTACAACATAAGCAACTTACTTATGATTGACGGTTTGCCATTTTCAAAACACGCTCTAAGAGTATATGGCTGCCCAGTATCTGGATCGATTCGCGGCCACAGATTAAAAAACTCTTGGATATAGAGCGCATGCTGGGAGTCCATGCTGCCCGCAAAGGCATCCCATTGCAGATTATTCCATCCGACAAACGCCCTGGGATTGAGTCCTGCCGCGTTCATTGTTGCCACTGATTTGGTTGATTTTGGAATCCCGAATGACTCACATAGATTCCCATTGCCAGTGTTGCATCCATCCATAAAAACAAATCCGTATGGATGTGCAAATGTATATCCTTGGCTTACGTGATAGTTATGCAATATTGAGGTCAAGTTTGTTATATCTCCATCGGCGCCACCGCCAATTTCCATCGTCTTTTCTATGTAGTGTCCAAAGTAGAATAAATTTCTAGCACGCGTGTCCTGCAGCCACCCGATAAAGTCTGCCCACTCAGTTGGATTATCCAAGAAGAGAGGAGATGTTATACCATTTACTTGCTCAGTCGTTCCAAGAATTGGCAGACTGTTCTCTTGATAGAAACCGGACCCTTCAATTTTCTCTGTTACGGAGTGCATCATATCTGCTAGCGCACCTGGGTAAGAAATCTGTGCTGATTGACATTCCACAATCCATGAGCCTAGGCCCCATCCAGTTTCTACCCATATCTGTTTAGTTGCCTCTGCCCCAAATCCACCATTTCCACCGCCGCTTGACCCGCCTGAACCGCCTGCAGGCCCCGTTACGGTGAACGCCAACGTGTAATACGTTGAGGGCAATGGATTGTTTTGGTCGTCCAATATGCTGACGGAAATGCCCGGCTGGGAGGTTACTGGATCATCGCAAAAGCCATTAGCATCAACTTGGCCATTAAGCGACTCAAATAAGTTGCTCTCGTCATCATAAATATCCATTGTCCAAGTGCCGTTTGTGAAAATCGTTTGCGGTTGAATAAACAGCGTGCTGCCTGCCAACGGCAGGAAATTTGGAAAACAAATAGCGTTTTGAACGTACGCAATTTTTGAGGACGCTATTGTGGTAACACCGTCAGGATCATCACCCGATCCGAGTTCAATGGCGACTTCATAAACACCGTTCGAGACCAGGGTTGTATCCCATTCAGCAACACCATTTGTTTGGTCCACTGAGGTATTGGCTTCCACCCCATTTACCGTTAGAATAATAATTAAATTGGTATTTGCAACAGGGCCAAGTGCGAAAGGAATATCAACCACTCCTGATAACGTGTTGGATGGCAGGAGAACTGCAAGATTAAACGGATTATCCGCCAGCAAGGGACTTGTTCCCAACCATTGGTTCATGGCTCCAGTAAGCCCGTCGCCAACCAAGTCAATATTAAGATATATTGCATTGTGCGGATCGTAGTTGACACCATCGGTCATTGGGTTTCGCCAATCTGTTTCGCTGTCGGTGTGGATGCTATAATTGCCATCGCCATGCCAGTTTTCAACATAGTCCGGAATTCCGTCCCCATCCGTATCAAGCGGGACCCAGCCGTTTGTGCTGTAGCTCGCAGCCAGATAATGCAGCCCAATATCGACAACGGAATTGCTCTGAGCCGCCTGATTGGTCGCGGTCGTGTAATGGTAAAGTCCAAGCTGATCCGCCGTCGTGCTGCCGTTGGTGGCTAGCAACGTGTTTTGCGCCATGTAATAATTGCCAAAAGGCCCAGCTTGATACGACGGCGGGTTTGTCAAGTACTGGTCATTTAAACCATTCGTGGTGCCATCGCTGGTGGTGGTGGAAGACAACTGCCCGCTCACGGGGCCTACGAGCGGGTTATATGATCCGAAGTTTGTCCACCAGCCATTGTAATCGTAATCCAAAGACTGGCTCGTCTGCGAGAAGCCCTCCATGTCGAACAAGTTGTTTTGCAACTGCCAGTACCCCTGTGTTGTCGTGATCGGGTCCAGCGCAAGAACCCCTTCCTTAAACAGGTTATTAAATGCCTGAAACGGGAGATCGACGCATGGAGTGCTTTCATTACCATAGCTGGGTTGCAGCAGGATGAAAGTATGGTCAAATAGATTATTGACCCATGAGACGGAGCCGGGCGGATTTCCCGTGCTGCCGGTCTGGTTGCCCAAAACAAGCTGTCCGCCACACACGGAGCAATCCTGCATGTTCCAAACCACCGAACTGGCATACGAAAACCCAAACCCCCCATATTCGCCCAATGAAGAACCCGCTGCCACACCAAAGTCATCCTGCGTCATGTAAAAGTTGCAGAAGCGAAAATCAAGTTCGGGCGCGGCATCCTGTGTGTCATTTTTATTCGGATTGGGGACAAAGAACGCCGGACCACCGTAATAAGTGAACCCCAAGTATGGACTCAAATACTGATTATACACCTCTCCTGGCGCAAACGGGCCTTCCTGCACCAGGGTGTTGTCCGTAAAAGTAACCGGCTGGGTTGGCGTTCCCTGGCTTGTGAATAAGGAATTGTCGGCCATATTAAATCCAGCAACAAAATCATTCCGAAATCCGATGGCCGTGCCACGAAGCACCGTGATCGTGCCACCCTGCACAACCATATCAGCCACCGTGTAGTCCAGCGGATCGTAATAGTATCCCAAATCAGGCGATCCGCCCGTGTACCGCGCGGCCTGTGGAAACAGCGTCAACTGGCCCGAAATCGTCATATTCGTCGGAAATGATATGGGAGCATACGTCGTCTTATGCGCCAGGTCAACCAGCATTCCCGGGCTGACATTGACCGTGCCATTGCTGCGATACGGGCTGCCCGCCGGCAAATAGTAGTTTCCGTCATTGGCCGATTGAAACGGGCATGCCGATGGATTGGCGACATTCGTCGTGGCAATGACAGCCCCGTCCCCGATGTCTCCCCATATAATGCAATTGGTCATGCACAAGCGGGAGGGGATAAATTCCGGATCGCAAAATGACAAAACGTCGGCCGTTATCTGTTCCGCATCCACCTCCGCGCAGGCATTTTGCGCCGCCACCGCGAAATTGCATTTGGCGAACAAGACGTTGTGCAGTTGATTTGTTGAACAACCGCCCGGCAGCCGGCTGTTGACGCCCGAGTTGCAGGCGTAAAACTGGGAATCCCACACCTGCAACACCCCTGTATTGGTGGGCGTCGTGACCGCCTGGTCCGCGTAAAAGAACCGCAGATTGGTAATCGAAATCGAGTTTTCGCTGTGAGCATCATCCAAATTGAGATAAACCGTGTCCAATGGTGCGGTTTCTGGATTTCCGGAGGAGCATAATTGAGGAATTGGGTTGCCGTTCGCATCAAAGACGTATATGAACTCCCCTTGTGAATCATCGTCAATGGACGTCAACGTCGCGGGCCGATAAAGCGCGGTCTGGCAATTCAAGGACCCATGCATAATCAGGCCAGTATGGGCAAACCCGGAAAGGTTGTGATAAACTCCGATTTCTACGGGAGTGCCAAAGTATAATTTGATCACGGTTCCTCCCTCAATAGTAGTGCTCCCATAGAGATCAATCGCACTCCCCTGAGACGTGGGCGGCCAAATAAGATAGGTCGTGCCGCCTCTAAACGTATAATTTTGACGCGGCCCGATCAGAGGCATGTACGGATTCTGCTGAACAACCTCAAATGGTCAAAAAGTAACAGTTGAAAACACCACCAAAACAGTCCGGTCACTCCAGAAAAATCGCCCACAACCGATCCTGGAACTTTCTATACTTGACTCTTTTTTAAATGTTCTTCATGGTTTTTCAAAACAAGGGGGTTTTTCAGCAAAATCAAAGCTACGGTTTGACCCCTTTGACCTTTGACGGCCCGCTGTCCTATCTGACTTCTATATTCCCGGAAATCGGGGGATTCCCCTTTCCGTCCGGTCCCATCGACCAGACCCTGACCTTGCCGCGCTCCAAATCCATTGAAATTCTATAAGGATTCCCCCACGGGTCATCGAAATTCCCGTGCTTATCAATCCCGCCGAGCCCATGGCTGCGGGCGGGGGCGACATAGATACCCAGGAAATTTGTCTTCTGTGGATTCTTTTCCATCAATCGGGCGATCACCTCGCTGTTGGCAAGAACTAGTCCGGTAACACCAGGGTGGGCGACATCGGGGCCTCCAGCGTAGGTAACAATGTCCCCGGTGCTCAAAGCGTAAGAGAGCGTGTTGCTGGAAACAGGGAACTGCCCATAGGTCTTGTGATAAGCTTCTATGGCATTTCCCACTATCATCGCTTCCATCCTGGCCTCTGAAATCATGCTTTTTTCTTTACTCTCCGGGGGCCACACCGACGTAAGGACTGCCGTACCGACCAAGGCGAGGAAAACAACAGCTGCCGCCACAGACAGTATCCCAACCAATGAAGAGGCGCTGGTACGCTTCAACCCCTGAAGGTTTTTTCCCCCGAGAACCGCAGAGAATGGACTTGCCTGATTATTCATGGCAAAAATATCTTAACACAATTGGGTTGACTTCCAATTATAAATATAAAAAGCTCAAGGACCGTTCAGTGGCTGTTGTATAGGCTGCGCGGAGTGAGGACCGTACTGCATCCCATTCTCGCGCAGAAAATCGTTAAACTTTCTGCCGTCGAGTTTGGAGGGAGGAGTCATTTTCATCCCATGAGTAGGAAATGGCACTCCCCGCGCCGCGTATGCCGACAACCTTGGATGGTCGGGCGATATACCCGGGCCTGACGTCTGGACGACAACCCGCACAGTATCTGAAGCACCGACCTTGTATCGTTCATCGGGAGTAACATAGGTATAGACGAAAAAAGGCAGGCTTGGATCTTCCTTTCTCACATGGTCAAACACATACCCCGCCTCCGGGAATTGAAGTTTGACAAATGTATCAACCGCCCTGTCAACACCGGCGGTTGGGCTGACGTCAGGGTACTGAGTCTTGTCGGCGTAAAGTCTCCGGGACTTACTGGTCGCCAAAGACGACCTCACTGTAAAGTAACCGCGCTCGGCCCCGTTTTCATCCGGTCCACGAAGCTGCATCTCATCCACTCCAGGGACGAACTTGTTGGTGGGAGACGACTCAACGCTAAAGACCGCGCTAGCTGTATGGACTTTGGTAATCAGAGTGGCCGCGGGTGCCATTACTTTCATGTAATTCGTTTCCGTCACCATATTCGTCGTCCATGGGAACGTATTTGTTATCACGTTCGTTTCCGTCACCACATTCGCTATCATCCTAAGTACCTGTGATCTGGTGTGCGCCTGGCCCTCGGCTTCGGTGGGGAATAGAAAGCTCGCTAGGTGGGCGTGGTCGATTGTCGCGTCAATGGTGGTTTTTACGGGTGCCACCGGCACATCGGCGCTATCCGGCAGCAACCTGATATCGGAACGTTCTTCGGGAAGCAAATCTCGTAGTCTTTGAGGGGCGGGAAGAGCGGGTTTGGCCTGCGCTGCAACTTTTTTCGGTTCAGGAGTCTGCGGCTGCGGCGATTGCCGAAAGTGGTACGCCAGCATGACGGCCAAGACGCCCAGAACAACCACGCTTCCGACGGGGTGCCTTCTCGGTGTTTCCAATAATGTTAAAAGGTTTTTCATAAGCCACTTTGATACCAGGTCATGTCCGCCGCCGCCCCGCCGCCGCTGCCTAACCCAAGCCACTGAGAATAACCACTAGGGTGACCGAAGCCAGTGCCCCAAGTAGTATTAAAATACATAGGCCAGAGGGCTCTGATATTTGGATCATCAGCATCCAATGTCTCGTCGGCCGCGGTTATGACGGTAATGCAATTATCCTGTCCCATATCGGTCCAGTACAAATAAAAGTTATCGATGCAAAAAGTTGGAATACCGGGCGGCAGGCACCAGACAGAATTATAAAAATACGTGTCCCAGCCCATGTAAAGGCTGAGCGTCAATTGGCCGCTGGGGTTGTAGGGACTGCCAAAGGCAAAAGCGAGCAAGCTGCCGCCAGCCGAGTTGACACCAGCCGAGTTGCAGCCGTTGATCCAAGCAAACCGGACCCTGTGGTGAAAAGCGCCGCCAATTCCGTTGCCGAGGGCCTTGGCCACATCGTCCTCATCAAACCGATTGGTGGCGGTGTTTCCAGTCCCAGCGCCAAAGCTGCTTGGGCTCGCATGGCAGTAATATTCAATATTGCCGGTTGGGGGGCTGTTGGTAATGATGTTATAGAACTGTGAATTAAGGGAGCTTGGGACAAATACAAAGGGGCTCGCGTTTTTATTCATGCCGCGATCATAACCCTGTGTGTCCTGCGGATGAAGAATATAGGCAAGATTAATCTGCCTTATGATGTCCTGCGCGATGCCGCCCACCACTGCGGTCGTGTTCCAGAAAAAATCAGACCACGAGCTGAATTGATTATAAAAAACGGCCGTTTGCCCCGCAATGGGGTCGCTGCTGATGTACACGGGGAACCGAAGTGAACACCAGAGATGCATTGGTCGCTCCTGCAATGGGATTGAAGTTGTCGAACCATTGATAGGAGAGGGGCAGAGTCCCGCCTGCGAGGACGGTGAAAGCGGCGGATCCTCCCACATACGCTTGTTGATCGAGGGGAGGCTCCACGATCATCGGGTCTGGATACGCGATGCTCGGGTCGAGGCCCAAAAGATATTTCTCCAAGTTGCTGTAGCCGTCGCCGGCATTATCTTCATTAGTCGGGCTTGTTCCGAGTTCCCCGAGATACGCTAGTTGCCACCAATCCGGCAAACCGATATTATCTGAATCCACCGGATTTCCATTCGTACCAACCGCGACGTAATGCAAGCCGATGCTCACGATGTTGGTTCCCTCCTCCGCTCCGTTGGTCAGCACCGTGAAGGCGTAAAGGCCCAAGGCGGCTGCGTTCGTGCTTCCTTGATTCAGCAGCGGACTGCTTGCCGTTTGATAGTAGTTGCCATATTCTCCTGTTTCATATACTGGCGGGTTTGTCAAAAACTGGTCGTTGGAACCATCCGCAGTGCCATCACCAGTTGGACAATTCGAGGTAAACTGGCCGGACAATTTACTCAGGAGCACATATTCCCATCCGGAATTTGTCCACCAGCCATTGTAATTATAATCCAAAGGTTGGTTCTGCCCCTGCAAGAATCCCACCATGTCGAACAAGTTGTTTTGCAACTGCCAGTTTCCCTGTGATGTCGTGATCTGATCCAGCGCGAGAACCCCATTTTTGAACAGGTTATTATATGCCTGGAACGGAAGATCGACATACGGACCGTCGTCATCATAGCCAGGTTGCAGCACGATGACAGTGTCCTCAAATAAATTGTTGAGCCATGAAACTGAGCCAGGCGGGTTTGCCGTGCCGCCGTTCTGGTCGCCCAAAAGGATCTGTCCCCCATAAAGGCAGCAATCCTGCATGTTCCAAACCACCGAACTGGCACACGAAAATGGAAATTGATTCGCCCAAGCATCGCCCAGTGACCAACCCGCCGCTACGCCATAGTCAGGCTGCGTCATATAAAAGTTGCAGAAGCGCAAACTTATCTGTGGCGCGGCGTCCGAGCTGTCGTTTTGATACGGGGATGGGACAATGAAGGCCGGACCTCCGTAATAAGCGAGGCCGATGTATGCATTCCACGCCTCGCCCCGCGCAAACGGCCCCTCCTGGACCAGGGTGTTGTCCGTAAACGTTATCGGCTGGGTGGGCGTTCCCTGGCTCGTGAACAGGGAATTGTCGGCCAAATTAAGCCCACAAATGTAATCATTGCGAAAGCCGATGACCGTGCCGCGAAGCACCGTGATCGTGCCACCCTGCACGACCATGTTAGCTATCGTGTAGTCCAACGGATCGTACGCGTACCCCAAATCAGGCGATCCGCCCGTGTACCGCGCGGCCTGGGGAAACAGCGTCAACTGGCCCGAAATCGTCATGTTCGTCGGAAACGAAACAGGAGCATAAGTCGTCTTGCGCGCCAGATCAAGCAGCATTCCCGGGCTGACATTGACCGTGCCATTGCCGCGATACGGGCTGCCTGCCGGCAAATAGTAATTCCCGTCATTGGCCGATTGAAACGGCCATGCAGATGGATTCTCGACATTTTGCGTGGAAATGACAGGCCCGTCCCCGATCGTTCCGAAGACAATGCAATTTGCCATGCACAAGCGCGAGGGGGGAAATTCCGGGTCACAAAATGAGAAAACATCGGCGGTGACTTGTTCCGCGTCAACCTCAGCGCACTTGTTCTGGGCCGTCACCGCGAAATTACATTTGGCGAACAGGACGTTGTGCAGTTGATTTGTTGAACAACCGCCCGGCAGCCTGCTGTTGACGCCCGAATTGCAGGCCACAAACTGGCAATCCCACACCCTCAACACCCCTGAATTCGTCGGCGTCGTGACCGCCTGGTCCGCATAAAAAAATCGTAGATTAGCAATCGAAATGGGGTTTGCACTGTGGGCATCATCCAAATTGAGATAAACCGTGCCAGGGCCTACGGTTTCTGGACTCCCGGTGGAGGATAGTTCGGGGATTATGCCACCCATCCCATCCCCGACAAATATCATCTCCCCTTGCGAATTGTCATCCATGGAAGTCAACGTCGCGGGCCGATAAGGACCGGTCTGGCAATTCAAGGACCCATGCACAACAAGGCCGGTATTGGCAAACCCAGGCGCGGTCTGGTAGGGTCCGATTGATATAGGATTGCCGAAGTCAAATTTTATTACGGCTCCCCCTTTAATAGTCGTTTCTCCGTAAAGATCGGCCGAACTCAGGTGAGGCGTGGCTGAACAGATAAGATAGGTCGTATCGCCTCTAAACGTATAGTTTTGACGCGGCCCAATCAGAGGCATGTACGCGTAACCGACCCCGCCGTAATCAGTAAGAGTCGCGCTGCTGCTGAGAATTGAATTAGTCGAATTTGTCCCAGTCGAAACCATGAAGGTGAAGGGGTGAAGGGGTTGAAGGGGTCAAGCCTGGAAAGTTGAATACCGCGATTATAATTCCGAATTCCGGGCTTGACCCCTGCTATGGGGAGAATTGTCAAGCGCGTCCGAAAACCCCGTCTTTTTATTAAAAGCTTCTTCTCTTTTTTCTTCTTTCTCTTTGTCTTTCTGCCGCTTTTTTTATTGGATCGTCTCCTCTGGTGGAGCACCGGTCAATTGACCTGGCTTAACCTGCTATCCGTACAACCGCGAGGCGTACACTTTATCGTTTCCAAGTCCAGAGGAGCGCGCGGACACCATACTTTAAAACGGGCCATCAAAGGCCCAGGGGTCAGTTCGGTTCCGCTACGCTCCAAAATGTGTGGCGACAAAATCATTCGTTCAGTCATTCCTCAGGCGCTGGGCAACGGCTGGAGTTTCAGTCCCAGGTCTTCGGCTTGACAGCGGCCGGTGCGCACCCGCCACCAGTCCACCGCAAAGGTCCGCGCCAGGGCGATGATGAGCTTCTTGCGCCGCGACGGGCTGGTCTTGTGGTCCAGCAGGGCCGTCCGCCACTTCTGGACGGGGCGATAGCCGGGCTGGAAAACCATCAGACGCCAGGCGCCTTCCACCAGCACCGGCCGCAAGCGCCGGTTGCCGTGCTTGTTGATGGCGCCTTGAAAGCGCCGCTGGCTGGAGGTGTCCTCCCGGGGACACAGCCCGGTGTAGCTGGCCACTTGTCGCCGGTTCTTGAACCGGTTCCAATCGGCCACTTCGCGCTCCAGGATTTCGCTCGTCATCTGGCCCAGTCCCACCGGCAACCCGGCCGGCGCGGCTGTCTCCAGTTCCCTGGTCCGGGTGTGCAACTCCACTTCCACCGCCGCCAGCAACCGGCGCAAGGGTTCCAGCAAATTGACCACGATGGCCGGCATCTCCAGCAGCGTCCTTTGCCAGGCCGCTTCCCGCCACCACTCCCCTTGCAGATGTCCGCCGTAATAGAGGGCATGACTGCGCCCCTGCGCGGCCAGCCGTTGCCTGGCCTGTTGCAGACTCTCCCGCTGCCGCGACAAACTGCGTTTCTGCTCCTGCGCCTCGGTGGGAACGCGCACGACACAAAACGCCTCGCGATTGCCGCTGACGTAGCGATCCAGACACAAGGCCATGGCCAGGGCGTCGCGCTTGTCCGTCTTGACCTTCTTGCTGTATTCGTCCCAGTCCCGTGGCCGGATGACGTAATTGGTCACTCCCATCTTCTCCAGCCGGCGATGCAAGGTGTAACCGAAGGGACCGGCCTCATAACAGGTGAAGACTTTCTCGGCCAGGGTCAGTTGCCTGGCGCACCACAGCAGGAAATCCGCGGGCTTGAAACGTTGCGGCGGCTGGGGCGTGCCACCGTCGATCACGCGCACGACCACGTAAAGGCCCAGATGCACGTCCACGCCCAGTTTGATCGTCTTGGCTTTGCACGGAGCGGCTTTTATGGGGCCACGAGCGGGTGTTTGGGGTTGCGGTTGCGGTTGCTTTTTGCTATTAACTTTCTTGTTAGATATAATCATAGGGCGTCAGGTGTAGCGGATTTTCCCTCACCTGACGACCCCATGTTAACTTTAAAACCGATGCCACTTTAAAAACTTGACTCTCCCAAAGGACATAAACACAATATGGCTCTATGGCAGAATCTGTGGGTCAAAATGGCACATCCCAAGGGCAGGCAGGCGAGTCCGTTACGCGGTGGCGACCGGCGGCGACGCGAGTTGGGGCTCGGAAGCCGTCGCCACCGCTCGCCTGCCTGCCCTTGGGATGTGGGAGTCAGTTGAAAGAGGGACTCGTTCTGGCGGATGTCATTGAGCACAAGGCACTTGCGCATTGGTGGTATATTTGGCTACCCACAGATTCTGCTGAGGAGACCACAATATCAGCAAATATGAAAAAGTTTACTCCGCTTTCACCACAATATGGGATACCGATCATTATCTCACTGGCTACGCATGTGATTTGCTTGCTGTTTTCACTCATTAATTTTCTTCATTTTCCAGCCACTCAGGTTTTTTTCGCAACTTTGCTATCCTACTGGATTACGACTCTCCTCATTTTGTTATTAACTCCAAGCTCCCCAAACATTGTTCAATTGCTTTTTGTCAGGTTTGGATTTCTGCTTTTCTTCGGTACTATTCTACTGTCTCTTCACACACATCGTTGACAGGCAGAACTAGCGAGTTATCCCGCGGCCACCAAAACGGGGCCTGCTATGTCCGTCTAGTCCAGATGCAAATAGCGTTAATGTCCAGGTTGCTTATTTACCGAAACAGTTATGTTTTCCTTCTTTTTTTCCACAACGAGGGGCGGCCGCAAGATGTATTCTGGGTCCTCCACACGAAGAACATCCAATTGCTTTGTTGGCTCCACGAGCACCACCTCGGCCACGGTCCTACCATTTCGGTGCCATATCACCATGTACTTCGAGGTTGTCATATTCAGGATTCTGATAGGTGAAACAGTGATAGTTGAGCTCCGTGATAGATCCGCCACATTTACGTACGCGCTTTTGAGCCAATTTGTTGCCAGAAACACAGCCGCATTTGTATTCACCGCGGAATCCACAATCGCCAATGATTTATGGCGTTCATATAAGGATTTATCCTGTTCTTCGACCAAGCGGGTAATGTAGCTAAGATGCCTTCCTTTTCCAAACCCATACGTAAACTTACTGGTCCGAATACTGCCCAATGCTCCGAAGCGATCCGCAATTGATTCTCTCGTGATGAAATGTTCCTTTAGGGATTCAGTTGTGATTGGGAGTTTTTCAGGAAGATTCAGCCGCGAGGCGTAATCATTAGCCTCCTGAAGCATTAATGTAAGTATGGTTGTATCATATTCCAGTAAAACTCCATCGGAATCCTTGTGTGGGGAATCCGGTTCGTCCAAACAGATTCCTTGGATGCAGAAACAAAGGATTTGCATCAGATATAACAATAAACATTGGCATTTGCATTTCATATTAGAATTGCGGGGTTCGTGTTAATTCCCAATCACCAGATACTTGGAAATCCCACGTGTCATCAATGGTCCCTGTATCAGTATGATTTGTAATCGTTTTAATCAGATTACTTTGAGCATCTATGATCTCGATTGTGTAATCTGCTTGCTGCACTTGCAGCGTTCCTGATATCCACGCTTGGCTCCCAAAAGAAGTGGTGTCCGGATCAAATTGAACAACATTGGTTACGGTCTCGACTCTAGGCGGACCACTGGCGGTGTTCACTACGGGCGGTGTCTCACTGTTCATTTCAGTGCTGGGTAGGGGGATGGACACCTGCACTTGGAGGAGGTGGGTTCCAGACTCGGAAAAGGTAGTATTCCATTGGACCATGTAGGTACCGTCTTGTTGCTGGGTAAAGTTTACAGTTGATACATAAGTGCCATCCTCTAGTAATAGTAATGTACATTGAAGGGTATCTAAATTCATGGAGAATGGTAGTGAATATGTTAGGGTGAAGGGTTCCTGACCCGTGATGGCTTGCGCCAGGGCAAACGGATTGCTGCTGTCAAATGCATTCATGTTGAACGCCTTCTTGATGCGACCAACCAGTCCATCACCGGAGAGATCAATGTCATCGTAAACCGAATTGGTCGGATCGAAAACGCCGGGGATGGTATAGGCAGTAGTCCAATCGGTTTCTCCCAAAGCAACGGCATTAGATCCCGTCGCTCCATTTCCGAGTGCATCTTCCACATAATCAGGGATTCCGTCTCCATCATAGTCCATGGGAACCCAGCCGTTGGTGGTATTACTGGCCGCCAGATAATGCAGCCCAATATCGACAACGAAATTGCTTTGAGCGGCTTGGTTGGTCGCGGTAGTGTAATGATAAAGGCCCAACTGATCTGCCGTGGTGCTGCCGGTGCCTGCCAGCACCGTGCCGGAGGCCATGTAATAATTGCCAAACGGGCCGCTTTGATACGGCGGCGGGTTTGTCAAGTACTGGTCATTGAAACCATTCGTGGTGCCATCACCCGTTTGAGTCGGGGTCAACTGCCCGGCTACGAAAGCGGGGATAAGCAGGTTCTGCCATCCGGAATTTGTCCACCAGCCATTGTAATTATAATCCAAAGGCTGGTTTGGATTCTGCCAAAAGTCTTCCTGGTCAAACAAGTTGTTTTGCAACTGCCAGTTCCCCTGTGATGTCGTGATGGGATCGAGCGCGAGAATCCCTTCTTTGAACAGGTTGTTATACGCTTGGAAAGGAAGATCAACATACGGACCGCTTTCATCCTGGCCGGGTTCCAGCAGGATGAAAGTTTCCTCAAATAGATCATTGATCCATGCAACGGAGCCGGACGGATTATTAGTGCTGTTATCCGGGTTGCCCAAAACAAGCTGCCCGCCATACACGCCGCAATCCTGCATGTTCCATACCACCGAACTGGCAAACGAAAACGGATTCCCCCAATCGCCCACCGACCAGCCCGCCGCCACCCCAAAGTCATCCTGCGTCATGTAAAAGTTGCAGAAACGCATGTTCAGTTGCGGCGCGGCATCCCAGTTGTCGTTTTGCGTGGGGAGCGGGACAAAGAATGCCGGCCCTCCGTAAAAGGGGAGGCCGTTTGGATACCACCATGGATCATAGTATTGATTATACACCTGTCCCGGCGCAAACGGCCCTTCCTGGACCAGGGTGTTGTCCGTAAACGTTATCGGCTGCGTTGGCGTTCCCTGGCTCGTCAACAGGGAATTGTCCGCCAGGTAAAGTCCGACAAGATAATCATTCCGAAATCCGATGGCCGTGCCGCGAAGCACCGTGATCGCGCCACCCTGCACGACCATGTTAGCTATCGTGTAGTCCAACGGATCGTAATAGTAACCCAAATCAGGCGACCCGCCCGTGTACCGCGCGGCCTGTGGAAACAACGTCAACTGGCCCGAAATCGTCATGTTCGTCGGAAACGAAACAGGAGCATAAGTCGTCTTGCGCGCCAAATCAACCAGCATTCCCGGGCTGACATTCACCGTGCCATTGCCGCGATACGGGCTGCCCGCCGGCAAATAGTAATTCCCATCATTGGCCGATTGAAACGGCCACGCCGACGGATTGGCGACATTCAGCGAAGAAATGACCGGCCCGCTCCCGATTGTTCCAAAGACAATCGCATTCGTCAGGCACACCTTGGACGGAGGAAACTCAGTATCCCAAAACGCGAAGACATCGGCCGTGACCTGCTCTCCGTCAACCTCCGCGCAGTTGTTCTGGGCCGCCACCGCGAAATTACAATCGGCGAACAGGACGTTGTGCAGTTGATTGGTTGAACAACCGCCCGGCAGCCGGCTGTTGACCCCTGAATTGCAGGCCACAAACTGGCAATCCCACACCTGCAACACCCCTGAATTCGTCGGCGTCGTCACCGCCTGGTCCGCATAGAAAAACCGCAGATTGCTAATCGAAATCGAGTTTTCGCTGTGAGCGTCATCCAAATTGAGATAAATCCTTCCAGGGGACACAGTTTCCGGATTCCCGGTGGAGGATAATTCGGGAATTATCCCGCCACTCCCATCACCGACAAATATTATCTCCCCTTGCGAATCGTCATCCATGGTCGTCAACGTCGCGGGCCGATAAGGCCCGGTCTCGCAATTCAAAGACCCATGCACAATCAGGCCGGTATTGGCAAACCCAAGCGCGGTCTGGTAAGGTCCGATTGCTATGGGATTGCCGAAGTCAAATTTGATCACGGCTCCCCCCTTC
>CAWFAZ010000034.1:0-6667 GCA_963813995.1 uncultured Verrucomicrobiae bacterium | reverse complement strand
AGCTAACAGCATGCCGAACATGAATACGAACATGATGGCAACCAACAGTATGCCGAATATGAATACGAATATGCCGGCGGCCACCAATCAATAGGTGATGATCTCTGCGATTTGACTGGTTTAAATGAAAGAACCGAAGCAAATACCCGCCAGCGAAATCACCGACCCCGCCATTTACTTCAATCGGCGCACGTTCATGCGGGCCGGAATCGTTGCGGCCAGCGCCATAGCCACCGGCCTGCTCTATCGGCGGCTCAATCCTGTGGCAACGGGTACTGTTGACACGCCCTTGATCAAGGGACTGACAACGCCCGCTGCGGTGGCGAATGCCACGGGCTTTCCCGCCGCCGACCTGGCGACCTCCCTCCAGGACATCACGCATTACAATAATTTCTACGAATTTTCGACTGACAAGGAAGGGGTTGCGCCGGCGTCGGCCAAATTTGAGACCAAAAGCTGGCAGGTGTCGGTCGGGGGCTTGGTGAGAAAGCCCAAGGTTTTCGACCTTGACGATTTATTGAAAATCAGTCCGCCAGAAGAACGGATATACCGCATGCGCTGCGTCGAAGCATGGTCCATGGTCATTCCGTGGGTTGGTTTTTCGCTGTCCAAAGTTCTCGATCTGGTGGAGCCGCTCAGCCATGCGAAGTATGTCGCCTTCGAGACACTGCTGGATCACAAGCGCATGCCGGGACAGCGGAGCGCTGTGCTCGACTGGCCTTATGTTGAGGGTTTGAGAATGGATGAAGCGATGCACCCGTTGACACTCCTGGCCAGCGGGCTGTATGGGCGTGCGTTGCCGCCACAGGACGGCGCTCCGATTCGGTTGGTCATGCCATGGAAATACGGTTTCAAGGGGATAAAGTCGATCGTCAAAATCAAGCTGGTGGCGACGCAACCGCGCACGACCTGGAGTGAATCTGCCCCGAATGAATACGGCTTCTACGCCAACGTGAACCCGCAGGTTGACCATCCGCGCTGGAGTCAGGCAACCGAACAACGCATCGGCGAATCGGGACGGCGTCCAACCCTGATGTTCAACGGCTATGGAGAACAAGTGGGTCATTTATACACCGGAATGGATCTGCGCGCGAATTTCTGACCGGCAAAAACCCTCGTGAAAGAGAACGATATTCGTTTCGCCAAGTTTCTCGTGCTCGTCAATGCCGCCGTGCCGGCGACATTGCTTGGCTGGGATGCCTGGCACCACAAGCTTGGTGCCAACCCGGTCAATTTCGCAATCCTCACCACCGGCATGTCGGCGCTGGTTTTTTTGATGCTGACACTTTTGGTGACGCCTCTCCGAAAAATCACCGGCTTAAATTGGCTGATTTTCTCCCGGCGCACGTTCGGGCTTTACGCCTTCTTCTACGCCTGCATGCATTTCCTGATTTTCTTCAGCCTCGACCGGTCATTCAGCATTTCCAGCACGTTTTCGGAAATGCTCAAACGCAAATACCTGCTGGTGGGCCTCACCGGTCTGCTGGTCATGGTGCCGCTGGCCGTCACCTCCACCAACGCCATGATCAAACGCCTTGGCGGCAAACGCTGGCGGGCGCTGCATCGGCTCGCTTACGCGGCCGCCATCGCCGGCGTGATTCATTATTATATGCAGGTGAAAGCCGATGTGCGCCAGCCGCTGGCGTTTGCGGCGGTGCTGGCCATCCTGCTCGGCTACCGGCTGGTGGTTTACTGGCGCCGTCCCAAGTCAGTGCCAGCGGCAACTACCGCAGTCAAACCGAAGATATGGTCCGGTCCGTTGCGTGTGGCGCGCATCGTCAAAGAAACACCCGACGTCCGCACGTTCCGCCTCGCCTCACCCGACGGCAACCGTCTCCCCTTCGACTATCTCCCCGGCCAGTACCTGATCCTGACGCTCCAGATCCATGATGGAGCCAACCATTCAATTATTTCACGAGCTTGGTGTTCCGGGGGATCAAATCAAGTCTGAGGCGTTTGTCGCCGCGAAACAGGCCGAACTCACCCTGCCACTCTCTGATTCCAAAGCAGTATCAACCTCGCCCGCTCGCGATCCGACAGTCCCCACATTGACATTTGCGCTGTCAGTGAAATCCGCTCCCCTGCCACCGGAGAAAACGCTGCTGGAGATATCGGAAGATGCCGGCCTGAACATCGACTTCGAATGCCGCTCCGGCATTTGCGGCCGGTGCAAGACCCGGCTCCTCGCCGGCTGCGTCACGATGGAAGTCCAGGATGCCTTGGACGATGTGGACAAGTCGAACAACTTCATTTTGCTCTGCCAGGCCAAGGCCACCGATCATGTGACGATAGAGGCATGAAGTGGCGCCAGGAGCCGGAATCCAGACCTCGACGATTTTCCCCGGTCATTCGTGCTTGGACATTGGCCGTTCTTCTCCTATGATCTGATTCTCATGCAACGCGATACGATTACTGTCGAACGGCTTTATACCGGCGAAGCCCGGAGCCTCGAATTAAAATTGGTGGCCGGCGCCAGCGGCCTCAAACGCATCATCCGCGAACCCACGGTCAACCGGCCGGGGCTGGCCCTGGCCGGCTTCACCCGCTATTTTGCCAGCAAACGGTTGCAGGTCATTGGCAATGCCGAAACGTGTTTCCTGAAAACGTTGTCCCCCGCCGAACGCGCCAAGCGTTATGCCAATTTGTTTTCCTTCAAAATTCCCGCCGTCGTTTTCTCGCGCGATTTGCAGCCGGACAGGGCCTTTCGGCGCGCCGCCGAATTGGCGCAGGTGCCCATTTTCGTGACCCCGATGATTACGATGAAGTTCATCAACCTGGCCACCCTGGCCCTGGAAATGTTGTTTGCCCCGCGCAGCAGCGAACTCGGCAGCATGGTCGATATTCTCGGCGTCGGCGTCATTATTCGCGGCGAGAGCGGCATCGGCAAAAGTGAAAGCGTCCTGGCCCTGATCGAGCGCGGCTACAGTTTGGTTTCCGACGACATCACCCGCGTCACGCTCCTGGACGGGCGGGAAATCATCGGCACCAGCGCCGAGGTCACCCGCAATCACATGGAAGTGCGCGGCATTGGCATCATCAATGTCGCTTCGATGTTTGGAGTCAGGAGCATTCGCAGCCAGAAGGGGGTTGATTTGGTCATTACCTTGAAGGCCTGGGACGAGGTGCCCGATGTGGAACGCCTCGGCATGGAACAGGAATTTGTGAAAATCCTGGGGATCGAGGTCCCGCACATCATCATCCCCGTGCGGCCCGGGCGCGACCTGGCCCGGTTGATTGAGGTGGCCGCTTTTCAAATCAAGTTGAAATCTTCCGGCCAGAACCCGGCCAAGGAATTGAACGACCGGCTGATCGCGCAAATGGCCGGCAACATTCAGTGATAATTCATTGGAATAAGTTTTTGGCAACGTCCAACATGACCGGCGATGAGTAGCGCGAAGAAAACAGGCGGCAGGCACGCCATGCGGCGCGAATTTGTTGTGATCAACAAGTTGGGGATCCATGCCCGCCCGGCCGCCATGTTTGTCAAAATCGCCAATCGCTTTGCCTGCACCATCCTGGTGGAAAAGGACGGCGAAACAGTGAACGGCAAAAGCATCATGGGCTTGATGATGCTGGCCGCCGGCCCCGGCAGCACACTGGGGGTCAACTGCGAAGGGGACGATTGCCAGGAAGCGCTGGCCGAAATCGAGAGCCTGATCAAACGCAAATTCGACGAAGAATAGGTCCCGACCATGGCTGGAGATTTCGATGTTAAATATGTGGCGCACCTGGCGCGAATCGCCCTGACTCCCGACGAGCAGGAAAAATTTGGCGCCCAACTTTCCAACATCCTCGGCTACGTCGAGAAGCTCAATCAACTGGATGTGAGCGGCATCGAACCGACGGCCCACGCCGTGCCCCTGGTCAACGTGTTTCGTTCCGATGAGGTTCGCCCTTCCCTGCCCAACGCGGAGGCTCTGCGCAACGCTCCGGCCGGCGCCAACGGGCTTTTCATGGTTCCGAAGATCGTGGAGTAACCCCAACCCATGTTGAACCAACTGACCATTTCCCAATTGGCCGCCAAGCTGGGCCGCCGCGAGGTTTCCGCGCGCGAAGCGATGCAGGCTTGCCTGGATCAAATCCGGAAGGTCGATGGCCGGATTCATGCTTTCATCAGTTACGATGCCGCCGATGCCCTGGCGCAGGCCGACGCCGCCGATCAAGTCCTCGCCCGCGGCGCAACGCAAAAACCGCTGCTGGGCGTGCCCATCGGCATCAAGGATGTGATTGCCGTGCGCGGCCAGCCGCTGAATTGCGGGTCAAAAATACTCGGCCGGTTCATTTCCCCCTACAGCGCCACGGTGATTGAAAAATTGCAGGAAGCGGGCGCGATTGTGTTCGGACGCTTGAACATGGATGAGTTTGCCATGGGCAGCTCCACTGAAAATTCGGCCTTCGGCGTGACGCGCAATCCGTGGGACATCTCGCGCATCCCGGGCGGTTCTTCCGGCGGTTCGGCGGCGGCTGTGGCGGCGGATGAATGCATCGCCGCGCTTGGCTCCGATACCGGCGGCTCCATCCGCCAGCCCGCGGCCTTGTGCGGCTGCGTGGGATTCAAACCCACTTATGGCCGCGTCTCCCGCTATGGCCTGGTGGCTTTTGCCTCCTCTCTCGATCAAATCGGCTCCTTTGCCAAAGATGTGCGCGACACCGCCATCGTCCTGGGCGCCATCAGCGGGCAAGACCCGCGCGATTCCACCAGCGTCCCGCGGCCCGTGCCGGATTACGCCGCCGCGCTCGATGGCCGGATCAAGGGGCTGAAGCTCGGTCTGGCCAGGGAATACATGATCGGCGGCTTGGATGCGGAAGTGGGCGCGGCCGTGCAGGCGGCTGTCAAACAATTTGAAAAACTCGGCGCGGAAATCGTGGAAATTTCACTGCCCCACACCGATTATGCCGTGGCCGCCTATTACATTGTGGCCACCGCCGAAGCCAGCGCCAACCTCGCCCGCTTCGATGGCATCCGTTACGGGCTGCGCGTGGACGGGGCCGATCCGATTGATCTCTACTGCAAAACGCGCGGGGCCGGTTTCGGCGCCGAAGTCAAGCGCCGCATCATCCTGGGCGCTTACGTCCTGAGCAGCGGTTATTACGACGCCTACTACCTGCGCGCCCAGAAAGTTCGAACGCTCATCCGGCAGGATTTCCTCAACGCCTTCGCCCAAGTGGATGCCGTGATCACTCCGACCACTCCGACGCCGGCCTTTAAAATCGGCGAAAAAGCGGACGACCCGTTGCAGATGTATCTCTCGGACATTTTTACGATTTCCTGCAATCTGGCGGGGATTTGCGGCGTGAGCCTTCCCTGCGGTTTCACCCGGGAACCCAAACTGCCCATCGGCCTGCAATTGCTCGGCCAGCCGTTCGGTGAAGAGACTCTCTTGAAACTCGCCCACGCTTATGAGCAGAGCACGCTTTGGCACAAGGAAAGGCCGGGCGTATCATGAGCAAACCCCTGGCCCTCCTTCACTACTCAAACCTGATGCCGGGCGGCCAATTGGCCAACCGGCTGCAAGACTTGGGCTATCGCGTCCAGACGCTGGCGGACATGGCGGCTCTGGCCGAGACCTGTCAACACGAAAAACCGCTGGTGGTCGTGGCCGAACTTTTGCCCGACGGCCCCGCTTTTGACTCCATCGCCCGACTGAGGAAGAATCCCGCCACGCGGCATATTCCGGTGCTGGGCTGGTCGGCGGCGCAGGACCCGGCGCAACAACTCCAGGCCAGGGAAGCCGGCGTCTCGTTGCTGGCCGGCACCGCCGCCATTTCCGAACATTTGCCGCGATTGTTGGATCAGGTTTTGCAGGTGGAATAGGCCCATCAACTCGATGCGCTCAAGGAAATCGTTTACGAAATGCGCTTCAACGAGGTCAGCGCGCGCTATGCGGATTTTGGGCCGTTCTTTGTCAACATGCGATTGCGCCCGCCGGAGTTGTGGGCGCACCTGCGCCTTTAGCATCAGTTTGACGGTTACCCCTCCCCAGTGTAAGTTTGGGCCATGACAGAAATTATGATGAATCTGCCGGAGAAGGCTTCGCTGGCGCTTAAGGTGCCGACCGAAGCATTGGGTAAGGAACTGCTTCTCGCGGCCGCCATCAAGCTGTATGAACTCGGCAGACTTTCTTCCGGCGCTGCGGCGGAACTTGCCGGTGTGCCAAAGCCTCTTTTTCTTGCCAGGCTCGCTGATTATGAGGTCTGCACATTTGACCTGAAAAAAGAAGAGTTACAGCGGGAGTTGACGCTTGGCTGACGTCATCGTCAATACTTCGCCGCTCCAATATCTGCACCAGGTTGGGCAGCTTGATCTTTTTCCAAAACTGTTTGGGCGAATAATTGTCCCCGAAGCTGTTGTCGCAGAACTTGCCGCCGGCCGCCGGCTTGGCGTTTCGCTGCCCGAACCGGAGGCTCTTAGGTGGGTTGACCTCCGTAGTCCGGCCAGCCCTGTCGGGGGACTGCTCTCGTGGGACCTTGGAGCGGGCGAATCAGCGGTATTGTCGCTTGCGTTGGAAAACCCCGGATCGTGGGTCGTTCTGGACGACAAACTGGCGCGGCAAGCAACCGTTCATTTGAATCTCCCATTGCTCGGCACGGCAGGAATTTTGCTCCGCGCCAAACATGCGGGACATCTCAACACGGTCGGTCCCGTGCTGAGTCAATTAGCCGCCTT
>CAWFAZ010000033.1:0-91903 GCA_963813995.1 uncultured Verrucomicrobiae bacterium | reverse complement strand
AACGACAACTATTCTTCACCATCAGCGACAATTAAAAATCACCACTGAGGCCGGTTGTTAAGGTTCATCGTTTCACTGTTCTGTAACGTTTGTCCAGCCCCTTCGGTGGAACGGAGTCTTTGGAGCGTAGCGACAAAGACGCAGTGGAACCGAAGGGGCTGAGGGCTTCGGGGTTACCCGCCGCCCTTGTTTTGTTCTTTTTCCTTGGGCACTCGCAAACTCTCCCCCTGGAACTCCAACAGGATGGCGTGATGCACCAGCCGGTCAACGGCGGCCATCGTCGTCATCGGGGCCTTGAAAATCTGGTCCCATTTGGAAAAAACCAGATTGCTGCTGATCATCACGCTGCGCCGTTCGTAGCGTTCCGCCAGGAACGTGAACAGCACTTCCATTTCGTCACGCTCCTGTTTGACGTAGCCAACGTCGTCCAGAATGATGGCGTCAAACTGGTCCAGTTCGCGCAAGCGCTCTTCCAGACGCAGATCGCGCTTGGCTGTCAATAATTGTTGCACCAGCTTGAACGTCGGCACAAAGAGCACGGCGTAGTGATGGCGCAGGATCAACTCCCGTCCCAAGGCGGCCAAAAAATGGCTTTTGCCGCGGCCGGGCAGGCCAATGGCGATGACGTTCTCGGCTCGCTGGACAAAGCCGCCGTCCAGCAAGCTGGGCAGCATCCGGCGCACTTTGGCGGGCAGTTTGGTTTCCTCCAGGCTGCCCAGGTCTTTGCCTTGCGGCAGGCCCGATTGCTTGAGCAGCCGCTCCAGTTTGCGTTGCCGCCGGTCCTGGGCTTCGCTCTCGCACAGGTGCAGCAGGAACTTTCGATAGCCCCAGTTTTGTTGCTCGGCTTGTTGCAGGGTGCCTTCGTAGATCGCCGCCATCGTGCCCAGGCGAAAGGATTTTAAGAGCAAGGCCAGCGCGTCGTTATTCATGGGACACCGGCCTTTCCAGCAACGCGTCGTAGCTGCTCAGTTCCGGCTCCAGCGTCATCTCCGGCCAGCGGACGCCGGCGTCCAAGTTCAAGTATCGCCGCAAATCCGCCGCGCGCCATCGGCCCGGTCGGCTCGGCCCAGCCCACTCGCCGACCAGGGCGCTAACAGCCGACTCGCCCAACTCGGACGCCAGTTTGAGCAGGTGCAGATATTCGATTTGACCGGCCCGCAAACCGTGATCGTGGACCAGACGGTCATACGCCAAACGGAATGACGAATCGGGAAAAAACTCCTCCCGATGCACGTAATGGGTGAAGGCACCGGGCTTGCGCAGCAGATGCCCGATCAAATGCCGATAGTCGATCTTGACGCCGCGATCCCCGGTGGCCCGCGCCAACTCCAGCAGCCGTTCCCGCCCATGAAAGATTTTCAAATGCCCTTCGTAAACCTCGACTTTGACCTCCTGGCCGATCAGCCGCGCCGGCACCGAATAGGTCACCTTCTTGACCCGAATGGTGCTGTGCTGGCTGACCGGGCAGCGCAGTTCGTCATACTCGCTCAAACGAGTGGGAGGCAGCGGACGCAGCGTCTCCCACTCCTCCTTTAGTTTGACCGAACATTTCTGATTGCCCTGGCGCAACGCCGCCCACAGAAACCGGTCATACGCTTCCGCCGCCTCAAAGTCCCGGTGGCCCCGCAAGAGCAGATGTTGCTTGAGCCGCCGTTTCAGATGGCCGTTGCGCGATTCCACATCGCCGTTTTCGTGCGGCTTGCGGATGCCAATGGTTTGGGGCTTCAGCCCGTAGTGCTCCGTCAGCGCCAGAAAATCCCGGTTGAACTCCCGTCCGCCGGTGCCGATGCGATGGGTGGCGGCGCTGCTGTTGTCCATTTGCAGCCGCTCGGGCACCCGGCCCAATTGATGCAGCGCCTCCTGCAAACCGTGGCGCAAACTCAACAGCGACTCGGATTGACAGCGCGTGGCCCACGACCAATTGGAATAAGGCAGCACCGCATGACATAACAAATGCTCCAACGGCACCCCCCGCACCGTCACCGCCAACTCGTTGGCGTCGGTCCAATCCACCTGCATCACCCTTCCGGGCACATGTGCCTGCTCGAAAAACACCTCCTTGTCCCGGCCATGCTGCAAACGCCATTGCAGCACCCGCCTTTGAAACGAGCGCAACGCCGAGCCGGCGGCTTGGTCAGAATAGATGCCCCGCAGATACTCGAACAACTCTTTGGCTTCCAGTTCGGGCGCTTGGGAGAGCATTTGCCGGGCGGGTTCCCAAATGGCCGCCAGCGGATCAGGCCGGGTGCGCCAGCCATGCTTCTGTTGTAATTGCTCCGGCGGTTGGGCCGCCTGGATGTATTTTCGCGCGGTCTGCGGATGCACATCCGCTTTCATCGCGCTGACGACAATGTTCGCTTCCTTCTGATATTCACTCATGAGCTTTCGGTATTGTTTGTTTGTGATCATTTGCGGCGGTTTGGGGATGGCCTCCGGCCATCCCAACCGCCGCCTGATCATTACCGGCTCACTGGTGAATTTTAATTGTCGTCAGTGGTGATTTTTAATTGTCGTTCGACAAGCCGAAAAGCTCAATGAAACCCTTGTATTTCGCGGTTGACTCCGTTTTCCCTGATCTTTCCGGGCATCCGTGAAATCCGTGCCATCCGTGGTCAAATTCTTGAAAACCCGCAACATGTTGCACCTCTGTAGCGGTTTGTGTTGCGGGCTAAGTCGTTGACTATCAACACTTGTTGCGGTGTTGCGGGTTTTTTGGACCTATCATCCCATCTTGCCTCTCCTTTTTCAGATGGCTAATTTTATACAGCTTCTGAAGGAGCGAAAGACGATCCGCCGTCGCTTCGCTATGGCGCGACAAGAAAAGCAGTAACATGTTACTGGTTTGTAGCTGATCGTGTTAGGTTCCTCAACGTTTTCAGTGGAATAGATTCTCATTAAAAGCCTTATCTGGGGGTCGGCCTGGAGCGAAGCTGCCAGGCCGCAGGCCGCCGCCGTGCGGCGGCTCCAAGAGGAAGAAGCTCATATAGAAGGAGTTATATAGGAAATGGCCCTGAAACATGGCATCACAAAATCACTCGGACAGCAGATCGTGGTCGGTCGTGGCGGATTTCTATTCCACCGAAAACGTTGAGGAACCTCGTGTTACCGGCTAAGTCGTTGATTATCAACACTTGTTACCGTGTTACCGATTTTCCAGACCAATGTATCAATTTGGTGTTTCTACCCATTCTTCGCGTCTTTGCAGTCTTTGCGTTAAAATCCTGCTGCATGTTACGTGAAAGTGAAGGGTCAGCCTGGGAAGTTGGTATTCAAATTGCAAGCCGGTGGAAATTCGTTGACTGCCAGGACAAATCCTTGCCGTGTGCCCGCCCAAGCCGTAAAATCCTGCGCAATGTGTCTGGCCATTCCAGGAAAAATCACCAGCGTCACCGGCATCACCGGCGATGACCCTCTTTCGCGCACGGGCACTGTGGATTTCGGCGGAATCCAGAAGGACGTGAACCTCGCTTATGTGCCCGAGGCGAACGTCGGCGATTACGTCATCGTGCATGTCGGCTTCGCCATCAGCCGGGTGGATGAAAGCGAGGCCAACGAGGTCTTCGAGTACCTGCGCCAGATGGGTGAATTGCTGGAACTCAAGGAAGGCAGCCCGTGAAATACCTGGACGAATACCGCGACGGAGCCAGGGCTTGCGAATACGCGCGGCAGATTGCCCGCGTCACCACGCGGCCGTGGGCGATCATGGAAGTTTGCGGCGGCCAGACTCATGCCATCGTCAAGTTCGGGATTGATGAACTGCTGCCCAAATCCATCACGCTCATCCACGGCCCCGGCTGCCCCGTTTGCGTCACCCCGCTTGAGTTCATTGACAAAGCCATCGAGATTGCCTCGCGGCCGGGCACGATTTTTTGCTCGTTCGGGGACATGCTGCGCGTGCCGGGCAGCGCGGCGGATTTGCTCTCGGTCAAGGCCGGCGGCGGCGACGTGCGGATTGTGTATTCGCCGTTGGACGCGGTGAAGATCGCCGCGCAGAATCCGGCGCGGGAAGTGGTGTTTTTCGCGGTGGGCTTTGAGACGACGGCGCCCGCGACGGCGATGGCGGCGCATCAGGCGGCGGAGCAAGGTGTCAGGAATTTTTCAATGCTGGTCGCGCATGTGCTGGTGCCGCCGGCGATGGAAGCCCTGCTGGCCTCGCCCGAGTGCCGGGTGCGGGGTTTCCTGGCGGCGGGCCACGTCTGCGCCGTGATGGGCTGCGCGGAATACGGGCCGATTGCGGCGAAATACCGGGTGCCGATTGTGGTGACGGGTTTTGAGCCGCTCGACATTTTGCAAGGGGTGTTGATGTGCGTGCGGCAACTGGAGGGCGGTCGGGCTGAAGTGGAGAATCAGTATGCCCGCGTGGTGCGCCAGGACGGCAACGAACACGCGCGGCAGCTTATCCGGCGGGTGTTTGAAGTGGCGCCGCGCAAATGGCGTGGGATCGGCGAAATCCCCGCAAGCGGGCTGCGCCTGAGGAGTCAATATGAATCATTGGACGCCGAAAAAAAGTTTGGGCTGGCCGACCGTGACACCGCGGAGAGCGCCGAATGCCTGAGCGGGCTGGTGTTGCAGGGGCGGATCAAACCGGCCGAGTGTCCGGCCTTCGGCAAGGGCTGCACGCCCGAACATCCGCTGGGCGCGCCGATGGTTTCCTCCGAGGGCGCGTGCGCGGCTTATTACCGTTATCGCAGCCGCGCGCCAGCCGCCGAGTTAACACGCTGAACCATGAACCACGGAGCGGAATTCACTTCTGCCTGCCCGATCCCCATCCGACAGTATCCGCGCATTCTGCTGGCCCACGGCGGCGGCGGCAAATTGATGCATGAGCTGCTGGAGAAGATGTTCTTTGCCGCGTTTGGCGAAGCGCCTGCGGACGGCCGCCACGACGCCGCGGTGCTGGACTTCCCGGCCGGGCGGCTGGCCTTCACCACCGATTCCTACGTCGTCCGGCCGATTGTTTTTCCTGGCGGCGACATCGGATCAATGGCGGTCCACGGCACCGTCAACGACCTGGCGATGAGCGGCGCGCGTCCGCTGTGGCTGAGCGCGGCTTTCATCCTCGAAGAAGGCCTGTCCATGGAAACGCTTTGGAGCGTCGTTTGTTCCATGCGCGACGCGGCGGGGCGCAGCGGGGTGCGGATTGTCACAGGCGACACCAAGGTGGTGGACAAAGGCAAGGGCGACGGTCTGTTCATCAACACGGCGGGAATTGGCGTCATTGAACATTCCCTGTTGATCGCGCCGGGAAGCGTGAAGACGGGCGACGCGGTGCTGATCAGCGGAGATTTGGGCCGTCACGGCATGGCGATCATGAGCGTGCGCGAAGGTTTGGAATTTCAGAGCAGGATCCAGAGCGATTCCGCGCCGGTTGCCGGGTTGGTGCGGAAACTCCTGGCCGCCGGCCTGGAAATACATTGCCTGCGGGACTTGACGCGGGGCGGCCTGGCGAGCGCGTTGAACGAAATCGCGGAAGCAGCGAAGCAGAGAATCGTGATTGAGGAAAACTCCGTGCCGGTGCGGGAGGACGTTCATGCCGCGTGCGAACTGCTCGGGCTGGACCCGTTGCAGGTGGCGTGCGAGGGGCGGTTCGTGGCATTCGTTCCAGCCAAAGACGCGGACCAGGCTTTGAGCATCATGCGGCAGGACGGATCCGGAGCCGGCGCCGGATGGATCGGCGCGGTTGAAAACGGCAACCCGCCGCTGGTGGTGTTGAAAAGCGCCATCGGCGCGAGCCGGATTCTTGACATGCCAGGCGGCGAGCAGTTGCCGAGGATTTGTTGATCACGTTTTCAGGAGGCTTTGGAAAGCGTTTGACGCGGGGTGGAGGCGATTGTAGAATATCCTTCTGTTGGAATCCAAAGTAGCTCAATGGTAGAGCGCGCGGCTGTTAACCGCGAAGTTGTAGGTTCGAGTCCTACCTTTGGAGCCATTATTTAAGCCGTTGATGTTCAACGGCGCACTCCGAAGGCAGGCGCGAAAAAGGCGCGTTTGCCGGGGCAGTGCCAGAAGAATTGCCAGAAGATTTGCAGGATTTTAAAAATCTTCCAGTATCCGGGCACTATTCGGCAAAACTCGCCTGCAACACCCTAACGGTGTTTTCTCGATCCGTTTCATAATACGATTATGAAACAACGGTTTTACCTCTACCGACGTGGGGAGACATTTTATTTGCAGGACTCCCGGACGGGCAAACAGCAATCGCTCGAAACCAAAGACCGCAAGGCGGCGTTGCGCTTGCTGGAAATCAAACGCCAGACCGTGACCGAACCCGGCTTCAATCAGTTCATCCTCAAATCCTGCCTTTCAACGCAAGACCCGCTTCTGGCGAAGCGGACATGGCAAACCGTCATGGAGCAGATGCAGACCCACGGCAAGGACTCCACCAAGACCCGTTGCGCCCGCGCCATGAAGTCCAAAGCCTTTGATGGACTTCGCCCGGTAAAACTCGTGGAGACGACCGCCGAGGATTTTCTGACCATCTTGAACGGCGGCAAAGTCTCCGTTGTTCATTATCTGAAACGGCTTCACAATCTGGCCGTAGGGCTTGGCTGGCTCGCCTTTCCGGTTCTGGCTCCCCGGCTCTGGCCAAAGCTCCGCTTTAAATCAAAGCGGGGAATCACCTTGGCCGAGCATCGGCGCATTCTCGCCGCCGAGAAGAATCCCGAACGCAGTCTGTTTTACCAACTGCTTTGGGAAATCGGCTCCTCGCAGAGCGACGCCGCCATGCTCACCGCCGAGAACATTGACTGGCAGACGCACAGCCTCACGTATTTTCGGATGAAAACCGGCGAGCAGGCACAACTGGCAATCAGCAAGAACATGGCGGCAGTTCTGGCGCAATTGCCGACGACCGGCCCGCTTTTTCCGAAGATTTCCGCGACCACCGACAACGCCCGGTCAGCGGAGTTTTACCGCCGCTGCAAGCTGCTTGGCATTGAAGGCGTGTCGCTCCATTCCTACCGCTACGCTTGGGCGGAACGTGCCAAGACGTGCGGATACCCGGAAAGATTCGCCCAGGCCGCTCTTGGGCACAACAGCAAGGCCGTGCATCGCGCCTACGCGAAAAAGGCCCATGTCCTGCTTCCGGCGCTGGACGATTACGAGAGAAAAATGACAGTCGCCGCAGAATCGGTCATCCTGCCGATGCCAATGGCGGCTGCCTGATTGCGGGGACAAAAACAAGAGCCGCGTTCAAGTGAACGCGGCTAATTCTAATTTTCGGCCTTTTTTGGAATTAGAGCGGCCCAAGGCGGGACCTTATTCTAACGCTCGTCATCCTCTTGCGCCAAATCGCGTGCGCGAGAATGCCCGTTTTGTGCGCCGTTGAGAGCATGACCTTTCTGGCGCGCGTTTTTCTTGTGCCAGTGCTGATTAACGGTGTTTGTGATCTTGGCAAGCCAGGAACGATCTTTGACCAAATCCAAAACATCCGCCGTGGCAAAGAACTTGATTCCATTGGGCGGCGGGTTGCCGAGCGGCTTGAGCAGCCGGGACGAGACGAGAATCGGGACATCATGCGACTGGCAGCCCAGCACCCAGCCCGCTTCTTCGACGGTAAGCCGGGCGGGCAATTGCCCCGCCACCGAAAGGAAACGCAGTTGATCTTCTTTCATGCAAAATCAGTCGCAGGTCTGGCTTGAAATTGAACAGGAAATTGCAATAAGCTGAAGCGTGACGGACAATTTATTAATGTTCTTGGTTGAGAGCTATCGCCAAGAAACCGACATGGAGACGCGCGTCGCTAAAGCGGACGGCCTTTATCGCGCAATCGAATCCGAATTGCGCCTCTTTGTTTATGGTATCGGTCTTTGACCCAATTTTGGGAAAATGTGATTTTTAAGCCGTTTAAGAACTTCACCCGCGTAATGCGGGGACCATTTGTGGCTGTTTTGATTAAGCCATTCACGAGCAATCGATTCAAAGTCGTTTTCAGCCTTAATAGTGGCAACGCGCTTCGCGTGTCGTTTTGCCTCGCCGGGGTCACTGCCCGCCGCTAACGCCTTTTTTGCCTGAAAATGCCGTTCCCTCGCCTCTGCGAGGCTGGTTTCCGGGTATGAGCCAAGAGCCAGAAGTTTCTCTTTGCCCGCAAAGCGATACTTATAACGCCACCACTTGCTGCCCGAGGGTTGAACGAGCAAGTAAAGTCCCCCGCTGTCAGATATTTTGAAAGGTTTCTCTTGGGGTTTTGCCTTGCGAATAGCCGTATCTGTAAGCGGCATTGGGGGTAACTCCTTTGAGCGTGGGGGTAACTCTTATAAATATTACCCCCAATTGCCCCCGAATGTCAACGATCCGGCGTGGCCACAGACGAATAGCGTATCTTCTAAAATCGGCTGTCACCCTCGATTGTGTGAACTGGGATGACCAAGTGCGGTCAGAATGTTGGCTCCGCGACCTGGATTCACGCCGTCCAATTAGGCATTTGTATATCAGGCAGAAATCGTAAGGTGTAAAATCCATTTACCCCCAAAGTTACCCCCAAATGCACAATCATTCTTGTAGCCGGTTCGAGAACGAATCAATGGTTAAACGCGGTCAAAACACATTTGACATCTTTCAGTATGACGAGCAATTAATAGTAGTGCCAACAGTCGTGCAATTTGTCTGTATTGGGTGGGATGTAGGTATCGCATAGGGTTGCGGCATCGGTTGTGGTTGTGGCAGCATTCCT
The DNA here is from genome assembly GCA_963813995.1 of uncultured Verrucomicrobiae bacterium. Lineage (GTDB taxonomy): Bacteria > Verrucomicrobiota > Verrucomicrobiia > Limisphaerales > Palsa-1400 > DASRLE01. The sequence continues at coordinate 83,232 of CAWFAZ010000033.1, read as the reverse complement.
TGTATGGTCTGCAATCTTTGCATATTCTCTTGCCGTTGTTGTGCGAAAACTCCTGCTTCCTCTTCTTTTGCCTCTGCGAAGTGCTTCTGTGTATCAGTTTTAAATTGCTCCTCAGAAATTTTGCCTTCCGAATACTCTACTGCCGATTCACGATCGGCGGCATTTTCCTTATCAACTATCCACATATTTGGATTATTAACCGCATAACCACGCTCCGTGTTTGCAGTTGCAAGACAGTCTGCCCAGGCCACTGCATTATTTTTGCTTAGTGTTTCACCATTTCTACATGCGGCAGCCTTTGCATTAAATGTTGCATTTGCAGCGGTGATTTTCTCTTGCTGTTGCTGCTGTTGCATTTGCTGACAACCGGAAAGACACAAAGCTAGCAAACAAATGGCGAAAATCCTCATAAGTCCCCCAAGGCAAGAGTTGTAGGTAAGCCTACTGGCAGCTTACAATTGATTTGAATTTTGCGATAACCCCAGCAAAAGCGCCTTTTTAGCACAATAGCCTTTACAAAATATGTTGCAAATACTTATTGCGGCGTTTGCTCAGAAAGCTTCTTTATCAAAGCTCGTATATCTTCCGCCCGCCAAGCTGTGCAATGCTCCGTCAATTTAATCGGCTTTGGAAACCGTCCCGACTTCACCCCCTTCCACCAACTGGTTTTTCCCACTGGTATGACCGCTAATATCTGAGGAATCCGGACAAAGCCGGTTTCTGGAATAGTATGAATCATAAACTCCCTTTCTGTTACCCTGTTAAAATTCAAAACCAAGACACCCGGCCTCAGCTTTAATGCAAGCTGCGGCCTTTTGCCTTTTCGTTTGCCGATTTGCCGTTTTCAGGCATCGGCGGCCCGCCTTGTTCCGCAATGACCGTGATGGACTCGATGAATGGCGCTTTTTCGTCTTTCGGCTTCGGCCACTTGTCCGGGTCGTATTCCTGAATGAATTCCGCCGTGCCCATTTGCAGCGCCATGATCACCGGCTGCAAATTCCTGCCCTCCACAAGCACCGTCAGCATAAACGAGTAGTAGAGCACGAAATTTGTGCCAAACGGCCCGTCATGGGCTATGTCCAGGAGGTAGCCATATCCCGGCGACCGCGCTTGCTCCTTCGCTGACCTGATTAGCAGGCGGTCAACCTTGTCCTTGGTGTCAAACGCGAGATACTCATCCGGCCCTTTGGGCGGCGTCGCCTCCACCACCGCACCAGGCTGCTTTTTCCGGTATTGGGCAAGAGGATCGGTCATACGTCCCTCCCAACTGCATCCCGCCTGACCTGTCGCGGGCGTTGTGGAGCCTGCCGGTCCATCTGGCGAACGTGGGCTGCATACAATGCCGCCCCACAGGTAATCTTGACCAATCCAACTTGCGCGACGACCGATTTGACATTGGCAACCGCGCTCATGGCCTGCCGTTTGATTTCATCATTTGGTTTCATACTTTATTTTATCTTTCAATTTCTGGTCCTTTGTCCCGCCCCGTAACCAGCTTTTGCCAAACATTCTTGACTGCCTGCTTGGCCTGATCGCGGACGCGGGACATGAGGAACGCCGTTTTATCCCAAAACCGGGACGCCCCCATGCCGTAATGGTGGATATGGCCATGTTGCTGAATCGCCCGGATAAACGGGATGGCATCGTTGAACAGCTTCACCTTGCGGACGAGTTTGAACCGCTCCGGGTCTTCCAGGAGTCCCTTGCGTTTCATGGCCGTGGCCGCGACGCCAATTTTTGGCTCCGGCACACGGTCAATTCCCCGGTCTTTCAAAGACCTGTGATCCACCCGCTCATCCCGCCCGGCTTTTTCCAGGGCGGCATTGACGGCGTCAGCCCACGACTCGCGTTGCTTCACCAGCAACACCACGTCGTTCCATTCCCTGGGCTTCTTGGCGCTAAATTTCTCGCCGTCCAGCTTCCGCATGGTGCAGAGGATATGCACATGCGGATTCTTGCCCGCCTTGTCGTGATGAAGGGAGACTTCGGCGACCATGCCGGAAGTGACCAGTTCCTTTTGCGCCCAATCCACCGCCGTTTGGAATTGGGCATCTGCGGACAGTTCCTTTGGAAGCGCCAAAATGAACTCGCGTGCAAGTTGAGCATCCACGCGCTTCTCGCCCGCTTCGACGGCGTTCCAAAGCTGGCCCGGATTGTGAACCCAGGCCGGAGCGCCTTCCGGCGCGAGGATGGCAGATTGGATGACCCCCTTGACTCGGCGGGCGTAATCAAAAGTCTTGTCCCGAATCTCATCCTTGAGTTTCGTTCCGGCTCGATAAGCAGCGGCAGCGATGACCGAGCGGCCACGCTTTTCACGACTGAATATCTTCGCCTCTAATCTGAATATCGCCATACCCCTAGTCAGTCGGCCACTACCCTCCTTTCAGGACATTATATCAGAAATCAATGGCTGCGTCCCTCGGAGAATGGCTCTCATAGCCAGTTTTCGAGGGTCGTCCGTGACCGTCCGCGAGCGAAAACGCGAGCGGCAGGAAGCCGCGACGGCCTTCTGAAAGGCCGGAGCAAAAAAAGGCTGAATGGCGCGGTTATACATCGCAAGCGATGTGACCGCGCCGAGGGGACTCCAAAGCCGTCCCCTTGGCACCCCGCTTTCACCGGGCGGCGTCGCCGCCCCGCAAGGTCTGGCCGCCCTTACGAATCCCGCCCAAAGGACTGCATCCCTTGGAACCCTGCCTGCCGGGGAACGTGCCGTCCCTCGACCCTGGCGCAAGGGCGTGCCGCCCTTAAAATCCCTGCCCAAGGGGTGCCGCCCTTGGATTCGGCCATCGGACATCCCTTCCGGGCTTGCCCACTTCCAGTGGCCGTTTCCGGGCCAAATGGAAGGGGTGCCCACGGGATGTTGTCTTGGCTGCTGCTAAGACCATTGTTGCCGTTTCCGGCAACCGGGCGCTGCCCAAAAAATAAGCAGGCCCGATTCCTTGTCCCGAAATTTCATGTCCAGCCGACTGTCCTTCCAAGAATATGAAATTTTGGCGACGCCAACCGAACACCAGCCGCAACGGACCTGCATTCCAACTTCAAACCGTTTTACGGGATTGGGGCAATGGAGATGGCTTCCGGCTGGCTGACGCGCTAACCGGGGTGGTCGTAGTTGGTGCAACCGGTTCGGGCAAATCGTCAGGGCCTGCAAAACATCTTGCCTACGGTTACCTTGCCGCCGGATTCGGCGGATTAGTTCTGTGCGCCAAGGTCGAGGAACGTCGGCAATGGCAGCTTTGGGCCGCCGAGACCGGACGGGAGAATGACCTTGTCATCATAGATGCTAGTGGCACATGGCGGTTTAATTTCCTTGAGCATGAAGCGAGCAGACCGGAAGCAGGCGGAGGTTTAAGCATCAACATCGTGAATCTCCTGGACGAAATCGCCCTTGCGGTTTCCGGGCAGGAAGAAAACGCGGGTAGCGAAAAGTTCTGGGAGCAGGCCCTTCACCACATGAACACCAATCTGGTGGACCTGCCCCTGCTGGCAGGACTGCAAGTGTCCCTGCCGTTGCTCAGGTCAATCGCAACAACCGGAGCCTACACGCCGGAACAGGTGAACGATCCCGAATGGCGCAAGACGAGTGCTTGCGCGGCAATTCTTGCCGAGGCCGACAAGGCGACGGAAAAGGCAGACGCCCAGACACGAGCCGATTTTGAGCAATGCCGGGACTACTGGCAGGTGGAGTTTCCAAACCTCTCCGAAAAAACCCGCAGCATAATTACGCTGACATTTTCCATGCTGGTCAGGCCGCTCATCACGCGGCCTCTACGCCAGATATTTTCCACCGACACCAACATCAGGCCGGAGGACACGTTCGACGGCAAAATCATCATCGTTGATTTGCCGGTTCAGGAATACCGGCTTGTTGGCCGCATTGCCAACCTCGCCTGGAAATACTGCTTCCAAGTTGCCGTGCTGCGGCGGACGCAGCCAGCGAACGGCTTCTTGCGCCCGGTGTTCCTCTGGGCCGACGAGGCGCAGAACTTTGTGTCAAAGTTCGATTCCGAATACCAAGCCGTGGCCCGTTCCGCCGGCGGATGCACGGTCTATCTCACGCAGAACCGTGAGAGCTTCCGCCGCGTCCTCAAAAACAACGACGCCGTGGATTCGTTGCTTGGGAATCTTCAATGCAAAATATTTTGTCAGAATGCGGGGGAAACAAACGAATGGGCGGCCCGGCTTTTGGGCGAACGCTGGGTGAGGATCACCAGCACCAACGCCGGGCAGTCACGCAATGAGGTTGTGCTTTCGATGCCGCAGCAAGGCCAGGGCAATCTCAATGCAGGAATCTCCCGCAGCGACCAGCGCCGCTATTTTGTTGAACCGGCCGTATTCACCACGCTGAAACGCGGCGGGCCGCAGCATAATTTTCAGGTGCAAGCCATCGTCTATAACGGCGGGCACCTGTTTGCCAACGGCAACGAAATGCTCCCCTACCGCCTATTAACATTCAACCAAAGGTAATATGCCACCGCCACCAACCGAAAGACGCTCGTTCATTCAGGATTATTACTTCGCGCAATGGCTGACTCAGTTTCCACCCTTAACCATCGCTGTGATCCTTCGCCGAGACATCGGCTACCGTCTCCTGCACCCCCTCAAACTGATTGCGGTGATGGGCGCGGTTGCGGTCATCGCCATTCTCGCAACACCCGGAAATGAGGATGCACGGCCAACGGATTTACTGGTGTTTGCCGGAATTTCATTCGTCTTCGGAATGGGGCAGCGCATTCGGCGCTGGTGGGAGTTGGATCGGAACGCCCGGCAGCACAGTTATTATATTGGCAGTTCGCCATTTGATTTCAAATGGCTGCCCAATTTCGTCCGCCGAAACCGCAGGGTTGCCCGTTACATTGACCCCATCGTTGTCGCGGCCAGCCCCCTCGACCACATCCCTAATTCAATCGGCAGGCGGCATCTACCCGTTGCACCCGACAGTCATCCCGATTTTGGTCAGGCTCTTTACGCGTTTCGGCCAGAATGAAAGGTCACTGTTTAGCTTCCTCCTTTCCAATGAACCTTTTGGGTTGCAGACATTCGCCCAACGCCCGGCCAGTCCCGACTCCTTCTATCGGATCAATGACCTCTATGATTACGCGGCGTCCAACTTTGGATTCCGCCTAAGTCTTCAAAGTTACCGCAACCACTGGAACCATATTGAATCGCTTGTCCGCAGTTTCCGTTCGTCAAGCGAGATGGAAATTGCGATTTTGAAAACCGTGGGTTTGCTAAACTTAATCAATTCCCCGGAACTCGTCCCCAACGAGGAGGCTTTGGTATTGGCGCTTTCGGACGGAACCAAATCGTCAACCGATTCGATCCGCACTGCCCTTGTGCGATTGCACAAGCAGGCGTCTATTCTATATTCGCGCGGACGCATGGGCGGCTATTGCCTTTGGTCGCATACCAGTGTCAACTTGGACGCCGCATACGACGAAGCTTCGCGCGCAGTCGGACACAGCCGACGCGTCGCATCGCGCATCAAAGACCGATTGGACGTCCGCCCCATCGTTGCGCGGCGGCATTACATCAACACGGGAAATCTGCGTCACTTTGACGTTGCCTATTGCGAGTTAGGAGCACTTGAATCCTTCATTAAAACGCCGCCGGACGACGCCGATGGCCGCATCGTGATTCCGTTGTGCGAAACAGCCGAGGAAGTGCAAGCGGCTGAGAAATTCGCCCGCTCTATCCAGGGGCTTCCAGACGTGCTCATTGGATTGACGGAGCCGCTGAACGACCTCGAAAAGCTCGTTCACGAAGTAGAACGCTGGTCATGGGTTCAAACGAACACCCCTGAATTGAAGGACGACCGTTATGCCAGCGAGGAAGTCATGCGGCAACTGGCATCCGCCACGCAGACTTTGGAGAAGCGCGTCCAGCACTACGCGGGATTGCGGCAGGTTTCAGGCTCCGGTGCTGCCTCTATGAAATGGTTTCACAATGGCAAGCAACGGAAGATTCAATCAGGCAAGGCGTTCCTCTCATTATTATCCGACCTCTGCGATGAACTCTACCCACACGCGCCCACCATTCACAACGAATTGGTAAACCGGCGCTATTTAAGTTCGGCGGCAGCTTCGGCACGGATGCGGCTCATTGAAGGAATGTTCGATTCCTGCGAGAAACCGCTGCTAGGGATGGACCCCGACAAAAAACCACCGGAGATGTCCATGTATCGGTCCGTGCTGCTTGCGTCCAAATTGCATGTCCAGACGCCCGCTGGTGTTTATAGCCTTCAGGAGCCGTCCGAAAGTGACGACCCGTGCCATTTGCACCAAGGACTATCCCACTTCATGGCTATTTTGGAAGCGAATCCTGATAGCCGAATATCGGTAGCGCACGTCTTCACCGCCCTAAGACGTCCACCCTACGGAATCCGCGACGGCATCCTGCCGATCCTTCTGGTGGTCGTGCTCTTGCAGCACCAGCACGAAATCGCCCTTTATGAAAATGGCACATTCCTCAGTCACGTTGACCGCGAGGAAATTCTGCGGCTCTCGAAAGCTCCGCACACCTTTGAATTACAATTTTGCAAAGTGCAGGGCGTCCGGCGCACACTGTTTGACAAACTGATTTCCATGCTCGACTTCAGTGCGAAAACCAAGTCAAAGGGCGAGGTTCTGGATATTGTGCGGCCACTGTGCGTCTTCGTTGCCGAACTGCCCGAATACACACGCAACACCCTGAAGCTCTCCGTGGAAGCCAGGGCCGTGCGGGATGCCATTTTGAATGCGCGTGAGCCGGGCGTTCTGCTTTTCAAGGAATTACCGCTGGCGTTGGACGTGGAGCCTTTCGCTTCGGAAAGCGACTCTAAATTCCATGAATCGAAAGTGTCAATGGAGCGGATTCAGGAATTTGTCATTAAGCTCAAGGCGGCACTGGATGAATTGAAAATGATTTACCCCCTCCTCAAGGATCGCATCCGCGAACAAATCGCACTCGCTTTTGACGCCGACAAATCGTCGGCTTCGTTTCAAACGTTGCGCGATTCGCTGTCTGAGCGTTGCGAAGCGCTAGTTATCACCATCCGCGACATTGACCTCAAAGCTTTTTGTCTCCGGCTGATTGACAGCCAGTTGCCCGAATCGGATTGGCTTGAATCCATAGGAAGCTACGTCGCCACCACTCCGCCATTGCGCTGGAAGGACGAGGACGAGAATGTTTTTGAGGAGAAGCTGAGGCAATTAGTGCCAAAGCTCCTGAGAGTCGAGACTGTGAACTTTTCGCCAGGCAAGGGCCGCTCAACCGCAACGGCTGTGCGTGTAGCCCTAACGGCGCGCGATGGTTCAGAGCGAGACAAAGTTATTTATCTGAATTCCGACGAGGAACCAGAAGCCAGGCAGACGGAAGCGGCCATCAGCAAAATCCTAAAGGCAAATGACAGAATCTCTGTCACGGCCATGTCCAGGGTTATCTGGAAAATATTGGAGAAAACCCATGAATGAACAAACTACAAGTGCCGAAAAGCCGGTCAGGCACATCTTGGGGCTATCAGGCGGAAAAGACAGCACCGCCTTAGCCATCCATATGCGCAAAACCCGGCCTCATCTGGACATGGAATATGTCTTTTGCGACACTCAAAAGGAACTGACTGAAACCTATGAATACCTCAATCGCGTTGAGGCGTTCTTGGGGAAGAAGATCATCCGACTTAATCCGCGAGCCGGATTTGACCATTGGATTAAAGTTTTTGGTGGCTACAGTGAAACGGGCAACATCGAAATAGGGAACATCGTGACGTTAGCTAACGGAGATTGGGAGAATATATATAGAATCATCGCCGCCAGTAGGCAGGTCGATGATGCCGTTTATGCTCGTTACAAAGAATTCGTCGAGAAGAATCAATTGCCCCCACCAGACCGGCTGCCGGTTGACCTCTTTGATGCGCCCAGGAAATACACAATTGGCTCGCTTCCGGCCACCGAAACACCAGCCAAGCTGGCCCAATTTTATTTTAGGCAAAGAAACGCAGAATGGACGCCCGAAGAAGTGCGGCGCGCTATCCATGATCTTGTGACCTTCAGGATTCCAGCCGCTTTATCTGAAGCTGAATTCACCCAAAAACTCGCCGAAGCCTTCCGCGCTACTCCTTTCGTCACCGATTTTGTTTCGCTGTTGGAGCAGGAAACCAGCCTCCGTTTCGGTGCTGTAAATAACTGGATTCATCAGAAATGCGAAGATGTCCCGCTCCCATACCGCTGGGAAATTAAGGACAACACCCGGATTTTTTACGATTGGCTGGCTCATTATTTCCCCGAGATCACTTGGGAAAGACCTAACCACTCGCAGGTCATTAGTTGGCACAAAAAATAAACCATCCGAACCGCGACCGCCGATGAGTCACCGCAGAATTCTCCGGTTACGGTTCTCGTTCCTGCGAGCCTGGGCCTCCAAACTCTTCAACGACACATCGGCTGCTTTTGGAGCGTGACTCCGCCAATTCAACCCGCTCCGACTCCGCTCCATTCCAGCGCCGCCAGTGAACCGCTCCACCGGCAGGCTTTTCCACTGCGCTCCGCTTCACGTCCTGAATTGTCGGAGACACGCGGTTTCCCCGCGTCCTGAGAGCGACGGCTTTTGCTCCGTCTCCGCTCCCCACCACCCTCAGTCTTCGCTCCACAAAACCGCCGCACTCATTCCGCCCCCGATTCGAGCCTGTCACTCAGCCTGAAAACCGCTCCGTTCCGCTGACTCGCCCTCACGCTCCGGCTACGATGCTCACGTCTTCGCGTTGCGCGTCTGGGCCTACGCTGCCGGGCGACCTCTCCACTTCGCAGCTTTCAGTCTGAGAGACAAGGGAGCGCGACCCCGCGCCCCGTTGGTGATGTTTCCAAATCCGTTTTTTTGCTTTGGATTCACGGCCTCTCGCCCTCACCAGCCTGCTGTTCGAGCCAAGGGCCGGGCGTGGTGCCCTCTGAAGACTACTCCCACTGGCCGCTTGGCTCGGCAGGCTTTTTCGGTTGAAGGGCGAGAGACCGAGAACGCACAGCAGAGCAAAAAAAAAGATTATGAAAACAAATGCAAATTCAGATTCAAGGCTCCAGAACCGGACCGCACAGTCGAGCGGACAGAAAACACCGTTGCAACGGATTGATTTTAAGAGGCGATTTTACAATCGCGGACTTTCCACCGAGAAAGTTTTGGATTTGCTCTATCACGAGACGCCGCGCCTTTGGGAATTGTGTGAGGTTGTTGGCAAGTGGGTTTGGATTCAGTTTGAACACCGGCAACCGCCGACCGTTACCGCCGAACTCGCGGAGATTGGTTTCCATTGGAACCGCAGGCGGCAGGTTTGGCAGCACCCTTGCGGGCGGTTTTCCACCGGCAGCCGACGCGACCCCCGGCAGACGTATCGCTCGTATTTTCCGGCTGATTCACAACCCGCTTGAGACATCCATGAAACGAAACAGACGCCGCTTGCCGATTCCGCAGCACGAGTTTGGTTTTGTCCCCGACACGTTCACCCTGATTCAGGACACCGGACTTGACGGGGAACGCCTCACGCGGGAACGCGACGAGGCAGACCGCGCCCGGATGCTTGCCGAGGCAGCGCAGGCGGCTCTGTTTACCCCAACGAAATCCCGAAAACGCTGACACCATGAACACGAACAATAACGACTCGCCCTTTGGCGAAATCATTTATTCTTACACCCGCTCGCAGGCCGTCGCCGACGGCTTTCAGGTGGAAGTCACCAAGACCGCGCAGGAAGCCGGGATTCGCTTTCCGGTTTTTATCACCCGCACCGCGTTTGACGCTTATGTGACCGTGCCACCCGACGTGACCGGCCAGGACGAAGCCGGACGGCTTTGGGATGTTGTCTGGATGTTGCGTTTTGCCATCCGCAAGGCGCAGCCCGGACAAGCCCGCTTGCCGTTTGCGCTCTATGTGCGCAACGACAACCGCGCCCCACGCCTCATCAAACTGGTTGCCATGTGTGGCCCCCTCGACATTGACGACCCGCAGCCTGCTATCACGGTAATGATGCCGGACGAGGATTGAACCCTCAAGAACCACGCCCGATGCGTTTGACTTTCAGACGCTTTCAGAATAAACTCAGGCATTATGAGTGAATCCAAAGATCGCCTCTACGTTGAACGACGCCCGGAAGGGGATTATGCGGTGAGAAAGCCAAATTCAGAACGAGCTTCTGCCGTTGCTCCCACTCAGAAGAAGGCTATTGAGATAGCACGGGATATGAATCCGGGCAAATCGCCAGATGTTGAACGGGTTAGAAATACCGACGCTGGCGGACGCGACAAGTGGCGTAAGGCTTAGTTTTCACTTTGTTGGGGACTTACGCCGTCCCCAAACCCCGCGCCAAAGGTCAAGACCTCATGGACTCCATATTCGCTCGCGCTGGCCTTTACGCTCCGCGCCCTTTCCGGCAGGCGGAAAGGAAAATGATGGATATAAAATCGCCGCCAGTCGCGGCGGCATAGAGCGACAAATGCACCGTCTAAAATCGTGACCGCGCGTTTCGCGCATCGTTAATTTACACCCTAAAAGCTGCCGGAATTCAGATAAACAAATGCCATCAAGGTCAGCTTTCTGCCGCCTTGGCGCGTAAGCCAGTATTTGTCCCAACCAACCAGTTAAGTTTTGGTCGGTGTCTTCAGTTTGAAACCGTCTCCACGGGGATCTGGCGGAAATACTTTGTCTTTTACATCTGTTCTTTGGTGGCCTGTTGGCTTACCGGTCTTATCAACGATGTCGTAGATTCCAGACTCTGGAACCTTTTCACCCGGTTTGTGTATTTTATCACTCATGGTTGGAGAATGGTGGTGACCATAAAAATGTCAAATTAAATCGCCATACGCAAGGGGCACGCCCGACAGACCCGCCTGTCGTTTGCGCTCTACATGCGAAACGACACCGAAAAGCTGCGGGAATTTTTGCAGTGCCGAGCCACTGTCAAATCGAAATACAACTGCCAGAAGGTGCCAGAAGAAATGCCAGAAGAAAATAGGGTTGGATTAGAAAAAATAGTTACGAATTAAAGCGGATTGTGCTTGTAAACCCCTGTAAAATCAGGCATTTTATGCGTAGAAATGGTTCGAGTCCTACCTTTGGAGCCAATTCACTCGTTTTTACATTCCAGCAGACGGTTTGATGAATACCAGGGATTTTCTTCGTCTGGGCGTGCCGCTGGGTGAAGCGACGCGGCGGGCGACGGATTTTATTTCCAGGTTCATCCTCGGCGGCGGCGACAAGTCCCGGTTGCATGAGGAAGTGGAGGCCATAGTCCGCAATCCGTCGGTGTTCGTGGACGATGCATTGCGCGGGGAATTTGCCAGGGCGCTGCTCAAAGCGCCGCCGCCGCCACGGGCCGAACCGATCAAGTATCGACAGTGGGGCGAAGGGCTGGAGCACGAGGCGGTGATGCAAATGGAAAGAGCCTGTCTGCTGCCGGTGGCGGTGGCGGGCGCGCTGATGCCGGACGCGCATGTGGGTTACGGCCTGCCGATCGGCGGCGTGCTGGCCACGGAGAACGCGGTGATCCCGTACGCCGTCGGCGTGGACATCGCCTGCCGCATGAAAATGACCGTCCTTGACATCCCCGCACGCGATTTGGAGCAAAAACAGGACCGGCTTACGCGCGCGATTGAGGCGGAGACACGCTTCGGCGTGGGGGCAGCATTCAAGGAACGGCGCGAGCACGACGTGTTGGACGCGGATTGGTCGGCCAGCCCGATCACCAAACAGTACAAAGACCGCGCGTGGTCACAACTGGGCACCAGCGGAAGCGGCAACCATTTTGTCGAATTCGGCCTGTTCACGGCGCACGGGCCGATTCTCGGTCTGGAAGCGGGAACTTACGTGGCGTTGCTGTCGCACAGCGGCAGTCGCGGCACGGGTGCGGCGGTGTGCGATCATTATTCGAAGCTGGCCTTCGCACAATTCAAAGATTTGCCCGGCGAATTAAAACGGCTGGCATGGCTGTCGCTGGCATCGCAGGAAGGCCAGGAATACTGGGCGGCGATGGAACTGATGGGCCGGTACGCGGCGGCGAATCATGCGCTCATCCACCAGCACATCGCGGCAAACCTTGGCGCACAAGTTCTGCTGGACTTGGAAAACCACCACAATTTCGCCTGGAAGGAACGGCATGTGATTGGCGGCGTGGAACGCGAGGTCATTGTGCATCGCAAAGGGGCGACACCGGCGGGCGAAGGCGTGCTGGGCATCATCCCTGGTTCGATGGCATCGCCGGGATTTGTCGTCAGCGGCAAGGGCAACGCGCAATCGCTCAACTCCGCATCGCATGGCGCAGGCCGGGCCATGAGCCGGAAGGCGGCGAATGCGAAATTCAACTGGAAGGATGTGAATCGTTTTCTCCGCGAGCGCGGCGTGACATTGATTTCCGCCGGTCTTGACGAAGTTCCGATGGTGTACAAGAACATTCGCGAAGTGATGGCCGCGCAAAGCGATTTAGTGGCGGTGCTCGGCCAATTCGATCCCAAGCTGGTCAAGATGGCGCCCGGCGGCGAGCGGCCAGAGGATTGAGGCAAGTGACTGGGATTCTGCCCCCACCCCCCCGCTACAGTGCTACAAACGTTGATTATCAACGACTTAGGGTGCTACAAGGGTGCTACAATCTGGCTTTTTTGTAGCACCTGTAGCACCCTGGCATCACCCCCACCGCGTCCGCTCATGGCAAGGGCGGCGTGGAGGCCAGAATCCAGGCGACACTTGCCGCATTTATATTCCACTAAAAACAGCGAAGGCCCCGGAAACAGGTTCTTCGCTGTTTTCGGTGGAATGGATTTGCCCCGCGCAAAGGAGAGCGCCCCTTCAAACCTGACGGCCGCAGTGATAGGTGGTCAAAAATCGCCAGAAAGGTCATATTGATAGATAGAGGTCCGGAAAATCGGCAACACGGCAACAAGCTTTGTTTTACAAGGGTTTCATTGAGCTTTTCGGCTGGCAACACAGCGGCAACAGGTGGCAACATGTAGCTGCTTTTTTGGGGAAATATTTAATCACAGAGAGCACAAAGCACTGACAGATCAGGGAAAACTGGCCGCTCTCGAATCCGAACTCAAATCCCGTCTGGACGTTCATGATTCGGCGATAGTGGATGGACGCCAGCGCATCATGAGGGTTCTCGATCGTCCGCCGATTCCGCCAGAACCCGCTCCGCCCGAAATCGGATTCCATATGCGCACAATCTGTATTGACATTATTCACATTTATTCACATATTATTCACGGTTCGATGGACAAAAGTCGGCCCTGTGCCGTGTGAACGATGTGCCGAGGCATGTCGGTCCTATATCCCTCAGCCAAGCGAAAATTATGAGCATCACCGTCCAACTCGATTTGCCGGAAGGGATACTGAACGAAGCGAAGGCGAAAGGATTGCTGCAGAGCGCAGCCTTGTCCGGGTTGCTGGAGCGGGAGATGGCGCGTCAAAAGGCGTGCGAGGATTTCGGCGCCGTGCTCAAGCAATTGCATTCGGTGAGCGGCGATGAAATGACGGAAGAAGAAATCCAGGCGGAAGTTGATGCAGTAAGAGCGAAACGGCGCGCAAGACGTGAGGGCAATCGTTGATACCAATCTGATCGTTTCCGGATTGCTTTGGGATGGGCCGCCGTTCCGATTGATGGAAGCCGTCCGGAACCGGCGGGTGGAGCTTTTCCTCTCTGCGGAATTGTATGTGGAATTGGAGGAGGTGATCCACCGTCCGAAATTTACGGAACGACTGGCCGCGCGTGGAACAACGCCAGCAAACTTGCTCACCGCAATCAGGGTCGTGGCCAAGATGGTCCTTCCGCAACCGCTTCCGTTGCCCGCCAATTTGCGTGATGCGGATGATCTTGTGGTTCTGGAGTGCGCAGTAGCCGCAAAGGCCGAAGCCATTGTGACGGGCGACAAAGATTTGCTTGTTATGAAGTCAATTGAAGGCATCCCAATTCTCAAAGTGCGGGAGGCGCTCGAAAAGTTGGGGATAGCGGCGGAGTAGTGCCAGCATTTTGGCGCCCTTCCTGGGGAGTCGAAGCCGTGTTTCCGAGGTTCTCTCAGGGCGCCGAAGCCTCAGCCTCAAAATGATCCGTGCCCTGGTTTGTGGTTTCCGCATCCCGGCTGACGTCCTGTTGGGTGAGATGCAACATGCCTGATCCAGTTGGACCCACGATTCAAACCTGCGCGGAGCCAAGAGAAAACACGAGAGTTTAAAAAGTGAGAACTGACACTTGCACGGCCTGTTTGGCCATGGCCCCCCAGCTCCCGGAAGGTTTTTTCCGTGTATCCGATGAACGTGCCATCGAAGCAGACCGGTCTTGCGCCTCTGAGCCGTGCCTTTCGTCCATATCATGCCGCGCCCTCTCAAGGTCCTCCGGTGAGTCGGCATCGATCCACAACGAAAATTCAAATGGGTCATTCAGTTCAAGAATCCGCCCAACCCGGAATTGGCGCCTCTCAATCGTGTTGATCGCCGCTACGGCAGGGAAGTAGCGATACAGAGTGGTTGATTTGCTCATGCTGGGTTCAGCTTCTGTGTTTTCCTGCGTCGCCTCCCAAGATAACAACGTTCGAAGATGTCCCCAAGTGTGCGTCCATCACCGGCAACAGCGGCGTCTCGGCGCTCCCGACTTCTGCGTAAACTTCCGCGCTTTCTGCGCAACGGTTCAATTTTTTGATTAGTGCCTCCAAATTTAACTCCTCTGGTCCATCGCCCGCAACCACTATTGTTACCGCTACGGTTTTGGCGTCAATTCTCTGCTCTTTCAATTCCGCTGACTTAACACGCCGCACATCTCCAATGGGCCAGCCACCACTGCGGCCATCTTCCAGCCGAACAGTGGCGTCATGACCAGCAGTCTTTCTTAACCCTTTTAACCGTCTGACCAACTCCGAGGTTTTCACTTGCGTCAATTTAACACCACCATAAATTCCGGTCAATCTGGCCCCAGACTGCACTTTCTTACGCTAATCCAATTCCGACACGTCAAGACGGGCTGTTTCCCTGCGTCCTGAAGCGACGGCTTTCGCTCCGGCTTCGCTCTCCGCTTCCCTCAGATTGGATTCGCATGAATCCAACGGACGGTACCCCAGACCCCGGCCCCACGGCCCGGCCCCCGGCAATTATTCGGCCAGTGCCGTGCAATTATTGAAACAATTTCCAAAAAACTCCCGACAAATACCGGAATTAAAGGCCAAAAGAATTATCAATTACCGTAGATTGCCGCACTCATACTAAATTCGGGCCACGGCCACCGGACTAACGCCCCACAGCCACCCGGCATTTAAAAAACAAATGCCGATTTAATTCCGATTATTGCGGGTATTCTGAATTACGCCTTGAATTGATTTTAGCCACCGCTCCCCGGCGCACAGCGGCGCAGGCCCCCGGCACAGCGTCATCCCGGCCCCCGGCCCACCGTCACCCAGCCCCCTCACACCGTCACCCGGCACGCCTCCGTGAATTTCAAGAAATCGTCGCTTGGTAGGGCTTCCGCCGCCCCGAGGCGCCCAGCGATACCATGATTTTGAAAGTTCTTTCTATGGTGAGACCAGGGGAGCCAATTTCCTCCCCTTTAAAACATTGCTTTTGGCGAAGGCAAGGTCGTGGTAGCCTCTCGACAATGTTTGGGGAGAACGATGAATCAAAAACCAGACCCGGGAGCCGGCGCTTGAGCGCCAGACGGAGGGAAAGCAGCCTGGGCCGGTTGTTTTTGCGGCGGTGGATGCCGCCGTGCCTGGGCGCGCTGGCGTGGATCGCAAACAGCGGCTGCTCCATTCACCGTTACGCGGTCAATCAATTTTCCGACGCCGTGAGCCAAAGCGGGGCTGTTTTCGCCAGCGACGACGATCCGGACCTGGTGAAGGCGGCGTCGCCATTCAGTCTCAAGCTGATCGAGAGTCTGCTGAGCGGGAATCCGCGGCATCGCGGGTTGCTCCTGGCCGCCACGAGCGGCTTCACGCAGTACGCGTTCGCGTTTGTGCAGGAGGATGCCGACGAAACGGAGGCGCGCGACCTGACTGAGGCCGAGGCGCTGCGGACGCGGGCGAGGCGGCTGTATCTGCGGGCGCAACGTTATGGCCTGCGCGGGTTGGAAGCGGCCCACCCGGGATTTTCGGACGCGTTGCCGGCCCATCCCAGGGCGACCGCGCTTTGCGCCGCCAAAAAAGATGTGCCGCTGCTGTATTGGACGGCCTGCGCGTGGGCGGGGGCCATTTCACTTTCGAAAGACAACCCGGACCTGATCGCGCAAGTCCCCGCGATGGAGGCGCTGATGGATCGGGCGCTGGAATTGGACGAGAGTTTCGATCATGGCGCGATCCACGGCTTTTTGATCGCCTACGAAATGAGCCGGCAAGGGGCGGCGGGCGATCCCGCGGCGCGCGCGCGACAGCACTTTGAGCGGGCGATGGCCCTCTCGGACGGCAAGGAGGCGGCGCCGCTGTTGGCCATGGCGGAATCGGTGGCGGTGCAAAAACAGGACGTCAAGGAATTCGATTCCCTGCTCCAGCAGGCGCTGGCGATCAATCCCGATGCCAATCCTGAAACGCGCCTGGTCAATCTGGTCATGCAGCGCCGGGCGCGCTGGCTTCTGTCCCGAAAATCGGATCTTTTTTTAATTGCGCAATGAGTCATCTTCACCCCGTCAAAACTGAAATTCACAAAATGACGCCAAACAGCCAATGCCCGCCGCGGCCTCGCGGAGACCCGCTGCGATTGACGCGGCGGCGTTTCATTCCCACGGCGGCGGCCTTGGGACTCGGATTGCTTGCCGGCGCGAATGAGGCGTTTGCAGCGCCCAAGCCGATCAAGGTGCGGCTGGGCACGCTGGCGCCGAAGGGATCGTCCTATTACAAAGAACTGGCGGCCATGGGTGAAAAATGGCGGCTGGCGTCCGACGGCGGCGTGTTGCTGACAATTTATCCGGACGGGACGATGGGCGGGGAGGCGGACATGGTGCAGCGCATGAGGCTGGGCCAATTACAGGCCGGCTTGATGACCGCCACGGGGCTGGCGAACATCGAGCCGGGCGTGAGCGGCCTCCAACTCATGCCGATGACCTTCCGCACGCTGGAGGAAGTGGATTACATCGGGCAGAAACTCCAGCCCATGCTGGAAAAGCGCCTGGAGGCCAGGGGATTTGTGGCCTTGTTTTGGAGCGACACCGGCTGGGTGCGGTTTTTTTCCAAAGACCCGGTCATCAGGCCGGACGACTTGAGGAAGACCAAGCTGTTCGTAACGGCCGGCAGCCCCGCGGAGGTGGACCTTTACCGCTCGGTGGGCTTGAACCCGGTTCCGCTGGAAACAGTGGACATTTTGCCCGATTTGCAGACCGGCCTGATCAACGCCGTTCCCCTGCCGCCGAGCTACGCGCTGGCCGGACAGGTGGACCGGGCCGCGCCGAACATGCTCGATCTGGCATGGGCGCCGCTGGTGGGGGCGCTCGTTGTCACCAAGAAAACCTGGGATGCCATCCCGCCGGAAATCCGCGACGCGATGCGCCAGGCGGCGGCCGGGGCCGGCGCGCGGATCAAGGCGGAGGGCCGGCGCGAGAGCGTGGAATCGGTGAAAGCGATGCGCAAACGCGGGTTGACCGTTAACCTGTTGACGCCGGAGACCGAGGCCCAATGGCGGCGCGAGATGGAGCCGATTTACCCCAAAATCCGGGGACTCATTGTGCCTGCGGACATTTTCGACGAGGTGACGAACCAGTTGGCCATCTATCGCGCCGGACAGGCCGGGAAATGAGCGGCGCGGAGGGCAGCGGTACGGCGAATCCACCCGCGCCCGCGCCGGACGGATGGCGCCGGTGGCTGCGCGTTGGCGAAGACTCGCTCGTCACGCTCGCGCTGGGCGCGCTGGCGGTTTTGCCGCTGCTGGAAATCGTGCTGCGCCGATTGTTCCACTGCGGCATCAGCGGGGCAACGGCGATCCAGCAACATCTCACGCTGGTGATCAGCCTGCTGGGCGGCATGCTGGCCGCGCGCGACCGCCGCCTGCTTTCGCTTTCGACGTTGTCCCAGTTTCTCAAGGGGCGCTGGCAAATTTTTGCGCGCGTTTACAGCAGCGCCGTCGCCGCGGCGATCAGCGTATTCCTCTGCGCCGCCGCGGCGCAACTGGCGGCGTCGGAGAGGGAGGGCGGCAACATGGTGGCTTATCAGATTCCGATCTGGACGGTGCAATTGATCATGCCGGCCGGCTTCGCGGTCATCGCGCTGCGGCTGCTGTGGAACGCCTCCGGCCAGTGGGGCGGGCGGCTGGCGGCGTTATTGTTGACAGGGTGCATTGCCGCTATCGGGCTTCATCCGTTTGCCGGCCCGGAGCGGCTGGTGATGCCGGGGCTGATCGGGCTGCTGGCGGCGGTGATCCTGGGGGCGCCGATTTTTGCGCTGCTGGGCGGGGCGGCGCTGATTCTCTTTTGGGGCGACGGGACGCCCATCGCCTCCCTGTCGCTGACGCATTATTCGATGGTCACCAATCCGATGCTGCCGACGGTGCCGCTGTTCACGCTGGCCGGATATTTTCTGGCGGAAGGCGGAGCGTCGAGACGATTGATCCGGGTCTTTCACGCGCTGCTGGGCCAGCTCCGGGGCGGGCCGGCGATTGTCGCTGTGATCGCGTGCGCGTTCTTCACTTCGTTCACGGGGGCATCGGGCGTGACGATCCTCGCGCTGGGCGGGCTGCTGATGCCGGTGTTGCTGGGGGCGGGATACACGGAGCGCTCCGCGCTCGGGCTGGTCACGGGGTCCGGCGGCCTGGGTTTGTTGTTCCCGCCGTCGCTGCCGTTGATTCTTTACGCTGTGGTGGCCAACACCAACGCGGGCGCGGGCGGGGTGACGATTGAAAGAATGTTCCTGGGCGGGCTGGGCCCGGGATTGCTGCTTGTGATGATGGCGTCATTGATGGGCATCTGGCTGGGCCCGAAGAAACAGGCCGGGGCCACGAAGTTCGACGGCGCGGAAGCGGGCCGCGCGATTTGGGCGGCAAAATGGGAACTGCTGCTGCCGGTCGTGGCGCTGGCGGCGTTGTTCGGGGGATTGGCCACGCCGGTGGAGGCCGCGGCGGTCACGGCGCTTTACGCGTTCGTGGTGGAGACGTTTGTCTATCGCGATTTCAAGCGGGCGGGCGACATTCCGCGCGTCATGGCGGAGGCCGGTCTGCTGGTGGGCGGGGTGCTGCTCATCCTCGGGGTCGCGCTGGGGTTCACCAATTACCTGGTGGACGCGCAGGTTCCGACCCGCGCGGTGGAATGGGTCACGGGAGTTGTCAAGTCTCAATATGCCTTCCTCCTCGCCCTCAACCTTTGCCTCCTGGCGGTGGGCTGCGTGATGGACATTTATTCGGCGATCATCGTGGTGGCGCCGTTGATCGTGCCGCTTGCGATGGCTTACAACGTGGACCCCGTTCACCTGGGCATCATCTTCCTGGCGAACATGGAACTGGGTCTGCTCACCCCGACAGTGGGGCTGAACATCTTTCTCTCTTCGTATCGTTTCGGCAAACCGGTGCTGCAGGTTTCGCGAGCCGTGATTCCGATGCAATGCGTGCTGCTGACCGGCGTGCTGCTGATCACGTATTTACCCCCGCTGACCACCTTCCTGCCGCACTGGCTGGGGCGGTGAGAGCAGGCACATCTTTCTCACAAGAGTCTGCAAGATTCAGTCCCCGGCCCCGTATTGGAGTCTGAAGGTTTATTATGATGAAGCTCAGAAAATCGCAATTTCGGATGACGCTCGCGGCCGTCACGGCGACAGGGGTTTTCCTCGGTGCGCCTTGGGGCGTCGCCAGCGCCCAAACCACTCCCGCGCCCAATGATGGCGCGGTCAGGCCGCCTGCAACCGGCGTCGCCCAAGCCCCTGCCTTGCCCTATGGCGCGGGCGAAGTCGTGAAGATGTATCAAGGGGGCATCAACAAAGATGTGATCGTGAATTACATCAGCAACAATGCCCTGCCGTATCACCTTGGCGCCGATGGAATCATCTATCTACAGACTCTGGGAATGCCGCAGGAGATTACCAAAGCCATGATCCAGCGCGACGGCCAATTGCAGCAGCAGCAACAACAGGCCAATCAGCAGTATTACCAGCAGCAGCCGATGCCGGGGGCGATGCCGGCTCCCTATGGAGCTGTGGCGGCCCAGCCACCCATGCAGGTTGTGACTCCCACAACACCAGCGCCTGCCGTCACGGTGATCGGTTCGGATTATCCGGTTTATGACTACGGGTACCCGTATTACTCCTATGGAAGCCCTTGTTATTACTGGCCGCCAGTCATCATCGGAGGCTGGGGATGGGGATGGGGCCATGGTGGGTTTCGTGGAGGCTTTGGCGGATTCCATGGCGGTGGAGGCTTTGGTGGATTCCGAGGTGGTGGCGGATTCCATGGCGGTGGGCACGGAGGCGGGCACGGGGGCGGCCATCGGTAAGCCGCAGATCGGATCCTTGCGGTTTTTCAGATGTCAACGGGGCATGCGGAGCGCAAGCTGCCAACGGTGCCGGCTCCGGTGACTTTCACCTCATGACTTGCGGATAACCCGAAAGACACCGATGCCGGCAAACAGAACAACCTGACCAAGAATCATGGCCAGCAGACCCCACCGGAGCCACTGCCAAACTGCTAGTGAGATCAATACCGATAATGCCGCCCACAACAACCCCGGTCCATTATCGAACACGCCAGCTCGATAAAAGAAAATAGCGAACACGACCAGCAACACGAAATTAAATGAATAAAACGGCAGCATCGAACATAAATGATGTCAAAGGCACATATCCCCGTCAAGACCACCGAAACCATTGACTTCTTTTTGCGCGGGGTGTTATGTGAATCATCATGCCTGCAGGAAATAAACGAAAAGCGGCCGTCGGGATTACCCTGGTCGCGTTGCTGCTGCCTTTCTCCTGGTGTGATTCGCGGGCGGAAACGCTGCGCGCGGACCAGCGCGTTCAGCCGGCGGAACTGACCAACAGCCCTCTGCGCGTCCGCGCGCCCGCCGTTGCCGGGCTGTTTTATCCGGCGGACAAATCGGTTCTTTCAAAAACCATTGACGGATTGCTGGAAGGCGCGCCCGCGCATCACATCCCGCGCCTCAAGGGCCTGGTTTGCCCTCATGCGGGCTACCCTTATTCAGGACCAACCGCGGCGATTGCCTACAAAATGCTGGCCGGTCGCGATGTTCAAACTGTCGTCATCCTCGGCCCCAGTCACTATGCCCTGTTTCAGGGCGCGTCGGTTCCGAACACGGACGCTTACCAAACGCCTTTGGGAACCGTTCCCATCTCGGCCAGGGCGCAGCAACTCGCCCGGACCCGCCCCTTTGTCCTGGAACCGCAATGCCTGGTCCAGCGGCCGCAGTGGTGGACGCAGTCATCGAAGCCCGCGCCGCCTGCCGGGGAGGACACGCCCGACACCTGGGAACATTCCGTCGAGGTCCAGGTTCCTTTCCTGCAAAAAACTTTGACGAACTTCACCATCCTGCCCGCCGTCTTTGGCGACGTTGACCCTGAACAGGCCGCCAGGGTTTTAGCCGGGGTGATTGATGCCAAAACCATCGTGGTGGCCAGCTCAGACCTGAGTCATTACTACCCCTATGATAAGGCCGAAGAACTGGACCACCGCTGCGTCAAGGCGGTTTGCGACCTGAACATTGACGAAATGAAAACTCAGGAGGCTTGCGGCAAATTGCCCATTTTGACGCTGATGCACCTGGCCCGGGCAAAAGGCTGGAAGACGCAATTGCTGGATTACCGCAACAGTGGTGATACCGCCGGTGACAAAAACCGGGTGGTTGGCTATTCCGCGATCGCCTTTTACGAGCCGGCGCCCCAAAACATCGGGGCGAAAGACCGGAAATTTTTGCTGGACCTTGCCCGCCGGACCCTGGCCTGCGTCGCGACCAATCACGACTCATCGGGACCCGCGGTCAACGCCAGGGACCTGTCACCAAGATTATCGGAGACCAAAGGGTGCTTTGTGACGTTGACCGAAAATGGCGAGTTACGCGGCTGCATCGGCCACATTCTGCCGCAGGAAGCGCTTTACCTGGCGGTTGAGGACAACGCGCGGAACGCGGCCACCCGCGACCCGCGTTTCCAGCCGGTGCGACCGGATGAGGTGAAAAAAATCAAAATTGAAATCAGCGTGCTGACGGAACCGCAGCCGCTGAGTTTCAATTCGCCGGAGGACCTCCTGAACAAGCTGGAGCCTGGCGAGGATGGCGTGGTGCTCCGAATCGGCCCCTACGGGGCGACGTTTCTACCGCAGGTCTGGGAGCAACTGCCGGACAAGGCCCAATTCCTCGACCACCTCGCGCAAAAAGCCGGCTGCGCGCCGGAGGACTGGCGCGGCAGGAATGTCAGCGTCTCCATCTACCACGTCGAGGCCTTCGAGGAGTCGGAGTAATGTTTCATGTCCGACCGGAAGCCGATCATGCCGGTAGTCACGAGTCAACGGCGGCTCGTCCTGCTGGCCGTCGGGGCGCTGGGTGTTTCGTGCGTGATGACGCAACTGGCGCTGATGCGCGAACTGCTCGGCGCCTTTAGCGGCAACGAACTGGTGCTCGGCCTGGTGCTGGGCAACTGGCTGCTCCTGATGGGAATCGGCGCCTGGCTTGGCCGGACCTCCGACAAACTCCAAAATCCGCTGGCCGTCCTGGTCACAGTGCAAATCCTGGTGGCCGTTCTGCCGCTGTTGCAGGTGTTTCTCCTGCGGGCTTTGCGCAACGTCGTTTTCGTCCGCGGCGCCGCGGTGGGTGTCAGCGAAACCGTCATCAGCGCCCTCATCCTGCTGCTGCCGTATTGCCTCATGGCCGGCTATGCCCTGACGCTGGCGTGCTCGTTGTTGGCGCGCGATGAGGGCGCTTCGGGCATCGGCCATGTGTATGTCGCCGACAGCATTGGCAGCATCGGCGGCGGCGTTCTGTTCAGCTTCGTGCTGGTTCGGTTCCTCGACCATGCCGGCATTCTGGTTTATCCCGCCGTGTTGAACCTGCTGGTGGCCGGAGCGATGGGCATTTACGCCGGACATAAATGGCTTTCGACCATTGCAGGCGCTGTGGCCGTCGCGGTGATGGCGTCCGCGGTTTTGGTCGATCTCGATGGTGTTTCCACAGCCTGGCAGTATCCGCGACAGCACATCGTGGCGCGGGCCAATTCGCCTTACGGCAAACTGCTTGTCACGGAATCCGACCGCCAGTTTGATTTCATCGAGAACGGCGTTCCGCTCACCTCCACCCGTGACGATCAGCATGTCGAGGAGGCCGTGCATTACGCGATGGCACAGCGGCCTCTTGCCCGCAAGGTGCTGTTGGTGGGCGGCGGCATCTCGGGCACGGCCAGGGAACTCCTGAAATACCACGTCCGCCGCGTGGACTATGTGGAACTGGACCCGTTGATTCTGGAGTTCGGGCGGAAATACCTGCCGGCAAGTCTGGCGGACAACCGGATCAAAGTCATCAACACCGACGGACGCTTGTTTGTCAGGCAAACCGGCGAAAAATACGATGTGGTCATTGTGGACATGCCCGACCCTTCCACCGCGCAACTGAACCGGTTCTTTACCGTGGAGTTTCTGGCTGAGGTCAAACGGGCGCTTTCTTCGGACGGCGTGGTGTCCTTTTCGCTCGGGCATTATGAAAATTACGTCAGTCCGGAACTGGCGCGAATGCTGGCGTCGGCTTGCCGGTCATTGAAGCCATCCTTCCCGAACGTGCTGGTGATTCCCGGCGGAAAGGTCTTCTTTCTCGCGTCGGACGGCCCGCTCCATGACGATATCGCTTCGCGCATCGAACAGCAAGGCGTCAAGACGAAACTGATGAACCGGCATTACCTCGGCGCGATGCTGACAGCCGACCGGATGATGGACATGCAAAACGCCATCGCGCAGCCGGCGGCGTTGAACACCGATTTCAACCCGGTGCTTTACTTTTATCATCTCCGCCACTGGATGAGTCAGTTCAAAATCGGCTTCGGACTGTTGCAGGTGTTGCTGCTGGTCTTGCTGTGCGTCTATCTGGTCCGGTTGCGCGGAACGGCTTTTGTCCTCTTCGCCTCGGGTTTCGCGGCGACGACATTGGAGATTGTCCTGCTACTGGCGTTCCAGGTTCTTTGCGGCTCGGTCTATCATCAACTGGGCATCATCGTCACCGTCTTCATGGCCGGTCTGGCGCTTGGGGCGATGATGGCGAACCGGCGCATGAATTCCCGGAGTAATACTGCAAAACATCTGGCTCTTCTCGCCTTTGCCATTGCGGGTTACGCCATCCTGCTCGCGTTTTTATTGCCGCTGTTGAACCGGCTGGGGGACACCGCGGCGGCGCTCGTGTTCATCAAGGCCGCCATTGCGCTGCTGACTTTGATTCTCGCGGCGCTGGTGGGAATGCAATTTCCGCTCGCCA
Organism: uncultured Verrucomicrobiae bacterium; assembly: GCA_963813995.1. Taxonomy (GTDB): domain Bacteria; phylum Verrucomicrobiota; class Verrucomicrobiia; order Limisphaerales; family Palsa-1400; genus DASRLE01. The sequence goes on along the minus strand of CAWFAZ010000033.1, from coordinate 58,870 downwards.
ACCGGCTGGAATTCGACGGCACCGTTGCGGGCGCGTCGCGCCTTTACACGGCGGATTTTGTCGGCGCATTCCTGGGCGCATTGCTGGCAAGCACACTCTTGATTCCGTTAATTGGCGTGACGGGCGTTTGCCTGCTGGCGGCGGCGCTGAATTTTACGGGCGGTGCGATGGCTTTCCCTCCAAAAGCCGCCCCGCTGAAATCGGCTGCGTGAGAAAGATTGCGTATGAGCAAAATCAACATTATTGCCCTCAAAACGATGCGCTGGAGCGGCTGGCTGTTGCTGCCGCTGGTGATGGCCTTTCTAGTGACCGGCTACATCATGGATGGCCGCCACGGCTTCGGCAAACTGCTGGACGAGAAAACCGCGCTGACGCTCCACCGCATGTTCCACCTGCCGTTGATTATCTTGGTGCTGGCGCACGTTGTTCCGGCGGTGTATCTTGCCTTCCAGCGGTGGGGCTGGATCAAACATAGCAAAGAGACATGAAGCCCTGCGATACATCGCGTCGTTTAGCGGGAGGAATCTCGCGTCGCACCGCCATCGCTCTTGGTGCCGCGGGTGTGACCGGCCTGGCGGGCGGGGTTTCGTTTTTCGATTTCTTCTCCAAATGGCGCGAGTCCGAGGCCCCGGCTGACACTTTCAAAGGCGACGCGCCAACGGGCGCGCTCTGGGAACTGTGGCAAAAACGCGGCTGGGTGAAGGAGGCGCGGCATTACCTCAAGCTCGGCCGCAACGTCCAATGCAAAGTCTGCCCGAACAATTGCATCCTGGAGCCGGGCGACCGCAGCCATTGCCGCAACAAGGTCAACCGCGACGGCACGCTTTACACGCTGGTCTATGGCAACCCCTGCACATTCCACGTTGACCCGGTCGAGAAAAAGCCGCTGTTCCATTTCATGCCGGGCACGTTGAGCTTTTCCCTCGCCACCTCCGGCTGCGTTTTCCGCTGCCTGAATTGCCAGAACTGGGAAATTTCGCAGAAGAAACCGGAGGAAACCAAAGACCCGCGCGGCGGGGAACTTCGTTTGAAACCCCCGTTGCCGCCGGGCCTCTCGATGGAACAAATGTCGCGCCTGAGCTTGTTCCCCGAAGACGTCGTGGCCGTGACCGAGGCGCTGGGTTGCCCGTCCATTTCCTACACCTACTCCGAACCGACGGCATTTTATGAATATACGCAGGACACCTGCAAGGCGGCGCGCGAGCGCAAGCTCAAAAACATCGTCGTCACCTGTGGCTCAATCGAGGAACGGCCCGCCCGCGACCTGTATCAATTCGCCGACGCCGCGCATGTGGACCTGAAAGGCTTCGACGACGACACCTATAAGAAACTCAATGCCGGCAAACTGTCCGCCATCCTGGCCACGACCAAAACGCTCAACGACCTTGGCCTGTGGTTTGAGATTATCAACCTCATCGTGCCGACCTACACGGACAACCCCGACGCCATCCGGCGGATGTGCGGCTGGATTGTCAAAGAGTTGGAACCGGACCGGCCGTTGCATTTCTCGCGATTCCATCCGGCGCACAAACTTGCGCACCTGACACCCACGCCCGTCGAAACGCTGGTCAAAGCCCGCGACGCCGCCCGCGCCGAGGGATTGCGCTACGTCTATATCGGCAACGTGCCCGGCCTCGAAGGCGCGGGTACGACCTGGTGCCCCAACTGCCGGAAAGCCGTCGTCGAACGCGACATCTTCGCCGTGACGCGCCTGGACATCACCGGCGGCAAATGCCGTTTCTGCGGGACAAAGATTGCGGGAGTGTGGGGATAACCATGTTGAAAGAACGATTGGCAGACAAAGTGTTGCGCACGGGGCGCATTGTTCGCAAGCTCCAGGCGGCTTATCCGCAAGCTCATTGCGAGTTGAATTATTCCAACCCGCTGGAGTTGCTCATCGCCACCATTCTCTCCGCGCAATGCACCGACCGGCAGGTGAACATCGTCACGGAGCCGCTTTTTAAAAAGTACCGGTCGGCGCGGGATTACGCGGAGGCGCCGGCCGCCGAACTGGAAGGGGACATCCGGCGCATCGGCCTGTATCGCAACAAAGCCAAAAATATCAAGGCGGCCTGCCAGACTTTGGTGGATAAAATGGGAGGCGAAGTGCCGCGCACGATGAAAGAGCTGACCGACTTGGGCGGCGTGGGGCGGAAAACAGCCAATGTCGTTTTGGGCAATGCGTTCGGCATCAACGAGGGAATTGTCGTTGACACGCACGTCGCCCGGCTCTCGCGGCGGCTCGGACTGAGCGATCAGACGGCTCCCGATAAAATTGAAGCCGGCCTGCAAGAGCTGGTTCCGCGGAAGGATTGGACGTTGTTCGGTCATTGGCTCATCTGGCACGGACGGCGGCGTTGCATGGCGCGCAGTCCGGATTGTGAGAATTGCGAGATCAAGGCCGATTGTCCGGCGGGGCACAAGGTGCTGAATCCGAAACTGACGGTCGAACAGCGAAAAAAACTGCGGCTGCAAATATGAACGGTCCGGGATGGCATTTGCTGCAACAAGGGAAACAAACTGCCTCTTACAACATGGCGCTGGACGAAGCCTTGCTGGAAAGCGCGCCGGAGTTGGGGCGTCCTGTGTTGCGTTTCTACGGCTGGCTGGAGACGGCGGCGAGTTTTGGTTATGCGCAGAAATACGCGGAGGCCGGGCGGTGGACAATGTTGCGTCCATTGGTGCGGCGGCCCACGGGCGGCGGCCTCGTGCCGCACGACGCGGATTGGACTTACAGCGTTGTCATTCCGCCGCGGCATCCCTGGTACCGGCTCAAGGCGGTGGAGAGTTACCGGCGCGTCCATGAATGGATTCGGGATGCGTTTGCCAACATCAACGTTGCCACGACATTGGCGCCTTCATCGCCAAAGGAATTTCCAGGCCAATGTTTTGTTGGCGCGGAAAAATTTGACGTTCTATGGCATGGCCGCAAAATCGCCGGCGCGGCGCAGCGGCGGACGCGAACCGGCTTGCTCATCCAGGGATCGATCCAGCCGCCGCCGATTCCCCTGGCGCGGGAAAACTGGCAATCCGCCATGTGCGAGGTTGCGCGGCAGCAATGGGCCGTCGAATGGAACGCGCTGCAGTTAACCGAACCACTCGCCGAAATGACCCGCCGTCTGCAAGCCGCGAAGTATTCACAGGCAGGCTACAATCAGAAAAGATAGAGATTGAGAGGCAGGCCGCCGACTCATTTGGCCGGCGGGGTCTGCGGGGCTGTCAGGTGTGCAATTTCCTCTGCGTAGTGCCTGGCTTGGGATTTTTTATGGAGCTTTTCGGCCAGGGGTTCCATCTTTCGATAGAGAGCCAGGGCATCCGGATAAGCCGGGGTTCCTTTGAGAAAGGCGTCATACAAGGCTAGGGCTTGTTCTTCCTGGCCGGACGCGGCCAGATTGTCTCCCAAGACCAGCGTTAAACGGACGGCCTGCAACGGGCTGGGATTGAGTTTCAGCGCTTGTTGCCAGGATTTTATGGCGAGATCGGATTCGCCTTCCATCTGATACAAGTCTCCCAGTTTTTCCGTCAACACCGCGCTCTTGGACATCACATCCACCACATCCACACCTTGCAAATACCGCGCCAATTTGCCCGGCGCCACACCGTGGAGCAGGCTCAAATTCACGATGCGCAAATGCGACCACTCGATCAACGGGCTGTGGCGCGCGATCAGCGCCTCGTGCAGCATTCGCGGATCCTTCCCGAAGGGCCGGTAAAGCGGATCGCCAATCACGGTCGTTTGCCAGGACAGCATCGCTTGCGACGCATAAGCCGCCTCGCCAAAACTGAAGCCCGCCAGCCAGCGCGTGAAAAATACTTCCACGTTGGGCGTGCCGTCCAGATAAGGCTCATCGATGCATCCCATGGTGGCCGTCGCGCCATCGGCCAGCAACGGGCCGCACCAATTGTTGGTGGTGCTGCGCAGAGTCTGCGCGCTGTAGGAATGCAGATGATAGGCGAACGCCCCGGGCATGAATTCCACGTTCGGTTGCGCGAACGGCCCCATGACGTGCGGATCATACCAACCGGCGTAAAGCGCGATTTGGCTTATGGGAAACCCCGCCGAAAATGTTTCCGGCTTGTTGTCAACCACGGTTTCAAAGCCATAGTTGCCGGCGGCTATGGCGGCGGCCCCAATCCAGTCATCGCCCTTTTTTATCCCGCCATTGGTCAGGCCGCGCATGTCGAAGTAGGCCCGGCCCCACAAGCCGTTGCTTTCCGCTTCCATCGCCTTGTCCACCAACGCCCGGGCAATGCCGGCGTCAGGCCCGTCGAGGCGGGCGACGAGCAACAGGCCATTGGCCGGATTGAGCAACGCCGCATTGGTCGCGCCATAATATGGATTGCGCTGAAAGCCGGCCAGCATTCGCTGTGAATCGGGCCAGGGCAGCAGGCACAATTCGGAATCCACGGCCGCGCCGTTGCGGCGCAGCGCTTCCTGCAATTTTTCCCCGTCTGGTTCCTTCAAACTCCCATCCTCCGCAATCCTCAATGGAACGCCGTAACACAAAACGGCATAACGAATTCTTGCCTCCTTCAATTTTCGCGCTCCGCTGTTGGTGCTTCCGGCATCCGGCTCGAACACCAAAAGTTTCTCCGCACCCAGAAACTGGAGCAGCGGATTCTCCAACTGGTCCCGATACTCGCTCCGCGACATGGTCTCGTTCGTGGGCAGCTTCAATCCGATCATTTGATTTTCCGGGACATGGCGCCGGGCCGCGTAATGGTCGGCCACTCCTTTGGACTCGGGCAACTGCGCGTTGTAGATCACGACCACGGCGTCGCCGGGTTCCGCGGCCAGGAGCGCGCCCCCGCCCGCGGCCGCGGTCAAAGCCAGAATGATTGGGAAAAATCGCATTTGATTAGCGTACCTCAACCCGCAATCCATCATAGGCAAATTCCACCCCTTCCGGCAACTCCATTTGGGCCGCGTCGTGGTCGAAATCGTGGGTCAGATGAGTGAAATAAGTTCGTCCGGCCCCGATTCGTCTCGCGGCGGTCAGCGCTTCGTCCAGGCACATGTGAGTCGGATGCGGGGTGCGCCGCAGGGCGTCCAGCACGGCCACGGCCACGCCGCGAACGCGCTCCACCACGGCGGGCGGCACCTCTTTGCAATCGCTTAAATACGCCAGGCGCTTTTCGCCGTCCTGAACAAACAAATAGCCGGTGCTTCCCGCCTTCCCATGCGGCAGCGGCAGGGGAATGACTTCCAAATCGCCCAATGAAAACGGCCCTTCAACGACATGCGGCTCGGGAATGAAATACCCCTTTGGAATGGCCGGATTGCCAAAGGCATATTTAAAAACCCGCTGCAAATCGGCCATCGTGGCCGCGTTGGCATAGACAGGCAGGGCGCCGCCGCGCAGATCGCAAAAGCGCCGGCAATCATCCAGCCCCATGATATGGTCGGCGTGCGAATGGGTGAAGAGGACCGCATCCAGCCGGCAAATTTTTTCCCGCAGGATTTGCATGCGGAACTCCGGCGTCGTATCCACCACCAGTTTCACTTCCCCGGTCTCCACGTAGATGGAGGGGCGCGTGCGATGGTTTTTGGGATTGGCCAGAAACTCCGGCGGATACTCCTTGCCGATGATCGGCACCCCTTGCGAAGTGCCGCTGCCCAAAAAAATAAAGGAAAAAGACATGGATCGTAATTTAACACTTGCAATGTGTGCCTCTCAGACACACATTATAGCCATGCAGACTATGACAAAAGATCGCAAAACGCAACGACTCGTTGCGCGGGTCAGCGCGCCTGATAAACTTCTCTTCCAGAAGGCCGCCTCGGTGGAGGGACGCTCTCTGGCCACCTTTGTCATTGTGCATGCCCGCGAAGCCGCCGAACGCGCCATCAGCCAGCGCCAATTCATCCGTCTCAATGAAAGGGAATCCCGTCGGTTCGTTGAAACCCTGCTCGCGCCAGCACGCAAGCCGGCGCCGTCCTTGAAGCAGGCCATCAAACGCTATCGCCATCAAGTGACCGAAGCCTGACTGCTTCACCCCGGCCCTCCTTCGCCCAGGCAAGCCGCGATTTCCGTCATTGGTAAAAACATTCTTTTGCCGGAACCCAACTCACGAAAGCCGTGCCTCCGGTAAAACTCCGCCGCTGTCGCGCTTTTCGGGTCAGTCACCACGGCCACCGCGCCCACGCTGCCCGTGCTGCCCAAAGCCCGGCTGAGAGCGCTCATCAGCAGCAAATCACCCAAACCTTCCCCGCGCCAGCTTTGGTCGCGCGCCAGCCGCCCCAACAGCGTGGCAGGCAAATTCGGATACTGGGGCAATCGGGACGTCATCTCCGGCGGCAGTTTTGCGAGGCTGATTGTCGCCGCCGAAAGCGTGTAAAATCCGGCAATCCGGCCCGGGTCAGCCTTCGGGACGAGCACAAAACAAGCCGAAGCCCGTGCCGTCATTTCCGCCAGCGCCCGGTTCTGCAGAAACTCCGTCAACTCATGCTCCTCGCACAAAAACTCCGCCACGCGATGTTTCTCAAGGGCCAAAGGTTCGACGACATAGAGCGTGCTCATGCCGTGCAGTTTAAACTTTGCACTTCGCGCTTGGAACTTAATTCTGCGGCCTGCCGCCACGCTATCGCGCAACGAAATCCACCATGCCCGGAAGTTCCAGCCTATAGTGCGTTGACGCCGGGAATGCAGGTCCGGCAACTCTCGATTAGCGACCGAAGATGTAAAAGATCGTTCGTCCGTTGTGACTTCCGGAAGGAACCTGGCTGTTGCAGTCGTAATTGGCTTCACGTCCTGGGTAAGCCAATCCTTTCACTTCAAAGCCTTCAGTCGAAGCGACCAAGCGAAAGTCGGGATAAGTGTTTCGACCGCCAACTTCAAAGTTCAAGCCGGTTTCGCCAAGTCGCGCCTTGAACCAGTTCTGGAAGTGAAACGCTTTGTCCTGCCTGCTTTCACGGCTGATCAACTTGGTCGCGTGAACCGCGTCGGCACAGCGAACAAATACTTCAAGGCATGTGACTTTCATCGAACAAGAATGCGCCTTTCTTGTGCCGTTGGCCATCACAAATCCGGCTCTGCCCTTTTCATTCAGTGCGGCATAGAAAAGTTGAATCCTATGAGAATGCTTCGGTGGGGGGATGGGGCTGGTATGGCTCTTCGAGACGGGCGATTTCTTCGGGCGATAGTTTGACTGATAGAGCGGCGACGGCGTCTTCAAGATGTTGGGGCTTGGTCGCGCCTACTATCGGCGAGGTGACCACGGGCTTGTGAAGCAGCCACGCTAACGCGATTTGCGAAGGGGGCAGCTTTCTTTCTCGCGCGATCTCGTTCACGCGGTCTATGACGGGCTTGTCTATGTCCGCGGTCTTGGTGAATAGTTTTTTGGCGAAGGCATCGGTTTTGGCGCGCTCGGTTTGGGGTTCTTCGGACCAGGGGCGGGCCAGCCGGCCACGGGCGAGCGGGGACCACGGGGTCACGGCCACGCCTTCGGACTGGCAGAGGGGAAGCATTTCCCGCTCTTCTTCGCGGTAGAGCAGGTTGTAATAGTTCTGCATGGAGACGAACGTGGCCCAGCCGTGGGCGCGTTGTATGCCGAGCGCTTTCATCATCTGCCAAGCATGCATGGACGATGCGCCGAGATAGCGAACCTTGCCGACTCGAACAACGTCGTTGAGGGCTTCGAGGGTTTCCTCCAGCGGGGTGTCATAATCGAAGCGGTGGATGATGTAGAGATCGATGTAGTCGGTGCCAAGGCGCTTCAGGCTCTGATTGACTTCGAACAGGATCGCTTTGCGCGAAAGGCCGCGGCCGTTGGGGCTTGGCCGCATGGGGGAGTTGACTTTGGTGGCGATGACCAATTCGTCGCGGAGCGAAAAATCGCGGATGGCGCGTCCCAGCACCGCTTCGCTCTCGCCGTTTGAATAGACATTGGCGGTGTCGAAAAAGTTCACGCCCAGTTCCAAGGCGCGGGTGATGAAGGGGCGGCTGGCCTCTTCGCTCAAAGTCCAGGGCCAGGTCATCATGCCCGGAGTTTTCGGCTGTCCGTAGCTCATGCAGCCGAGGCAAAAGCGCGACACTTGCAGGCCCGTATTTCCCAGTTTTACGTAATTCATATTAATCTCCTCATGTGCATTTAACCGGCGTTCCACTGTAGGATTAAATTCCAAAAAATTCCAGCGTGTTTTATTGATGGGATGTTCACCTGGAGCATCTCAAAGAGCGTGGTAATGAAGCTCACTATGATTTCAGGCTTTTCGAGCCAATTGCATGAAAAAGGCTGGCGCTATGGCAGTTGGATGATGCCCCGTTGCAGCGCCACGGTGACGGCTTCGGTGCGATCGGCCACGCGCAGCTTGCCGAGGATGTGTTTCAAGTGGTCCTTGACGGTGTATTCGGTGATTTTGAGCACATCGCCAATCTCCTTGTTGGCCAGCCCTCTGGCCATCTGTTGCAGCACTTCCAATTCACGCGGCGTGAGTTCCTCGAACAATCTGCGCGCGGCCAGGCGGGTTGAGATTTCCTTGGGAATCCATTTCTCGCCGGCGGCCACGGCGCGCAGGGCTGGAATCAAATCGAGACCGGTGGCATTCTTCAACACGTAGCCCCGGGCGCCGGCTTGGATGGCGCGGTGGATATCCGTGTCGCCGTCATAGGTGGTGAGCATCAGGACGCGGGCGTCAGGATGTTTGCCGCAGATTTTCTTTGTCGCAGCCACCCCGTCCTTGACGGGCATGCGCAGATCCATCAACACCAAGTCGGGCCGGAGCTGGTCGAACATGTCCACGGCCTGGTTTCCATCGCTGGCTTCGCCGATGACTTTCATGTCAGCTTCGGTGTTGACCAGCGCGAGGAGCCCCATGCGCACAACGTAATGATCGTCGGCGATGAGGATGCGGATGGTTTTTTCGTTATTCATTGGCTAATGGGCAACGCGCCGCCTTCCTCCGACTGGGTTTCCTGATGCAGGCCGACCTGCACCATGATGAGCGTGCCGGCTCCCGGACTGCTCTGGATGGTCAGCGCGGCATTGAGCCGTTTGGCCCGCTCCGAAATGCCCAGCAGGCCGAAGTGTCCGTCGGCCGGCCCGGCGCATTGTTCCCGGGCAAACCCGCGACCATTGTCCTTGATTCGAAGGATGACGTTTTCGGGGCCGTAATCCAGATGAATCTCCGCGGTCGTGGCCTGCGAATGTTTGATGACGTTGGTGATGGCCTCCTGGCCGATACGCAACAGGTTGTCTTCCACGATTTCGGGCAGGGGCCGCACGCGGCCCTCCGTGGTCAGCTCGATGTGGATATCGGCGGCTTCGGCGAGTTGCCGGCTGCTGGTGACCAGGGCGCCGGGGAGGTCGAATTGTTCGAGGGCGCGTGAACGCAGGTTCCAGATCGAACGACGCACCTCCAACTGGCTTTGAGCCACCTGGTCGCGGGCCTGTTCGAGATGATGGCTGGCGGTTTCGGGTTTTTGTTGAAAGAGTTTCGCGGCCGTGGCCAGTTGCAGGCCGATGCCGGTGAGGGTTTGCTCGAGGGTGTCATGGAGTTCCTGGGCCAGGCGGGTGCGTTCCATGAGGGTGGCGTTGAACTGGACCTCGGCCTCCTTGCGCGCCGAGATTTGAAATTTCAACTGGGCCGTCCGTTCTTTGACCCGGTCCTCGAGCAGATCATGGGCCTGCTGCAATTCCCGTTGCGCTCTCTCTTTTTCGACGACCAGCCTGCCCAGCGCGGCGTTGCGTTTGGAAACCGTCACCGTCAAGAAGACCACCACCACCAGCACCGCAAACAAAATGCTCAGGACGATCAGCAGGCGCCGGGGCGTCAGCCAACTGGGCTTGGTCAGGATGCGGACGTTGTTGGCGGCGGGCAGCAGGATTTGCAGGGACTTGAGGTGCTGGTCCGCGTCGGTTTCGGTAAAACAGACGCCTGTGACTTCGATGGTGCTGCCAATCGGGATGTCGGCGAGGGTGGTGACGCCATGGGGCGATTCGGCTTGGGCGGTGAACAATTGGCCGGCGTCTTGCAGCCAGAGCGTGGTTTGCGTCCAAGACCGGTGGCTGAACAACTGCCCCGGCTGCACATTCCGATCCAGCACTTTGGCGGTCAGCGTCACCAAGCCGGCGTGATGCAGTCCGTCTTGAATTTCCTGCATGGTCACCCCCCTGGCCTTGACCGGGACACGAGGTTCGCTGGTTTTAAGAAACAGCGCATCCTCCAGAACCGGCAGGAAGCCCTCAAACGCCGGAAAGCCCACCACATCCACCACGTCGCCGGCAGTCAACAATTGGGTCTGCCGGCATTTGACCTGTAGTCCGCCGGTTTTATCCTCGAGAAAAAAGTCCTCGCCCGGACGCTGGAGCGTGACCACGCCCCTGACATGGACGCGCCGGCCCGGCGGCAGATCCCGCCGGTATTGCGCAATGCTGTTCAACGGCATGGTGGCTTCATTAAATGGATTGACGGACTCCAGCGCGTCGATGACAAAATCGGCCGGCCTGGGAACATACAAGGTCACCGCGATCATGTGCCGGAGCGTGGCATTGAAGGTGGCGGCGGCGGTGCCTTTCACCCGCACCCTGGCGCCGATTAAACTCGCGGGATCAATGCCGTGCTGCAGCGGAGAGACTACGGGGATGCGGTAGCCGCTCGAATTCAGATCCACCGCCAGGCTGGCTGGATTGGCCTGGTCGGAAGCGACCGCGTGGACAATGCCGTCCACTTCCACCCGCTGGCCGTCCTCGACGCCGGACATGATCCGCTCAATGGGGACTTGAGGGGCTGGCGGCAGCGGAGCGGCGCCGGTTTTTTTCCAAACAGGCCCGGTGATGATGGGGGCATAGGCTCCCGGAAAGGTGACGCCGGTCACCTCCACCACATCGCCCGGTTCGGGGTGATTGGTCGAGATGAGTTCCACGAACACGCCGCTGCTTTCGTCCTGGATGAAAAATCTGCCGGCCCAGCCCGGCTCGGCAGCGGTCACGACGCCTTGGACGTGGACGGGGAGTCTCGCCGCCGCCTGCTCGGCAGTGAGGGACAACACCTGCACGGCATTGGTCAGGATTCCGGCCCCGACCGGCCGGGGGGAGCGAGGCTGATGGCAAGGCTTGCAAGGAGCAGAAGCGCATTCAGGCAGGATGACCGGCGTCCCCTTGCCAGCGCGATGCCGGGGACTTTCCGGGAGGGCGGTGTTCCCGTCGTTTTCATGAGCATGTCATGCAACACTTATACAGCGGCCGGCCAAAACCAAGTTTCAAATGCAACGGCCATGGCCGGCTCCGGTGTGTGCCGGCAGAATACGCTGGCGGCGCGTTTCATGCCACCCCCTCGAAAGAGGGATGGCAGACTCCATGCCACATGTTAGAGTATCGGAACAAAAGCAGAAGCAATTATGACAACGTCATTGACCAAAGGAATCATTTTCATCGTGAAATGCCAGCTTGAATCAACCCCCAACAAGGAACCAAATATGATCACTCGAAGAACAACCAAAGTATTGACGGCCTGGTTGCCGGTGTTACCGGCCATTTTCTGTGTTTTATTGGAAGCAGGTTCCGCCCGCGCTTCATCCACCAATTTCCTGGTCAATGGCGACTTCAATTCGCCAGGTTCAGGATCCGCTCCAACCGGTTGGACAACCTGGACCGCCGGCGGCTCCGGATACGCCAACTATGAGGTGCTGACGTCCAGCGTCCTGATTGACGGGAATGACGGCACCGTGCATCCAAATAACACCGGTAATTACGACGGCACCTATCAGATGACCCTGGGCGCCACCGCCGCCGACGGCTCTGGCGGGGGCGTTTATCAGATCGTCGGAGGAGCCCCGGATATTCCATACACTCTTAGTGTTGACGCGGGGGCGCAGGGCTGGTGGCTGCCCACGGGGCAAATCAGGCTTTTCTTTCTGAACAGCAGCGGCGTTGGATTGGCGACGAATGTTGTGGATACAACAGACAGTCTTCATAATTCCTTGAACGGCGGTCAGGGGGACCTGTATGACATCGGGGTGCCTTATCAGGAATGGACCAACAGCGCCGTCTCCCCGGCTGGCACAACCCAGGTAAAAGTCGAGCTTGCAGGGTATGGCGGCGGATCGTGCTGGTTCGACAATGCCGTTCTGACCGCGCCCGTTGTCCCGCCGGTGATTGCGAATCTTTATCCGGATGGTGCCGTGCTCCTGCAGCACACCAATACACTGTCATTCAACGCCTCTTCAGCGGCTGCAATAACGAACATCGATGTGATTTTGAACGGAAGGGACGTCTCGGCCAGCCTGGCAGTCACCGGTTCACCCACGAGCGAGACGGTCAGTTATGCCGGCTTGCAGGCGAACAAGGTTTACACCGCAGCCGTCACCGTGACCGACAATTCAGGCAGCAGTTCATTCAAGAACTTCACTTTTGACACTTATGCCCCGATCTTTTCGTGGGAAGCGGAGGATTATGACTATGATTCCGGGCAGTTCATCAACAGCCCGATTCTGTCCAGCACGGCGATGGCCGGGAGTTACTTTGGTGTCACTGGCACGGAAGGGATTGACTTTCATGATTACAGTGACGATGGGCCTGAATCGTTTCGCCCCGATCCCATGTCCACGGCTGTTTCGGGCGATGTCCCCCGTCAGAATTTCATAGATGCCAGCGTGTCAGATTACATCGTCGGCTATTTTGACGGCGCCGGGTTCCCCAGCGGCGGCAATGTGGGACTTGATTCGTATGACTCACAGGAGTGGGTCAATTATACGCGGACGTTCCCGGCGGGCACCTACAGCATTTGCGCGCGGATTGCCAATGGCAACGGCGGCACCGCCGTGGTTCCTGTTTCCGAGGTGACTCTCGGCCATGGAACCTACACTCAAACAACTTCCGCGCTGGGAGTCTTTAACTTTCCGGCCAATGGGTGGAACGCTTACAATTACGTGCCGATGACGGACAGGTTCGGCAACGTGGTTCCAGTTTCGCTTTCTGGAACAACCACTTTGAGGGTTTCGGCCGGTTCGGGGGCCAACCTGAATTTCTTCATGCTCCTGCCGGCGGACACGAACACGCCCGCCATCACGGGCGTGTATCCGGACGGCAGCACCCTCGTTCAAGGCACCAACAAACTCACGTTCACTGTGAGCAGCGCCAGCCATTCCATTCCCCAAGCCAATGTGGCAGTCACCCTGAATGGCGTCACCGACAACAATCTTGCCTTCACCGGCTCGGCCAGCAGTTGGAACGTGAGCACCCCGCTGGCGCTCAACGTCACGAATTACACCGCCGTCATCACCGTGACGGATGACGCCGGCAACACCCATTCCACCACCGTTTATTTCGACACCTTCAATCTTGCGAGTTATGACATCGAAGCCGAGGATTGGGATTTCAGCGGGGGTCAATACATTGACAATCCGGTGATTACCTCCGTCGCGGCCGCTGACAGCTATTTTGATCAATCTGGAGAGTATGGGGTGGACGAGAATCCGGGAGACGTTTTGACTCCGCCCACAGCTGATTATCATTTCCGTCCGAATGACTACATCGCCACGTCCCTATGCACCGATATCCCGACGCAGGCATTGCTTGCAGCGCAACTGACAAACTCCCTGGCGTTCAACTATAATGTGGGGTGGTGGTCCACCAATGGCTGGCTGAACTACACCCACAACTACCCGGCAGGAAACTACAATGTTTATGGCCGATTGGCGGGAGACGCCGGAGCCACCCATATGATTGAATTGGACATGGTGAGCCCTTCCAACATCTACCTTGGCACGTTCACGGGGGTTGGCCGCGGCTTCAATTTATTCGACTGGATCCCGCTTAGGAACACCAACAACGGGCAACTGGCGACGGTAACGCTTGGCGGGTTGGCCACCCTGCGCACGACCAGCCTTACCGGGAATGTAAATCCCAACAGTTATCTGCTGGTGCCCGAAGCAGCCGCCGAGCCGCTGCTGTGGAGCTATTCGGCGGGGGTGCTGACGCTCAACTGGAGCAATCCCGCGTTCCATCTGCAAACCCAGACGAATGCGCCCGGGGGGGAATCTCGGCTGAATGGTCTGACTATCCCGGCGGGGGAGCCAGCCCGGTGATGGTGCCGGTGAGCCAGTCCCCGGGGTCTGTATTTTTCCGGCTATCCAACTAATGCAGTGTAACGGTCCAAGGCATGCAATGGCCCGAAGTTTTTCATGAATCCGGAACCGTCAGCGTCAAGGCGAACACGGGCCGGCAAAGGCTTCACGCTGATTGAGCTGTTGGTGGTCATTGCGATCATTGCCATTCTGGCCGCCATGTTATTGCCGGTCCTGGGCCGGACCAAACAAAAGGCGGCCGGGATCAGTTGCATGAACAATCTGGATCAATTGCAGATCGGATGGTTGATGTATGCCGACGACAACCAGGACAGACTCGTGCCGGTGGGAGGCATTGCCGATGTTTGGGTGCAGACGATTCCGCCGCCAGCGCAATACCAGCAATGGGTGTATGGCCGGGTGGACGCACCTTCAGGCAGCGATTCAGCGACCAACAACTGGTTTGTGCAAAATGGTTTGATATATCCATTTATTAACAACACCAAGGTTTATAAATGCCCGGCGGATCCGAATAAATACAAGGGCGCACCCACCGTTCGAAGTTATTCCCTGAACTGCTGGTTGAATCCGATACAAGCCTGGAATCCGACAACGGAAGTCATTTGTAGAAAAGGCGGGGATCTTACAAGACCGGGGCCGGCCAACCGGTTCGTGTTCATTGAAGAGTCGGTGTATAGCATTGACGATGGTTATTTTGTCTGCAGTCCCAGTCCGGATTATGTTAACACATGGATTAACAACCCGGCCACTTATCATGGGAACGGCAGCGGGCTGGCTTTCGCTGACGGCCACGCGGAGATCAAAGCGTGGAGAGACGCCAATTTGCTGGCTCGTGATAAAACACGGACGTATAGCGGAGTGCAGTTCACGGCGGACAACTCGGGAGATTTAACATGGCTGCAGCAGCGCAGCACGGTTTTGCAATAGAATCAAACCAGCCCGGGATGCATGGCCGGTGCGGTTCCGTTGATGGAGATGAAGCCTTATGAGATTTTTTTCGAAAGCAGCAATGTGCGCGTTTGGATTCTGCGCCGGTCGGGATGTGCCGGGTGCGCGGCATTGGCCGGCGCGCCGCGCGCGATTTCGCCCGGGCCTGGCCGCCTTGCTCGCATTGATGCTGCCGGGGTTGGGCCACCCGGCGGAGGCGGGGCTGAATCCGTTTCTGAATGCCAATGGTCTCAGTATTTGCAACAATTACGGGCGGGGCGACGTGGTGCCGTTGCGTGGTGTGAACGTGAGCAGCTGGCTGATCATGGAAGGATGGATGTGCCCCATGGACTCGTCGGGGCTGGCCGATAATTACTCGGTTCTTCAGATGTTGAACACCCGCTTCGGGGTCGCCACCCAGGAAAGTTTAATCGAGACCTATCAGGACGCCTGGTTGACGACCAACGACCTGGACAATATCAAAGCGCTGGGCATGAACTGTGTGCGCCTGCCGTTCTGGTGGGGCGATGTCCAGCGGTTGGACGGCACCTGGCGCACCGATGCGTTTGCCCAAATGGACTGGCTGGTCACCAACGCCTGGCAGCGCGGGATTTACACCATCATTGATTGTCACGGTGTTCCCGGCGGGCAGAGTCCCTCGGACAGCACCGGGCAGTTCAATCAGAACCAATACTGGACGAATGCCGTCTTCCAGCAACAGACCTCCCTCATCTGGTCGAATGTTGCCGCCCACTACAATGGGAATCCCGGCGTGGCCGGGTATGATTTGATCAACGAGCCTTATGGTGCGCCGACACAGGCCGCGATTTGGACAGCCTACAACAGTCTCTACCAGACCGTTCGGGCGGTGGATCCGGATCACATCATCATCATGCAAGGAACCTGGGCCGGCAACGGCCTGAATTGGGAATGGAACGTCCTGCCGCCCCCGACGCAATACGGCTGGACGAATGTGGTTTACTCCATGCATGCCTACGCGGGGACGACCACACCCGCCGGGGAACAGGCCGAAACGGACAAGCAGGTCAGCGATTTCAACAACCATCTTTCATGGAACGTGCCGTGTTTCATCGGTGAATTCAACAGCCACGGCACCCAAACCGCCTGGCAGTATGCGGTGCTCCAATATGATCAACACAACATGAGCTGGGCCAACTGGGCGTATAAGGCCACTGCCGGCAGTGTCGGCAATTCCTGGGGCATTTATGATCCCGCCGGCACCTGGCCGCCGGAACCCAATATTCAAAACGATTCTGCCGGCAGCATATCCAACGATTGGACGCAATGGGTCACGAGCGCGGCCTTTGGCGTCACGCCCTTTCTGCAGCAATACCTGGGGGCTCCGCTTGCCGTGGCGGATTTTTACACGAACAGCGGAACGCTGACCGTCAGCAGCAACTCGGGCGTGCTGGCCAACGATCAAGACATCAATCTTGGCCTGCCCGGCATCAGCCTTTCGGCCGTGTTGGTGTCCAACCCCGCGAACGGTGAACTGACTCTCGACACCAACGGTGCGTTCACTTATGTTCCGAACGCAGGCTTCAGCGGAACCGACACGTTTCGATACCAGGTCTTTGACGGCTATGTGGATTCGGCCAACATCGCCACCGTGTCCATTCAGGCGCTTTCCAACTACACCGCCGGTCCGGTGACTCAACTGATCTGGAGCAGGCAACCCGGCCTAGCCACCAACGGAGCGCCGTTTGGCCGGCAACCGGTACTGCAAACCGCCGACGTCTCGGGCAATACTTCAACCAACGGCCTGCCGGCGTCGCTCATCGTTACCGTGGCTCAAAGCGCAGGCAACGGCCCGTTGCTGGGAGCCACCAATTTCGACATCGGCACGGCCGGGAGCAATGGCGTGGTGAACTTCGCCAACCTGCAAATCAACACGGCGGGCGCAGGCGACCAATTGACGGCATCGGTTGCACTCACCACGCCCGCAAACCTGCTGAACAACGGAAATTTCAACTCGCCCGATGCAACCAGCGCTCCGGATGGCTGGACCACCTGGACGGATGGAGCGGGCTACGCGAATCATGAGGTGCTGACGTCCAGCGTCCTGATTGACGGGAATGACGGCACCGTGCATCCAAACAACACCGGTAATTACGACGGCACCTATCAAATGACCCTGGGCGCCACCGCCGCCGACGGCTCTGGCGGGGGCGTTTATCAGATCGTCGGAGGAGCCCCGGATATTCCATACACTCTTAGTGTTGACGCGGGGGCGCAGGGCTGGTGGCTGCCCACGGGGCAAATCAGGCTTTTCTTTCTGAACAGCAGCGGCGTTGGATTGGCGACGAATGTTGTGGATACAACAGACAGTCTTCATAACAATTCGAACGGCGGGCACGGGGATTTGTATGACATCGGCGTCCCATATCAAAACTGGGACCTGAATGCCGTGGCTCCAGCAGGCACCACCCAGGCCAAGGTTGAATTTGCCGGCTATGGAGGCGGCTCCTGCTGGTTCGACAACGCGGTCTTGATGGAATCGAACAGCACGCTGGCGCTGATCCCGGCTACTACCCTGCCGTTCACCGTCCATTCATCCGCCCCGGTCAGCCAGACCAATTTTGTGGCGGGCATCACGGAGAATGGCAACGGAACATTCACGCTCAATTTCGTAGGTACAACCGGCGCATCCTATTGTGTGCAGATGGCCACCAATCTAGCGCCGCCCGTCAACTGGCTGGCGCTTGCCGGAAGCACCAACACGGTCACCAACTTGAGCGGCCTGTGGTTCTGCACCGTGACGAACACCGGATCGCAACGATTTTATCGTTCCACCGTGGCCGGTGATTGAAAACGCAGGCCTCCCCCGCCGGCCAAGTCCTGAAACTTCTCAGCGTGATGCTCATGGAGCATGAAAAGTACAAGTGCCAAATTGCACCATTTATGAGATGGCTCCCGGGATGATGATTGGGAAATGGGCTGGTTTGCGGAGAAAGGTTCGCTTTTATCCGCTGTATATTTACACTCATCTCCTCTTGAGCCAGGATACTCATCTGACGCCGATGCTGGCGCAGTACCGCCGAATTAAAGGCGAACTGCCCCGGGACGCACTGCTCTTTTTCCGCCTGGGCGATTTTTACGAGATGTTTTTCGAGGATGCCAATGTCGGGGCGCAGTTGCTCAATGTCGCCCTGACTAAACGCGGCGACATTCCGATGTGCGGCATCCCTTTTCACGCCGCCAACACTTATATCGCCCGCTTGTTGAAGGCGGGCCGCAAGGTGGCGATTTGCGATCAGTTGGAGGAGGCCCGCCCCGGCAAGCTGGTCAAACGCGAGGTGACCCAGATTCTCAGCCCCGGCACTCATTTCGATGAACGGTTGCTGGCGCCGGATCGAAATAATTTTCTGGCCGCCCTGTGTCCGCGCGGCAAAATTTTCGGGCTGGCCCTGGTGGACCTGACCACGGGCGATTTCAAAACGACGGAACTGGAGGGCGAAGCGGCGTTGCGCGCCGAGTTGGAACGGTTGCGGCCGGCGGAAATCATTTATCCGGCGACGGCGGAATCCCTGGCCAAAGGGGCGGGCCACGCTTCCTGCATTCTTAATCCTTACGAGGATTGGGTCTTCGCGCCGGAAACGGCCGCGTTCACGGTGCGGGAACATTTTAAAGTCGGCTCGCTGGATGGATTCGGGCTGAAGGATGCCCCGGCGGCCGTCGGGGCGGCGGGGGCGGCGCTGCATTACCTGACGCAGCATTTGCGGCGCGACGTTTCCGGGCTGACGCGCCTGTCGTTTTACCAGTGCTCGGAGTTTATGGCGCTGGACGCGGTGTCGTTGCGCCATTTGGAAATTCTGGAGCCGAAACAGCATGACGGGCCGCGCCAGGCGTCGCTGTACGGCGCGGTCAACCGCACGGTGACGCCGATGGGCGCGCGGCGGTTGCGGGATTGGCTGAGCCAGCCGTTGGCGGCGGCGGCGCCGATTCTCCGGCGGCGGGATGCGGTGCAGCTCTGGGTGGAACAGGGCGGGTTGCTGGATGATTTCCGCCGTGAATTGGCCGGGGTGCGGGATTTGGAACGGACCATCGGACGATTGAGCGCCGGTTCCGGCAATGCCCGGGACTTGTTGTCGTTGCGCGTGGCCCTGGAGAAAATTCCGGGGCTGAAGGACATTCTGGCCCGGACCGCCGCGCCGGAGGCAGTCCCGGACAGTTTGAGGGACTGGCCGGTGTTGCAGGAGAAAGGGGCAGATGCCGGAGGGCGCGGGCCGGGCTTGCTGGATGAATTGGCCGGCCAACTGGCGGAGGCGCCGGATCTGGTGGAGTTGATCGGGCGCGCCATCGTTGATGAACCGCCGCTGGCGCTGAAGGAGGGCGGGCTGATACGCGATGGGTTCGATTCGCATCTGGATGAATTGCGCGGGGCGATGCGCGACGGCAAGGATTGGATCGCCAAATTGCAACAGGACGAAATTGAGCGGACGGGAATCACGTCGCTCAAAGTGCGGTTCAACTCCGTTTTCGGCTATTACATCGAGGTGACAAAATCGAACCTGGACAAGGTGCCGGCGCAGTACGTCCGCAAACAAACCATCGCCGGCGGCGAGCGGTTCATCACCCCTGAATTGAAGGAGATGGAAGGCAAAATCCTGGGGGCGGAGGAGCGGGGCGGGAAACTGGAATACGAATTGTTCCAGCGGGTGCGGGAAGAGGTGCTTGGGCAATTGGCGGGCTTGCAGCAGACGGCGGGGGCGCTGGCGGCCCTGGACGTGCTGGCGGCCTTTGCCGAAACGGCGCGGCTGTATAATTATTGCCGGCCGGAAATCGGCCAGGAAGGGGTGTTGGAAATCCGGGAGGGGCGGCATCCGGTTCTGGAGCAAACGTTGAGCGAGGAACGATTCGTGCCCAACGATGCGCGGCTGGATCATGCCGGGCAGCAGTTGCTGCTCATCACCGGCCCGAACATGGCGGGCAAGAGCACCTTCATCCGGCAGGTGGCGCTGATCACGCTGCTGGCCCACACCGGATCGTTCGTGCCGGCGGCGGCGGCGCGGATCGATCTGGTGGACCGCATCTTCACGCGCATCGGGGCGAGCGACGATCTGGCGCGGGGGCAATCGACCTTCATGGTGGAAATGAGCGAAACGGCCAACATCCTGAACAACGCCACGGCGCGCAGCCTGATTATACTTGACGAGATCGGGCGCGGCACCAGCACCTTTGACGGCCTGAGCCTGGCCTGGGCGATTGTGGAACATTTGCACAATGCCGTCGGGGCCAAAACGCTTTTTGCGACCCATTATCATGAGCTGACCGAACTGGCCGGGCGATTGCCGCGCGTCAGGAATTTCAACGTGGCGGTGCGGGAATGGAACGAGCAGATCGTTTTTCTGCGCAAGATTGTGGAAGGGGCCACGGACAAAAGCTACGGCATCCAGGTCGCCCGTCTGGCCGGGGTGCCGCGGGAGGTGGTCAGCCGCGCCAAGGAAATCTTGTCCAACCTGGAGGAATCCGAACTGACGCCGGAAGGCAAAGTGCGCCAGCACAACCGCCGGCCTGAGTTGGAGAAGCTGAAGAAACTCGGCCCGCCGCCGCAGATGGATTTGTTCGGGTGAGCCGTTTATCCTTTGACCTTGGCGCAACTTTTCATATCCTGTGCTGTTGCAATTGTGAAAGACTGATGGCTATCACTTCGATCAAAGGTTTATTGGCCCGGCATAACCTGGCCACTCCGCAGCAGTTTGATGAGTGGCACAAGGCGTGGCGTGTCGCGCAGGAGGCGGGTTCGGCGGACACGTTGATGCTGTTCATGGCCCGCGAACGGGGCAGTTCCGAGGAGCTTTTTCTCCAGGACCTGGCCAAGGCCCTGAACTGGCCTTATATCGATCTGGGGAAAACGGAGGTCTCGGCCGAGGCGCGCAAGAAGATTTCCACCAAGGTCGCATTTCAGTACGCCGTGCTGCCGGTCAAATTCGAGGAAGGCCGGCTGACGGTGGCGGTGAGCAATCCGTTCGACGCCGCCATGCTGGGGGCGGTGCAGTTCGATGCGCGGGTTCCGGTGCAATATGGGTTGGCCACGCACGGCGAGATCGACAAGTCGCTGAAAAAGTTCTACGGGGTCGGCGCGGAAACGCTCGACGAAATGTCCAAGGAGGACGAGCCGCTGGACTTGCTGGTGGAGGACAAGGAAATAACGGAGAGCGATCAGGAAGCCAGCGTCATCAAGTTCGTCAACCAGATTATTTGGGAGGCGTTCAAGGACCGGGCGACGGACATTCATTTTGAACCGGCCGAGGACGAGTTGCGCATCCGCTACCGCATTGACGGCATATTGCATCAGACGCCGATGCCGCCGCAATTGAAGCGGTTCCAGGCGGCGCTCATTTCCCGCGTCAAGGTGATGTCGGGCATGAACATTGCGGAAAAACGCCTGCCGCAGGACGGGCGCATCAATGTTCGCATCAAGGGCGAGGAAATAGACATCCGCGTCTCCACGGTGCCGACGGTCTATGGGGAAAGCGTCTCGTTGCGCCTGCTGACGCGGGGCAAGATATTCCTGGGCATGGAGAAACTGGGTTTCGCCCCGGCGGAGGAAACGCGCATCCGCGAAATCATCGTCAAGCCGCACGGGATTTTTCTGGTGACGGGGCCGACCGGATCGGGCAAATCGACTTCGCTGTATGCATTTCTGGCCACGATCAATTCCGTCACCAAACGCATCATTACCATTGAAGAGCCGGTCGAATACGAGCTCAAAGGCATCAATCAGATTGCCGTGCGGGGCGACATCGGGCTGACCTTTGCCATGGGGCTGCGCCATATTTTGCGGCAGGACCCCAATGTCATCATGGTGGGGGAAATTCGGGATCTGGAGACGGCGGAAATTGCCATTCGCGCCGCGTTGACCGGCCACCTGGTCTTCAGCACACTGCACACCAACGACGCTCCCAGCGCATTTACGCGGTTGATCGACATGGGCATTGAGCCGTTTCTGGTCGCCTCCTCGGTCGAAGCGGTTTTGGCCCAGCGCCTCGTCCGCACCATTTGTCCCAAGTGCAAGGTTGAGCAAAAGGTGGGGCGGGATTATTTGCGGCGCATCGGGTTTCCCGAGAATCAAATTGATTCGACGCGCTTTTGCAAGGGGGCCGGCTGCGAGGACTGCCGGCAATTGGGTTACCAGGGCCGCATGGGCATTTATGAATTGCTGTTCATGGACGAGGAAATCCGCTCGCTCATCATGGGCCGCGCCGCCTCCAACACCATCGCGCAAAAGGCCATGCAAAACGGCATGCGCACTTTGCGGGCCGATGGCTGGATAAAGATTCAGGCCGGCCAGACCACCATTGAAGAAGTCCTGCGTGTCACGCAAACGGAAGAACACCTCAAGTCGCTGATCGAGGACACCAAACCACCCGGTTGGGGGAGAGGCTCATAATGGCCCGCTGGCACACCGCCAACGTTCTTCAAACCAATGCCGGCGGCAGGCGTCTCTGGCACTTGTCCGCCAACAGCGGTCACTTTGCCGTTCAGGAGGAAACAACTCTCTTGTTAAACGAGCCTTGCCCGCCGACGGTGGTGGGCAAGGATTGGCACACGCTTTTCCGCGATAAACTCAACATCGCCTGGCTGCCGGCCGACAAGGTTTTCTTTCGCGCGGTGCAATTGCCCAGCAGCGACGCCGCCGAAGTCGCGTCCATGGTCGAGTTGCAATTGGAAAAGCTTTCCCCGCTGCCGGTCACGCACATCGTTTGGAGCCTTTATTTGCTGCCGCGTTTGTCCGATAAACCCGAAGCGCTGCAAGTGGTGATCGTCATCATCGCGGCGCGGAGCGCGGCCGAAGAATTCCTGGGCCAGTTGGAGGGGGAAGGTTTCCTGGCGGACCGCCTGGAAGCGCCCGGGCTGGAGCAATTTCTGGCGGCAAAAATCAATGAAGAGGGAGTGTGGATTTTCGCGGGAGCCGCCGGCGAACCGGCTCTGGTGGTCTGGTGGTATGGCGGGACGATCCAGAATCTGACGCTGGTTACCCTGTCCTCCGGGCCGGAACGCGGGCCGCAATTGAAGACCCAGCTTGAGCAGATTGCCTGGGCCGGAGAACTGGAAGGCTGGCTGACCGGCCCGCTGAAAGTCCATTTGTTGGCGGCTTCTTCGGAAGCCGGTTTTTGGGAGTCTGTTTTCAAGGAGTGGGGCGAACAAATCAAGATTGTGCCGCCGGCGTCCCCGAAAGAACTGGCGGCTTTGAGCGCCGGGCGTTGCGGCAGCAGCGCCGCCAGCACCAGCCTGCTGCCGCCGGAGTCTGCCGCCCGTTACCATCAACAATTCGTGGACCGCCTGTGGATGCGCAGCCTGGTCACCGTCGTGGCGCTTTACATCATGGGCGTCCTCTTTTATTTCGGGATGCTCTATGTCTTTGAGCTGAAGAACAACGCGGTCAAAAAGGACCTGGCCAATATGGGACCCGGTTTCACCAATTACCAGCGCGACATTGAACAGATAAAAATTCTCAAAGACCGCGAGATGTTGAAGTATGCCGCCCTGGATTGCTGGAAGTCCGTGGCCGAAAATCTGCCCGACAGCATGACTGTGGACGACCTGTATTTCCAGCGCGGCAAACTGGAACTGCGCGGCACCGTCATCGCCGAGAATCAGGAGGACGTGGGAAACTTCAACGAAGCGCTGCGGATCGCGACAGACCCCAATTATCACGAAGTTCTTTTCGCCGAGGTTTCTCCGCCGACCATCCGACTGAATGGAAACAAAGGCGAGTGGAGTTTCAACTGCACTCTTAAAGGGAGCGAAAGTCAATGAACAGTTTCCTGGACCAGTTAAATTTGACTCCGCAAGAGCGGCGGATTGTGGTCGTGATTGCCGTGGTGGTGTTTGTCGTGCTGAATTTGCTGCTGGTTTGGCCGCATTTCAAAGATTTGGCGCAAGTCAGAAAGCAACTGAACGACACGCGCGAGACCATGCAGAAATGGAACAAGGCAATACTCGCGGATGTGGAACCCGTCAATGGTTACAAGACGCAATTGAAGAAACTGGAGCGCCAGCAAGGAGGAGGCATCGTCAATCAACAAGTCCAATTGCAAAGAACCGTTTCGGACCAGGCCATCAAAACCGGCGTCACCGTCGATGAAATCAAGCCCGCCCTTTCCGCCCATCCCGACACCAACGAATTCTACGTGGAACAGTCTGTCAAAATCAGCTTCGAAAGCCAGGAAGCCCAGTTGGTCAATTTTCTTTTCAACGTCGGCAATGACCCGGCGATGATCCGTGTGCATGAACTGAATCTCAAAACGGCCGATGCCAACCGGTATCGGCTCAAGGGCGACGCCATCTTGACGGCCAATTACGCCAAACAATCGACCGTGGCCGCGCCCAAGAAGCCCTCGTCGCCGGCCGGCAAACCGCCGGCGGCTGCGCCCAAGACAGTTCCTGGCGCCAAAACAATTCCCGCCGCCAAACCTCCTTCCAACCCAAGAACCGCGCCCGGCGCGCAATCCGCCCGGAAGAATTTATGAACCGCAAAGCTTTCTTTTCCATGTGCATGGCGCTGGTCCTGGCGCCGGGGCTGATGGCCCAGACAGATTCGGACGCCGCCCGCTGGCAATTCGCCCAAGCGGTGCCAGTGCCAGTGCCGCAGCGCCGCATCACGCCGCGCTCCGGCATCGTTGTGCCGACCAATGGGCCTGCCACGGTTATAAACCCGGCCGCCGCCCCAAGCCGGCCCGCTCCAGGCGGGCCGCCCGCCATGGGCGTCCCCGCGCCGGCGGGTCCTCCCCCGCCCGGACCTTCGACTCCAACCGCCGGACAGAGGCCGGAGGCGACCCGGCAGAACGTGGAAGTCGCTGATATTACCTACAATTTCCCCGGCGTTCCCATTAAACAGTTGTTGGATATCTACGCGGATTTGGTCGGGCGCACTCTCTTGCGGGCGACCGCGGGCGCCGAAGCCGTGCCGGATACGACCACGATTGTGCTCAACACTCAAAGCAAGTTGACCCGTTCCGAGGCGATCATTGCCTTGGAAACCATTCTGGGCATGAACGGCGTGACCATCATCCCGATCGGCGACAAATTTGCCAAAGTCGTCACCGAAGCGATCGCCCCCTCCTCGGGCGGCCTGATCTCGACCAACAGCAAAAACCTTCCTGAAGCCGGCAAATTTGTCACCCAGATCGTCCAGGTAAAATACGCCGACCCCACGGATTTGATGAAAGCTTTGGATCCTTTCAGCAAGACCAAAGGCAGCATCATCGTCATCCCCAGCACGGAAACCATCATCCTGCGCGACTACGCCGAGAACGTGGCCCGCATGATGGAGATGGTGGAAAAGATCGACGTCCTGACACCGAACAGCATCAAGCCGGAGGTCATTCCGATCAAATATGCCCTGGCCAGCGACATTGCATCGGCCTTGAGCGCATTGGGGGCCAGCGGCGGTTCCTCGGTGGGCAAAAGCACATCGGGCGCCGGCTTCAAGGGCGGCACCGGCACCGCCGCCTCCGGGGGCAACGGCCTCGTCGGCGGGGGGGGCACTGCGGGCGGTTTCGCGGGCCAGACGACGCAAGGAACGACCAGCGGCATGAGTTCCGCCGCCACCAGCGGGCGCAGCGCCTTCCAACAGAATTTGTCAAAAATTGTCTCCAGCGCCGCCGGCGGCGCCGGGCAATTTCAATTGTTCGGCATGACTAAAATCATCGCCGACGAACGGACCAATTCATTGCTCGTTTTCGCCAACGACGAGGACATGAAGATGATTAAAGTCATTATTGCCAAACTGGATGTCGTGCTGGCCCAGGTCTTGATCGATGCCATCATCATGGAAGTTGATTTGGACGATAGCCGCGTCACGGGCATCAGCTATGGGACCAAAAATGGAGGACCGAACGAATTCGCCGGCATCGGCGGCCTGAATAACTTGAGTTCCGGCGCCTCGTCCTTCCTGGGCGGGAGCACGAGTTCGACCAACAGTGCCTCGTCAACGAGTTCGAGTCTGGCCAATCTGCCGCTATCCTCCTCCGGCGGACTCAGCTATTTCGGCAGTTATGGCAATGACATCAACATTGTTCTCGAAGCGGTCGCGGGCAACAACCGGACCACTATTCTTTCCCGTCCGCGCATTCAAACCTCGCACGCCGTCCAAGCCGATTTGTTCGTCGGTGAAACCGTCCCTTACGTGACTGGCACGCAGAATTACGGTTACAGCACCGGACCAAGCGCGACCTATTCACAGTTGGAGGTGGGCATACATCTGCAAGTTTTGCCTTTGATCAACCCCGAGGGCCTCGTCGTCATGGACATCCAGGCCGACGTCGAACAAATCATAGGCTCCACCGTAATCGGCGGCAACTCGGTGCCCACGACGTCCAAACAACAGGCCGGCGCCAAGGTGGCCGTGCGCAACGGCGAAACCATCCTTCTGGGCGGCTTCATCAGCGAAAACCGCACCAAATCCTTTTCCGGCGTCCCTGGTTTGATGGACATTCCCGTCCTGGGCAACCTGTTCCGCAGCACGAGCATGGACAAAAAGCGCCAGGAGTTGATCATGCTCATGCGCCCCACCGTCCTGCCCACGCCGGAAATTGCCGCCGCCGTGGCGACGCAGGAACGGAACAAGCTTTCGGGCGTCAAGCAGGCCGAACTGGAGATTCGCAACGACGAAGCCGTGCGCAACCTGAAGATCGAGCGGGAACTGGCCGCAAAAGCCGCCAAGGAAGCCGAAGCGGCGCAGAAGGCGGCCAATAAGGATAAACCGGGCGTGGTTGAGCCGTTCACTTGGTTGTTCACACCATCCGAGGTCAGGGAGGCGGCCAAAAAGCATAAATCGGGCGAGGTTGACACCCGCACCAACACCATTCCGATCAGCACCATTCCCGATCTCGAAGACCAGTAGGAATGACCGGGGAATGACGAATGTCGAAGCATGAATGACCAATTAATGACGAAGCTCGAATGAGGGAATTTCCTCATTGGGTCATTTGGGCATTGATTGGTCATTAGGATTTCGTCATTCGTCATTCTTGTGGGTAAGATGACCGCATGAGCAGCCACGCTTCATCAAGCGGCGCGCCCGGGTTGTTTCCGCAAACCCGCTGGTCGCTGGTGCTGGCCGCAAGCCGGCGGCATTCGCCCGAATCAGCCGCCGCGCTGGAGACAATTTGCCGCGCCTACTGGCATCCGCTCTATGCCTATGCGCGGCATTGCGGACACCCGCCCCACGACGCCCAGGACTTGACGCAGGAATTCTTCGCCCAACTCCTGGGAAAACGCTGGCTGGAAACGGCGGATCGTGAAAAGGGCCGGTTGCGAACCTTCCTGATCGTGGCGCTGAAAAATTTCATGAGCAAGCAATGGCGGCGCCAGTCCGCGCAAAAGCGCGGCGGCGGCAGGGCTGATGTGCCAATGGACACAGAGTTTGCCGAAAGCCGTTACGCGGTGGATGCGTCCGCCAAACGGGACCCGGACGAGGTTTTCGACCGGCAATGGGCGCTGACCCTTCTGGAACTCACCCTGAAACGGTTGCAGGCGGAATTCGCCGCCGCCGGCAAGGCGGGCGACTTCGAATGGCTCAAAGGCTGTCTCATGGCCGAACATGGCGCGATTGATTACAGCATCGTCGCGCGGCAACTCGGCATCAACGCCGGCGCGGCCCGCGTGGCGGTGCATCGCCTGCGCCGGCGGTTCCGCGAATTTTATCGGGAGGAAATCGCAAAAACCCTGGCGGAGGGGGCCGATCTGGACGGCGAATTGCGCCATCTGGCCGCCGCCCTGGCCTCGGAGAATAAATGAGCCTTCCCTGTAACAATCCATCGCGCAGCGGTAAGTATCGGGCATGAGCATAAACTCCGCGAAAAATTGCCCTCAATGTGGCGCTCCCTTGCAGGAAAACGCGCCCGGCGGCCTGTGTCCGCGTTGCGTCATGGCGCTGAACTTCCAAAGGCAAACCGTCTTTACGGATGAACCCGCCGCGATGCCCGCGCCGCCCGCACCGGCGGAACTGGCCCCGCACTTCCCGCAGCTTGAAATCCTGGAATGCCTGGGGCGCGGCGGCATGGGAGTGGTTTACAAGGCGCGCCAGCCGCAGTTGGAACGCGTCGTCGCGTTGAAGATCCTCGCGCCCGAACGCGTGACCGACGCGCGTTTTGCCGATCGCTTTCTGCGCGAGGCGCGGGCGTTGGCCAAGTTGAACCATCCGAACATCGTCACCATTCATGATTTTGGCCGGACGGGCGGGTATTTTTACCTGTTAATGGAGTTTGTCGATGGCGTGAACCTGCGCGAACTCCTGCGCGGGGGACGGATGGCGCCCCGCGAAGCGCTGGCCATTGTCCCCGCCATTTGCGAGGCGCTGCAATACGCCCACGACCGCGGCATCATCCATCGCGACATCAAGCCGGAGAACATCCTGCTCGACAAGGAAGGCAAGGTGAAGATAGCCGACTTCGGCATCGCCAAAATGCTGGGCGCGCCCGCGGACACTTCGTTAGGAGTCCCGCCTTTAGGCGGCCCGGACCGGCTGAAGCCGGGACTCCCAACTGCGCTCACCGGCGAACAGACCGTCGGCACGCCCAAATACATGGCGCCGGAGCAGGCGGAGAAATCGGGCGAGGCGGACCACCGGGCGGATATTTATTCCCTGGGCGTGGTCTTTTATGAAATGCTCACCGGCGAACTGCCCGGCAAAAATCTGGAACCGCCCTCCAGAAAAGTTCATATTGACGTGCGGCTGGATGAAATCGTGCTCCGCGCGTTGGAAAAGAAACCCGAACTGCGCTACCAGCAAGTGAGCGAAGTCAAGACGATGGTGGAGACGATTGCGGCGACGCCCCTCGCGCCCGACGAGTCTGCGCCGACGCCGGGCAGCCTGCCGAAGGTTTCCCTGTGCTACGTCAGCACGCCCGAATACCTCCGCACGCTTCGGGGCCGCCTCATTTACATCTACCAAGGGAAGGGCGAACTGTGCCTGGATCGCAGAACGCTCAGCTTTCACAGCGGCTGGCAAGCGGTGACGATTCCCCTGTCGTCCATTCGCACATTGGCGGTGGGCGACTATCCCGTGTCGGCCAAGCCGTTGCCGCTTCATTACATGGCGGTGACTTTCACCGAGGACAATGTCTCGCGCACGCTGCTGTTCACTCCGGCCAGGAGCTGGGTGATGCCCGCTTGGGAGACCAACAAGTTCGTCATGGAATGGGTATCTGCACTGCAAGAGGCCATTCGGGCCCGCACCGGACGCACGCTTTCGGTGGATCACTCGGACGAGGCACAGAGCTTGTCCTGGTGGGATCTGGCAAAGGCGTTTATCTTGGCGGCGGCAGGCAGCACGGTTGCTTTCGCAGTTATCCCGCTGATATGCTACCACCGGTTGCCGAACCGGTTGAGCGAACTGTTGCTTGGTCCATCTTCGCGGCCGTATTGATGGCTCTCTTCCTTGTGGTGCGATGGTGGCGTCTGTCGGTTGCAAAGGCTCATGGTGAAAATGGGAGCACTGGCGTCCCGCCTGCCGAATCCGGCATCGCGCCCGATTCAGCAGCAAACCAATCCGCCATCAATCAGGCGGAATGGCGCAATCCAGACAATTACAGCTTTGGCTTATATTTCAGCAAACGCGACTCACGCGTTGTGGTGCCGAGGAGGATTGGCTTGGGCTGGACACTCAACATCGGTCGTTGGCTGGGTGCGGCTTCTTTGTTTGGAATCATCATCCTTGTTTCGCTGATTGGGGTCTTCACGAATTTGCGTTTCCATCGCCTTCAGGAAGCGGTTCAAAAACCTGACGCCGAGGCGCCGGTGCCGGCAACTGCGGCATATACAGGGGATTGCGCGGCTTGGATTACGAATCTCGGCACAGTTGACTCATCGAATTCAGCCGTTTTTTCCATCCCTCAAGATTATGTCCAGGAGGTGGTTAAACGGTTAGATGCCGGCCAGTTGTTGCCGGTGGAGGCTGAGGATCGTCAGGGGAAGACGTTCGGCCATGGCTTCTTGCAGGGGGTGGACAACCAAATGGACACTGCCACCGGCACGCTCAGATGCAAGGCCGCGCTTGTTCCGGATGGCGACCATTTGATGATGCGCGGCATGTATGTAACCATCCGCCTGCTCTTGGAGATGAAACACGGGGTAACACTCGTGCTGGCTGAAGCGATCCAGCACGACGCGCAGGGAGCGTTCGTTTGGGCGATTAAACCAGATCAAACGGTGAGCCATCAGCCCGTGCAGACGGGAACGATAGACGGGGCAAAGGTTGAGATTCAGAGTGGTTTGTTGCCGGGAGAACTTGTGGTCACAGGCCCGGCGAACAATAATTTGCACGAGGGCCGGAAGATTCGCTGCAAGCTGGTGGAAAATGGGGCCGCAACGCCCGCCGCTCCCGCGGCTGCACACAATCTTTCCTTCGGCCCGGTGATTGAACGGACTTTGAAAATCGATGGCAACGAGTGCGATTTCCTGGTCTTGCGCAGCGGCAAGGTCTTGCATCATTCCCGCGTCGATCCCGGGGAAATGAGCAACGACACACAGCTCTCCCCGTTTATGCAATGGGTCAGAAAAAACGGGGTGGATATGGGCTTTTGTGCCAGCACCCATACGCTTTACAGCTCCCTTGCAGTCACCATGTTCGACATGGGAATACTCCCGTTTGGTTACGACACGGTTCCAAACGCCAGGATACCCGGCTTTCGCTCAACGGCAGAATTGCGGGCATACAGAGCCAGCCATGATGGGCGCTCGTCCAGCAGCCTCGTTGGGCACCTCGTGGGTGTGACCAATATTTGGAATGATCTCACAGCGGAGCAATTGCATGAATCGCCGGAAGAAGAACCCGCTTTCTTTCTGAAGGACAAACATTTTGCGATGTGGCTTCGACCCGCTTCTTTACTCCACCCCATCGCATTCTCGACGCGCGAGGGAGTCGCCGGGCTTTTACAAATCACCAGTTTCACCACCAACCCGCCCATCGTGAAACTTCGTTACAAACTGGCGCAAGAGGGAAAGTAAGAATTAAGAAGTAAGAATTAAGAAACATTATAAACAGCCAATAATCGAACCAGGATGTGCCCCACTTCTTAATTCTTACGTCTTCCTTCCTACTTTTATTAGAGCAGCCCGGCGTCCCGCAGGCGCTGGATTTCGGCGGTGTAGCCCTGGCGAAAGGTGGGGTATTTGAATTGATGGCCCAGTTCTGCCTTGAGCTTGCGGTTCAGCACTTTTTTATTTGTGACAGCGCGTTTGCGCCCGGCTGACGCAAGTTCATCGCCAAAGGGCGGCATGTTTTTGCCCAGGGTTTCGGAGAGCCAGCGAAAAAAATGTATCTGCGGCACCGGCTCGTCATCCACCGCGTTATAGACTTCACCCGCATGGCCGTTCTTGAGCGCGGCGATGATGCAGTTCACCACATCGTCGCGATGGATCATGTTGAGCAATCCCCCGCCCCGGCCCGCCATGCGCGCCTCGTCTTTCAAGTATTGCAGAAAGAGGTGTCCGCGTTCGGGACCGTAAATGCCGGCCACGCGCAGGATGATGGCGGGGAATTTTTTCTCGCGGGCGGCGTCGAGCAGCAATTTCTCGGTGGCGGCGAGAACCCGTCCGGTTTCGCTGACGGGTTCGGCCGGGCTGCTTTCCTTGACTTGCGAGCCGTCGGTTTGGCCATAAACGCTGGTGCTGCTGGTGTAAACGAATTTTTTGGGCGGCGCGGCCGCGAGCCAGTCGATCAGATGGCGGGTTCCCTGCCAATAGACTTGTTTGTATGCCTCGATGCCGCCCTGGCTGGAGGAAACGGTGTTGACCACCCAGTCGAAAGGCAGCGGCAGGTTGTCAAGCTCCGGCCGTTGGGCAATATCGGCGATGAACGGCTGGATGGAGCCGGCCTTGAGGGCGGCGTGGTTTCGGGCCGAGCGCGTCACGCCGCAAACTTCGTGGCCCAACCGGACCAACCCGGCGCCCAAGGGCAGCCCGACATAGCCGCAGCCAATGATCAAAACGCGCATGACTCATGGATTGGCCTGGAGCTTCAATACCGCCGGGGAAAGGTCCTTTGAGCTTGCTGTCAATATGATTTCACCCGGTTGCCCGGCGGATCGGACAATCACCTGGGCCAGGCCGTTGAAAAGACTCCGTTTCCAGCCGCCCGCCGCGTATTGGTCCGGTTCATGCGAGGAGGGATCGCCGTTGCCGACACCGATGATCCTGCCCGGTCCGGCAATTTCAAAGGCAATCTCGCTGGAGGCGGTTGGCACGGGGCGCCCTTGCGCGTCGTTCGCCTGGACGGTGATGATGGAGACGTCTTCGCCGTCGGACTCAATGGCGGATTTATGCGGAGTTAGCTGGACGGACGCCGGAGCGCCCGTGGTTTCGACCTGGCCGGTGATAATCTCCCTCCCGTTTTTGTAGCCGCGCGCCAGCAACGTGCCCGGGGCATAATTGACCGTCCAAGCCAGGTGGGAGTTGGCCTTCATGGTTTTCCGGCCCAGGCTCCCGCCGTTGAGGAAAAGTTCCACTTCCTCGCAATTGCTGTCGCACCAGACTTGGATCTCCCGGCCTTCCCGGCCCGCCCAGTTCCAGTGCGGAAACAGATGGAGAACCGGCCGGTCCACATACCAGGATTGGTAGTAATAGAAATTGTCCTTGGGGAAGCCGCATGTGTCAAGAATACCAAACTGCGAACTGATCGCCGGCCACCAGAACGGCGTCTCTTCCCCCCGATAATCAAATCCCGTCCAGGTGAACAAGCCGGCCACATACGGACGGACGGCATAATGCGGCCACGATTCCTCCGCCAGGCCGCCCCAGGCGGGTTTGTTCTCGTCGTAGGCGGTCAAGTGCTGATGGGCCTCGTCTTTCACATAGATGCCGCGCGTGGAAAAAGTGCTCCCGTCCTCGCTGGCGACACACGGCTTTTGCGGGAACCTGGCGTGATAGTGGTCGTTTCCGGTTTCGGGCGTGACGCCGTGGGTGTAATAGTTGAATCCCATCACGTCGATGCTGATGGAACTGCCCCATTCCCAGCCGCCGCTGATGGCGACGGTGAAACGGCGCGACGGGTCCAGGGCCTGCGCAAAGGTTTGCATGGTCTGCGTGACGCGCTCGCCCTCGGGGTGGCTTTCGATGACCCATTCCTCATTGCCGAGCGACCAAATAACCACGGAGGGATGGTTGCGATCCCGCCGCATCATGCTCTCCAGTTGTCCCAACTGTTCCGGGTTGATGCCGTAGCTGCGGTTTTCGTCCATCACCATCATGCCGAGGCGGTCGCAGGCGTCGAGCAATTCGGGTGTGGGCGGGTTGTGACTGGTGCGGATGGCGTTGGACCCCATTTTTTTGAGCTGGGCCACCCGCCAGGCGTTGAGTTCATCCGGCACAGCCACGCCGACGCCGGCATGGTCCTGATGATTGCAAGTTCCCTTGAGTTCCACGCGCTGGCCGTTGAGGAAGAATCCCTTGTCAGCGTCAAATCGGATGGTGCGGATGCCAAAGGGTGTCTCATACCGGTCCACCTCCGCGCCGCCGCTGCCGACGGTGGTGATCAGTTTGTACAAGAAGGGTGTTTCGGGCGACCAAAGTTTTGGGCCGGACACCGTGAGCACGTTGGTGAAATCGCCCTTCACGCCTGGTTTAAGCGAAAGTTTTTTGGTCTTCGAACTGGCGATGGATTTGCCATCGGCGTCGAGAATGGTCTGCCCGATGACAAAAACGGCGTTGTTTGTTCCATCGTTGGCGATGGTGGCGCGGGCGGTTACAGCGGCGGAATTGTTTTCCACCCCGGTGGTCACGAATGTGCCCCAGTGCGCGACGTGCAACGGCGCGGTTTTGGTCAGCCAGACATGCCGGTAAATCCCCGCGCCCTCATAAAACCATCCCTCCTCCAGCGAAGCATCCACCCGCACGGCAATGACATTGTTGCCCCCGTAATTCAGATAATCGGTCAGATCATAGCTGAAACTGGTGTAACCGCTCGGTTCCCGGCCCAGATAAAAGCCGTTGACCCAGACGATGGAATCCCGGAAGACCCCGTCAAACTCAACGCTGATTTTCCGCCCCAGGTCAGAATTGGGTATTGTGAACGACTTGCGATACCATCCGACGCTGTTTTCGGGGAAATTCCGGCCAATCGCCTTGTACCCGTGGCTCCCGCTCCCCCGGCCGTCAAACGGCAGTTCCACCGCCCAATCGTGCGGCAGGTCCACCCTGCGCCAGGTGTGGTCGTCAAAATCCCTGGCGGCGGCGCCCAAGCCGTCGCCCGCCTTGGCAAAGTAAGAAAAGGTGTTGCTGGCCGGGGACGGATCGAAATCTTTTGCCGGATCGGTGGCGTGGCCGGGCGCAAAATGCCACCCGAAGTCCATC
Organism: uncultured Verrucomicrobiae bacterium; assembly: GCA_963813995.1. Lineage (GTDB taxonomy): Bacteria > Verrucomicrobiota > Verrucomicrobiia > Limisphaerales > Palsa-1400 > DASRLE01. The sequence continues at coordinate 24,596 of CAWFAZ010000033.1, read as the reverse complement.
AACAAACGTTCACGGTTGGCGGATGCGCCAGACTGTTCCGCCGCCTGGGCCTGGGCCGGTCCGGCTGGAGCGGCGGCGAGAGCAGCCACAACGGCGGCTGCGGCAAAGTGTCTCCTCATAAGATATAAGATTCTGAGTTTCATGATCGTTTCTTGCCGCAACCGGCGCGCCAGCGCCAGCTTTAATTTCATCCACCTCTTGCAACCCCGGCAAGTCCTGTTCCAACGATCCTGCTGCGTGACGGGGAAAATCGTGCTTCCGCCCGGCTTTGCCAGCCGCATCCCAGTATTTGAGCGGGTAGTGGGACGCCCGGCCAGTTAAAAAGGCCACGAATGCGGAAAGCAGAATAGGCGTTTTACAGTAGGATGAAGTTGGGGCAAAATGCCCGAGACTCGCTTCTGATTGTTCACTTCGGCGAGCGCTTTGATAAAGTCGCCCACTTCGCTTTCTTCTGTTTTCTCACTTTGTATTCTGGCGAAGCCTCGTTCAATACTGCAACAGCATCAATGAGAGCGGGATTGTGAGGCTTTAACTCAATTTGCAACTTCGCGTTTCCAAAAAGAGACATATTTTCATCCATTAATCGCGAAGCCGCCAATTTGCAGTAGGCGCTGTCGAGTTCCACGCCAATGCTGTTTCTTCCATGCTTCAATGCAGCGACCATCGTCGTGGCTGTGCCGCAGAATGGATCGACGACAGTGTCTCCTGTGAACGAAAACATTTGAACCAACCGGGACGCAAGTTCGAGTGGAAACGGCGCAGGATGTTCTTTTGTAGATGCGCCCGTTAAATTCCAAAACTGCTGAAACCATTTATCAAATTTATCTTTTGGAATCATGCTTGACCGGCGCTGCTCCTCGGTCGGCTTGCGGTAGCCGCCTGGTTTGCGCTGCATAAGAATGAATTCAATGTCGTTTTTTATGATGGCGTTTGGTTCGTATGGCTTTCCTAAAAACTTTGAACCGTTGCTGACTTCGTAACTGGCATTGGAGATTTTGTGCCAGATAATCGGGTTCAAGTTGTCGAAGCCAATTTTGCGACATGCCACACAGATGTCGGAATGCAACGGAACAACGGTGTGCCGTCCATTATTTTCTCTCCGCGAGAGACAAACGTCACCGACCACACACACAAGCCGGCCACCAGGAACAAGAATGCGAAAGCTTTCGCGCCACACGCGATTCAATTCTGATAGAAATGTTTCATAATCTTCAACGTGTCCAAGTTGTCCTTCTGATTCATTGTATCGCTTCAAATTCCAATATGGAGGAGAAGTCAACACCAGATGAATTGATTCGTCAGGAATGAAGGAAAGGTCGCGTGCATCTCCCTGCACCAAACGATGCACCATTGGAATATCGCATGGCATTTCCGAATGAACAGTGGCATATTTCATAACTTTTTGATTCGACCAGAAAATGCCGCGATATGCCCCACCAAAGAATTGGCGAACATTTGGATGGTCAGGTCTGCCGCGGGCTCGGAGTATTCGCCGGTGGCTCCCTTTTCAGCATTCGACATCATGAAGGAAGCAGCATCATAGTGACGCTCCAAAACAAGACGACGGCAAAACAATTCGTAACGCTTCGCGTAAGATGAATTTTTGAACTCAGGGAAAACTTTGAAATGCGGCTCTCGAACGGTGACAGGACTGGTTGAACTCGCACAGTCCTCAAGAAGAAACATGTAGCCAATCCAGGGGCGGGCGTTTGAGCCGAATGCCTGCTCTCGAAATGCCGTCCACAAATCCAGCGCACTGCCCATTGCTTCCTCAGTGCGATTATTAAAATTATTTCCAAACGATGGACCAACCTGGGATTTGGCTTCAAGCGCAGCTACCAACTGCCCTTTCACAACGACAATGAAATCCCATTTCTTGTTTGGTCGGAAATAACCCGGCAATTCAAGAGACTGTTCGTAAAAAATATGTGCCCGGTCAATGCCTGCCTCGATTACAAGCCTCGTTAGCAGCTCGATAAAGCCGTCCATCTGCGCGCCACCGGTTACTGCGGCACGCGCTCCCTGATCTGAACCGCCAGCCTCGCGTTGTTTCTGCAATTGCTTCGAACGAGTCTGCCAATAAAACTTTACGGCTTCAGGCACATGCTTCCGTAGTTCGGCGAGAGTGGATAAATTTTCAGGCATGGCGTGAAGCGCGGCAAAATTGCGGGAGCAGTTCAAGGATCCTCGCCACAATCAGGAGAACCCTCGTCTCGCGCAGCCACTTGAGATTGTCGCCGAAAAGGAGCCGGTTCATGCGCTACGATTTAACAAAAAAAATGGTGAACGACCAGTACAAATTCCACTGGACAACTTTCCTTCGGAAGGCAAGCTTTACCGACATGACGTTGCACCATTGGACGGAAATAATTTCAATCATCAAAGATAACTAAGGGCCATTCGGAACCCCTGCTGCGTGACGGGCAAAATCGCAGACCAAGCTTCCTTTTTGACCCTAACCTTCCAAACCATATTCTTCCGGCAGGAAGCGCGATCGGTCGGCCAGCGCCAGTTGCCGGGCGATGAACTCAGATTCGCTTTCCGGCAGTTCGTCCAGCGTGTCTTGCATGGTGTCGAACCAGACCAGCTCGTTGGGCGCGATGCGCAACCTCCCTTTGGCGTGCGCGCCGCGCAGCAACTCCACCGCCTTGCGCGCCACGGCCGCGCCGGCGTGATAGTGCGAGTCGCTGCCCACGATGACCCGGGCCAGTTCCACGGCGGATTCAGGCGATATGATGAACGCCTGCGGATCCGTCGCCACATCGGACTCCACCAACCAACGCTGGAGCTGTCGGGCGGATTCCCTGCCGTGCGAGCGGGCGGTGTTCATCAACCGGCAATCGTAGATGAGTTGTTCCATGTAACAGGTCGGCGCCATGCCGCCGAGCAACTTGATGTTTTGCACCGACTCGTTGGACCAAGTGTCGCAGCAGGCGGCCGCGAGGTTGCCCATGGGACTCAAGTGCGCGCAGGCGGAAGTCTTGCCTTCCATGGCCATCGGATAACCGGTGATGGCCTTGAGAATCGGATTTTCATAGCCGCAGTCCTTGCCGGGGCCAACGGCGCCGCACTCGTAAGCGACCAGCGACCGGACCGCGCTGACCGCGCGCACCACCGCGGCGAACACCCGCGGAATCATCTTCTGCCTGGCCAGCACCATCGCGGTGTTGCCAAAACCACAGGCGGTGTCACCCGCGCACTTGACACCCTGTTTGCCGGCGGTCTTCCGGAGGTGTGTCCAGAGAAAGCGCATGTCGCGCTCGCCGAGGATGCAAAGAGAGAAGAGACTCGCCGCCAGGTCGCCGTTGACCAGCGCCTCGTCGTGCAATTCCTTGCCCCCGACGGACTCAATGCTTAACAACTCCGCTCCAGCCGCGGCCGAGCCTTCGAACAACTCCAGCATTGCGTCCCAGTAACGGCCGTGGCGCATCAACGGCGGGCGTTCGAACTCGCGGTTGTCGTTGGGCGTCATGCGCAGCACGCTCTTCAAACCGCTGCGGTCCTCCTCGCGCTGCAGGCCTTCGAGCAAGACCTGCACGATCTCCAAACCCCATGCCGGATGCTCCGTCATCGGCGGCAGGGTCTCGAACTCGATGACGACGCCGGGCGCTTCCAGTTCCGCCGCGCGGCGCAGCGCGCCCTCGATGATCTGTTCATAGTTGCGCCGCACTTCCGGCATGGTGCTGGCGTCAACAGCGATCGGCGGCAGCGTAAAGTTCAGTTCCGGATAGACTGTGCCGCCGCCGATGACCATCCCGCTGCGCGTGGTTACTGGTTTGGGCGCCAGGCCGAAGGTCAGTTCGGCCGGATCAGAGATGGCCAGCGATTGGTAGTGCATGAAAGTTTTTTGCCTTGCCCGACCCATCACGCCTTGCCATTCAACAGCGCCATCGCCGTGTCCACCGCGCTGCCTGCGTCCGGCGAGTAGCCGTCCGCGCCGATTTCGCGGGCAAACTCCTGCGTGATGGGCGCGCCGCCGATCACCACCTTGACCGCCAGGCCGGCGTCGCGGATGGCCTTCACGGTGTCGCGCATCGCGGGCATCGTCGTGGTCAGCAACGCGGATAATCCCAGCAGCCTGGGTTGGTGTTGTTTGACGGCCTCGACGAACCTGGCCGGCCGCACGTTCACGCCCAGATCAATGACTTCGATGTTGGCGCCCCTCCACATCATGGCGACGAGGTTCTTGCCAATGTCGTGCAGGTCGCCTTCCACCGTCCCGATGACCGCGCTGTGTTCCGGCTTCACATTGGCGCTCACCAGCAGCGGCTCCAAAATCTTCAACGCCTCCTTCATCGCGCGGCCGGCAATCAGCATATCGGGGACGAAGATTTCGTTCTGCTTGAACTTCTCCCCCACTGTCATCATGCCGGGCACGAGCCGGTTTTCGACGATGTCCTCCGCCTTCTCCCCGGCGGCAAGACATTGATTGATGAGGCCGGCAACTTCCTTGCCTCGTCCGGCGATGATGGCCTGCGTGAGCGGATGCGGTTCATCCATAATTGGCACAGTTTTATTCCCTTTGCCCGGACCCGGCAAGTTCTGTTCCAAGGATTATGCTATGACTGGCAAAATCATGCTTCCGCCCGGCTTGCGCGCGCTTCCGCCATCAGCTATGTTTTTTTGTCTGGTCGCGTCATGCCTGTTTTTTACGATACACACGCGCATCTCGGTTTTCCCGATTTTGCCCCTGACTTGCCCGAGGTGATCGAGCGGGCCAAGGCCGCCGGCATCGGCAAAATCATCGCCATCGGCACCGACTTGGAGAGCAGCGCCCAGGCCATCCGCATTGCCGAAAGGTTCCCCAACGTGTTCGCCGCCGTGGGCTGGCATCCGACACAGGCGCTGGAAGCGCCGCCCGATGTGCGGCCGGCGTTGCGCGAGCTGGCGGGACATCCCAAAGTGGTGGCCATCGGCGAAACGGGGCTGGATTATCACCGGCGTCCGAATGATGCGCAAGGGCAGGCCGGGTTCGAGCATTACCAAGAGCGGCAGAAGGAGGTTTTCCGCCAGCAAATGGAAGTGGCGGCGGAACGGGGATTGAACTGCGTCATTCACCAGCGCGAATCGTTCGAGGATACCCTGGCGCAAATGCAGCCGTTCGCGGGACGGACGCGCGGGGTGTTTCACTGTTTTTCCGAAGACGCCGGGGCGTTGCGCCGGGTGCTGGCTATGGGATCGCTGGTCAGTTTCACGGGCATTGTCACATTTAAAAACGGCCGGAATGCGCGCGAGGCGCTGGCCGCGGCCGCGTTGGGCCAGTTCATGTTCGAGACCGATTGTCCGTTCCTGGCCCCGGCGCCGTTTCGAGGCAGGCGGTGCGAGCCGGCGCATGTCAGGGAAATTTCCCGGCTGGCCGCGGAAATCAAGAACTGTTCGCTGGAGGAACTGAGCGCGGCGACCGTTGCCGCCGCGCACGGCTTTTTTCCCAAACTGGCCGGAAGTTGAAGGCGCAAAAACCGGCGGGCCGGACGCAACTGAGTTGACCCCGCGGGGTTAATCCGTAAGATGGAAATATGAACAGTTTCGCAAAGGTTCTCCGGGGATTGGCGGTGCTGGCGATGGCCGCCGTGCTGGGAACTTTGATTGGCTGGCTGGTCAGCCGCCAGGGGGATGTCACGCCCATCGCCGTGCCTCCCGTCACCAATCAACCGCTGGCGGTTGCGCCACTGGCGGCCGAGGCCCCTGCGCCGCAGCCTTTGCCCATCGTGCGCGAACCGGTCCACGCCAAGGCGGCCAGCCGTCTGGACGCAGGCTCCGCCGATTGGGAACAAAAGCTCGATGACATCCTTCTCGGTGATGACGATGAGAACGGCAAGGCCGACAGAATCCTGGCCTTGATCCCGCGCGCTCCCGCCGAGGCCCAGCAGGAGCTGGCGCAACATTTGGTCAACATGGTGCAGGATGACCATTACGACGGGGCGGCGGAAATGCTGACCAATGCGGCCACGCCCCCCGACGTTTCGGGCGTGCTGATGAACGATCTGCTCAATCGCAACAATGCCCTCAAGCTCCCCATGCTGCTGGCCATCGCCCGCAACGACGCTCATCCCCTGAAAGACCAGGCGCTCGATTTGCTCGGCCTTCTCACTCAGGAAGACAACGGCACGAATTGGGACCAATGGTCCTCCACCATCGACACCTGGCTGCAAGACAATCCGCAATGATTCCTCACCCGCCGTTGATATAAGATGAACGACGGACAGCCGGACTGTTCACAAATTATGGAAGCATCCTTGCCAACTGTTTTACTAAGACCGGGGACGGCGGATCGTGTCATCGCCGGGCACCCGTGGATTTATGCCGGGTCCGTGCTGCGCCTGACGGCGCCGGTTGCCGACGGCGCACTGGTGCAAATCAAGGATCACCGGCAACGTTTCCTGGGCGTGGGTTTCTATAGTTCAAAATCAAAAATCCAGGTCAGGGTGATTGCGCCGGAGCGGGTGGAGGTCAACAGCGGTTTTTTCGCCGAACGCATCCGCGCCGCGCTGGCGGTGAGGCAGCGCCATTTGCCGCGCGCCACTTCCTTTCGTGTGGTCAATGCGGAGAGCGATTTTTTGAGCGGATTGATTGTGGACAAATATGGCGATGTTCTTGTCGTGCAAATCTCCTCGCTCGGCATGGACCAGCGCAAGGCGATGATCGTCGAAGCGCTCCAGGGAATATTCTCCCCGCGCGCCATCGTGGAACGGAGCGAGGCATCCTTCCGAAAATTCGAAGGGCTGGCCGAAAGCAACGGCCTTTTGAGCGGGGCGTTGGAGGGGCCGGTGCAAATCGAGCTGAATGGGTTGAAGTTCGATGTTGATATTCCGGGCGGCCATAAAACGGGCCTCTACCTGGATCAGCAGCAGAATTACCAAAAGGTGGCCGATCTCATCCGGGGCGGACAGGTTTTGGATTGTTTCAGTTTTCTGGGGGGATTTGCGCTCCATTGCGCCCGCGCCGGCGCGGCGCACGTTCACGGCCTCGAACAGAGCGAAGAGGCGGTGGCCGCGGCGGGCCGCCAGGCGCTGGCCAACGGTTTGGACGCCCAATGCTCCTTCGAAACGGTCAACGTTTTCGACTGGCTCAAAGCCCGGACCGCCGTCCGCCCGCACGAAAAGGTCCTGCCGATATTTGACGCCATTATACTTGACCCGCCCTCCTTCACGCGCACGCGCGCCGCCGTGGACGACGCCATGCGGGGCTACAAGGAGATTCATTTGCGGGCGCTGAAGCTGTTGAAGGCCGGGGGAACGCTCGCCACCTTTTGTTGCTCGCACCATGTGGACGCCGCGCTGTTTCAAGCCATCATTTTGGAAGCGGCCTTCGATGCCCGCCGCATCTTGCGCCGCGTGGCCGCTTTCAGCCAATCGCCCGACCACCCCATTTTGCCGGCGGTGCCGGAGACGGAGTATCTCAAGGGCTTTGCCTTTGAAGTGGCGCGGTAAAGCGTCCAGGGCGCCGCGGCTTCCGTTAATTGCGGGCGGCTTGCGGCATGGCCGCGATTTCAGCTTTCACCCCGGCAAAATCCGCTTGGAAACCGGCATTCCTTTTCATCTCCCGGACAATGGCTTGGGCGAAGACGCGTCCGGCATAAATGTCGGTGGGATAATGCCGGCCAATCTCGACACGACGCCAGCCGATGCCGCGCGCTTCGGCGATGATGGCCTCATGCCTGGCAGGAAACAAATCAGCCAGCACCAGCGCCAGAACCATTGATTCGGTCGCATGGCCGCTGGGGTAACTGAAACTTTTTTCAAGTTTGCCGGCAGCCAGGGTTGGATCAACGGCGTAGGGGCGCGGACGTTTCCAGTATTCCTTTGCGGCGCCGGTCACAATCTCGGCGTCTTTCTGCACTTGCTGGAGAAACTCTTCGGCCCTGGGTAATTTGCCGGGCTGAAAAAAATCCCCGATGGCTGGCGCAAAATTAAAGACGGTGAACTTCTTCTCGGCAAAGGCGGCGGCAATCTCGTTGCTGGGAGCGGCGCGGCAAACCGATTGAACTTCCGCCAGATCGGCGGCTTGTTCCGGCGAACCGGGCAGTGGCGGCGGCGCGAGCAGGGCGATGGCGTCGGGTTCGCCGGCGGGCAGATAATGCGTTTCCCCGGCGCGCAACGGCGCAACGGCCACGGCCAGCGCAAATAAAATGGGCGCGAAACGGCCGGTGAACTGCAAACGGAGATTTTTCATTCGGAATGGAAATTTTCAGGGCATCACCTGATGGCCGTCTCGATGAGGATCTTAATTTCCTGCCGGCGGAACCGTGGTGCCGTCGGCAGCCCAATTGATGTCGGAATCGCCGGGATCGCAGGCCACGCCGTTGATATCGGCGCAAACATAGGTGTATTTATAATACCTGACGTGGCAATCGCTGAACGCGATGTTCGATCCCTTGCTGTGGCGGGAGGATTGGCGGGTGGTGTAAACCTGCGGGCTGCACAGGATGAGTTGGTTCGGGGTGCCGAATCCGTAAAACGGGGTTTCGTTCGCCAGAGTGCGAACCTCCGAAAACAGCACGAAAGCGGAGGGATGCCGCACGTCCCCCTGTTTCAATACCGATCCATCGGGCTGGTCCCAGAGGCCTTTGGAATTCATGCCATAATTGAAAGGGACCTGGTCACTTTTGATGAGCGTGTCCGTGGGCAGGAGTGACGCGGTGGGGCATTTGTAAATGTTTTTGGAGATTTTGAAAGTACTCGAGGCGCCGGTGACGGCATATTGCCACAAGGGCATGGACGCGACGTAGGGCGGAAGAGCGTTAAACCAGGCGTTTCCAATGGAGACGCCTTTCTCCTGGTCCATGTACTGAATATCGGTAAGGTCAGGCCAGAGAACGCAGTCTGCGGTTTTGTAGTCGGGTGGGGTAATTGGAGGGTCGGGGTCGATTTTGGTCAGGGGAAAGACTCCTTTGCTGTCATCCACGTACATGCTTTGTGCGAAGCCCCATTGTTTGAGATTGCTGGAACAGGCGGCCCGATTGGCCTCCTCCCTGGCTTTGGCCAGGGCAGGGAGAAGCATGGCCGCCAGAATCGCTATGACGGCAATGACCACCAGCAACTCAATCAGGGTGAAACCGGAATGGCGTTGTGTTTTCATGTCAAATATAATTATTGATTCGTTCAATTTCCTGCAACACGGAATTTCAGCACGACGGGCGACATTACCCCAGCCATGTTACGAACAGATGAAGGGCGGGTGACAATCTGGTGACAAATAAAGCGGCGGACAAATCGTCACAAAAATGTCACACGGCAGTCGTTGGCTTGTCACGCGGCTCTGTTCTACTGCGCCACGTTCGTTGCGCCATCCTGGTTGGCTGGCGGATGGAAAAAACAATAAAAGAAACAACAAAGATCACGCTAAACGATTTATGAATCACATGAAAATCCGCAAATTCACCCTTATGGCGGGGATCGCCGGTTTAATGGCGGCGACGGCCCACGCCCAGTTTTCACCCGGCAAGCTCGCGGTGCTCCGCGCGGGCGACAACGGCACGAGCGCGGCCTCCTCTCTTGGGGGCGCCCATCAGTCGCCGACGTTCGTTGACGAATTTGATCCGGTCACGCCCATTATTATTCCAGGCACCGACACGAACACCCAGGGGCCTATATTTTCGGTGGCCATTCCCACCAATGATCCGGGGGCACTGTGGTTTAACGGCCATGCCGGCACGGAGGGCTATCTCGCCCTGTCCGATGACGCCAGCACCCTGTCTTTTTCCGGTTACGGAGGGGACATTCTGGCGACGAACGGGACGCCATCGCAACTGCCCATTAACCGCGGCATTTGCGTGATTGACGCCGCGGGCAACAGCTATATTCCCTACGAAGGCTCTGATTGGTATGGCCTTGGGGCCGGCACCCAGACCAATCCCAGAGGAGTGGTTTCGGACAACGGCACCAACAATTTCTTTGGCTCCGGCAGCCTTGACGGCACGATGTGGTACAGCCCCAGCCAATCAGACCCGCCGGTGACCGTGCAAAACTTGAACAGCTCGCGGCAGGTCAAAACCATTAACGGTGTTTTCTACACCAGCCTGCAGGAGGGCGACGGCGGGGGGTTATATCCGCAGGGGATTTATGATCTGCTGACCTTTGATGGCGTGTTCCCGGTGGCGCTGCCGGAAGGCGACTTTTTCGTCCTCAATCTGGTTGTCCCCGCCTCGCCGCTTTACCCGAATGTCGAAGGATTCGATATGAACCCGCAGAGAAATATCGCCTACATGGCCGACAACACGTATGGCATTCAAAAATATGTCGAAGTTGGCGGCAATTGGCAATTGGCCTGCGCCTTCGGCATCTTGAACAACACCAGCACCGGCGCCCCCATCTTCCCGGGAAGTTATACAGGCTGCTTCGGGTTGGTGGTGGATTGGAGCGGAAGCTATCCGGTCGTCTTCGCCACCACCACCGAAGGCAACGGCGGATTCGCCAACTCCAACCGGCTCGTTCGCCTGGATGACAACTACAACTACACCGACGGCCAATTGCACACCAACGTGAGCGTCACCACGCTCGCCACGGGTTGGTCGGCCAACATCGCCTTCCGCGGCCTGGCTTGGACCCCGACCGCCGGCCGGTTATCACGAGCAATCCCGCCAGCCAGTCCGTTGTCACCGGCACGCCGGTCACTTTCACCGTCGGCGCGACCGCGAATTTCACGAACACATATGAGTGGCTCGTCAACGGCGCGCAGGATCCCAGCCAGACCAATGCCAGCTATGGCGTGCCTTCTGCGCCGCTCGGCGATACTGGCAACACCTATCGGGTCATTGTCGCCAACTCGTATGGCGCCGTGACCAGCACTGTGGCCACTCTGACCGTCACTTCCGGCACGACCTCTCCCAGCCTCACCTCGCCCGTGCCTGCGCTCAATCTCACCAATGCCGTTTACGATACAATCACCATTCCCGTCACCGCCTCCGGCACGACACCGCTGAACTACAAATGGTATCAAAGCACAAGTCCGGGTGCTGCCACCCGATTGAGCGACAGTGGCGACTTCACGGGCACAGCCACCGGGACTCTTGCCATCAACGTCTCCTCCACCTCGGATTCGGGCAGCTACTATGTGGTCGTCAACAATGCCACCGGCACGCCGTCGTCCAATCACGTCGCCACGGTCAGCATCGTTACGCCGCTGCCCGTTATTTTCGTGGAGCCGCTAAACGCGGTGGCGGCCAGCAATGGAGTGGCTGTCTTCACCGTGTCGGCCTATCCCCTGGACGCCTCTTATCAATGGTATCAGGGGACGCATCCGTTGTCTGACGGCGGCCGATGGTCTGGATCCCAGTCAGCGACCCTCACCGACAATGACGCGCAGAATATTGACGCAGTCAATTATTCCGTGGTGGTATCGTACAACGGAGGTTCTGTCACCAGTTCGGTTGTATCGCTGACCGTTGAGACGCCGGCGCCATACTCCGCTTTGCCTTATACCTCCCCTGGCATGGTCTATACGCAGAACTTTGACACCCTGCCGGATCCCGGAACCACCTCCGTGAACAATAGCACCGTCACCTTCCCGACGCCCACAACGGCCACAATTGGCGGCACGAATTACAACGTAAGCAACCCGTTCGACTTTGCGGCTCCCCTCTCAGTTTCCGGCGATCTCGGTTTTGGCGGCCTTAATTTGCCCAACATGGCTGGCTGGTATTCCTCGGACCTCGGCAACGAACAAATCCAGGCCACGTCGGGCGACAATACCACCGGGCTGATTGTCAGCTTCGGTTGCACCAATGCGCACAATACGGTCAACCCGCTTTACCCGACGAATAACCGCGCGCTGGGAATTATTTCCTCACCGGCAACCTCAGGCGGCGGCAATGCCGGCAATCCCTCCGACGGGATTTTTGCCCTGCGCATCCGCAACCTGTCCGGGCAAACTCTGACCAGCATCAATCTGAGTTATGTCAGTGAACTGTGGCGCAACACCCTTAACATCAACGCGGTGACGAACTGGTTTTACGTGGACCCGTACGGCACCAATACGACACCCACGAATAACTGGACGGGGGGCTTAACCAACCTGACATTTTCGACAAACTTGGGAGGCATAACGAAGACACTTACCAAGATCTATGGCACCAACGCGCCCATCGCGACCACCAATATGTCGTTCGTCAATGTGCCGCTCGGCGCCAGTTGGCCGGAGGGCGGCATACTTTGGATTGTCTGGGAAGAAACGACCGCGGTGAGCGGAGGGCAGGGCATCGGCATTGACAACCTGGTCTTCTCCTCGGGTCCGCCGAGACTGTCGATTCAGCAGACGAATGTCTCAGGGGTCAACTCGGTGGCCATCTCCTGGCCCCAGATGTTCACCTCCTACTCACTCCAATACAACAACGTTGCCCGTTCGACCGGCTGGCAGAACTTGACGGTGACGCCGCCAGTGACCGGGACGGTGTCCGAGGGGATGAACATCGTCACCCTGCCGGCCACCGGAACACAGCAGTACTTCCGGCTCACAAGTAATTGAGACGCGCAAAGATTCCACACCGTTGCCAGCCCTTGATGATGCAATACTGAGATAAACCACCCGGAGTCCCGCAAGCAGGGCAGGCGAAAGCCTTCCCTGCTTCTTCTTTGTATCCGCCTGACGGAGCACGTCCGGTTCCAGGTGTCAGATATATGTGTTCAGCAGTTTATTGATGCGATCGGCAAGAGCTTGTAATAAGGCGCGATCAAGGACCGTCGTGGTCCGGCGGGCCGGTTGGAGTCAGGACGATCAAGTCAACGGGAGCGGAGGTTTCCACTTCGCCGGCTCCTCCCGTGCTGTCGGCCAACTGCGCCACGGCCGAGAGTTGGTGCGTGCCCGCAGCAAAGCCGCTCACGGTGAGATCGTATCCGCCGCTCGTGTTGGGAACGGCGTCGCCCAGGTAGGCCGTGCCATCGTAGAATTTGATCCAAATGAAACCGCACGGGCCAATGGCAATGGCGCGCAACAGCACCGGCGTGGCTGTCAACACAACGGACTGGTCGTAGGGCAGGGCGATGCCCACGCACCTGGCCGGCGGCAACGTCAGTTTTGTCGAGCAGCAACCAACAAGATTCGAGTCGAGGGTGGAGAGGGAGAAATCGTTCGTCCCGGGACAGGGCGCGGTTCGCTGCACCTGCAGGTTCAGGGTGCGGGTCTGAGTGGGCAGTAGCATACTGGGGCCGCCATAAGCCGGTAGCGTGAGATCAATCAACGGCGGGAGGAAGGTGACGCAGGATTGGCCGGCGCCAAAGCCGACAAATTTGACCGGATTGCCGGTAACATTCTGGAGGGTGATGGAGTAGTTGTAGGTGCTGACGAGACCCACGGTGTTGACGAAGGTGAGCGAGTTGGTGACGACGCGGTTGCAGCAGGTCGGAAGATCAAGGCACTCCGGAATGCTGCAATCGGGGGGCGCACCGAGGGCGAGGCAGATGCCGAAGCTGAAACATAAACTCGAGAGTGACGCCGGACCGTTGATGGTGACCGAAAGATTGGTGCCTTGCCCGACGCCCAGGGGCGGCGACAAGGTGATGAGGGCGGGCGTGAAGGTGACGTTCGTCGGGGCGTTGAACAGGGAGATCGCGGCGAGTTGGCTGCCGTTCAGATTCGTGACGCAGAAGTTATAGGTCCACGTGCCGTCCGACAGACATTGCAGGGCACTACAGCCGATATTGACACAGGCGCCCTGCCAGAGTTTGGTGACGGTGCCGGAGGTGATTGTCTGATCGAGGTTGTTCATGTAGGAGGCGGTGATGTAATCCAGCCCCAGCCCGCCGTTGCCGGTGTAGGTGAAGCAGGCCACGCCATTCGAGTCAGTGACCGTGGCATAGTTGGTGACGGAATTAGGCCCGCTGGAAATGGTGAAGGTCACCGACACATTGGTCCTGGGCGAGACGTTGGTGGAGATCGTTGCGCACACGGTATGCGGCGTGCCGATATTGTTGGTGGCGTTGGAGGGGCCAAGAACAATGCTGCTGACGACCTGGACTCCCTCGCCGCGCACCAGGATATAGGGAATTCCATTGCTGCCATCGGTGGCATTGAACGTGCCGTTGGTCAGCGCAATGGCAAGAACGACGAAGTTGGGCGGCCACGAGTCAAAGCCTTCGTGCGTGGAGCAACTCCAATTGCTCAATTCGGCATCCGTCAGGGGTGGCGCCGCGGTGAAGAGGGGATGCGTTGCCACAATGTGGCAGTTATTGAAGCAGGTGCCGTAACCTCGAGTCATGAAGTTGCCGAAACCGGTCAAATGTGGCACCAGTATGGGGTTGGTCGTCCCGGTGTAGGAGTAATCGTAATAGCAGCTCACGGCGTAGTAGAACCCCGTCTGGGTCGGATCATTGACGGCGAAGGCGATGCCGCGTTTGACTGTCTTGTCGGCCCCGATATTGCCACCGCCGTAGGCATGGCCCGCGTTGTCCACGCCCAGGATAATGACGTTGCCGGTGGCGGCCGGCGTCCACAGGGCCTTGGTGGCGTTCAATGCCGTCATCGCCGCCAGATAATTTGACGTGTAGTTGTTGCAAAACGGATCGCCGATGATGATGGCGCGGTATTGGTCGAAGCCAAAGCCGGTTGGCCCGCCATTGCCTGTGCCGGGGATGCCATACCAGTTCGCCGCGGGAACGTCATCGACCGCGCAACCGGGGATGGCCAGTTGAGCGGCGATCGCTTCCTCGCTGTTGGTGCCGAAAAAAACGGTCTCATCCATAATCAGCACGCGCGGCGGGCTGTTGGTCGGGGTGGCGCGCGCCAGCCAGGGCTGGAACAGCGTCAGGCCGATCAAGGCGGTGAGGAGGGCCAGGGCGCGAGTGCTGGCGACGGGACGGACAACGCTGATGCGGGAAAGAATCCGCAGGATTTGGATGGTTTTCATATTGCGCATGTAATTCAAGTTCACAGGGTCGGTTACGGCAGTAGAACGGCGCGGTAGAAGCGGCTGGAGTCGTTCGTCACGGAATCCGTGAGGACCATCGCGGTGCCAATGCCGCTGACGGTTTGAAGCGTTTTCCAAGTCCCAGTCGAAAGGTTGGTACTGTATTGGATTTCATATTGCGCGCCAACCGCGGTGTAGAGATTGATGAGCACCGAGGTGCCGGTGACGCCCATCGAGAAGACAGGCGGGATGCGGGTTTGGTCTGGGTTGGGGCCGGGAGCCAGAACCGTCAACTCCACTGGCTCCGAGGTTTCGATCTCGCCCGTCTCAGTGGAGCCTGATGCCAACTCCGCCACCGCGGACAGCCAGTGGATTCCAGCCGGGAGGTTGGTGACGGTGAGATCGTATCCGCCGCTCGTGTTGGGAACCGCGTCGCCCAGATAGGCCGTGCCATCATAGAATCTGACCCAATTGAAACCGCACGGGCCGATGGCAATGGCGCGCAACAGCACGGGGGTGTTCGTCAGCACCACCGATCCGCCGTAGGGCGAGATGATCGTCACACATTTGGCGGGCGGCATGGTTACCATCGTTGAGCAACAGGCGATGAGGTTCGTGTCGAAGGTGGAGAGATGGAAAGTGTTCGTTCCCGGGCAGGGCGCGGTTCGCTGCACCTGCAGGGTCAAGGTGCGGGTCTGACTGGGCAGCAGCAGACCGGGGCCGCCATAAGCCGGGAGTGTGAGGTCCAGCAGCGGCGGCAGGAACGTGACGCAGGGTTGATCGGCGCCAAAGCCGACAAATTTAATGGGATTGCCGGTGACGTTCTGGAGGGTGATGGAGTAGCTGTAGGTGCTGACGAGACCCACGGTGCTGATGAACGTGAGCGAGTTGGTGATGACACGGTTACAGCAGGCCGGCAGGTTGAGGCAATCCGGAACGCTGCAATCCAGCACGCCTTCGTTGGTTGTGACAGCGCCCACCTTGAAACAAATGTTGCTCAACGTGAGCGGGCCGTTGATCGTCACGGAAAGATTGGTGCTTTGCCCGATTCCCAAGGGAGGAGCCAAGTTGATATAGGATGGAGTGAAGCTGACCCCGGCGGGCGGATTGATCAGGGAGAGCGCGGTCAGCGGAAAGCCCCCAAGGTTGGTGATGCAGAAATTGTAAGCCCACACCCCGTCCGAGAGGCACTCAACGGTCTGGCATCCGAGGTTGATGCAGGCGCCCTGCCAGAGTTTGGTGACGGTGCCGGAGGTGATAATGTGGTCGGAATTATTCATGTAGGAAGCCGTGATGTAATCCAGCCCCGGCCCGCCGTTGCCCGTGTAGGTGAAGCAGGCCACGCCATTGGAGTCGGTGACCGTGGAATAGTTGGTGACGGAATTGGGCCCGGTCGAAATGGTGAAAGTGACGGGCACGCTGGCAAACGGAGATACGTTGGTGGAGATCGTTGCGCACACGGTATGCGGTGTGCCGATGTTGTTGGTGGCGTTGGTCGGCCCAAGTTCGATGGTGCTGATGACTGTGACGCCTTCGCCGCGCACGAGGATGTAGGGAACGCCGTTGCTGCCATCGCTGGCGGTGTAAGCGCCATTGGTCAACGCGATGGCGAGCACAACAAAGTTCGCCGGCCATGCGTCAAAGCCTTCGTGGGTGGAACAACCCCAGTTGCTTAAATCGGCGTCGGTGAGGGGCGGAGGGGCGGTGAAAATCGGATGCGATGCCACAATGTGGGTGTTTTCGAAGCAATTACTGGGATAGTTGCGTGTCAGGAAGGTGCCAAACCCATTGAGCTGGGGTACGAGTGTCGCGTTGGTGGCGGGGGCCGTGTAGTCGTAATAGCAGCTCAAGGCGTAGTAAAAACCGGTCTTGTTGGTATCATTCACGGCAAAGGCGATGCCGCGGTAGATTGTCTTGGCGGCCCCGTTTGTGCCGTATGCATGACACGCATTGTCGATGCCCATCAGGATGACGTTGCCGGTGGCCGCCGGTGTCCAAGTGGCCTGGGTGGCGTTTAGGGCCGTGAGCGCGGCGAGGTAGTTTGACGTGCCGGTGTTACAACTGGGATCGCCGAAGATGATGGCGCGATATTGGTCAAAGCCAAAGCCGGTTGGCCCGCCGTTGCCTGTGGCGGGGATGCCATACCAATTCGCCGCGGAACAGATGTCCACCGCGCAACCGGCAATGGCTGTCTGTGCCGCCAGCGCCTCCCAACTGTTCGTGCCATACAAGATTGATTCATCCATGATCAGGACGCGCGGCGGTGAATTGGTGGGAACCGCCCGGAGCGGTTCCGCCAGCAGGAACACCCAACCCAATAGCAGAACCAGACCAGTGACGAGTTTCGGAAAATGACCGCGGCGAACGAGGGCGGTGGAACATTGCTTTGGCGCTGAGAGTATGGTTTTAAGGGCCGTTTTCATAGGGGTTCGGGTATCGTGTTACTTAAAATGCAATCGGCGTGGTCATGCGCAACTCCGCCGGCACGGAAGGGTTGTGTGGCAACACCAGGCAGTTGTGGCGAAACGCCACCAGCGCAGCAAAAAATATTTTTCACAAGTTCTTCTGGCCGTGGGATCGCCGATAATACGCGTGTCGCCAGGATAAGAGGTTCACGGCCTTGGAACCAGAAACTGGCGACGAGATAATCAATCATGTTGTCCGGCTTATGGCAAGTATTTTCACAACTTATTTTGCGTTGGAAGCGGTTTCAAAATTCAAATTCTATAAGTGACTGATAACGAGTAATTTGTAATTGTGCTTTGCAGCCATTTTGCGAGAAAATGGTCTTCCCAAAATAATATTTTGATCCGATTGCGCCGCCGGTTGGTGAATAAAAACAGCTTTCCGGAAAGCGGGCCGCCTTTGAGTTCATCAGCAACCAGACAGGCGGCCCGCAACCTGCCTGACCGCGCCGTGGCAGTGGATGTTGTCAGGTCCCGATGAGGCGGGGTTTTTATTTCTTCCCGGTGGGAATCTCCGTCTCCGGCCCTTTTCCCGCGGCGGTCGTTTCCGCCAATTGTTCGTCGAGAACCAGGACCCCATGAGGGGGAAGATCGTAATTGCCGCTGAAGGTGCGCTCGGTCAGGAAGTCGTGCATGGGCTTGTAAAAATTGATGCGCACCGGCGTGCTCTGGTGGTTGAGGAGAAAGTATATTTTAGTGCCGGCCTTTTGCCGCAGACTGACTTCGATGGTGTCGGGCACTTTGAGCAGGGGCTGCAGAGTGCAGATGGTGCGCAGCCACGTAACGAGGTCGTAATAAAAAGGCTGCTGCGAGAGTGTGCCAATATAAACGGCTTTGCCCGAACCAAAGTTGTGCAGGGTCATGGCGGGACGTCCGGCATAAAAGTCCCGCGTGAACGAGGCCAGCACCTGGCAGCCTTTGGGCTCGATCACGTCGCACCAGATGCGCGCGGTGTGCATCTGGCTGGTGTGAAAGTTGCCTTTGAACGCCAGATGGTTTTCCTCATCGTGCGGCAATGGGTCGAATTCCGAGACTTCCAGCCCGAAGACATCGGTCAAATCGTGCGGGAAGCCGCTTTCCGCCGCCATGTAATGTTCATCGACCAGCCCCGAATTGCAGGTGGCAACGAGCGTGCCGCCATTATGCACGTAAAGCTTCAGGGCGTCGGCCTCCCCGCCGGCCAGGAGGCTCAGGGAAGGCGCGATCACCAGTTTGTATTTGGAAAGGTCCTCGGTCGGCCGGGCAAAATCGACAGAGATGTTGCGATCGTGGAAGGCGGTGTGGAAGAGCTGGACGTGCTCGCGCAAATTGAAGTATTTGGTCGGCTGGCGGGGCAGGGAGAGCGTCCACTCGTTCTCATGGCTGTAGAGGATGCAGACTTCGGCGGTGACTTTGGTGCCTCGCAAGGCGGACGCCAGACGCTTGAGTTCCAGGCCGATCTGGCTGATCTCTTTGTAAACCCGGTTCTCGCCGCGTCCGTCATGCGTCAGAATGCCGCCGTAGAATTTCTCCGGCCCGATGCGCGGTTGCCGCCAAAAAAAGTACAGCACGCCGTTGGCGCCCCGGGAGATGGTCTGGTAGGTGAACAAACGCACCACCCCCGGACGCACCAGCGAATTGACATCCTGCCAGTTCACATGCCCCGCCTTCTGCTCAATCACCCAGAAGCCCTCCTCCCCTCCCGGCAGTTTGGCGCCGGTCTTTTTCAAGGAACGAAGCATGTCCAACTCGCAGGCATTTTCGGACGATTTGGATTTAATGGTGGCGTTGCTGTTGAGCGACACAAAATCCAGCGCGTCACCCATGTCAAACAAATCCAAATTCTGGCCGAAGGCGCGCAGGTTGGTTGTCACCGGCGCATGGGGCGTCAGTTCCCGCAGCAAATCCGCCTGCATGCGGACGAACGCCACGATCGTGTCGCTGCTGAAGCGGCGCCAATCCAGCATTAACGCCGGGTTGTGCGGCGCCGGCGCAGTCTTGGGCATCGGCACATGCTCCCAGTCGGTCACCACCTGCCCCCAGAACCGGGTTCCCATCATGTTATTGAGATGCTCCAGCGTTCCGTATTTGGCCTTCAGCCACGCGTGCCAATCGCGCCGCGTTTCCTCGTTGAAACACGGCAGCATCGAATGCGCCCCGACGTTATTGTCGATTTGCCAGCCGATCAATTGGGGATGTTTGCCCAGCGCCTCGGCCATCGCCCGGATGATCTTCTTGGAATAATCCCAATACAGATCACTGTTCAAACAACAGGCGTGCCGCGTGCCGGGCGACAGCGGCAAGCCGCGTTCGTCCTGGGGCAGAATCTCCGGATGGTTCTTGGTCAGCCAAATGGGCGGAGCCGCCGTCGGGGTTCCCAGAAAAACCTTGATATCCTCCTTGCCCATCAAATCCATGACCCGCTCGAGCCACTTGAACTCATATTGGCCCTCGCGCGGTTCGCACAGGCCCCAAACGAATTCGCCCATCCGCACCGCGTTCATCCCGGCGGCCACCATCAATTCGATGTCCTGTTTCCAACGCGCCTCGGGTTCCTCGGCGGTGCCTGCATAGGGATAAACCCAATGCTCCGGATGATAATCAGCTCCGAAATACATGACAACTTGTGTTCAGACCGGTGCCTGACGAAACATTAAGTCGAACCCCCAGGCGATGCAAGGAGAGAAAACGACAAAAAATCTAATGTGTTTGTTCGGGAAAATGGAAGGCACTGCCTGTTTGATAGAGTTTCATCTCATACTGAAGTTGCCCGGCCAGCCCGGTGTTGGATTGCGCCCCGGCCAGGTCCAAGGCGCGCTGCGCTGTTTCCAGCGCCTCGGAAAACCGCCCGGCTTCGGCCAGGGCGGCGGCGAGGGTGTGAAGAATGACCGGATTTTCCCCGCCGGTCAGCGTGTTGGCCTGCCGGGCCAGTTTCACCGCCTTGTTGCCGTCGCGCAGCGACGCCTCCGGACAAGTGGCCAGGATCCACGCCAGATTATTTTGGAACCCGGGATTGGCTGGTTCGACTTGCAACGCCTGGTGAATATGGGCGATCGCTTCGCCCGCCCTGCCCGTTTGCACAAGAACAATGCCGAGGCTGACGTGGGCTGGCGCGTAGTCGGGTTTGATTTGCAGGGCCTGTTGGTATTGGGTGGCCGCATCGTCCAACCTTCCTTTTTGCATAAGAGCGTTGCCGAGGTTGACGTGGACTTCCGTGTAGTTTGGATTGATTTGCAGGGCCTCTTGGTACTGGGTGATCGCGTCGTCCACTCTTCCTTTTTGCGCAAGAGCGTTGCCGAGGTTGAGGTGGGCTTCCGCGTAGTCGGGCTTGATTTGCAGGGCCTGTTGGTACTGGGTGACCGCTTCCTCCACTCTTCCCTTTTGCGCAAGAGCGATGCCGAGGTTGAAGTGGGCGTCCGCGTAATCGGGTTTGATTTGCAGGGCCTCTTGGTAATGGATGATCGCGTCATCCACTCTGCCCTTGTTCAGAAGAGCGGTCCCGAAATTGAGGTGGGCGACGGAGTTGCCTGTGGTGCAGGCCAGCGAGCGGGTCCACAAGGTTTCGCCGTCTTTCCAATAAGCGGCCTGTTTCCAGGCGCAGACCATCAACACCGCGATTATGCCGGTCATCAGGCTCCCCAATGCCACACGGAATGGCCCGTGCTGCAACCCTCTCACCCGCCACTCCGCCACCAGCCACGTCACCGCCACATAAATCCCGATTTGCGGCAGGTAGGTGTAGCGATCCGCGTGGGCCTGCGCGCCCACTTGGATGATTCCCAACACGGGCAGCAGCATCACCAAATACCAAACCCATCCCATCAGCAGCCACGGCTGCCTCCGCCGCTCTTTCCACGCAACCACTGAAAGGCCGGCCAGCAGCGTCCCGGCCAGCCCCACTTCCCATGCCGGCAGACCCTTCTGCGGATGGGGATAAAACAAGGCCAACCCCGCCGGCCAGACCATCTGCCCAAGATAAACCACGCAGGTCACCAACGCATTGGCAAAGCGCAGCGGCAGTGAAACTGTCTCAGTCGATTGAATGGCTCCGCTCTGCGCCAAAAGCGTGATGACACAACCGGCGCCGGAAAGAGCCAGCAAGGGCAGTTTTTCCAGCACTAATTTCCCCGCCGATTCGGCCCGTTGCAACGGCCAGTAATCCAACAACAGTAGCACCAAGGGCAGCGTCACCAGCATCGGCTTGCACATCAGGCCCAAGGCAAACAAAAGCGCCACCAGCCCATAATGCCCCCACGACCATGGACGGCGCGCATGGCGCGCATAAGCGCCGAGGGTCAGCATGAAGAACAATCCGCTCAGCACGTCCTTGCGCTCGGCCACCCACGCCACCGATTCCACCCGCAACGGATGAATGGCAAAGACCGCCGCGACAAACGCGCTGCGCCAAAGGGCGCCGGTCATCTGGCGCAGGACCAGAAAGAGCAGGATCACGGTCGCGGTGTGAAGCAGGACGTTGGTGACATGATGTCCGCCGGGATGCAGTCCGTATAACTGGCAGTCCAGCATATGGGAAAGCCAAGTCAGCGGGTGCCAGTTGTCCACATGAACGCCGGTGAACGCCCAGACGATCCCCTGGGGCGTCAGTCCTTGGGCGACGATCGGGTTTTCATACACATATTCCGGGTCGTCGGCGCCGATGAACTCGTGATGGGCCGTCTGCCCGAAAACGGCAAAGGTGATCGCGGCCAGCGCCAGGCAAAGCGCCGCCACCCTCAAGCGTTGATCCGCGCCGGGCGCGCCAACCGCCTTTTTTTGCGGAGATTGTTGGCCGGTCATATATTCCCCCCGACATCTGCTGGTTAACAAGTCCGGCCAAAGGGCGCAACCAAAAATTGCCCTGCTTTTTGTGTGCTTGTCAAGAATACATACTTGACAAGACGCCCCCCGGCGCGCGTTTCGGCCAATGTTTGCAGGGGTTTCGTGTTTAAAAAAAGATCTCCACCATGAGATGTACAAATTCCGCCCCTTGTGCCATAATGGGCGGGAGAAATGCTAAATGCTAAATGCTAAAGGCTAAAGGCTGAAGGCTAAAGGCTGAAGTGATGAAAGAGACGCTCGAAAACGGATGCAGACCACGGCTGAGGACCGGGATTGGTGTTCAATGGCTTGGCGGCTTCGGCATGGAATACCAGCTTAAAGGACCTGCCGGGTCAGGCTTGGTCAAACTGGATCGTCCCTCCCGTCCTTTAGGTCCTTGCAGGTCGTTAAATTCCCAGTCAAAGCCAGTCAAACCCAGTCAAACCGATGCTGCGGCTCAGATTGCCGATAAATTGTATGCAAAGACTTTATCATGAACAACTTGAAACCTAAACCCTGTCAAACCCGGTCAAAGTGAGTCAAAGTGAATCAAACGTTGCGCCAGTGAAGTTGGTTGGAGCGTGAGTGAAAGTCCCACCCGTCGAATTAGGTTGTTCACGACGGAACACGACCTCAACAGCGTCGCCGTGAGGCGGGGTTGGAAGCTGAGGAAGATGAACAGATGGGCCATAACAAAAGTGAACCACATTTAATGAGCCTCGATAACTTTAGAACCGGAGAGCCGAGCCGCTGTTTGATCGGCGAAGGCCGCAGGGAGGAGACTGGGCAACAGCCAGCGTTTCCTCAACGCTCCGGCGGGGTCGGCGTGGATGGCACGTCTGCAAGTTCAACCAAGGTAAGCTGGGAGATCTCCGGCAACGGGTGCAAAACCCAACCGACCGCGCAAGCTGGCAGTCCCAGTCAGGCGGGCGGCGTTGCCGGAGAAGTCGGAGTCCCCCATAGTGACGTGAAGTCCGAAGTACTCGACGCGTATTTCAGCGGAGAGTTCTCGGCCAAAGCGCGAAGGGGGGACACTTGCTCAATGCGGGGAGGCGAAGCGAAGGACGCGGGGATGGCCGGGGCAACCCGGATACAAACCCCGGACAAAGTTCGGCAGCTTCAAATCACGCTCTATCGGAAAGCCCAAGCGGAACCGAAGTATCGGTTCTGGAGTCTGTATGGGGATTTGTGCCGCAGGGACGTGCTCGACACGGCCTTGGCAGCGCAACAGCGCAATGGCGGGCAGGCGGGAGTGGACGGCGAGAGTCTCGCCTCCATCCACGCCACTGCCGCCTCGCGTCAACAATGGCTCGACCGCCTGCAAGAGGAGCTCAAAGCCAAGACGTATCGGCCCAGTCCGGTGCGTCGGGTGAGGATACCCAAAAGCAGCGGGGGAGAACGGCCGCTGGGCATCCCGACGGTCAAAGACAGGGTGGTGCAAACGGCGCTGTGCCTGATGCTGATGCCGATGTGGGAGGCGGACTTTCATCCGCGCTCCTTCGGTTTTCGGCCCAAACGCCGGGCGCACCAAGCCATTGCTGAAATCCAAAAGGCAGTGCAACAAGGTTATGTGGAAATCATCGATGCGGATGTGTCGAAGTATTTCGACACGATACCGCACCGGGAACTAATGAAGGCAGTGGCCCGGCGGGTCAGCGACGGCAGCGTGCTTCGGCTCATCAAGAGCTGGCTGCGCGCCCCGGTCGTGGAGGAGGACAAGGACGGCACAAGACGAGTGATACCCAACCGGCGCGGCACGCCGCAAGGCGGGGTGATCTCGCCGCTGCTGGCCAACCTCTACCTCAATCCGCTGGACCACGGAGTCAACGATAAAACCCCTGGACAAGCCCGGATGGTGCGCTATGCCGATGACTTTGTCATCGCCTGCCCCGCCGGGTGCGGCGGGGGCGTGATGGAACGGCTCAAGAAATGGCTCAAGGCCAAAGGGCTGACGCTCAACGAAGTCAAAACCCGCCTGGTGAACATCCGCCAGGAGGGCATCAACTTCCTGGGCTTCAATCTGACGTGGCGCAAGTCCTTTCGAGGGCGGGGCTATCTGCACGCTGAACCCAGCCAGAAAAGTCGGCGCGCCCTGCGCGGGAAACTGGGCGGCATCCTCAACCACTGGACGCTGTGGCGTCCGATCCGGGAAGTGGTGGAAGAAGCCAATCGAGTGCTGCGCGGATGGGCGGGCTATTTCCACTACGGCAACAGCACTTCGGTGATGAAGCGGATGAAAGACTACAGCCAAAACCGCTTGCGGCGTTGGCTGTGGCGCAAACACGGTTGTCGCCGCAGCCTGTGGAGGCACTATGCTTCCGAGAAGTTGCATGAACACTATGGACTCTATGAACTGCCGACGACGGCGAAGTGGAAGGCAGCCCGATGAATGAGCCCGGAGAGCCGAATATGGGAAATCCGTCCGTTCGGTTCGATGAGGGGCGGGAGAGAGTCGGTCATTGGCCTTGTGCCTCTCAACCCGACCTCCCCGCCTA
>CAWFAZ010000032.1:0-116518 GCA_963813995.1 uncultured Verrucomicrobiae bacterium | reverse complement strand
ATACCGGCGCATGATCACTTCAAAAAGATGTTCGCCGGAGTTCTTCGGCAGTTGCTTGAGGCCAAAATCGTCAATTATTAAAAGCTCCGGCTTGAGGTAGCAACGCAGGGTTCTGTCCTGCTGGTTGAAGGCTTCGTCTTTCATGAAGTCGCGCACCAGGTCGAAGATGGAACGATAAAGCACCTGAAAGTTCATTTTGATGGCTTCATAACCCACCGCCTGGGCCAAATGCGTTTTTCCCACGCCGGGCGGCCCAAGAAAAGGACATCCTTGGCCTGGCGGATGAAGTTGCCAGTGGCCAGATCATAAATGTCTTTGCGATGGATGGCCGGATTAAAGCTCCAGTCGAAGTCTTCCAGCGTTTTCAGGCCGCGAAAATCAGCGGCCTTGGTGCGGCGTTCCATCAGTCGCTGTTGGCGGACATTGATTTCGTCCTGGCAGATCAGTTCGAGGAACTCGGCATGGCCAAGCCGATTGGCGACCGCTTCTTGCAGGCGCACGTCCAGGGTTTGCAGCAGACCGGAGAGGCGGAGTTGTTTCAGTGTGTTTTCAAGTGTGCTCATATACAGATTTGGGTTGAGGGTTAAAACAATCCGGCGTCAATGCCTCATAAGCATCCAACGACCGGATCAAGGGGTGGGTCTCCAGAAAGTCCAGTTGCGGCGATGGCCCGGCTCGTTCCAGCAATGTGCGCAAATCCTTTAAACGCCATGTGCCGTGATGCAGGGCCTTCTCGGCAGCGGCTTCCAGCGCGACCACGGGATGTTTGCCGGCCAGGGACAACAGGCCATGCAACACTCGTATGCCAATGGGACCGTGTTGTTGAACCATCGCTTCAGCCCAAGTGCCGGTGTGTTTGCCAATCAGCCTGGCCCGATCCAACAGGTAATCCAGATTGTGTTGAATGACGCGCCGATACGGTGAATGGAGGTGCTGCGGGTCCGTGGTAAATTTGCCCGGTTCGGCCAATGCGTGCAGTGCGATTTGTTCCCGGCGCTGATTGAAGACGCGGATCAATCGGGACTCCCAGCGCACCCAAACCTGTCGTCCCACATACTCCGGGGGCACCGAATAATACGCCCGCTGGAACTCAACGTAACCATCCCGGTGGACACTGCGTGGCGCTTCTTCAAAGACGGGAAACAAACTGGACGGCAATGGCAATAGTTTGGACCGCTCCACTTCATTGAATACCTTGCCGACCTGTTGCCGGGTCGTGCCGTGGATGCGGGTGTCGGCCACGCCGCTTTCCCAATCCAAAAGGAAAAGGTTTTGCGCTGTCAGACTTTCAAAGCAGCGGCCTTTGAGCGCGTTGTTCTGGGCAAACTTCACTCCCGCCTCAATCTTGCCCTTGTGCTGCGGCATGGCGGGGCGCGTCGGCAACATCACCGTGCCGTAATGGCGGCAGAACTCTTCCACTTTCGGGTTCAGTTCGGGATCAAACCAGTCGGCCCGTGTCACTGCGGCACGCAGGTTGTCGATGACCAGAGTGCGGGGAACACCCCCAAAGTAACGGAACGCATTTTCCAGACACCGGATGAAGCTCTCGGTCGTCTGCCGCCACACCACTTCACTGTATCCTTTGCGCGAATGGCTCAAAACAATCCGAAACAGATGGGGCCGCTTCCGTTTGCCATCCACCATGACCCACGCACCCTGGCCAAAATCCACCTGCGCCTCGGCTCCTGGCTCCACCTCCATCCGCACAAAAGGGATCGGCTGGGTCTCACGCAAATGCCGCACGAATCGCTTTACTGCCTGATAACTGCCAACGAATCCGTGGTCGCAGACCAAGTCCTGATAAATGCGTTGGGCACTCAACCCCACGGCCACCGCCGCTTCAATCTGAGGCGAATGCGGCTGGCATAGACTCTGGCGACCCGCTGTTGAGCCGAGGGTCGAAATGGCTGGTTTTGGTCCTGGGTCAGAATCGGAGCCGGGGGTCGAAATGGCCGGTTTTGAACGCGCCAGCAACAGATACTTGCCCACCGTCTCCCGGTTGACGCTCAGTTCACGCGCAATCCGCCGGTTGGACCAGCCATTGCCCGCCAAAGTTAATATCGAATGCTGCAAGTTCACGTTGAGTTCGTTCATTGCGCACAAGAGCAGCCCTGGCTGCCCAATACGCAATGCTTCCCTCAAAGTGGCTGGTTTTCATTCGACCCTTCGTGGCTGGTTTTGAGTGACCGCTGACACAAGTGGTGGAGAAGTGCCGGGACCTTGGGTTGTTGCTGGGCAAAGGTGGGTTATGGGGCCAAACCATTCGCATCGCCCCGCCCATGTGCGTCACCCAGGCCGACGCGGACTTCTTACTGGATGTTCTTGACACCACGCTGGCGGGAAACCAGCAGCCCCGGAATGCGAGTTCCAAGTGCAGGGCATCGAGATCGAGGGGGGTGAGTTTCAGCTCACTCCTCCTCTGGATTTTCATAGGGTCTTATTAGCGATAACTGACTGACCATGAGAAATCCGCTTTTCGAGGTCGTCACGCATGGTTTCAAGGCGCTGTAGAGTAGCGAGGTTGATTGGCTGGTTGTGGGCCACGGCGGCCCGGATTGCAACGTAGTATTCAAGAAACGTAATCAGTTCGTGTTTATTAGGATAATACCGCTCCATGACCTTCTGATATATATTCTGTTTCTCGTTTACTAGAACACTTGATAATCCTTCAGTAGTAAAATAATAAATCAGGCTGTTCCCGGAAAGCTCCAGAGCTGTATTCAGCGAATTCCTGTATCTCCAGTCTTTCGCAGCACCAAGGACCGTGATCTGTTTGGACTTCTTACTATGCACCGGGCAACACTACACCCGTCTTCCCGTGCCTGCTGAACTAGACGGCGCAATGTGGTATAAATCTGGTCCGGCCCAAGATTTTCCCCCGAATCCCCGTCGATCAGGTGCGCATCCGAGTTACAGCGCAGATGAAGGCACGCAACTTGTTCGACCTCCTTTAGATTAAGCAAATCGTCGCCGATGCGCTCCTCCAAAGGACCGACTGAAGTGGCAATCAGGCTTTCAAGCTGTGGAGTAACCACTCGACTATCTATCAATCTTGCGTGTCTTGCGCCTCTTCGCGGCAATTTTATGTTTTTGCCCCCATGTTTTTGCCGTGCCCTTATCAGATGGCTAAATTTATACAGCTTCTGAGGCACCGAAAGACGAAAAGCCGCAACATGTTGCACCTCTGTAGCGGTTTGTGTTGCGGGCTAAGTCGTTGACTATCAACACTTGTTGCGGTGTTGCGGGTTTTTTGGACCAATGTGTCCATTTGGCGTTTCTGAGTGTTCAAAGACACCCAAAACGTTGGGAAGCAATTAAACTTCCAGCAAAATGCGCGCGGGTTTCTCGATCATTTCCTTGATCTGAATCAAAAATGTCACCGCCTCGCGCCCATCCACAATCCGGTGATCGTAGCTCAGGGCCACATACATCATCGGGCGCACCACGACGTTTCCCTCCACCGCCACGGGCCGCTCCTGAATGGCGTGCATCCCCAATATGGCGCTCTGCGGCGGATTGATGATCGGCGTGGACAAAAGCGAGCCGTAAACACCGCCGTTCGTAATGGTGAAAGTGCCGCCCTGCAATTCATCGGGCTTGAGCTGGCTGGCCTGGGCGCGCGCCGCCAGGCCGGCCACGGCTTTCTCCACCTCGGCAAAACTCATCCTCTCCGCGTTGCGCAGCACAGGGACGACCAGCCCCTTGCCGCCGCCAATGGCCACGCCGATGTCAAAATAATGATGATAAACAATGTCGTTCCCGAGAATCGAGGCGTTGATCCGCGGGATGGCCTTCAAGGCCTCGACGGCGGCTTTGACGAAGAACGACATGAACCCCAGCTTGACGCCGTATTTGCGCGTGAAGGTTTCCTGGTATTGCTTGCGCAAGGCGATGACGGCGGACAGGTCGATTTCATTGAACGTCGTCAACATGGCCATGGTTTGGTGGGCCTCGACCAGGCGTTGCGCGACGGTGCGGCGCAACAGGGTCATGGGCACCACTTCTTCTTGACGGCCTGGCGGCGCCTCCTCTTTGTGCTCTGCCGGGTGGGGCGATGGGTCGGACGTGTCGGACGTGTCGGACGTGTCCGACCTGTCCGACGGGGCCGAAGCGGCGGGGGCCTTCGCCGATTTGGCTTCTTCCTTCGGTTTGCCCGGCGGCTCGATCCAGGCGATGACATCGCCCACCGCCGCCTTTTCTCCCGTGCGTTTGACGATTTTGCCCAGCGTGCCGGAGACGGGAGACGGCAGTTCAACCGTCGCCTTTTCCGATTCCAGCGTGACGACGTTGTCATCTTTATTGACTGCGTCGCCTTCGCGTTTGAGCCACGGGCCGATTTCAACCTCGGTCACGGATTCACCCAGCGCGGGAACTTTTAATTCGACTGCCATGTGAGTTATTGTCGGCCAAGCCTTTCAATTTGCAATCTTCAGGCGTCGGCGAAGGCCTGGGCGATCAGGTATTTCTGGTCCTTTTTGTGGATGCGCGCGGAGCCGGTCGCCGGACTGGGCGAGGCGGGACGGCGTATGCCGCCGAAGGGGTATTTGCCAAACAAACTTTCCCCGAAACGCGAGCGCAGGAAGCGCCAGGCGCCCATGTTTTCCGGCTCTTCCTGCACCCATAAGGCCGGCGTGCCGGCGGCGCACGGCGCCAGCGCGGATTGCAGGGCGGCTTCCGGAAACGGGTAAAGCTGTTCCAGCCGGATGATGGCCACGTCTTCCCTCTTGACAGCTTCGCGCTGCTGGAGCAGTTCGTAAAAAATCTTGCCCGCGCAGAGCAGCACGCGGCGGACGTTTTTCGCCTCCGGCGAATCGGCCAGGACGCGCTCGAATTTTCCCGCGGCGCATTGTTGCAAAGTCGAGACGGCGCGCGGGTCGCGCAGCAGGCTTTTGGGCGTCATAACCACCAGCGGCTTGCGCCAGTTGCGCAGGACTTGCCGGCGCAGACAATGGAAATACTGCGCAGGCGTTGTGGGGGAGACGACCTGAATGTTGTCCTGGGCGGCCAGGGCCAGAAAGCGTTCGAGGCGGGCGCTGGAATGTTCCGGCCCCTGTCCTTCAAAGCCGTGCGGCAGCAACAGGACCAGCCCGCTGAGCCGGTTCCATTTGTCCTCCGCGCTGGCAATGAATTGATCGATGATGACTTGCGCCGCGTTGCAAAAATCCCCGAACTGCGCTTCCCAACAAATCAATCCGTCCGGGCAATCCAGACTGTAACCGTAATCGAAACCCAGCACGCCGGATTCCGAGAGCGGGCTGTTGATGATGTCCACCGGCCCCTGGTTTGCGCCCAGATGCTGCAACGGCGTGAGGGCCTGGCCCGTTTCATAATCGTAGAGCACGGCGTGGCGCGAGCTGAACGTTCCCCGGGCACTGTCCTGCCCGCTCAGGCGCACGCGCACGCCCCCGGCGCTCAGACTGGCGAAGGCCAGCGCCTCGGCCGCCGACCAATCCAGCGGCTGTTCGCCCGCGGCCATTTTGCGCCGGGCTTCCAAAAACTTTTTGATTTTCGGATGAGGATGAAAGGTCTCCGGCAACTCCGTTTGCTTGATTAACAATTCCGAGAGCCGGCGGGCATCGACGCCGGTGACGGGGTCTTCCGCGCTTTTTTCCGGGCCGCCTGTGTAATCGCCGCGCGTCCAAACGCCCCGTTTCTTCACAAACGTCGTCTGGCCGCTTTCCGCCTGCGCTTGGGACAATTCCTGTTCCAGGGCGTCGTGGCGGCGGCGGGTGATTTCGGCGGCTTCCTCGCGGCTCAAGCCTCCCAGGCTCAACAAATGGTCCAGGTAACCTTCACGCACCGATTTTCGGCTCTCGATGGCCTTGTATAAAACCGGCTGGGTGAAGGACGGTTCGTCCCCTTCGTTATGGCCCAGCCGCCGGTAGCCAAACATGTCGATGAACACGTCCCGATGAAACTCCTCGCGAAAATCCATGGCCAGCCGCACCACTTGCGCCACCGCTTCGGGGTCCTCGCCGTTGACGTGGAAAATCGGGCTTTGCAACATGCGGGCCACTTCCGTGGGATAAACACTGGAACGGCCTTCGCCCGGCGGGGTGGTGAATCCAATCTGATTGTTGACGATGACATGGACCGTTCCGCCGACGGTGTAGCCCGGCAACTGGCTCATGTTCAAAGTCTCCTGCACCACGCCCTCGCCGGCAAAGCTGGCGTCGCCATGAATGAGCAGCGCCAGGCACGGTCCCCCTCCGGGCGGGAGCGGCGGCCGGCTCCTGGCCCGGACCCGGTCCTGTTTGACCCGCGTGCGGCCCAAGGCCACCCCGTTGACAAATTCAAGATGGCTCGGATTGAAACAAAGCGAGAGATGCATGGATTGGCCGGAAGACGTGATCCATTCATGGCCGTGACCCAGGTGATACTTCACATCGCCGTGGCCGCCGCGGAAGAGCTTTGGATCATCCGCAAATTCGCGGAAAATCAGCCGCGGACTCTTGCCCAGAATATTGGCCAGCACATTCAAGCGGCCGCGATGGGCCATGCCGAGGACAATTTCCCTGACGCCCTGTTCGGCCGCTTTTTCGATGGCCAAATCCAGCAGTGGAATCAGACTCTCGCAACCTTCCAGCGAAAAGCTCTTGGCCCCCACGAATTTTTTGCGGATAAACTCCTCGAACGTCACGGCGTCGGTCAGGCGCGTAAAGATGCGAATCTGCTCCTCGCGTTTCAGTTCCAGCCGGTTGCCCGCGCCCTCCATCCGCTTCTGCAGCCAGCGCCGGATTTCGAAGCTGTCGATGTGCATGAACTGCACGCCAATCGAGCGGCAATAAGTGTCCTGCAGCCGCCGCAGGATTTGGCGGACCGTCAGCGGCCCTTCGCACTGCAACAATTCGCCCTGAATCGGACGGTCCATGTCCTCCTCCGAGAAACCATAAAAGCTCAATTCCAATTCCGGCGGCATGGGCCGGGGCAGGCCCAACGGATCCAGGGCCGCGATGTTATGGCCGCGCACCCGGTAATTGCGCACCAATTGAATGACGCGATTCTGCAGGGCGATGATTTTGCCGGCCTCCGCCTTTTGCACGAGCAGGCCTGCGGCCGGGTGCGAATCGGACAAGCCCGCCGCCGGAAGCGGAGGCGCGGAGCGGGGGGCGACCGCCAGACCGCCGTTTTTCAGTCCGGCAAAGTAACGCCGCCATTCCGGGGCGATGGACGCCGGATCGCGCGCAAACTCCGCATAGAGTTCCTCGACGAAAGGCAGATTCCAACTGCTGGGAATGTCAGGCGATTGATTCATTCTGGCGATTCCCAGTTTACCCTCGCGCGGCCCTCTGTCAAAGCGAGACGGCGCAACCGGCGCCCCGGCAAAAATTCCGCCCCGCGGAATTCCACTTGCCACAAGAGGATCAATGTGGGATAGTCCCACTATGACGATAAAAGCGGACAGCAAGAAACGTGTGGTTGTGCCTGATGCTCGTCCAGGCGACGTTTTTGTTTACGAGGATCAGGGCAACGGTCATTTTCATTTGATGCGCTTGACGGCGCCTGAAAAACCGAAGAAAATGACCCGGGCACAGGTGGAGAAGGCCATCGCCAACTCCAAGCTGAAGTTCGACCTGACTTGGGATGAAATGCGCAAATGGACGCGCGAGCCATGATCTTGATGGACACCAACGTGGTTGTGGACGCCTTGGATAAAAGCCAGGAGAACCATCTATGGGCGAAAAAACAAATTAAAGACGCGGTCGCCGCGGACGGTGGCGGCATTAGCGTGGTAACACTGGCGGAGCTTTGCGCTTGGGATCGCAACCCGGCCGACGTGGAACCAGACATCAAACGATGGGGGCTGACAGTGCATGACGTGCCGGCAGCGGCGGCTGCAACCTGCGGCAAGGCTTACCGCCGCTATGTCACAGCGCGGCGCAACTCCGGCGGCGGCTCGTCGCCCAAAATGCCGTTGCCTGACTTCTTCATCGGCGCGCAAGCCGAGGTCATGGGCTGGAAGATCGCCACACGCGATCAAGGGCGATTCGAGAAATATTTCCCGGCGGTCGCACTGGTGACGCCTTGATTTGGGCAGGCTCACAACCGAACTTGCCTTGTCTTGCGCCAGGGCTTATTTTGGAATGCCTTGAAGCAACCGTTCATCAATGCCGAAGAAAAGATCGACCGAATCGTGGGCCGGCGAACAAAGACGCCCGACGGGCTTTCTTTATCGGGCAGCACAAAAGCGGATTCCATTGCCTGGCGCAAGGC
Source organism: uncultured Verrucomicrobiae bacterium (assembly GCA_963813995.1). GTDB lineage: Bacteria > Verrucomicrobiota > Verrucomicrobiia > Limisphaerales > Palsa-1400 > DASRLE01. The sequence continues at coordinate 108,304 of CAWFAZ010000032.1, read as the reverse complement.
CTTTGGCGGGATACGCGTGCCGCGAGGGGTGTATCGCTTCAAAACCCACGAGGAAGCGGACCAATGGTTATGGCGGATGATAACCCGTCCAAAGAATTAGCTTCGCGCGAGCCGAAGGTGGAGGATTTGCGGGATTTGTGCCGCGAATTGAACCAGCGTGGCGCGCTTTATGTTGTCATCGGCGGATTTGCCCTGCGCGCCGCCGATTATGTCCGCGGCACAATGGACGTTGATCTGCTTGTGGCGGCCGACCTGGAAAATGAGGCGAAGGTTTTTTCCGCGCTCTCAAAGCTGCCCGACAATGCCGTGCGCGAACTTCAACCCGGCGAACTCCAGCAATATAACGTCATTCGCGTGGCCGATGAGATTCTGGTGGACTTGATGCGCTCGGCGGGTGGCATTGATTATGCGGAGGCGGCGAAGGACGTGATCGTGCGTGAAGTGGGCGGCGTTCCGATTCCGTTCGCGTCACCGCGTCTGCTCTGGCGCATGAAAGTCGTCACCCACCGCGAGAAGGATGCCGGAGATTTGCTTTTCCTGCGTCAATGGTTTGCCGCGCGCGGCGAAGAACCTCCGAAGTTTTGAGGCCGCTCGGTCTCGGCAACGGTTCGACGACAATACGCGATAATCTTGACCACGTCCTGAAACGCGGCGTGATGCAAGTTCAAATCCCAGCCAAAGTAACGCAAAGTCCTATTCTCAATCTGTACCTCGCCGTGATTGATTGCGACCCGGTATCCAACTGAATGCGCAGGCTTCGGATTCATCCTTCAGTCAACGGGCTTCGGCCTTTGGATGCGTCCTGTCGGTGCTTCAAACACCGGCAGGACTTTGTTTTTACCTCTGAAAACTTAACCATTGACTAAATCTTAAAGGAAAAGTATTATACCGTCAACCTTTTTCTTTAAGAAAAATTATGAGCAAAAAAATAGGCAGACCGACGACTCCAAAGAGTGAAGCTAAAAGCATCCTCTTTGGGGCTTTACTGTCCCGGCCTGAAGCCAAGGAAGCGGAGAAAGCTGTCGCTTCATCCGGCCAAGACAAATCGAAATGGCTGCGGGACGCCATCAAACGAAAAGCGGCGAGCCGTCCTCTTTGGCTGCGCTCGAAATGGACAAAAGAGCAACTTCACGGAAAGCTGGTGGAATTCAGACTAATCAGAACCAGACTGGTGGGTGGAGGGCATTGGAGAGTTCTCTGTTGATGAGCACGCGACCGGAGAAATCAGCATTGACATATCCATGCGCGATTTGAAGCCATCTGACTTGGTTGACGAGCTGCGTTTGAGCCATTCGCAGATTGCCAGGCGAGCATCCAAAATTCCCGGCCACAAAAAAACAAAAGGCGGTCATTGGCGCTTTCGGGATTGCCCAAAGTTGCGGCAATGGATCAAGGAAAACAAAAAGTCGAAAAGACATTCGGTTACAGGGCCGATGGAAGATTTAATCGCTCGTTATAGCAGCTATTATTTAAAAAGGCTTTCTCGACAGGCGGCGCTCAGATTTTTTATCGCTGCCGATGAAACAGCAAAACAACTCGAAGCAAAACGGCAATGGATGCGTGACAATTTGCGGTTTTAGACACAATCCAGCCTACCATCACCCCAATATTAGCCGTGCCTAAAAGTCTTAATTGACAAACACATTCGTTTGGGTATCTTAACCACCAATGGCCATGTTTCGGCCATTGGCATGAGTGAAAAATTGGACAATTCCGGCGCGGCGGACTTGCATGAACCGGCGAAGAACGGAGTCGCTGCGGTTTCGCCTCCCGGCGCCGTGTCGCTGGAAGGGTTGCACAGCACCATCACGGTGCCGCGCCCTCAAGCCGGTTTCTGGCAGCAATGGCGGGCGTTCGTCGGACCGGCCATCCTCATCAGCGTCGGTTACATGGACCCGGGCAACTGGGGCACGGATCTGGCGGGCGGCGCCCAGTTCAAATACGGACTGCTTTGGGTGGTCGGCCTCGCCAGTTTGATGGCCGTCTTCCTGCAAGTGATCTCGGCCCGGCTGGGCGTGGCCACCGGCAAGGATCTCGCCCAGTGCTGCCGCGACTGGTATCCGCGTTGGACGCGCTGGCCGAACTGGCTGTCCATGGAAATTGCCATTGGCATGACCGACCTCGCCGAATCGCTGGGCAGCGCGGTCGCCTTGAACCTGTTGTTTCACATCCCGATGGCGTGGGCGATCATCATCACGGCCTTCGACGTGCTGCTGTTGCTGGCCTTGCAAGGTTTTGGCATGAGGCTCATCGAGGCGGTGGTCGCGGTCTTCGTGCTGACCATCGGCGTCTGCTACGGCATCGAGATTTTTGGCCTGGCGCAGACCCGCCAGTTGCAGAAGGATAAGCCGTCCATTCGCCGCGCCATCCGGTTCAACACGATTGACACAACTGTGGCCCTGACCATCGCGTTTTTCGTCAACGCGGCCATCCTGGTGCTCGCGGCCATCGTGTTCTACGGGAAGACCAGCGTCACGGTGGCGGGCGGCCAAGTGGTCCAGTTCAGTCCGGACAGCGATTGGATTCGGATCGCGTATTACACACTGGCGCCGCTGCTGGGGACGACGCTGGCGAGCACTTTGTTCGCCGTGGCGCTTCTGGCCAGCGGGCAAAGCAGCACCATTACCGGCACGCTGGCCGGACAGGTGGTGATGGAAGGATTCATGCACTGGCGAATCCGCCCGTGGATCCGGCGGATGATCACCCGGACGCTCGCCGTTGTGCCCGCCATCCTGATCATCAGCGTGCGCGGGAATGGCAGCGTGACCGATCTGGTCAACCTGAGCCAGGTCGTCCTGTGTCTGGAACTGCCGTTGGCGATGTTCCCGCTGTTGCACTTCACCAGTTCGCGCCAGCGCATGGGCCAATGGCGGAACGGCTGGTTCCTGTTGATTACCGGCTGGGGGACTGCCATTCTTATCACGGCCATGGATATCTACAGCCTGCCGGATGCGATGCGGCAGGCGTGGAAGGTGATCGTGGGCCACTGAAGAACAAAAGGGCCGCCATGTATAAAAAAATTCTTGTCACCTTGGACGCGACGCCGACCGACCGGGCCATTATCGAACACATCAAATCTCTCGCGAAGCTGGCGCAGAGCCGCGTCGTGTTGCTCCATGTGGCTGACGGTTGGGCGGCGCGCACCTATGGCCCGGATGCCGTCAGCCCCGAGATCACCGAGGATACGGCTTATTTGGAAAAGGTTCGGTCGGAGTTTCAATCCGCCGGCATTCCCGCCGAGGCGGAACTGGCTTATGGTGATCCGCCGAAGGAAATCGTCAAGTGGGTCGAACAAAAGGGATGCGACTTGGTGGCGATGAGCACGCACGGGCACCGGTTCCTGGCCGACCTGTTTCTTGGCACCACATCCAGGCACGTCCGCCACAGCATCAGCGTGCCCGTTCTCCTGCTCCGGGCGAAGTGAATGGGCCAGGGTCGGACAGGTCGGACGAGTCAGACAGGTCGGACCAGTCTGACTAAAATCCTCAAAGTTTTTCCAGCAGCCGGTGGATTTCCTCGTCCGTATTGTAAAAGTGCGGGGAAACCCGTATGTAATGCCGCCCGCCGCGATCCGTGCGCAACGAGGTCTCAATGCGCGCGGCCAGGAGTTTTTTTCGCAGCGCGGGCAGATCGGCATCGGGCCGGTAAAAACTGACAATGCCGCTGGCGTGTTGGGCCGGGGCGTCCGCCTGCAACACCCGGAAGCCTTTTTCCTGCAACCCCGCCGCCAGCAACGCCCGCAGGCGCAGCAATCGCTCCGCAATATTCTCCACGCCGATTTCCAAAAGCAGTTCCATCGCCGCATTCAATCCGACCAGGCCCAGCAGGTTGGCTGATCCGGCTTCGTAGCGGCGGGCGTCCGGCCGATAGACCAATTGCTCCTGCGCGACAAAATTCGGACACCGGACATTGTGCCAGCCCTGGACCGCGGGGTGGAGTTTTGCCTGCAACGATTTTCGCACGAAGAAAAGGCCCGCGCCGCACGGGCCAAGCAGCCATTTGTGGGCGTCGGCGGCCAGGAAATCAATGTGCGCGACGTCGGTCGGGAATGCGCCGACTGTCTGAATGCCGTCCACACAAAACAAAATATCCCGGTCGCGCAACGCCTTGCCGACGGCCTCAAGGTCAAGCCGGTAACCCGCCACGAAATGGTTCGAGGCCAGGGCGACCAGGCGGGTCTGTTCATCGACCTGGCCGATGACATCCGCCGCGCGAATGCGCCCGTATTCGCGGACGTTGAGCAGGCGCGCCTCGACGCCCTTTTCCGCCAGCGCCATCCAGGGATAAACGTTGGAGGGATAATCGTCGAAATAGACGAGGAGGTTGTCGCCCTTGCGCCAGGGCAGCCCGCCGGCGACAAAGCTCAGGGCCAGCGACGTCGGGCCGACAAAGGCGATTTCCTCCGCCTGCCCGTGGAGCAGTCTTGCCGCCAGGGCGCGCGCCCGCTGGATTTGCGCCACCGGCATCGTCTCCTCCTGATCGCCCAGGGTGGTCTGGAGGGCGTAATCACGAATCGCCTCCGCGACCCGCCGGGGCAACGGGCAAACGGCGGCGTGGGCCAGGAAAATTTTATCGCGCGTCACGGGAAATTCGTGCCGGCGCAATTCCTCGTTCGATAAAATTTCCGCAAGGGTCATTTAAAATCAATCGCTTTGTTAATCTCCCCGAAATAGCCGGTGTAAAAGGAAATGATCTTCCATGCGACGAAAAAGACGATGCCAAAGTAAACCAGCTTCGGCGTCCATTGGGACAGGCTCTTCATTCTGGACAGGCCCTCCGTCTGGTAAAGATTATGCAACCGGATCAGGGTTTGGTCCGTCGTCCCGCTGACTTCGCCCGTGTGATACAAGTTGGCAAAAAGCGCCGGGAACCGGTCCGAAGCCGAAATCAGTTCGGAGAAAGTCGAACCTTTCTCCAGCGGCCCCTTCCACCCTTGCACCGTGCGGGCCAGGGCTGGCGACCCGCTGGCCGTCGCGGCCAGTTCCCACGCCGTCACAATCGGCACTCCGGCGTTGAGCAAACTCTCCAGGGCCGTCGCCAGCCGGGCCAAAGCCAGGTCCTGCCGCGCGGTCCCGAGTACGGGGACGCGACCCAAAATCTGCTCGATCTTGCTGCGCCACCCTTCGCCATGCCGCCCCTGGCAGGCGTAAATAATAAGAAAGACCAAGCCATAAAGCGGCGCGGCAATCCCCACGGTCATCCACAGAAAGCGCGCGAAACTCCCCGTTGACACCAGTTCGATGAGCGGAAACAGAACGATGGCGAAGTTCAGAACGAAGGCCGGGTACGCCATGTCCGAAATCATTTGCCGCGCCATTTGCGCGCGTTCACGGTAATAGACCGCCAGGAGTTTGAAGCAGGCATCCAGGCGGCCGCTGCGCTCGCCCGCGTCGATCAGGGCCAGATCAAAAGAAGGAATCCATTTCCCGATTCTCTGCACGGACTCGCTGACGGTGTGGCCCTGGGCCAATTGCTCCAGCAATTGCGAAATGGGCGCGCGCAAAGACAGGGAGGGAGGATGGCTCTGGAGGTGCTCGAGCGCTTTATGGACCGACAGTCCGGCAGTGATCATTATTCCGAGCTGATGATACAACTCCGCGCGTTGATTCAGTTGCCTGGGAGTGATGATCAGTGGCATGGGCCGCGCCCAAACTCATCGGAGGCCGGGGGTTGACTATTAACCGCCGAGCAACTTGTCGATGTTCGATTTCAAGTCCCGTTTGGAGCACATGCCGACAATCTGCGCGGCCACCTCGCCGCTTTTGAAAAAAAGCAGGGTGGGAATGGCGCGGATGCCGTATTCGGCGGCCAGAGCCTGTTCCTCATCAATGTTCACTTTGCCGATGCGAACGCGGGCATCATATTCGGAAGCCAGTTCATCCAGCAGGGGCGAGATCATTTTGCAGGGGCCGCACCATTCCGCCCAGAAATCGACCACCACCGGTCCGGGAATGCCGAGCACTTCGGTTGCAAAATTCGCCTGGTTTAATTTCAGAGTATTGGGGGAGGACATAGTATTGGGGGAAGACATAATAACCTGGGGTCAGGATCCGGTCGTGTCTGTCAAGAAAAACTTCAGATAAACCACGGCTGCCAACCCGGCCAGACTGGCCACGGCGGCGGCAATGGCCAAACCTTTATCCAGTGTGGTCAGCTCTCCGCCGCCGCCGGGAACAGAGCGGGGCGCGGCTGAAGAAGGGCCGGGTTTGTGGGCCGCGGCCGGGGCGGCGATGCGGGAGGACGGGCTTCCCGACGTCGGCGGTTGCGGAGGAGCCGGAGCGCGAGCGGACGCGGGCGCGGCTGCTGCCGCTGTGGCCATGGTTGGCGGCGGCGCGCCCGCAGACAGCGTCGGCAGTTTAATCGTCGGCGCGGAAGTTGGCTTCGGCGGCAAATTGATTCGCACCGTTTCTTTTTTGGGCTGAACCTTGGCGGCTTCAGCCGGTTTGGGCGGCACGTGGCCTCCAGGCGTTGTCGGAGTGTTCTCAGCCATAAATTCCTATCATGCCTCCAAACTAAAGTTGCGCCGCGCCAGTGTCAAATCCAAATGATGATAGATTGATGATAGATAATGGTCGGACAAGTCTGACAAGTCGGACAGGTCGGACCAGTCTGACGGATCCGTCGAAAACCCATTAGGCGGGCTGTTGTTTCCAAAAAACGCAATATATGGTGGTTTTTTCCTTTACTCCACCCCGCCGACTGTGGTTTTCTTCTCCTCAAGGATGTATCTTAAGAATTTAACGGTTTTGGGATTTAAGTCGTTTGCGGACAAGACCTCGTTGAACTTTCAGCCGGGGGTGACGGCCATTGTCGGCCCGAATGGTTGCGGCAAGTCCAATGTCTCCGATGCCATCCGCTGGGTTTTGGGCGAACAATCGGCCAAAGCTCTGCGCGGCGACGAAATGGCCGATGTCATTTTTAACGGCACCGATTCGCGCAAACCGTTGAGCCTGGCGGAGGTGTCGCTGACCATTGGCGGCGTCGATTCCGAACACCTCAGCGCCGCCGGCGTCGAGATTGCCTACAACGAAATCACGCTGACGCGCCGCGTTTTCCGGGACGGGGCCAGCGAGTATTTTCTCAACAAAACTCCGTGCCGCCTCAAGGACATCCAGCAGCTTTTCATGGGCACGGGGGTGGGGCGGGCCAGTTACAGCATCATGGCCCAGGGCAACATCACCCAGATTCTTTCCAGCAAACCGGAGGATCGCCGGCTGGTTTTTGAAGAAGCGGCGGGCATCACCAAATTCAAGGCGCAAAAGAGAGAGGCGCTGCGCAAGCTCGAAGCCACCGAACAGAATTTGCTGCGCGTGGCGGACCTGATCCGCGAAGTCAAACGCCAGATCGGTTCGCTGCAACGCCAGGCTGGCAAAGCCCGCCGTTACAAGCAACTGATGCTGGAGCTGCAGCACCTGGACACGCAATTGGCGCGGCATCAGTTCGACCTCTGGCAGCTCGACCTTCGCGCCCGCCAGGATCAGCTCGAACAATCGCGCGCGCACATCGAATCTCTTTCGGCCAATGTCCTGCGCGTCGAAAACGAACTCGCCGCCCTGCGCGGGGAACTGGCCGAACAGGAGCAGCAGATCAGCCGGATGCAGCAGCAGGGCCTGGAGTTGAAGAGTCAAGTCGAACGCCACGAAAGCCGCATTCAATTCAACGACGACCGGCTGCGCGATCTGGCCGCGCAGAATTCGCGCGCCGCCGGCGAGATCGCGCAGGCGGAGGAGCGCCAGCTCGCCGCCCGCCAGGAATTGGATGAGGTGGCGCAACGCCTGACGGCCGCCGCCGCCGCCTTGCAATCCCATCAGGAGGCTTTGGAAAAGAAACGACAGGCCTTGCAGGGCGTGGAGAACGAGTTGCGCTCCAACCAGGAGGCGTTGCGCGAGGCCCAGACGCTGGCTTTCGAGGCGGCCCAACAACTCAGCCGCGCCCGCAACGAAATCACCGCCCTGGATTTGCAAAAGGAAGGCAACGCCGTCCGCCTGGAAAAACTCTCGGCCGAGAAAGTCCAGCTCGAAGAGGAACGGACCGGACTGGGCCGGCGCCTGGAGCAGTTTTCAGCCAGCGTCGAGGCGGAGATTTTAAACGCGCAAAGCCATCGCGGCACGCTGGAGGAACGGCAGCAGCGTCTGCGCGAGATTCAACAGCAATTAGACGACACCACCCAACAGTTGGACGAACTCTTGCGGCAACAGGCCGAAACACGTTCGCGCCTCAACTTGCTGGAACAATTACAGGCCGAACACGAAGGCTTCGGCTCCGGCGCCCTTTCCGCCCTCAAGACGGCGGCCCATGTGCTCGGTTCGCTGGCCGATAAAATCCGCGTGCCGGACCAGTACGTCGTGGCGATTGAAACGGCCCTGGGCCACCATTTACAAATCGTCTTGACAGAACAACCGGAGGCCGCCCGGCGGATTTTGGACGATTTGCGCGGCAACAAGACCGGCCGGGCCAGCGTGGCTGCATTACAATTGTCAAGCTTGCCGGGGCAGGCGCAGCCGTTGCCGGAAAGCCAGGCGGCGGGTCTCGTGCGGGGCAGGGCGGTCGCCGCCGCCAGTGTGATTGAGGCGGACCCGTCGGTGCAGCCGTTGCTGCGCCGCCTGTTGGGACAAACCTTGATCTTCCCCGATCTCGCCGCCGCCACCGCCGCCTGGCACGACTCCGGCGGCGCTTTTGATTTTGTCACGCCCGAGGGCGACCTGCTCAATCGCTGCGGCATTTTCACGGGCGGTTGTTTAAACGGCCACGGTTCCGGCAACGCGCCCGCTTCCATCCTCGGCCGCAAAAACCAGATAGCCGACTTGCACGGCGCGACGGTTGCCTTGCAGGAGAACGTCGCCGAAATCAGCCGGCGCAAAGGCGCGTTGCTCAGCGAGCAAACCCAGTTGCAGGCCGGCTTGCAGCAGGCCCAAACCGAATTGCGCACCCGGGAAGTGGCCATCGCCACCCGCCAGGGCGAGTTCAACGCCCTGCAAAATTCTTCCCGCCTCCTCCAGCAAAAGATTGAGACCGTTGTCTATGAGGTCAACAGCCTGGCCGCCCAGGAGGCGGAAGGCGCGCGCAAACGCCAGGGGCTGGCTGCGCAAGCCGCCGGCTTGGAAACGCGCGAGCGCGAATGGCAAACCCGCGTCACCGCCCTGACGGCCTCGCAGGAAACCCTGCGCCAGCAGCGCGATGCGGCCAATGCCTCGTTGACGGAAACCAAAGTGGCGCTGGCCACCCAGGACCAGTTGTGCGCTTCTTTCACCAGCCAAAAAAGACCGCTGGAACAGCGCATCGCGGAATTAACCCATCTGGCCGAAAAGCGCCGCGCCGAAATCCACTCCTTCCTGCAACGCAAGCTTCAGGCCGACGCGGAAATCGCCGAGTCGCGGCAAAAAACCGAAGGCCTCCAGCAGGAGCGCGAACAGGTCAACGTCCAGGTGGCCGAACGGCTGGCCCTGAAGGAAGCCAGTGAGGAGCAGATCGCCAACGCGGACGGCGGACTGCGCGAACAACGCCGCGCCTTGAACGAACTCCAGGAACAACGCGCCTCCATCGAGGTCGAGCTGGCCCAGAAAAACATGGCCCTGCAAAATCTCAGGGACCGCATCCGCGAGAAATATCAACTGGACCTGGACAGCGTGCGCAGCGAGTGCATCACCATCACTTTTGCCGACGAAGGCCCCGCCAAGGTCCACACCCTGACTCCCGAAGAAATGGCCGCCAGCGGCGCGGCGACGGATTGGGAGGCTGTCGCCCGGCAAGTGTCGGCCCTGCAAGCACGCATCGACGAGATCGGCCCGGTCAATCTCGTGGCCATCGAGGAGTACGAGGAAACCGAGCAGCGCTTTCAGTTCCTGACCAAACAAAACGACGACCTGGTCCAGGCCAAAGTCCAGTTGGCCGAGGTCATCAACCGCATCAATACCCAGACGCGGCAGATGTTCCTTGAAACCTTCGACAAAATCCGCGCCAATTTCCGCCAGATGTTCGTCGAGGTTTTCGGCGGCGGCAAAGCCGATTTGATCTTGGTCGAACAAGGCGACGTTTTGGAATGCGGCATTGACATCGTGGCGCGTCCGCCGGGCAAACAATTGCAGAACATCTCCCTTCTTTCCGGCGGCGAACAAACCATGGTGGCGGTCGCGTTGCTTTTCTCCATTTACCAGGTCAAGCCCAGCCCGTTTTGCGTGCTGGACGAACTGGATGCGGCGTTGGATGAATCCAACATCAACCGTTTCATTCACATTTTGCAGCGTTTCATGGTTTATTCCCAATTCGTCATCATCACCCACAACAAACGCACCATCGGCATGGCCGACATCCTTTATGGGGTGACCATGCAGGAACACGGCGTCAGCAAAATCGTCAGCGTCAAATTCCATAAGACGGACCAACCCCTCAGCGGCCAAAAGGCGCACCCGTTGGAAGAGCCGGACGCCGACCCCTCCATCGACACCGAGGAAGACCGGCTGCGCCCCCGCGAAGACACCATCGTCATGGCGAAATGAGGCGCAAGATTGCACTTGACGTTCCCCATCAATCGGATAGATTCGGGGCCATGATGCGCCCAACCAGCGAATCAATTGATTCGCGCGGCAAAACAGCCAGGAATTGGCTGGGCGTCTAAAACTGAAAAAACGAAAATCAAAACTATATGAAATCGATCCAAACCGGCATGATTGCCACCTCACTGGCTGTGGGACTGCTCACACTGACCCCAGCCCGAATCCTGGCTCAACCGACGACAACATTGAATATTGCACTGACAGCAACTTACCAGATGCCGGATACCCAGAACACCGCCGGCACTATCACGACGAGCACCACCAAGTCGGTAAAGTTCACCTCCGCAAGCATTTTAAAACTGCTTGCAACCGCCGCCAATTCGGGCACGGCCTTCCCAACAGGGTCATATTTAGCCCAAAACAGCGGCAGTGTGGAAGTGGTAACGGACAAGCAGGGCGATAGCACAGCCATCTCCCAACTCACCATCGATACCTCCGGCGCCCAGGTTTATTCCGGCAGCGCTAACTCAGACACAGGCAAACAAAGCAGGACTGCCACGACTTACACGGTTGCCACCTTTGATGATGGAAACGGAAACGCTTTCACTGTTGACGGCCTCATCAAGTCAACAGATTCCCTGACTGCTCCGGACAAAAACGGCAATCAAAAAGAAACGTTGTCACTCTCGGGGACCATGATTGGATACGGAACTGTGTCTGACGGCAATGGAGGTTCATACACTGCGGTCTTCACAGGAACGGTGTCAGGCAGCGGCTCAGGATCCGGCTCCTGAGCCAAATCATGCCGCCCCGCGTCGCGCCATGAGACCCAAAGTGCTCCTGTCCGCGCTGTTGATAGCGGGTGCGTTGGTGGGTTTCACGGTCTGGTTGGCTGGCGCCTTGCGCCCTCCGCCTGCGCCAGCGCCCACCGCAGGTCAAGAGCCTGCCCCTCCGCCACCCGATGCGCGGGCGCATGTGGCGGGCGCAAGTCAGAACCCGCCGCCCTTGAAGGCTTCCTTGCCTTTGCGCGGGGACGATGCGCCGCAAGCTCTCGATCCTGATTCCGTGGATGGCATTCTTGCCGGCCTGGAAAAGCCTGGCCGCGAAATCCACCAGGCCGCGTTGCAGAGAGCAAGGGAATTGGACGATCGTTCCATCATTCCACGCCTGCGCGAGATTGCGGCGCGAACCGGGGATGCCCATGAAAAGGCCGATATTCTTGACACCATTGATTTCCTCAACCTGCCCTCCATTGACGAAATCATGGCGGAAGCGCAGGCCGCAAGGGCCGCCGCGGGCCTGCCGGACCCTCCCCAAAGTCTGACCAACCGCTGGACGGGCAAACCCTTCGTTCGCAAACAGTAACTGCGGCCTGCGGCCCGGGCTTCATCCGGTATCGAACCCTCAAACAAAATGGCGATTTAACTGGTTTAATCGAAAATTAGGGGGCAGTATTGGCCATGAACAAAATCAAGTCTGCTCGTCGCATTCGCCAACAACCCTTGGAAGCCGGTCAACTCTGGCGCATGGCGGAAGCAGAACTTAAAGTGGGAATGGTTGGCAAACTGCTGGTGCATTACAAATTGGGCAAGCCCAACGCCGTCCGCGTCCCCAATTCCTGCAACTGCATAAAAACCATTGAGAAATATCTGAAAGCCAGAAAGGCCGTCCTGGCTTAGCTGCTAAAAACAACGCAGAGTCGCCAACTCAAAGGCGCGAAGAAATGGGAGGCAGGAAATGGGACGTAGCGGACTGTGGCAGGAATGGCAGGGATTTCAATACATGACCTTCCCCGGCATCCGCCGCCATTCCTCGAAGACCTCGACGGCCTTGTCACGAAGAATTTGTTGCATGGGCAGCCGGCGCGAGGCCGGGGGCAGCGCCAGTTCCCGGTAGAGTGTCTCGTCGTCGAATCCCGCCCCGGCGGCGTCCGTGCGCGTGGCCGCGAAGACGATGCGCTCCACCCGGGCCCACCAGGCCGCGCCCAGACACATCGGGCACGGCTCGCAACTGCTGTAAAGAACGCATCCTTCCAACACAAACGAACCCAGCCGCGCCGCCGCCGCGCGAATGGCCATGATTTCCGCATGGGCCGTCGGGTCGTTGCTCGACGTGACCTGGTTCCAGCCGGCGGCGATGATTTCATTTTCCCGCGCCAGGATGGCGCCGAAGGGTCCGCCGTCTTTGGCGCGCATGTGTTCCGCGGCCAGTTGAATGGCGCGTTGGATGAAATCGAGGTCCCGGGAGTTTGGCGCGGGTTGCATTTTTTAAACGAAAAGGTTGGTCTTCCGCAGTTTCGTCGAATTGATCAGGCCCTGATCGGTCAGTTTCAATTCGGGAATGGGTGACAGGCTCAAAAAAGAAAGCGTCATGAACGGGGCCTCCAGTTTGCAGCCCATCGCCCCCGCCTCCGCGTTGAGCGCGTCCAGCCGCTCAATGACTTCTTCCAGGGGACGATCGGAAACCAGGCCGGCCACGGGCAGGCCCAGTTCCGCCGTGATCCGGCCCTTTCTCACCGCGACCTGGCCCCCTTGCAATTGTTCCAGCGCCTGGATCGCCCGGCAAATATCAGCGTCATTGGTTCCGACCACCACCACATTATGCGCGTCGTGCGCCACCGTCGAGCCCAGCGCGCCGTCCTTGAGTTGAAAGCCCCGCACGAAACCGACCCCCACGTTGCCGGTCGCGCGGTGCCGTTCCACCACCACCAGCTTGAGCACATCCCGCCCGGTGTCCGGGACGACACGGCCGTTCTCGATCTTGGGCGCCACGATAATCTGCCGGGTCACAATCTGGTTGGGAACAATTTCAATGACCCTCATTTTCCCGGCCCGCGCGGCTTTGACCTCCAGATCGCGCACCTGGTAGCGCAGGTTCATCGTCCCCCGCGGCAGGGGCGTGGCGGTGGCGGTCCTGGCCAGATATTTCCCGTCTTCGGCCACGAGGACCCCCTTTTCCATGTCTGGCGGACGGCGAACTTTTTCAAGCTGTCAAAAATAATAAAATCCGCCCAATACCGGGGCGCAATGGCGCCGAGATTCTGCAGCCGGTAGTGCCGCGCCGTGTTGATGCTGGCGATTTGCAGCGCCGTGATCGGCGCCAGGCCGTGGCGGATGGATTGGCGCACCATGTGGTCAATGTGGCCTTCCGCAACCAGGTCCCCCGCCAGCTTGTCGTCCGTGGCGTAGGAGCAATTGACCGCGTTGTGCGGGTTGATCAGCGGCAGCAGGTCAACCAGATTCCGCTCCGTGCTCCCTTCGCGCAGCAAAATGTGCAGGCCCAGCCGCAGTTTTTCCCGCGCTTCCTCCAGCCCGGTCGATTCGTGATCGGAGCGCACCCCGGCCAGCGCGTAGGCGTTGAGATTTTTTCCGCGCAAGCCGGGCGCGTGCCCATCGACCGCCTTGCCCTTGCCCACGGCGATTTTGGCCAGCTCGCTTTTCACGCCCAGATAGACCCCGGGGTAATTCATCAATTCGGCGATGCCGGCCACGCGCTCATCGGCAATCATCAAGCCCAAATCATCGGCCGTGATGCGCGCCCCGGCTGTTTCGAGCGCGGTCGCCGGAACGCAGGAAGGCAGCATGATGAAAAAGTCCAGCGGCAGGTTTTTGCTCGATTCCAGAACGTAACGGATGCCGTCCAAGCCCAGCACATTGGCGTATTCGTGGGGATCGATGACCACCGCCCCCGTGCCATGCGGCACCACCGCGCGGGCGAATTCCGGCGCGGTGAGCTGCGAGCTTTCAACGTGAAAATGCCCGTCGATCAAACTCGGCGCGATGTAGGCGCCGCGCAGATCGATGGTCTTGCGTCCCTTATAATCGCCCAGGCCGATGATCCGCCCGTCCTCCACCGCAATGTTCGCGTCATGGATTTCGCCGCTGAGGACATTGACCAGGCGGCCGTTTTTGAAAAGCAATTCGGCCGACTGTTCGCCGCGGGCCACGGCCAGTTTATGGTGCATGTTTCGCATGTCAACTCCGGCACTCTACAGCATCCGGCCTCTGAGCAAAATAAAATTACGATTAGGAATGGGCGGCCGGCGCTTTGGCGCTTGCCAGTCAATCCTCCCGCCGCCTACACTGCAAGCGCATGAGAAAGATTGGTTTACTGGCCGCGCTGGCTCTGCTGGCCGCCTGGCCCCTCCAGGCCCAACTCAACGGCGTGACGGCCCAATTGCAACTGGCCCAGGACCAATACCTTCCCGGCGAGGACCTCCTGTTAAAAGTCCGCATCACCAACCGCTCCGGCCAGGAAATCATTTTGGGCGCGGACAACGATTGGCTGGTTATGTCCATCACCGGCGAAAATCATGTCGCTTGCCCCAGGCTGGGGGACATGCCCCTCCAAGGCGGGTTTTCCCTGCTCTCGGGCGAAGTGTGGTCCCGCCCATTGAATCCGACGCCTTGCTTTGACTTTCGCCGGCCGGGCCGGTATCGCATCACGGCCAGAATCCGCATTCCGCAGTGGCGGCAGGAAATTGTCTGCAAGTCCGTTTCCTTCACCGTCGCCAACGGCGTGCCTTTGCCCAATTTGGCCAATTTGCAATTCGGCCTGCCCCCGGCGCCGGGCGCGTCCAATGCCGCCCCGGAGGTCCGCAGTTATAGTTTGTTGAAAGCCAGTTATCAGAAGGAATTGAAACTCTATTTCCGGCTGACCGGCAGCACGGGCAAAATTTTGCGCGTCTTCCCCGTTGCCCGCATGACCTCTTTCACCGTCCCGGAAGCGCAGATCGACCGATTCAACAATTTGCATGTTCTGAGCCAGACGGGAGCCAGGTCTTTCAACTATTGTGCGATTGATCCCGATGGCCGGTGGGTCCTTCGCCAAACCTATCTGTACACCGGCACCCGCCCTGTTTTGCGCGTGGATGCGGAGGGTCGGATTTTTGTCGCCGGCGGCGCGCGCCGCCTTTCCGCGGACGACTTTCCCCCGCCCGCTCCCGAGTCCCCCAACCGGCAGTGATTAGCGGTTGACTAAAGTGCCTGCTTTGCGCGAAGCGGGCTGAAGCTGGGCAATTTTCCCGGGCACATCCGCCAATTCGGCCAGAACGATGTCGCGATGCCCCTTCCCAATCCACGGCGAGGAAATCAGCAGCGAGGTGCAGCCCGCATTATGCGCGGCCTCGGCGTCCTGCCATTTATTGCTGAGGACGAATGAGCGCTCCATGTTCACATGCCATTTAAATGCCGCTTCGGTGAGCAACCCCGGTTTGGGCTTCCGGCACGGACAGCAATCGTTGGCGTCATGCGGACATATCAATATATCGTCCAGGCAAAACATCTGGCGCAATACGGAATGCATCCGGTCCAATTCGCGGCGGGACAACGAGCCATGCGACAAGCCGGGCTGGTTGGTCGTGGCAATGAGCAGGAAACCCGCCGCTTTGAGCTGGCGCAACGGTTCCAGCGCCCTGGTATTCGGCTCCATCTGCTCCAGAAACAGCGGTGGCATCGGCTGGCATCCTTCCAGCCGGTCCAAAATCAACACCCCGTCTCTCTCTATAAATACAGCTGATCGCATAAATACGAATACTAGCATAAGTTAAGCCATGAATGCCGCAGCCGCCAGACATTAATCATTTCTCCGGCTCAAGTATTTTGCAGGATGGCCGATAAGCGCCTGTTTTAGCCTCTTGCCCAATGCCCCAAACGGTCGGCGGGAATTTGGGCCGTTTCGGGATAAACCAAACAGACCCTTAAAGCAGTCAGCGCCCTCATCCTTCAACATGGAAGGGAGACGAGTTTACCGGACATTGTTTGCCGAACGCAAAAATGGCTGGAGTTTTTCGAGCAATTCCTTCGGCAGACGCCTGGGTTTTTCATCGAGGCCGGCGCAGACGTGCCGCGTTTCCCCTTCGGCCAGCAGGGTGCCGCCCGCATTGAGTATGCGGAAGCCGAGGCTTAACCGGATGCCGCCCATTTCGTTGACGCAAAGTTCAATGGTGAGCAAGTCATCGTAACGCGCCGCTCCTTTGAAGGCAATTTGCAGCCCGATGACCGGAAAAACCGTCCCCGCCTCCTGCAGGCCGGGAAAGGGGCAGCCCAGATGCCGGAAAAACTCGCCGCGCGCCCCCTCCAGCATTTCCAGGTGGCGGGAGTAATAGACATGGTTGCCCACCGTGCATTCTCCGTAGATGACGCGGTGCTGATGTTGAAAAACCGATCCAGACATGGCCGTCATATATAGTACATTTTCCCCTTGTCGAGACTGGCCTCGATCATTTGCTGAAACGTGATCGAATCGGCGGTTTGATTGACAGCGCGGCGCAGTTCCTGCCAGGCCTGGCGCAACTCCGGCGGCGGGGGCGGATTGCCCAGGGCGGGCGAGTCGAAGATTTCTCCGTGGATGCAGCGCAAGACATCGCCGAAGGTGATATTGGCCGGCGGACGGGCCAGCAAATAGCCGCCATCCTTGCCGCGCTGGCTTTTGACGATTTGGGCGGACTTCAACTCGATGAGAATCTGCACCAGGTAATTGGGCGGGATGCCTTGTTCGGAGGCCATGTCATCGACAGTCCGCGCCACGCCTTCCGCATAATGTTGGGAAAGCCAGAGAACGGCCCGGGCGGCATAATCACTTTTGATCGAGAGCTTCATGCATGTTGGCGGAGAGGGGGGGATTCGAACCCCCGGTACAGTTTAACCCGTACAACGGTTTAGCAAACCGCCGCATTCGGCCACTCTGCCACCTCTCCCCCTGCCATGTCCTTTAGTATAGAGCATGGCTCCATGATAAGAAAATGAAAAAATCCCCCGTGTCCAAAATTGAGACGCCAACGCAGCAGAACAAGACACATCCCCCTCCGCTGCCGGTCGCAGTCTATTGCGACCGGAGTCGGCACGGTTCTTGCCTCTCTCATGGCTTGCGTGTCTCACCCAACCGCTCACGCGGTTTGGGGCGGGGTCCAGTCGAGCTCAACGGCTGGACCCCGTTCTCTTTTACCAAGCGGCGGAACCAGCGTTGCACTCATCTGCCAGGGCAAAACAATGCCCGCGCGAACGACCTGTGTTTCGCGGGGCCGCAAATGCGGCGAAACCCACACGCCCCCCGGGGCTTAAACCCGCCGGGGCGGGAGCAGATGAAACGGCTCTCCTACTTCACATGTCCGGAGACCAGCTTGGTCATCTCGAACATGCTGACTTGCTTTTTGCCGTTGAAGACCGCTTGCAGGGCCTCGTCGCCATTGATGAGTGTCCTCTGCTTTTTGTCCTGCAGCCCGTTCTTGCGAATATAAGCCCAAAGTTTTTTGGTCAATTCCGTGCGCGGGAGCGGACTGTCGCCAACAACCCTGGCCAGCTTTTCGTCCGGTTGAACCGGCTTCATAAAAGCGGCGCTGGGTTTTCTCTTTGTTTTTGATGCTTTAGATTTGGTAGCCATGCTTCTATTTGAACCACCCTCCCCCGGAATGCAACATTAAATTTTCGATTAATTTTTCGCGCCAGGCCCCGCCCGATTCTCAAACATACAGGGCGGCCTGCAAATCCCGCACCACAATGCTCATGAACGGATACCGCCCGCCCATGTCGCGCTTCAGGCATTTGAGGATGATCTTTTCCATGGCCGCGGGAATGTCCGGGTTGAGATCGCGCGGCGCGACGCATTCGTCATTCAATTGTTTGCGCAGTATCTCATCGGGGGTGTCGCCGGGGAACGGTTTCTGCGTGGTCAGCACTTCGTAGGCGGTGACACCGAAGGCAAAAATATCGGCGCGCTGATCGATGGCCAGGCCCTGCAAATGTTCCGGCGCCATGTAGGCGGGAGTGCCGGGATTCCTGCCCGGCATTTTTTTTGGCTCCACCGGCTTGAGCCGGGCCAGGTCGAAATCAATCAGGCGGACCCCGGCGTTGCGCGTGACCAGAATATTCTCCGGCTTGAAATCCAGATGGATGAATCCGCTGTCATGCACCTGCTCCAGGCCCAGCGCCATATCAATGATGATTTGCGCCACGTTTTCGGCCAGCACCTCGTCGCCGCGCGACAATAATAATTTCAAATTCGAGCTTTCCACATAATCCATCAGCAAATACGGGGCGCCCCCGATTTTCCCATGCTCGATGTAATTGATCACATTCTCGTTGTGGTGGATTTTGGATAGTATTTCGCATCCGTTCCAAAAGCGCCGCCGCTCCGCGAAATTAAAAATGGACTTGTTCCTCATGCGCCGCAGCGCGAAGGGCCGGCGTTGCTGATCGGTGGCGACCCAGATGTCGTTGACACCGCCCCGGCTGATCAACTCCTGCAGGTAAAACCGGCCGAACCGGCCCGGTTGCGCGGTCGGTTCGCTGCCCTGTTCCAACTGGTCTGACGACATAACGTTCCCCGCAGTATGCCAGAAGACGCACCAAGCTCACGATAAAGTTTTGTGTTGCCAAGTCATACTCTTACTGGTATGATTTATACATATATGAAAACAGAAACCAAAGTGACCAGCAAAGGCACTACCACGATACCCGAAGATTTGCGCAAACGGGCCGGTATATCCGCCGGAACCATCCTGGCGTGGGAACTCCGGGACAACGGCGTACTGGCCCGTCCCAAAGCCGGCATGCCAAACGCCATGCAACGGCATATCCGTGAGCGGGCCGGCGCCTGGATGGGCAAAATTTCAGGTGTCCAACTGCTCAAGCACACCCGCCCATGATACTGGTTGACACTTCCGTCATTGTCGCATGGCTGGATCCGACGCATCCTGACCACCAAAAGTGTTCGCGGGCCTTGGACAGTTGCAGTGCGGTGGATGAATTAGCCATCAGTTCGGTCACCTTCGCGGAACTCGCTGCGGGCGGACGCAACCGGGAAGCCCTCGACGAGGATTTGGACGGCTTCTCCCGCCTTGACTTGGACTTCGACGCCGCATTTCGCGCCGGCCAGGCTTTCCGCCAAAGCCGCCCGGGAAAAAGCGAACACAAACCCGTGCTGCCAGACTTCCTCATTCGCGGTCAGGCTGCGGTGGCGGGAATGCCCCATCTCACCAATGATCGTCGCCGTGTTCATGAGTTTCCTGATGTTGATTTTCTATTTCCTGACGACGAAAATTGAACCCAGTGCGCCGTCACTCCCCGCTTTGGTGCGAGACGATCTCCACTGTCCCAGGTATGTCTGACAACGAAATCTCCGGGTCCTCTTCCAGCAGGTCCGGGGCCAGGGGAAGAATGATTTCCCCGCGTTCGTCCGCCTCCAGTTTTCTGTCGCCGCCCCTGGCGTGGATGACGGCAACGGCCCTTTTTTGAGCCGCGGGAAACGTTAATTTCAAACCGGTCATGCTCAACCTGGGCGATCCGGGAAACAAGGGCCGCATTTGCTCCTGAACCTCTTCGCTGTCCCGCACCGGCCGCAGCAGGCGCGCGTAATGAACGGAACGGGTGATGCGGCCGGGGATCACGCCAACCTGCCCGGTGAGTTTCATCGTGCCTTTGGGCTGGTTGATGATGATCCACGGGTCTTCCGCCAGCAAATCGTCGCGCAGGGGGATGGTGAAGTCTCCCGCCGCCCCAATCTCAACCGGAATCTTTCCAGCCCTGGCCTCGATAGACACGGCCAGATCGCTGGTTTTGACGCCGGGCAGGGTGGATTGCAGGGTCAGCACGACCAGGAGATTGGTATGGGCGCGGTTCAAGTCCGCCTGGGCTTTTTGCGCGTAATAAAGCTGGTGATAGGGCAGGCGGGCATCCTCCGCCAGGGCCGGCCCGGCCAGGGTGGAGAGCAACAGCGCGGCACAGCTTCCGCAAAAAATAGGTTTGACTCTCATAATTGTCAATTGTAAATTATCAATTGACAATTGTCAATGGATGTTCCCGCTAAACGGCCGCCGCCGGAGGGGCCTCCAGGCGCGGTTCCGGGTTGGACGGAGGAAGCGTTCCATTGAAACTGGCCCAATGGCGCGGCGGCAACAGGGCTACGACAATGAGCGCGGCCTGGCTGGCGTCGAAGGCCATCAGCCACGGGAACGCCTTGTCCATCCATCCATAGGAGTGCAAGCCAATGCCCAGCATGTTGACGCCGAACCATGAAAAACTGGTCACGATGTTGCCAAAAACGGCCATGGCCATCAGACCCCGTTCCTTGATCATTCCACCCCAGCGCGCGTGCAGGATGGTGGCATTCCACAAAACGATGAGCAACGCGCCGTTCTCCTTCGGGTCCCAGCCCCAGAAACGGCCCCAGGATTGATCGGCCCAAATCCCGCCCAGGATCGTGCCGACAAAACTGAAAAGCGTCGCGAAACAGACAATGCCATAGACCATCCGCCCCAGCGCCTGCGCCGTCCCAGCCGTCAGCGTCCGGGTAAAGAAGCCGCGCACGATGTAAATAACGGCCAGCAACCCCGCCACAAACATCGACGCATAACCGGCTGTCACCACCACAACGTGGGTGGAGAGCCACAAGTTGGTGTCCAGCACCGCTTGCAACATTTCCATCGTGTCGCCGTTAAGCGCGAGGTGATGGGCGATGATCAAGGTGACGAACCCGATGAATCCCGCCACGACCAGGCCAATGGCGCCTTTGTAAATTCGTTCCAGGATGATGCCCAGCAGGCAGGCGCCCCACCCGATGAAAATGGCCGAGGAATACAAATTGGTCACCGGCGGACGCCCTTCCAACCACATGCGAAAGACCAGCCCGATCGTATGAATGACAAAAGCCAGGACGAGCAGGGCGAACCCGCTGCGCCGGACCCATTCCGACCAGTTGATCCAGAAAAGGCAGCCCAGCAGAAGGGCCGCGACGTAAATGACCATGCTTTTATAGAACGGCTCGATCTGGTTGAAGAAAAATTCCCGGCTGCCCTTCTGCAATGCCGGATAAAGATCGTTCTCCTGCAACCAGACCCGGTAACCCGCCACGGCCTGGTTGAATTCCCCCGGTTGATTGTTTTTACAGGCGGTGGCCATGGCCGCGTAGAATTTGGCGGCGGGGCTTATTGCGCCGGAACGCAACGATTCCAGCAAGCTGTTGCCGATGTTGGACCAGGCCGCGCGGGGCTGGCCGGATGACGGCGGAACAATCAGGGGGCCGGCCAGTCTGGCCACTTCTGAATAACGCTGGTAAGACGCCGCTATGCGGTTTAAATCCTCCGGGTTGGCCTCTTTGCCCTCCTTGCTCTGCTCCAAAGCCAGTTTTCCCGGAACGATGGACTCCTGATACATTTGCAGTTCTTGGGAGAAATCGCGCGCGCCTTCCGGTTCGAGGCTGTTCTTGAGGCGGTTGTACAGGCCCAGGCTGTTGACCAGATGGATCAAGTCCCTTTGAAATCCTGTGCGCGACTTGACCGCATCCTCCTTGTCCTTCTCGGCATTCAAAAGGGTTTGCGCCTGGTCTTGCAGATGTTCAATCTGGTTGGTCATGTCGTTGAAGGCGTAGTATTCCAGGCCCGCGTTTTGCGTCCCGAACGATCCCTCCAGGTCAGGATGTTGCACGCGGAAAAATTTCAAGTTATCGGCCGCTTGCGGCCGCGTCATCGTGTCCAGCAGCCATTCCGTCGCCGAAAGGGGCGGGGCATTGGAGACGCGGACGATGGACCTGCCGCTCATGCTCAACAAGGCATTGCGCGCGACGGAATCCAGAGGCTGAATGCGGCCCTCCAGCAAAACGGGCAGTCTGCCGAAGCCGGCAATGTCAAAACCATTTTTCGGTTTCGGCGCCTCGATTCCCGAGAGGAACCAGGCGGCAAAAACGGCAACAAGAATCCAGGGCAGCCACTTCTTCATCGGGGACTCCTTTTGCCGTTGCCCGTGACAGGCGTCAGGACGGGGGCCAATGGCGTTCGTTGGAGCGGCGCGGGTTGGAGTGACTGGGCGCGTTTCCGGGCGAAGCCGCTCAAGTGCATGAGGAATTGGGTGATCAATCCGAGCGCCACCAGGCTGCAAGCCACGTAGGGCGTGATGGAAGCGGGATTGCGCACCACTTGCAGTATCGTGCCGCGATCGCCCGGCTCGAAGCTGGCCTGGTAATAGGTTTCGCCGCGGTAACGGAGCGGGCTGTTCATGTAAATCAATACGTCGCGGTCTTCGCCCGTGGCGGGATCGTTCAAGTGGATTTTGCTCGAGTAATTTTTCGGAATATCCGTGCCGGGATACAAATCATGATTAAAGGCCAGCAACGTCACATTGTAAGGTTTGTAATAACGCACCGGGCGCAGCGCCATCTGCCAGACGCGTCCGTCAAAGGTGAAACTCTGCGGTTGGGTGAGGGAGGTATTCCCCAAAACGCTGCCCAGGCTGTTTTGCAAATTCTCGAACTCCGGATAGCGCGTCATCCAGGTGGAAACCGTCCAATCCCCCACCGGCCCCTTGTCGGAAACGACCTGCACCAAAGCCGCCGGGTTGTCTTCGGAGTCCATTCCGGTGGTGAGCGGAGCGGGACTGAACAGCAATTGCCGGCCGATTCCTTCGCTGGCTTTGATTTTTTCGCCCCCGCCCGTCATGGGGCCGGCCGGCGTTGAATTGGGCAGATACTTCTCCACACGCAAGGCGAAAGGCAAACCAGGCGCGCGAATCTCCCCGCCTTTGGCCAGCAGCGATTCGGGAATGACGACGACTTTGTCTTTGTCCGGCTCCGTGGCGTCAATCACCGCCAGTTCATTGCGGCGGGGGGCTTCGGAATAATTCTTTGTTCCGCCCACCTCGATGCGCATCGTGCTTTCCACCTGGAAAAGCTCGGTCATAAACTGACCGGCGAGCAGAAAAATCAGCCCGGTATGAACGAGGAGGATGCCGTATTTCCTCGGCGTGAATCTAAAGCGTTTGACATGGGCCGCCAGGAGATTGGCCAGCAAAACCAGGCCAATGAGCCAGCCGCCCGGGAAGACGGGAATTCCCCAGTGGCCGCCTCCGGGCGTCCAATAAACGAAAAAGCTGCGGAAGAACTTCGCTTGCGCCGCGTACAGCCCCAAATCAACCTGGGCCAGCGTGCCGGCGAAGACCAGAATCAGCGCCGCGACCAGGCACGCCACAGTCAAACGCAACGAGGTAAGGATGCTGATAATGCGGCGCATCATGTCATGGATAGCGAACGGTTTGCACGAACTTCACAAAACTCTCTTTTTCTTCCTCCACCACCGGGCCGTCGCCGGACAGCTTGTAAAACCAGGTGTTATCACCGTGCGGGACCATGACCGCGACCAATCGGGCCGCCTGCCCTGTCCGGGGTCCGTGCCGGCAAAGTCCACCAATGTCGCCTTCCCGCCCGCCGTGTCAAGGGGCTGCGTAACGCTGTCCAGCTTGTCTTGCCCGACCGGCGGCAAACCGATCTGCGCCCGCCAGCGATTGACGTTGGCAAAAGCGCCGCCGACATCGCCGGGGAAAAAGCTGATATTAACGCTGGCTGTCTTGCCCCGTCCATTCGCCGCCGAGTAGCTCTTGAATATCATGTGACCGGGCTTTTTCTCCGTCCAATTCGCCGGCAGGGTCCATTTGGGTTCGTCACCCGAACTCTCTGCCGGGGCGGCGGCGGCCAAACTGCCATGCGGACTGGCTATTGCGCCTTCGAGGGATGCATCGGTTGGCGCTTCGCTCCCGGCGGCGCTGAAATGAACGGACTGCAAAAACTCGAGAAACACCGGCTTCGCGTCCGCGACCGTGTCCTTGTCCCCCCGCATTTTAAAGAACCAAGTGGCGCCGTGGCGGGGCAGGCTGGCCACGACGGTGCGGCTGGACGGCCCGGAAATGTCGTAGAGCCGGCCTTTCATCGAATCGACGCTGACCGGTTCGGAGGTGATTTTGTCCGCATCCACCGGGGGCAATTTCAGTTCATTGCGCCAGCGATTGACGTTGTCCAGTTCCGTTCCGACCGATCCGGGGAAGGAAAAGACGCCGACTTCGGCCTTGCCGTCGCCCTTGCCCGGAACGACGAAATTACCCAGGCGGATGCTGGTCGGAGCCAATTCCTGCCAGGCGGCGGGAGTGGTCCAATGGACGGGAGCCGAACTGACGGGAATGTCCGAAGCCGGCATTGCGTCCATGCCGGGCGGCGCGGCCACAGGCTGAACCGGGGCGGGGCGTTCTTTTGGGACGGTGTAGGTCTTAATCCCGTCGTCAGCGCGGACGGTCCGCGGCACGGTCAGCCCGCCAGCCACAAGAGCCAGCGCCAGAAGCTGATAAGAAAAAGTAAGTTTCACCATAATTGAACAGACGATACCATGTCTTCATTCGGGCAAAAGCGGTATTTTGAAGTATTTGGCCGGATCGCGCTGCTGGCTCATGAAGAGAAACCTCCCGCGTCTTCTCCCTCTCCTCCACACACTTGTGGAGGAGAGGGTCGGGGTGAGGAGGATTCCCACCTTCTCATCCGGCCTCATGAACCAGCCGCGCGCCACCCGAAGGGACTGGATTTATGTGTTTCAATAAACGAACCGACGGTGGCATATTAAATCAAATGAAACGGCGTCGTTTCCTTGAAATCATGGGTCGCGGTGTCACGGCTGCCGCACTGAACACGTCTTTTCTGCCTGCTGCCGAACCGGAGACTGGCGGTCGGGCGGTTCCTTCAACCGGGGTTCCTGGCCTGGCAGGCGAATATGGTTTTCTCTCAAGCGCCGTCCTGGGACCGCAGACAGAAGCGGCGGTGCGCGCCCGGATCGTCATCATGGCGCGTGATTACGGCATTCGCGAATTCCAATTCTACGACTGGTTTGCAGACTACTCCACGCCGGTGGCGGGCGATCACTGGACCGATCCCTATTTCCGCCGAAGCGAGATCAGCCGCCGCACGATCGAGATCAGCATCAACGAGGTGCATCGGCAGGGTGCGCGAGCGTGGGCCAATGTGCAGGCTGTGGGCGCGGAAGAGCAGGAGCTTGAGAACCCCA
The DNA here is from genome assembly GCA_963813995.1 of uncultured Verrucomicrobiae bacterium. Taxonomy (GTDB): domain Bacteria; phylum Verrucomicrobiota; class Verrucomicrobiia; order Limisphaerales; family Palsa-1400; genus DASRLE01. The sequence continues at coordinate 83,002 of CAWFAZ010000032.1, read as the reverse complement.
AGAAGAACCTATGGAAGTTGCGCGACGGCAAGGGCGAATGGCACTGGCATCCTCCCGGCGTCGCCAAACCTCGATTCCCGACTTACTTTGCCAACGCCGCCTGGGCGGCGCTCATGGTGGATCGCTGGTCCCGCGCGATCAAGGAACTCGGTTTCGATGGCATCCATTGGGATACCCTGGGGCGGATTGCCGGCGACTATGGCGCGGAGACAGCCGGGATCCACGCGTTTATCCGGACCGCGCACGGACTTTTGCAAAGCCAGGGCTTGCGGCAGACCCTGAACTTCGTGGACCTGGCTTGGTGGGATCGGGCGGTGGTGCGGAACCATCTGGAATTCCCCTACGCCGAGACGTGGTCCTCCGGCACTGCCCATCGCTATTACGCCGAAATGGACAAGCCGGACATGGCGGGGATTCGCGGTGTCTTCGCGATGTATCCATCTGTGTCGATTCCCGCTGGCTGGACCGAGACGGATGTGATCCGCGCCCGGCGCAACGAGGGTCGTCGGCATCATTTGGTTTACCTGGTGTTTGGTGACGGGGCCAGGCGCATGAAGAACCAGTACTGGCCGGAGACGGTGCCTTTGACCGTGGCAGAGAGTGCCTGCTTGCGGGTTGGGGGATAGTGTATGGAGACAAAACACCATTCGTAAGATGCCTGCCAACGCACAACCCCCAACTGACGCTGAACTGAAGGCCGTTCTCGGTTCTGCCGGCGATTTGTGGTCCGGCATTGTCCACGCCATCGAAGAAAAGTTCGTTCCGCTCGACAAGCAATGGAAGCCATCCAAAGCCGGGTTTGGGCGCATGTGCCTGCTTCAGCACAAGAAGAGAACGCTGCTCTACATCACGCCTGACAAGGAGAAGGTTTGGATGGCGATTGTTCTGGGTGAGCGCGCCTGCGGCCTTGCCATGGCCAGTTCGCTTCCCGTTGCGATCAAGAAGATGCTTTCAGAAGCGAGGCCGTATGCCGAAGGGCGTGGGATTCGTTTTCCGGCAAGTTCATTGAGCGACATTCCGATGATTGCAAAGTTAGTGGAAATCAAGACCACGCCCAAATGAAAAGGCCGGCCAAAATATGCGAATACCAATTTCCAAGGACCGCCCTCTTCAGGGTGCCGTTGGCCACGCAGGCGGACGCAGCATGAGAAAAAATAATTTCAGCCCGAACCATGGTTTGAAGGCGGGAACATTTGCCGCCAATGTTCTTTTTGGCCTGCTCTTCCTCATTCCATTGTCCGGCCTTGCGGCGACGCTCGAGGTCCTTCCTGTCGCCGGCGGGGAAGGGATTCAACAGGCGCTGGACAAGCTTGGCTCCGGCGCTGAAGTTGTTCTCAGCCGGGGGACTTACCTCGTCCATCAGCGGATTATGCTGCGTCAGGACGGGCAGACGTTGCGCGGCGCCGGGCCGGAGACGATTCTGTTCCTGGCCGACAACGCCAATTGCCCCGTCGTCATCCTGGGCCCTCCGAGGGACAAACCCAAAGGGCCGGCACAGGGCCTGCATCTAAGCGACCTGCTCGTGGACGGCAACCGGACCCACCAGCAGAAGGAGCTTTGGCGGGTTCTTTCCAATGGCATCTGCATTAATAACAATGGCGTTCATGTCTGGGACATGGATAACGTCACTATCGAGCATGTCGTCTGCCGCCGTTGCCGCTCCGGCGGCCTGGTGTCCACCGGGCGGACGCGGCGCCTGACGGTGCGGGATTTCACGGCCTGCGACAATCAATTTGACGGGCTGGCCTGTTACCGGACCGAGGACAGCCATTTCAGCCAGTTGAACCTGCGCGACAACCTGGCGGCGGGAATCTCGCTGGACCTGGGTTTCGTCCATAATGTCATTGACGGCGCGGTTCTAACTGGAAACGACCTGGGCATCTTCATGCGGGATTCGCGCGACAACGTGTTTGAAGGAGTGACGATTCGCCACAGCCGGCACGACGGAGTCTTCATGGCGCAGGCGGGCGAGACGACCCCCTCCGGGTGGCAGCTTTACCCCGGCACCGCATGCACCGGCAACATTTTTAACAGCTTGCGCGTGGTCGAATGCGGCGGAAGGGCATTCCAGGTCAACGACGACTCCTGCACCAACAACTATATTAACGGCGGTCAATTTCTGGACAACGCGCAAGGCGGCCTTTCCCAGCCCCGGACCACTCCCGTCACCCTGCGCGCCCTGACCGCGCATCCCCTCCTGCCAGGCTCCCCTGGCCGGCCTTAAACCTGTTTTCGTAAAAAATCACACTTTTTTAAAAATTCTTTCAAATATCTGTTGACCAAAGAACATTTTAACTGTAATGTTCGCCTAATGAATGACCCATTAAGGCCATATTGGAAAGGCGGAATTATGAAGGACGAATTAAGAAGTGAATCAAAGGCGGAAACAGGGAGGGGCGGAAAAATCAGGACAAGCCCATTTTTTGCCCGATTTATCTTTCTGCCATCCTTCCGCTGGACCGCAAATCGTCGAGTTCAGTCAAAGTCGGTCAAAGTGAATCAAACGTTGCGCCAGTGAAGTTGGTTGGAGCGTGAGTGAAAGTCCCACCCGTCGAATTAGGTTGTTCACGACGGAACACGACCTCAACAGCGTCGCCGTGAGGCGGGGTTGGAAGCTGAGGAAGATGAACAGATGGGCCATAACAAAAGTGAACCACATTTAATGAGCCTCGATAACTTTAGAACCGGAGAGCCGAGCCGCTGTTTGATCGGCGAAGGCCGCAGGGAGGAGACTGGGCAACAGCCAGCGTTTCCTCAACGCTCCGGCGGGGTCGGCGTGGATGGCACGTCTGCAAGTTCAACCAAGGTAAGCTGGGAGATCTCCGGCAACGGGTGCAAAACCCAACCGACCGCGCAAGCTGGCAGTCCCAGTCAGGCGGGCGGCGTTGCCGGAGAAGTCGGAGTCCCCCATAGTGACGTGAAGTCCGAAGTACTCGACGCGTATTTCAGCGGAGAGTTCTCGGCCAAAGCGCGAAGGGGGGACACTTGCTCAATGCGGGGAGGCGAAGCGAAGGACGCGGGGATGGCCGGGGCAACCCGGATACAAACCCCGGACAAAGTTCGGCAGCTTCAAATCACGCTCTATCGGAAAGCCCAAGCGGAACCGAAGTATCGGTTCTGGAGTCTGTATGGGGATTTGTGCCGCAGGGACGTGCTCGACACGGCCTTGGCAGCGCAACAGCGCAATGGCGGGCAGGCGGGAGTGGACGGCGAGAGTCTCGCCTCCATCCACGCCACTGCCGCCTCGCGTCAACAATGGCTCGACCGCCTGCAAGAGGAGCTCAAAGCCAAGACGTATCGGCCCAGTCCGGTGCGTCGGGTGAGGATACCCAAAAGCAGCGGGGGAGAACGGCCGCTGGGCATCCCGACGGTCAAAGACAGGGTGGTGCAAACGGCGCTGTGCCTGATGCTGATGCCGATGTGGGAGGCGGACTTTCATCCGCGCTCCTTCGGTTTTCGGCCCAAACGCCGGGCGCACCAAGCCATTGCTGAAATCCAAAAGGCAGTGCAACAAGGTTATGTGGAAATCATCGATGCGGATGTGTCGAAGTATTTCGACACGATACCGCACCGGGAACTAATGAAGGCAGTGGCCCGGCGGGTCAGCGACGGCAGCGTGCTTCGGCTCATCAAGAGCTGGCTGCGCGCCCCGGTCGTGGAGGAGGACAAGGACGGCACAAGACGAGTGATACCCAACCGGCGCGGCACGCCGCAAGGCGGGGTGATCTCGCCGCTGCTGGCCAACCTCTACCTCAATCCGCTGGACCACGGAGTCAACGATAAAACCCCTGGACAAGCCCGGATGGTGCGCTATGCCGATGACTTTGTCATCGCCTGCCCCGCCGGGTGCGGCGGGGGCGTGATGGAACGGCTCAAGAAATGGCTCAAGGCCAAAGGGCTGACGCTCAACGAAGTCAAAACCCGCCTGGTGAACATCCGCCAGGAGGGCATCAACTTCCTGGGCTTCAATCTGACGTGGCGCAAGTCCTTTCGAGGGCGGGGCTATCTGCACGCTGAACCCAGCCAGAAAAGTCGGCGCGCCCTGCGCGGGAAACTGGGCGGCATCCTCAACCACTGGACGCTGTGGCGTCCGATCCGGGAAGTGGTGGAAGAAGCCAATCGAGTGCTGCGCGGATGGGCGGGCTATTTCCACTACGGCAACAGCACTTCGGTGATGAAGCGGATGAAAGACTACAGCCAAAACCGCTTGCGGCGTTGGCTGTGGCGCAAACACGGTTGTCGCCGCAGCCTGTGGAGGCACTATGCTTCCGAGAAGTTGCATGAACACTATGGACTCTATGAACTGCCGACGACGGCGAAGTGGAAGGCAGCCCGATGAATGAGCCCGGAGAGCCGAATATGGGAAATCCGTCCGTTCGGTTCGATGAGGGGCGGGAGAGAGTCGGTCATTGGCCTTGTGCCTCTCAACCCGACCTCCCCGCCTACTCTACCAGTTCTCTTGGTCAAGCTGGTGGCCCGAATCCATGCAAACCATTAACAATGAAGAACTTGCGAAATAAACGGCTTTCGCCCAGTCAAACCATGTTAAACTTAGTTAACATGGTCAAAATGAGCCAATCCGCCTCGGATTTGGGAGGGCGCCTTTCAACTTTTCCTTTAGCCTTCAGTCTTTGGCCTTTAGCCTTTCCCCATTAAAACCGTGCTGCGAATAGTGGCAATTCTGTTTGTGCTCTACCTGGCCGTCGTTGCGATTACTTACTTTCGGCAACGGTCGATGCTCTTTTTCCCGACGCACGACGCGCTTTCCACCAGCCTGGCTCCGTGGTCGGACGGCTCCCGCGTGATCGGGTATTGCCGGGAGGCGCCAAACGCCCGCGCCATTTGGTTGATGATGCACGGGAACGGCGGCCAGGCTGCGGACAGGGATTACGTCCTGCGGCGCATGTCCGGGCAGGATTCCCTCTACGTGCTGGAGTACCCTGGATACGGCTCTCGTGAAGGGAGGCCTTCCCTGGAATCCATGAACCAGGCGGCGTCGGGGGCGTACCAGCTCTTGCGATCGCGGAATCCGAACACCCCGGTTTGTGTCCTGGGCGAGTCCATTGGCAGCGGCCCCGCCTGCGCCCTTGCCCGGGAGAAAATGGCGCCGGACAAGATCGTGCTGGTTACTCCTTTCGATACATTGGCGAATGTGGCCGCCAAACATTTTCCCTTTCTGCCTGTCCGGCTCCTGGTCCGGGACAATTGGGACAACGTGGAATCACTGAGGCGCTATGCCGGCCCGGTTGAGATCTTCGGAGCCAGGGATGACACGATCATCCCGATTAGACATGCCGAAGCTCTGGCCAGACAGATTCCCGGCGCTCAGTTCATCGAGATTCCCGGCGGACACAATGACTGGTCGCAACAGGAACAGGTGAACATCAAACGATGAGCGTTGACATCACCATTCCGGCGTGGCTCAGTTCTCGACGCTAGGTAAACACTCAAAATCCCATGAATACCCAACCTGTCAATCTGTTCAAGCATATCGCCTATGTCATGTATCCAGTGCGGGACATGAAAGCGTCGCAGGCGTTTTATGAAGGGGCGCTCGGACTCAAGGGCACGAGCTTTTGGGGCGGACGGTGGATTGAGTATGAGATCGGCGACGACTGCCTTGCGATTACTCCCGCCGACGAGAAGCACAAGGCAGGCGCCCGCGGAGCGACTGTTGCGCTCGAAGTCGTGGATCTTGACGCACTGCTTGAACGCCTCAAGAGCAAGTCGGTGCTGCCTGCGGACAAGCCGTTTGATATTCCGTCTTGTCGCGGTTGTGTCATATCGGATCCCGATGGGAACGAGATTATTTTGCATGCGAAAAAATCAGAAGGCTAGAAGATGCCCGCCAACGTACAACCCCCAACTGACGCTGAACTGAAGGCCGTTCTCGGTTCTGCCGGCGATTTGTGGTCCGGCATTGTCCACGCCGTCGAAGAGATGTTCGTTCCGCTCGACAAGCAGTGGAAGCCATCCAAAGCCGGGTTTGGGCGCATGTGCCTGCTTCAGCACAAGAAGAGAACGCTGCTCTATATCACGCCTGACAAGGAGAAGGTTTGGATAGCGATTGTTCTGGGTGAGCGCGCCTGCGGCCTTGCCATGGCCAGTTCGCTTCCCATTGCGATCAAGAGGATGTTTTCAGAAGCGAGGCCCTATGCCGAAGGGCGGGGGATTCGTTTTCCGGCAAGCTCATTGAGCGACATTCCGATGATCGCAAAGTTAGTGGAGATCAAGACCACGCCCAAATGAAAAGGCATGACAAATCACCGCACACGAGCCGCCGCCCGGAGCGACAGGATTTATGTGTTTCAATAAACGAACCGGCGGTGGTATATAAAGGGCACGTTCCATCGATTATGAACAACTTGCGACTTTCGGATTCGGTCAGAAGACCGGTTCTAATAAACGAACCAGCCGTCGCATAATAAAAGTCAGCCCTCATCTCACCATAATATGAAAACATCACGCGTACTTATCCTGATTGCTTTGACGTTCAGCATTGGTTTTGTTGCTGCCCGTTGGTCTGCCGCTCAGTCCGGGGATCAAGCGCCCAGCAAAAGTCCAATGATGTGCGGCAATAATCAAGCCCTCGATCGCATGAACGCGCTGGTTTCATATCTGGAGGCGAACAAGCAGACGAACGCCCTGAAGCTTTTTCATGAGTATTCAAACGCCTCCATCGCACTACGGGAAAGTGCCGACATTGGTATGATGCTGCACATATTGATGGGACTGCACGAGGGTCGCACGAACGATGCGATGGAATTGCTGGAAGGTCAGTTGGATGCCGACATCATTTTTTTTGCTGCGAGTTACAAGGAGCTTCCGCAGACGCAACGGGAATCGTTGGACCTTCACTCGCTCACGGAGGCTCACTGGTATCGAAGCAAGTTTCCTTTTAAACACCGCTACCACGACGTTGACGATAGTGTGGCACGGGCATTCGAGCTGTTGGATAAGAAGAACGCGAACTGATATGATGGCTTACCAGACGCCACACACGAACCGCCAACTGCATTTCTAATTATGAAATCTCTCATCACAATCGGTCTCGCCGCTCTCGCTTGCGCTGGATGCGCGATGCGGACGCAATCAAAATCAGCCGCAACATCTCCGCGCGAGTCCATTCCACTGACGACTTGGGAGTTTGTCGAAGATGGCGAAACCAATGCGACAACGATCCACCCCCCGACGACGGCAGAGTGGAAGCAAGTCGCTGTTCCGCATGTCTTTCGCCAATCCGGCCTGCCCGACGAGTCCGCCGGTTGGTATCGCCAGACCATAACGCTGACAGAAGCCGACCGGGACAAGCGCGTGTATCTGGTGCTGGAAGGGGCCGCTTCGGTGAAGGACGTCTTCGTCAACGGCCAGTTCATCGGCCGGCACAAGGGCGCGTTTTCGGCGTCTGCCTTTGACCTGACCGACGCGCTGAAGACCGGCCAGGCCAACACCCTGGACGTGCGCGTGAGCAACCGCGATGGCGACGCGCGGAACTGCTTTTCGCGCTCCACGCTTTACTACGTCAATGGCGGCATGTTCCGCAAGGCCTGGCTGGTAAAAACCGGCGCGGTGCATATTTTCCCGGACATGGGTTCGAGCGGCGTTTACTTGACTCCCGGCAACATCACCAAGGCCGGCGCCGATCTCAACGCGCTGACGGTGGTGCGGAATCCCCTCGCCGCGCCCGTTGAGGTGGTGGTCCGCCATTTTGTCACCGGCCCCGGCAACACGGCTTGCGCGCAGTTCGAGACGAAACAAACCGTTGCCGCCGGGGAAACGGCAAGGATCAAGGCCGCGGGGAAAATCGCCCATCCCAAACTCTGGGATATTGGGCGGCCCAATCTTTACACCGTTCGCACTGAAATCAGCGTGGGCGGACAGGCAAGCGACGCCGTGACGGAGCGGGTGGGGCTGCGCACTATCGCGATCCAGGACAAACACTTTTTCCTGAACGGGCGCGAGACGCAGTTTCGCGGCGTCAACAAGCACGCGCAAAACGAATACGCCTGGAACGCGGTGAGCGATGACGATTTGCGCCGCGAATGGCAGGGGATGGCTGATCTGGGCGCGAACATTGTGCGGCTGCCGCATTATCCGCACAGCCACCTGGAATACAGCCTCGCGGACGAGCGCGGCATTGCGGTGTGGGCCGAGAACGGCTTCGCGGGGCAGGCTTGGACAGCCCCGGACGACCCGGAAAAAGGCATTTCACCCGACGGCGACCGCCTGACCCGCGAGATGGTGCGGCAAAACTGGAATCATCCCAGCATCCTTTTTTGGAGCGCCGGCAATGAAACTATTGTTGACGCTGTCAGCCACTACGCCAGCGTGATTCGGCAGGAGGAGGACCCCGCGCGCCTGGTGACTTACGCCGCCGCTGGAAGAGATCCCCAGAACTGCGATTTTGTGGCGGACAACACCTACGACGGCTGGTACACCAGCACCCCCTATACTGATTTCATCAAACTCCCGCGCAATGCCATCGTTTCCGAGACTGGATCGGGCGATTGGATCACCCACCATGTTCCGTACGGCACCATGAAGTGGTCGGTTGATAAATTCGAGCCGGAGGAGTACTCGGAGATGTTTGCCGAGTACCGGCTCCAGACCGTTTGCCGCAATGACGTGAAAAACCGCCCCCTGTTCTTATGGTGGAACTTCCGCGAGTTCTACAACTTGAAGTTCAAAAACAATCGCAACACCAAGGGGCTGCTGACGCTGGCGGGCATGCCGAAGGACACTTGCTTTTTGTTTCAGGCGTTCCTGAGTCCCGCCAGGCCGGTGGTGCATCTTTGCGGGCGGCACCACTTTCTGCGGGCATTTGCGCCCGACAATGGCATAAAGGCCTACTCCAACGCCCGCGAACTGCAGTTGACACTGAACGGAGCGCCTCGGGAGAAAATCAAGAACGGCAGTTATCGCATACCGGATTCCGAAATGAAAATGAGGGACGGGACAGTCAGGCCCGTGCCCGGCATCCCGGTGGCGGACGTGTTCTTCTGGAAAACGCCGCTCAAGCCGGGGCGAAACGTGGTGGAGGTTGGCGACGGCCGGGGGCACAGCGACCGCATGATTATTTACCAGAAACCGGCAGGCGCGCCAGACCCCGCCGCGCTGGTGCAGGATTTGCAAAGTTCCAATGCGGACAATCCCGTCTGCTTTATTGACCGTCCGGTCGAGTCGCAAGGGCCGGTTTATACCGACGTGGATGGTTCCTCGGACAACACATTCGACATACTGCCGGACGAGGTTGCAGGCGCGGATTGGATCGCCACGCGCCGCCTGAGCGACCCCAGGCTCAAAACCGATCTGGAGTTCCGCATCAACCCGTCCGCGAAAGGCGCAACGGTTTTTGTGCTCTTCTCGACCGGCGTTTATCCGACCGTTACGTTGAAGCAGCCGGACCCGGCCATTGCAAGCGCGGCGGAAGCATTGCGGGAGTCGCTTGCCGCCGCCGGATTCAAGGCCGGCGGAACCGGGGCTGTCTGGCGCGATCATCTGCTCAATCGCGCTTTCGCCGAACTGTGGAGCCGCGACGTTGCGCCCGGCGAAAAGTTGAAATTGCCGGGCCAGACGCTCGATTATGTGGTGATGGTGCGCGGCGCGGAGACTGAAAAAAAGACTGCCAAATGAAGTGCATTGTCACGGCGGGGCCAACTCACGAGGAACTGGACGAGGTCCGGCGCATGACCAATTTCTCCACGGGCGCTCTCGGTTCGGAACTGGCCAATTACCTCGTCGAACAGGGTCACGAGGTGGCGTTGCTGCGCGGGCATTATTCAACCTGCGGGATTGAGTCCAAGGCGCAAAGCATCCAGGTTTTTACCACCACCGCCGACTTGAGCCGGCGGCTGGAAGGGCTGGGTTCAACCGAAGTCGGGGCGGTTTTTCATGCGGCGGCGGTCAGCGATTTCACCTTCGGCAAAATCTGGCGTCGGGCGTCGGGCGGGGGATTATCGGAAATCAAATCGCGCAAGATTTCCACCCGGCGCGGAACGGTGCTGGCGGAATTGACGCCCACGCCGAAAATCCTCGGGCGCCTGCGCGGCTGGTTTCCCAAGGCGCGATTGGTCGGTTGGAAATATGAAGTGGACGGCAGCCGCAAGGACGCCATTCTGCGGGCGGAGCGGCAATTGGAAGAAAACCAAACCGACGCCTGCGTAGTCAACGGCCCGGCCTACGGGAAGGGCTACGGCCTGGTCAAAGGCCCCGGACGCTGCCGCCATTTGCCGGACAAAATCGCCTTGTTTAAGGCCCTGGCGCAGAACGACCCATTCGATTGAACATGCAAAACGAGATCGACATCGTTCGCGACGTTTCAGCCCGGTTGGAGCAGGGCGGCTTTGCCTGCATGCTCACCGGTTCGATGGTTAAATGGCAGGAATGCAAACCATGACTGACACCTCACCCGAAATCGCCGGGATGGTGCGTGTCCGGCTGATGGCGTTGTCCGGCGCGGAACGGTTCCGCATGGGCGCGGAAAGGTTCGACGCCGCGCGGCGCATGGCGCTGGCCTCGCTGCCCCCCGGCCTGACGGAAACCGAACGCAAACGCCGCCTCTTCCATCGCCTTTACGGTAAAACTCTGCCAGCCGCATGACGTGCCAATCCTCATTTCTTTGTCCTGCTATCTGTGTTCATCCGTGGTTAAACTGCTTTTCCCAAATTGAATGGTCACCGCTATAGCTCAAACGTTTTAACCCGTCTCAAGCCCAGGCGATACGGCAGCCAACCGATGATGACCGAGAAAATGGCGAAGCCCAACCAGGCGGCCAGAATCCAGCGGGCCGAAGCTCCACCGCGCGCGCCCCAAGGCGAGAAGACCGCCAACAGCGTGACCGAACCGACAATGTAAAGAAAGCTCAGGACCAAACATAACGTGCCGCCGAATCCGCTGACAATTTTCGTCGGGTTCTCCTCGCGAAAATTGGGAAAGAGCGCGCCAAGACCCATGGCCAGCGCGACGAGGGCAAAGGTCATCGTGGCGATGATGAGGCCCAGGTAAAGGGTGTGGTCCAGGGGCATTTGCAGCATGTGACAGGAAAGCAGGATCAGGCCCAGGGCGACCGGCAAAGCGGCGCGGCTGGCCAGCCAAAACTTCGCTTGCAGCGCCCGCACCAAACCCATCGGAGCCATCCCGATAATCCAGAGCCGTTTGCCTTCGAGGGAGAATTGGGGAAAGACAAAGCGCGTGGTCAGCGTGGCCAGGTTCAGCGCGCAAGCGCCCAGGTTCAAATAGGAAACCAGATGGAGCCAAAATGGATTGGTCAGTTCCTGCGAGAAATGGCGCAGGTTGATGACATAGACGGCGAGCAGGCCAAAGAGAACGAGCGTTTGCCCCCATTGCGTGGTGTCGCGCCAGAACATGCGGGCGTCCTTGACCAGCAGGGCCAGAACATCGGGCGGCCCCTTGTGCGCCAGCCGGAAGAACTTTTCCACCGGCCCCGCGCCGTAGTCAATATGAACCTGGCGCCAGCGCCGGCGCCGAAACCAATTCCAGCGCGCGAAGATGCTTTCGCGGCTTTGCACGGTGGAGAAGGATTCGTAAAAAAGCCTTCCGGAACAGTTGAAGGAAAGCCAGCCGAGGAACAGAACGTTGCTGAGCAGGACGAGCAGAAAGAATCCGGCGGCGGACCAGGCGCCTTCCGACCATTGCAAAACGCTGGTGGACAGCCAATAACTCGGCAGCCAGGGCCATTCGGCGAAATGAGTGCGCATGAGCAGTTTGTCCAGCGTGGCCAGGACGCGCGGGTCGGTCGAGGTGTCGGTCAAGGTTTCCGGGCGGAACCAAACCGCCATCAAGGTCAAGACGGCCAGAGTGAGGAGGATGGCCACGATCTGAAAGGAGCGGCGGTCGAGGTATCGGGCCAGGGTCATGGCCGCCCAGGCGCCGGCCACGCCGGGCAAAACGATGAACAGGGCCAGCGCCGCCACGGTCATCAGGTAAAAGTGCCACGGCGCTCCGCGCATCAATCCGTAAGCGGCCAGGAGCGGCGCAATCAGAAAAATAAAAGCCCACGATGCCAGGAGGGTGGATTCAATAAATTTCCAGCGATGGATGGTTTGCGAAGAGATGGGCAGGCTGATCAAAAAGCTGGTTTCCCGATTGCGGAAGAAATTCGCATAACCGACGATCAGGTTGCTGAAGACCAGCAGGACGAGCAGAAAGACAAAGAGCAGAAAAAAGAGCCGTTCGGTCAGGAGCGCGCCCAGGGCGGGAAAATTATTGAGAAACCGCAGGCCACGGTGGAAAAGCACAAACGATACGCCCAGGTAAGCCACCACGAACAATCCAATGATCGAAGCCAGGGGCGCCGAGGTCGAGTGGACGGATTTGAGCCGCCGCCAGCCTTGCAGGGAATTGATCCGCATCAGCAGCCACAAGGGCCGAACAATTCTGGCGCTGTTCTCAGGCACGGCGGCATTTTTAAGCAGACAGGGGCTTTGGCAAGGCAAAAGGGAATGACGAATGAAATGACGAATGACGAAATCCTAATGACCAATCAACCCCGAAAGCTTTCGGGGTCAATGCCCAAATGACCCAATGACGAAATTTCGTCATTCGAGCTTCGTCATTAATTGGTCATTCGTGCTTGGACATTCGTCATTTCTTGTCGCATTCGTCATTTGTCATTTTCCCGGCAATAACTATGGACAACAAGGCCGCTCCGGGAGCATCATTGCGCCCTATGAAATCCAAACAAATAATTGACCCGCGCCGCCGCCGAACTTCCCTGGCCGCCGCCGCGCGGGGGACGATGGTTTGCGCGACCGCGCTTCTGACCGGCTGCGCCAGTATGGACGGATCTCTGTGCAAAGGCCCCGTCGGCCTGCAACTCTGGAGCGTGCGCGCGCAAATGGACAAAGATGTTCCCGGCACGCTGGCCGAGGTAAAGAGTTGGGGGATCAAATATGTCGAACTGGCCGGCACTTACAAATTGACGCCCGCGGAGTTCAAGGCGCAACTGGAAGCGCACGGACTCGAGGCCGTTTCGGGCCATTTTTCCTTCGACCGATGGCGCGATGATCCGGAGGGCGTGCTGGCCGAGGCCGAAACATTCGGTTTGAAGTACGTTGGATGCGCCTGGATTCCGCACCAGGGGGCGTTCGACGAAGCCGTGTGCCGTCAGGCCATCGCGGTTTTCAATCGGGCGGGCGCCCTGGCCGCCAGGCATCACATGGTCTTCTTTTATCACACGCACGGGTATGAATTTCAACCGTTCGAGAATGGAACTCTTTTCGACTTGCTGATGCGGGAGACCAATCCCGGCCAGGTGAAGTTTGAAATGGACATATTCTGGATCGCTCATGCCGGCCGGGACCCGGCGCAGGTGCTGGAGAAGTACCCCGCGCGCTGGGCGTTGATGCACCTGAAAGACATGAAAAAAGGCACGCCAACCGGCCTGCTCACCGGCAGTTCCCCGGACAGCAACGATGTGGCGATGGGCGCGGGCCAGCTTGATCTGCCCGCCATTTTGCGCGCGGCCGCAAAAGTGGGAGTGAAGTGGTATTTCATTGAGGATGAATCGGACGTCTCCGAACAACAGATTCCCGAGAGCCTGCGCTACCTGCGCGAGGCGCGATAAGGGGAACCGAACTGGACATCCCGCGTTGGATGCAGCGTTTTTATGGGCGTCGGAACGGGGTTCCATCGGCCACGTTCAGTCCAGAAACGCGCCTGAACTCCGACACGTTGAGTGTGCCGACCTCGTGGCCCAAAGACAGGGCCGTAGCGGCAATCAGGAGATCATGCGCGCCGATCATCACTCCGCGAGATTCCAGGTCAGCCCAAATCCGGGCATGGAATCGCGCCTGAGTCAATTCAAACGATTGGACGAAAACCGACGCAAGTATCCTCTCAACATGCTGTTGGCGTCGTGCTTTTCGTCCAGCGTCAACGGCTCGCTCGACGCCGTGCAGGAGTTCCGAAGCAGTGACAGCAGCGATCAACAGGCTGGCTGCCGGGAAATTGCCGGAGAAAGCCGGTCAAATCAAATCTGCGCCGTTCATCTGCGATGAGAATCGAACTATCCAGGATCAATCCCATGCTGGCCTAACTGGAGGGAGACTGGCGCGGGCTTGCTCGATGTCATCCGCAAAAGCGCTGGCTTCGTCCGGGGCCAGCCTCTCCAGATTGGGCCACCGTTCGGCCAATTCCGCGCAAGTCAGCGCCGGAGCGGGCAACGGGCTGAGGGTTGCGACGCGTTTGCCATCGCGCACGATAACAGCCAGCTCGCCCTTACGTTCCACCCGTTCGAGCACACGCAAGAAGTCCTTTGCCGCCTCGGCAACAGGAATGGTCGTTTCACTCATTGCAAATACATTAAAACAAGCGGGCTGGCCCGTCAACCCATTAGCTGGACAACATCCTTCTTAATTCCTAATTCTGCCTTTCCCTCCTTTCCCATATAACACACGTAAGTAGCATTATATATTTGCCAAACCGGCCTCCCGGCGCAATGTTGCTGCCGCCGGTATTCATTCGATGCGACATCCGAAAAAACAGGGTCCCGCGCTTGCGGTTCGTGGCGTCCTGGCGCTGGCCGTTTGCCTCGCCAATGCCGCCCTTCACGCCAACGCCGCGGCGGCGTCATCGTCATCCAAGGCCGCCGGCGCGGGCGAGTGGACGATGTTTCGCGGCGACCCGGCCCTGACCGGCGTGGCCGGCGGCACGGTGCCCGATCAACCCGCCCTGCTCTGGAATTTCAAAACCGGCGGGCCGGTCAAATCGTCGGCGGTCATTGGCGGTGGAAAAGTTTTTATCGGCTCCAATGACGGCCAGGTGTACGCGCTCGATTTTGCTTCGGGCGGGAAAGTCTGGGCTTTTAAAGCCGGCTCGGCGGTGCTCGCGCCGCCGCTCCTGGCCGATGGCACGGTCTTTGTCGGAACCAGCGAGGGGATTTTTTATGCCATTGACGCCAAATCCGGCCAGCCGCTTTGGAAGCATGAAACCGAAGGGAAAATTGTGGCTTCAGCGAGCATCGCTTCCTCCAGGGACGGCCCGTTGCGCGTGCTGGCGGGAAGTTATGATTTTAAACTGTACTGTTGGGCGGCCAGCAATGGCAGCGCGGCCTGGACTTATGAAACCGGCAACTACATCAACGGCTCCTGCGCCGTCGCCGATGGCCGGACGGTTTTTGGCGGATGCGACGCGCTGCTCCACGTTCTTTCCCTGGCCGATGGGCGCAAGATCAGGGAAATCGACGCCGGCGCCTACATTGCCGCCTCGGTGGCGCTGGCGGGGGATCGCGCCTTCTTCGGCCATTATGAAAATGAATTCCTTTGCGTGGACATCCAATCCGGCGCGGTGGCCTGGCGTTATCACGACCTGGACTTTCCGTACATGGCCTCCGCCGCCGTCACGGCGGACCGCGTGGTCTTCGGCGGTTTTGACAAGGCGATGCACTGTGTCCAGCGGTCCAATGGCGCGAATTTATGGAAATTTGCCACGCGCGGGAAAATTGAAAGTTCGCCCGTGGTGGCGGGCGGCCATGTGATTTTCGGCTCGGATGACGGCAGCGTCTATATGCTGGCGCTGGAAAATGGCAAGGAACTTTGGTCCTATGATTTGGGCCTGCCGGTCGTCAGCTCCCCCGCCGTCGCCGCCGAAAAAATAGTGATGGGATGCGACGACGGCAACGTCTATTGCTTCGGCCAAAAATCGAACTGAGAAAAGTTATGATAAGGGAAAATTGGATCTGAGTTTTGCCTTTCACCCCGGGGCGTTCCCGGCTACCACTTCTCCCGTGAGCTGGCTTTACAACGGCATCATCCGCCCGGTTCTTTTTGCGCAGAATTCCGAGAAAATTCATGATCGGACTCTGCGCGCCCTGGGCTGTGTCAGCCGTAGCGCGCTTCTCCATCGCCTGGTCCAGTCGTTTTGCGGCGCGCCGGAACTGCCGGTCGAATTGTTCGGCCTGAAATTTCCGAACCCGGTCGGCCTGGCCGCCGGCATGGACAAGTTTGGCCAGGCCGTGCCGGCATGGTCCGCTTTGGGATTTGGTTTTAGCGAATTGGGCGGGGTCACCTGGCAGGCGCAATCCGGCAATCCCGCCCCGCGCCTTTTCCGCGCCATTAAGGACGAAGCCATTGTCAATTCCATGGGCTTCAATAATCCCGGCGCCGCCGCCCTGGCCTGCTCATTGACCGAATGGAAGCAGCGTGGTCGCTGGCCCGGCCATCCGGTCGGCATCAACCTCGGCAAATCCAAAGTCACTCCGCTGGACAAAGCGGCCGAAGATTATGCCTGTTCCTTTCGCATTCTTCGTCCGCTCGCCGATTTTTTTGTGGTCAACGTCAGTTCGCCCAACACGCCCCATCTGCGCCAGCTTCAGGACAAGGCGGCCCTGGACGAAATCCTCGCCGCGCTCCAGCAAATCAACACCGGTCCGGTCCCCGCGCCCATTCTCGTCAAGGTCGCCCCCGATCTCTCGTTCGAAGCGCTGGATGAAATTCTGGAACTGGCGATGCCGCGCCGGCTGGCCGGAATTGTCGCGACCAATACCACCATCACCCGCCCGCCAGCGACCGATGACGCCCTCCGGCGCGTCTATGCGCAGCCCGGCGGTTTGAGCGGACGCCCGTTGCGCCAGCGCAGCACGGAGGTGATCCGGCACCTCTACCGCCAATCCCGGGGCGCGCTGCCGGTTATCGGCGTCGGCGGCATTTTTGACGCGGCCGATGCCTGGGAAAAAATCACCGCCGGCGCGTCGTTGCTGCAAATTTACACCAGCCTGATTTATAGAGGGCCGGGCGTCGTGCGGGAAATTGTCGCCGGACTGCAAACCCGCCTGGCGGAACAGGGCTTCACCCGATTGTCGCAAGCCGTGGGGGCAACTGGAAATTAAGAAGTAAGAATTACGAATTAAGAAACATGATTCGCCGCGATTACATTTTGAATGCGATCGAAGAGTTTGCCGCGGTTCTGGCGAAGATTCTCGGCTTCACGAAACAAGCGGATTGGCAGAGCGCATCCGCTGCCGCCGCCCAGGAGTTTCAACGACTGGCCGGCGTGGACGCGCTCCAGGCCTTGCAAATGTCCGATACGGAGTTGTTCGCCCGGTTGATACAAGGCGGACCGACCCATGTTGCGGAAAATAAAACGTTCATGGTCGCCATGCTCTTTAAAGCGACCGGCGACATCATGGCCGGCCAGGGCCGGAGCGAAGAGAGCCGGCGGCATTACCTCAAGGGATTGCATCTGCTGCTCGACACTTTGGACCGCACGGCAATCGGTGAGCGCCCGGACTTCGTGCCCACGGTCGAAGCATTTTTAACCGGCCTGAGCGATTCACCCCTTCCCACGAAGACGAATGCGATGCTGATGCGCCACCATGAGCGGGCGGGAGAATTCGCCAAAGCGGAAGACGCGTTGTTCGCGATCGCGGCGGCCGAGCCGCCCGGCGCCGAACTGCTCGAGTTTGGCGCGGCTTTTTATGAGCGCCTGTTGAGCTGGAGCGATGCCGCCCTGATCGCCGGGAATCTGTCCCGTGCGGAGGCGGAGGCGGGGCTGGCCGACTTCCGCGCGAAAATGAAAGTGCCACGGAACTGATGGCAGGTGACAAAGAAAGGACATGCCGGTAATAATGCGGTAACAATCAAGTGTTAGATTTTTGCCCATGAAAACAAAACATGTTCTCTTACGATGCAGGGCAAAAACAATTCTGCTCCTGCTTTCCACCGCAACCCTTCTCGCGGCCGCCCCGGCGGCTTGGGCCGATTCGCCTTCCGACCTCATGGAGCAGGGCATTTATTCAGAGGAAACCAAAGGCGACCTCGCCAGCGCCGTGCAACTCTATCAAAGAGTCATCGCGCAGGCCAAGTCAGACCAAGCCCTGGCCGCCCAGGCGCAATATCATTTGGGGCTTTGCTATTACAAGCAAAAGAACTACACCGACGCCAACACCGCCTTCGAAACGCTGGTCAAGGACTATCCAGACCAGAAGGATATGGTCGCCCTGGCCCGCAAATACCTGGCCGGCGCTCATCCTTTGCGGCCGGCGCCATGGACCGATGGCGAAGACATGCGGCTGGATGTCAAACTCGCGGGCGGACTGAAAATTGGCGTTGCCGATTACAGGATGAACTCGGGCCAGACAACGAATGGCCAAAAAATCTGGCGTTGCAGATCGCATGTGATCGTCGCAGGCAGCCAATCCGTCAGCCATGTGGAAGTTGACGCGGACACGTTCAGTCCGATTCATAGCGTTTGGAAACACACGCTGCTGGGAGAAGTTGATGCGGTTTATTCTTCGGACCATGCGGATTTGGAAACGACTGGCAAGGACGACGTCCAGAAGCTCGATTTTGACGCGCCGGTCATTGATAACGAGGAGGCAGTCGAATGGATGCGGCGGCTTCCGCTGGCGGACGGCTTCGTGATCAACCAGCCCATTTTGGCCAGCTTGGGTTCCCATGTAGTCCCCATGAAGTGGGAAGTGAGCGGACCGGAGAAAGTCGAGGTTCCGGCGGGCACGTTCAATTGCTATAAAATAAAGTTGAGCATCGCCCAGACCTTTTGGTATTCCAGCGACACCAACCGGTATCTGGTCAAGGTTGAAGCCGGTGGTGCCATCATGGAGTTGACCGGAGTCACCCATCACACGCCGGGCGAAAAAGCCGCCTATGCGGATGTCACCAATGGTTTTTCGCTGACGGCGCTGGCAGGATGGTTATTCGACCGCCAGGAAGTCGATACAAAGGGCATGACGAAGTTGACGATTATCGATCCTGAAGGTTCGGCGGACAGTTTGTTGACGGTTCAAACTCTGGATACCCTCAAGCCGGAGGAAAAGAAATCCCTCCGGGACTACGCCAATCTTCAGGTTGCGAAAGCGGCCAAAACTTACAAAGACTTCCAAACTCGTGCCGATGGCTGGAAAGACCGGACGATTGCGGGCCAGCCAGCCGTCAGCGCCATCGCTGATTATACACAAGGGACCACCAAAAAGGTGGGATACGGTATTTGGAGCTTCGGCCAAACCAACGCGGTGTATTTTGAAATGCTAACCTCCGCGAAGGATTTTGACGCGCTCCAGCCAAAGATGGACGCGATTATCGATTCGTACAAGACCCAGTGAGAACGATTCTGCGCCAGCTCTCCATCATGACCAGCCGGCCGAACAGCCGTTGGCTGACGCTTATGTTGCTGCTGGCGGTGCTGGTTCCTTCGGCCTGCCTGATTTGGTTTATGAATCAGGCCGTGCGCAACGAGCGGCTGGCGGTGCGCCAGGAATTGATGGAAATCTATCGCGGAAATCTTTCCCTGGCGCAAGGCCGGCTCGATGCCTGGCGGGCGCAAATTATTCATGACGCGGAGACGAACAATCTCCCCGCTCCGGCCTTGTTTGCGACGGCCATTCGCGCCGGAATCGCCAACTCGGTCATCTGTTTCGATGCAGCGGGCACAGTGGTTTATCCCGCGCCGGAACACGCCACCGACGCCAGCCCCGCCGCCCGGGCGCTGCAAGCCGAAGCCAGGGATTTGAGCCAGGCGGGAAAAAAGAGGGAGACGATTGACTTGATTCTTGACTCGATGACTCAGGGCCGTCTGGCCGGCGCGGTGGATGAGCAGGGACGCCTCATCATGCCCAGCCTGGAGTTGATGGCCCTCGAATTGACCAATGCGCCAACCCTGCTCAAAAGCCTGCAATCAGAATTGAACGATTATGACAACGCCATGCCCGCCCCTCAGCGGCGTTTTCTGATGCGCCGGTTGACGGAACTGTTTCCCAAACAGCCGGCATTTTCCACGCTGGCCGCGGAAGACCTGGCGGCGAGTTATCTGGAAACACGCCCGGAACCGCCGCGCGACCCCAGGCTGAAGGCGGCTGCGCTCCCCGGCGTCTGGCAATTGTCTTCCGAACATGGGCGCATCTTGCTGCTCTTCCAAACGGAAACCTTGCAGGCCCGTTTGCGCAAGGCGGCTTCGCGCCAGGCTCTGCCTTCGGCGGTCAGTTTGACCTTTATCATGCCGGGCAGGGAATCGGGCAATTATCTTCTGGCCATGCCCGCCGGCGAAAGCTTTCCCGGCTGGCAACTGGGGCTGACGCTGAAAGACGGGGACATTTTCGAGGCGGCGGCCAATGAGCAAATCGCTTCTTACGTGTGGGTCGGTGTGCTGACCATGGCGGTCGTTGTGATCCTCGCCTTGCTGGGAGCGGGTTTGATTCGACGGCAGGCCGCCGTGGCCCAACTGAGGAATGATTTGCTGGCCAACGTGACGCACGAGTTGAAAACGCCGCTCTCTTCCATGCGGTTGCTGGTCGATACCTTGTTGCAATCGAACCCTCTTCACGAAGGGACCGCGCGTCAATACTTGCAATTGATCGCCGCGGAAAATGTCCGGCTGAGCCGGCTGATCGACAATTTCCTGACCTTCTCGCGCATCGAACGGAATAAACATGCCTTCAACTTCGCGGAAGTTTCGCCCGGGGCCATCGCGGAAAGCGCGGCCGCGGCGGTGCGCGAACGGTTTGCCGCCGCCGGCTGCCAGTTCGCGCTGCAAGCGGCCCCGCACTTGCCGCCGGTGGTGGCCGATGCCGACGCCATGGTCACCGTGCTGTTGAACTTGCTCGACAATGCCTGGAAATATTCCGGCGATGAGAAACAAATCATCTTGTCCGCTTCGGCGGAGAATGGGAATGTGGTGTTCGCTGTCAAAGACAACGGCATTGGCTTGTCACCGCGCGAGACAAAACGAATTTTTAAACGCTTTTACCAGGTGGACCAGCGTCTGGCCCGCACTGGCGGCGGGTGCGGTTTGGGCTTGAGCGTTGTCCAATATATCGTGACCGCCCATCACGGCGCCATCCGGGTCGAAAGCGAACCCGCCCGCGGCAGCACGTTCATCATCACGCTTCCCGCCGCGCCGGAGGCTTCGTTATGAACAGCGCCACGGTCCTGATTATCGAGGATGATCCCGCGTTGCTGCGCGGCTTGAAGGACAATTTTGAAACGCAGGGCTACATCGTCCGCACGGCCAACAACGGCCAGAAAGGGCTGGACGCCGCGCTGAATGAGCCGCCGGATTTGCTCCTGCTGGATTTGATGCTGCCCAAGGTCAACGGCTACGAAATTTGCCGCGCGGCCCGGGCGCGCAAATTGGATTTCCCGATCATCATGCTCACGGCCAAGGGACAGGAGGAGGACATTGTCCGCGGCCTCGAATTGGGAGCGGACGATTATGTCACCAAGCCGTTCGGCATCCGCGAATTGCTGGCGCGGGCCAGGGCGCTCCTCCGCCGGCAGGGCACAGAAGCCGCCGAACACCGCTTTGGCGATTGCCGGCTCGATGGAGCGGCCCACAAGCTTCATCGCGCGGGCGCCGAGGTGGCGCTGACCGCCAAGGAATTCCGGCTGCTGGAATTTTTCGTCAGACGCGCGGGCCGCGCGCTGACGCGGGACAGTATTCTTGACGCGGTCTGGGGCGGCGAAGTTTTGGTGACCGACCGGAGCGTGGATCGCTGCGTGACCACGTTGCGGGCCAAAATCGAGGCCGATCCCCATAATCCGAAGTTCATTCAAACCATTCGCGACATCGGATACCGTTTTGAGCCGGGGCCGTGAGAAGCTGATGAACACGAATCCCCAGGAAAACGCGCCGCCGCTCGAATTACGCAACGTCACCAAATTTTACGGCGACTTCAAGGCGGTGGACGATGTCAGCTTCACGCTGGCTGCGGGTTCGATCTGCGGTTTTCTCGGGCCGAACGGCGCGGGCAAGACCACCACCCTTCGCATGATCCTGGAAATCATCAAGCCGACCCGCGGCATCATCACCGTGCTCGGACGGCCTTCGGCGCTGGAAGTGCGGCAACGCATCGGTTATTTGCCGGAAGAAAAGGGCCTCTACAAAAAAATGAAGACTTGGTCGGTCATTGCCTACTTTGCCACTTTGAAAGGACTGACCAGAAAAGCCGCGCGGCAGCGCGCTTATGAGTTGCTGGAACGCTACGGCTTGAAGGATTTTGCCGCCAAACCAACCGAGGCCCTTTCCAAGGGAATGAGTCAAAAAGTGCAAATGCTCGCCTCCATCGCCCACGACCCGGAACTCGTCATCCTGGACGAACCGTTTTCCGGGCTGGACCCGGTCAACCAGCAGGTGATGGAGGACATCATCCGCGACATGGCCGGACGCAAGCGCACCATCCTCTTTTCCACCCACGTCATGCAACATGCCGAACGCTTGTGCGAGCGGATTCTCCTCGTGGCCAAAGGCAAAAAGATTTTCGACGGCACGATTGCCGACGCGAAACGGACCCTGCCCCGCCGCGTGCGCATTGAAACGCCCGACGACATCGGGCCGCTGCGCGAGTTGAGCGGAGTGATTTCGGTGGACCCGGTCGAAACAGCCCGCGGCGCGGCCGGCCCGAATGATTTGACGCATTGGGAATTGCAGATTGGCGAGAACGCCGACCCGCAGGCCATCCTGCAACTTTGCTTCGCCAAAGGAATCCGGCTGCGCGGTTTCAACCAATCCGATCCCACCTTGCATGAAGTGTTCATGCGGTTGGTGGGGCCGGAAGCCAGAGAGGCCGCTTTCCGATGAAATTCGCATTTCTAGTGGCCTGGCGCGAGTACGCCGAGAACGCCAAAACCAGGGGATTTTGGATCGGCTTGTTTATGTTTCCGGTGATTATTTTCCTCTCCGTGAACGTTTCAATCCTGCTGGAGACCAAAGGTGCGCCCGTCCGGCATTATGTCCTGGTGGATCAATCGGGAAAGTTCGCAACCATCGTGGAATCCCGTCTGGAACAAGCGCATCAGAAGCAAATGCTGGCGGCGCTCAATGAGTACGCCAGGACCTATGCCGCGTCCCCCGCCGAATTCCATGATGCCCTTCCGCAAACGGTGGAAGCCTTCCTCAGCAAAGGCGGCAGGGATTATTTTCTGGAACAACTCAAATCCCGTTTGAAACCGGGCGCGCCCGCGTTCAAGGCGCCGCGGCGGCTCTTCCAACCCGCCACTCTGCCCGCGCACATTGACACGAATGCCGATCTCGCCTCGCTGTCCCGTGATTTGAAACCGTATCTCCGCCGTGAAAAAAACGTCGAAGCGAGCGGCCGCGAGGTTGAGTTGAGCGCCGCCATCCTGATTCCGCGGGACATTGAAAAACAAATTGTCCGCCCGCGCGCCGAACCGGCCCGCGCGACCGCGGTCGGAAACGGCATCGAATACTGGTCGGCCAACCTGGCGGACACCAAGCTGCGTGACGAAGTTGAGCAGGCCGTCAATGGAGAGATCCGCCGCCGGGAATACCTGGCGCGCGGCATGGACAGCGCCGCCATCCGCGAGGTCGAGCAAACCCGCGCGCCTTTTGCCAGCCTCAACCCCAACAAGGAAGCGGGCCAGGAAGCGGTCAACGGGGCGGACATCATCCGGCAAAAGGCGCCCAGCGGCTTTGTTTACCTCCTGTGGGTGGCGATTTTCACCATCTCTCAAATGCTGCTCAACAACATCATCGAGGAAAAATCCAACCGCATCATTGAAGTGCTGCTGTCCTCCGTCACACCCGGCGAATTGATGATGGGCAAATTGCTCGGCATCGCCGCCGTCGGCCTGACCATGGTGAGCGTGTGGATGGCGTCCCTGTTCGGCGTCCTGATCTGGCATTCCGGCGGCGCCCCGGATGTTGTCGGCCAGCTTCTTCTGGCCTTGAAGACCTCGAATTTGATCCCGATGTTTTCGATTTACTTCCTGTTGGGATACCTGATGTACGCCGCCTTCATCCTCGCCCTCGGCAGTGTGTGCAACACCATCAAGGAGGCGCAGAATTACATGGCCCTGATTACGATGATCATGATGGTCCCGCTGCTGACCATGACCTTTATCCCCAAGGACCCCAACGGCACTCTGGCCCGGGTGCTTTCCTGGATTCCGATTTACACTCCCTTCACCATGATGAACCGGGTCAATGCCGACCCGCCGTTGTTTGATTTGATCGGCACGACCATCCTGCTGCTGGCCTCCACCGCCGCGGCTTTGTGGATGGCCGGCAAAATCTTTCGCATCGGCATTTTGCGCACCGGCCAGCCGCCCAAAATCGTGGAAATGCTGCGCTGGCTAAAAGGCTGAAGAAAGAACTTGCCAAGCCGCATCTCTTACGGCGTTATTCGCCGTTACATGATGAACAACGGCCCGGCAGCGTTCCAACGTTACATGCCCTTGGCGTGCTGGATTGCCGTCCTGTTGACCACCCTTTTTATCTGCCTGAAAATTATCAGCTACGGCTATTTGCCGCCGGGCGATGCCCGCAGGCACGCGGCCAAACCGTTTGCCGGCAAGCCCTACTCGCAAATCATTGTCATGCGCCCCGAATATGTCGTGGATCACAGTCCGGGATGGGAATGGCTGCTGGGCGTTTTGCACCGCGCGCTGGGGTGGGATGAAGACGCCTTGATCAGTTTTTCGATCACGAGCCTGCTCCTGTGGATTTTTTGCCTGCCGTTAATTTGGCTGCGCCGTCCGGAAGCATGGCTGGCCGCCATTCTGGCGCAGATGATTGCGATACCAGAGTTAATGATTCGATGGACCCAGGCGCGGCCCTATCTGGTGACCGAGGGCGTTCTCATGGCTTTGCTCTTTTCCTGGTCGAAGAACGAACCCCAAAATCCCCCCTGGTGGAAACTCCTCTTGACATTCGCCGGATTCGCTCTCGCGATTTGGATGCATGGGGTGTGGTATTTCTGGGTTGTGCTTTTGGCCGCGTTTTTTTTCGCGCAACGCTGGCGGGAAGGCCTTTGGCTGACCGCGTGCTGGGCCGCCGGAACATTGGCCGCCGCCCTCTTGACGGGAAAACCGGTTTCCTTTCTCTACGAGGCCGTGTTTCAGGCCGGCGTGATGTACCGGGAACATCTGCCGGGGTGGATGCTGGTCGGCGAGCTTCGACCCAGCGCGGGCGAGTTCACCACTTTGACCCTTCTGGCGTTGGTCTGGCTCTGGCTCAAAACGCAGAATAAGATGCTTCGCCCGTTGTTCCTCCAGCCGGTCTTCTGGATGATCGCCATCAACTGGATTCTGGGTTTCTTCGCCGACCGGTTTTGGGCCGATTGGGGGATGCCGGCGGCTCTCGTTTGGCTGGCCATGCAATTTGACGACGCCATGCCCGCCATCGCCCGCGACGGTTCGCCCAAACGGCTGATCGTTTGCGGCCTGATCGCGCTGCCGCTCTTTCTGGATGCGACCAACGATTTGGGCCGCCGCTATACTTTCTCCAACGACGAAACATTCCTGGATGGCGGCGATCCAAAACTCAAGGGCTGGCTGCCGGAGAAGAACGGGATTTTTTACTCGGACAACATGAAATTCTTCTTCAACACATTCTACAAAAATCCGGGGGCCGACTGGCGTTACATGGTGGGATTTGAACCCGCGCTCATACTGCCGGAGGATTTGAAAGTTTATCGCGCCATACAACGAAGCGGCCGGGCCGCCGAAGCTTATGAACCGTGGATCAAAAAAATGCGCCCGGAAGATCGTTTTGCGATCGAGAGCCTGTCCGAGCCGGCCCTGCCGCCGCTGGAATGGAAGCGTTCCGGCGATTATTGGCTCGGCCGCCTGCCGCGAAAAGACGCCAACCGCGCCAGGAATTAGAGAATCTCTCGAATGGCGCGAAGCGTTTTGGAGTGCGCCAGTCCTCTGGCGCTTTGGGAGTGGCGCTTCTTCGTCGCGCAGCCGCAAATACCAACATGTTGGTTCGAAATTCGGGATTCTTGACGACCGGGCGGTCCGCCTGCATTTTATCCATGACATTAGACGCGACATCCTATGCCGATTTACGAATTTGCCTGTCCCAAGTGCCGGAAGATTTTCAATTTCCTCTCCAAGAGGCCGTGCCCGGACCGTGTGCCCGCCTGTCCAAAATGCGGCAACCGCAAGATGACCAAACAAATCAGCGCCTTCGCCATGCCCCGCGGCGTCCAGGAACCGTCCGCCGCAACCGACAGCGCGCCAAACCAGGGCATGCCCGACATGGACGATCCGCGCATGATGCAAGCCATGTCCGAGATGGAACGCGACATGGAACACCTGGACGAAAACAATCCAAAGCACATGGCGCACATGATGAAAAAAATGAAAGACCTCATGCCGGCGGGCAGCGCGCCCAAGGAACTGGACATCGCCATCAAGAGATTGGAAGCGGGCGAGGACCCGGAGAAAATCGAAGCCGACATGGGCGACGTTTTGGGGGACTTCATGGGCGGCAATGAAGGTGGCCCCGGCGGCCCCGGCGGCTCCGGCGGTTACACCCACGACAGCGGCCTTTACGATTACTGAGCGTTGAATGATTTGGTAGGGTGAGACTCCGTCGAACCCCATCTCGATCCAGTCACCGTTGTTCATAATTCCCAATTTCCAATTTCAAATTTCCAATCTCCAATTCTCCTGTTGGAAATAAAAACCTGCGAAGGCGGGCTTGCCATTTTGTCGGTGTGCGCTGTAATGATTTCCAGAACTGTCCAGGCGGTTCAAAAAGATAGTGCGGGAGGCCGGACGGGAGGCGGAGGTTTCCGCCACACTGAAATTGCTGTTGGAAGGTTTTGGCCGGCCGCACGTCCACACCGGGCTGGGGATAAGGAAGCTGGGGAAACATCTTTACGAGTGTCGCACAGGACTGGCCTGGCGGCTGATTTTCGTGGCGCAGAAGGGCGTGCTGATTTTTGATTTTGCCGGCGATCACGACGAGGTGCAAAACCACCTGCGCAACAAAGCCTGATCTGTCTCCCAACTTGTCGCGCCGACTTGTCCCGCCATAGCCTGACGACGGCGGAAGCCCCTCCACCGTCGGCGGCGGATCACCACCCCCATCACATTGGATTGTTGAGCGACTGATACTGGTTGAAGCACCCCAAATCTGGGCTTTTTGACCACCATCCCGCGGATTCCTTTTTGGCGCTTGAAGAAGACTTGCCAAGACGGATGGCAGTGCTAAGATTGGCCACGTCGATTCAGGGGTGAAACCGATGCCGATGATTCAACTGAGGCAAAAGCCGAAGCCTCTGATCCTGAAAGGGGTGGCGCACACTACACTCCAGAGCCGCTGGCGGATTATTTGGTTTCTGAGGTTAATTCGGTGAAGCCGTTGCGGCCCGGGATGAAAATTCTTGACGCCTGTTGTGGCTCTGGGATCTTCCTCGTTGTTGAGCGTGAACAACATCTGTGTACTGCTTGGGACGAAGCCGCTGCACTGGAAGCTGAAGGAGCGGAGTTTAGTAAGGTGAAAGCTCTTTTAGATCACCGTGTCGCTTCCATATTAGGAATTCCTGCTGCCGTACGACTCGTAGTCAGTGAATTTTTCGATGTTCGTTTCCTGCTCAACGACGGCAAGTACCATCCTGACACGCCTGAGGAATATAATCACTACTGCTGCGGCGATCAGGAACCGATCAGTCCCGGCGGTCAACTTGGGAATGACCGGTTGCGCCTTGACATCACGATCATTCGCTGTGGCATTCGACCACGCCTCTCATTTATTCTTGAAGCCAAACGACTGCGCACGGGAGGCTTCCCCATTGGGAAATACGTTGGCGATGGCGGTATGGGAGATTTCATCGAATGCCGTTATGGCGCCGAGCACCCTGAGGCCGCAATGACCCGGTAAGGCGGGGCCTCTTCTTTTATATGGAACCCGATCTCCTTTTTCGGCTCTTCGGGCGGCGGCAACAGAAGCGGGCCCAATTTCTGGTAAATATCTCGCAACGCGGTGTCGTGGGTCAGCAACGCTTTGTCGATCTCAGCCAGACGTTTGAGGATGGCAGCACTGACGGCTTGGTCCTCACGCATCCTGACAAAAGCGCGTATAATGAAGACGCTGGTCTTGACGGCGCGCGGGCTGTTCAAAACCGTGGCGGCCATGAGGGCGCCATGCTCGGTGAAAGCATGCACGCGCCGGGCAAACTTGAGACTCCGCAAGGATGTCACAGTTTGTGATATGCTCAGAACCTCGGATCGCGTCAGATTAAACATGAATTCTTCCGGGAAACGACTGCGGTTTCGTTTTACCGCCTGATTCAACGCGCGGGTTTCAACGCCGTAGATCACAGCCAAGTCGCGGTCAAGGATGACACGTTGCTGGCGCACCGATGTGATACTAAGCTCAATCGGCGGTATCGAAGCGGGGAGGGTTGCTGTGCTCATGGTTGACTTCGCGCCATGCCCGCATAATGCCGCGCCCCGCCCCCTCTGTCCACTCACAAATACGACAACAAATACGGCATTCTCCCGCCGCCAAGGCAAATGGAAAATCTTTCAGGGCATCCGTGAAATCCGTGCAATCCGTGGTCAAATTCTTATCAAGCAGCAACATGTTGCGGGTCTGTAGCGGGTCGTGTTGTCGGCTGGGCCGCGGTCACAAGAAGCCCCAGCGTTGCCCAATCACCCAACGTTAACGTTAATGTAACTGGTGTGTTGCGGGTTTGTTGCGGCAAATGTTGGGTTCCTCAACGTTTTCAGTGGAATTAAACATGGGGCAGGCGGAGTTTGCCGGCGACCAGATAGAGGATGGTGATCAGGTAAACCGTGGAACGATAGCCCCGCGCCTTGCGCTTGACCGCGCTGAAGACGCTATTGAGTCCTTCCATAAAGGCGTTGGTCAGGCCCCATTTCCAGTGGGCCAGGATTCCGGCCAGATGGTTCTCCACCATGTTGGCCAGCTTGATCATCGCTCTGAAAACGTAGGATTTGTAAAACCGGGCCACCCATCGCACCCAGCGGCACCAAACCTTAAAGCGCTTTTGGGCCACCATGGCGTTGGAGCTGCGATAGATGTCCTGCAGGACCAGGCGCATCTGATAAGCCTTGCCGGTGCAGAGATTTTTTTCTTTGATTTTGGCCAACCGGCTCTGTTCGTCCCGGTCGAGGTTTTCCGGGTTCTTGCGCCAGAGCCACTGGCTCTGGCGGAGGGACTCCCGCACGTCGTTGCCGCCCACGCTGAACTCCGCCCGACGCACTTGGTTGACCGACTTGTTGGCATTGGCCAGGACATGAAACTTGTCAAATACCACCTGGGCGTTGCGGCAGTTGTCTTTGACGCCCTTCTCGTAGCCTGCGCTCATGTCCATGCTCACTTGGGTGATGGCGTACTGGTGCCCATTGTGCGCCGCCAATGCCTGGACAAACGCTTGCCAAGTCTCGTGGCCGTGGCCTTCTGTAGCAAAGATCACCCGCTTGGCCACCAAATCAGCAAACACACTGATATACTCCTGGCCTTTGCGCACGCCCATCTCATCGACTCCGACGCAGCACACGTTGCCAAAGTCGGCTTGGGCGTAAGCCCCATCCACATGCTTAAAGAGCATCCGCCACAGGCGCATGTCGCTCTCCCCGGTCACTTCGGCTACTTTGGCCATGGGCATCTCGCGCATCAGCAGCAGTGCGAACGCTTCAAACTCCTTGGTGAAGTGCAGGCTTAATCCTTCCCAGGGCGGACGCACCCGAAAGACATGGCCGCACTGGCGGCACTTGCCGCGCGGCAACCGGCAGGTGATCTCACAGCGATGTTGGAAGATATTGAGATGGCGCCAAGTCAGCACTTCGGTATGGTCATAGCAAAAAACCAACCCTCCATCCTGGGGACAACGAAGCGAGTCCCATAAACGCGATGTTTCCTTGATTTCCAGGCAAACCGTTCCGCTGGCGGCGTCAAAGCGGCTCTCGACTACTTCCCAGTTCAAGCTCAAACCCAACAATTCATGAAATAATTTTTCAGGTGTCATCCCAAAAACTACCAAGACTCCACCTCTATTCCACTGAAAACGTTGAGGAACCTTTTGTTGCCAGCTAAGTCGTTGACTATCAAGGATGTAGCCGATGTTGCCGATTTCCCAGACCAATCATCCCATCTTGCTCTTCGCGGCAATTTTATGTTTTTGCCCCCCGTTTTTGCCGTTCCCTTTCAGATGGCTCATTTTATACAGCTTCTGAGGCGACGAATGACGAAAAGCAGTAACATGTTACCGATCTGTTACTTTTCGTGTTACCGGCTAAGTCGTTGATTATCAACACTTGTTACCGTGTTACCGATTTTCCAGACCAATGTATCAATCTGGCGTTTCTTGCACCCGGTCATAAGGCGGACAGGAGTTCTTTGATCTCGTCCAAACGGCCACGGGCGGTGGTTCTTGTCAGGCGCGGGAATTTGCCGCGCGCCATCACGAAATCGTTGTTCCGTGTCAACATCAACTTGTCCCCCTGGGTTTCGATCAGGCTCACGCCACGCCGACCGGCGGCAATTTTTAAATCGGCGACCCTGAGGATCAGTTCCACGGCTTCCGGCAGCGGCCCAAAGCGGTCGCGCAATTCATTCTTCAATGCGCGGCAGGAGGCGGCATCGTTGACTTGGGCCAGTTTCCGGTAAATCTCGATGCGCTGCTGCGCCTCGGGTATGTAGCTGCCGGGAAGGCAGGCCGCCGGCTTTTGCGGGCTGGAGAGGTCCTCATCCGCGCTGGCGGCCAGAAAATCCAGGCGCACGTTGACATCGAGGCGGGGCTGGACTTTTTCGCCCTTGAGTGAGCTGACGCTTTGCTTGAGCAATTGACAATACAGCTCGAAGCCCACGGCGGCGATATGCCCGCTTTGCTCGGAGCCGAGCAGGTTGCCCGCGCCGCGGATTTCCAGGTCGCGCATGGCGATTTTGAATCCGCTGCCGAGGCTGGAATACTGTTTGATGGCGTTGATGCGTTTGCGCGCATCGGTGAGAAGGCCGGCATGGCGCGGCAAGAGCAAATAAGCATAGGCCTGGTGTTTGAAACGCCCGACGCGGCCCCGCAATTGATAGAGATCGCTCAGGCCGAAACGGTCCGCCCGGTCGATGATGATGGTGTTGGCGTTGGGAATATCCAGGCCGCTTTCGATGATGGTCGTGGAAAGCAGCACGTCGGTCTGGCCGTTGACAAAGGTCGTCATGACTTCTTCCAATTGGTCGCTGTGCATCTGGCCGTGGCCGACGGCGAGGCGGGCTTGGGGAACCAGGGCGCGCAACCGCTGCGCCACCGCTTCGATGTCGAAAACGCGGTTGTGCAGATAAAAGACCTGGCCGCCGCGATTGAGTTCGCGCTGAATGGCATCGCGAATCAGGCGCTCGTCGTATTGGGCGACGAGCGTTTCGACCGGCAAACGGTCCTGGGGCGGCGTTTCGATGGTGCTCATGTCGCGCGCGCCCGCCAGCGCCAGATAAAGCGTGCGCGGAATCGGCGTGGCCGTCAGGGTCAGCACATCCACCAGGGTGCGCAGGCGCTTGAATTTCTCCTTGTGCAGGACGCCGAAGCGTTGTTCTTCATCAATGACCACCAGGCCCAGGTCCTTGAAAAGGACATCGCTTTGCAGCAGGCGATGCGTGCCGATGACAATATCAACCGGGCCGGCCGCCAAATCCCGGATGACCCGGGCCTGATCGCGGCGGGAGCGGAAACGGGAGAGCAATTCAATGCGCAGGGGATAATCGGCCATTCGCTCGCGGAACGTGTTGAAATGCTGCTGGGCCAGGACGGTGGTGGGGACGAGCACGGCGACCTGTTTGCCGGCCAGGGCCGATTTGAAGGCGGCCCGGATGGCGACCTCCGTTTTTCCATAGCCGACGTCGCCGCAAATCAGGCGGTCCATGGGCTTTGGGGTTTCCATGTCTTTTTTGGTGGCGACAATGGCGCTCCATTGATCGGGCGTTTCTTCGTAGATAAAACTGTCCTCAAATTCGTGTTGCCAGGCCGCGTCGGGCGGGAAGGCGTGCCCTTCCTGGGTCGAACGAACCGCCTGGATGGAAAGCATTTCGCCCGCCAGATCGCGCACCGCTTCCTGCGCCAGCGCCTTGGTTTTGGCCCAGCGCGTCCCGCCCAGCGCGTTCAACGGCGGACGCGCCCTGCCCGCGCCGACATATTTGCTGACCAGGTGCGACTGGCTCACGGGCACGTAAAGTTTTGGCGCGGGCTGGAGCGGATCCCTGACCGCGTATTCGATGACCAGGCATTCTTCCCCCGTGGCCGCAACCTGCGTGTTGCCCGCCACGGGTTTTTGGCCCAGCGCCGCCGGCAGACTCCGCAAGCCCAAATACCGCCCGATGCCATGCTGGAGGTGGACCACGTAGTCGCCCTCCGCCAATTCGGAAAAATTGATGTCCAACAATGACTTGCCCAATTGGGCTTGAGGCGATTTGAGCCGCCGCGGCCGCTGCACTTTATAGCGCCCGAAAATTTCCGCGTCGGTCACCACGGCCAGTTTCGCCGGCTCAAAGAGAAAACCGCGCGCCAGAGGGCCGATGTGCAGATGCAAGGCCCCGGGGTTGCCCAGGCCGTATTCCCGCCAGATTTCCTGGAAACGCCGCCGCTCGCCGTCATTGTTGCAAAAAAGATGCGCCGCATAATCCTGCCGCAGCCAGCGATGAAGCTGGCTGAAGAATTCCTTGCGTTGCGCTTCGGCGATGTGCGCCTCGGGCCGGCGGTCACCAATCGGACGGAAGACCTCCAGGCTTTGCCATGTCATCCCGTCTTTGCCTGCAAAGTCCGGCGCGCCGGGGAGGATGTTCTCGGTGAAGACATTTTCGATTTCGCTCACGGCGACGGAGACAAGCCCGCGCCGGGTCATCTCTTCCTGGAATTGTTCCCACGAAATGAAAAAACGGTCCTCTTCCTGAACTTGCGCCTCGTAGCGGCCGGCCTGTTCGCGCAGGAGTTCCGGCTCGCACAGGAGAAAAATGGCCCCGGCCGGAAGATACTCCAGCAAACTGGCAACCGGCAGCCGCTCATCGCCCTTCAACAGCCCCAATTCGCCGCCGGGTGGAATGACCAGCGCCGCCGTCTCGTCGCGGGAAATTTGTGTCAACGGATCGAAGTGGCGCAAGGATTCCAATTCATTGCCAAAGAACTCGAGGCGAACCGGCCAGGAGCTGGTCAACGGCCACAGGTCCAGAATGCCGCCGCGCATCGAGATATCGCCTTTCTGCGTGACTTGCGCCTCCGGCTCGTAGCCTTGGCTCTCCAGCCATTCGACCAAATCCAATGGATCCGATGAATCGCCGCGCCGCAACGACCGCGTCCGGCGCGCGATTTCGCCGGCCTGAAATGTTTTTTGCAGCAAGGCCGTCACGCCGGCCACGACGATCGGCGCCGGCTCCGTGGCGGACCGGTTGGAAAGGCCGACCAACGTTTCCAGGCGTTCGCTCACCACATCCACATGCGGCAAGCGCGGTTCGTGAGGCAACACCTCCCACGCAGGAAAGAAAAGAGGCCGGCCCAACGGCGCGGCGCTGCCGGGGCGCGACTCCGCGACCCACGTCTCAATGTCCTGCTGAAACATTTCCTGTGTCCTGAGACTCTCCGTCACAACAACGACCGGTCTGCTGGGAAAGAGATGGGCCAGCAAGACGGCGAAGAACGGCTGAGCCGCCGGGCTGACCGAGGAAAAAGACAACGATTCCCCCCGTTCCACGCGTTCGCGCAGGGACTGCACGACGGGAACCGACGCAACGGCCGAAAAAAGATCACCGGCCGCCAACTCTGACCGGCTTTTGGCCAAGTCATGAAAGTTCGCCGCCCCGGGCCGGAACGTCAAGAGGGGAAAGGAGTAGTCCGGGAAATTAAGAATTCGGTCGAAAGCCCAGCGTTCCTCCGATGCTTAGCAAATCTTGCCATGATCCGTCGCAATTGTTGGCTATACCTGGTAAAAAATAGTTTCAGATTTAATTTGACTTCTCGGTGGAAAAAGCCTTAAATCGGCCCAGATTTATCGGGTTGGTTGAGACATAAAACCTATGACGGGCACGCGAAGAGAAGAAGTTCCGGCTTGGACCTCGAGCCGGAGGTGGATCTGCATGCCCGCCACAAACAGCACAACAACATGAGCATAAAAAAACTTGAGTTAATGGTGGCGGTGGCCAGTTTGGCGTTCGTCGGCGCGGCAAATGCACAGGGTACCCTTTACATCCCGGATCAAAGTGTGGACGAGGCCATTTCCACGTTCGATAAAGACGAAGGTGTCACGGTGGATGACAATGTGAACAGTCTGCCTTACACTACCGTCACCACTGCAACCGACAGCACCGTCTCGAGCAGCATGACGCCCACTTATTCAACGAGTTCGTTGAGCGTGTCTTTCAGCCAATCAACCCCGGACAAGAAGTCCAGCACGTCGGGCGAAGGCACCATTTATTTCACAGGCGACGCCACTTATTCCATTTCCGGAAGCATGACCATGTCCGGAGGAACGCACCTTGGAGGAGAGCTTTCCGTCTTGTTGTTAGACTTGAGCACGAGTACGTATTTGTATTCGTATGATTATGTTTACGGTATATCAACCGCCGCCGGCCCTGTCACTCTCACGGCCGATTCCTCCCAGGAAGGATCGCTGACCGGCAGCCTGACGCCCGGGGACGTCTATGAATTCGACGCCTTTGATGTACTTGACGATAATAATAGCTATGGCCCTCAAACTCTGAGCGGCACAACCACTCTCTCGCTGACTGCGGTTCCCGAGCCGACGACGATCAGTCTCCTTGCGACCGGGTTGCTGGGCGCGTTGGCGATCCGACGCCGCAAAGTCTGATTGGTTTAGCCTCCGTTTGGTGCCATTATCCCCGGCCTGCTGCGCAAGAACTGCGTGGCATGGCCGCCGGGCTGACGGAGAAAAAAGACAACGATTCCCCCCGTTCCACGCGTTCGCGCAGGGACTGCACGACGGGAACCGGCGCAACGGCCGAAAAGAGATCACCGGTCGCCATTTCTGACCGGCTTTTGGCCAAGTCATGAAACTTCGCTGCGCCGGGCAAGAACGTCAAGAGGGGAAAGGCAGAATCCGGCACTGTCTTTCATGTATCTTAATTCATAATTTTTACTTCTTAATTTTCTAAAATGCGGTGTTCACCCCATAGACGGAACGAGGCGACTGGCATATAATCATGGACATTAATTGAGCGCCAATGTTTGTAGCGCAACAGTTTACATGAAAAAAATCACTATCCTACTGGCGGACGACAACAACCTTGTTCGCGGAGAATTTAGAAAGATACTGGAAATGGAAGACGATCTCGAAGTGGTCGGCGAAGCGAAAAATGGCCGTCTGGCGGTCGCCTTGGTCAAGAAACTTCGTCCCGCATTGGTTCTGATGGATGTTGCCATGCCGCTGCTCAATGGTTTGCAAGCCGCCCGTCTGATTCTCAAAGCCGGCCCCGCCACCAAAGTGCTCATGCTCTCGGCGCACAGTGATGAAGCCTATATTGTCGAGGCGATCAACTCCGGCGCGATGGGCTATCTGATCAAACAAACCGCCGCTGACAGTGTGTGCCACGCGATTCGGGAAGTCCAAAAGGGGAACACCTTCTTCAGCCCCTCGATTCCCAAACGGCTTCACAAACGGAAACGGATAAAGCAGATGGATTGGGCCGGATTGCCGAAGTCGCGCCTGGCCGCTTAAATGACGAATCCGTCCGCCGGGGCGCCTTTTCGTCATTGGGTCATTTGAGCATTGACCCCGAAAGCTTTCGGGGTTGATTAGTCATGAGGATTTGGTCATTGGACATTCCCCCCAAAAAATCTGTCGGACTGCCTTACAGTTCCATCAGGGGATTATTGCCAATCCCAACGGGATTGAAGCTTTCAGCCCGGGGTTGCGGCTTGCCGCGCCGTGGCGCAGCGATGGCGAGGGCATGAGCCACCCTGGGTGCCAATATCCGGTAAAAAGTTGGCATCGGACTAGCTACGTTCTCATTGTGGAGAGACTAGAATGAGCGGAAGTGTGACAAGAAAATGAATGAAAGTGCGACGTTGACGAAAAAGCCAAGATTTGATTTTACGGCGGAAACATTGCCGGAACACCCCCTTTTCGCCGGCCTGGCGATCCAGTTCCGGCAAATCCTGGCCGAATGCGCCATGCGGGCGGATTTTGAACCGGGCGACAGGGTGGTCGAGGCGGGGCAACCCGCCAGTTGCATTTATCTGGTTATCCATGGCTCGATTGATCTGGAAACCCCAGAATTGCAAATGCCGGCGCGAGTGCAAACGATCGGCGAGGGAGACATTCTGGGCTGGTCCTGGCTCTTTCCGCCCTATTTTTGGCACTTCAACGCCCTGGCCCGGGAACCGACCCGGACTATTTTTTTCTATGGCTCCCGATTGAGCCAGCAATGCGACCGCAACCATGAGTTTGGCTACGAATTGATCAAAGGCATGTCACAAATTCTGATCGCACATTTGCAGGCCGATCGGGAGAGATGGATCGAAGCCGCCCACATCGCGCCGATTGGGACGGGAATCTTGACGGACTATCTGGTGATTTAAGCCTACTTGATTGGCGAATAATCGGTCGCGGTCATAAAAAAGGACTCGGGTTTCCCGGCGAGGAGCGGGCCGTTCTTTTCAGTCTCTGCCTTGACCGCGTGCCACTCTGGATCGCCGGTAAAGTCTTTCCATGCCTTGTCGTGCGCCTCGCGGCTGGGAAAAGCGAGGATGTAAACGAGAGTGTTTTCGGATTGCCCCTCTTTATTCATAGGAACCCAGTAGCCGACCATCTGCATGCCGTGTTTGGCAAAGAGTTTGTTGGTGAAATCGCGGAAGCGGGCGTGGAGGGCCTCCAATTTGCCCGGAGCGGCATGATAAGTGCGCATTTCGAAAAAACGCGAGTCCCTGGCCAGTGACGGCGACGGAGGCGAAGAAGGCGATGTTTTGGCCGCGTCATCCGCGAAGACATTCAGGGCGGTCACGACGGCGATAATGGATAAAAAGTATCTAATCATGGGCGCATCTTACCGCAAGCAACCTGAAATGCAACCCCATCGGGTTTTGTCATAAGTGTCCTTTGTATCAAAATTCAGGAGCATTAGCGTCTAGTATATATTCATTTAGTAAAACTAAAACTTTCATAAAACTTTTAATAAAGCTTGCATTCCGCGGTTGGAAGGCACATAGACTCAAACTCGAATGAAAACCTGCTGCAATTGCGATTGTTCACGGATCTTCGCATGACTGTCACGTTGTATCGTTGGCAGTCGGCATGAGTCGTGAATAATCAAGTGTGCCGGTAATGGGCAAAAGATTGCCAGTTGTTCCCGGCGCTTAATGGCGCAATAAACCTGAAACGCTCGTGAAATCATGGAAGGACTTATGAATTGCAAAACATTCAAAAAAACATCTTCGCATACTGCCCATCGACTCCTCAAACCACTGGCTGCGGCTGGCTTGGTGCTGCTAATGGCACTGGGCGCCCCGGTCCAGTCTCAAGCCGACTATTGCTTCACGACCAATACCGTGAAGTGGCTCCAGCCGCCCCAAATTTACGAAGGCGTTGACGTGCAAGACACCCACGGAATTGTTCTGGCGGATGACTTTCTTTGCACGAATACCGGGTATATTACTGACATTCATCTGTGGGGTTCGTGGTCGAATGATCTGGCAGGCTCGATAAGCAACTTCTATCTCTTCATCTACAGCGATGTGCCGGTGGGCCCGAACAACCCCAACGGTTTCAGCTACCCCGGAAGTTTGCTCTGGCACCAGACGTTTCCGCCCGGCCAGTACTCTTCCAACACTTACACCAACGGCAACGAGTCCTTTTGGGACCCCAGCAACTACGTTGTCGGCGGTGACTCGACCGTGTGGCAGTTCTGCTTTGTGCCGCCGGCGACCAACCTGTTTTACCAGACCGGAACTCCTGCTTCTTCAAACGTTTATTGGCTGGTGGCTTATGCGGGAGGAATTCCGAACACCAATGATTACGGCTGGAAAAGCTCGACCTCCAATTGGAACGACGCCGCGGTATGGGGCGGTTGGAACAACGCGCTCCAGCAGCCGGTGGGAAATTGGATGCCCATGTCCAACCCCACCAATTCCATACAGCAACTCGACCTCTCCTTTGAACTCTACACCTCGAACAGCACCCCAACCACCAATTGTTGCTCCACGACCAATCAGGAGAAGTGGCTCCAGCCGCCCCAAACTGCATATTACCAGGGCTTTGACGTGGAAGGCAGCCACGGAATTTCTTTGGCGGATGACTTTCTTTGCACCAATACCGGGCTGATCACCGACATTCACCTGTGGGGATCGTGGCAGAATGATCTGGTGGGCTCGATAAGCAATTTCTATCTCTTCATCTACAGCGACGTGCCGGCCAACAGCCCGACCAACACCAACGGTTTCAGCTATCCCGGGAATTTGCTCTGGCAGCAGGCGTTTCTGCCCGGCCAGTACTGTTCCAACATTTACACCAACAGCTACGAGTACTTTTGGGATCCCAGAACCAATGTTTTCGCAAGTGACACGACCGTGTGGCAGTTCTGCTTTCAGCCGCCGGCGACCAACCCGTTTACCCAGACTGGAAGTCTTACAAATCCAATCGTTTATTGGCTGGCGGCTTATGCGCAAGGAGTTACGCCCACAACCAATAATTACGGCTGGAAAACTTCGACCACCAATTGGAACGACGCCGCCGTGACGAACGGTTGGAGCAGCGTGCTCAACCAGCCGTGGGGAAATTGGAAGCCCTTGTACAACCCCAACTACACAGGACAGCATCTTGACCTCTCCTTTGAACTCTTTAGCTCGAACACCCCACCCACCAATTGTTGCTACACGACCAATTCCGAGAAGTGGTACCAGCCGCCCGACTTCTTCGGCGTGGACGTGCAAGACAGCCAGGGAATTGTTCTGGCGGATGACTTTCCTTGCACCAATACCGGGTATATTTCTGAGATTTATTTATGGGGATCGTGGTCGAATGATCTGGCAGGCTCGATCACCAATTTCCATCTCCTCATCTACAGCGATGTGCCGGCCAGCAGCCCGAGCAACACCCTCGGTTACAGCCATCCCGGAACCCTCCTCTGGAGAGAGAGGTTTTTGTCCGGCCATTACTGTTCCAACAGCCTCAGCCCGGGGCAAGAGTACTTCTTGGATCCCAGCAACTCCCTTTACTTGCCTGAGACGGTCCCGTGGCAGTTCTGCTTTGCGCCGACCAACCCGTATTACCAGACCGGAACTCCTGCTTCTTCAAAGGTTTATTGGCTGGTGGCTTCTGCGGGAGGCCTTTCGAGCACCAATGTTTACGGCTGGAAAAGCTCGACCCTCCATTGGAACGACGGCGCAGTGTGGGCCACTTGGGACAGCGTGAACCACCTGCCGGTGGGAAACTGGACGCCCATTCCCGATCCCTTCGTCAGCGGACAGCAAATCGACCTCTCCTTTGAACTCTTCAACTCGACCAACATCAATTGCGTTCCCCCATGCCCGATCCCATACTCCTGCCCCGAGGACAAGCAGGTCAATTGCAGCAGTAGTGGTTGGAGTTTCGACCCGCCGGTAGTGTGGGTTGGTCCATGTTGCCCGACGGTTCCGATCGTGACCTTCAATGGAGCCGTCACAAACGGCTGTCCGCCGATCGCCACGGCGACCTGGACCATCACCGACTGCCTGGGGCAAAGTGCTGTCTGCTCTCAAACCGTCACGATGATTGACGCCGTGCCGCCGATCCTCATCTGTTCGAGCAACATTACCGTAACCACTTGCACCAGCAACGCGCAGGCGTTTTGGACTGTTTGGTCATGGGATGGCTGTGGCGGCAAGAACGTCACGGTGACGTGTAATCCGACCAACGGCAGCCTCTTCAACGCGGACACCACCAACACAGTGAACGTCACCTCGGTGGATCTCTGCGACAACATCACCAACACCTGTTCCTTCACGGTCGCGGTTGTCCGGCCCGTGCTGGGACCGATCTCCTACACCTACAACCCCCTGGATATTCCACACCACTGCACCTTAATCTGGGCCAATGGCATATTGCAGTCCTGCACCAACTTGACCTCGCCCGCCACTTGGGTGGACGTGCCGGGGGCGACTTCACCATCGACCGTGAACTTTGGCAGCGCATTGATGTTCTACCGCCTGCGGTGCGAATCGCCGTAGCCGGACGCGACAGGCTGCAAGCAGGGGTCATGCAAGGCAGGGTTTCTTGCATGACCACTTCTTGATGCTCCGGACACTTGGCAAAAAGGGTCCCCGGCACGCGATTCGACCAACGGCAAACACGTCAAAACCGGGAAAGGGTGTTGGGGAGCGCAACTGTTTTATCGCGCCGCACTTCCCGTTTGTTTTCCACAAACCGCCCTAGTGGGTGACCCCTTTACTTTATGAAGGCGATGTTTTAGCCGTGTCATCCGCGAAGGCATTCAGGGCGGTCACGACGGCGATAATGGAGAACAGGTATCGAATCATGGGCGCATCTTTCCACAACCCGGCTGAAATGCAACCCCATCGGGTCTTGTCGTAAGCATCTCTTATGAGATGCGGCATTTAATTGAGAAAGCCTAATAGTTTCATATAGTAAAACTTATACTTTAATGAAACTTGAAATAATGCTTGCATTCCGCGGCGGCCATGCATAAAAGCGAATTATACCATTTGTTGGCTTTTGCCGGCCTTTGCCTTTGTCCGGCCCGCCGGCGGGAAAAGAGTAAAAATCAAGGCCAACTTTGAAAGGTTCAATTATGAAAACGATGGGAATGCGTCTGCCCGGATTTGTTTGTTACATTCCGGGTATGATATGTGGGGTCTTCGGGTCCACGCAAACTTTGCAAACAATTTGAATCGCCCCATCAAACCTCGAACATATGAAAATACAAAAATACATCATGACAAGAATCCTGGCCGCCGGTGCTTTGCTGCTGGCAGGTTCGGCTCAACTCCGCGCAATGGCCATTGGCAATCTTACTATTGCCGCCTTCGCCACAGGGGTGCAGGGAGAGAACGACCCTGGCGGACAATATAATGGAGATTGCCTCGAAATCCCGTATGGCAATGGCACGATTTGGTG
This sequence comes from uncultured Verrucomicrobiae bacterium, assembly GCA_963813995.1. Classification (GTDB taxonomy): domain Bacteria; phylum Verrucomicrobiota; class Verrucomicrobiia; order Limisphaerales; family Palsa-1400; genus DASRLE01. Next base: position 42,215 of record CAWFAZ010000032.1, on the reverse strand, counting down.
GGATGGCATTACGTTTGATTCGGCCCAAAACTCCACTGGCTCGGCTTACCTGGACACCATCTTCAACACCAGCGACGGCATTGCTCTTCTGGCATCGATCGGTCCGGGTTTTAACGATTTATGGTATGAGGGTCCATGTGGCGTGCCTGGTTGGACCTTGTTGGGCACGGTAGATTTCAGTCAGTATTTGGCGATCCAGTTCGAGATCCTATGGGACACCACCTCCACTCTGAGTATTGACCAGTATAACACTGGTCTGAATTGGCCAGGGGAGACTTCGGGTTTTAACGCCGATGTGACCGCCGGAGTGGAAGTGGACATGTTCACTGGCTCGGGTGGCGGGATGGTGGAGTTGGGGACCTTTCTCATACCAGATTCCGCAGCCACCAACTGGCAGACTGTCACGATCCCGATTAATGAAAGCCTTCCTGGTCTAACCGCCGGCGCCGGCGTCTGCTTCCAGAAATATTGTGGGAATTATGCGGCATTACAGAGTACACACAACGGTGGATTCTGGGTTGACCCCGTCATCCTTGTGGGAAATGCCGCCCCGCCGCCGTCAATGTCAGCTCCCATCGCGGCTGTTCCAGGACTTAACATATTTAACGGTACGGAAACGAGTGGGTCCTTCTATGATCGCAATGAGGTTGTCTGCACGACCACCAGCGGGTTGTCATGGATTGGACAGTCCGGGGCCAGCTACTCCTTTAACATGGCTGGCTATCCAAACGTTCCGGCGTACAACGGCGAAGCCTATATGTTTTTGGTTCCAAATGCGGGCTGCGAAGACAACGCCCCTGACTGGAATGAAGCCGCCTGCATGATCTTGGAAGTCCAATCAACGTCCGCCGGACCGGCCTCGCGGGCCAGTGGGCAGGCGTTCTTGTCCTACAAGACCACCGCACCAAATGCAGGAAATGACACCAACATCCTCTTCTCCAGCTATTCCGGGCCTTCCGCGCCGGGGACAGGGACCAGTGTTCCGAGCGCCCGGCTTCTTGGGGCATATACCCTCACATTCACGGAGAATGACCAAGGAACTTTGGCGACGCCCGATGGGACGGTAGGCAGCTTTAGCCTTCCTGCCGGCACTGGCGCGACCTACTTCACGGAAGGCCCAATTGGATCCGCGGTGGAACCCGTGCCATCAGGAGCCCCCCGCAAACCAATAATTATCCCTTCCTCATTTATTTGGGCGGCCAGGCCAACAACGCGCCGGCAATGAATCAGGCGGTGGTTTATCAGAGTGCCACAATCTCAGGTGTCGCCGCCGGCACTGTAACCGAGAACTTTGTGACGGATGCCGATACGCCACAGGCCTTGCAAAACTGGTCAACAGGTCCAACCTCTGATCCAGACGCTGTGGTGCTTGTGCCCTCAAGCGCGCCGTACTGGGTCGGTTGGAGCACTCCGGCCGCCGGCTTCGCTTTGTTAGACAGCCCAAGCCTGGACACTCCACAGTGGCAGCCTGTGACGACCTACAGTCCGATACCAATGTATGGAACTAACATGCAGTTGGTTTCCGACACTGACCTGCAAAGCCCCAAAGATACCCAATACTGGGTGGTGGCCAACCGTAGAATTTACAACCTGTTAATCGCGATGCCGGGCCAAACCGTCACCATCAGCAACAACGGCCGTGTTTCGATTACAGGAACCCCCACTACGATCAGCAACGGGCCCCCTTGGACGCCGTTGGCGCCGGTGACGCTGTACAGGGTGACCCCCGAGAACACGACCAATTCCGTCAGCTACCCGGACGGTACCGTCCTTGTCTTGGCGGTTGACATTTATGGCAAGCTAGTTACTGACTGCACTGATGCTATCGAAATCTCCTGTTCTCCAACCGACACGAACTCCGCCGGCGACTTCCATGGAGCCGGCCATTCAGCGGGAATGACAGGTGGGATAGCGCAGCTTAACTCCACTGATTATGGTTCCACCTTCAGTTGGGGGAATAACGACACCGGAGGCGGGTCTCCTCAGGATCCTGTGCCTAGTGGAACCAAGGAGGACATCAGAGTGTGGGATACATACATAAAACCACTGATAAAGGATCCCATTACCGGGGAGCCTGTGGCCAACCCGCTCTACTCCACCATCGGAGGCGATGGCGGGGTCAACAGTGCGCAGGTTGAGGTGACCGGAGAGGATTAATTAATCCATGATGTTGTAACATCTTGCCACGGCGGGCGCTGGTTCAGTTCCCGCGCCCGCTTCCCAAACCCGTCCGAATCCTGCAATGTGACGGGGTGGTGATCGACCTTCGCCGCACCGGCGGCTACGGAGAGGCGGATTTTGTTATGGGTTGGGCTTTCGTAAGCACCTTGTTGACAACTTGTTATGATTATTCAACGGAAAATTTCACGGTTTTTTTCGGGGCAGTATAGTTCAACGCAAGTTGTCTTGTGAAAATCAAAGCATTACAATTTGCAAGGCTTCGCAAGTGGACTTATGGCCGATTGTCGAAAAGCCGACACTTTACCGTTGATGGGAACTGCGCAATGGGATACAATGGTTGCACATTGTTCGGCGCGCGGGTTATGCCGCGGGCTTTCAGCCAATGAAAAATGCCGCCATACTGGCTTTTGTCGCCGCCCTGCTGGGCGGGGTGACGGCGTTGTTGGCCGCTTTTCGGGAGCGCCGATCGATCCCAAAATGGTTCTTTGTGGCTGGCATGATCTTGCTGGCGTTGGAAAGCGTTTTCTCCGGGCTGGCGGCCCATACGGATCAGGGGGGCGAAGCGATTAGATACTGGCAGCAGTGGAGGTTGGTGGCCATGTCGTTTTTGCCCGGGACGTGGCTTGTGTTCAGCTTCAGCTACGCCCGCGGCAATGCCGGGGAGTTTTTGTTCAAATGGCGCTTTATGCTGGTCGCGGCATTTGTTCTGCCCGTGGCCATCGCGTGTTTTTTTTATCACGATTTGATCGAGATTGACTACTCGAGCATCGTGCCGGATTTAAGGTTGTTGCATCTGACGACGGCGGGGCTGGTTTTGTCTGCTTTATTCCTGATCGCCGCCGTGCTGGTGTTGATGAACCTGGAACGCACTTTCCGCGCTTCCGTCGGGACGATGAGGTGGCGGATTAAATTCATGATCCTGGGATTGGGCGTTTTATTTGCCGTGCGGGTTTATACCAGCAGCCAGGCGCTTCTTTGGCCGGGACGCGGTATTGACGAATCGCTCTTGACACTGGATTCCATCGGGCTGCTGCTTGGCTGCTTCATGGTTCTGCGGTCGCTGTTGCGCAGAATGGTGGACGTGGCGGTCTATCCGCCATTTGGCTTGCTGCAGAATTCGTTGATCGTGCTTCTGGCGGGGATTTACCTCATGATCGTCGGCGTGTTTGCCAAATTCGTCGAGTGGATCGGGGTGGACACGAGTTTTCAAGCAAAGACGTTCATTATCCTGGTCGCTCTGGTCGGATTGACCATTGTGGGGCTGTCGGATCGCGTGCGGCTGTACGCGCGGCGGTTTTTCAGCCGTTATTTGCAACGGCCTCTTTACGATTATCGCACCGTCTGGAGAAGTTTCACTGAAGCGACCGCTTCCCGCGTCAAACAGGAGGAACTTTGTGACGCCGCGGCCAAGCAGGTCGCGGAAATATTTCAAGCCCTCTCCGTCACCATCTGGCTGGTGGACGAGAAAAGGGAGAATCTTTTCTTTGCCGCTTCGACTTCCTTGTTGCCCGCCGCGGGGAAGGAATTGGGACCGCAAAAGGAAGAGGCCATGGCGATCATCCGGGCAATGCAGGATCATGCCGAGCCGAAGGATATTGAATCTTCCAAGGAAGATTGGGCCGTCGCGCTCCGGCGCTGTCATCCCACGCAGTTCCGCACCGGGGGCGGCCGGGTTTGCGTGCCCATGAAAGCCGGCCAGCAGTTGATGGGAGTGATCACTTTGGGGGACCGCGTTGGCGGCATTTTCTTTTCCCTCCAGGATTTCGATCTTCTCAAATGCGTGGGCGACCAGGTGGCTGCCGGGTTGCTCAATGCGCAGCTTTCGCAGAAGCTTTTACAAACCAGGGAACTGGAAGCCTTTCAGACGATGTCGGCCTTTTTTGTGCATGACTTGAAGAACACGGCATCGACCCTGAACTTGATGTTGCAGAACTTGCCGGTGCATTTTGACAACCCGGCCTTCAGGGAGGACGCTTTGCGCGGCGTGGCCAAGACTTGCGAACATATCAATCATCTCATTGGCCGCTTGAGCCTTCTTCGCCATGACTTGCACATTCGACCGGCCGAATTGGATTTGAATGACGTTATTTCCAGGGTCCTGGCGAGCTGGAACGGCGCCACGGGAGTCACCCTGGTCAAGAATCTTCGTCCGTGCCCCAAATTACTCCTGGATCAGGAACAATTCCTCAAAGTGGTGACCAATCTGGTGCTCAATGCCACGGAAGCCGTGTCCAAGGGCGGGCAAATCGTTGTTGAAACCAGCCAGAACAATGGCTGGGCCGTCCTGACCGTTTCCGACAATGGCTGCGGCATGGAACCGGAATTTCTCCGCCACGCCTTGTTCCGCCCTTTCCAAACCACCAAGAAGGATGGTTTCGGCATCGGCATGTTTCAGAGCAAGATGATCGTTGAAGCCCACGGCGGCAGAATCGAGGTTGAAAGTGAATTGAAGAAAGGCACGACGTTTCGCGTGCTCCTGCCCGTGCAAAGACAATTAAAATGAACCCAAAATTGCTTATTGTTGATGACGACGAGGAAATCCGCACGCAAATGAAGTGGGCGCTGGCCGGGGATTACGACATAGTTCTGGCGGAAGATCGCGCCAGCGCCATCGAAACCTTTCAGACGGTCCGGCCCCTGGTCGTTTTGCTGGATTTGGGCCTGCCGCCTCATCCGGGCGATCCGGACGAAGGCCTGGCCACCTTGTCCGAGTTGCTGGTTTTGGAGAGGCTGGCCAAGATCGTCATCATCACCGGCCAGGGGGAAAAGGGCATCGCGTTGCGGGCCATTGGCGCCGGCGCCTACGATTTTATGGTTAAACCGGTGGATACGGAGGAACTTAAACTCCTCGTGCGCCGTGGTTTCCATGTGGCCAGTCTTGAAGTCGAGTACCGTCAAATGCAACAAATGCTGGGTGGCAATGCCTTTGCAGGGATGATGGGCGCCAGCCCGGCAATCCGCGCCGTGTTTGATTCCATCCGCAAGGTCGCGACCACCGAGGCCCCCGTCCTTCTTTTGGGCGAGAGTGGAACAGGAAAGGAAATGGCGGCCCGGGCCATTCATGACAGCAGCGCCCGAAAGAACGGCCCCTTTATTGCCATCAATTGCAGCGCCATTCCGGAAACGCTTTTGGAAAGCGAATTATTCGGACATGAAAAGGGATCCTTTACAGGCGCCCATGCCCAGCGCAAAGGCCGTTTCGAGATGGCCAACGGCGGAACGCTTTTCCTGGATGAAATCGGCGAGATTCCCCTTGGTCTGCAAGTCAAGCTTCTCCGCTTTCTCCAGGAACAATGCATTGAACGGGTTGGCGGCAGACAGCCCATCCAGATTGACACCCGAATTGTTACCGCGACCAATTCTGATCTGAAAAAAGGCATGATGGCCGGAACTTTCCGGGAAGATTTGTATTACCGCCTGGCTGTGGTGCAGGTGGTGCTGCCGCCTCTGCGTGAGCGCGAGGGCGACATCCGCTTGCTGGGCCAGTTCTTCCTGCAACGTTTTGGCGCGCAGGCCAATAAGACCGGTTTGGCTTTTGATCAGGAGGCCCTTCGAACGTTGGACCGTCATCCCTGGCCGGGCAACGTCCGCCAATTGGAGAATTGTGTTCGCCGCGCGGTGATCATGTGCGAGGGAAAACGCCTCACGGTTCAAGACCTTGAATTGGCCCCCGCCGACCAGGGAATCACCGCCAACCTGAAAGATGCCCGGGAGAATTTGGAGCGCGACATGATCCAAAACGCCTTGCGCAAGCACTCCGGCAAAATCGCACCCGCCGCCTCCGAATTGGGGGTCAGCCGGCCCACTCTTTACGATTTGATGGATAAACTCGGCATTGCCAAGGAGTAGTGTTCACATTGTAATTCTGTGAGAATTTTCGACTCCCCGCATATTTGTGTCTCCGCTCAAAGTCAATCGGGTACTGTTCTTGTCAATTTGTCAATGGGGTAAACTACTAATATGTGTAGGAATTTCCGACACTCCCCATTTTGTCTTCGCGGCCTTATGCAAGGCATTGATTTCGTGTGGGTTGCATGGTTCGCGGCCCTAATAAATACACAGCTTCTTTCTCAAACGTGTCGATAAGGTTTACACTTTCAACTTCCCATAAGCAAATTTGATAAGGCGTAATCCATTGAACCACAAATGTTTGCGCTTAAAAGTCAGGATTTTCGATATTGGCATGATTCCGGCTGCGCTTGAGCTTATAACAGTTGCGATGACTCTGTGATTGAGCAAAAAAGTACCTGATTAACAACATATGAAAAACCTTGTAATAAAGCGAGTGCTGGATGCAGCAATTCTAATCACCCTTTTGGCGGCCATTGCACAAACTGCAAGTGCTCGCGGTTCCTTCCCTACTCCTGATGCGGGATCAACGGCGTTGCTGATGACCATTGCCTGCTCCGGGTTGGCGGCTGTCCGCCGATTCAAGCGTTAAGAGCAGCGCTGGTGCTGTGTAAGCTCTTTCAACACGGGTTTTGAGACCCGTGGGGGGGCCTGATTCGTTTTACGATGAGTTGGGAGGTTTTGCGCAGTGGCCTTGAATTCTATGACAATATGAAAAAAACAACAGCTTGGAAGTGGCTTTCACTTTCGCTTCTCCTGGTTGGATCTCACTTCGGTTTCCTACAATCCCTCTCCGCCCAACCGGTTCCCTGCCTGACTTTTGCTCCAGGCTCAAATACCGCCACAATCACCATCTATTGCCCTTGGGCCAAGGGAACCAATTTTGCCACCAGCGGTCTTGGGAACACCAACGCTTCGCACGACCCCTCCTATTTTATTGACACGGTGACGGCCGGCAATGAAGTGGTGCCCGACGGCACCTACCTGGGCTGGTGTCTTGATTTTGAGGATCTCATCAACGTATTCGCGACAAGTTATGGCGCAAAGATGTTCTCCAGTTGCGACCCCAATCTGGACGCCGAACTCAGAGCACTGGGCCTGGCCTATCCGGCAGACGCTTATGTCAGTCCAACCGTATGGAACAAGATTAATTACATTTTAAATCACAAGAACGGTTATTATTTCAATGATATTCAAATTGCCATTTGGAATCTGATCGGTGGTCCCGGCAGCGAGCAATTGATTCTGGAGGGCGTGCCCACGCCTCCAAACCCCCCCTACAACACAAATGAAGTCAATGCGTTGCTGCTTGCGGTCAGCAATAACGCCGCCTCCTGGCAGTTGCAATGCGGCGGCGTCAGCGGCGTAATTGTTGCCGTGCTGGCCGACCCCCTTCTTCCCGGCGATCCCACTTATAATCCAGTTCAACTTATGATGCTGGAAGTCACCAACCAATGCCCGACGTTGTACATTGGCGCCATCGGCAGTTGCTACACGAGTTTGACGGCGGCGGATGCGGCGGCCCTGGCGGCGACGACCGGCACGGCCACTTGCGGCGGCACCAACCTGGCGCTCACGGTGAGCGACAACGGGCAGACCTGCCCGGCGACCATTACTGTGACCGGGACGGACAACTGCGGCCTCAGTTCGACGGTGACCTATACCGCGACCATCTTGACAAATTCGCCGGCAATGAGCGGCCTCCCGGCGAACACGAATGTGCTCTGCGTGGGCGATATTCCAATTGCGCCGAAAGTAACGGCAACCGACAGTTGCGGCGCCTCACTTTTGGTTTCATATATGCAGACCGAAAGCGCCGCGACTTCGACCTGCTCGAACGTCATTACGCGGACATGGCTGGCAACGGACTGCGCGGGCCAGCCGGTCAATGGCCTGCAGGTGATTACGCAGTTGGACGACGTGTTGCCGACGCTAAACAATGTTCCGACTGGCGGCTATTTGGGATGCAATCCGGGCAGTATTCCAACCACGAACAGCGTTCTGACGGGGGTGACGGCAAGTGATACTTGCAGCAGCAGCAACCCGGCGACAGTCAGTGCGACTGTAGCCCTCACAAGCAATGAATGTGCGGTAACGCAAATCTTCACCATCATGGCGGCCGATGCTTGCGGCAACACGGCCACGGCCTACGTCACCAACACCTGGACAGCCAACGCAACCCCGCCGGTCATTAGCGGAGTGCCGCTTGGAACGAATTTGGGCTGCAACCCGGCCAGCGTGCCCTCGGGCATCGCAGGATTGGGCGCGAGCAACGCCTGCGGGACGGCGGCGATCAACCAGACGAACGTGATCACGACCAACGGTTGTTTGGTGACGCAACTCTTTACCATCGTGGCGACCGACGGCTGTGGCAACACGGCGACGGCGTATGTGACCAACACCTGGACGGCCAACGCGACCCCGCCGGTCATCAGCGGAGTGCCGACTGGCACGGATTTGGGCTGTAACCCGGCCAGCGTGCCCTCGAGCATCGCAGGATTGGGCGCGAGCAACGCCTGCGGGACGGCGGCGATCAACCAGACGAACGTGATCACGACCAATGGTTGTTTGGTGACGCAACTCTTTACCATCGTGGCGACTGACGGCTGTGGGAATACTTCGACGGCCTATGTGACCAACACCTGGACGGCCAACGCGACCCCGCCGGTCATTAGCGGAGTTCCGATTGGGACGGATTTGGGCTGCAACCCGGCCAGCGTGCCCTCGAGCATCGCAGGATTGGGCGCGAGCAACGCCTGCGGGACGGCGGCGATCAACCAGACGAACGTGATCACGACCAATGGTTGTTTGGTGACGCAACTCTTCACCATTGTGGCGACCGACGGCTGTGGCAACACGGCGACGGCGTATGTGACCAACACCTGGACGGCCAACACGACCCCGCCGGTCATTAGCGGAGTGCCGGTTGGGACGAATTTGGGCTGCAACCCGGCCAGCGTGCCCTCAAGCATCGCGGGATTGGGCGCGAGCAACGCCTGCGGGACGGCGGCGATCAACCAGACGAATGTGATCACGACCAATGGTTGTTTGGTGACGCAACTCTACACCATCGTGGCGACCGACGGCTGCGGGAACACGGCGACGGCTTATGTGACCAACACCTGGACGGCGAACACGACTCCGCCGGTCATTAGCGGAGTGCCGCTTGGAACGAATTTGGGCTGCAACCCGGCCAGCGTGCCCTCGAGCATCGCAGGACTGGGCGCGAGCAACGCCTGCGGGACGGCGGCGATCAACCAGACGAACGTGATCACGACCAATGGTTGTTTGGTGACGCAACTCTTTACCATTGTGGCGACCGACGGCTGTGGCAACACGGCGACGGCGTATGTGACCAACACTTGGACGGCCAACACAACCCCGCCGGTCATCAGCGGAGTGCCTGTCGGCACGAATTTGGGCTGCAACCCGGCCAGCGTGCCCTCGAGCATCGCAGGATTGGGCGCGAGCAACGCCTGCGGGACGGCGGCGATCAACCAGACGAACGTGATCACGACCAATGGTTGTTTGGTGACGCAACTCTTTACCATCGTGGCGACCGACGGCTGTGGCAACACGGCGACGGCGTATGTGACCAACACCTGGACGGCGAACACGACCCCGCCGGTCATTAGCGGAGTGCCGCTTGGAACGAATTTGGGCTGCAACCCGGCCAGTGTGCCCTCGAGCATCGGAGGACTGAGCGCGAGCAACTCTTGCGGGACGGCGGCGATCAACCAGACGAACGTGATCACAACCAACGTCTGTGCGGTGACGCAAATCTTCCAGATCGTGGCGACTGACGGCTGTGGCAACACGGCGACGGCCTATGTGACCAACACCTGGACGGCGAATACGATCCCGCCCGTCATTAACGGAGTGCCGACCAACAGCTTTTTAGGCTGCGGTTCAACCCAGGTGCCGGGTGATACGGACGTGTTCTTGGAAGTCAGCGCCAGCGCTTACTGCGGGACGGCGAGCATCACAGTGACACATCAGGACACGACTAATGACTGCACCGGAATGCGGACCTTCACGATCACGGCGACGGACGGTTGCGGCAACATGGCAACAACCAACCTGATCTACACTTGGACGGCGGTCACGATGGTGACCGGGCCAACGCCTTCCAGTTCCACATGGGATACCACGATCTCCTTTACCGGTTCGGGAAATCTGGACATGAGCGACTTTGGTGCACCAGGGGATGTTGATCCCGTCACGGCCTTATTTAATGGAGCGGGCGTGAACACAGCCAATGCCGCCGGCGCGGAATTTACCATCACGAGCTTTTTCGATGTTTTCACGACGGTCAGCATCCCGCCCGACCCGGTCTTCGGGCTCAGCACAAACATCAATATTACGCAACCCAGGACAGGGAGCGATCATGGACTGATCCTTACGCTCCCTGGGGGGCTTACTGCCGTGGGCATCCCGTCTTCTCCGCCCTTCTATGGCCTGTTTCCTCCGCCATCGGGCACGGAATACACAGGTCAGGTTTCCAACACCCTGCAACACGTTTTCCGATACCAGAATGCAGGCAGTGACGATTCATATTCCATCCAGTTCAATGGTGCCGCGGAGCTTACCCTGGGCGATGCGCCCACTGTGGTCCAGACTGGCGATTCTTACAGCTACACCTATTCCAACTCCGTGCTGACGTTGACGGCGACCGTCAGGGGGAGCGACCCTACTCTTGATCTTGCCTTCACCGGGACTGTTGTGATCACAACGATCGCGACGCCCACGACGACCACGGCGGCGCCGCCGGTGCTGAGCGGTGTTCCGGATGGCCAGGATTTTGGGTGCAATCCGACCAACGTGCCGACAGCGGACAGTGTTCAGTCGGCGGTGTCCGCAAGTGATACTTGCAGCCCTGCGACGGTCAGTGTGACTGAAGCCGACAGCACCGATAGCTGTGCGGTGACGCAGATCTTCACCATCGTTGCGATCAATACCTGTGGGACCATGGCCACGGCGTATGTGACCAACACCTGGACGGCCAACACGACCCCGCCGGTGCTGGGCGATGTTCCGGATGGCCAGGATTTTGGGTGCAATCCGACCAACGTGCCGTCAGCGGACGATGTTCTGTCGATAGTGTCGGTGAGCACCACCTGCGGCACGGCGGATGTCAGTGGGACTGAAGCCGACAGCACAAATGGTTGTTTGGTGACGCAACTCTTCACCATCGTGGCGACCGACGGCTGCGGCAACACGGCCACGGCGTATGTAACCAACACCTGGACGGCCAACGCGACCCCGCCGGTCATTAGCGGAGTGCCGGTTGGGACGAATTTGGGCTGCAACCCGGCCAGCGTGCCCTCAAGCATCGCAGGATTGGGCGCGAGCAACGCCTGCGGGACGGCGGCGATCAACCAGACGAACGTGATCACGACCAATGGTTGTTTGGTGACGCAACTCTTCACCATCGTGGCGACCGACGGCTGCGGCAACACGGCCACGGCGTATGTGACCAACACCTGGACGGCCAACGCGACCCCGCCGGTCATTAGCGGAGTGCCTGCCGGAACGAATTTGGGCTGCAACCCGGCCAGCGTGCCCTCAAGCATCGCAGGATTGGGCGCGAGCAACGCCTGCGGGACGGCGGCGATCAACCAGACGAACGTGATCACGACCAACGGTTGTTTGGTGACGCAACTCTTCACCATCGTGGCGACCGACGGCTGCGGCAACACGGCCACGGCGTATGTGACCAACACCTGGACGGCCAACGCGACCCCGCCGGTCATTAGCGGAGTGCCTGCCGGAACGAATTTGGGCTGCAACCCGGCCAGCGTGCCCTCAAGCATCGCAGGATTGGGCGCGAGCAACGCCTGCGGGACGGCGGCGATCAACCAGACGAACGTGATCACGACCAACGGTTGTTTGGTGACGCAACTCTACACCATCGTGGCGACCGACGGCTGCGGCAACACGGCCACGGCGTATGTGACCAACACCTGGACGGCCAACGCGACCCCGCCGGTCATTAGCGGAGTGCCGGTTGGGACGAATTTGGGCTGCAACCCGGCCAGCGTGCCCTCAAGCATCGCAGGATTGGGCGCGAGCAACGCCTGCGGGACGGCGGCGATCAACCAGACGAACGTGATCACGACCAACGGTTGTTTGGTGACGCAACTCTACACCATCGTGGCGACCGACGGCTGTGGGAACACGGCCACGGCCTATGTGACCAACACCTGGACGGCAGATACAGCCAAGCCAGTGTTGAGCGGAGTGCCTGTCGGCACGAATTTGGGCTGCAATCCGGCCAGCGTGCCGACGTGCGCCAGTGTGCAGTCGGCGGTGAGCGCGAGTGATACGTGCAGCCCTGCGACCGTGCGTGTCAGCGGCGCCCCGATCACAAATGGCTGTGCGGTGACACAAATCTTCACGATCATCGCGACCAATGCCTGCGGGAATACGGCGACGGCGTATGTGACCAACACCTGGACGGCAGACACAGCCAAGCCAGTGTTGAGCGGAGTGCCTGCCGGCACGAATTTGGGCTGCAATCCGGCCAGCGTGCCGACCTGCGCCAGTGTGCAGTCGGCGGTGACCGCGAGTGATACGTGCAGCCCTGCGACCGTGCATGTCACCGGAGCCCCGATCACAAATGGCTGTGCGGTGACACAAATCTTCACGATCATCGCGACCAATGCCTGCGGCAACACGGCGACGGCCTATGTGACCAACACCTGGACGGCAGACACAGCCAAGCCAGTGTTGAGCGGAGTGCCTGCCGGCACGAATTTGGGCTGCAACCCGGCCAGCGTGCCGACCTGCGCCAGTGTGCAGTCGGCGGTGACCGCGAGTGATACGTGCAGCCCTGCGACCGTGCATGTCACCGGAGCCCCGATCACAAATGGCTGTGCGGTGACGCAACTCTTCACCATCGTGGCGACCGACGGCTGTGGCAACACGGCGACGGCCTATGTGACCAACACCTGGACGGCAGACACAGCCAAGCCAGTGTTGAGCGGAGTGCCTGCCGGCACGAATTTGGGCTGCAATCCGGCCAGCGTGCCGACCTGCGCCAGTGTGCAGTCGGCGGTGACCGCGAGTGATACGTGCAGCCCTGCGACCGTGCATGTCACCGGAGCCCCGATCACAAATGGCTGTGCGGTGACACAAATCTTCACGATCATCGCGACCAATGCCTGCGGCAACACGGCGACGGCCTATGTGACCAACACCTGGACGGCAGATACAGCCAAGCCAGTGTTGAGCGGAGTGCCTGCCGGCACGAATTTGGGCTGCAACCCGGCCAGCGTGCCGACGGCGGCCAGTGTTAAGTCGGCGGTGTCGGCAAGTGATGCTTGCAGCACTGCGAGTGTTAGTGTGACTGGAGCCTGCACAACCAACGTCTGTGCGGTGACGCAACTCTTCACCATCGTGGCGACCGACGGCTGTGGCAACACGGCGACGGCCTATGTGACCAACACCTGGACGGCGGACACAGCACTGCCCGTGATCAGCGGAGTGCCGGCCAACAGCTACTTGGGCTGCAGTTCAACCAACGTGCCGGGTGATACGAACGTGCTCTTGGAAGTCAGCGCCAGCGCCCACTGCGGGGCGGCAAGCATCATAGTGACACATCTGGACACGACGAATGGCTGCACCGGAACGCGGACCTTCACGATCACGGCGACGGATGGTTGCGGCAACATGGCCACAACCAACCTGATCTACACTTGGAATGCCGGAACAGGCCCGGTCGTCACTTGCCCGACCAATGTGGTTATTTCGACGAATGTTTGCAAACTCTTCTGCACATTCACGCCGTCGGACTGGAACAGTTCGTGCGCGGGTTACAATAACACCGGTTGCAATAATAATAATTGGAACTGGAACTGGAAGTCGGGCTGGAACAATTACGGCAACAATTGGTGGACGACTTGGTGCCAGAATAATCCTCCGGCCAATTGCTGGCCGTCATGGAGCAATTGGTGGACGACCTGCAACGGAACAAATCCGGGCACCAACTGGTGGCAGAGCTGGACCAATGCAGGCAATGGAAACCACTGGTCGGGTTGCTGGACGGCCCAAACCGGGAATTGGTGGAATTCATGGGCCAATAACAACAATTATAACAACCAATCGTGGGTGCCTTGCGCCGGAAACAACCCGGGCGACATCCTGACCAACTGCTTTGCCGCCGTCTATGGCAATGGCTGCGTGCAAATCGGCCTGCCTGGCAACGGCTACTGCCTGACGTTCACCTCGCCAACAGCGGTGCGGAATTGTCTTAACCTCAGCGGCAATCCGGGCGTCTTCAATTGCAGCGCGACCAATCCAACCAGTTGCAACGCGGGTTCGTTCTGCTCGCAAGTGCTGGCCTTGCAGCTTAATTGTAATTTTGGCGATTGCAGCAACGGCGCGCCAGCCTTCTTTGGCCGTTGCGGCGACGCGGTTTTGACGGATTCGACCTCGCCCTGCAACGGCCAGACCGTGCGCGGAATATTGGGCATTTGCAACACCGCGTTGGGCTGCGGCTCCCTTCCGCAAGGATGCACCCTCAGTAATCTGTGCAGCCTTGTCAGCAACCTGAATCAGTGCTTTGAAGGCTGTCTGGTCAGCAGTTGGTGCGGCACGCATCTTGCGCCAGTTTACATTCCTCCTCCATCGCAAACGGGCACCGCCACGGTGACCGACACCTGCAGTCCGAATCCGACCCTGACGTACAGCGATGCAGTGTCAACGAACCAGAGTTGCCAGGGCAATTACGTCATTACCCGGACGTGGCTGGCGGTGGATGCTTGCGGCCGTAGCAACACCTGCAGCCAAACCATTACCATCGAGCAAGGAAGTTCGTCCGGCGTGTCCGGCACAGTGGCGCTGGCCTGCAGCGGCGATACCAATCTGGCAAATAACACAGGGATGACCAACGTGACGGTGACGCTCAAGAACGCCGGCGGCGCCACGGTGGCAACCACCACAACCAGCGCCAGCGGCGCCTATGCGTTTGCCAACGTGCCGGCTGGAACATATACGGTTACGGTGACGCCGCCGTCCGGCTATACGCAAACCTGCCCGAGCGGGACATCGAACAGCCAGACCGTGACCTTGAGCGGTTGCCAGACCCTGACTGGCGTGAGCTTCGGCTACACCGGCTCCACGCCGGCGGTTAAGATAACCAAGACTGGACCTTGTTCCATTTCGCATGGAAAGACCGCCACTTATAACTTCGCTGTGACCAACACCGGCAACACCTGCCTGACCCTGCAAGTCAATGATCCGCTCCTGGGAGGCGTCATCTTCACAGAATCGTCCGTGCCGCCGGGACAAGGATACGTGTTTAGTTCCAATTATGTGGTGACGCAGACCAATGGAACCCTGACCAATACGGCATGGGCCATCGGCACACCGCCTTCCGGCGGAGCAGTGAGCAATCAAGCGACCACGACGGCCACGATCACGACCAAATGCGTCACGAATACAATCTGTGGAAACTTCAATTCGCAGAACCCTGGCGGCGGCTGGCTTTGGTGCAATGCCCACATTAGCGGCAACCCCGGCAAGAAGGTTACCGTTTTCTGCCAGAACGCCTCCGTGACGCTGAACTGCACGGATGGGAAGTCCTACACGTTCCCGATCCCGAATGGACAAATCAATTTCAATCCAACCTGCACCGTTGGAACCAACTGGTTCGACGGAACACAGTGGAACACCACGCTGCCTTGCGCAGGGGACGACGAAATCTTCCTGCAAGGGTGCGCGATTCCGTGGCAGTCGGATTTTGCAAATTGTCAATCCGTCTGTTGGACTGGCGTCTTTAGCTGCGATACGGCGGGATTCACCTGCAACTGGCAGTGGGGCGCCGCTTGCTATAACAATAGCCAGCCCGCTTGCGGCTCCATCTGCCCCAAGGCCTGCCATCAAACTTCCTGCTGGAATGGCCAGTATTACAGTTCGAGCGACCATGCCGGATGCCCCGAGAATACCAAGCCCTACTGCGTCGGAGGGGCCACTGGCGGCGGTGCATCCAACTGCACCGGCTCCTGGAGCGGCACCGGATCGTGTTCCTTCTGATTTCCGGTCCGATAAAGCGGACGGGGAGGCGGGTTTGCGAATTTGCGGCAGGCATCTGCTTGCTTGACTTTCCTCGCTTTGTCGGCTTTCTTGGAGGGAAATTGTAACAGATCGAGAAATATGAAATTCCCACTGATTTATGCCGCTCTAATCTGCGCGGGCCTGATGGCAGCGCCGGCGCAGTTGTCCGCTCAGCCTGCGCCGCCTGCCGCCACGAACGCGTTGGGGCCGAGGTTGACATTCGTCACCAACCAATACCATTTTGGCAGGGTCACCGCAGGCACGCTGGTTAAATACGTTTTCATTGTCAGCAATGCAGGAGATCAAACCCTGGAAATTACCAGGGTCTCCCCGGGTTGCCATTGCACAACGGCGGGAGACTGGTCCCATAAAGTTGAGCCGGGCCAGACAGGGAAGATTCCCATTCAATTCGACAGCGGCAGTTTTCGCGGCGACGTGACCAAAACCATTGCCGTGACTTCCAACGACAAGCTCGCGCCCAACCAAACCCTTACCCTGCGAGGCACGATTTGGAGGGCGCTCGAAGTCACGCCGCAGTTCGCCCAAATCAATGTCTTGCCCGATGCGCCCTCAAATTCGACGACCGTTGTTCATATCACCAATCAGTCCGATGAGCCGGTTACCCTGTCCGATCCGACCAGCGCCAACGGCTCCTTTAAGGCCGAACTGAAGACAATAAAACCAGGCAAAGAATTTGAGGTGACCGTTACCGCCGTGCCGCCTCTCGCGCCCGGAAACAACACCGGAACAATTTCCATCAAGACCTCTTCGACCAATACGCCGGTGATTAACATCACAGCCATCGCCAATTTGCAGCCGGCGATAGTCTTGACCCCCACCCAAATTTCGCTGTCGCCGCAAATTGATCGCTGGACAACAAACCTTGTCACCATTACCGACAAAGGGAGCAAGACGCTCGCCTTGTCCGACCCGGAGGCTTCTGACAAGAGGATCAGCGTCGAAATCAAGGAGATCAACCCGGGGCGCATTTTCCAGCTTGCCACCGTTTTCCCCCCGGATTCCAGATTGTCCCGGGCCAGCGGATGCAGGTGAAGATCAAATCGAATGATGCGGAGCGCCCAGTCATCATCGTGCCGATCATCCAGCATCCGCGCCAGCCGGCCGTGTCCCCGCTGCTGGCGCATCCCAGGCCGATGAGCCAGAACCCGCCGCCTCTTCCAGCAACCGGCCATCCCTGATGCACAAAGGCTGGGACCGTGCCGAGCTTGAAGTCCGAAATCAGAACGATTGTTGTTGAGGCCGCAATCGTGGTCATCGTTGGGTTGGGCATCGGCCTGGCCGCCAATGAGCTTTCGCCGCGCGGTCTGGCGCTGTCCCGAAACTATTTTCCCGGCGGGACCAATCAAACTCCTGCCGCGCCAGGGCCGGTTCAAACCGCGCCGACTCCCGCGGAAACCAATGAAACCTCCGAAGCCGCGCAGCTTTCCGAACGGCTGCGCGGGAAAGGCCTGCAAGAGTTGAAGCTCAGCCAGGTCGAGATTCTCTTTCGCGATCCGCGCAGCCAGGATGGCCGCATCGTCTTCGTCGATGCCCGGAACGAGGACCTCTACCAGCAAGGCCATATCCCCGGTGCGTATGAATTGGACCCGTATCATCCCGGAAAAGAGATGAGGACCGTGCTGCCCATTTGCCAGGCCGCCGATGAGGTTGTGGTGTATTGCACTGGAGGCGATTGTGAAGACAGCGACACCGCGGCTCTCCTCTTGCAGGACGGCGGAGTGCCCGACCAGAAATTATTCGTCTATGGCGGAGGATTCACGGCCTGGGAGGCAGCCCATCTTCCCGTCGAGACAGGCGCAAGAAACAGCGGAATCAACTCCAAATGACAGCCGATCAAACAACGTGGAAGCGCAAGGCGTTCGAGGCGGCTGCCGTAGTGGCGCGCTGGGCGCTGGGCGCGTTCTTCGTTTATATGGGACTGAAAAAGGCCATGCACCCGGAGGAGTTTTTAAAACTCACGCGCCAGTATGAAATGGTTCACACTACATTTCTTTTAAATTCGATAGCCGCCGGGCTGCCCTGGTTCGAGACCTTCTGCGGAATATTATTGCTGTTGGGCATCGCGGTTCGTGGCACGGCCCTGACATTGGTGGCGGTACTGGTTCCATTCACCTGGCTTGTATTGCGGCGGGCTTTGGTCCTGCAAGCCCTCCGGGCGATACCATTCTGCGCGGTGAAATTCGACTGCGGATGCGGCGCGGGCGAAGTCTTCATTTGCGGCAAGCTGGCCGAAAACTTCATTCTGATACTGGTGTCCTGCTGGCTGCTATCGGGAGTCGGCCGCGCCTTTTGCGCCCGCCATGCGCTTTTTCCCGGCAAGAGCAAATAGCTGTTTATCAGTTTTGGCGCCCGGTCATTGCGTGCGGCCGAATTTCTTTTCGAGTTCGCGGAAGTTCATTTCGATGAGCGTGGGGCGGCCGTGCGGACAGGTGTAGGGCATCACGCAATGACGAAGCTCTTCAATCAAATTCTCCAGCTCGGGTCCGGCCAGGGGATCGTTGGCTTTGACGGCATGGCGGCAAACGGTCTTGGCTATGGTGGCCTCGCCCAAACGCAGGGCGTTGACGGTTTGCCCGGCGGCTTTGAGTTCGTCAGCCAGTTCCAAAATGAAGCGGCGCGGCTGGCTGACTTTGACAAAGGGAGGCAGCGCGTCCAGCAGAAATGTGCGTTCGCCAAATTCGCCCAGGCCGACGCCAAGGCGGGTGAGCGTGGGAAGTTGTTCACGGAGAAATTGGGCGTCGCGGGCGGAAAGCTCGATGGTTTCGGGCAGGAGCAAACGTTGGGAGGGTGAGGAGCCGTTGCCTTCGAGCCGGCGCATCATTTGTTCAAAAAGAATCCGCTCGTGCGCGGCATGTTGGTCCATGAGCACCAAGCCGCGGTCGGACTCGAGCACGACATAGAGCCTGCCAATGACCCCAACCAGGCGCAGGGGGACTTGGAGCAGGGCCGATGGATGGGAGGGGGCGGGTTGATCGGAGGCCGGGGCTGGCGCGGGGAACTGGCTCGCGGGCGGGAGAAGCTCTCTGGAGGGCGGCGCAGCCGGGATCGGTGAGACCGGCCAATTTGGCAAATCCGCCGGCTGGGGCCGGGGCGCGGGCGCGGGAAGCGGTTGGAGGCTCAGTGCAGGTTGGGCGGGTTTGGACGGCGCGATCGCGGCGGGCCTGGCGCCGGGAACGGGAGCATGGAATTTGAGCAGGGTGTCGCGCACGGCTTGGGCGACCCATTGGCGCACGGCTTTTTCGCGATGGAATTTCACCTCGCGTTTCGCGGGGTGAATGTTCACGTCCACCTCAGCGGCATCCACTTCTATAAAGAGGCAGCAAACGGGATAGCGCCCTTTCATCAACGCGGTATGATAGCCCTCGAGCAGGGCAAAATTAATTCCGCGGTTTTCCACGGGGCGCCGGTTGACGAAGATGTGCTGGTCCTGCCGGGTCGATCTGGAAACACCCGGCGCGCCGATCAGACCCCAAACGGAAAAAGAGACCGGCGCGGCGGAAGTGTCCGATTCGGGGTCGTCAACAACAGGGGGAAATTGGGCGGAAAAATCGACGGCCAAAAGTTTCTCGCCGCCGCCTTGGAGGGAACGAAGGCGCTCGCGGGCGGCCAGCCATTTGTCCGCGGTTTTGACGGCGGGCAATTGCCAGATGAGGCGGGAGTCTTTGAGAAATTCAAAAGCGACGGCGGGAAAAGCCAGCGCGGCCAGGGTGAGGTAATGCTGGATGTGGGCGGACTCCGTTTCTTCGCCGCGCAGGAATTTGCGGCGGGCGGGCAAATTGAAAAAAAGCTGGCGGACTTCGACTGTGGCGCCGGGCGCGCTGCCGCAGGCTTTGACGGCGAGAATTTTTCCGCCGTTGATGACGACTTGTGTGCCTTCGGGAGTGTCGGCGTCGCGCTCGCGGGTGGTCAGGGTGAAGCGGCTGACGCTGGCGATGCTGGGCAGGGCTTCGCCGCGAAAACCGAGGGTGGCGATGGAACTTAAATCTTCGGCGCGGAGGATTTTGCTGGTGGCGTGGCGTTCCAGGCAAAGCAACGCATCGTCGCGGCTCATGCCCAGGCCGTCGTCCGTGACGCGAATCAGGCTGCGTCCGCCAGCCTGGATTTCGATGGTCAGGCGGGTGGCATCGGCATCCAGGGAATTTTCAACCAATTCCTTGACGACGCTGGCGGGCCGTTCGACCACTTCCCCGGCGGCGATTTGATTGGCCACTTGTTCGGGCAACAATCGAATGCGGTTCATTGGAACTCCGCAACCGCCTTAATCAGTGGGGATGGGCAGTGAGAATTCAAAAAGAGCGCCGCCGTCCGCTGCGTTCCGCGCGTGAATCTTGCCGTGATGGTCCTGCACGATTTTTTTGCAAATGGAAAGTCCGAGGCCGGTCCCGCTGGCTTTGCCATAGGTGGCAAAGGCCTGGAAAAGGCGGTCGATTACTTCCGGCGCAATGCCCTTGCCGGTGTCCTGCAAGTCGGTAATGACTTCCTTGTCGTTTTGGCTGAAACTCAATTTGACCTTGCCGCCCGTTGCCATGGCATCGGCCGCGTTGCCGATTAAATTATGAAAGACGCGCGAGAGGCGCTGGGGATCGATGCGCAACTGCACGGAGGGCGGCGGATTCAAATACTCAATGGTGACCGATTTTATGGCGACTTCAGGCCGGATTTCGACGATGAGTTGTTCGACAAACGTTTTGTAATCCATCAAAGCCATGATCACGTTGGTATGAGAGCCTTGGGTAAACTCGAGCAATTCGTTGACCATGTTGCTGATGCGCTCGACTTGTTTGCGAATTCGGACCGTCGAAGCCTGACGCGATTCCGGCGTCGCCGACGACATGGCAGCCATGTCAGCCGAGATGCCGATAATATTGAGGGGATTTTTGAGATCATGGACGATCGAACTGGCAAAGCGCCCGATCAGGGCAAGGCGTTCGGATTCGAGCACCTCGCGATTGAACTGGCGAAAACGCCGGATGATTTCGATCGCCAGCGCGCCGGCCAGCCGGGGCGTGCGATCCAAAAGCATCTCCATATCGGTCCGGGTGATGAAATAGACCGAGGTCGGTTCTTCCGTCGTGACGCTGGCGGACCGGGGCTGGTTGTCCAACACCGCCATTTCACCAAAGAATTCGCCCGGAGGAATGCGGCTGAGCACCTTCGAATCGCCATAACCCGCCACCGCGGAAATTTGCACCATCCCGTCTTTAACAAAAAAAATCCCGTCGCCGGCGTCCCCTTCTTTGAAGATGACTTGATTGGCGGCAAAGGACAATTCACGGGTCACTCCGCGCAGCCTCTCCAGATCGGCTGGCGCGAGATCACAAAAAAGTTTGTTTGATTCCAGTAACACCATGGGCCGAGTTTAGGGCAAGGAAGGCGCGCCGTAAAGAAAAACCATGCGGGAAATTTGACACACCGGCGTCTTCGGCCTACCCTGCCCTTCATGTCGTTGCGCGGCAAAAAACTCGGCGTGCTGCTTTCCACCCATCCCGATCAGCCCGGCTTCAAACACGGCCTTTGCCTGGCGGAAGCGGCGATGAACCAGGGAGTGGACGTTTACCTTTACTGCATTGATGACGCCGTCCACGGAATCGACCAGCCGCAACTGCAATCCCTGGCCGTCCGCGGTCTCAAGCTTTATGTGTGTGCCTACGGCGCGCAACGCCGCGACCTGCCTGTCAGCGACAAAGCCGTTTTTGCCGGATTGGCCGTCGTCAGCGATTTAATCGCCGCCACCGACCGGTTTGTCAGCTTCAATTGATGCGATGAAACCCCGAGTGCTCTTTATTGTCACAGGCGATCCCCGGACCAGTCCGCGTCCGGCGGAAGCCGTGCGCATCGCCGCGGGCGTGGTGGCTTGGAAAAGGGCGGACATTGCGGTGTACCTGCGGGAGGACGCGGTCCTGGCGTTGGGCGAATCGTCCGGCGGGCTGATGGAGGAAGAGGGCTATGCGCGGCATTGGCCGATTCTGGCAGAATCCAGCCAACCCATATACGTGCAAAAGAATGCCCCGGCCTTGCGGGAACTGGGGCAGGCCGCCGTGCCGTTCAGGGAAATTTCCGACGGGCAACTGGCCGGACTGGCGGCGGCACAAACATACGTCATTCGTTTTTAGACATGCGATTATTGCTGCACATTCTCACCCGGCCCGACGATGCGCTCGCGCGGGAAATCATCACCCGCCAGCAAGGCGGCGGAGAAAACAAGACCGTTGTGGCAGATCTGACCAAGCCGCGACCGGATTATAAAGAGTTGCTGGAGAACATCTTCGCGGCGGAATCCGTGCAGGTTTGGTAAACCTTCCCGGGAAAACGTCCGATGTCATTAGTGGCAACAGTGCTTGGAGATTTGTCATTGTTTTTGGCCTGGCGCCCCAGGCCGTTTTGAGCCTGGTTTTAGGCGTTGACTTCTCCGGCCAATTCTTTAGAATGATGCAGGATTTTAGGATTTGATTCGGGTAGCGGTACGTTTCTTCAGCGGGGTTCCCCACCCCCACCTCCTTGGCGTCTGCTGCCCGAATCGCCTTATTTTTAGAGTTTGAACATTGACGAGCGGGGAAAGTTTCACTATTTTTTCATTCCCCCATGCGGGGGTGTAGCTCAATTGGTTAGAGCGCTGCCCTGTCACGGCAGAGGTTACGGGTTCGAGCCCCGCCACTCCCGCCATTCCCCGCAGCCCAAGCCGGCGCCCCTGTTCACTTCTTCCTTCTTCATTCGTACAAAGGGCTTGCAATGCCAGCCCCCTTTGTGCGATAGGAGTATTGGCAATGGAGTTTGCCCGCTCGCCCGTGGCGAGGAAAGCGCCTGATTTTTCAGAGCTGATAACTCCTACCGGACAATGCGTGTCGGCAGGAGTTTTTTTATGCTCAATTATATTTTGGCCGCTGTGGGCGGCGCAGTGGGAGGAATCCCGCGTTTCTGGATTTCCGGCGTCATTGCCAATCGCCCCGGCCAATCATTCCCGGAGATTTGAAAGAACTTGCATGGACAACATCTGGTTCATCGCGGCGATTTGGATGGGACTGGCTTTTGCAGCCAGCCTCGTTTCCATCCGCACCGGTATTTCGGTGGCGCTGATAGAAATCCTGCTCGGCGTGGCCGCCGGCAACATTTCATTCGGCGGCGCGCACCACATCCTGAAAACGACGGAATGGACAAACTTCCTGGCGATGCTGGGCAGCGGCGTGCTCACGTTTTTGGCGGGCGCGGAAATTGACCCCGCCTCGTTGCGCGCCAATCTGCGCGCCAGCATGACCATTGGCATTGCATCCTTTTTGCTTCCATTCGCAGGGGTCTGGTTGTTCGCGCAATTCGTCCTGGGCTGGCCCCTGCATCAGGCGCAGATTGCCGGAATCGCCCTGTCCACGACTTCGGTGGCGGTGGTCTATGCGGTGATGATCGAGGGCGGCCTGGGCCAGACGGCAATGGGCAAGACGATTCTGGCGGCGTGTTTTATCACAGATTTTGGAACGGTGCTGGCGCTGGGCACTCTCTTCGCCGACTTCAACCTGTGGCTGCTGGTATTCGTCGTCGTGATGTCGGCCACGCTCTGGTTCATGCCCCGATGGACCCAGTTCATCATCACCAAACTCGGTGCGACGCGCGTGAGCGAACCGGAAGTGAAATTCATTTTTCTGGTGCTCTTTTTCCTGGGCGGTCTGGCGAACAGGGCCAAAAGCGAGGCGGTGCTGCCCGCGTATCTGGTCGGCCTGGTCGTGGCGGGCGTGTTTTTGCGCGACAAAACACTGGTTCACCGCATGCGGAGCATCGCCTTCACGATTTTCACGCCGTTTTATTTCATCAAGGCGGGGCTTTTCGTTTCGCTGCCGGCGTTGTGGTCGGCCATCGGCATTATCGCGGTGTTGCTCGCGTTGAAAATGGCGACGAAATTCATCGGCGTGTGGCCGTTCACCAAAATGTTTTACATGGGCAACCGTGAAGCGAATTACACCACGCTGTTGATGGCCACCGGCCTGACCTTCGGCACGATCTCCGCGCTGTTCGGCCTTCAGCACAATATCATTGACGAACGGCAATACAGCATTCTCGTCACCGTTGTGATTCTCAGCGCGTTCGTGCCGACGCTGATCGCGCAGAAGTTTTTCCAGCCGACGATTGAAACGATGGTGGAATGGGGCAGGATTTACAGCGGGAAGATGAACAACAAAGAGCCGCGCCAATCGGCGCAAACCGGAAAGTGAGGCGTTATGTTTAAGAAAATTCTTGTGGGATACGACGGCTCAAAAGGAGGCAAAGCCGCGCTGCAACGCGCCGCCGTAATGTCCAGGCAAGTCGGCGCGGAGATCACCGCTGTCTGGGTGCGCGAACCCCTCCCGCGCCACTCCGATTTGCCGGGCGAATACGAGGAAGAAGCTGAAGCGGCGGATGAATACTTCAAGGAGCGGCAAAAAGAAGTGACGGAAGCCGCTGCGCAACACGGCATCCAGATCAAGTGCGAAATCCGCCGTGGACATCCGGCCAAGACCATCGTGAAGTTTGCCGACGAGGGACACTACGACCTGGTGGTGGTCGGCCACAGCGACCACTCGGAGCTTTGGGGGCGCCTATTGGGCGACACGGCCGATCGGATCAGCGACCACGCCCAATGTAGCGTCTTAATCGTCAAACAATAAGCCTCGCCCTTCCTTTCGCCGGTCGGAGAAAGGAACCAGCGCAGCTTAAGCCGAATCACGGACTGCGCACTTGGTAAAAAGCCGGACTGACGGTGGCCGTTGTGTCAGTGTATGAAAGCGGACCGCCCGCCGCCCCGCCCGCGGGATAATTCGTCACAATTGCCGGCCAGTTGGTGGCGGAACCTCCCAATACATTGGTCTTGCGCACGGAATAGGTCGCGCCGGCAGTCGAATTCCAGGCAAGGACAAAGGAATGTCCACTGGGAACATAGGAATCGCCGGTAATTGTGATGTTGGACGAGGCCACAAAACCATTTCCCACGAACGTCACCACGCTCAAGGCGGGCACGTCGTAACTGAACGAGGAATTGGTGACACCTATTTGTGGTTGCTGGGCAAGTGAAAGTGTGCCCGAAGTAATCCATGGCGTCACAGAAACCGCGGTGAAATTGGTCAGGTTGAAGGTTTGAATCACATCGGTTGCTACATTAGTATTGACCACTACAATCGCAAACGAAGACGATGCCGAATCCTTGTAAGCACTGATCAAGGCGGACGATTGAGATGATGTGGCATCAATGCGGTAAAAATTGGGACGCACAAAGCGGCTGTATTGACCAAAAGTGAACAGGCGTTTGGTGGGGTTGGCACTGGTGTCCAACAACCCTTCGTTACTGGATCCGTAGGCAACGAGCCACCAGTAATGATAAGCATTTGCCTGGGCTTGGGTCATAAAAAGATAAATCCGCTGCGCGTAATAGACGCCATTCGCAATGCTGCTGTCGCTGCCGGAAAGGAGTGCGACTTCCGTTTCCCATAACGCTTTGCCGGAAGTGGACAGAGCCGCCGGCGTTGTTTGATCTCCGACTGAATTGTCCTCAACGTAATCGTGGTTGGCGATGATGCTCACATCGGCCGCCGCATTCGGATCGTTCAATGTTGGAGTATAAAGCGCGGTGTCCCCTGACCAATCCTGGCTCTCGGGAACAATAATTTTTATGGAACTCAAACCTTGGGCAGCCAGCGCGTTGTAAAGGTTGGTGACAAAATCATGAATCTGGGTTCCTGTCCATTGGCATGCTTCGTAATTGGTCACTTCCACGTCTGGTTCGTTTTGAACGGAAATCGCATACAGATTTACACCGTTACTATTCTTCATGCTTGCGACGTAATTGGCAAGCTGGCTGGCATAGTTCAGATTGGTGATGTTGTTCCCGCTGCCGAGATAACTGCCACCGTCTATCCCGCCGTCTGTGGCCTGGTTGGTATCATAGATGTCATTAATGCTTTTAAACCCCGCCGCCGGCGTCCAGGGTGTGCTCCAAACTCTTGCTCCACGGGCTTGGGCCCATTGCATAATCGTTGTCTCTCCTGTGCTGGGAGTGGCGCTCGCGGAAGTCGTGCTGGCATAGGTGATATGGTTGCGCAGCAAAGAAAGACCAACGCCGTTATACGTCACGGAATTGTAAACGACATTATTATTGGTGGAAAAGAGCAGGTCGGCTTCGGCTGTCGTCCAACTGCCATTCCAGGCAGACGAAGCGCCAAAACCATCAATCCGCTGGTGCATGTTGTTCCAATTCACGGCAGACAGGCCATTGATTGGTGGATTGGTTCCTCCGGTAAGCTGTATATCATCCACATACATTTTTGAAGTTCCATTCAGGGCGTTGCCGTACGTTTCCAATTGAATGGTTATCCCGTAAACGCTGGCAGCCGTACTGACGGGCACCGAAAAAAGCACCCAGTTCGTGTTGTTGGCCGGCACATGATAGTATGTGCCAATCTGGGTGGGCGGATAAGCGCCATTGGGTATCGTGTTCAAATAGAAAGCGATGGAGCCAAACGAGCTGGTCGTGGCATTTGTCGGTGAGCTTGGGTCGAAACGTATGTAGCAGGAAAAATTGGTTATTTGTGCGCCATTCAACGGCGGATTGTAATCGCCGCGCTGGCCGGTCCATACTACACTTTGCTGGTTTGCGCCGGTGAAAGTGCTGGTAATTAACAAGGAACCCGAACTTGGACTGTTGCTCGCATCACTGGAACTCCACCCATTTGTGACATAATTTCCAATCCCATTGGGCCACACTCCCCAAGCCGGAGGACTGGCGGAAGCAGGGGTGTCAAAAGTGTAATTCGTGATTACCACGGGTTGGGCTTGGCCCGACACAGCGTATATGGCCGGCAGAACGAGCGATACAAGGACTCGAACACATTGCATTACAGGTTTTTTCATCGATTTATCAGGTTGGAATGGTTTGCCAGAACTAATTTCCCATGCTCGGACAGTTGAAGCAACAACAAAGCGAAAAACTTTTTAGGCGGTGATTGTCATTCTTATGGCTCATTGACTCAGCAAGTATTAAACGTTTTTGCTGAAAAGTCAAGCCGATCCTGTCAGCGGGCGGTGAAAACCAGCCAGTCTGATATGTAACGCCGCCAGATTTTGACGTCCAGCGAACCTGCGGGGATGCGAAAATGGTTTCTTGCCCGCCGACAAAGTTGGCTGGCGCAATGGGGCTGAAATTGGTGAGCATTTGAAATCAAAACGACCTCCCGCAACAGGGAGTCGAGCGCGCCTGACGCGATGTCAATCCGGGCAATCAGAGCAGCGCCGGCAGCAGGGCGTAAAATTCCGTTGCCCGCACCAGATCGGCCAGCGGCACCTGGTCGAGCACGCCGTGGGCGGTGGTTTCGTCGCCGGCCGCAAAGATGATGGTCGGGATGCCGGCCTTGCCCATCCAATAAATGCCGTTGGTCGAAAAGTTCAGCTTGCCGGTCTTCGGCGTTCCGCCCCACAGCATCTGCGCCGCCTTGAGGCCGGCTTGTACGAAAGGGTGTTCCTCCTCGAGCGCCCAGGCGGGGAAATACTTTTCCACCGGATAGACGAAGCCGGTATAGCTCGGCGTGTCGTAGTGCAGCATTTCGACGCGGATGTGGCCGCGCTGATTCTCCGGGATGAGCGCCCCGACCTGGGCGATGGCCTCCTCTTTCGTCTCGCCAAAGGTCAGCCGGCGGTCGATGTAGATGGTGCATTCGTCCGGGACGGCGTTGATCGAACGGGGTCAGACACTCGATCTTGCTCACGGTGATTCGGCCCTGGCCCAGGAACGGATCAATGTGAAGGCGGTCGTTGAGTTGCTCGATTCCGGCCACAATCGGCATCATTTTGTAAACCGCATTGTCCCCGAGTTGGTTGGAAGCGGCGTGAATCGAGCGCCCCTTGGCGACCACTTTCAATTCCACCCGCCCCTTGTGGCCGCGGTACACATTCATCTCGGTTGGCTCGCCGACGACGACATAGTCCGGGCGGAGGCCCTCGCGCTCGACCAACGCCTGGCAGGCCAGCCCGTCGCAATCCTCCTCCATATTGCCGAAGTAATACACCGTGAAGCCGTCCAGCAGGCCGAGTTCCCCGGCCAGGGCGATGCCGTAGAGCATGCCGGGTGTTGACTGCTTCTCATCGCCGGCCCCGCGAGCATAGAGGATTCCATTCTCAACCTTGCCCTGAAATGGGTCCCAGCCCCAGGCCGACCGGTCGCCTGTGTCCACTGTGTCAATGTGCGAATCGTACAGAAGAATTTTCCGGCCGCGCCCCAACCGGCCAAGGACGTTGCCCATCCGGTCAAAGCGAATGTCCTCAAAACCCAGCCGCCGCATTTCCTCCATGACCCGTTTCCCGACCTCGCCAATCCGGCCCATCACACTGGGAATGGCGCAGATGTCCCGCATGAAGTGGAGAATCGAATCGCGCTGCCCGGCCACGCGAGCTTGGATGTTTGGGATGATTTCGGTTTTGAGGTTCTGTTTTCATAAATTGGCGAAAGGACAGTCTTGGTCTCGCGCTTTCTAGTCGGCGCTGGAAAGCGAAGCGAGCGTGTGGGCCAGGACGGTCACGCCCGTTTTTATCTGTTCCGGTGAGGAGTATTCATCCGGCCGATGGCTGTACCCCTCCCGGCATGGAATGAAAATCATCGCCGTCGGGCAAACCTGCGCCATAAATGAGGAGTCGTGATAGGCACGGCTGATCATTCGCTTTGCCGGCACGCCCAGGGTCGAACAGGTCTGAGCGATCAAGCTGACCAGTTTCGGATCGCAAATTACCGGCGGGTCGGTTGCCACTCGCTCAAGATCGCTGGTCACACCCCGGCGACGACATATCTCCCGGACGGACCGCTCAATTTGAGCCAGGGCGGAATCCCGGGTGCGGGCCTGGGTGTCGCGCAGGTCAATCTCGAGATGGGCCTGACACGGGACGCTGTTGACCGCGCCCGGCTCAATGCGAAAGATTCCGGTGGTGGCAACCGTATCCGTGCTGCCGGAAGTCAGTGCCGCCTTTTCCACCGCCAGAGCAATCTCCGCACCGGCCAGCAGCGCATCGTGGCGCTCCGGCATTAGAACCGCGCCCGCGTGACCGCCCACGCCCGTCAGTTCGAGGCGAAGAGTGCTTGGCGCGGCGATTCTCTCCACAATGCCAATGGGGATATTCTCTTTATCCAGGAGCGGGCCTTGTTCGATGTGCAGCTCGACAAAAGCTGAATAGCGATGTTGCGGCAGGCGGACCGAGCCTAAATCGCCGTCAGCCCATCCCACTTGCCTGCGCCAGCTTTCGAGGGTCGTTCCATCGCGGTCCTTCAAGAGGGCGGCCTTTTCAGGTGAGAGCGTTCCCGCGAGAAGGCGGCTGCCGATACAACCGAGGCCGAAGCGCGTCGGCTCTTCCGCGGTGAAAATGATGAGTTCGATGGAGCGTTTGGGATGGAGGCCGGCGCGTTGAAGAGCGCGGATGGCTTCAATCGCCCCCAGGACTCCAACCACGCCATCAAACCTGCCCGCGTTGGGAATGGCATCGATATGCGAGCCGGTGGCAACGGCGGGCAAATCGGGATTTTGGCCGGCCCATCGAACAAAGATGTTGCCGATGGCATCCTGGCGCAGATGGAGTCCGGCCTCTTCGGCAAGCTTTTTGACGAAGGCGCGCGCGCGCAGGTCAGCCTCGGAAAACAGTATCCTGGTTACGACTGGCGGCGCGTTTTCCGAGATGAGCGCCAACTCATCGATTTGGCTTTGCAGCCGGTCTCCATTTATCGCCAACTTTGCAACTTGAGGCATGGGCTAGGCCAGTTCTTTTCCCCTGGTCTGCTCGATCAGTTCGATTTCGTAGCCTTCGGGGGCGTCCAGAAAGGCAAAGCCGCCGCCGCCGGGCCGCATCGTCGGGCCGTCGGAGTATTTCAGGCCAAGCGAGGCGAGATGCCGGGCAAAGCCGTCCAGACTTTCCACTTCAAAGGCGAGGTGTGTCAGATCGGGTTGAACCTGCACCGGACCGCTGCCTGGAAAGGAGCACAGTTCAATCAATTCCGGGCTGTCCGCCGCCTGCATGAAAACCAACTCGGAACCGCGCGGCGATTTGTGACGGCGGAGTTCAACCAATCCGAGCACGTCCTTGTAAAATTTGACGGTCCGTTCCAAATCATTGACGCGGTAGCGCGTGTGCAGCAGTTTTCCGACTTTCATGCCGGAAGGATAATCCGGTTTGGGAAAATGTCCACAAGGTCTTGATGTTGAATGGGAGGAATGGGCGGCGCAAGTCCGTTTTCGAAATCTTGCATTTTGTATGCACAACCAACTTTGCCTTTCATTTTGCAACCCCGGACCCCGCAAGCTTTTCAACTGCAATGCTTTGATTTTCTCAAGAGCAATCTGCCCCGAAAAAAACCGTGAAATTTTCGGCATTTTTCAAAGTCAGAACCAGTTGTCAGCAAGGCACTTGCATAATGCGCAATTATTTACAGTTGACAATGGTCAGGCTGCGGCGCTCCGACTGGCGGTTTTTCAGAACTTTAGCCTTTAGATTTTGGTCTTTCCCTTCAACCCGTCACAACCGTTGTCAATCAGGTATTTACGAAAGGCCAACCCGTAACAACACTTTTTGCTCGCGGCGCGACAAGATTTACAACGATTATTTGTTAGACAGAGGCGACTGCTTCGGTCAATGTCGGTCTGTCGTCTGGAAATTATTTGCTTGGGGAAACTGTATGAAGAATATACAACGACCGGGCCGCTCTCTCGTTCAGACATTGACACTTGCCGTCTTTGCCCTGCTGTTCTTGCCGCTGCCGGCATTCTGCCTGCCTGGCCCGCCGCCGCTGCCGCCGATCCAGTTAAACTGGTGGGTTTTGGCGGGGCCAAATTGGCCGGACATATTCGGTGATGCCCCGCCAGGCTTTACCAACTTGAACACCGCGCCCGGCTGGAGCCCTGCCGGAACAGCCCTCAGCGTCGATACGAACTGCCCGGCATTTCTCAACCTGAGTGTGATTGACAAGGGCGAACCAAACATCAGCCTGACTTCTGGTACGATTTTTTTCTGGTTTCAACCAAACTACACAAGCGTGCCGGACGGCGGCGACGGACCAACCCATTGGGCCAGCCTGTTAACCATTGGCCAATGGACATCGAATGCCGCAGCCTCTTGCTGGTCGCTCGCCATTGACCCGGACGGCACGAACCTGATTTTTCTGGCGCAGTCCAATGGAGCCGAGCAGATCGTCCTCACCGCGCCCATTGATTTTGACGCCGGAGACTGGCACAGCGTCTGCCTGACCTACTCACCCGCAAATGGTTGTTGCCTCTATTTGGAGGGCCAACCGGTCACCAATGCCGGAGCCATCGCCTGCATACCCAGCGACAACGACTGCGCGGTGTATGGGTTTAGCATTGGCAGCGAGGGCGGCACAAACGGTGTATTCCAAGCCAGGGGGCAATTCCAAGACCTTCAGACTTACGATGGCCCGCTTTCCGCCGCCGAGATCGCGCAGGATTATGCCGATACATCCGCCATCATCCTCAATTCTGGTGGGAGTTTGCCAGCTTCCGGCGGCTTTCATCCCGACGACGGCGCGGCAGGCCCTGGCGGCGGCACAGGCGGGTCCGGTTCAGGCAGCAGTTTCTTCCAGCCAAGCTATGTCATTACATCCAACTATTTAAACTATACCAACTTCTGGCTTGCCGTGACCAATAGTGCAATGCAAGCCTTTGTCAGTGTCGTAAACACCTTGCCTGGACTGACTTACGAAATTATGACCAACGCGGCCCCAACCACGACCAACTGGGGCGTATGGCAAACCATCCTTGCGTCAAATTCCATCACCCCGGCCCCGCCCATGGACCTCAATTCCAACGCGTTGTTCTTCAAAGGTGTGCTTCTTGGGTATCTGGGTCCCAACGCCTATTATCCGGGCGCAAATACGAACGGCGCTCCGTCAATTATCACACAGCCGGCGAGCCAATTAGTGAATGAAGGGAGCAGCGCGACTTTCAGCGTGATGGCCGTAGGCGCGACGCCGTTGAGCTGTCAATGGAGCTTTGATGGCACGAATATCGGCGGAGCGACGGCAAGCAGCTACACGATATCCGATGTTCAAGCGGCTGATGTCGGCTGGTATGTGGTTGTTGTGACGAACATGGCGGGCAGCGTTACAAGCGCAGTGGCAACATTAGCAACATCCACCTCCCCTCCTTGCATTATCACTCAACCGGTGAGCCAGACGAACAATGACGGAAGCGCTGCAACTTTCAGTGTATTGGCTATTGGCGCTTTGCCATTGAATTACCAATGGAGCTTCAGTGGTACGAATACTATTTCCGATGCGACGAATATCCCTGGAGCGACGAACAGTAGCCTCGTGATCAGCGACGTCCAGGCGACAAATAAAGGAAACTATGTCGTGGTGGTGACAAACCTGTATGGCAGCGTTACAAGTGTTGTCGTGACTTTGACGAGATCGAACGCCGCGCCCACCTTCGTCTATGAACCCATTTCCCAAACGGTGGTGGAGGGCGACACAGTGACCTTCAGCGCGCGCGCGGTCGGAACCGAGCCGATTACCAATCAATGGCAGGTTTTCAGTAACGGCGCGTTCACCAATCTGCAAGGACAGACAAATACCCATTGGGTGGATGTCAACATGCAACCTGGCGATGCGGGCATCTATGCCTTCGTTGTTGCCAATTCTGTTGGCACGAATTCATTTACCAATGCCGTATTAACCGACGCATCAAGCTCCTCGTACATATACGACAGATCGGTCATGCCGGTGTTCGGACCTCGCCAGGACTATACCTTTCAGGCCTGCACCACCTATTACATCGGGTCAAATAACGCCGCTAACTGCAAATGCACAAACTTCGATTTTTATGGGACGACGCGGATTGAAGGGGGGGCTGTGATCAAGTTCGACAATAATTCCTATGGGGGTTCCTATCATGGGGTAGTGTCAGTCGCAACGTTGGTTCTCCACGGGCCATTGGTTTGCGATACTGCACCCTATAATCCGGCCATTTTAACATCGGTTGACGACGATTCCCAGGGTGAACTGCCATATGTTTATTGGTTCGATGGTGGTGGCTATGTCTTGGATTTCCATTTGGTGCCTCCGGTAACCGCCGCCAATGGCTACGCTTACCTGAATCTGGACGACGTGCATGACACAAACGGCACTTCCCTCAACTATTTGCGGTTTTGTTATGCCGACCAGGCGGTGACCACGCCGACCAACTCGGGTGCGCTCGATGTGTGGAATTGTCAATTTCTGGAGTGCAACAGTGCCCTCAATAGCTGGGCGCGGAACAGCGCCTCGACCAACCGCCTCCACAACGTCTTGTTCAGCCGCTGTAATTACGTCTTTAGCGCCCGGACCAACCTGGCTGAATTGGACGGCGAGCAGATGACGGCGGATGTTTTCTCGTTCTGGAATCCGGTGTTTGCGCCAGGCGAGATTTGCCTGACCAATTCCATTGTGATGGGCGAATTTGGCGGAGGATTGGTCACAAACAACCAAAATGTGGCCATCAATCCTAACGCATCGCCCTTCGAAGCGGGAGACGACGCATTTTATTATCTTGCGACCAACAGCGCCTGTAGCGGGGCTGGCACGACGAATATCAGCGGTCCGATGCTTCAGCAGTTGTGGCAGAAGACCACGGTCGCACCTATATCCCTTCCGGTAGGGATGGGAATTGACGAAATGACATTCTTTCCAGCAGCTAAGCGTTACGGGGGTGGAGCGCCGGATTTGGGGTACTATTACGACCCATTGGATTATACGGTTGCATCCCTCATCGTGACAAATAAAGTGACTATTTTGCCCGGCACAGCCATCGGCTTTCGCAACGATTGGTTCAGGGGCTTTGTCCTGTGGAACGGTTCATCGTTTGTGGCCCAAGGCACGCCGACTGATCCGGTTGTTTTTTCGGATATTGCAGGTGTGCAGGAGGGGCCGCTGTTGCCTGGCAATGTTTATCAGCCTGATTACCCACCCGTTTTTGGATCTCCCGGATTGTGGGATTATGGCGGCATTGATTTCATCTGTCCCATGGCCGGCACCGACAACGACAGTTCGTCTCCAACACTGGATTTGCGCTTCTGCAATTTTTATTCAACGGCCGATGACTTTCCCGTGTGGGCCGGTGCGTTCAGTAAAATGTCTTTTTACATTTCTCCCACGAGTTTGGTTGAGTGGAATATGCAGGACTGCACCGTCCATGGCGGGAATATTGTTTTGGGCCCGCATATAGATTTTAGTCAGACGAATTTTGTGTATATTCCTGGATCGGTGTCGTGGACAAACAATCTATTTGACGCCGCCGGAGTCTATCTTGAACCCTCTTTGGATCTTTCTTTTTATGCAGTGAACAATCTCTTCAAGGGAGGGAGCATGATGCTCATTCCACCAGGGAGCGACAATTGGATATTGAGAAATACTCTATTTGACTCCGTCGTCATAGTCCAGGATTTGAGTCAACTCGTTGATGCCGACCACAATGGCTACTGGCCTGCCAGATTCGACACTATAGAGGAGGACAATCTGCAATTCGATCAAGAACCTCTTTCCTGGCAAGTTGTATTGGAGCTGGTCAACAACGACGGAAGCAACGGACCGACTGGCGGCGACCAAATACTGACGAATCCCCCGCCCTATCAAGTTGGGCCATTTGGCAATTATTACATGGCTCCGGGCATGGTGCTGGCAGGCACCGGCAGCACGAATGCGAATCTGCTTGGACTTTATTATTATACGACCGCGACCAACCAGGCCCTTCAGGGCGATGGCATTGTTGATATTGGGCTTCATTATGTGGCGGCCAGCAGCAACCTCAACGGTTGGGTCCCGCTTGAGACGAACGGAATCCCGGATTACATTGCAGATGTCAACGGAAACGGGATCATTCCGCCGGATGCCACTAACGCTTACAGCGACTATTATACGAATATTGACCTCGCCGACGACGGCATGGTTGGCCTCGTTAAGTCCAATCTGAACAACCTGAACCCCCTCGTCTTCGACAATCCGCTGACACTAACCCAGAAGGTGACGGGGCAGGAGCCTGCAATTGTGACGCTGGAGGTGGGAGTGAGTAACAGCCTGGTGCAGAGCATCGGCCAGCTTGTGCTGATGGTGGACGGTGTTCCGCAAACAACAAACCAACCCACCCAGGTGGCTGGCGACGGTAATTCATTGCTGGTTTGGAATACAACCGCCTCAACCAATTTTCCTCCTGGCCAAACCTATTTTCTCCAGGCTCATTTGACTCTCAGCGGTTCCGGAGTGAGCGCGGATGGGCCGCTCATTGCGTTCAATCTGCCGGCTGTCGGTGTCCAGCCAGCCAGCCAGACCAACGGCCTCGGAGGCACTGTTACCTTCACCTCATCCACGACCGGCCCCGGCCCCTACACATATCAATGGTATGATGGATCGAGTCCCATTACCGGCGCCACGAACAGCACTTATACAATCACCAATCTTGTGGCGACCAATGGGGGAAGCTACACCGTTGTTGTGACAAATGCTGAGGGTGACCCTTTCACCAGTACCTGATGCTGTTTTGATCGTGTCGAACATCCCTGTTGGAATTACGACGCAGCCGATGAGCCAGACGGTATATGAACCGGATACTGTCACTTTCGCGGTAACGGCTGTGGGCACGAATTTGACTTATCAATGGCAGAAGCTGGATGACAACGGCACATTCGTCCCCATTCCAAATGCAACTTGTAGCAACTATACATTATACAATATCCAGTTTCCCACTACAGGCGTTGTCGGCACCTATGCCGTGCTGGTATCCAGCAACACAAATCCTACGAATTCAATTCTCAGCAGCAGCGCGACTCTTACTGATTACGGCGGGGTCGGTTACGCGTACATGCCTCTGATTGGGCCGCGTCAAAACTATACGTTTAGAGGCGATACTACCTACCTTATATGTTCAACCACGCCTCATCTGAGTGCAGCCGATCTATATGGAGAAACGACTATTGAAGGGGGGGCCGTGATCAAATTTGACTTTGATAGTCCCATAGCAATCGGACCTTACCAGACCGCGCCTGGGTTTGCCAATACCGGCCTGATTGTGCATGGGTCTTTGAACTGCAAGACCGGGCCTTATCGGCCTGCGACGTTGACGACCATGGATGACAATTCGCAAGGGGAGATGATATTTGTCGGGGATGGGAGCGGCGGCATAATTCCCGAATTATCCTCCACCGGGAATCCGGAAACTGTGTCCCCTGGAAGGATTTATCTCAATTTGGATGACGCTCACAGCGAAAACTCGATTTCGATTAGCAATCTGCGGTTTTTCTATGCGGACCAGGCGGTGACGACGCCGACGAATTCAGGGGTGTTGCAGGTGTGGGATTGCCAGTTTGTGGCCTGCAATTCAGGGGTCAACAGCCGGCTGCCGGGCGGTTGTTCAACCAATCAACTGCACAACGTCCTGTTCGCCGATTGTAATTTCGCGGTGGCGGCCCAGAACAACTGCGCGGAGGTTGACGGAGAGCAGGTCACGGCCGATGTCTTCGCGTTTTGGGATACTGAGTTTCCTCCGTCCAAGGTGTGCCTGACGAATGCGATTGTCTTTGGAACAATCGGGAGCGGGCCGGTTGTCTCGTCGCAAAATCTCGCCAATCCGTCGGCGTGGCCGTTTCAATCGGCCAATGACGGGAATTACTATTTGCCGGCGGGCAGCCCGTATCGCGGCAATGGCACGGTGAATGTCAGCCCGGGAATGCTGCTTGATCTGGCGCGCAAGACGACTTATGCTCCTGTTTCGTTTCCGACGAGCATGACGATTTCGGGCCAGTTGACGTTGTTTCCACAGGCTGCGCGCTACATGGGCGGATCGCCTGATTTGGGTTACTATTACGATCCGCTGGACTACACGACGGCTGATATGGTCGAGCTGGGCGGCGCGATCACGGTGCTTCGCGGCACGGCCATCGGATTTCGGAATGATTATCTTGTCGGACTTTACCTGGCGGACAATTCCCTGTTGACGAGCCAGGGAACGCCAACGCAGCCGATAACGTTTACGGACAACACCCTGGTTCAGGAGGGGCCCTTTGCGCGGGGCGAGGCGTGGAATGCATACATCGGCCTGGCTTATTACGGAGGTCCGGCATTCTTTGTCCCGCT
Source organism: uncultured Verrucomicrobiae bacterium (assembly GCA_963813995.1). GTDB lineage: Bacteria > Verrucomicrobiota > Verrucomicrobiia > Limisphaerales > Palsa-1400 > DASRLE01. The sequence continues at coordinate 5,005 of CAWFAZ010000032.1, read as the reverse complement.
CCCCACGCAAAACGACAACTGGGATGCCGCGCCGCAACTGAACATGCGTTTCTGCAACTTCTATATGACGCAGGATGACTTTGGAGTGGCGGCGGGGTCTTCATTGGGCGGTTACGGGTATCCGTTTTCGTATGCCAGTTCGGTGGTTTGGAACATGCAGGATTGCAGCGTGTATGGCGGACAGCTTGTTTTGGGCAACCCGTACGAGAGCACGGCAAATCCGCCCGGCTCAGTTTCATGGATCAACAATTTACTTGAGGACACTGTCATCGTGCTGCAACCTGGCTATGATGATAACGGTCCGTATGTCGATCTTCCGTTCCAGGCATATAATAACCTGTTCAAAAATGGGGTTCTCGCGCTGGATCAGTTCACAACATCGCAGGGAAACTGGCAGTTGCAAAACAACTTGTTCGACATGGTGGGATTCTCGCAGGGTATGAACCAGCCTTTGGATTATAATTACAATGGCTGGTGGACAAATTCCGGATGGGATTATGTGCTCCTAGGTACATTGTCCGGCCGGTTTACCTCGAATTGTCCAACTGGTGATGGCACTGCGGATGGTTCCAACGACCAGTACTTGACCAACCCGCCGCCGTATCAAAGCGGCCCGTTTGGCAATTATTACATGGCCTCCGGCACGGTGTTAGCCGGCACCGGCAGCACCACGGCGGATCAGTTGGGCCTTTATCATTACACGACCGCGACCAACCAGGCGGCTCAGAGTAATTCCGTTGTCGATATTGGGCTGCATTACCTGGCTGCGAGCTACAGCACAAACGGCTGGGTCCCACTTGATACGGATGGGGACGGAATTCCGGATTATGTTGAAGATGCACTTGGAAATGGAGCGACGGGAAGCGAAGCTGTGGCATTGGGAGAAACGGACTGGACGACTGCGTACACCATTCCCGGCGTTTTTGATCCGACCAACTCAGTCTACGACGATATTGATCTTTCGGGATCTGGTTTAGTAGGTAAGATTAAGGCCGCATTGGGCATCGCGCCGCTCGATACGATGAACCCTCTTACCTTCACAATGACCGGCACGAGTCCGGATCCGAATCTTATGATTTTCACCACGCCTACCCCATTTGCCAACGTGATTGATCCATTTCATGTTCGCTTACTGACGAGCGGTTACGCATCCCCGTCCCAACGCATCGATTTGGCCACCAATGGAGGCACTCTTTTGACGTTTGATGACACATATTTCCAACCCGCTTTTTATGTGGTTCAATTACACATGTTCGAGGACGGCCAACCTGAAACAGGATACGGTCCATTACAACTGATTAGCATTTCACCTGGAGATGCTCCGTGGACATATCCATATACTCCAGGGACTGAACAGTGGAACAACGCAGACGTTCAGACTCATTTAATGGAGATCTATTCTTCGGACTTAACGAACTGGGAGACCTCGGCAACTAGCTGGCAAATCTTCAATGCAGCTATCAACGGTCCTTACTTCCGAAGCATTTGGATTCCCGGGTACAGCGTGTCCGACGGCTACGAGGCGGCGAAGAGTGGGACGTGTCCTTTATTGAATGATGTGGAGGCACTGCCAGACTTTGGTGCGAACGTCCTGCGGTACCTTGAAACCATAAATGTGCCGACAATGGCCGCAATTCCGTTGACGCAATCTGATCTTCCAGACACTTGGAAAACAATATGAAAAACTGGTTATTACTTATACTTGCGGAATTGGTTGCTTGTGGAGCGTGGGGCCAAACGACAAATATTCCTGGCGGACCAGAGACCATCGGTATTTACCTCGCTAAACATGGTTCAGGCCACAGCATGGAGATTGACAAGGATCTGAACATTATTGAGATCGCCGATCACCCAATACTCTCGGACAATGATTTCGTTGAGTGGAATGTGACGAATCACACGATTGTCATAACTCCGCTTGCTGCAATTCGGTTGGCGCAGGCTTGCCATCACCTTGTTGTACCGTTCGTGGTCGTGGTTTGCGGCGAACGCATTTACGTCGGGATGCTTGAAACCCAATTGTCGTCAAATGGTGTTGCGGTGCCTGTTATTATTACCGATAATTTAATGCGGCGCTGCTTTTTAGGGGACGTGCCGACTAATATCTACAAGATGAGCGAGAAGGAAATTGCGGATGTTTTGAATAAGAGCCGAACGACGAACATAACGCTTCGAATTGAGTTTGGGTATCCGGAAAGGCCACCGGATCCGGCCCGAGATAAGCGGGGTGATATGAAACTCAAGGACGCTGTTAAACGGTTGTTTGCAGAACGCGCACTGTGACGTGTGCTTTTTTGTGGAACGATGTAATTTTGTTGCCTGTATCCTGTCTCGTCAAAGGGTCAAAGGTCAAAGGGGTCGCACCATAGGGCGTGTTGCCCAAATCATTATTTATTTGACAAAGTTTGAACACGAGCGAAACCGGCCCGGTCTGTAATGTTAATATGATGGGCGTGCATCAAACTCAGAACCAACTGTTCAGCTATCGTGTGTCGAACGACAATTAAAAATCACCACTGACGACAATTAAAATTCACCAGTGAGCCGGTAATGATCAGGCGGCGGTTGGGATGGCCGGAGGCCATCCCCAAACCGCCGCAAATGATCACAAACAAACAATACCGAAAGCTCATGAGTGAATATCAGAAGGAAGCGAACATTGTCGTCAGCGCGATGAAAGCGGATGTGCATCCGCAGACCGCGCGAAAATACATCCAGGCGGCCCAACCGCCGGAGCAATTACAACAGAAGCATGGCTGGCGCACCCGGCCTGATCCGCTGGCGGCCATTTGGGAACCCGCCCGGCAAATGCTCTCCCAAGCGCCCGAACTGGAAGCCAAAGAGTTGTTCGAGTATCTGCGGGGCATCTATTCTGACCAAGCCGCCGGCTCGGCGTTGCGCTCGTTTCAAAGGCGGGTGCTGCAATGGCGTTTGCAGCATGGCCGGGACAAGGAGGTGTTTTTCGAGCAGGCACATGTGCCCGGAAGGGTGATGCAGGTGGATTGGACCGACGCCAACGAGTTGGCGGTGACGGTGCGGGGGGTGCCGTTGGAGCATTTGTTATGTCATGCGGTGCTGCCTTATTCCAATTGGTCGTGGGCCACGCGCTGTCAATCCGAGTCGCTGTTGAGTTTGCGCCACGGTTTGCAGGAGGCGCTGCATCAATTGGGCCGGGTGCCCGAGCGGCTGCAAATGGACAACAGCAGCGCCGCCACCCATCGCATCGGCACCGGCGGACGGGAGTTCAACCGGGATTTTCTGGCGCTGACGGAGCACTACGGGCTGAAGCCCCAGACCATTGGCATCCGCAAGCCGCACGAAAACGGCGATGTGGAATCGCGCAACGGCCATCTGAAACGGCGGCTCAAGCAACATCTGCTCTTGCGGGGCCACCGGGACTTTGAGGCGGCGGAAGCGTATGACCGGTTTCTGTGGGCGGCGTTGCGCCAGGGCAATCAGAAATGTTCGGTCAAACTAAAGGAGGAGTGGGAGACGCTGCGTCCGCTGCCTCCCACTCGTTTGAGCGAGTATGACGAACTGCGCTGCCCGGTCAGCCAGCACAGCACCATTCGGGTCAAGAAGGTGACCTATTCGGTGCCGGCGCGGCTGATCGGCCAGGAGGTCAAAGTCGAGGTTTACGAAGGGCATTTGAAAATCTTTCATGGGCGGGAACGGCTGCTGGAGTTGGCGCGGGCCACCGGGGATCGCGGCGTCAAGATCGACTATCGGCATTTGATCGGGCATCTGCTGCGCAAGCCCGGTGCCTTCACCCATTACGTGCATCGGGAGGAGTTTTTTCCCGATTCGTCATTCCGTTTGGCGTATGACCGTCTGGTCCACGATCACGGTTTGCGGGCCGGTCAAATCGAATATCTGCACCTGCTCAAACTGGCGTCCGAGTTGGGCGAGTCGGCTGTTAGCGCCCTGGTCGGCGAGTGGGCTGGGCCGAGCCGACCGGGCCGATGGCGCGCGGCGGATTTGCGGCGATACTTGAACTTGGACGCCGGCGTCCGCTGGCCGGAGATGACGCTGGAGCCGGAACTGAGCAGCTACGACGCGTTGCTGGAAAGGCCGGTGTCCCATGAATAACGACGCGCTGGCCTTGCTCTTAAAATCCTTTCGCCTGGGCACGATGGCGGCGATCTACGAAGGCACCCTGCAACAAGCCGAGCAACAAAACTGGGGCTATCGAAAGTTCCTGCTGCACCTGTGCGAGAGCGAAGCCCAGGACCGGCGGCAACGCAAACTGGAGCGGCTGCTCAAGCAATCGGGCCTGCCGCAAGGCAAAGACCTGGGCAGCCTGGAGGAAACCAAACTGCCCGCCAAAGTGCGCCGGATGCTGCCCAGCTTGCTGGACGGCGGCTTTGTCCAGCGAGCCGAGAACGTCATCGCCATTGGCCTGCCCGGCCGCGGCAAAAGCCATTTTTTGGCCGCCTTGGGACGGGAGTTGATCCTGCGCCATCACTACGCCGTGCTCTTTGTGCCGACGTTCAAGCTGGTGCAACAATTATTGACAGCCAAGCGCGATCTGCGTCTGGAAGAGCGCTTGCGCGAACTGGACCAGTTTGACGCCATCATTCTGGACGACGTTGGCTACGTCAAACAGGAGCGTGACGAAATGGAAGTGCTGTTCACGTTCCTGGCGGAACGCTACGAACGGCGCAGCGTGATGATCAGCAGCAATCTGGTTTTTTCCAAATGGGACCAGATTTTCAAGGACCCGATGACGACGATGGCCGCCGTTGACCGGCTGGTGCATCACGCCATCCTGTTGGAGTTCCAGGGGGAGAGTTTGCGAGTGCCCAAGGAAAAAGAACAAAACAAGGGCGGCGGGTAACCCCGAAGCCCTCAGCCCCTTCGGTTCCACTGCGTCTTTGTCGCTACGCTCCAAAGACTCCGTTCCACCGAAGGGGCTGGACAAACGTTACAGAACAGTGAAACGATGAACCTTAACAACCGGCCTCAGTGGTGATTTTTAATTGTCGCTGATGGTGAAGAATAGTTG
>CAWFAZ010000031.1:0-35068 GCA_963813995.1 uncultured Verrucomicrobiae bacterium | reverse complement strand
CGAGATGGCCAGGCCGGAGGCATGCAGCCCGGTGAGGATCTCGACTGGAGGCATGTTGAGATCGAGGTCGATGATCGAAAGCGACCCTTCGCTGGGAACGTGATGGACGGGATCGACGCGCACGAACGTGTTTTGCCCGGCGGTACCGGTGATGCTGTGCGCGTCCGGTCTGCGTCCGCCCCAGTTGCTGACATAGGCCTTGGACTGCGAGAGCACAACGTCATAAGGTTCGACGCCCACGTCCCAAAGCCGGAGGACTCGGCCCGTCGCGGCGTCCAACTCCGCCAGCCGGTTGGAAAGATTGAGCACAACGTAAAGGCGTTTGCCGTCCGCCGAAACGGCGAGGCCGGAGGGGATTTCAGCCGCGCGCCCAGGCCCGGTGCGGGACGGGAGCGGAATGGAAAACAAGCCCTTTAACGCATGGTTCTCCCGCACGGCGAAGACTTTGACGTCGCCGTTGACATTGGCCATATAGAGACGCGAGCCGTCGGGCGAAAAGACCAGGCCGGTGTAGCTGATCCGGGCTTCCGAATCCGGGGCGGGAGTGGCGGCGGAAACACGGCCTGGCGGACGGTCTTTGCCGGCATTTGGCGATGGGACATGTTGCAGGATTTTGCCGGACAAAGGATCAAGCACCACCAGTTCGTGTGTTTGTCCGGCCGTGACCAGCAACCGTTTGTCAGGGCTGAGCGCCAGGGCCTGCGGCCTCATGCCCGGCAGCTCAACCTGCCTTCCGGCCGGCGTCAGCAGTTGATTGACCGGTGTCTCAAACCCATCGGCGCCATTGGGTCCCACCGGATCTGAAGTGGCCGCAAAATCTTGCTCTGCCGATTCCGCCGGCGGACACAACGCCGGCAGGGCCGTAAAAATGAAGAGGGCAGCGATTGAAAACCGGCGCGTCATTGGCTACTGAGCCGTTGGCGCAAATTGGCCGGGAACAGGCAACTCCGGTTTGCCGTGAGTGTCCAGCCAGGCTGCGGTAGTGGATTGATTGGTCACTTCGCCGCGAAGAATGGCGAGGATCAAGTCATGCGTCAGGACGGTGTTGAACTGGTTGGAGTAGGTCAAGGATTGGCCAACACCCGTGGATTTGACCATGAAAGGCACTCGATAATCCCGCACCCCATCATATAATTTCGAAGCCCGCCACGAATGGTCGGCGCTGAGAATAAGCCAGGTTTTGTCCCATTGGCCGGCGGTTTCCATGACGCGCCGCAAATCGCCCAGCTCATGATCCGCCAAGGCAAGATTATTTAAATAACCGGCGGGCTCGTCAGTGCCCCAGGCTGTGAACTCGTTTTTTTCCGGCAAATAAACCCACGGACCATGCGGTGGCGGCAAGTGCAGAAGAATCAAGCCATAAGTTGGATTGGCCACCAAGGAGAGAGCGTCCTTCAGGCTGTCCTGGCATATCTTTATGAAAAGGGGCGGGACATCAGTAAACTCCGCCAGGGAAGCGATCTGTTGTTGTATCGCCCCGCCAAACGTCGTTGAACGCCCCGGCCGCATGGAATACCATGAACAATAATTGAGGCTGCCGCCCAGCAAGCGCCCATAAGGGTGATACCACCCGACGAGCGCGGTATTAACCCCGAGTTCGCGCGCTCGTGAAAAGATCGACGCCAACGCGCTCCAATCCGTCGTGGCGCCGGTGTCGGCGAATGTGAGCGCCAAATCGCAGTCGTCGTTCCTAACCGACGAAAGACGCCGCCCTGAAATCAAAGCGGGCATTGAAATGATCGTTGCGTCACCGGGCGGATAGGCAACGTCGGCGCACAAGGCCTCTTGGCGCAAGCGGTCGAATTCAGGCAGTCGCAGGCCGGCAGGCCGTTGGGCAAAGGCCAGTCGGTAATCCGCTTCGTCAAAAATGATCCAAACGACGCGTGGCTGGCCTTCAGGCACGGAGAGAAACGGCGGTGGCGGGGCGGAATAGGTGCACTCCCGCAAATGCGTCACATTGAGGCATAAGAGGGTTATTTTGGCCAGGGTCAACAAGGCCACCGGAAATGTCATGGCTATTATCAAGGCCGCAATGCGCGCCACCAGACGGTGTTTCCAAATCAAGCCTGCGGCGATGACAAGCAGGACGAGCAGCAAATCCGGCCGGTGCAAAGGGCCACGCAACCCGCCGACCGACCAGTGGAAAAGCTGGTAACGGATAAACCCGGACACAAACACCAGCGTAAACAAGAACGCCATTTCCAAGACCAGTTGCAGCAGCCTGGACCGGGAACGCCTCCAAAGGCCAATGCCCAGCCAGACTATCAAGGCCATTCCCAAAATATTCACGGCCAAAGCCAAAAGCTCAATGGGGGCCACCGGCAGCTTCTTGAAGTAACAGCCGCCACTGAACAACAAGTGAAACCAGGCCGCCACGAAACACCAGTTGGCCACCGCCAAAGCCACTATGCCGTCCTTGATTTTCTGCTTGAGCGGGCGGGGCAGCGGAATATAGCCGCCGTGTTCGTTCGCAGCGGGCGTGTCATGGGCCGGCGGGTTCAACGGGAGCCTTTCTTCTTGAGACAATAGAGGGTTCGCCGCGTGCCGGGCAGCGCGAGCGATCTGACAATTTCAAAATGCGCCGCGCAGGCTTCTGCGAAGGCCCTTTCATCCAGCGCCGCGTGCAAATCATCGCGCCCGCGCGTCAGCCGGCGGAACATGGCGTCTTGCGGCGCGACGAATTCGATGACCAGCAGGGCCGTGGTTAATTCCGAGGCCAGCCCCAAAATTTCCCCCAGCGGAATGCGCTCCGTCACCAGCAAATGGTGCAGCAACGCCAGCATCAACACGCCGTCGAACGCGCCGGTGGCACGGTCAAGAAACGACGGGCATTCCTGGTTGCGCCAGCCGGTCGCCGGAGTGGGGCACGCCAAATTCACCACCAGGGGCAGAATACTCAATTTCTTCTCTCTCGCGCGCCGCCAGATTTCGCCAACGCAAACCGGATCAAGATCAACCGCCACCACCGCCGCCCCGGCTTGCGCCGCCAGCGCGCTGAAATGGCCGGTGTTGGCGCCCGCGTCCAGCACGCGCGCCGGTTTGAATTCCGCCAGCGCGTCGTTCACGAATTTTTCCTTGGCCGCAAACGCCGGATCACCGTAACCGTGAACCGCCATGTAATCCGACCAGGTTGATTTCCTTTGCGCCGCCGGCCGGAGCGAATTCAGCGCGCGTCCCATTCGATTGAAAACCGACTCGACGATGTAGCGGGCTTTTTCCGTGTCCGCCAGCAGATGCGGCTGGTAGATTTCCTGGTTGTCCGGGCTGGCCCGGCGCGAAAGCCAGGTTGGGATTGAGACGAGCGAAAGTATTCGTGGATGCCATCGCTCCCAGGGCCGGCAGAGGCGGTAAATCTCCTCCGGCTCAAGTCCATCGCGGTGCGTGGTGAAGACATCCGCCAACGGGATGCCCCAGCGCCGATTGGCCAGCAGGGGCAGGAGAAACGAGCGGATAAATTGCGCGCAGGGTTTCCACAGCGGATCGCCCGGATTGCGGCGCTCGAAGGAGAGCGCGTCAATGAAGACCGGCTCGCTGCCGCGAAATAAAACGTTGTGGGGCGTCGCGTCCTTCAGCCCGTAATCCTCGGCCAGCACGGCGCGGCCAAGGTCGAGCGTCAGCCGCCCCGCCTCCCACAGCATTTCCGGGGGCCATTCCTGCGGGTAACTTGGGAACAGTATGCGCTCATGCTCGAAAATCGCGGCGTTCGGACGCGCGGCCAGGATGGATTTCAGCGCGGTCGATGCATAACGCCCGGCGATTTCAACTTCGTCAAGGCGGCGGGTGGAGACAAGTTGTTTTTTCGCCAGATAGTCGTGCGCGGCGCGCGTTTTCAGGAAGCCGTCAAATTCAGCCACGTTTTCCGCGCCGACCAGGCGCACCACACCGTGTTCAAAAACACAGCAGCATCCCATCGGGTCGCGAAACGATGGCGCGGGTTGGGGCATTACAGATGGTCCGCCTCCACCTTGTTCTTGTTCACCGGAAGGGCAACGGTGGCATTGCTGGATTTTTGTCCAGACCGAAAAACTTTGCCCATTAACCTGCCAAGCCACTTGCGCGTTCTCCTCATGTAGAACAACAGGCCAACCAAGACCCCGATGGTTGACTGCCAAATGAGCGCGCCCAAGCCGGGATCGATATACGCTAAAACATGCATCACTTTTTAAGAATGTAGGGGAAAACCTTATCAAATGGAAGAGGAAAATGCAAGAAATTATAATTTCTCGTCAAACTGGCGGCCGGGCCGCTCTCAAGACAAGGCTGGTTCGTCCGTTTCCAGGAAGCCGGAGAGTTGCCGGATGCGGGTGGGGTGGCGCATTTTGCGCAAAGCCTTGGCTTCGATTTGGCGAATGCGTTCGCGGGTGACCTTGAACTGCTTGCCGACTTCTTCCAGCGTCCGCGAATAGCCGTCTCCCAGCCCAAAGCGCAGTTCCAACACTTTCCGTTCGCGTTCCGTCAGGCTGGACAACACGTCGCCCAATTTGTCTTTGAGCAAACTATAGCTGGTCATTTCAGACGGGTTTTCAGCCGCCTTGTCTTCGATGAAGTCGCCAAAATTGGTGTCTTCGCTGTCTCCGACCGGGGATTGCAGGGAGATGGGCTGCTGGGCCATCTTCAAGACAGCGCGCACGCGCTCGACGGGCATTTGCAATTCATCGGCCATTTCGTCCGGGGAGGGTTCGCGTCCGAAATCCTGGATCAATTGCTTTTGCACGCGCATCAACTTGTTGATCGTTTCGATCATATGCACGGGAATGCGGATGGTGCGGGCCTGATCGGCGATGGAACGGGTGATGGCCTGGCGAATCCACCAGGTGGCATAGGTGGAGAATTTGTAGCCGCGGCGGTATTCGAATTTTTCCACCGCTTTCATCAAGCCCATGTTGCCCTCCTGGATCAAATCGAGAAAGGAAAGGCCGCGGTTGGTGTATTTTTTGGCGATGGAAATGACCAGGCGGAGGTTGGCCTCGACCATTTCCGTTTTGGCTTGAATGGCTTTTCTGGCGAAATGCTGCAATTCCAAATAGGCCTTGAGATAGGCCGCGCAGGGCATGCGGACGAATTCCTCCAGGGCCTTGATCTTTCTCTGCTCGATCTGGAAGATTTGCTGCTGCTGGGCCGACTTGCGCTGCCCCTCGATTGCGGCGATGGAATGGAGGCTCAACTGCATTTTGTCATGTATATTGTCCGCGACCAGCGCCATTTCCTCGATCACTTTGTGCTTGAAATAGAACCGGCCGAAGGAGTGCTGCAGTTTCTCGTCCAGCTTCTTGAATTCGCGGGCCGGTCTTCCGCCCGGGGACGGCTTGTCCGCCAGGGCGTTTTGCCAGGAGGCGTATTGGTCGTCCACCTGCTGGTCCAGGGCGCGGACGTGTTTGAGCAGTTTGCGCAAATCCTTCAAATGCTTCTCCCGCCCCTCGGCCTTCTTGTCGATAATGACCCGGTCAAAGCGTTCCTTGGGCGGCTCGGAAACGAGTTTTTCGGCCAGGGCGATGTGCTCCTTGCCGGCGAAGCCAAAGCTGTAAATAATGCGTTTGACCTGGTTCTCCGCCTCTTCGATGCGCTTGGAGATTTCGACCTCCTGCTCCCGTGTCAGCAAAGGGACCTGGCCCATTTGTTTGAGGTACATCCGCACCGGGTCATCCAGAATGTCCAAACGCCCCTTGTCTTCGTCTCCCTCCGGTTCCGGTTGCTTGACACGGTCCACCTCGGCCTGGTCAACGATCTCGACCTCCAGGATGCGCAATTTGCTGTAAAGATCGTCCAATTCCTCCGGTGAAACGATCGCATCGGGCAGGGCGTCGTTGATGTCCGTGTAAGTCAGGTAGCCTTGCTCCTGCGCCAGGCGAACCAGTTCTTTGACTTTCTCCGCCAGGTTCATCCCGGAAACTTTGAACGGCCTGTGGCCGTCCGACGGCGCAACCTCCAGCCCGGCCCTCGCCTTGCCGTCCCGGCCCGCCCGGGCCGCGGCCTTGCGCGGCGGAGGCGAATTGGACGGGCCGGCTTTTTTCGCGGTCCGTTGGGAAGAAGGCTTGACCTTCCTGGCTGCAGACTTCGCGTGTGGTCTCACCATAGTTTTTTGACGGCAACGCTCAAGTTACAAAAATGCCCGACAATATGGCAAGCCGCCGCGTCATTCGTCAAGGTGTTTGGCCAAAGATTCATGGATTAAATTAAAACTTTTCGGGATGGGTTGGCATGGGGAATGCGTGCATCGGTCATCAGGCGCAAGTCCGGTGCCCGTTAAAAATCCGCTTGAAAACTTCCCGGCATGGGCGCCTAATTGATTTATGAATTCAAAGGCATTCTTTGTTACCCGTCGTTCGTTCCTCAAAAAATGTTCCCTGGCCGCCGCCGCCATGGGTCTTCCGGCGTGGTTCGTGGAGCGCGACCTGGCCGAGGCCGCGCCCCGCCCAAAACGTTTGGGGCCTAATGACCGGCCCGCCATCGCTTTAATCGGCTGCGGCGGCCAGGGGCGCTGGGATGGCACTAACGCCATGCACTTTGGCGACCTGGTCGCCGTTTGCGACGTGGATGACACCCACGCCGCGGCCGCCGCCGAACAGTACGGCAAAAAGGGCCGGACGCCGGACAAATATAATGATTTCCGAAAGGTCCTGGAGCGCGATGACATCAACATCATCGTCAACGCCACCCCGGACCATTGGCATACGCTGATCAATCTCGCCGCCGCCAAGGCGGGCAAGGACGTTTACGGAGAGAAACCGCTGACTTTGACCATCGACGAAGGCAAACACATGGTGAAGGTGATTCGTAAAAGCGGAATTGTTTTCCAAACCGGCACACAACAGCGCAGCAGCGAAAAATTCCGCCTGGCCTGCGAGTTGGTGCGCAACGGGCGCATCGGGCAGCTTAAACAGATCACCGTTTGGCTGCCGGCCGGTTTGCGCGACGGTCCATTTTCCCCGTCGCCGGTGCCGCAGGGATTAAATTGGGATTTCTGGCTCGGCCAGGCGCCCAAGGTCGATTACGTAAAGCAACGCTGCCATGCGAACTTTCGCTTCTGGTATGATTATTCGGGCGGAACCATGACCGACTGGGGCGCGCACCACAATGACATCGCGCTCTGGGCCGTTGGCCTGCCCGGTCCGGCCAGCGTCGAAAGCGAAGTGCTGACGCAGCCGATTCCCGGCGGCTACACCGCCTTCAGCGACTACGTGATCCACTATGCCTACGCCAACGGCGTGGTCCACACCGTGCGCACGACGCACGACGACAGTATTTATGGGGCCGTTGTGAACGAAAACGGCCAGCGCAACGGCATCAAATTCGAGGGAAGCAACGGCTGGATTTGGGTTAATCGCGCGGAGATTGAGGCCAGCGATGAGGCTTTGCTCTCCACGCCGCTGCCCGCCGGCGCGCAACGCCTTTACGTCAGCAACGATCACATGGGCAATTTCTTCAACTGCGTCCGCTCCCGAAAGCTGCCCGTGGCCGACGTGGAAGTGGGCCACCGGTCCGCCTCGCTCTGCCATATAGGCACTCTTTCCCTGCGCCTGGGCCGAAAATTGCAATGGGACCCGGCGCGGGAAAAATTCACGGGAGACGGCGCCAAAGAGGCCAACCCATGGCTCGCCCGAACAATGCGCAAGCCGTACGATTACAGCATTGCGGGCGCTTGACGGCTACCACGGGCCATCGACCAGCAGGGAAATCGCGCTGCGCGCCACATTATCCGTCAGCAACGGAATGGCCTGACGCTCCGAGCTGTATTCGTCATTGCCGATGCGGATATAGGTGGCGCCCTGCACTGTGCGGTTGACAAGCGTCTTGCCGGTGCTGACCTCCACGGCCACCACGCGCGCCTGCATGGTCAGCGTGTATTCCTGCGGCGTCAGGACGTCATTGGTCTGATACGAAAGCCCGCTGCGATCAAATCTTGTAATCTCGCCTGAAACAAGAATGTCGGGACTGCCCGAGGTTTCCAGGCGAAAGGTGCCGTCCTGTTGCAACTGCTTGCGCAGGGAAGTGCTGAGATATTCGGTGACGCGTGGTTCATGGGTTTTGTTGATGAAAGGCTTGAATTTCACCGTGCGGCTGCCCGCCGCGATGCCGTTGGTCGGGCCGAGCTTGTAGCCGGCGCACCCGCCCGCCGCGATGGCCAGAATGATCAACAGCCATGAGCGCATGTCATTTGGCCGGGGTGGCCGGAAGAGCCGGGGTGGCCGGGGCGGTCCAGGGAACCGGGCTGGCCGGGGCGGTTGGAGTGGCCGGAGTGGCCGGGGCGCGTCTTTTGAGCTTGTCGATGCGCTGCCGCGCCTGATTGGCCAGGGGCGAACCGGCATCGGCGAGCAGGACCTCGTTATAATATACCAGCGCGCCGTCCCACTTTTTCTGCTTCTCGTAATACTCGGCGACCCGGAAATTCCCCAGCGCCTCTTCCGCCCTGAGTGTGGTGATGATCCGATGGGCGTCGGCCACGCGCGGATCCTCCGGATGGAGCGCCATGAAATCGGTAAATGTCGCAATGGCCTGGCCGGCGATGCTCTGATCGTAATCGGCTTTTTTGGCCTGTTTATTGAAGGCCAGGGCCTCCTTGTATTGCGCTTCGGCCGCGATTTTTTCCTGGTCACTGTAGCGGTCGGCCGCCAGTTCGTAAGCTTTGACGGCCAATGGATAATCCTTCTCCTTCTCCCGCGCCGCGCCGATATTCATCTGCGAGGGCGGCCCCACTTCTCCGTAAGGCCCGTAACGGACGATGTGCTCAAACATGTCCGCCGTCTTGTCCATCGACGGGAAGAAGGGGATGTACCCGAAAAGTTTAAACCATTGGCCGTGCAGGAAGCGGACGGCGATGGCGAACTGGCGGCGTTGCACCTCCTCCGAGTTGGCCGCCTTGGGATATTTATCCAGCATGATCTGGTAGGCGTTGAAGGCCTTTTCGTCCTGTTTCCTGGCCTCGTAACAACGGCCTGTGAGATATTGGGCTTGCGGCGCATAATCGGACAGGGGCCAGATTTGGATCACGCGCAGGGACGATTTTAAGGCCAGCCTGTATTGCTTTTTATCGAAAGCCTGCTGGGAGACGGCCAACTGGTCTTTGGCCCGTTGCCGGCGCCAATCGCCCTTTGCGCCGGGCGTTTCGTAAGCCCACCCTTCCCCGGGCCGATAGACCAGCGGCGCCGGTGACCGATAAGGAAACAGGAACAACCCCAGCAAAACCAGGGCGACACGCGCAGACAACCGATTCATGGCCAAACCGTAGCGCAAGCCGCGTTGCCAAGTCAAGGGGGGCGAAAGGAAGAAATGCCAAAGGAACCTTGAACCCTTGCCGGGAAATTCTTACGCTGCCCGCCAATGAACGCCGTCCATTTCAAACTGTTCCTCATGATGGTGCTGGAGTTCTTTATCTGGGGGGCGTGGTTGCCGTTTATTTTCAGCTATCTGCCGGGTCTGGGCTTCACCCCCGGACAACAGGCCTTGATTCTCAATGCCTTCCCGCTCGCGGCGATCCTCGGCATGTTTTTCAGCAATCAATTCGCGGACCGGTATTTTGCGGCGGAAAAATTTCTGGGTTTCAGCCAGTTGCTCGCCGGAGCGGCCATGATCGGCCTGGCCTTCACGGGCGATTTCTGGACTTTCTTCGCCCTGATGCTGGCGCATTGCCTGCTCTATGTGCCGACGCTTTCCGTCACCAACTCGATCGCTTTCGCCCATTTGAAGGACACAAAAGATTTTGGCTTGATCCGCATGGGGGGAACGATCGGATGGATCCTGGCGGCATGGCCCTTTACTTTTATTCTGGTGGATTGGGGCAGGGTCGGCGCTGCCCATCCGGCGGGAATGATTGACTGGCTTAAAACCGCGCTGGGCGCGGGCTTGTCGGGCGCCGCCCTGCAAAGAGCCGCGCGCTGGACTTATATCGTCGCCGGGATGGCTTCGCTGGTTTTGGCCGTTTTCAGCCTGGCGCTGCCTCATACCCCGCCCGGGAAAGCCGAAACGGCGCAGGATAAATTCGCCTGGATCGAAGCGCTGCGGCTCCTGGGCCGGCCGTTTGTGCTGGTGCTCTGGATCGTGGCCTTTGTGGATTCCTTCGTCATCAATGCTTATTTTTACTGGGCGGCAACGTTTCTGGGCAGCCCGCAGGTCGGCATCAAGGGCAACTGGATCATGCCGATCATGAGCATCGGGCAGGTCGCCGAGATTCTGGCCATGGCCATGCTCGCCGTGACCTTGAAGAAGCTGGGCTGGCGGACCACCATGGTCATCGGCATTCTCGCGCATGTGGCGCGCTTTGCCGTGTTCGCCTTTTTCCCGCAATGGACCACGCTGATTATTCTGGTCTTTATTTTGCACGGCATTTGTTACGCGTTCTTTTTCGCCACGGTCTATGTTTTCGTGGATGAATATTTCCCCAAGGATGCCCGCTCCAGCGCGCAGGGGTTGTTTAATGTGATGATCCTGGGACTGGGTGCGATGGCGTGCAATACGCTCTGTCCCTTTCTGACGAAGAAATTCATGGCCGGGGGTTTGATCGACTTTCGAAGATTATTCCTCGTGCCATGCGGGGTGGCGCTGGCGGCGGCAATCACGCTGGCTTTGTTCTTCCATCCGCCCAAACCAAGGACCGCCGAACCGGTCCACTCATGAATCGTGAAAATATTACGCGAACAACTTGACACATTTTTGCGCAAGAAGCCGGTCCTGGGCAAAGGCGTCTATATTGCCCGCGGCGCGGTTGTGATGGGCGACGTCACCCTGGGCGACGGCGCCAGCGTTTGGTACAACGCCGTGTTGCGCGGGGACATCAACCGGATTGTCATTGGCGACCATAGCAACATCCAGGACAACTCGGTCATTCATCTGGCGGACGATTTTCCCTGCATTGTGGGCCGCTATGTGACCGTCGGCCATTCCGCAATCGTCCATGCCTGCCGGATCGGTGATGAATGCCTGATCGGCATGGGCGCGGTGGTGTTGGATGGGGCTGAAGTCGGCGCGCAATGCTTGATCGGGGCCAGAGCGTTGGTCACGCAAAACGTCAAGATCCCCGACGGCTCGCTGGTCTTGGGGTCGCCGGCCAAAATCGTCCGCGCCCTGACGGATGAGGAACGGGCCGGCCTGAAATACTGGGCCGAAAAATACGCCGATAACGCCGCCTACTGCCTGGAACACGGAATTAATGTGGGCGGCCCGATGTAGGAAAAGAGACAATGACGAATGACGAAGCACGAATGACTAATCAATGACCAATTCCCAATGACGAAAGGTTGGTCATTTGGGCATTTATTCCTCATTAGGATTTCGTCATTGGTCATTTTCGTAGGTTCCTCAACGTTTTCAGTGGAATAGATTCTCATTAAAAGCCTTCTTTGGGGGTCGGCCTGGAGCGAAGCTGCCAGGCCGCAGGCCGCCGCCGTGCGGCGGCTCCAAGAGGAAGAAGCTCATATAGAAGGAGTTACATACGGAATTCGCCCTGAGACATGGCCCCCAAAGCGACTCGTACCGCGAATCGTGGTCGGTCTTGGCGGATTTCTATTCCACCGAAAATGTTGAGGAACCTTTTCGTAGCACTCACCTGCCCAGCATCCCCGGCATGACGCCCCCCATTTTGGCCATCATTTTCTGGAACTTGCCCATTTTCTTCATCATCTGCTGCATTTGACTGAAACGATTGAGCAGATTGTTGACCTCGGACACCGGCACGCCGCTGCCCTTGGCAATGCGCAAACGCCGTTTGGCGTTTAAAATCTGCGGCGCGCGCCGTTCCTGATGCGTCATCGCGCAAATAATCCCTTCCATCCGCCTGAAGTTTTTTTCCTGTTTGGGCAGGTCGGCGCCCTTGAGCATGTCCGCCCCGCCGGGCAGCATGCCGACGAGGCTTTCGAGCGAACCGAGTTTTTTCATCTGGCGCAATTGGTCCAGAAAATCATCGAGCGTGAATTGGCCCTTGCGCATTTTTTCCTCCATGCGCCTGGCGTCATTGGCATCCACCGCCTCAATCGTGCGTTCGACCAGGCTGACAACGTCGCCCATGCCGAGGATGCGGGAGGCCATGCGCTCGGGGTAAAACGGCTCGAATTCGTCCACCTTCTCGCCCACGCCGGCAAACTTGATCGGCTTGCCCGTGACGGCTTTCAAACTCAGCGCCGCGCCGCCGCGGGCATCGCCGTCGAGCTTGGTCAGAACCGCCCCCGTGATCTGGAGGGCCTGGTCAAAACGGGAGGCGACGTTGACGGCCTCCTGGCCGGTGGCGGCATCCAGCACGAGGAGAATCTCCTGGGGCTTGGTCAAATCGCGCAAGCGCACCAACTCCTGCACCAACGGCTCATCCATTTGCAAGCGGCCGGCGGTGTCAAAAATCAAGGTGTTGCAATTATTCTGGCGGGCGAAGTCAAAGGCCTCGCGGGCGATTTTCAGCACGTCCGTTTCCCCCTTTTTGACAAAGACAGGCAGGGCGATTTGTTGGGCGAGCGTTTCCAATTGCTCCATGGCGGCCGGACGATACACGTCCACCGAGACAAGCAAAGGAGTGCGGGCCTGTTTATGGAGCAACCGGGCCAGCTTGGCGCTGGAAGTCGTTTTGCCCGAGCCATGCAAACCGACCATCAGGATGGAACTGGGATTGCCGCTCAATGAGAGGCCGGCGTTGGCGGAGCCGAGTAATTTGACCATCTCATCGTGAATGATCTTGATGATCTGCTGGCCGGGCTGAATGCTCTGCACCACCTCCTGGCCGAGGGATTTTGTCCTGACCTCTTCGATGAAATCCCTGGCCACCTGGAAATTCACATCCGCCTCCAACAAAGCCATGCGCACTTCCCGCAAGGCCTCCCCCACGTTGTCCCCGGAGATCTTGCCCAGCCCGCGCAGATTGCGAAACGCGTTCTGAAGTTTTTGGCTCAGTGAATCGAACATGGCCCCAGTTTAGATTGCAGCGGCCAAACTTCAAACAAATCTTGGGCGAGGCGTAAAACTTGCATTTTAAACTTGAGCCAAAGGGGAGAATTTGGCTAAATCGCTCTTGCCACTGGCCGGCAGGCCGGAGGGATGATGGTAGGTTACCCAAGTGGCCAACGGGGGCAGACTGTAAATCTGCTGGCTTACGCCTTCGATGGTTCAAATCCATCACCTACCACCACTTTCACGGTTTCACCTTCAATTTTTCGGCGGCGGCCAGTTTGCGCTGGTTGGCGTCGAACGTGAGGAATTCCCGCGCGCCCAAATGCAACGCCGTCGCCACATGGAGCACATCAAAACTGCGATGTCCGCCCGCCATCGTGTGGCGGGTGGAAAGGATTTCGGCCAGACGGTGAACATCCGCCCAGTCGGCCGTCACGACTTCGAGCGCGCCAGCGTCCATGTTGGCTTGAAATTTGGCGAGCGCGGCTTCCGCGATGTTTTTGGGATAGCCCTTGCTGTTGTCCCGCGCGTTCAACCAGACTTGGAACCGGACGCTTTGGCGGAATTCGTAAAGCAGCAGGCTGGAGACGCGCAACACCTCCAGCATGTCCTGGAAGTGTGCCGCCGCCGCCGGCGAATTGTCTTGCCGCACATAGAGCGCACAGAGAAAGGAAGTATCGGGAAAGGCAATCATCCCTCTTCGCCTTCCAACTCTGCCGCGCGCATTTCGGCGATTTCCCTCGCGGAAAAAACGCGGTCGCCCCACGTTTCTTTCAACTGCGCCATGATGTCGGGTTTGACGAGTTTGCGCGGTTTCGCCGCAGGGGCGGGCGAAAGGCGCGCGAAGGGTTTCCCGCTTTTGGTGATCTCCACTGGCTCGCCTTCCGCAATCCACGCGGCGACGCGTGGAAAATGGTTCCGCAAATCTCTGACCGTTGCTGTTTTCATCGTGATACAAATATGTATCACGCCGTCCAACATGTCAAGCTGGGCTTCCAGTTCGATCTTGAGCAGTCTTCGACGCAGAGATTCGCCGGCGGTTATTCGCGGCGGCGAAACAGGAAGGCTGACGCGCCGAGCACACCAAGGACAATCGTGCCCGGTTCCGGAACCGCCTCGGCGATCATGCTGAAGCTCGTAATCGAGCTGGGCATATCTGGCGATGACCAAGGAACAGGCACCGCCCAACCACCCAGATAATTCAGATTTCCCGTATTTGAAACACCCCAAGCATATCCATCAGCCTGTGCCTGCGCCAAAGTATCGGCAGCACCGTCAATTCCGTTGTTAGCCCAGACCGCCACTGCGACTGTGGCGGTAGAGCTGCTTCCATTGCCGGGCGTCGTGCCAGGGATTGGAACATTTCCACCCGATAGGAACAACCCGGCACTCACCGAGCCAGTAAAGAAGTGAACAACAGGTCCGGTTGGCAATAATGTAACCAGGGCATCATTCAGCCCGGGAGCGGCAAGGAGCTGGGCGTCAAAGCCAGTTCCTGAAAGCAGCGCCCCTGTGGCATAAACTGTGGTGCCCTTAGGCCTCTCTATGCCGGCAGCAGTACTCCCCATCTCCTCATAGCCGGAATATCCACCGTAGGACACGGCGACTGTGGAGGCTCCCAATGTTTGCGAGCTGAAAAACTGCTGCCGGAAGCTGGTACTGTAGTCGAAAAAATTCACTGTGCCTTGCGAATAGGCTGACCCCGCTCCGGCGAGCAGTGTGATTACTGCCAATGTTTTTTTCATGTACGTTGTCGGTTTTGAGCGTTCTTATGGTTTGCTCTTGGACTTCGTGCGGCAATTTAAGCATTTTTGATTCTTTGTGTCCAGAAAAATCAGCCGCTCTAATGGGCGACGCCACTTTAACCTCTTAATCGTTCTTGACAAAAATTTTCCCCGGCAGTTGCCGGATCAGCCGCTTCATCTCCAGCCCTAACAGGGTGACGGACACCGTGGACGGCGCCAGCCCGCTGCGCCGGATGAGGTCGTCAATGGACATTTCCTCCTTGTCAATAAGAGCGTAGAGCGCCGTCTCGTTCGGCGACAACGCGAAGGCGGGCAGGTCCGGGGCGTCCCGCAGCACTTCGGGCCGGTTGCTCGACGGGAAAAGATATTCGAATTCGCACAGGATGTCCTCCGCGCTCTCGCACAATTTCGCGCCGCCGTTCTTGATCAGCTCGTGGCAGCCTTTGCTGCGCGGCGAGTCGATCCGCCCCGGCACCGCGAAGACTTGACGCCCGTTGTCATTGGCCATGCGGGCGGTGATGAGCGCCCCGCTGGTCAGATTGGCCTCCACCACCACCGTCCCCAGCGTCATGCCCGCCACCAGCCGGTTGCGAATGGGGAAGCTTTGCTTGTCCGCCTTGCGGTTGAACGGGAATTGCGTGATCACCGCGCCCGAGGCGGCAATGCGCTCGAACAATTCGGCGTTCTCCGCCGGAAAAATCAGGTTGATGCCCGTGCCCAGCACCGCGATGGTGCGGCCCTTGGCGTTGAGCGCCCCCTGATGCGCCCCGGTGTCAATGCCCCGCGCCCCGCCGCTCACGATGGTCACGCCGATGTAGGCCAGTTGATAAGCCAGCTTGCGCGCCACTTCCATCCCGTAATGCGTGGTCATCCGCGACCCGACCATGGCCACGCTGTTCTTGTCCTTCGCCGCCAGCTCCCCCTTGGTGTAGAGCACCACGGGCGGATCGTAGATTTGCTTGAGCAGCTCCGGGTAATTCCCGTCCGACTGGATGACAATGCGGCAGCCGAATTGCTGGATGCGCTCCAGTTCGCCCTTCAGGTCCACCGTTTTTTCCCAACCCGCGATGGCCGACGCGATTTCCGGCCCGATGCCCTGGACCTTTTCCAATTGGGCGCGGCTGGCGCGCAGGATGTCGGCGGCCTCCGCGAAATGGCCCAGCAATTGCCGGACGCGCACCGGGCCGACGCCGTCAATCATATTCAAAGCGATCAACGCTTCCCTCGAATCCATGCGCGGAGTTGACCGCTTTTTGCCCCGCGCCGCAAGCTTTAAAGAATTAGCCACGGATTAGACCAGATAAAGAAAGATTAAATCCGTGCCATCCGTGAAATCCGTGGTCAAATTCTTTTCATGAAGCACGAAGAACTGACAAAAGACATCATCGGGTCGGCGATGGCCGTCTTAAACGAACTCAAACCCGGCTTGGACGAGAAACTTTATGAGAATGCCTTGGTTATCGAGTTGCAGCATCGCGGGCACACCGTGGAGCAGCAGCGGGAATACCCGGTTCATTACCGCGGCCACTTCATCGGCAAACTGGTGCCGGATTTGATCGTTGACGGCAAGGTCATCGCCGATCCCAAAGTGGTGACGACATTCAACGACACGCATGTTGCCCAGATGCTCGGCTACCTGAACATCACTGGTCTCGAGGTCGCCCTGCTCATCAATTTCAAGGATGCCACGTTGACGTGGAAGCGAGTGGTGAGAGGATAATCAAGAATTGACCACGGATTTCACGGATCAGACCGGATAAAGAAAAATTAAATCCGTGTAATCCGTGTAATCCGTGGTCAAATTCTTAAACCACGGATCAGACCGGATGGCACGGATAAAGAAAATGAAATCCGAAGCGTAAAAGCGCGGCAGACCCCGCCCTTGGACGTTTTTGTTCTCCAATCTGTGGTTCTTCCGCGCATGGCAGAGGTCTTCAGGGGCCTTTGACCAGCGCGGGTTTCCAATTCAGGTGCCAGTAGTACGTCCAGAGATTTTGCAGTTTGACCAGTTCGCCATGGCCGTCGGCAAACGACATGTTGATCGCGCCCGGCAACGGCTGGCCGGAGTTGTAGGGAACGCTGCTGCTGGCCGTCCGACCCCCGTGGCGCAGAATCGTGCAACATCCCATTCCTTCCTGCTGATAACCAATTGGAGGTTGGCCAAAATAAAGATCGCTGGCGGCGCGATCGGTTTCCAACGGAGCGGTTTGGGCGTAGTTCTGGTCAAAAAAGAGTGGAGTCTGCGCCTGTTTCAAAACGGTCGAAAGTCTTGGAAACATGAATTGCGGATACATGCCACCAGTAAATTCAGGCAGTGGTGCGGCGATAAAATCTTGAAGCCAACCGTTCAGCCCGTAACTGCCGATCTCCGACGGAACCAATCTATCCCCCACAATCCACGCAAGGTCTGCAGCGCCGGCTGCTTGAACGGCGGACAGCGGCGGCTGGCGGGTCGAGGGGCACACGCGCACGGCATCCGTCGCCCCGCAATTGGTCAAGGCTTGAAACCAATCTGGGGCGACGTTTGGATCATAGTTCGGATCGTGGGGGTTATTCCACGGCAATCCGTGCTGCGTGTCGTTCAGGTACATCAAACCGGCAACGGTCACTTGCCTGAGGTTATTCAAACAATTGATTTGTTGCCCCTGCCTCTTCGCTCCGGCCAAAGCCGGCAGCAGCAGCGCCGCCAGAATCGCAATGATCGCAATGACAACCAGCAATTCAATCAGCGTGAAGGCAGCGCAGCCCCCACCCTTGGACGTTCTTTTTCTCCAAAATGTGGTTCTTCCGCGCATGGCACCGGTTTTCAGGGGCCTTTGACCAGGGCGGGGTTCCAATTCAGGTGCCAGTAGTACGTCCAGAGATTTTGCAGTTTGACCAGTTCGCCATGGCCGTCGGCAAACGACATGTTGATCGCGCCCGGCAACGGCTGGCCGCTCTTGTAAGGAACGGTGCTGCTGGCCGTCCGACCCCCGTGCCGCAGAATCGTGCAACATCCCATTCCGACCCGCTGATAACCAATTGGAGATTGGCCGAGGTAAAGATCGCTGGCGGCCTTATCGGTTTCCAAGGGGAATGTATAGTCATAGTTCTGATCAAAAAAGAGTGGAGTCTGCGCCTGTTTCAAAACGGCCGAAAGTTTTGGAAACATGAATTGCGGATACATGCCTCCAGTCATTGCATCCGGCGCTGAAGCGATAAAGTCGGTAAACCAACCATTCTGCCCGTAACTGCCGATCTCCGACGGAACCAATCTATCCCCCACAATCCACGCAAGGTCTGCAGCGCCGGCTGCTTGAACGGCGGACAGCGGCGGCTGGCGGGTCGAGGGGCACACACGCACAGAATCCGTCGCCCCGCAGTTCGTCAAAGCATTTACCCAATCCTGGGCAACGTTTGGATCATAGTTAGGATCGTGCGGGTTATTCCACGGCAATCCGTGCTGCGTGTCGTTCAGGTACATCAAACCGGCAACAGTCACTTGCCTGAGGTTATTCAAACATTTGATTTGTTGTCCCTGCATCTTTGATCGGGCCAAAGCCGGCAAAAGCAGCGCCGCCAAAATCGCGATGATCGCAATGACAACCAGCAATTCAACCAGCGTAAAAGCGCGGCAGACCCCAGCCTTGGACGTTTTTGTTCTCCAAAATGTGGTTCTTCCGCGCATGGCAGCGGTTTTCAGGGGCCTTTGACCAGGGCGGGGTTCCAATTCAAGTGCCAGTAGTACGTCCAGAG
This sequence comes from uncultured Verrucomicrobiae bacterium, assembly GCA_963813995.1. GTDB lineage: Bacteria > Verrucomicrobiota > Verrucomicrobiia > Limisphaerales > Palsa-1400 > DASRLE01. The sequence continues at coordinate 16,724 of CAWFAZ010000031.1, read as the reverse complement.
ATTTTGCAGTTTGACGAGTTCGCCGTGCCCGTCGGCAAACGACATGTTGATCGCGCCCAGCAACGGCTGGCCGGAGTTGTAGGGAACGCTGCTGCTGGCCGTCCGCCCCCCGTGCCGCAGAATCGTGCAACATCCCATCCCGTCTCGTATCCAACCATCTGGACGATTTTGGCCAAAGTAAAGATCGCTGGCGGCGCGGTCGGTTTCCAACGGAAAGGTTTGGGCGTAGTTCTGGTCAAAAAAGAGTGGAGTCTGCGCCTGTTTCAAAACGGCCGAAAGTTTTGGAAACATGAATTGCGGATACATGCCTCCAGTCATTGCATCCGGCGCTGAAGCGATAAAGTCGGTAAACCAACCATTCTGCCCGTAACTCCCGATCTCCGACGGAACCAATCTATCCCCCACAATCCACGCAAGGTCTGCAGCGCCGGCTGCTTGAACGGCGGACAGCGGCGGCTGGCGGGTCGAGGGGCACACGCGCACGGCATCCGTCGCCCCGTAATTGGTCAAGGCTTGAAACCAATCTGGGGCGACGTTTGGATCATAGTTCGGATCGTGGGGGTCATTCCACGGCAATCCGTGCTGCGTGTCGTTCAGGTACATCAAACCGGCAACGGTCACTTGCCTGAGGTTATTCAAACAACTGATTTGTTGCCCCTGCCTCTTCGCTCCGGCCAAAGCCGGCAGTAGCAGTGCGGCTAAAATGGCGATGATCGCAATGACAACCAGCAATTCAATCAGCGTGAACGCAGTGCAGAATGCCCTTCTCGCTGGCTTCGTTTGCCAAAATGTCATTTCCCCACTCATCTGTGATTCCTCAATATCGCTTATCCGTCCGAATTTAGCAAGGTCAGGCTTCCGGTCTAGCACACGCTGGGAGCTAATGCTCCCAAGTGTTGGTCCATCTATAGGCGTTGGTCGTTATCAACACGAATCCTTTGCCGACGCCGACAACAGGAGGGTTGGTCGGCAACCACGCGCTTCCATTATTGGTGTATGATTGAAAGGCCTGGGTGTTGGTGTTGAACAATTGGATTATGTCTCCATTATGGGGAACATAACCTGTAATATTGGTAATCGCCCCCGCCATCGGCACCGTGGCGCTGAGATAGTTCGTATGGGTCTGAATCTGGAAAACCTGCTGCCCACGCACCAATCCCACAAACGAGGCGGTAAACGAGCTGCCCGTCTCGTTGTTCACCAACACGCTGGAGCCGGGCAACATTGTCATATCCCCACTCCCATACGGACGCCACTCGGGCCGATTAAAATCGTCATAAGCAGCAACATCAAAGCTCGCGCCATTCCATTTCATTATCTGAGTTGGGTCTTGATGGTAATCCCAGGAATCAAGAAATAACGCGCTCAATGTGTTCATCGGCCAGTTTTGAGAACCGTCCTCGAGCACTCCGTCGTCCCCCTGGCACAATTGGTTGGCGATCAGGTTGGTTCCGGGCACTATGTTCAGGTTGACAAAGCCAATGACCCGCGAAGTGCAAGTGCTGTTGCTGAGTTGATAAAACCGTTGGGAAAACCCGGCCACATTGGTGTTGGTGAACGTGGCGTTCCCATTGAAGCTGTCCACATTCGTAACCAACGTCAAATTGGTGCCCACCTTCGTCCAGTTGGTCAGGTTGGTCGAGGCATAAACGTTCCAAACGCTGCCCGCTGTGCCAACGATGCTGAAGGTAAAATCTCCCATGCCGTCGTTCGTGCCGTCGTACACAAACGCGGAGTCACACTCTTCGCCGGAGGTCGGTGGAGCCGGGGACCGGCCGGTGTGGGTTGGGTTTTGATGGAACATCGGCCAGGGTGCGTTGGTCGCCAGCGGCGTTGAACCAAAGATCGCATACAGAAAGCCGTCCCCGGAACCGACATAAACTGTTCCGTCCGCTCCAATCGCAGGAGAGGAAACAATCGGGCCTTCGGTCTCGAAAGCCCACGCTTGACTGCCATTTGTCACGGCGTACAGTTTATTGTCCGCGCATGCGACATAGACCGTCCCATCAGCGCCAATCGCCGGAGCGGACATGGTGGCCGCGGTCGCGGTGGTAAACACCCAGTTGGTGCTCCCGTCCGGATTGATCGCATACAGGTTGCCGGGATTGTCACCATAGGCATCATTGAAGTCACCTGTCCCGACGTAAATGACTCCGTCGCGGCCGATGGTTGGGGATGCCTGGATTAGCGCGTTGTGGAAGTCCACGAGGTAAACGTTAAAGACCCATTTCAACGATCCATCAGAATTAACCGCGTACAGATACCTGGAATTGGACCCAACGTAGATCGTACCGTCCGAGCCAATGGCAGGGCTGGAATCCGGTTCCATGTCGCCCGGCAGGGGCATGAACCACTTCAAGTTCCCGCTGGCCGAAACCGCGTAGAGCCGGTGCCCCTCCGCCAGAAAGTACACCGTTCCGTCCGGGCCGATGGCTGGAGATGAGTCCACGTCACCGGTGTTGCCGTAGAACGGGTCTTGAGGAACAAACATCCAGTTTGTGGTTCCGTTCGTATTGATGGAAAGAAGGCCGGTGATGGGACTGTTTGCTCTGTCTGCTTCGGTTTCGTCCGTCGTGACATAAATGGTGCCATTGCTGCCAATGGCAGGGGTGGAATATACCGCCACATAGTTCCCCATGTTACGAAACCAGTTCCTCGTGCCACTGGGATTAAAGGAGTACAAATTTCCGTCGTCGGAACCTATATAAATCATCCCGTTTATGCCAAGCGTTGCCGAGCCGGTTAATTCAGGCGTTTGCGGGGATGATTCATTGGGGATGAAGATATTGTTGCTCCATTTGATCTTTCCGCTCAAAGGATCAATGGCGAAAAGCATGCTGTTGGTGATGCTGCCGGAAGCAATGTAAACTGTTCCGTCCGGCCCAATGGCAGGGGAGGCGGAAAGCCGACCGAATGCATCGCCATCTCCTCCAAGAAAGACGCTCCACCTCAACGTTCCAGGAACGGCTTGCTTGGCGATGAAGAACACGGCATTGGTGTTTCCCAACGGTATCGGAGCAGCCACCGCAGTATTAGTGGTGGCCAGAAGCGACTGGTTGGTCAACCAAGGACCTTTTAAATTGGTGGCGGCCAGCAAGAGGTAGGGAAACCCGGCCACTGTGTTGGTCAGGGTGACCAGGACCGAGTTCGATTGCAACGAAATGATCAGCCACAAGTTCGTGCCAGGGTTCTGAGGGATGTCAGGTGAGCCACCGCCACCACCACTGCCGCTGTTGGTGCCGCCCTCTGGTGTTGGAGGCTCGTCGTCTGGATGAAAGCCGCCGGAAGAGGGCAAACTGCCGCCCCAATTGAGGATGATGACGGATGTATTGGCATAATCCTGCGCAATCATGTCAGCGGAAAGCGGGCCATCGTACGTCCGCAGGTCTTGGAATTGGCCATGCGCCTGGCATTCACCATTTGTAGAGAGGCTCCCGACGAATATGCCGTAGTTGGTGCAATCGCTCTCGCTGGGAAAATAATTGATTGGCCCCGCGTTGGTAACAAGCTGGCCCTCCATATAAACGCAACAGCTTGACGATGAATATGTTACGGTTATCGAATGCCAGTCCCCGGCGTCGAAATCGATTGGCACGTCGAAAACGACTTGGTTGGAGCCGCTGGACTGCGCTTCCATGAGCATATTCGTTCCTGACGGAGAAATGGCGATGGTCCAAGCCGACTGTGCCGCATTTGAAGTCCAGTTTCCTACGGAAAACATTGTTGCCCAATTAGTTGGGCCATTTCCGCCATCAGTGGTGGAACTCCAGTTCGCCTGGAACCACAAGGAAATCGTTCCAGAGTCCAGACTGATGTTTGGTTCGCCCTCGTCCATCACACTCAAGTTGAGAAATGCCGGGCAGTTCGTATCGACGCTCAGGGCTGTTCCGGCATGGCACCAGCCGGGGGCGGTGTTCAAGTTGGCAAAGCCGGGCGGGGCATCACGAAATATGTCCAGCCAATCTGGCTGCGCCAAAATCCAGTCGTCTAACAGGATCGGAGGGAGCGGGGGCGGCCCTGATTGGCAGAACGCCGGATTCATCGTTGCAATGAAAGCGGCAAATATTGCCGCGCATGGCTTAAACAAGCCGCACTTGATGATTCTCATTTTGCGTGTCCTTCTGTTTTAAAGTGAGATGAGGATGCGCCAATGAAGGATTCCTGCGCTATGGGGTGTTCCACCCAGGGACATTCCCTCACATCCCCGGCGGACTGAGAAGGAAGGGGGCATTCCCTGTGGTTAAAAAACCCGGTTTTTGGAGTGCCTGTCAAGAATACATACTTGACAGAGAGGCCCCCGACACGCGTTTCGGCCAATGTTTGCAGGGGTTTCGTGTTTTAAAAATAGTCTCCACCATGACCTGTACAAATTCCGCCTTTTGTGCCATAATGCACCCATGAGCACGCTGTGTCGCGCCAATTGGAATGGTCAGAGGAATGTCTCGGGAGCGCGACCGTCCCGGTCGCTCTGCGGAGCGTCTCGCGCCGCACTTCCGGACAAAGATGTGTTTGGCGGCACGCCAGACACGGCGCGCGAGACGCACGCGCTCCCAACTCATCTTTCTGCCTTCCTGAAAGGCTGGGTTAAAAGAGATCGAAAAATTTCGGATAATCCGAAAAATTTCGGAAATATTTCGGAAAAACAGCCCTTTTCCGAAATAATTTCGGATTATTTTTTTTGGGGGGAGCGCGACCGTCCCGGTCGCTGTGCGGGGCGTCCCGCGCCGCACTTCCGGACAAAGGCGGGTCAAAGTCGGTCAAAGTCGGTCAAACCGATTCTGTTTGTCAAATCCGGGGCAAATTATGTGCAAGTACCTTAACATGAATGGCTTGCAGAATAATCGGCATTCGGGCCAGTCAAACCCGGTCAAAGTGAATCAAACTAGTTCAGGCAACCGCCGGGGTGTCCTCAGCAGCCTGGCCCGGCTGGCCCGGCGCTTGGGCGGGAGGAGCCAGGGGCGTCCACGGAACCTCGAAAATCCGGACGCTGTCGCGGAATCCCTTCACAAGCCGGGGCGGCAATTCGACGCAGGTTTTGGCCAAATCCGGGTCGTCGCGTTGCAGCGCGGCATAAGTGCCCTCGCCAATAAGGATGTGGCCGCGGCCGGAAAGGCCTTCGAGGCGGCTGGCCAGATTCACCTCCCTGCCGAAAACAGTATAATTGACAATATGCGCGTCCGAACCCATGAAACCGGCAATGGTCATGCCGGTGTTGATGCCGCTGCCCATGGAAAGGACCGGCAAACGGGAAAGGGCCGGCAGCCCCGCGCGCCCGCGCCCGATGTTCTCCTGCTCGCGCCGCTGGTTCTCCTTTTCGCGCCGCGCATTGAGCGAGTGCAAGGCCTGTTGCGCTTCAATGGCGCAGCGCACCGCGGCCAGGGCATGATGGGGATTGGCCAGCGGAGCGCCCCAAAAAGCCATGACACAATCGCCAATGTACTTGTCAAGCGTCCCGTGGTGCTTCTTGACACAGTTGGCGATGATGCCGAGGTAAAGACTGACCGTTTTCATGACCTCCCGCGCTTGTTCGTCAAAATAATCCTCGGCCACCTGGGCGCTCAACTCATGGCGGCGCACAAATTCCGTGTTTTCCGCCTGGGCGGCATCCGTCAACCCTGTAAAGCCCCGAATGTCGGCAAAGTAAACGGTGATCTGCCGCCGTTCACCCGCCAGGGAATTGAGCGATATCGCCTTGGCGCCGAGCACTTCATTGACGACTTCGGGCGAAACGAGGCGGGAGAAAAGGGACCTGATCCGTTTTTTCTCCGATTGTTCCACGCTCACGCGGTAGGTCAGGGCGGAGAGATGGGTCACGAACCCGGCGCAAACCAGCGGCAGCACGATGGGCAGCCATATCCGCCAATGAATGAAGAGCGCCGCCGCCATCCCAAGATAGACGATCGCCGTCACAGCCATCAGAAGGGACCCCGTAACCGGGCGCGTGACGACCCACGTGATCCATGCGGAAAGCGCGCCGACCAGGATGATGAGCAGCAGATTGACCGCCGGCGGGGTGGGCCTGATGAACCGTCCGGCGATTACGGAATTGGCCACGTTCCAATGCTTGCTGACCAAATAGGTAACGCTCTCCAAAGCAGTCGAGCCCATATCGGACAGATCGTTGCCGGTGGCGGTCGAGCCGATGACGACCAATTTGTCCCGCCATTGATCCGTCACTGGATGTCCGGCGTCCCGCTCCCCCTGCGTCATCAGGAGCTCCTCAAAGGCTCCCTTCACCAAATTCGTATCATGCAGTCCAATGGACCAATCAATGTAAAAGTAGCCGTGGGAATCGACCGGAATGAACCGGGTCAGCCCGTGCTCGCCATGAAGCACGATGCGATGGTTTGGCAGATCGATTTCCGACTTGTCCAAATCGAGCTTCAGTTGGTACGCCGCCATGACAATGCCCATGCTCCATACACGAATCGTGGTGAAGGGCGGAAAGTGGGGCGGAACTCCCGGCGGGACCGGGTTGACAAAATTCGTTGTATCTATCATCCCATGCGAATCCGCCGGGAAAATAATGGAATCTCCATCCCTCTGGTAAAAGGTGATTTTACCGGGTTCGGTCCTGGTTTTAGACAAGTTGAAACCGTAAGCAGCGGCGGCTTGTTTGATGATCCAGTGCCAGTCCTTGTATTCCAAGAAGGCCTGGTCGCGGCGCAAAACGCCGTCGGCATCTCGTTGCGTGGAAATGTTGGCGATGCGCCAGGCGTTGGTTCTGAAAAGCGTGTCTGGCAAAAGATCCTGGTCCGCCGCCAAAATGGCGTTGCCGGAATTTTTCAGTTGCAGGGCAAAATAATCATCCGACGACATGGACGCACCCCCGGGCAAGTTAATATCCGGCTGGTCCGGCCGTTTCTCGGCAAAAAGAACATCGAATGCCGCCGCTTTGGCCCCTTGCCTGGACAATTCCTCCAAGCCCCGCGCATACACCTGCCTTGGCCAATACAAGCCGAATTGATATCCAAACTCGCCGCTGCTGACCGCCGCGATGGTGTTGTCGCTGATTTCAACCACGCCGAGATTGGTCGCGTCATCGGAGGAATGGCTGGCGTAATTGTGAGCCAGCCGGACCCGCCAGTCATAGGTCATCCATTCCAGGCGCTGAAAGGCCGGGACGCGGGTCATCTCCAGAAGGCAAACGCCAAGAATCACCGGTGCGGCAATGAGACAGATCGGCGATTTGAGAAAATTCAGGCGCACGGGCTGGAGTTAAGCAAAAAGCCCGGAGCAACACAAGCTGCTCCGGGCGAAAAGAATCCAATATCGGACGGCGTCAAGCCGCCGGCCGGCCTACGAAGACGGTCCGCCTTGAGGCGGGCCAGTGCCACCGGGGAAGGGAGATCCAGGATTGTTCGGGCCGCCGGGGCCGTTCGGATTGCCGCCTCTGTTGCCGGGTCCGCCGGGTCCGCCGGGTCCGCCGGGAGGGCCGTTGATGAGGCCATTGATTTGATTTTGAAAATTCTCAATAATATAAGCCTTCATTTGTGTGACGTCCTTTCCTATTGTCCATGACATGCCGGTGGTCAATGTATGCGTGACCGTTACACCATTGATGACGGCTGAAACCGTTATCACACCCGTGACGCTGCTGAATGTCACATCGAAAACGCCAGCCGACGTGGGAATGGCTTCCACGGCGAAATCGGTGCCGCGAACGCCGGCCACGCCGTGGGGCGACATGATTTCATAGCGGGAATTGGCTGAAATCTTCTTTACGTTGCCAAGAATGCCGCCGCTTTTCAGGTTCAGCATCGTCGTGGTGTCCCCTTCGCGGGCGGTGCCAACATAAGACATGGTCGGTATCTCCAGGGTCGTGTTGTTGGTGAGCCGGACGGCGGATGCCGTGCCGTTGACGCTAATGTCAGCCGTGCCATCAGCGCCGGTCCGGATACTGATGCCGGCGGCGAATTTCATGTTGGGCTTTACGGGCAACCAGGCGCCATTCTGCTTGTCCTGGTAATCCACCGTGCCATGAACGGATCTGACGGTTGCTTTGGCCTGTTTGAGGCCTTCCTCAGCAGAATGAAGAGTGGTTACGCCTGCCAGGGCAAGCACCACAGCACACGCGAGCATGATTTGTGTTCTTTTCATAACATTCGTATTGATAATAACCTTTACTTGCGATTATTTTCGCCCTTTTTTGAAAAATGTCAATTTAATATCGTCTCAATTGCCTCTCTTATAGGCCATTTGAAAACGCCTGTCCACATCATTTTTTATACAATCCGTACGGGTCGGCCATCCTCTCGTCGAGCCTCTTCAGCGTCCAATTAGTGATATCAGTCCAAAGGATATCATACCCCTGCAGCTCCCGCGAACGTTCAAACCAGCGCCTGGCCGCGGGATAGTCGCCCAGTTCAACGCAATGACGGCCCTGAAAGAAGGCCACCCGGGCATCGTTGGGGTCCAGTTTTTCCGCCAGGTTAAAATAGACGCTGGCCCGGTTGGTTTCCCCGATCCAATCCAGGCACATGCCATAGCGCATGGGGACGAAAGCATCCAAAGGGTTTGAGGCCATGCTTTTGGCGTACCACATCATGGCTTGCCTGGCTTGGTCTTGGTAGCCGGGATTGCCTTGCTGGCTGGACAAACGATAATACTCGCCCAGGTTGTAGGAGTTTTCGAAGTTAGCCGGCTCCGCTTCGCAGGCCTTCTCCAGGCCGGCCAGCCGGTCGTCCCACGAGGCCGTTTCGTCCGCCGCCCGATGCTGCCAGAATGCTTCGCGCCCCCTGCGCGCCCCCTGCGCCGCCAGCCAGGCCATGGCCGCGGCCATTATGACAGTCAGCAATATTCTCCCAAGGCGGCGCGGGTTTTTCCAAAAGCGTTCGGTGGCAAAGCGCCACTGCGCGCTGACCAGCGCCATCAACGTGACGGCAATGACGGCATTGGCCGGAACATGCATGTCAAAATCCACCACCGAATGAAAAAGGACGGCCAGCAGGCCCATGCAGGCGCCCATCAGAAACGCCAACCTGTCACTTCTTTGCGCTGCACCAGCCTCCAGGTCGGCCTGGCGCAAGGCGGGCCAGGTTTTCAAAGCGCCATAATAAAGCAAAACGCAAGCCGCCGCGATGATGGCCAGTCCGGTCACACCCCATTCAGCGAGAGTATTGAGATAATCGTTGTGGGCGTAAACGGGCCGTATTTGCGCAATGGGCGGTCGGTAACGGGCAAATTCGGAATCGAAATGCCCCGGACCGCCCCCCCACAACGGATGATCCTCAAAAATATGGATGGCAGCAGGCCAATAATTGAAGCGAATATCCTCCAGATGGCCGGACTTGAAAGTCCACTCAAAGCGCCTCTGCACCGAGCCAAATTCCGTGTCGAAAGCAATGCCCAGGGCAACAAGCGCGGCCAGGACCCCCAGGGCGGGGAGCCAATAACCCCGCTGAAAAAGGAGCACCAAACAAAAGACAAGCAAGGTTGCGCCCGTGGCGAGAATGCCGCCGCGTGAAAGAGAAACACCAATGCCAGCCAGCATGGCCAGGGCGCAGTAGGCGAACAAAACCTTCATGGTGGGCGTGAAGCGGCTCATCAGCATGTAAGACAGCGCCAGCGGAACCACCATGCCCAGAAATCCGGCCAGATGATTCGGGTTTATATAGGTTCCGCTCCCCTGGCCGAGGAACTGCGCGCGCCGCGGGAAGCCCCAAACACGCGGATACTTCGTGGCAAACTGAAATACCGCGTCCCATGACAACAACAATCCCAGTGCGATCAAACAGAGGATGATGATGGTGGCCGATTCCCGGCGATGAAAATTGTTGATAATGATGAAGAACAACGAGGCATAAACAATGACCTGGATCAACTCCTGCCGGGCAGCGTACTCAATCACGACCAGACGGCAGCGAACCAGCGCGTAGAGCACAAAGACGAAAACCGCCCAGCATATCGGCGGCCAAAGCAGGAGGAAGGATCGTTGCACCCAGATGCGCACCGCCCACAAGCCCAGCGCCAGAATGGTCAGTCCTTGAATGACCAAAAACGCGGGAGCGGGGATGCCGCCGAAAGCCAGCGGCCCCCAGAGCACGATCAGCGCCACGGCTCCGAGAATGCCTCTCTCGCAAAAGACATCAAGCCGCTCGCGCAACCGGCTTTGCGCCGGCCCCTCCGCATTGGCCTGTTGAACGGCAGACAACACCGATGATCAGCTCGGAAACTCCCGCGGATCCGTAATATGGCCGGTCAACGCGCTGGCGGCAACGGTGGCGGGCGATGCCAGAAAAACCTGTGACTCTTTATGGCCCATCCGTCCGGGGAAATTTCGGTTGGTCGCGCTAATGCACTTCAAAGGGGCGTTCATGCGCCCGAATGTGTCCACCGGACCGCCCAGACACGCGGCGCACCCGGCATTTTCCGTCATCTGCACTCCGGCGTCAGTCAGAATTTGCCAGATCGTTCTATCGCCCCAGCGGGCCGTCTGCAAATCATGCACGATTTCCGGCGTGGCCGGGACGCCGAAAGTGTCAATGACCACTTTTTTGCCGCGCAACACGCGGGCAAACTCGACGAAATCGCTCGTCTTGCCACCGGTGCAGGAACCGACGTAGGCCCGGTCCAATTTTATGCCGGCCAGTTCCCTGGCCAGCCTGCGTTGTCCGGGGTTGGGATGGCAGGCGACAATCGGTTCGAGCGCGGACAAATCGACCGTCAACTCATAGACAAACTTTTCCTTCCGGTCGCGTTCGACGGGTTGATAAGTGTGCCGGGTGCCGTTGAGCTTGCAGCGCTGGTCCACGACCGCCCTGGTTTGGTCGTCAAACTCAAACATCGCATTCTTGCCCCCGGCCTCAATGGCCATGTTGGCAATTGTCATGCGATCATCCATCGTCAGATGCCCAATCCCCGACCCGTCGAACTGGAGGGCGCGATACGTCGCGCCGTCAAAACCAATCTCACCGATGCAATGCAGGATGATGTCCTTGGCCATGACGCCGGGTTGCAACTGGCCTTCGAGGCGGAAATGCATGGTTTCCGGGACTTTCAAAAGCAATTTGCCCGTGCCCATGACAAAGCCGGCGTCCGTATTGCCAATGCCCGTGGCAAATTCATTAAAAGCGCCCGCCATGCAAGTGTGGGAATCGGTGCCAAAAAGAATTTCGCCCGGCCGCGTGTGGCCCTTTTGCGGCAGAGCCGTGTGGCAAACCCCCGCGTAATGCGACCCGTACTGCCGTTGCAATGCGCCCTTGCCCGGATCGAATTTCCAGGTTCCATTCGCGTCGTCGATCACGTCGTAAAAGTAAGGCAGATTCTGCTCGCGCACGAACTCGCGCAAAATGTCCACATTGCGATTGGACCTGGAATCCGCGGTAAAAATGTAGTGATCGGGAATGATGACGACTTTGTTGCGGTCCCACACTTTGGCCTGGGCGCCGAACTCGCGTTTAAAAACGCCAATCGTGCCCGGCCCGCAAACATCGTGGGTCATCAGGATATCGGTTTGGACCCAGATATTGTCGCCGGCCTTGACTTTTTTTTTGCCCGCGGCCCGGGCCAGAATTTTTTCGGTTAATGTCATAACACGAGCCACAGGTTAACCGACCCCGGCTTTCACCGCAACCCCGAAAGCTTTCGGGGCAAAGCGTACGGCGACGAGAGCTTTCAAGCTGCCATACTGTTCCCCCAAAAAAACAGTGAAAATTTCCGCATTTTGAATGGTTCTTCGCTGTTTTCAATAGAGTTTCATTAAAAGCCTTCTTTGGCGCCAAATTCGAGCGGCCAGCCGGAGCGAAGTAGCGTGGCGCACGGCTGAAGTGACTGGGATTCTGCCCCCCCTCCCCCCGCTACAGTGCTACAAACGTTGATTATCAGTGCTCTAGTCGTTTTTCAACTCCGCGCCAAGGGCCTCTTTGTAGAAAAAAATAATCGCGTTGAAGGCTTGATTTTGGGTGCTGGCGGCGACATCCTTCCGGGCCAGGACGGTCAGAAACCGTTCCAGTTTATGTTCACTTGGCAAATGCAAGGGCAGCCCTTTGAGGAAGTCGCGATATCGCCTGAGCCAGGCGCAGTAAGTGCGCTCGGTCGCGAGCGCAAGATGTTTGCGTCGAACAACTTCCGTAAGCCGCGCGCACCATTCGTATTCATTTGGCCATTGTAATACACGAGCAACCTGTTGTATATTATTGTTGGGCCTCATCCGTTGTTACCGCGAGATTCATCGCTGCGGTTTGGTGGAGGCCAAGAAAGCGATAGATGATTTACACATTGCCGCCTAACACAGCGCTGGAGCCAACGCCGATTACGCCGGTCAGTTTTCGCTTCGGGTTTCTTCGTTTGACATTTCTCCCGGCAATTGGTGGTTTGCTGTTCGGCGGCAATGACGAGTGTTCAAAAAGTGAGATGCGCCCGCTGCGGATTCATCGTGGATGAAGCGAATGTCCGTGTTGCATTTTATGGATGCTCGTGGATTATTGCCGGGTGGCTGTTCCAAATCCCAAGTTGTCGCTGGCGATGATTGTCAAAAACGAGGCGCGCTGTCTGGCGCGCTGTCTGCAAAGCGTAAAAGGAATCGCGGACGAAATGGTGATCGCCGACACCGGCTCAATGGATGACACGACAAAAATTGCGCGCGAATTCGGAGCCAAGATTTTGAATTTCGACTGGGTTGACGATTTTGCGGCGGCCAGAAATTTCGCCATCCATCGAACCACGGGTGATTGGATTCTCGTTTTGGACGCGGACGAGTGGGTGGGCGAAAATCTTGCGAAAGAGATTCCCGTGTTCCGGCGCGGCAAACCGGCGGTTGGCTGGGTGAAACAAGTGAGCGATTTCCGGCGCAACAACCAAAACTTTCGCTCGCAGTGCATGACTCCGCGGCTGTTTCCCCGCGGCGCGCATTATGAAGGACGAATTCACGAGCAACTGATTTCGCCCCTGCCGCGCGCGAATCTGCGCGGCGAGTTGTGGCACGACGGGTATGTTGATATTCAAAGAAAGGGGGATCGCAACATGAAATTGCTCCTGGTGGAATTGGAGCGCGATCCGGACAACGTGTATTACCTCTTTCAACTGGCCGCGGAATACAATGCCATCGGCCAGCCGGAAAAGGCGTTCGGCTGTCTGCAAAAAGCGTTTGCGCGGGTGAAGCCCGGCGATCCGTCGGCGCCGAATATCGCGGTGGATTTTCTTTACACGATCATTGAATTGAGAAAGCTCGAGGCAGGAATCGAGGTGGTGGCGAGGGCGGAAAAATATCTTGGCGACTTCCCGGATTTTTTTCTCGTTCGCGGTTTGTTTTTCATGAACCTGATCCGGAGCAATCCGGCCAAATACGTTTCCGAACTGCCGAAGATTGAACAGAGTTTCCGGCGATGCCTTGCGCTGGGCGAAGACGAAAGACGCAGAAGTGTGCATGGCAGCGGCACGTTTCTGGCGAATTACAATCTCGGCGTTTTTTACCAGGCATTTGGAAATATCGCGGCGGCGCGACGTTGTTTTGAAAGCGCCGCCGCGCAAGGTTACGAACCAGCCGCCGCGCTGCTGGAAAAAATTCCAGGCGGGTGAGGCAAGCGCCCGCAAGCCATGGAGAACGAAGTGGTCGGAGCGACAGGATTTGAACTGGTTCTGCTATTTTCGGTGGAATAGATTTGCTCATTTTCCTGACTTCAACGCAAAGACGCGAAGAAGCAAGAATGGCACGATTGATAGATAGGTCCAAAAAAGAGGAAACACGGTAACAAGTATTGATAGTCAACGAGTTAGCTGGCAACACGAAAGGCAACACATCGGCAACATGTTGCTGCATTTCATTGCCTCAGTGAGGAAATGGCTAAATTTGCCCACCTATTTCAATCATCGGTTGGTTCAACTCCCTGACTTCTGGGGTGGGCAACCGGAGTCGCTCCGGCTGGCGCGGGAAGTTGCGAACGCCCAAAAGGGCTTTCGCCTACGCGGCCAAACGGTACCTTGCCAAGAAAGAGGAAATGCCGGAATTGGAGCACAAGCCTGGGCGGTTTTGGGGTGTTGTTGGCCGGAAGAATCTGCCCCTCGGCAAGCGGGAAGTTCGGGAAGTGTCGGCGAAAGAGGCGGTGCAAATACGGCGATTCATCCGCCGGTACCGCTGGGCAAACACGCCACCGGAAAAGCGGAAATTTTTGCGCAAGAGCCAATTGTGGTCGCAAGACTTTACGGCCAAGCTGTTTTGCAACGTGGATTTCTGGCTTGAACGACTGCCGAAATTGATCGAGCCTCAGCCATAATTGTCGAACGACAATTAAAAATCACCACTGACGACAATTAAAATTCACCAGTGAGCCGGTAATGATCAGGCGGCGGTTGGGATGGCCGGAGGCCATCCCCAAACCGCCGCAAATGATCACAAACAAACAATACCGAAAGCTCATGAGTGAATATCAGAAGGAAGCGAACATTGTCGTCAGCGCGATGAAAGCGGATGTGCATCCGCAGACCGCGCGAAAATACATCCAGGCGGCCCAACCGCCGGAGCAATTACAACAAAAGCATGGCTGGCGCACCCGGCCTGATCCGCTGGCGGCCATTTGGGAACCCGCCCGGCAAATGCTCTCCCAAGCGCCCGAACTGGAAGCCAAAGAGTTGTTCGAGTATCTGCGGGGCATCTATTCTGACCAAGCCGCCGGCTCGGCGTTGCGCTCGTTTCAAAGGCGGGTGCTGCAATGGCGTTTGCAGCATGGCCGGGACAAGGAGGTGTTTTTCGAGCAGGCACATGTGCCCGGAAGGGTGATGCAGGTGGATTGGACCGACGCCAACGAGTTGGCGGTGACGGTGCGGGGGGTGCCGTTGGAGCATTTGTTATGTCATGCGGTGCTGCCTTATTCCAATTGGTCGTGGGCCACGCGCTGTCAATCCGAGTCGCTGTTGAGTTTGCGCCACGGTTTGCAGGAGGCGCTGCATCAATTGGGCCGGGTGCCCGAGCGGCTGCAAATGGACAACAGCAGCGCCGCCACCCATCGCATCGGCACCGGCGGACGGGAGTTCAACCGGGATTTTCTGGCGCTGACGGAGCACTACGGGCTGAAGCCCCAGACCATTGGCATCCGCAAGCCGCACGAAAACGGCGATGTGGAATCGCGCAACGGCCATCTGAAACGGCGGCTCAAGCAACATCTGCTCTTGCGGGGCCACCGGGACTTTGAGGCGGCGGAAGCGTATGACCGGTTTCTGTGGGCGGCGTTGCGCCAGGGCAATCAGAAATGTTCGGTCAAACTAAAGGAGGAGTGGGAGACGCTGCGTCCGCTGCCTCCCACTCGTTTGAGCGAGTATGACGAACTGCGCTGCCCGGTCAGCCAGCACAGCACCATTCGGGTCAAGAAGGTGACCTATTCGGTGCCGGCGCGGCTGATCGGCCAGGAGGTCAAAGTCGAGGTTTACGAAGGGCATTTGAAAATCTTTCATGGGCGGGAACGGCTGCTGGAGTTGGCGCGGGCCACCGGGGATCGCGGCGTCAAGATCGACTATCGGCATTTGATCGGGCATCTGCTGCGCAAGCCCGGTGCCTTCACCCATTACGTGCATCGGGAGGAGTTTTTTCCCGATTCGTCATTCCGTTTGGCGTATGACCGTCTGGTCCACGATCACGGTTTGCGGGCCGGTCAAATCGAATATCTGCACCTGCTCAAACTGGCGTCCGAGTTGGGCGAGTCGGCTGTTAGCGCCCTGGTCGGCGAGTGGGCTGGGCCGAGCCGACCGGGCCGATGGCGCGCGGCGGATTTGCGGCGATACTTGAACTTGGACGCCGGCGTCCGCTGGCCGGAGATGACGCTGGAGCCGGAACTGAGCAGCTACGACGCGTTGCTGGAAAGGCCGGTGTCCCATGAATAACGACGCGCTGGCCTTGCTCTTAAAATCCTTTCGCCTGGGCACGATGGCGGCGATCTACGAAGGCACCCTGCAACAAGCCGAGCAACAAAACTGGGGCTATCGAAAGTTCCTGCTGCACCTGTGCGAGAGCGAAGCCCAGGACCGGCGGCAACGCAAACTGGAGCGGCTGCTCAAGCAATCGGGCCTGCCGCAAGGCAAAGACCTGGGCAGCCTGGAGGAAACCAAACTGCCCGCCAAAGTGCGCCGGATGCTGCCCAGCTTGCTGGACGGCGGCTTTGTCCAGCGAGCCGAGAACGTCATCGCCATTGGCCTGCCCGGCCGCGGCAAAAGCCATTTTTTGGCCGCCTTGGGACGGGAGTTGATCCTGCGCCATCACTACGCCGTGCTCTTTGTGCCGACGTTCAAGCTGGTGCAACAATTATTGACAGCCAAGCGCGATCTGCGTCTGGAAGAGCGCTTGCGCGAACTGGACGAGTTTGACGCCATCATTCTGGACGACGTTGGCTACGTCAAACAGGAGCGTGACGAAATGGAAGTGCTGTTCACGTTCCTGGCGGAACGCTACGAACGGCGCAGCGTGATGATCAGCAGCAATCTGGTTTTTTCCAAATGGGACAGATTTTCAAGGACCCGATGACGACGATGGCCGCCGTTGACCGGCTGGTGCATCACGCCATCCTGTTGGAGTTCCAGGGGGAGAGTTTGCGAGTGCCAAGGAAAAAGAACAAAACAAGGGCGGCGGGTAACCCGAAGCCCTCAGCCCCTTCGGTTCCACTGCGTCTTTGTCGCTCGCTCCAAAGACTCCGTTCCACCGAAGGGGCTGACAAACGTTACAGAACAGTGAAACGATGAACCTTAACAACCGGCCTCAGTGGTGATTTTTAATTGTCGCTGATGGTGAAGAATAGTTG
>CAWFAZ010000030.1:0-58780 GCA_963813995.1 uncultured Verrucomicrobiae bacterium | reverse complement strand
GATTAAGCCTGTATTCGGTTCATCGAGCAAGGCGGACGTGAAGCGCTCATCACCTGTCCGGAGGCGCTGTCGGTTGCTCTGGAAGGCCGCGGCGGCACGCGAATGGCGGCTTGATCACAAGCACAATTCTCAAACAGCCGGCGTTGCCAACTATCCTGAACTCCCTTGCCGCGAAGTATAAAGGGCCAGGGCCTTCTCATAGTCCGCAGGCGTGTCTATGTCCTGATCCAGACCCGGATCGTCCGCATCACAACCAACGACGCTTTCCGGCAGTGTCTCCAAAAAGTCTTTGAGCGTCGCCGCCGGGGTGGTTCCGAGTTGCAGGAAAACCGTTTTCGGCACGAGCACGGGGTGGCGAAAATGACCGAGGCGGCGGGGTTGGCAGACCTTGCCCGGTTGTGTTGCGGCACACGCCAGCAACGCCCGCAGAGTCTCCAGGCGCAGATGAGGCTGGTCTCCCAGCGTTATCGCCCAATGCGTCAGCCCCGTTGTCCAGCCGGACCATCGCGCCGCGCAGCGAATCGAACCTAACATGCCGTGTTGAGGAGCGTGATTCAGAATGCGGTTTCCCGCCGGGGAATTTATCCGGTCCAACTCCGCCTGCATCGCTTTGTCGCCGGCGGCACAAACGATGGCGATTTGCTTCGCGCCCAATCCATCCCAAACCCGGATTTGATGTCCGGCGATTGACGTGCCGCCCCACGGCAAAAGCAGTTTGGGGCGCTCCATCCGGCGGGAACTGCCTGCGGCGAGGAGGACAACGCCCAGGCATCGCGCCAAGCTGCTGGCATCGCCTTCCATATCGGCAGTGTGCCCGGAAAACTTCCGGGTATGCAACCTCTTCGTCTAAAGTTTACGCCTGGTAATGGTGAAACATGCTGGCCAGCAGAAGCAACTCGGGGTGCGCGACCGACAATTTGGGCAGAATCAGACGGATGCGTGAGCGATAGGCCGCAAGGTGCTCCGTCAGGGGACGCAAATCCTCCACCTTGTCCCAGTGAAGTTTGTTCAGGTCCAGAACCAGGCGGTTCCTGCTCCGGGCCAGGGAATGGCGGAGGCGTTGTCCCAATCCCTCCGCGTCCGTTGCGGAAAGGGGGCCTTCCAGCCTCATCCAAACCTGGTTTGTCGCGTGCTGCAATTCGACCTGCACGGACAAGTTAGGAGCGGAAACTTTGCCCTGAAATTCTTCCCACAAATCCAACGCGCTCCAGCGTTTGTCCGGCATGCGATAGGCCGTCCGCTGCAATTTGGGATGCTGGAAAAGATCCAGCTTCAAGGTCAGCGCGGTCCACAGCGCCGCGCCGACGGCCAGGAACGACTTGCATCGTTGCGCCGGAGTCGGGCGGCCGAGTTCCGCGTGAATGCGCTGTTCCAGGCCGCCGATCCATTTTCGAACCGCGCGGTTGGGGCCCAGCCATCTTCCCGCCAGGAAGACCGGGTAGGCAAAACGCAGTTCTTTGGCGTAGTAATCAGCCGTCTGGCGCAACAGTGGATTCGGCGAATCTTTGAGCTTCAGGTATCCGAGCAGGCGCGCTTCCAGCACGCGGTAGATGCTGGGGCCGAGCCGCTGAAAATCCTGCTCGAAACACCAGCGCTGGATTTCCTCGATCTGTTCCGGCGAGAGCGTCGGGTGTTTGATCATCGTCCGAAATCCGTCCGCGCGCCGGTAAAACAAATCCTTGTCGTTGGTGTAAACATCCTGCAACAGATTGTCCTTGATGATTCGTTCATAGAACGGCGTGCCGGGCACAGGGCCGTAGATCAGGAATTGAGCCAGCGCGGGCTTGAGCTTCATCAAGCCGTCGAGTTCCTCCGCCACCACTTCCTGGTTCTGGTAATCAAAGCCGACGATCATGGAGGTCAAGACCGTGATGCCGTGCTCGCGAAACTCGGTGAAAATGTCAGCGACGGGCCGGCCCTGCTGTTTGGCGTAATTGGAGCGCGTGCCCTCGTAGCCGATCCAGAAACCGTCCAGGCCCATCTCCAGGATTTCCTCGACGGTGTACTGGCTGATCGCCTTGATGCTGGAGAAGGCGAAGATGGAAAGTTTCTTTCCGCCTTTCATCACGCACTCGCGAAATTCCATCGCCCGCTTTTTGTTCAGCAGAAAATCCTCGTCGAGAATGAGGAAAACCAGGTTGGGGTCCAGATCCAGGTAGCGTTCCGCGACGGCGTAAATATCCCGGCCCTGCGGCAGCAGCTTGATGTGTTTGCGCGAGAAGAAATGGGACGTGCAGCAAAAGTCGCAGCCGTTGGGACAGCCCAGTCCCGCGAAGATTTTTCCCGTGCCGGAGGCTTTCCACCCAAACACCTTGAGCCAGCTTACCATCAACGGATGCTTGTACGGCATCGGGATTTCCGGCTCGCCCAGCAGCCGGCGGAAATACGCGACGCCTTCCTCCCGGCAGATGAAGTCCGCGTAAGGTTTGAGCACGTCGTCTTTCAACACCGTGCCGTATCCGCCGAGAACGATCTTGCTCTTCGGCGCATATTTGCGGATCAACGCAACCGTCTCCTTCATCTTGTGCAGGACCACCATGATGAAGGAAATTCCGACGTACTCGTAACCCTTCTTGAGTTCGCGGATCAGTTCGCTTTTGGACGGGTATTGCAGCACCACCGTGGGCGCGTCGAGGTTTTCGGCGATGTAGTCGAGGCCAAAATGGACGTTCACCGTGCGCGGGCTGAAGATGCCCTGGGCCCGCAGCACCTGCGTGTAAAGCAACTCGTAACCGACGGACGGCGCATCGCCGTATTTCGGTCCCATCGGACGACATACACTGGTTAACAATATTTTTCTGCTCATGGACTTCATCCAATGGACTCTGCGGCATTCTACGCCACAGCCTGGCGGTATTCTATGGGGTGTTCACCCCATAAGCAAGTGATGATTCCGGATGAAAGAGACCGTTGATTTTGGGGAAGAGCTGGCAATGGCGAAGACCCGTCACGGCTTGCAGAAAAAGCCGTTTACAATTCAGAGAAACATGCCTATTATTAATTGCGTGAATAAAAAGCCCTTATTCAGGTCTCCGGCGGCGCGAATGAAGAAAGTTCGCGGCGCCGGAAGGGCCGGGGTTGACCGCGCCACCGCCTGCGAGGGAACGGGCATGGGCCTGGCCATCGTCCACCAGGCGGTGGAACGCATGGGCGGCCAGAGGGGCGTCGAATCGGAAGCCGGCCAGGGCGGCAAGTTCTGGATTCAAATGAAAGGGGCGAACGCATGAGCAAGACCATTCTGCTGGTGGAGGATGAGGAGAATGACGTTTTTTTCATGAAACACGCCTTCCAAGAGGTTGGGATTCTCAATCCGCTGCAAGTGGCCCAGGATGGAAAGGAAGCGATGGATTACCTCAGTGGCAACGGCGGATACGCCGACCGCGAACGGTTTCCCCTGCCCTGCCTGACGCTGCTGGACCTGAAGCTGCCGCGGGTGATGGGATTGGAGGTTTTGAAATGGATGCGGGAGCAACCCGAATTGAAACCGCTCATTGTGATCGTTTTAACTTCATCGCGGCTTGGACCTGACATTGAGATGGCGTATCAGTTGGGGGCCAATGCGTATTTGGTGAAGCCTTCCAGTCCCGAGGAACTTCGTGACATTGCGATGGGGATCAAACAGTTTTGGCTGGAACGGAATCACGGCTGGGAAGCGGGCCGGGAATCCGCGGATTCAGGCCAAAACGCGGCTCGTGATGAAGGCGGGATAAAGAAGAAAAATCACGCGTGCGCGCCCGGCCACGACCTGCGGATTGAGCCGCCGGGACAGCGGACGGAGGACAAGCGAACCGAAGAACAACTCAAAGCCTCCTTGAAGGAAATCGGCGACTTGAAATCCGCGCTGGATGAGCACGCCATCGTGGCCATCACCGACCCGCAGGGAAAAATCACTTACGTCAATGACAAGTTCTGCGCCATCTCCAAGTATTCACGCGAAGAATTGCTGGGCCAGGATCACCGCATCATCAATTCAGGTTTCCATTCCAAAGAATTCATGCGTGATTTGTGGGCGACCATTGGACGAGGCAAAGTCTGGAAGGGCGAAATCAAAAACAAAGCCAGGGATGGGTCGTTTTACTGGGTGGCCACAACCATCGTTCCATTCCTCGACGAAGACGCCAAACCGCGTCAATATATAGCCATTCGCTTCGAGATCAGCGAACGCAAAGCGGCCGAGGAAAAAATCCATCTGCTGAACGTCGAACTGGAGAAACGTGTCGTCGAACGCACGGCGCAACTGCAAACCGCCAGCCAGGAAATGGAGGCGTTCAGTTATTCCGTCTCCCACGATTTGCGAGCGCCGCTGCGCCATGTCTTGGGCTTCGCGGACTTGTTGCAAAACGAGGCCGGGCCATCACTTTCCGAAAAAAGCCTGCGTCATCTGACGACGATCACCCAGGCGGCGAAACGAATGGGTCATTTGATTGATGACCTGCTGGCGTTCTCGCGCGCCGGGCATGCGGAATTGCAAAAGACGGACGTCAATCTGGACGAGTTGGTCCGGGAGGCATTGGGCGATTTTCAGGCGGACACGAAGGAGCGAAACATTGTCTGGGAGATTCACCCGTTGCCGGCGGTGCGGGCCGGGCGTGTCCTGTTGCGCCTGGCGCTGGTCAATCTGATCTCCAATGCAGTGAAGTTCACCGGCGCCCGCGCCGGGGCCAAAATCGAAATTGGCTGCGCTCCCAATGGCGACGGCGAGACGGTGATCTTCATTCGCGACAACGGGGCCGGCTTCGATCCGCGTTATGCCGGCAAACTGTTCGGCGTATTTCAACGCCTGCACAGCCAGGACAAGTTCGAGGGCACGGGCATCGGTCTGGCGATCGTCCAGCGCATCATTCATCGCCACGGCGGACGAACGTGGGCGGAAGGTACGGTGGATGGCGGCGCGACGTTTTACTTTTCGATCCCAAAGCAAAATG
Organism: uncultured Verrucomicrobiae bacterium; assembly: GCA_963813995.1. GTDB lineage: Bacteria > Verrucomicrobiota > Verrucomicrobiia > Limisphaerales > Palsa-1400 > DASRLE01. The sequence continues at coordinate 53,855 of CAWFAZ010000030.1, read as the reverse complement.
GAAAGTGAACGCCCAACCCGCAAAGGGCTTGCCTTTTGGCGGCGCGCGGCCCACCTTTCCCCCTGATGAACACCGGCACCCGCCAAAATATATTACTGACAATGTGCGCTCTTCTTTCATCGGGAATTTTTTCGGCCCGCTCGCAGGACGCCTCGCTGGGCGAGTTTGAATCGCATGGCGATGTTGGTTCGCCGAAGCTGGCCGGCTCGGCCGGCTATGACCCCGCCAGCCAGGAATACACCCTGGGCGGCGCGGGCACGAACATGTGGTTCACCACCGACCAGTTCCATTTTCTGTGGAGGAAGATGAAGGGGGATTTCATTCTTCGCACACGGATTAAATTCATCGGCACAGGCGCCATCGCCCACAGAAAAGCCGGCTGGATGGTGCGCCCGAGCCTGGAGACGGGCGCGCCCTACGCGGATTGCGCGGAGCACGGGGACGGACTGACTTCCCTGCAGTTCCGCCGCGCGGCGGGAAGCAATACCGAACAAATCGCGCTGAGCATCAGCAACGCGAACGTGTTGCAATTCGAGCGCAGGGGAAACACTTATATTTTTTCGGCGGCGCGTTACGGGGAGCCGTTTGCCAGCGCGCAACTCACCAATTTTGATTTGGGCGACGAAGTGTGCGCCGGGCTTTTCATTTGTTCGCACACGGCGGACGTGGTGGAAAAGGCCGTTTTCCGCGACGTGCGAATCATCCGCCTCGCGCCGGAAGGGTTTGTGCCCTACCGGGACTACATTGGGAGCGTGATGGAAATCCTCAATGTTCAGAGCGGCAAACTGGAGCAGATCTACAGATCGGAGGAGCCGTTCGAGGCGCCAAACTGGACGCGCGACGGCCAGGCGCTGATCTATAACATCAGCGGACGGGGGGCGGGCTGGGGACGATTGAGCCGATTCGATCTGGCCACCAAGACACCGTCGATCCTGAACACCGCGCCTTGCGTTCGGAACAATAACGATCATGTGTTGTCGTTCGACGGGACCCTGTTGGGCATCAGCGACCAGAGCGAGGATCACGGCGGGAAGTCGCGCATCTTCACGGTGCCTGTCGCAGGCGGAAAACCCAAAGCGATCACGCCCTTGACACCGTCCTACTTCCACGGCTGGTCGCCCGACGGAAAGTTTCTCGTCTATACAGGCGGACGGAACGAAAAGTTTGACATTTACAAAACGCCGTCCGACGGCGGGGGAACGGAAACGCGGCTGACGGAAGCGCCGGGATTGAACGACGGCCCCGAATACACGCCGGATGGGAAGCATATCTATTTCAACTCCACCCGCAGCGGCACAATGCAAATATGGCGAATGAAGCCGGACGGGCGGGACCAGGAACAAGTGACGAACGACGAGTTCAACAATTGGTTTCCACATGTTTCTCCCGATGGAAAATGGATCGCATTTATTTCTTTCAGCAAGGATGTCGATCCAAAGGACCATCCCTATTACAAACAAATCTACCTTCGCCTGCTGCCGATCGCAGGCGGCAAGCCGAAGGTGATAGCCTATGTCTATGGCGGACAGGGAACAATGAATGTCCCTTCGTGGTCGCCGGACAGCGCGCGCATCGCGTTTGTGAGCAATACGCGATAATGTCCTTCACAGCGGCAGCGGCGATCCCCGCCAGCCGCGAAATTAATCGGGAACTGAACCGTCCACCGGTTTGGCCTTCATGAACTCCGTTTGTTGCAACGCCTCGTCGTGGCCCAAGACCAGGGCGGCGGCGATTTCTTTCGGCTTAACGGAGAAGGAACCCACCGGCAGTGGCCGGAGCGGACGAAACACCTGGATGCGGACCCCCGCCGGCGGTTGTTTCATCAAGTCGAGGGCGGCGTTGTAATTCACATTTTGCCGCGCCGTCCAAACCCGGGCCACTTCGGGAAAATCCGGGTAGGCCAGCCGGCCCATCCAGCGCGGGGTCGGCTTGAGGCGGAAGGCGGGATTGTGTGTCAGCACCACGGTGATGTCCGTCGCGCCATCCTGTATCGCCCGCTGGAGGGGGATGGGGTCCGCCACTCCGCCGTCGGCGTAGGGGTGGCCGTCCACGTAATCAAACCCGCGCGTCGCCAAAGGCATGGAAGAGGTGGCGCGGAGGGCCGCAAAGACCCGGTCATCGCAGGCATGGAAGTAAACCGGTTCCCCCGTGTGACAGTCGGTCAGAACAATGTAAAAGCGGGTGGGCATCTTTTGCAGCAGCTCGACGGAAAGCGGAACGCGCTTGCGGATGACATAATCCACCAGGTAAGCCAGGTCAATAATTGGTTTGCGCCGCAGGAAATTGCTTTTGCGAACCACGTTGCAGGCCAGTTCGCGCCAGATGGCCAGACCCGGCTCCCACATGTCAGCGACGAAATAGGCCGCCGAACAGGCGCCGGAAGAGGCCGCATAAACCAGATCGTATTGCCGCTTCCCGCATTCCTGGAGATAGGCCAGCACCCCTGCCGCCCAAGCTCCGCGCATCGCTCCGCCTTCCACAATCAGCGCTGTTTTGTGGCGGGCGACCGACCCTGCATTTCCAACCATTGGCGACAACATCCCTTTTCTTTCATCGGCAACCTGGCTGCATAACCTGAGTCTCCTGATGAGATTCCCTTTCCTTTGGTTCAATATAGCACACTTCCTGCCAAAAAGCAGTGAAAATTTCTGCATTTTATCCACCAAATAATCACAACATGTTGTCAAAAAGCGATTTATGAAGGCTCAAAGGGTTCTTCGCTGGTTTCAGATTGATACATTGGTCTGGAAAATCGGTAACACGGTAACAAGTATTGATAGTCAACGACTTAGCCGGTAACACGAGGTTCCTCAACGTTTTCGGTGGAATAGAAATCCGCCACGACCGACCACGATCTGCTGTCCGAGTGATTTTGTGATGCCATGTTTCAGGGCCATTTCCTATATAACTCCTTCTATATGAGCTTCTTCCTCTTGGAGCCGCCGCACGGCGGCGGCCTGCGGCCTGGGAGCTTCGCTCCAGGCCGACCCCCAGATAAGGCTTTTAATGAGAATCTATTCCACTGAAAACGTTGAGGAACCTAACACGAGCAGCTACAAATCGGTAACATGTTACTGGTTTTCGCCGTTTTTGTGAGAAGCTGTATAAAATGAGCCATCTGATTTCTTAATTGAAACGGCGGCGGTGCTTGCCCTCTCTTCTCGGCGATGGTAAATTCTCCGCATGAGCAAAGAGCATCTGTCCGAAGTCTTCCATTCCGATCCGGAAGTCATGGGCGGCACTCCCGTTTTCACCGGGACCCGGGTGCCGGTGCAAAACCTGGTGGACTACCTCGAAGGCGGCGAGTCCATTGACGATTTCCTGGCCGGCTTCCCCACCGTAAAGCGCGCGCAAGTCATTGGCTTCATTGATGCCGCGCGGGACAGCCTGCTCGCACCGGCCTGAAATGAAGCTGCTGCTGGACGAGTGCCTGGATTGGCGGCTGCGGCGCGATTTGCCGGGCCACGAGGTCAAAACTGTCCAGGAAATGGGTTGGGACGGGATCAAGAACGGGCGTTTGCTGGCGCTGGCCCAGGCGGAGTTCCAAGTTTTCATCACCGGCGACCGCAACTTGTCCTTCCAGCAAAACCTGCCCGGCCTCTCCATCGCGGTGCTGGTACTCAAGGCTGGGAGCATCCGGCTGGTCCACACCCGGCCCCTCATGCCCAAGGTGCTCGCCCTGTTGCCTTCTCTCAAGCCCGGCCAAGTCATCGCCGTTGCGTCGTGAACCGGCTTGGTCTGAAACGGGGAAACACGGCAACCCCGAAAGCTGTTCCCCCGAAAGCTTTCGGGGTTCGGGGTTGATAGTCAACGACTTAGCCAGCAACACGAGCAACAGAGCAGCAACATGTAGCTGCTTCTCTTGTCGCGCCATAGCGAAGCGACGGCGGATCTCCGCCATGAGCGGGCGACGGCTGAAACCGCCAGTCCGCCATCTTGTCCGACGTATGTGAGGCGATTGCACTATGAAACACGGAAGGGAAAAAGGGCATAAAGATACGCACTGACCTAAACGAGTCCATTGCAGAAGCCCAAACTGAAGGCGGACGCTGCAAAATCAGGGGTGGAAATTCCGCAGTTTGTCAAAGAGGTTCTCGCCAAAGCTTTGGAATAAAGGCTCATCCTTCGGATACGACGAGCAGGAGACGGGCCTCACGGAACAATTGGCCAAACACGGGTCCGCTGGTCCCCTCATCGCACCCATGCGGCACTCTACCTGTGGCAACCCAAAAAAGTGAAATGCGCGCCTCGTCAATGGAGATTGACATATCCGCCAAACGACGACAGATTGCGCGCGTGGGGTTGGTTTGGAGCAGTTTAAATAAAGATGCAGCCGTAGAATGTCTCGTCTGCGAGACGCCGACGAGTGCGACCGAGACGGTCGCGCTCCCCGAGACCGAACAGCATATGGCTGCATTTATAATTAGAATGCTCCAGCCCCTCTTTACGATATGGCCTTGACACCTTCCACCATGCTGGCGCTGGGTACCAGCGCGCCGGATTTCCGGCTGCCGGATACCGGCGGGCAAATGGTTTCGCCGGCTGATTTTAAATCGGCCCCGGCCTTGCTCGTCATTTTCATCTGCAACCATTGCCCTTATGTCAAACATATCCGGTCGGCTTTGGCGGATTTGGGCCGGGAATACCAGCGGCGCGGGGCGGCCATCGTGGCCATCAATTCCAACGACGTCGAAAATTACCCCGAGGACAGCCCGGAAAAAATGAAGCAGGAAGTCAAGGCGGCGGGTTATGTTTTTCCCTACCTCTACGACGAGGCGCAGTCCGCCGCCCGGGCTTATCGCGCCGCTTGCACGCCGGATATTTTTCTTTTCGACAAGAACCGCAGGCTGGTTTATCGCGGGCAGTTCGACGACAGCCGCCCCGGCAATGGCCGGCCGGTCACGGGCAGGGACTTGCGCGCGGCGCTCGACGCCGTCCTGGCGGGCAAACCGGTCCCGGAACCGCAGACCCCCAGCATGGGCTGCAACATCAAGTGGAAGGCGGGCAACGCGCCCGACTATTTTTGAGGGTTATTTTTGAGGGAAGCCCGCCGCCCTTCAAGACCAGATGGGGTTTACCGGACGCTTACGGATGCCAATTTCCCAGGCTTGGCCATTCACGGCTTCGTTCATGCACGCTCTGTCGCCAGCATCAAACCGTTGTCCTGCCGGCGGTAAAATTCCCGTCCCACGCGTTCGATGTGTTCCCGGAGCGAGGCGTGTTCGAGCAGGTCGAAAATCGAGAGGTCAATGGTGTAGGGCAGCAGCAGGTCATCCAAGGCATCCCCGATGGCTGCCAGCGAGGCAGGAGTCAGGTCCGGGCCGCAGAGCGTGAGATCAATGTCCGATCCAGGCTTGAAATTTCCCCTGGCACGCGAGCCGTAGAGGATGGCCCGCTTTACTTCGGGATAAAGGGCCAGAACTCCATTGATCCTGGCAACCGTGGCCGCGGACAAACCGTGGTTCATACCCCGTCAGGCTCCTTTTTTTCCAACTGCGCAAGGCGCGTCTCCATCGCGACCAAGGCGGGGTGAAAACGCCCGAGAATGTCTTTGACGATGTCTTCCGCAATTTTGGTGTGGTAGGTGTGGGAAGTCAGGTTGCGCGCCTTGATCATATCCATCCAGGACTCGCCGTCTTCCAGCAACCCGTTCTTAAAGGCCTCCCGCGTTGCGTTCTTTGAACCGATGATGCCGACGTAGCCTTGCTCCTCCAGATAATCCTTGAGGACATTCCAAGCCAACTCGTGGGTGAACTCAAAAGCCTGCACCAGCCCCTGCTGCTCCAAGTCCGAGAGGGCGCGCTGGCGGGACAGAGCCACCGCCTCGTTCAGGCGGGACAGAGCCTGCTGGTAATTCTGGAAGCGTTGCCGCCAGCGGACATCTTTTTTATTCATGGCATCCGACATTCCCTGTGTTATAGCGAGCGAGAGGGTATTAAACAACAAAAAGGCGAAGCGGGTGGCGGCATAAATCCACTCATGCCGGATTATTTTTGAGGGACGCCCGCCGGGCCGGGGCTTGGGGGATTCGGCTCTTCGGGTTGCACCAGGCGGCCGAAGCGCGGGATTTCCGGCCAGATCCAGGCCACGGCCAACACCACCAAAACCGTGGCCACGCCTCCCGACACCACCGAAAAAACGGGGCCGAAATACTGGCTGACCAGCCCCGATTCAAATCCCCCCAGTTCATTGGAGGTCCCGATGAATAAATTGTTGACGGACGAGACCCGCCCGCGCATCGCATCCGGCGTGAGCAATTGCACCAGGGTGTGGCGGACAATCACGCTGACGTTGTCGGCAAAACCGCAGAGGAACAGCATGAGCAGCGAAAACCAAAACCAGGGCGACCAGCCAAAGGCCACCGTGGCCAGGCCGAAGAGGATCACCGCCGCAATCAGGGTGCGCCCGGCTTTTTGCATGGGCGGACGATGGGCCATGAGCAGGGCGCAGGTGATCGAGCCGACCGGCAGGGCCGCCGTCAACAGACCCAGTCCCTGCGGCCCAACCTTCAAGATGTCCTTGGCATAGACGGGCAACAGCGCGGTGGCCCCGCCAAACAAGACGGCGAAGAGATCCAGGGTTATGGTGCCAAGAATCATCCGGTGCCCGAAGACAAAACGAAATCCGCCCAGGACCGTTTCAAGGGACGCCTCCTGCTTCACAATGGGCTGGGGCCGCGCGCGGATGAGGCAAATCATGGCCAGACAGAATAACGCCGCCAGGGCGTTGAGGACATAGACGGTGGCCGCGCTGTGGGTCAACGCAATGAGGGCGCCGCTCACCGCCGGACCGGTCACGGCGGAGAACTGAAAGGTGCTGGAAGACCAGTTGACCGCCAGCGGAAATTCCTCGCGGGCCACCAATTGCGGCAGAAATGACGCGCTGGCCGACCAGAGAAAGGTCCGCGCCACGCCCGCCGCGAAGAGGCAGACATAAACCCACTCCACCGGCATCCCCTTCCAGGAGACGAGCGCCAATCCCAACGAGGTGAGCGCCATCGCTCCTTGCATCAGGATAATCACCTGCTTGCGTTCCCGGGTGTCGGCGACGTGGCCGGCCGGCAGCGTCATGACCACCATGGGCAAATAGGCGGTCAATCCAACCAGGCCCAGGGCGAGCGATGAATGGGTGCGCTCATAAAGCTCCCAACCCACGGCCACCGTCAGCATTTGCTGGCCGAAGGCCGCCATGAAACGGCCCAGCAAATAATACAAAAAATCCCGGTTGCGCAGGATGGCGTAAGGGCTGGCTTTCCGGTCTGTTGATGGTGGCGCCACGCAAAAAAATTTACGGCCCGGCAGCGGCGGGGTTTTCCAGCAAGTCCATCAGTTCGATCCTGCCCTCAAACACAAAGTCGGCCGGACCGCTCAGAACAACGTTGGTGAATTGGCCGCCGCTTTTTTCAAAACTCACTTCCAGCACTTTTCCGCCCCGCACTTGCACCGCGACGGGCGGTTGCAAATGGTGCAGTTCAGCCGCAATCAAGGCCGACGCCGTCACCCCCGTGCCGCAGGCCAGCGTTTCCCCCTCCACCCCGCGCTCGTAGGTGCGGACGCGGATGGCGTTGCCGCCGACCAACTGGACAAAATTCACATTGACGCCGCGCGGCGCAAAATGCGGGTGATGACGAATCTCCGAGCCGAGGTTCTGCACCAGGGCGCGGTCCGCGTCCGGGACAAACAGCACCGCGTGGGGCACGCCCGTGTCCAGCGAATGAATTTCCGCTGGCCCGATGCTCAGCGAAACCATCTCATGCAAACGCAAATCCGTGGGCGCAGTCAGAGTGACGGCAACTGCTTCGCCCTTGAAACGGGCGGTGACAACCCCGGCGCGAGTTTCAAAGGTGAAGCCATTCTGCGCGCCGGTCAGCCGCCGGACAAAGCGGCCGAAACAACGCGCGCCATTGCCGCACATTTCCGCCAGGCTGCCGTCGCTGTTGTAAAAGTCCCAGGCCCAATCCGCCTTGCCGGAGGCGCAGGGCTTGAGGACAATGAGGCCGTCGGCGCCGATGCCCCAATGACGGTCACACAAGCGCGCGGCCTGCGCGGCGTCGAGCGGGATCGTTTGGGCGCGATTATCGATCAACACGAAATCGTTGCCCGCCCCGCTCATCTTGGTGAAATTGACGACCATGAGGGAAAAGGTAGCAGTGGAAGGGGCGCAGTTCAAAGTGGAAAAAGAGCTTTACACCTGGAGGGCCGTTGCGCACATTACCGCCGTGTCTGCTTATGCTTTAGACAACGGCCAGAGGGTCACGGCCCCGCAGGCGCCGGATTTGGATTCGTTTACCCTGCCGGATTTGGAAACCGCCATCGCCCGGTCGCAAAATTACCTGCTGCGCGAACAGAAGCCGGAGGGTTATTGGATCGGCGAATTGATGGTCGATTGCACCCTGGTGGCGGATGTGGCCGCTTTCCATCATTGGAACGGTTCCGTGAATGAAAACTGGCAGCGAAAAGCGGTCAATCACCTTTTCGCGATGCAGGTTCCGACCGGCGGCTGGAATATTTATCCGGGCGGCCCGGCGGAAATCAACGCCACGGTCAAGGCTTATCTGGCGCTCAAACTGGCCGGGGTGCCGATGACCGACCCGCGCATGTTGCGCGCCCGCCAAACGGCCCTGAGCCTGGGCGGCATTCCGCGCCTGAACACCTTTTCCAAACTCTATCTCGCCGTGCTCGGCCTGTTCCCCTGGGAATATGTGCCGACCATTCCCTGCGAAGTCATCCTGATTGGAAAATGGTTCTACGTCAATTTCAACGAGATGAGCTCCTGGAGCCGCTCGATGATCGTGCCGCTTTCGATCATCAACCATTTCAAACCGACCCGCTCACTGCGCGCCGGAGCCACGCTGGATGAATTGTACCCGCTTGGTTTTCACGAGCGCGATCTCATGCTGCCCCGCGACCCGCAACGCTTCACCTGGCGCAATTTTTTCATCTGGGTGGACAGCGTGAATAGATTCGCCGAGCATTTTGCCAAACGCAACATCCATCCCTTCCGCAAACGCGCCCTCAAAAAAGCGGAGGAATGGATGGTGGCCCGCTTTGAAGGCAGCGACGGTCTGGCCGCTATTTTTCCCGGCGTGCTCAACTCGATGATCGCCTTCAAAGCCCTCGGCTACCCGGACGACCATCCCCTCGTCCGCCGCTGCGAAGAGGAATTGAAAAAACTCACGCACGAAACCGAGCACGACGTCCGCATCGAGCCTTGCACTTCGCCGGTTTGGGACACGGCCATCGTCACCATCGCGCTGCATGAGTCCGGGCTGTCCAGCGATCATCCCGCGCTGGTCAACGCCTGCGAATGGCTGATGGCCCGGGAAGTCCATTTCCGCGGGGACTGGCATTACAAAAACCGGACGCAGGTCGAACCGAGCGGGTGGGTCTTTGAATTCAACAACAAATGGAACCCGGACGTGGACGACACCGCCATGGTGCTGCTGGCCCTGCGCAAGATTCCGACGTCCGATCCGCCCCGGCGCGACGCCTGCTTCCAGCGCGGCCTGGACTGGATGCTGACCTTCCAATGCAAAGACGGCGGCTGGGCCTCCTTCGACAAGGATTGCACCAAAAGCATTTTGGAAAAGGTGCCGTTCGCCGATCACAACGCCATGCTGGACCCGGAGTGCGCGGACATCACCGCCCGCATCCTGGAACTGCTGGGCTACGAGAATTTCACCCTGGAAGAGCCGCATGTGCAAAAGGCGCTGGAATTCGTCCGCAGCCGCCAGGAAGCCGACGGCTCGTGGTACGGGCGCTGGGGCGTCAATTATATTTACGGAACATGGCAGGTCCTGCGCTCCCTGCGCGCCCTGGGGCTGGACATGTCCGAGCCGTGGATTCTGAAGGCGCGCGACTGGCTGGAAAGCGTGCAGCACGAGGACGGGGGCTGGGGGGAACGTTGCAACACCTACGACGACCCGGTTTTCAAGGGCCAGGGGCCGGGCACCGCTTCGCAAACCGCGTGGGCCGTGATGGGCCTTTGCGCCTTCGACGATCCGAGCCGGCCCAGCCTGCAAAACGGCATCGAATACCTCGTCCGCACACAAAACGCCGACGGCACCTGGAGCGAGACCGAGGCGACCGGGACGGGATTTCCCAAGGTGTTTTATTTGAAGTACGACATGTATCGGAACAGTTGGCCGTTGCTGGCCCTGGCGACCTATCGCAACATGCTGCCCCGCGTACTTCGGGGCAGCGGCCGGGCGCAAGAGCCATCGGCCGCGGCGGTGGGCGCAACTTTTGGCAGTTAACGGGCCGTTAAAAAACAACTCATTCCCGTAGGAGACGACGTAAGGAGTCTCAAATTTCCTCGAAGACAAGGCCTTGATCAGAGACTCCTTACGTCGTCTCCTACTTTTTAAACGGGCGGTTAAACCGCCGGCCAACCGGGAAATTCTCGCGCCGGTTCAGTTTTGCCTTGTCGCTCCGGGCGGCATTGCCCATCCTCAACGGCGATGCCGGAGCGACTTGTATCGGATGTGTTGGCCAAGCCGGATGCCGCGTTGGAATTGACGCTGCGTCCGTCGCTTTTTTCCGAGTTTGTCGGGCAGGCCAATGTGAAGGAACGCCTGGAAATCGCCGTGCAGGCGGCCAAACAGCGCGGCGAAGCCCTGGACCATCTGCTGTTTAGCGGGCCGCCCGGCTTGGGCAAAACCACCCTGGCCCACATCATTTCCAAAAGCATGGGCGCGAACATCAAATGCACGAGCGGCCCGACCATCGAGAAGGCCGGCGACCTGGCCGGCTTGCTGACCAATCTGGAAGAAGGCGATGTCCTGTTTATTGATGAAATCCACCGTTTGCAAAAGACCATCGAGGAATATCTCTATCCGGCGATGGAGGATTTCAAGCTGGACATCATCATTGACCAGGGCCCCAATGCCCGCAGTGTCCGGCTGAACTTGCCCCGTTTCACCCTGATCGGCGCGACCACGCGCAGCGGTTTGTTGACAGCGCCGTTGCTGACCCGTTTCCCCATTCGCGAGCGGCTGGATTATTACACGGCCGATCAATTGCAGCAAATCGTCGTCCGCTCCGCCAATCTGCTGGCCATTGCCATCGACCCGCAGGGCGCGCACGAAATCGCCCGGCGCAGCCGCGGCACGCCGCGCATCGCCAACAACCTGCTGCGGCGCGTGCGGGATTACGCCCAAGTGCGGGGCGATGGCAAAATCACCGTTCCCGTGGCCGATCAAGCCCTGGCCATGCTGGCCATCGACCAGAATGGCCTGGATGAAATGGACAAGCGGATTTTGGAAACCATTATCGTCAAATTTGGCGGCGGACCCGTCGGCATCAATTCCCTGGCGGTGGCCGTGGGCGAGGAGCCTGACACGTTGGAGGAGGTTTACGAGCCGTTCCTGATTATGGAAGGGTATCTCAATCGGACTTCGCAAGGCCGGGTGGCCACGGAATTGAGCTACCAAAAACTGGGCCTGAAAGCCTCCGGCGGCGGCCAGGCGAAATTACTTTAGAGCATCTTAAAAATAAATGTAGCCGTATGATGTCCGGTTTCGGGGGAGCGCGACCGTCTCGGTCGCACTCGTCGGCGTCTCGCCGACGAGACATCCTAAGGCTGCGTCTTTAATTAATCTGCTTTAAATCTCCACTCGCGCTGGAAAATCCGGACAAAGCTTTGAAAGGGTCAGTCCTCGGAATGAAGTACTTTGCATTTTTCACTATTCTTTCATGCTCATTTGTTCAAGTGCCGATTGCATTTATTGCCGCAATTTACACCCCCCCCCCCGCTCCCAGCCGTCAAGCTCATAAATACTTGATTCCGAGGACTGACCCTTTCATGGATGCAAGCCAAGATACTGACGGCACTGCTGCTGGAGCGACTGTTGCTGGAGGCAAAGATTTTTTCCCCCTGGGGATATGGCTTGCCAGAGTTTGAGCCGCTGGCGCGCCACGTTGGAGGCGCGTGACACATTATTGCAGGTGCTGGCACCGGCTTTGAGCTTGCCGAACTTTCTGCGGCGAGGCCCAGATATAGCAAGGGCCTGGCGAGTTCTGCGACCGCGCCGTCCAATGCAATTAATCCAAGTCGGCCAAATTTTGAATCGTTAGGTTAATGCTTATGGGGGGGTGGGGGGGACATCCGGTTCAAAACCGGACTTGCGCCGGCAGAAAACGGCTGACAAGCCGGCTTCGGGCCTCTAAGGTTCGTGTGCGATTATGCCCAAGCGCACTGACATTCATTCCGTTCTCATTATTGGCGCGGGTCCGATTATCATCGGACAAGCTTGTGAATTTGATTATTCCGGCACCCAAGCCTGCAAAGCGTTGCGTGAGGAAGGTTACCGCATTGTCCTGGTCAATTCCAATCCGGCGACCATCATGACCGATCCCGAATTCGCCGACCGCACTTATATCGAGCCGATCACGCCCGAGTGCGTCGAAAAAATCATTGCCCGCGAAATCGCGGAAATGCGGCGCCTGGGCGCGAAGGGGAAACTGGTTCTGCTGCCGACGCTCGGCGGCCAGACGGCCCTGAACACGGCCATGGCCCTGCATCGGCGCGGCACGCTGGATAAATATGGCATCGAGATGATCGGCGCCAATGCCGCCGCCATCGAGCGCGGTGAAGACCGGCAAATCTTCAAAGAGTTGATGCTCTCCATCGGTTTGGATGTCCCCATCAGCGGCACTTCCCACAACCAGGAGGAATCCCGCGCCGTCGCCGAAAAAATCGGGCGTTACCCGTTGATCATTCGTCCCGCCTACACCCTGGGCGGCACCGGCGGCGGCATCGCCTACAATCGCGAGGAATTTGAAAGCATGGCCAAACGCGGCCTTGAACTTTCGCCCGTCTCCGAAATCCTCATCGAGGAATCCCTCCTCGGCTGGAAGGAATTTGAGATGGAGGTCATGCGCGACAAGGCCGACAACTGCGTCATTATATGTTCGATTGAAAATTTTGACCCGATGGGTGTCCACACCGGCGATTCGATCACCGTGGCGCCCATTCAAACGCTGACCGACAAGGAATTTCAGATCATGCGCGACGCCAGCTTTGCGGTCATTCGGGCCGTGGGCGTGGAAACGGGCGGTTCGAACATCCAATTCGCGGTCAACCCCGACAACGGGCGGATGGTGATTATTGAAATGAACCCGCGCGTCTCGCGTTCCTCGGCCCTGGCCTCCAAAGCCACCGGGTTCCCCATTGCCAAAATCGCCGCCAAACTGGCCGTTGGCTTTTTGTTGGACGAGATTCGGAACGACATCACCCGCGAAACGCCGGCCAGCTTCGAACCGACCATTGATTACGTTGTCACAAAAATTCCGCGCTTTGCCTTCGAGAAATTCACCGGGGCCGATCCGACGCTCAACACGCAAATGAAGTCGGTCGGCGAGGCGATGGCCATTGGCCGCACCTTCAAGGAATCGTTGCAGAAGTGCCTGCGCTCGCTGGAAATTGGCCGCCACGGCCTCGGCGGCGATGGAAAACCGTGGCGCATCGGGGGCGAAGTCCATGGCGACCGGGACATTTTGCCCGCGGAACTGATCCGCCAAAAACTCAGTTCGCCCAACGCCGAAAGAATATTTTTCATCCGCCACGCCTTGCGGGCCGGATTTACGATTGAGGAAATCTTCCAACTAAGCAAGATTGACCGGTGGTTCCTGGTCCAGATTAAAGAGATCGTGGACTTTGAGGAAGAACTGGCCGCCGCTTCTTAGCGGTGTCCACCGCCGCCGCGTCCGCCGCCAAAGCCGCCATGGCCAAAGCCGCCATGGCCGAAGCCTCCTCTGCCCGGCCCCCATCCCCATCCATGGCCCCACCCCCAGCCAAAACCACCACCAATGATAACATTTGGCCCGTAGTAGTAGGGATAGCCATAATAAGGGTAAACGCCGTAATCCGGATAAACTACAGGAGGCGCGGCATCCGGGTATGGGTACACGGCGGGCGGCGGTGTGCTGGGCAGGACCACAGGCGGAGTTGTGTTGCCGGCGACAGCTTGATTATTGGGAGCCGCCGCTGCTGCCGGCGCTTGCTGTTGTTGCTGATAGGCCAGGGACTGTTGCTGGTAGGCCGCATCCGCCTGTTTCTGCAATTCGCCGTCGCGCTTAATCAAAGCATACGTCACCTCCTGCGGCATGCCCAACTGTTTCAGATAAATAATGCCGTCCGCATTGAGATGGAAAGGCAGAACGGTGTTATCAATATAGCCGACCAGGACTTCCTTGCTGATTCCGCCCTGGTACATTTTGACCACCTCCGCCACGCCGAAGGCAAGCGCCGGAGCCGGCGCGCCAACGCTGGCAGCCGGGGCTGCTGGAGGCGTGGTCACGGTTGCCGGCGCGCTGTTCGAAAGCGTGCTGTCCGCCGCAGCGAGATTCCAGGGGACACCAATGGAAACGACCGCTGTGGCAAGGGAAATAAGACTGACCCAATAAACTGATGCGTGCTTTTTCATTTTTTCAACTCCTCCGAAGCTGTTTATGTCCAAACTTTACCCTTCCTTGACCCGCTATTATAATACGCCTGCATCGTTTATTGGGCAAGGGATATTCATGTAACATTATCCGGGATTTGCTTAGGAGGAGGGTGTATGAGTGAAGCCGAAGCAGACCAGAATATGGATAAAAAATGTCCGCAATGCAGAGCGCCACTGCCAACCGGCGTGCTGGAAGGTCTCTGCCCGGCGTGCCTGTTTAAGCAGGGCGCCGCGGCGGATACTGCCATGCCGCCGGAAGCCGCGCCATTTCAGCCGCCGGGCATTGAGGAGGTGGCGCGGTTGTTTCCGCAACTGGAAATTCTTGCGTTCATCGGCCAGGGCGGCATGGGCGCCGTCTATAAAGCGCGCCAGCCGGCACTCGACCGCGTCGTCGCGCTGAAAATTCTTCCGCCGCAGACAGCGGGCGGCCCGGGCTTTGTCGAGCGATTCAATCGCGAAGCGCGCGCGCTGGCCAGGCTGACCCATCCCAACATCGTCGCCGTCCATGAATTCGGCCAGGTGAACGGGCTGCCGTTCTTTATCATGGAATTCGTGGATGGATTGAACCTGCGGCAGTTGGAGCGGGCGGGCCAACTTTCTCCGCGCGAGGCGCTGCAGATTGTTCCCCAAATTTGCGAGGCGCTTCAGTTCGCCCATGACGAAGGCATCGTGCATCGTGACATCAAGCCGGAAAATATTCTGGTGGACAAGAAGGGCCGGGTGAAGATCGCCGATTTTGGCATCGCGAAAATTTTGGGCGGCGGGCCGGACGTTTCCCTCACAGAAACCAAGGGCGCAATCGGCACGCCCCATTACATGGCGCCGGAACAGGTGGAACACCCGACGACGGTGGATCATCGCGCGGACATTTTTTCTTTGGGGGTGGTGTTCTATGAAATGCTGACGGGGGAGTTGCCGCTGGGGAAATTCGCCCCGCCGTCGTCCCGCAAGGTGGAGGTGGACGTGCGCCTGGACGATGTGGTGCTCCGTGCCCTCGAAAAAGATCCGGAACGCCGCTACCAGCATGTCAGCCAGGTGAAGACGGCGGTGGACACGATCGCCAGCACCGCGCCTGCCGCGCCGCCGCCGAGTGGCGAGGCGCTGGCCCGGGAAATTCTGGCGCGCGGTTACGAACTGAAGATCGGCAGTTGCCTGAGCCGCGGCTGGGCGCTGGTGCGGGGGGATTTCTGGCCCATCGTCGGCATCACGGCGCTGATCGTTGTGCTGTCCTTTATCGCGCATTCGTCCGGGGCCGTTTTTTCATCCGGCAATGGAAAGACCACAGCGGAAGGATCGGTGCTGGGCATCCTGGTAGGCGGTCCGCTCGCCGGCGGATTGTATATGTTCTTCCTGAAAAGAATTCGCGGACAGGCAACGACTGTCGATACGGCCTTTTCCGGTTTCAGCAATCGTTTCCTCCATCTCTTCCTTGGCTCCTTCGTGTCGCTGGCCCTGATCGTGCTCGGATTCATCTGCTGTATTTTGCCTGGCATTTATCTGGGGGTGGCGTGGACGTTCACCCTGCCTCTGATTATTGACAAAGGGCTTGACTTTTGGTCAGCCATGGAACTGAGCCGCAAGACCGTGAGCCGCCATTGGTGGAAATTCTTTGGCTTCGTTATCCTCCTGCTGCTGCTCAGGCTGGCCGGGCTGCTGGTCTTCCTCGTTGGATTCTTTATCGCCGTGCCCATCTTTAAGGCGTCGCTGATGTATGCCTACGAAGACCTGTTCGGCGGCGCGATGCAGACGACGAATCCGGTGCCAGCAATGGCCGGCCCATCCGGCACGGTGGTGCAGCCAGCAGTCCCGGCCAAGCCGCCTCCCGTCCGCAGCGGGACCTGGAAGTGGCTGGCGCCGGCGCTTGCCGGCCTGGGATTTCTGTTGGCGATTGCAGCGATCATCATCACCATTGCGGTTGTAACGCACCTGGGCAGGGAACGGCGCGACCGGGAAACGACAGCCGGGCAAGCCGAAGTAACCGCATCCGCTCCAGGCACGATTTCGCGGGAAACACTGAGGGGGCGACTGGCGGCGGCTTCTGTCATATACGAATCCGCGGCGAAGGATAAATCGTTGGCCGCAGTGGCCGCCGATGCCGCCAAGGCGGGCGAAGTGGACCTGGTCAAGGATTCGCTTCGGCAAATGTACGAAACCTCAAGACGAAGCCAAGCCGCGCATGAATCGGCCCTCCTGCTGGCCAAGCGGGGGTTGAGGGAGCAGGCCGTAGAAATAGCAAGAACCATCAACGAAAACACAATACGCGACCAGACTTTATCAGAGCTGGCGCAGTAAAGTTTTGGCTGCGAGAATCGATCTTATTGACTCCTGAAAATCCAACGCAAACAAGCAACGCGACCGGCGACATTTTCGCCACGACGCGCTGGACGGTCGTGCTCGCCGCCGGGCGCACCGGCGCGCCCCAGGCGGACATCGCCCTGGAGGAATTGTGCCGCATTTACTGGTATCCGCTTTACGCCTACGTTCGCCGGCACGGTCATTCGCGCGAGGATGCCGAGGACCTGACGCAAGCCTTCTTCGCCCGCCTGCTCGAGAAAAATTACCTGGAGGGAATCAGCAGCGAGAAAGGCAAATTCCGCGCTTTCCTGCTCGTCGCCATGAAACGTTTTCTCGCCAATGAATGGGACCGCGCCAACCGCCAGAAACGGGGCGGGGGTGTGAGGCCGCTCTCGCTCGATTGGCAGGATGCCGACACGCGCTACCAGATCCATCCCGCCGACAATCTCAGTCCGGACAAACTTTATGACCGGGCCTGGGCCGTGACCATGCTCGAACGGGTCATCACCCGCCTGCGCGACGAAAGCAGCGCCGAAGGCAAAGCCAGACAATATGAACAGTTGAAAACTTTCCTGATGGCCGGCAAGAGCGACATCCCGTACGCCCAAGCCGCCGCCACGCTTGAAATGACCGAGGGGGCCGTGCGGGTGGCGATTCACCGCCTGCGCCGGCGTTATCGGGAACTTCTGCGCGAGGAAGTTGCCCAAACACTCTCCGATCCCGCGCAAGCCGATGAAGAAATGCAAGCGTTGTTCAGCGCACTCACAGAGGGTTCTTGATCCTAATCCTAAAAGGTGAAATGCGCCGCGAATGGTGAAAAAACCCAACCGCCGCTTGACGCGCCGCCGCCCTTCCGGTAGGTTGCCTCGTGAATTCGATGAGTATTTCTATGGATAATTTTCTAGTGCCAATGGTGGTCGAGCAAACGGGCCGCGGCGAGCGCGGGTATGACATTTATTCGCGCCTGCTGGTGGATCGCATCGTTTTCCTCGGAACGCCGGTGGACGATATGGTGGCCAATGTCATCATCGCCCAGCTCCTGTTCCTGCAAATGACCGATCCGAAAAAGGACATTCATCTCTACATCAATTCGCCGGGCGGCAGCGTGACGGCGGGCCTGGCTGTTTATGATACGATGCAGTTCATGACTTGCGACGTGAATACGTATTGCATCGGCCTGGCGGCCAGCATGGGGGCGGTGCTGCTGTGCGGCGGCACCAAGGGCAAACGTTATGCGCTGCCCAATGCCGATGTCATGATTCATCAGGTCCTCGGCACCGCCGAAGGCCAGGCCAGCGACGTGGAGATTCGCGTCCGATACATGCTGCGCCAGAAAATACGGCTCAATTCCATTATCGCCAAACATACCGGCAAGCCGATTGAGCAGGTGGAAAAGGATTGTGACCGGGATAATTTTATGACCGCCGAGGAGGCCAGGAATTACGGTTTGGTGGACGAAGTGGTCAAATCGCGCAAGGAAATTCCCGGTTTGATGGATCAAAAAGCGTCTGACAAAATTTTCTGAACAACGCCATGGCGCGCCCGACCAATATAACCCTTTGCAGCTTTTGCGGAAAGTCCCACGCGGAAGTCAAAAAGCTCATTGCGGGTCCGGGCGTTTACATCTGCGACAATTGCATCACCCTGTGCAAGAGCGTTCTGGACAAGGAGCTTTCGACCGAGAACAAGAAGACCAGTCCCAAGTTCACCGTGCCAAAGCCCACCGACATCAAGCGGCATCTGGACCGGCATTGCGTCGGGCAGGATCATGCCAAGAAGACTCTGGCCGTCGCGGTCCACAATCATTTCAGGCGGCTGTCGCAAGATCCGCCGGCCCCGCTTTCCCGGGGGGTCCAGGACGCGCTGGACGCGGCCCGTCATGCCGAGGTCGAGATCGAAAAAAGCAACATTTTGCTGATCGGTCCCACCGGTTCGGGCAAAACGCTCCTGGCCCGCACCCTGGCCAAAGTCCTGGATGTTCCTTTTGCCATCGCCGACGCGACGACACTGACCGAGGCCGGCTACGTGGGAGAAGACGTGGAGAACATCATATTGCGCCTGCTGCAAAACGCGGACTACGATGTCAGACGCGCGCAAATGGGGATTGTCTATATTGATGAGATCGACAAGATCGCGCGCAAGACGGAAAATGTTTCGATCACACGGGACGTTTCGGGCGAGGGGGTGCAACAGGCGCTGCTCAAGATACTGGAGGGGACCGTTTGCAATGTGCCGCCGCAAGGCGGGCGCAAGCATCCGCAGCAGGAATATATCCGGGTGGACACGAGCGGCATTTTGTTCATCTGCGGCGGCGCGTTTGTCGGCCTGGAAAAAATCATCCAACGCCGCCTGGGCCATCGTGTCATGGGCTTCGGCGCCGTCGAACAAACCCAGCGCATCGGCGCGGTCGATCGTGACAAGGTGTTGCAGTTGGTCGAGCCGGAAGATTTGATCGGCTTCGGTTTCATCCCCGAATTTGCCGGGCGGCTGCCGATGACGACGGTGTTGGAGGAATTGACGGAAGATCAACTGGTTTCAATTCTGAGCGAAACCAGGAACGCGTTGATCAAGCAATACACCAAACTCCTGGCCATGGAAGGCGTCGAACTGGAGTTTACGGCCGACGCCTTGCGCGAGCTGGCCGCCCAGGCGATGCAGAAGGGGACCGGCGCGCGCGCCTTGCGCAGCTTGTTGGAGAAATTGATGCTGGACGTCATGTATGACATTCCGACCGACGAAGACATTGTCAGCGTGACGGTGAACCGCCCGGCCGTGCTGGGCGATGCCAAACCGCTGCTGCGGCGCAAAAGCGATCAGGCCGCGGCTTGAGGCCGGCGGCGCGCAACGTCCGCCGGGAGGCGGGAAGTTTTTGTGGATTTTGACCCGAACCAATTCATTGCCCGGAATGTCCGCGCGATTCCGCGCTCGGGCATCCGGGATTTTTTTGACATCGTCCAGAACACGAAGGATGTGATTTCGCTGGGCGTGGGCGAGCCGGATTTTGTCACGCCCTGGCACATTCGCGAGGCGGCCATCTACGCGCTGGAACGGGGCAAAACCACCTACACCTCAAATCTGGGATTGCTCAAACTGCGCGAGGCCATCGCCGCCAGCGTCGCAAAACATTTCAATGTCGGCTACGACCCGAAAAACGAAATCCTCATCGCCGTCGGCGTCAGCGAAGCCATGGACATCGCCTTCCGCGCGATCATCAATCCGGGCGACGAAGTCATTTACCATGAACCCTGCTACGTGAGCTATTCCCCCGGCATCTCCCTGGCCCATGGAACGCCGGTGCCGGTTTCGTGCCGGGCGGAGAACGGCTTCTCGGTCACGGCGGAAGGGATTGAAAAAGTCATCACGCCCCGCAGCAAAGTCCTGGTCCTGAATTTTCCGACCAATCCCACGGGCGGGACGATGGACCGCGCGGCCCTGGAAAAAATCGCCGGAGTCGCGCGCCGCCACAATCTTCTTGTCATGACCGACGAGATTTATGCCGAACTGACCTTTGAGGGGGAACACACCAGCATCGCCGCGCTGCCCGGCATGAAAGCGCGGACGATTTTCCTGCACGGTTTTTCCAAGGCCTACGCCATGACCGGTTTTCGCATCGGCTACGCCTGCGGGCCGCCGGAGATTATCGAAGCCATGATGCGGATTCATCAATACTCGATGCTCTGCGCCAGCAGCATCAGCCAGGAAGCCGCGCTGGAAGCCATCCAGCACGGCGAGGCGGACACGGTGGAAATGCGGGAGCACTACCGGCTGCGCCGCAATTTTATTGTGGGCGCGTTCAATCAAATGGGGCTGCCCTGCCATCTGCCGCGCGGTTCGTTCTACGCCTTTCCCTGCATCCGCTCCACCGGGCTGACCTCGAAGGAATTTGCCTTGCGGTTGCTGGAAAGCGAAAAGGTTGCCTGTGTACCGGGAAGCGCCTTTGGTCCAGGCGGCGAAGGCTATCTGCGCTGCTGTTTCGCCACCGCCATGGACAAAATCGAAGCCGCCTCCGAACGCATGGCCCGCTTTGTCAAGAACATAAGGTGAACAAAGAGCACAAAACTTGAATTGGCCCTTTCCCAAATTGCCGTTCAGTTTGAAAGGCAGCCCCGAAAGGTTTCAGGGCAGAGCTTTAATTTTCTCAAAAGAAATCTGCGCGCCTAAAAACAGTGAAATTTTCACCATTTTGCAAAGTCATAACAAGTTGTCAATAAGGCACTTACATAATTGCCAATTATTTACAGTTGACAATTTCAGGTCGCGGCACTCCGGCTGCCAGTTTTTTATAACTTTCCCGCGACGCCAGGAGCCGAGAGAGGGGTATTTGACTGAACAGGCTGGAGAATTTTTGGTCTTGCCGTATTTATTGGTGCAAGTGTCATGCAAGTATCAGTTCTCACTTTTTAAACTGGTTGATAGCAGCGGGATTTCTGGCTGGCGGCTGATTTCCGACCCGGCCCGATTCCATGATCGTTTTCAGGCAGGCCAATCGGCGGGACGTAGATGCCTTTGTATTCCCGCCGCCACCAACGGCCCGTGGCGCGGCGCGCGGCCTTGTCTGTGAAATGATATTCGTAAAGCAGCGCGCGAATGTATTTGGGCGGCGCTTTGGGAAACGGGTTGCGCCCCAACAGCGCGAGGACCTCGGGCGAATTTTCCAGGAGCCTCATTTCAAAATTCAAAAACCACAGGTTCTCCCGCGGACTGCCCAATGCCGCGAACCACATCTGCCAGTCCAACCTCGGTTGGAATGGCGCGACAAAGCGCGGCCTCTGCTTTAAATCGCCCGGTTTGTATTTGAATTCGTAGGGCCGCCAATCCCGGC
This sequence comes from uncultured Verrucomicrobiae bacterium, assembly GCA_963813995.1. Taxonomy (GTDB): domain Bacteria; phylum Verrucomicrobiota; class Verrucomicrobiia; order Limisphaerales; family Palsa-1400; genus DASRLE01. The sequence continues at coordinate 32,292 of CAWFAZ010000030.1, read as the reverse complement.
CGTCGTTGCTGCCTTCAACGACGATTTCCGGGCGGGTTTGCGTCATCACCGCGAACAATCCATAGCTGTTGAAACTGCGCAACGGCTCCAGCCAGGCGTAGAGCGCGAGGGCGGGCGCGGGCCAGCGTTGCGCGACGCGAAGGGTTCCCAGAAGCTGCATGAATGTCACCAGCGCAATCACCAGCGCGATGGGCAACAAAATGAAACGAGGCCAGCGCGCGCAACGGGACAAGGACGGAGGCGTCTCCGGGGCCGCGGAAGGGCGGCGGCGCGGCTTCAGCACGTCGTCATCCAACAAGGGCACGCAGAGCAGAATGGCGAGCCAGTTGAAGAATGTGTAATTGCCGGTGAGCAGGATCAGCACTTGCAACAGCACGAAAAATCCCGCCGCGGCCAGGCGCGCCCGGCGTCCGGCGAAAATCAAAGCCGGGACCACCAATTCAATGCCTAGAAGCAGGAACGTGCAGGCGGCCTGGACACCCGCCGGCAATTGGTGGGCGTACCAACCGATCCAGGTGGGCAGGGGCTGTGTTTCGTAATGAAACCGCAACGCCGTCAAATTCCACCACGAGACATCGCCGCTCATCAGCTTGACGCAGCCCGATTCGAGCATCAGCCGAAAGAGCAGCCAGCGCAAAAGCCACAGCGCCATGGTCGATGGCGCGGACTGGCGCGAGGGCCGTTCCACCCATTGCAACGGCGCAAAAAAAACGGCCAGGAAACCGGTTTCCAACAACAGGTTGTCCCACTGGAAACTCAGGAACGGACGGCAAACCGTTGTCAGCGAAAGATAGAGGCACCAGAGGAGAAACAACGCCGGCGCCGGCGCAATGCCGAGGAGCAAGAGCAGCGAAAGGCCCACCCCCGCGCCGCACTGCCAATTCAACGCGCCATCACTCGCGCTCCCCCAGGCCAGCGTGGGCACGGCATGAAACCGTTCCAGCCCGATATGATGATCCGCCATCTCAACTTTGAGCGTCTCCATGACCGACTGTGCCGGGACGATCCCGCGGCTGCCTGACAATCCCTGGATTTGTCCCAGAAGCGACGCAAACGCGATGAGGTAGATCAAGGCCAATCCGCGCAGAAAAATAAAACGAACCCGGACATAACTCAGCGGCATGAAACCGGGGCCGGAATAGATCCGATCCAATTTGGAAATAAATGAACGGTGCAGGGCCACCTCCTCATAGGCCAGTTCCGCCAGGTCGGCGAAGCCGGGAGATTTTCGGTATAAACGGAGGAGCCACCGTTCTTTTCCCGCTTCCGCCAGGGAGCGGAAGACCGCCTGCGCCCCGCTGCACACCGAGCCGTCGGGCAGGATCAAACGGATGGCCCGCTCGAAATCCTCCCGCGAAATCTCGGGAAATCTCCCGGCCATGCTTTCATCCTGAAAGGGAAGATAGGTTATGGCGCCGCCGGTGGTGTTTTGCCAGCGCGCGATCCAGCGGCGGCAAAAGTGGCATTCGCCATCATAGACCAACAGCGGTTTGGAGGGCGGCGATGCGACTCGAAAGTCCTTCGACACAGGTTAATCAAGGTTGCATGTGCGCGATGATGTTGTCCCCGAATTCCGAGCATTTAATCTCCGTGGCGCCGGTCATCTGCCGGGCGAAGTCGTAGGTGACGCGTTTGGAGGCAATCGCGCCGTTGAGTCCCTTCAGAATCAGATCGGCCGCGTCCGCCCATCCCAGATGGCGAAACATCATCTCGCCGCTGAGCACCACGCTGCCCGGGTTGACGCGGTCCTGGTTGGCGTACTTGGGGGCGGTGCCGTGCGTGGCCTCGAAGATGGCGTGGCCGGTGATGTAATTGATATTGCCGCCGGGCGCGATGCCGATGCCGCCCACTTGCGCGGCCAGCGCGTCGCTGAGGTAATCGCCGTTCAAATTCAACGTGGCAATGACGTCAAAGTCTTCGGGCCGCGTCAGCACTTGCTGGAGGGTGATGTCGGCGATGGAATCTTTGATGACGAGGCCCGCGCCCGGCTTGCCCTCGGGGATTTTGCACCACGGCCCGCCGTCGATTTCGACCGCGCCGTAACGCTCCCTGGCGATTTTATAGCCCCAGTCGCGAAACGCGCCCTCGGTGAATTTCATGATGTTGCCCTTGTGGACAATCGTGACGCTTTTGCGTTTGTTCGTGATGGCGTAGAGGATGGCGGCGTGAATCAGGCGTATCGTTCCAAGATAGCTGACCGGCTTGAAACCGATGCCGACATCCACCGCCGCGGGGCGTTGCGGAGCGCCCATTTCTTGAAGTTGTTTGAGCCACTGCGCAGCGGACTCTTTGGTTCCAAAGCGAATTTTTGTGAATTCCTTGGGAAAATTCGCGGCCAGAAAGTCCAAAATCTTCTGGCTCTCCGGCGTTCCGCCGGCAAATTCAATGCCGGCGTAAATGTCCTCGGTGTTTTCGCGGAAGATGACCATGGCGACTTTTTCAGGATGTTTGACAGGCGATGGGACGCCCTGAAAATACTGCACGGGCCGCAGGCAGACATAGAGGTCCAGCATCTGGCGCAAGGCGACGTTGAGCGAGCGGATGCCGCCGCCCACCGGCGTGGTCAGGGGGCCTTTGATGCCGACCAGATACTCCTTGAAAGCCTGGACCGTATCGTCGGGCAGCCAGTTGTTGAATTTTTTGAAGGCCGTTTCGCCGGCAAAAACCTCGAACCATGAAACCTTGCGTTTGCCGCCGGACGATTTTTGCACTGCCGCGTCGAACACGCGCACGCCGGCCGCCCAAATATCGGGGCCGGTGCCGTCGCCGCGAATGAAGGGGATGACGGGATTGTCAGGAACGTTGAGTTTGCCCCGGGCAGTGGTGATCTTGCCGCCGGCGGGAGGAATGATGTCTTTGTAAGTCATGTCATGTCCGTTAAAAGTTGGCGCGTCCAGAGATAAAGTCTGCGGCCAGGAATGCAAGCCGAGAAAACGGTTCAAAGTCCGTTTTCGAAACCTTGCATATTGTAATGCGTGGTGGGGTGAGACTCCCTGCCAAAAAGCCGTGAAATTTTCGGCAGTTTTTCCATTAAACAGTCATAGCACATTGTCAACAAGGTATTTACGTCGCAAGCACTGTCCATTATGAATTGTCCAACGGTTGGCTCGGATTGGTCATGCGCCTCTTTCTTGTGATTGAGGATTTGACATCAGATAAGCGGTTATGGGATATTGTAACCGCAGGAAAACGCAGGGTTTGTGGAGGTGGCCGGGAACGGTGGCAGCCCGCAAGGGTGGGCCCCTCGAACCCGGGACTTGCAACAAGAAAACAGCGTTATGAGTATCACGATTCAACTCAATTTGCCCGATGCCATTGTCAATGAGGCGCGAAAGAACGGGTTGCTTGAGCCGGCTTCCGTGGGCGACTTGCTCGTGACCGAATTGCACCGGCGCAAGGCTGCCGCCGCACTCCAGAACGTGCTGGAAGGAATTCGCAGGCAACCTGGCGAGGCGATGTCCGAGGAGGAAATCACCGCCGAGGTGAAAGCCGCGCGAAGGGAGCGGCGGGCGCGTGAGGCTGGTCGTTGACACCAACACCATTATTTCTGGTTCGCTTTGGCAAGGGCCACCCGCCCGCCTGATTTCCGCTGCCTTGGGGGGGCAAGCCCGAATGTGCCTGTCACTGCCCATGCTGCTGGAATTGCAGGAAACACTCCAACTTCCGAAATCCGCGGCGCGGCTGGCGGGGCGCGGCGAAACCACCGAGTCGCTCATCGGACGTTTTCGTGCGGCCTGCCATGAAACCGTTCCCGCCCAAATCACCGCTCCCGCCGAGTTGCGCGATCCCGACGATATCCATGTCCTTGCCTGCGCAGTAGCCGCAAAGGCCGATGCCATTGTGACGGGCGACGAAGATTTGCTCTCCCTCAAGTCGTTCGAGGGCATCCCGATTCTTAAAACGCGGGAGGCGCTCGAAAAGTTGGGGATAGCGGCGGAGTAGTTCATGATGCGTGCTTCGCGAGGAGTTTGCCGATGTTGCCCATGATTCAAGGCCGCAAATTGCGACCTTGAAGCGCGGACAAAACATCAAATATAAAAGAAGATGCGCCGCCTTGCCGGGCCGGCAAGAAGACGGCTCAACGCGCGTGAATCAGAATGCTTTTCTAAAGCCCCGGCTAATTCCATCCGATATGACAGATGCAAGAATAGAGATATGGCGCGAATCAACGGCGCCGGCTCAAACATCATGCCACGCGTTAAGACCGGTGATTTGAAGGAAGGAATGGTTGTCGCCAGAGATGTCAAAAACATCGACGACATGCTGCTCCTTCCGGCCAAGGGCCTCCTGACCGACCGACAGATCACCATCCTGAAAGCCTGGGGTGTGGCGGAAATTGACGTGGAAGCGTCCGATCTCATCGAGAACCAGGACCCGCTGGCCCGATTGTCGCCGGAAGTGGTGGCGCGGTTGACCGCCGAGATCAAGGCCCAGTTCTGGCAGGCGGATGAATCCAACCCGGTCTTCGCCGAAGTTTTCAAGCTGATGCTCTGGCGCCGGGCGCGGAAAGAACCGTGAACCATGAATCTGCCCACCATCAATCAATTGGTGAACGCCGTTCCCTCCAGCCTTGGCTCCTGCGGCCCGGTGCTCAGGGAAATCGAAGCGGAACTGCGATCGCCGCAGTGCAGTCTCAGCACGGTCGGAGAAGCGATCGAGAAAGACCCCGATCTGACCTCGCGCCTGCTGCGGCTGGGCAACAGCGCCCTTTACGGTTTCAGCTCACGGCTGACGAGCGTGGCAGAGGCCATCAGCTTGATCGGAATTCAGCAAGTGCAGGATCTGGTGCTGGCCTCCAGCATCATTGAACGCTTCGGCGGGGTGGAGGAGGAGTATGTGAACATGCAATCGTTCTGGCGCCACAGCCTGGCGTGCGGCATTGCCGCGCGAGTTGTGGCGACGGAGCTGCGACTGCCCAAGCCGGACAAGTATTTTGTGGCGGGGTTGCTGCATGACGTGGGGCGATTGGTGCTTCTCGGCCAGAGTCCAGAGGCGGCGCAGCAGGTGTTTGCACTTTACAAGACGGAACGAATGCTCCTGCGGGACGCCGAAAAGAAGGTGTTGGGCTTTGACCACCAGCAGATCGGCGGCGAACTGCTGCGCCACTGGAGGTACCCGGCCGTCCTCGTCGGCGCCGTGGCCAGCCATCATCACCCCACCCTGGCAGAGGTGGGCCGCGAAGAAGCGGCCATCGTCCATTTCTGCGACCACCTGGTCAATGCGATGCAAATCGGGTGTTCCGGCGAACAGTATGCGCCGCCACTGAACATGAAGGTGTGGGAAAACCTGCAACTTCCGCTGGAAGCCCTGCCGTTGATTGTCGGCGCCGTGGACGGGCAGATCGAGGCGGTGCTGGCGGCCTTTCTGAGGCATTGAGGCATGGAACCTGCAAGCGACAGATTTGATTCCGTTTATCCTGACATGCTCCGGACGGGAATCGAGAAACTCGGGTTGCTCGATGCGCAACGGGAATTGCTGGCGCTGTTTGCCGCGCTCGAACATCTCCGGCGCGACCTCCACGCCCAGAAAAACACCGATGACATTTTGCGCTTGAGCCAACAGTATATCCAGGGCCTGAACCTGTTTCGCGCCGCCGGCTTCTGGCTGGTGAACCCGGCGGATTTGGGCTTCGAGATTTCGCTGGCGTGGCCGGCATCGGATCGCGAGTGGCTGGACGGATTGCTGCACAGGGAAATCCGGGCGGGCCGGTTCGCCTCGGCGCTGCGACAATACGCGCCGGTCTTTTTCCCGGCGGGAACGCCCGAAAACCCGGAGCGCGGGCTGCTCCATTCGCTGGCGGTTTCCAGCCAGGTGGTCGGAATGTTCTGCGGCACGTTGCGGCGGGAACTGGCGCCAAACCAGGAGATCGTATTCAGCCTGCTCTCGCTGCTCCTGGGCGGCAGCGCGGACGCGCTGGCTACGCTGGGCAAGACAGAGAGTTTGACCAGCCAGATCAACACATTAAGCGGGTTGCTGCCCGTCTGTTCGTGGTGCCGGAAGGTTCGCAATGACAGCGGGTACTGGGAGCAAATCGAGAAGTATATCAGCAGCCGGACCTCAGCTTCGTTTACCCACGGGATTTGTCCAGAGTGCGAGCAGAAATGCCTGTGCGAGACCCATGGAGACGGTTCCTGAGCGGCAGGTCGTGCAAGGGGCAGTGGATGTCCTGCAGCACTTCCGCCAGAACCGGCTCCGCCCGAAATCGGATTCGTGCGTCACAACAAGCGCGTCGCAGTTCCAGCGACAGAGTAACGAATGGGTTTGGCAGTTTTCTCCAACTCGCCATCCGCAACCAATCTCGTCAGCCACGCCTTTGCTTGAGGTTCTGAGACGTCAAGCAGTTCGGCCACATCCGCCTCACTCTTCGGCTCGGCCAGTTCACGCACCAGAATTTCACGAACTGAGCTAAACAGCGCCTGCGCCGGGGTCACCCCTGGTTTGCCGGGATATTGTTCGACATTAGGCGGGAGAGGAGTTGAAGGCTGTCCCGTCTTCCTGCTTTCATAGGATGGAGACTGCTCGCGGAGTGCGAATGAAAGCGTTTCCTGCCTGGGTTCAGCAGCGATGGTGTCTGCCGCCTTTAACAGAGCCTGAGAGAGTTCATCGCTATCATGGGGATTCGGCCAAGGGACTGCGCCGTGGTGCAAAAGGGCTGCGTTTCCTTTTCCGGCGTTTGCGCCATTGCGCACGAAAACTGGAACAAAATGCATCTTTTCCAACTGCTCGATTGCACCAGCCCACGTTCCGCCCTTCTCGAAATCCGAGGTCACGACGAGCGCGGCATCGGCCAAGGCATAGATCACCTTGTTCCGTTGCATGGCATGTCCCACGTTGAAGCCCGCCGCCGGATCGTAAGGAGAGATCAACACCAATTTGTGATCCATCAATGGCTCGCGATTGTCTCTTGCCAGCACGCCCCGCTCCAGACTGTCCGACATCACGCCGGCGACTGCGCCACCGGCCTGCAAGGCTCCGTGCATTGCCGCGCGGTCAATGCCCTTCGCACCTCCGGAGATAAGCGTACGACCGGCTCCGGCGGCGAGCCTGCCAACATTTTCGGTGTAGGAAATCAGTTCGTCATCCACATGTCGTGAGCCAACGACCGCCAGCCCGCCCGTATCCAGCAAGGCCGCATCGCCGCAACCATAGAGAACCGGCGGAGCGTCCTCTTTGAGCCGGGCCTTGAGGCGGCGAGGGTAGGTTGCATCGGCACGACTCACGATCCAAATGGCGCGGGCGTTCCAACGATCCACCGCCTGACTCAGCAGAAACCCGCGGCCCAGCAAGCGCTCCAAACGTTCGCGGCCAAACATGCCCGCACAAACACTGATCGTTCCCCCGGCATTTGGCCCGATCAAGTCGGCGGGTTCCTTTTGCTTCTCACGTAAAATGCGGGCGAGCCGGTTGTATTCGGTCAAAGTCAGTAAATCCGCCGAACCCTCGTTGCGTCCAACAATCAGTGGAGTTGTCAGCAGCAGAATGGCCTGCGTGTTCGGTAACAGGGGTGAGTTCATTCAGCGTGGGCAGTTGAAGCCAATGCCAGAGGATACACTGGCCCGCTGCCGTGCGAGGTCAGCAAGTATGCGGCAACGGTCAGTGTCCATTTTGAATCCACCATGTCATCCACCAGCAGAACCGGACTCGCCGGCAAAGCCGCCGTGTGGATTGCCAGTGAACCATCAATATTCCGCGACTGTTGAGTGCTGTTTGCCATTGTCTTTTGTTCTGGTCGGTCGTCAGTCTTTTCGAGAGCACCATGAAACGGCAAATTCAAGGCATCCGCAAGCCGGCGGGCGAAGTCGGGCACAAGATTCGGATGACGGCGCGACGGAATGCATGTCACCCAAGCGGGCGGCTGGTGGGGCGACCACTGTCGCACCAGTGCCGCACACGCGGTCACGAGGTCATCCGCGTAATGTCTGTCGTGATATTTACCCCGGCGAACGAGATCACCCCAGCCAGCATCACCCCATACACAGAGAATCTTGCCGGGCTGCGCCTGGTTGGCGACCGGGATTTTTCCTGAGACTGCCAAGTGCGGCAAACCGCCGGTTGGCCATTGCTTGCGAGGTTCAATTGGCAAACTGGTTCGGCGCAGGAAGGCCACCGCCTCGCGCACAAGAGCTTGGTCGCTCATTGCCGGCAACGGTGTAAGCTTTGGCAATTGAATTGTGCCGGGATCACCATCGAGCGCGCGTATCAGAAACTCCATGTGCCCATTCTTCAGGCCGACATACTGCTGCATTTGCTGCTGCTCAACACGGCGCAATGCCGTCAAGCGCTCCGCCCGCTGCCAAAAGCCTTCGCTTAAGTTCGCCGTCGTCAGTGTCCACTTGCTGCCCTGTTTGACAATGGGTGCGGGCGATTCAAGTGACATGAGTTGGAGCGCCTTGTCAATTCGCCCACGACTCGCGTTTACCGGCTCCATCAGCTCATTGATCGAAAGGCCGCCCGGTGCGGCCTGCAAAGCGGTGAGCACCTGCGTAACTTCGTCTCGTGACGGGAACGCGCTTTCGATGAAGTATTCTGTGATGTCCATCTCTTCGTCGCCGCTGAGTAGCACACCATGAGCAGCGGACAACGCACGACCTGCCCGGCCCACTTGCTGATAATAAGCCACCACCGAGCCGGGAGTCTGGTAGTGAATGACAAACGCAAGGTCTGGCTTATCGAAACCCATGCCAAGCGCAGTGGTTGCCACCAACGCTTTCACCCGGTTGTTCAGTAACGCGTTTTCAAGTTCCACGCGGCGCTCTCCAGTCTCTCCGCTGTAAGCCTCCGCATGGATGCGCCGTGAGCGCAGCCATTCCGCGACCTGCGATGCATCACGGACAGTAAGCGTGTAGATGATGCCACTGCCTGCAATATTCGGCAGGTGAGTTGCCAGCCATGCCATTCGTTCCGCCTGGCTTGGCATCCGCATGGTCTGGAGCAAGAGCGACGGCCGGCTCAAGCCGCCTCGCGAAATGGCAAGACTTGGTCCCAGCACATTCTGCAAATCTTCCAACACCCTGTTGTTTGCGGTGGCGGTAGTGGCAAGCAGGCGAAGGTTTCCTGGCATGGTGCGCACGATTCGCTCGATGAATCGGTAGTGCGGGCGGAAATCGTGGCCCCAGTCCGAAATGCAATGTGCCTCGTCCACCACCAACAGCGAGATACGCGCAGCGGCAGGTGCCAGCACCTCTGCGCGAAAATGTTCGTTCGCCAGCCGCTCTGGTGCGATGAGGAGGATGTCCACCTCGTTCTGCTTCAGCGCTGCCTCGACCGACTGCCATTCGTCCTTGTTCTCGGAGTTGATGGTGAATGCGCGCACGCCCATGCGCTCCGCGGCGGCAATCTGGTTTCGCATCAGCGCCAGCAAGGGCGAGATGAGCAGCGCAGGTCCCGCCCCTTGTTCGCGCAGAAGTTTAGAGGCGATGAAATAGACTGAACTCTTGCCCCAACCCGTCTTTTGCACCACAAGCAGGCGACCGTGTCCGTCTACCACATGACGGATTGCTTTCTCCTGCCCATCACGAAAGTTCGCCGTTGAGCTTTGTGTGCCGAGCCGAAGCAGTTCAAGAGCGCGTATTGGGTTGTATGGCATAGCAGATTACGTTCGGATAAGCCGTCCCGATAATGCAGGAAATTAGCCTCCAGTTCAAACATAAACGGGTCCCGCAAGCACAAACGCCAGGATCAGATCTGGAAGTCGGCCTTTTTGGACATGAAGGTGTGGATTCCACACTCTACCTTTTTGAAGCCGGTCCAGCGGCCGGCTCGTTCGCCTTCACCATCGCCGGTTTTGCGGGTGCAGGTCATGCAGCCTATCGAACGGTAGCCCTGGTCGTGCAATGGATTGTAGGGGATTTTGTGCTGGCGGATGTATTGCCAAATGTCTTCCCGCGACCACCGGGCCATCGGATTTAATTTGACGATTTCGGCGCCGGAGTTTTGGCCGAGGGTGTAAAGCTCGATGATCCCAATGGCGGCGCGAGTTTCGGATTGGTGGCGGCGCAGGCCGGTGATCCAGCAATCCAAGTCATGCAACCTGGATTGGAGCGGCAGGACTTTGCGGATGGTGCAGCAGAGGTCCGGATCGCGGTCCCACAGCGCCGGCCCCTGGGCTTCGGCTTGTTGTTCCACGGTCAGGTCGGGGTGGAGCGATTCTATTTTCCAGCCGTAGAAATCTTCCAGGCGCTTTTGCAGTTCGATTGTTTCAGGAAAAAGCAAACCCGTGTCCAGAGTGAATACCGGGAAGGACAGGCCGGCCTGTTTGGCCAGATGCATCATGACCAAGCCCGCCCCCTGGAAACTGGTCCCGATGCTGGCGCGCTGACCAAAACGCCGCGCCGCCCAGGCCAGAATTTCTTCGGAGCTTTGCCCCGCAAATTGCCCGTTCAACCCGGACACTTCACGGACTGTTATGATGGAGCTTTCCAAGGCGGACTTTAAGTTTGCGGGGGAACCGGTTTGGGCGCGGGCGCGGTTACGGCGGCGGCCGGTAACAGCACGCGCTGGCAAAAATCGCCAAACCGTTCCGCGCCGAGACGTTCCCGTGCGAACTGCGTGAACAAGGGACGCAATTCCGCCGCCAGATCCTCATTCTTGACGCTTTCCTTGTAGAGCCGGCCAAGACGGGTGCTGGATTCATTGCCGCCCAGGTAAAGCTGGTATTTGCCCGGGGCACGGCCCACCAGCGCCAGTTCCGCCGTGTAGGGGCGGGTGCAGCCGTTGGGGCAGCCGGTCATGCGGATGATGATTTCCTCATTGGCCAGTCCGATTTCCGCCAGCAATCGTTCAATGCGAGTGATGACATCGGGCATCACGCGCTCGGATTCGGCCAGGGCCAGGCCGCAGGTGGGCAGGGCCGGGCAAGCCATGGAAGCGAGCCGCACCACGCCGGCCTGGTTGTCCACGGCCACGCCGTTTTCGGCCAGCAGGCGGGTGATGGCGTCCTTGTCATTAGTGTTGATGTTGATTAGCAGGATGTTTTGCGAAGGGGTCAGACGGAGCTGGGGCCGGAATTGTTCGACCACGCGGCGCAATCCGGTTTTCAGGCGGTAATCGCCCGCATCCTTGATCCGGCCATTCTCGACGAAGAGGCCCAGGAAATATTTTCCGTCAAATTGCTGATGCCAGCCGTAAAGGTCGCCTTGCCGGGTAAATGCGAAGGGCCGCGCCGTTTCCAGTTTGAAGCCGAGACGCCGTTCCAACTCCGCGCGAAACCACGCCGCGCCACGCTCTTGAATGACGTACTTGAGACGCGCATGCTTGCGATTGGCGCGGTCTCCGAAATCGCGGTGGATCGTCACGGCTCCCCTGGCCGTTTCAATCACCTGCTCCGGCTTGATAAAACCGATCACATCGGCCAGGCGCGGATAGGTCTGGGCGTTGCCGTGGCTCATCCCCATCCCGCCCCCGGCGATGAGGTTGTAGCCGGCCAGCCTGCCGTTTTCGGCAATGGCGATAAATCCGCAATCGTTGGTAAAAACATCGATGTCATTGAGCGGAGGAATGGCGAAGGCGACCTTGAATTTTCGCGGCAAATAAGTTTTGCCGTAAAGCGGGTCTGCGAAATGGGCGTCCTCATCCGTCAGCTTCAATTCCACGCCTTCCACCCAAATTTGATGATAAGCGCGAGTTTTGGGGAGGAGCGCGTCGGAAACGATTGCGGCCTGGCGTTGGATTTCATCCACCAAGGGGCTTGTGGCCGGCGTCGGCGCGGCCATGACATTGCGGGTGACGTCGCCGCAAGCGGCCAGAGTTGTCGCCATGCCGTCGTTGAGGCCCTTCATGAATTTGCCCAGGTTGCCCTTGGTCACGCCATGAAATTGGAAGCCCTGGCGGGTGGTGATGCGCAGCGTATTATTGGCGTATTGAGTGGAAAGCTGGTCGAACGCCAGGTAAACGGATGGATTGACAACGCCACCTGGCAAGCGTCCGCGTACCATGTAGATGTATTGTTTGCCGGTTTTGCGCTTATCACGATCATCCTGCTGATAAATGCCGTGGAACTTCAGGAACTCGTAGTCGTCATCTGAAAACCGGTCTTTGGAGGCGTCGGCCAGCGTTTGGCTGATCGTGCCCGACAATATGGGATTGTTTGCTTTAAGCAGTTCGTTGCGCGAAAGCTGCGGTGTTGAGTCCGTGTTAATCATAAGTGACTTACTAAGGATACTAACCTTTGTTTATTTAAGCGCAGATTTTCCGAAATGTCAACTGGTTTTCGAAACTTGGCAAATGTTGACGCGTACCCTTTCACCGTGTCATTTTGGGGGATGCTCAACCTGAGAAGTTGAAGAAGAAGTTTAAACGCTGGCTCGGTATTGTGGCGGCGGTGTTCGCAGCGACCTTCACCGCGCTGAATGTCGTGGCTTACCGGCAAGCCTACTCCATGACGCATTTCGTCGCAGGCGGCCCACGCACGGCGCCGCCGGAGAATCTGAGCTTGGGCCAGAAGTTGAAAACTGTATTTTGCGGCGTCGATCTGCCTCGTCCGCGCACGACCCTTTCGCCGGCAAGCCTCGGCCCGGACTGCCGCAGCTTGAGTTTCGCCGGAGCAAACGGGGTGCGATTGGGCGCGTGGTATTGTCCGGTGTCGCCGGACAGACCGCTGGTCATCCTGTTTCACGGCTACGGCGCGGAAAAAGCGGGTACGCTGAACGAGGCCAGGGTTTTCCTGGAATTGGGGCTTTCGGTGTTACTGGTGGATTTTCGCGGCTCGGGAGATTCTTCGGAATCCTACACGACGGTTGGCCACGATGAGGCGGAAGACGTGGCGGCGGCAGTGCGCTACGCCGAGGCCAGCCTGCCACATTCGAAGCTGGTCCTCTACGGCATTTCCATGGGCGCCGCGGCCATTCTGAGGGCGGTCCACAGTTGCGGCGTCCAGCCGGACGCGATCATTGCGGAAGCTGTATTTGACAGAATGCTGGCCACCGTGCGTCATCGTTTTGAATTGATGGAACTGCCTTCGTTTCCCGGGGCCGAGATGCTTGTTTTTTGGGGCGGATGGCAGTTTGGATTCAACGGCTTTGGCAACAATCCGATCGAATATGCCCCCAGCATCCGTTGCCCGATTCTGTTTTTACACGGCGCCGCTGATTCCCGGGCGCCTCTGGCCGAGGCGCGCCGGGTTTATGACAGCGTGCCGGGGCGGAAATGGTTCAAGGAGTTTGCCGGCATCGGCCACGCCGCCTCCGTGATCCCCCGCCGCCGGCAATGGAAGGAAACTGTAAGCCGATTTCTGGAAGACGCGCATGTGGAGGCCGGGATGCCTGCGTCCGCAAGCCACAGGTGAACTGTCGGTGGACATTTGTCAGTCAAACGCCGGGAATTCACAGCACGGGCTGGCCGTTGAATGTCGGGTTGATCATTCCGGCGGCTTATGAACCGGGGACGGTCACGATCAATTCCTGCCGCTCGTTTACGATTGAAGAAAGGACCGGCAAGGCGCGTCTGGCCGGTCCGGCGGTCACGTTGCCGTTGGGATCAAATGTTGAACCATGACACTTACAGTAAAATGAATGGTCCGGCTCGGCCTTGAGTTTGCAGTTTCGATGGGTGCAAATCGCGGAGAGAACGGTGAGCTTGCCCTCCTTGGAAATCACGAAGAATCCCAGGTCACCGAAGGCGTCATAAACACCGTCGGCAGCGTAATTGGCAACCGGCCCCGCGTTGATCACCCGCCCGACTCGCAACACGCCGGAGCCGTTTTTGTTGTCCACAGAAGCGCAACCGGTCGTCACCGCAGCAACGGTCGTGATGAGAAATTGTCTGCGGTTCATACAACGAATGCTGGCATCGTATCATTCTCAAAACTCGAATACCAGACTGGTGAAAAAGCCGTGGTTGAGATCCTGGCCGGCGCCGTGATCGATCGGGAAAACATAACCGAACCCGAGCCGCGGCTGTATCCTACCGATGGGTTTGAGATTGAGGCGAAAGGCGGCGTTGCCGATGAGACTATTGTGTCCAGGGGTGTCCTGATTGACGTCTGTCTCGCCGGACAATTCAAACACCGGGATGAATTGGAGCACGCCGGGCAGCGGGAGTTCCTTGTGTTGGATGGGGAAGCCAAATACAAAGCCGTATTCGAACGTTTGCAGCCCACCTTCACCACCGCCGCCGAAGAGTGTGGAGTAGCCCATGATGGATTGGAGGTTGAAATGATCGCCGAGTCTCAGGTCATTGAAGATTTTGGGGACGAACTCGGCGTTTTTGCTGACGACGGAATTGACAGGGATGCCAGCCTCGACTCCGACGCCCCAAGTGCTGTCCACAAAGCGGGACGGTGACACATATTGGTGGATGGGATAACGCGCGCCGATATCGATGTTATCAAAGCCCTGCATGATCGAGCCGCCGCCCATGTCGCGCTCGTAGTGCAATTCCAATTCGACGGTCATCAGGCCGAACCCTTTCTCCAGCTCCATAGTGCCGAATTCGCCCTCCTGATTATTGCCGCGCGCGTGCTCCCAGTCGAGGCGGAATTCGTTGATTTCGAGGTCCGAATCGTCCACCAGGAACGGCTCTGGAAAGACGCCCTGGCCATATTCACTACGATGATCCAGCCAGTCAAAGAGGCCGTATCGCGTGCCGGAAGATGAATCCGGAGCCGGCGATACCAACGCGGCTGGATCGGCAGCGCAGAGTCTGGCGGGAATAAGCACCATCGCCGAAAGGCGAAGACAACCTGTAATCAGAATATTTTTCATAACGGCAAGGATAATCGAGCGCGCATAACGCCGCTTCCGGTGGATTGCGATTCTTTAGCGGTCGTTTGCGCTCCCCAACTTCAACGGATAAAGACCGGGACAGCAACCGATGACTTCATGGAAGGCGCTGCTGAAATGGCTCAGACTGGAATAGCCCACCTCCAGGGCGGCTTCGGTGACGTTCATGCGGCCTTCGCGCAACAGGCTCGCGGCGCGTTCCATCCGCAAGTCGCGCAGGGTCACGGAGATGGTCTTGCCGACTTCCTGCGTAAAAATCCGGCTGAGATAAAAGTGGCTGCATCCCACCCGCCGTCCCAATTCCTCCAAGCCGGGCGGTTCGGCCAGGTTCTCCTTGAGAATGGCCAGGACCTTTTGCGCCCGTTCCCGGTTCAAGTGATGCTGGCGCTGGCAAAACAACTCCTCGCCCGCTGACGGTTGATAAAGAAACGCCGCCACCACTTCCAGAGTTTTCGCCTGATACCAAAGACGTTGCGCCGCCTGGAAAACGGGCGGACGCCGAAAACTCAGGACTAATTGTTGCTGATCATTGCTCAACCGGATGGGTTCGGAAACCATCCCCAAGGCGCAATCCCGGCGGGCCAGGAACCGGCTCACGCGCGGATGAAGCCCCCCTTCCGCGGCGGCCAGGTGGCGTTCCAGAAACGGCAGCGAAAGTTCGATGGTGATGAATTGATGGCGCTGGCCGCCGCGCCGCGAAGCCGTCAATGAGGAATCGTTTTGAGCGTAGAACCCGGCCGTAAGAGGGGCAAGCTGGAGCGTTTCGCCCGCCGCCCGAACGTCGGCATTGCCAGACAGATTGAGACAAATCTCCAGGCCGCCCGGATGAAACGTTCTGGACCAATCCAGCGGGTCCGCCGTGGTAAAATCGTGCCATTCCACGCTGTAACCGGCGTGGCGAAAACTGCCGTGCAATTTGCGCCAGCCGTGGCCGAACGGTTTCCACACGTCCAATTCGCTAAAGCCCGGGCTGCTGGGCGCGCCCGGGGATTTTTTACTTTTGGCCGGCAACGAAGCCATCATCGGCACAGGCTAACCAGAATTGAGATTCAATCTCAACAAATAAAAATGACGGAGATTCTCTTAACAAGAGTTTTCTCGTTGAAACACGCTGTCTTATGACGGTAGGATTGCCAGGTGAATCGTCCGCGCCCTATTCGACGTTTTCCGTCGCGGTTGCCCGCTCTGTTGGCGATTGCCCTTGTTGCGGCAGCCTCCTTGGCGCCGGGGCAGGAGACGAATACGCCAAGCCAGCCGACAACGAATGTTGCCGGGTTTGAGCCCAAGCCCGCCGCGGCCGCCGGCGACGACACCAACCTCCGGCAGAAATACACCCCGCCATCGTCCAATTCGATCGCGTTTCAGGAAACCAAGGCGCGGGCGGAAAAGGGAGAGGCAGCCGCACAAAGTGAACTTGGCCTGATGTATGACCTTGGGCAGGGTGTCGCGCAAGACTACGCCGAAGCGGTGAAGTGGTTGCGCAAAGCGGCGGAGCAAGGGCACCCCGGCGCGCAACTGCTCCTTGGCTTGCACTGCCAAAACGGGGATGGCATCCGGCAAGACTATGCCGAAGCGGTGAAGTGGCTGCGCAAGGCGGCGGAACAGGGCGATGCGCAGGCGCAATACAATCTGGGTGTGTGTTATTTCCGCGGGCATGGGGTCCTGCAAGATTACGCCGAGGCGGTGAAGTGGTATCGCAAAGCTGCCGGGCAAGGCGATCCGATGGCACAATACAATCTGGGTGTGTGTTGTTTCCTCGGGGAGGGTGTCGCGCAAGATTACGCCGAAGCGGTGAAGTGGTACCGCAAGGCTGCCGGGCAGGACGGGCTGGCGGCAGAATACAATCTGGGTTTGTGTTACCACAATGGGCAGGGTGTCGCGCAAGACTACGCCGAAGCGGTGAAGTGGTTCCACAAAGCGGCGGAACAGGGCGATGCGGCGGCACAATACGATCTTGGATTCATGTATGGGGAGGGCCAGGGCGTGCCGCGGGATTATGTCGAAGCTTACAAGTGGTACAACCTCGCTGCCGCACAAAATGAAACCAACGCGATACGGAACCGCGACATTGTTTCCAGTGCCATGACGCCTTTGCAGATTATAGAAGGGCAGCGGCTTTCCCGCGAATTCGTTGTTCGCAAGGAAGGCGGCCCTGCCAATCGAGCCGACAGCCAGGATTCGGTTGAGATTGGAACCTGGTTTCGCTTCACCGGCGCCGGCTTTTTCGTGACGGAGGACGGCTGCCTGCTGACTTGCTATCATGTGGTCGAGCACGCGGCCCGGATTGCCATAAGAACGAAGGCAGGCACATTCCCGGCAACACTGGTGAAAGCGGACAAGGCAAACGACGTGGCATTGTTGAAAGTGGACGGCAAATTTCCCGCGTTGCCTGTCGCGTCGAGTCGCGGGGTGAAGGTAGGCGCATCGGTCTTTACCATCGGTTTCCCGACCATCGAATTGCGGGGTTTCACCCCCAAGCTGGCCAAAGGCGAGATCAGCAGTTTGACCGGGATGCAGGATGACCCGCGCGAGTTTCAAATCACTGTTGCGGTGAAACCGGGCAATGCGGGCGGGCCGCTTGTGAACGGCTGTGGAAACGTTGTGGGCCTTGTGGAAGCGCCACTGGCGGACGTTGCCGCACCCGAGATCACCGCCGCGTTGCCGCAGAACGCCAATTACGCCATGAAAAGCTCGGTGTTGAATGTGTTGCTGGAAAGTGTGCCGGAAGTGTCGGCCAAATTAAAAGAGCCGAACAGCACGGAGGAAAAGTCTGAGGATGCGGCCAAAGAGGCCGGGAACGCGATTGCCCTTGTCCTGGTGTATTAAATCTTGCCGAAACAATTTTCGTGGAATATGTTTTCCTGCGTGGATTACAGCCACATCATCACGATAGAGTCTGGCAAACGCAGCGGCAAGCCCTGCATCCGGGGGATGAGGATCACCGTTTACGACGTCCTTGATTATCTGGCTTCAGGCATGACCGAAGAGGAGATTCTGGCCGACTTCTCCGAACTGACGCACGAGGACATCAAGGCATGCCTGGCATTCGCCGCCGACCGTGAACGCAAGCTCTTCCCTCCAGCCGCGTGAAACTCCTGCTGGATGAGAACCTTTCCGACAGAATCGTTCCGCAGATTCTTGACCTTTATCCTGACTCTGCACATGTCAAATCACACCAGCTCATCCACACAGATGACGGGCTGATTTGGGCGTTCGCCCAGCGACACGGTTTCACCATCGTATCAAAGGACTCGGACTTTCACCAGCGCAGCCTGCTTTTCGGACATCCACCCAAACTGGTTTTTATGCGCGTTGGCAATTGCTCGACAAATCAAATCACCGATATGTTACGCGCCAATTTTGTTCTGATGTCTGCGTTCGATTCCGATCCGAACGCCAGCATCCTGGTTCTTCCTTCCCAACGAAACGATTAAACGTCCGGAACTTTCAGAAACGACGACGCTCACGGGTGGGCGAGAATCCTGGCCAGCGTCGCGCTGTCGGCGGCCAGGTCAGCGGCGGAGTAATTCAGAGGCACCCCGCGTTCCTTGAGAAAGGTTTCCGTTTGCCAATAATCCAAGCCCAGCATTGCGCCGACCTGCCGATGGGAAAGGCGTCCGGCCCGATAGCCCTCGATCGCCGCGTCCTCCATGACGTGACGGCCCACCGCGTCCGGGGTTTCTCCCCACTGACGGGCGACTTGATCGGGCAATTCCACGGTCACTTGCATGATGGGGTTAATCTAACACGACGGAGGCACTTGTGGCAAGCCAATCCGGGGGAATGGGATCACTGTTTACGACGTCATTTCGAGAGCAACTCATTGAAAACGTCGTCGCCAGGGTTGTCCCAGGTCTTCAACAAAGATTCTTCGGAGAGCTTCAGCCACGCCTCGCGTTCGGTGTCGCCGGTCTCAATGGTCACGCGCACAGGAGCGTTTTCGGGCAGGGACAACGGTCGCGGCAGGATAATTCTGCCGTTTTCGTAAATGGCATCAAGCGTTGTCGTCATGTAGAAAGCTTCCCGGCTTTTCCTGGCATTGGCAAGGGCCGATTCAGCGCCACACAGGATCCGATAGGGCAGCGGCAAGGTGTCGGAAACGACGACGCTCATGTGCGGGTACTCGGAAATTGGTATTCGCACATCCTGTTGCTTTCACTTTCATTTACTTGTGCGCCTTCGCATCTGCCGACGCCGCTGCCTTCGCAGCTTCGATTCCGCCGATCTTCTCTCCCGTGTCACAGTTGAAAACCTGCACCAGTTTCAGGCCCATCACGCAGACGTATGGGTGCATGACCCTCAACAAGCCAGGATCGTCAATCCTCTTCGTCCAAAGCGTTTTCCGCGCCGGAAAATCGATGGCCAAGAGCTCGTAGAAAATCTCTTGCTGATCGTCCCTGGTTTGAATCAAATACAAGCGGTGCTGAATGCGGACGTATTCGGCCGTGCGCACTACACCTGCGGATATAGTCTCCACTTTCTCCGCGACTAATCTGTCCGAGCCGATGTGGAATCCGCGCACGCTCCCGGAGAGATCGAGGGCATAAACCTTTCCACCCTCCCAAAACGGCGCATAACTGGCTTCCTTCAGTGGCGCTTCGTAACGACGGCGATTCTTTTCGTCAATCACAACGAGCCGATGGTCGTTCGTCTCGTTATAGACGAAGGCTAACATGCAGCCATCATTACTGGGCAATTCCGATCCATCCGACACTGCGCAACCTCCACCCATTGTGCGAACCGAGCTCACGGCGCAGATCAACATTAACAAACCAAGACAATAGACGCTTCGATGGCTCAAATATTTCATCGTGACACCTCCATACAGTGTTTCCTGAGTTTCACTTCATCTAACTTTTTTATGCGACGACAGGTTCGTTTATTGAAACGGATATTCTGATCCGAATCCGAAAGTCACAAGTTGTTCATAATCAATAGGTCTGCCCCAACTATACAATCGCCGGTTCGTTTATTGGAATACAAAAATCCAGTCCCGCAGGGACAACCGGAGATTAGCTTGAAATGACCCGCCTGCCAACCTTAGCTTCTCCCATGGTTTCGGAAAAATCGTGGAGCATTGATGCCGTCGCGCGCCTGTTCTTGGGCGTCATCGTGACGCTTTGCTGCGGCATGTTCCTGAGCGGGCTTTTGGACTCGGTGAAGCTGGGACTTTCGCCGGAGCAGCTCCAGTTTGTGCAAATGGTCGTTTTGATCGCGTTCTTCCAGGGCGCCGCCCTGATCTGGATTGCCGTGTTTCTTCGTCAGTCAAATATATCGTGGCGCGCGGCTTTCGGGCTGCGTCCGCCATCGCGGATCAAGGCCGTCGCCGCCGGTCTGGCGGTCGGCGTCATGGTCCTGCCGTTCGTGTGGTTGTTGCAATGGATTTCGGAGGGGGTGATGGAGTGGCTGAAAATCAACCCCGTCGCCCAGGCCGCGGTGAAGGAATTGCAAAATTCCGCCCTGCCCGTGCCGGAAAAGATTCTGTTTGGAGTGTTCACCATTCTGCTCGCGCCCATCGCGGAAGAGGCGCTGTTCCGGGGGATTCTGTATCCAACCATCAAACAGGCGGGCCATCCGCGGTGGGCGCTGTGGGGGACGTCGGTGGTTTTTGGGATCATGCATTTCAACGTGGCCACCCTGGCGCCGTTGGTGTTTTTGGCGGTTGTGCTGGCGTTTCTCTATGAGTCCTCGGACAGTCTGCTCACGCCCATCGCGACCCACAGCATGTTTAACGCGGCCAACTTTTTCTATTTGGTTTTCACGGACCCGATCAACCGCCTGCTGCATCTGTCATGAACGAATTCGAACTCATCGCGCAATGGACCCGTTCCCTGCCGGGCAATGCCTCGGTCATTGTCGGGGCGGGCGATGATTGCGCGGTGTTGAATTCGGGCCAGCCGGGCCGGTATCTTCTGCTCAAGACGGACGCGGTGGTTCAAGATATTCATTTTTCCGCGACGGCGGAACCGGAGCAAATTGGCCACAAGGCGCTGGGGCGCTGCCTGAGCGACATTGCGGCCATGGCGGGCCGGCCGATTGCGGCGTTGATCACGATGGCGCTGCCCAGCGATTTCGAAGCCGCATTCCTGCAACGCATTTACGACGGAATGAGCCGCCTGGCGGAGCAACACGGGGTGGCCATTGTCGGCGGGGAAACCACAAGCAACCCGGAACGGCTGCTGATCTCGGTCTGTCTGCTGGGCGATGTCGCCGCGGACAAATGTATATTGCGGAGCGGCGCGAAAGGGGGCGACGCGCTGTTTGTCACCGGCGAGTTGGGCGGATCGCTGGCGGGAAGACATCTGGAGTTCGAGCCGCGCCTGGCCGAAGCGCGCTGGCTGGCCGGTCATTTTGCGATTCACGCGATGATTGACCTGAGTGACGGATTGGCGGGCGACTTGCGTCATTTATTGAAGCGCAGCAACGTCGGCGCGGAGATTCTGGCCCGGGCCATCCCCATCAGCCGGGCGGCGCGGTTGCAGGCCAGGGCCGGGTCTTCCGCCAGGACCCCGCTCCTGGCGGCGTTGAGCGACGGGGAGGATTTCGAATTGCTTTTCACGGTGGCGGGCGGGGACGCGGTTCCATTGCTGGACGCCTGGAAAAAACAATTCCCGAAGACGCGCCTGAGCTGCATTGGCAAAATCACGTCCGCTCCCGGTTTGAAAGTGCGGGACAAAACCGGCGCGCATTCCCTCGAGGCCCATGGCTACGTTCATTTCTCATAATCCCGCCGAAACGGAATCCCTCGGCGAGGAGTGGGGACGCCAGGCCCAAAGCGGATGGCTCATCGGCCTCAGCGGCGGCCTCGGCGCGGGCAAGACGCAACTGGTCAATGGCCTGGCGCGCGGGCTGGGGGCGGCCGCGCGCGCGCCCTCGCCCACCTTCGCGCTCGTCCATGAATATCGCGGCGGACGATTGCCGCTCTTTCATCTTGACCTTTTCCGCCTCGCCACGCGCGAACAAATCATAGCCGCCGGGCTGGAATCTTATCTGGTCAGGCCGCGCGGGGTGGCGGTGGTGGAATGGATCGAACGCTGGCTTGGGGGCGAGGGCGTTCCACTGGCCGGGAAATATCGCCGCGTGCAAATCAAAACCCTTGGCGAGACGGAGCGGGAAATTGTTTATGAAGATTTTGGCGGTTGAGTTTTCTTCCGAATGCCGGAGCGCCGCCTTGCTGGAAGGCGGAACCCTGCTCGGCCACGCCGCCGAAACCGGCGGACGGCGCGTCATCGGTTTGGTGGAGCAGGCCTTGAAAGAGGCCGGTTGCGAGCGGGAAGAAGTGGAAACCATCGCGGTGGGACTTGGCCCCGGCTCTTATGCCGGCATTCGCGGCGCGATTGCTTTTGCCCAGGGATGGCAATTGGGCCGGGGCGTCAATCTCATCGGCGTCAGCAGCGTCGAATGTCTGGCGGCCCGGGCTGAAATGGAAAACATCTTCGGGCCGGTCAATATCGTGGTGGACGCGCAACGCAATGAGTTTTACCTGGCGCGCTTCGAGATTGGGGCCGGCGCGCGCCGGCTGGTCGAGCCGCTGCGTTTGGCGGCGCTTTCCGAAATCGAAAAGAGGGACGCTGCGGGAGAGAAGATCATCGGGCCGGACATTACTCCATGGTTTCCGCGGGCCATAAACCTTTATCCTGACGCGGCGGTGTTGGGAGGCCTGGCCGGCGCGCGCGCCGATTTTATTTCCGGCGACAAACTGGAACCGATCTACCTGCGCGAAACCGCCTTCAAAAAAGCGCCGCCATTGCGTATCCTGCCATGACTGACTCTCCTTCACTACGCATCGTGCAGATCACTCCGGGCGCGGGCAGGATGTTCTGCGGCGCGTGCCTGCGGGACAACGCCCTGGTCACGGCGTTGCGCCAACTGGGCCATGCGGCCTTGATGGCGCCGCTTTATCTGCCGTTGACCCTGGATGAGGAAGACCAAAGCGCCGGCAGGCCGATTTTTTTCAGCGGCATTAACGTTTATCTCGAACAACAGTCGGCCCTCTTTCGCCATGCGCCGGCCTGGCTGCATCGGGCGCTGGCTTCCCCCACTCTGCTGAAATGGGCGTCGGGCGCGGCGGCCAAAACGAGCTCCATGGATTTGGGCGGGATGACCCTGTCCATGCTGCGCGGCGAAGAAGGGAACCAGGCGCGGGAGTTGGAGCAATTAATTGGCTGGCTCCGCGCCGAAAAGCCGGACGTGGTGAGTTTGTCCAACGCCTTGCTGGTCGGGATGGCGCGGCGCATCAAGGCGGCGTTGTGCGTGCCGGTGCTTTGCTCCTTGCAAGGGGAAGATTGGTTTCTCGACGCGCTGCCATCGCCGGACCGCGAACTGGCCTGGCAAACGGCGGCGGAACGCGCGGCCGACGTGGACTTGTTCATCGCCCCCAGCCGCTATTTTGCGGACCTGATGCAACGCCGCTTGAAACTCGCGCCGGAGCGGGTGCGGGTCCTGCCCAACGGGCTGAATCTGGACGGCTACGCCGCCGCCCCGCGCCAAAGCGATGTTCAGCCGCCCGTGCTCGGCTACTTCGCGCGCATGTGCCGGGAGAAAGGTTTGGAGACATTGGTCAACGCCTTCATCATTTTGAAAAAGCGCGGACGGGCCGGGAACTTGAAGCTGCGCATTGGCGGCAGTTGCGGGCCGGCGGACCGGGTTGTGGTGGAGGAATTGCGCGCGCGCCTGCAAGAACGCAGCCTGCTGGCCGATGTCGAGTTCTGCCCGAATTTA
This sequence comes from uncultured Verrucomicrobiae bacterium, assembly GCA_963813995.1. GTDB lineage: Bacteria > Verrucomicrobiota > Verrucomicrobiia > Limisphaerales > Palsa-1400 > DASRLE01. Next base: position 8,854 of record CAWFAZ010000030.1, on the reverse strand, counting down.
TCCCGCGCGGACAAGCAGGCTTTTCTTCGCTCGCTGTCCGTATTTTCCGTGCCCGCCGTTTATGGCGAAGCCTTCGGATTGTATGTGATCGAGGCCCTGGCGTGCGGCGTGCCGGTGGTGCAGCCGCGTCACGCCGCGTTTCCGGAGTTGATCGCGGCCACCGGCGGCGGCCTGTTGTGCGCGCCCGGGGACGAGCCGGCGCTGGCCGACGCCATCGAGAGCCTGTTGCTGGACCCGGCCCGCGCGCGGTCGCTGGGCGAAGCCGGACAAAAAGCCGTCCGGGAACAATTCGGCATCGAGACCATGGCGCGGCGGATGGCGAAACTGTGCCGCGAAGCCGGGCGGAATTTTCCCTAGTCAATTCCGGTCCGCGAAACTAGATTTCGGGCATGGCTTACGAATTTAAAGCAATCCGCCTCGTGGAATTCGCCGACACGGACATGGCGGGCATCATGCACTACTCGAATTTCTTCCATTTTATGGAAACGACCGAACACGCTTTTTTCCGTTCGCTCGGCCTCTCGATCTTTATGGACAAAGTTGAACCTTGGGTCGGGTGGCCGCGGGTGCATGCGCGATGCGACTTCAAAGCGCCGCTGTATTTTGAGGATGAGGTGGAAATTCACCTGCTGGTCAGCGAAAAGAAATCGAAGGCGTTGAGCTACCTTTTCAAATTTCGCAAACTCAACGCCTCGCCGCCCGTGGAAGTGGCGCGGGGCGCGTTGACGGTGGTGTGCGTCCGCCACCGGCCCGACGGCACCATGGCGGCCTGCGCGATGCCCCCCGTGGTGGCCCGCAAGATTCAAGTCGCTCCCGCGAATTTGCTGGGCGGCAAGGCAAAATCTTGATTTGGCCAGAAAAGAACGGAAGCGTGCCTGTGGGGCTGGCACCCGCCAGCAGCCTGCCTCGATTCGAAATGAAGGCCAAACGGTGGAAATCCGGGCTTGAATCCAGCGGGGAAGCGTCCTGGTTTTTTATTTCAGGACCACCCCGTCTATTTCCGCGCCAACCGGCGGTGGCTCCGGCGCGTTCGGCGGGCACGGCACTTCATCAAATAATCTGCGTATGGCCGGATGTGTCAGCACCCGGTACTGCCAGAACGTCACCAGAAGCACCATGACGAGCGGGATGCACAGCCAATTGGCGGGGACAGTGGAGAGCCGATGGCCAAAATACAACGCAGTGGGCGCGGCTGATTGATCGCAAAGACAAAAGAAAAGCGCAATGGACAAAGTAATGATGCCGTACCATGTGAACATCAAGGCGCAGATGCGCCAGACTCGCGAATACCGCCGCAACCCGGCAAAAATCCCAATGCCTAAAATTCCGAAGTTGAAGTGGAGGTACCCTCTGGCGGCATGGCAAATCATCAAAATGAGGGAGATCAAGCCAACAAATAGAAAAAGGTAAGAAACCACTGACAAGGCGCTTCGGGCGCTTCGAGTCCGTCGTTCATGTCTCATAACATTTGCAGTTCACTTAAAAAACGTTGAACCGTTGACGATTTACGTTTTACACCCTGCATGGCCAGTGATGCAAGCGAAATCTCGCGGAAAATTTTTGCGGCGGCAAAAACCCGCGATTCCATGAAATCAATTTGCTTTCCCGATTTCGAACCGGCCGGGTCCGGCTGGGGAGCGTGGGCGAATGGCTCGACGTTCTGATCGAGACGGAAGAATTCATGGTTGATAAACGGCTCCCAACGAGGCGCGCCGGCAAGGGTCGGGCGCACTCCGGGGCCACTCTCACATGCTTATGCTCTTCTTGCCGTTGAACACCGCGATGTGCTGCTTCCGGCTCAATCAGAATGCGGAGGCCCGCTCCGAGTTGGCCCAGGGCCGTGACATCGTCCGAAGCAGATTTGCCGCCGGCCTGAACGCCGGCAACGCCACCTGTGGTTATTGGTTCGAGTGGGCTTCAGCCCGGCTCTTCCTGCGCGAAGCCACCGTTCTCGTCGAAGATGACCGCCTCGATTACAACGCATACTGAATCATTCGTTGCCAGGCCCGATTCTAAGTACCGTCAGTGAATTGGGTTTAAAGGTGTAATGGAACCTGGCTCCGACCTCCCCGATCGAAACCGTGACCGGCGCGACTTTGCGCGGCTGGTCGAATGAATTTTCATCAGCCGTGTTTTCGCTGGCAAGAATAGTGGCTTGCGCCCTCTGCGCGCCGGGCGGGATGCCGCTTAAATGAATGGCGGCGGGCGCCTCCCGACTGCTCGCGTTGACCACTTTGAGAATGATGGCCTTCGACTGATTGTCCCGGACCGCCGAGGCAAAGAAGTTGGTTGCGGCTGGATCCTCATTGGAAACGGGCAGCACGACGTCGCCGCGGTTGCGGCTGAAAAGTTGCTGGGCGTAATAATTGGGTGTGCCGTAAATGCGATGGTTGTCCACCCAGATCAAATTGGGCGTCCATTGCCAGGCGTCCACGTTGCCAAAGAGAGGCGCGTAGGAGGCCATGCGCACCACGCCGGCGTTGCGCTCCAACCCGGTCATGAAAGCCGCCTCGGCGAGCGCGCATTCGAGGTTGTTCCGGTTTTTGGTGCTGACCATGGCCACGCTTTGCGCGGCGTATTCCCCAAAGAACACCTTGGGGCCGCTGCGGTCGTAATGGTCGTAGCGATGAACATTGTTGAAAAACCAGGCGGGATTTGCGTAGCAGTGCTCGTCCACGATGTCCGCCTTCAATTCGCGGAATTTTGGCCACAGATAATGAAACCGTTCATCGTCAGGCAATGGACCGGCACTGACAACAAGCGCGATTTCAGGATACCGCGCCTTGAGCACCTTTGAGAAACGCGCCAGCCGCTCGATGTATTGCGGCCCCCATTGTTCGTTGCCGATGCCGAGCATCTTCATGTGGAATGGTTCGGAGTGACCCATCGCGGCGCGCTTCGCGCCCCAGGTGCCGTTGGCGGGGCCGTTGGCGAATTCGATCAGGTCAAGCGCGTCCTGAATGTAGGGATCAAGCTGGTCCAAGGGGCAAAGCTCACCCGAATTGAACTGGCAAGCCATGCCGCAGTTGATGATGGGCAGCGGCTCGGCTTTGATGTCTTCGCACAACTGGAAAAACTCAAAGAAGCCCAGGCCGAACGACTGGAAATAATCCGGCGTGGGCCGGTGTTTGAACTCATAATTCCAGCGGTTGATGAGGAGCTGGCGTTCTGCGAGGGGGCCGATGGTTTTTTTCCATTGGTAACGTTTCGAAAGATCGCTGCCCTCGACGATGCAGCCGCCGGGAAAGCGCAGAAAGCCGGGCTTGAGATCGGCGAGCATCTGAACCATGTCGGCGCGAAGGCCGCCCGGCCGGTGTTTCCAGGTGTTGCGCGGGAAGAGTGAGACGCGGTCGAGGTCCACGGCACCCGCGCCCTCCAGGATGATGTTGAGACGCGCCTTGGCGTCGGTGTCGTTGGGGTGCAGCGTGGTCTTGACCTGTTTCCAGCCAGAGGCAATGCCTTCGAGCGACGCGGAATCCAGCGTGGCGCCGTCGCCGCCGACAAGTTCAACGATGACGCGCGGCGAGCCTTCGACGCCGCGAATCTGGCAGGAGAAATCACAGGCTTCGCCCAGGCGCACGCCCATGCCGCGGAAGCCTTCGTTGCAGACGCCGAACGGCGCGACGGCCTCCGAGCGAATGCGGAGGTAATTCGGGCTGGCCGCGTTGAACGGGTTGTCGGTGCGCACCGTCAACCCGCCCTTCGCCAGGCTGGGACTGATCTTGAACCAGCCCATCAGCGCGTCTGGAAACGCGAACGATCCATTCTTCACCAGTTCGGCGTAAAGGCCGCCGTCGGCGCCGAAATTGATGTCCTCGAAGAAAATCCCCCACATTGCAGGATTGATCTTCGCGCCTGGCTTGTCGGTTTGAACTATTATGGTGGTCATGCGTTCTCGTGGGTAACTTTCTCCCGGATATTTTCGTTATAGTATTTGTCGGTGATAAAATAACGGTACATCAGAAGCCCCATGATGAGGTGGAAGACGCCGGGAATGACCGTGAGGAGCAGCGCGATGCCGTTCAGCGTAAAGGCGCTCTGCACCTTGTCAGCCTCGTATTTGTAGTAGGTGAGTATCCAGCCCACCATCCCCGCAGCCAGGCTCATGCCCATTTTCTGTGCGAAGGAAATGCCGCCGAACGCCATGCCGGCCACGCGCTTGCCAATCTTGACCTGGCCGTAGTCCACGGCCTCCGGAATGATGGACCAGAACACCGGCCCTTGCAGGTCAACGATGAAGTTGATGAGGAAAAACAGAACGAGGGCCAAAGTGACATCGCTGGGCTTCACCACAAGATACATGATCACGCTCAACGCGAAGGTAACCAACTGTGACCAGCGGAAGAGTCGAATCTTGCAGAACTTCTTTGTGATCCATGTGGAGGCGACCATGGAGAGGATGTTTCCAACGACGCCAACGCTCAGAAACACCGGCAGAAGCCGCGAGTCCCGGCTGAACCCGAAGAAATCGAGAACGTCGGAAATGACGCCGGTGGTAAGAAACTGAATCTCGCCACCACGCAGGTAATACTTGGCGTAGTAAAGCGCCACCGATCCGCGGATCACATAACCGATCGTGCCGATCACACAAACCCAGGCCAGAATCATCCATTGATCGTTTTTGCTCAACAGGACAAGCTGCTGCCACACCGGCTTCCGGTCGTTCTTATGCACCACACGTTCGGTCGTCGTGAAGAAACAGAATATGAACAGCAACGAGGCCAGGACGGCCATTACCGCCATCGCAATCTGGTAGCCCTTCGGGAGTTGCTCCGGCCCCCATTTGTGCGCATAGCTGGTCGCAAAGATCGGGACAAACGTGTTGACCATCAACGAGGCGCCTTTGGCGAAGAACAGACGATAGCCGTTGGCCGAAAGGCGCTCCTGCGGGTCGGCGGTCAACACGCCGGGCAGGGAGATGTAAGGGATGACGATGGCCGTGAACACGAGCATCATCAGGATGTACGTCGCGTAGGCCCAGATCAGCTTGCCGTTGTAGGACAGATCCGGCGTCGTGAACACCAGCATGATTGAGATCCCGAAAGGGACGGCGAAGACAAGAAAATACGGGCGGTAACGGCCCCAGCGGGTGGTGTGGCTGTCCGTGTACATGCCCATAAAAACATCGGCAAAAGCGTCAATCAGCCGGGGAATGAGTCCCAACATCGCGATGTGCGCAACATTCAGTTTGTAAACATCGGTGTAGAAGAACGTGATGATGATCGCCAGCGCCGACCAGACGACATTCACGGCTGCGTCACCGCCGCCGAATCCGATTTTTTCAAGAACCGTCAGTCTTTGAGTTTTCATTATCGGCAGTCTTGTGATTAATGGACCCGAATGCTTTGATACTCATTGAGCGATTTTTCATCAACCACCGGCCATTGCCCGGCATCCCATTTGAGCTCCGCAATTTTAAGTTTCTGCAGACCGTGATCCGCCACCTCGTACGCATGAAAGACGAGATAGTCCTTGCCGTCAATCGTATAGGCGCTGTTGCCTCCCCGGCCGGCCCAATCTTTGTCGCCGCCCAGCAGCAAGGTGCCGCCACCTTGTGCCATGTTATTGCCTTTCTTGTCCAGATAGGGCCCCGGACGTCTTTGGACCGTCCCACCATGATGCGGTAGGTGCTGGCATTGCCGCGGCAGCACAATCCCCAGGAAACAAACAGATAATAGTAATCGCCCTTTTTGAAAATGAAGGGCCCCTCAATCTCGGCGGGTCCCGGCACGCGGTCATCCACCAGCACCGAACGCTCCCGCTTCGCCAGAGAGTACCATTCCTGCGGCTCCGCCAGCGCTTTCCAGCTTGCGTCCAGTTTGACCAGCTTGATGCCCGACCAGAATGAGCCGAAGCTCATCCACGGCGTGCCTTTTTCATCCACGACGATGTTCGGATCAATCGCATTCCAAAGGTCGCGATTGGGCACCGACTTGAGAATGATGCCTTGGTCCTCCCATTTGTAATCGGGAGACTTGGGATTCAACGTCTTGTTGATCGTCAGACCGATGGCCGAACTGATCGAGCCGGGAGCGGACACGGCAAAATACAGGTAGTATTTGCCGTCATGCTGGCTGATGTCGGGCGCCCAGATGTGGCCGTTAAATCTGCTGTTCACTTCCAGTGCCCAAGACGGATCACCCGGAAAAACCCGCCCGCCCAGTTCCCAAGCCTTCATGTCTTTGGACATGTAGAACGTGATTCCAGGCCCACTGCTGTAGAGGTAGTAGGTATCGCCCTCTTTCGCCATGGCCGGATCGTGTACGTCCACCTCTCTTGCCTGCACTGCAAACAGGCCGCCGGTGACAAGCAAGCCAAGGGATGGGAGAAGAAAGTATTTCAGTTTCATAAGGTTTGGAAGAGTGCGCAGTGCATTTTCATCATTTAGTTTTTAGGCGGATCATGGTTAGGGAATTGGGTGGAAACACCCCGGCGAAATTCGGACCAGCCACTGCGATGACTCGAGTCATGGGCGCCACTTTGGGAGGTTCTCCCAATGAATTCTCGTCATCGGCGCTGCTGGAGGTCAGGACGGTTTCTTGCGCGGCTTCGGCCAGATGCGGAACGCCTTCGAGATTGATCCGGGTTTCCTGGGGCTGGGATGAGACGTTCACGACGTCCAACACAATGTCCCCGTCTGAACGACCGGCCACGGAGTAAAGCGTCGGGACGGGCTTGCGTTCCGCCTGCTGAATCAGTTTCCCGTCCAGATAAGCCATCACCTGGTCGTGGCGCAGTTCGATTTTAATGTCATACCAACGGCCCGTTTCAATCGAGCCGGGCACATGGAGTTCTGGCAGCGCGCCTTTCAGGCCATGCTCGGTGTTGCCCCAGCCACCCAGGTTCCACAACGTTGGCGCGTCCATGTTCATGGTTTCAAAAAGAACCAGAAAACCTTCCTCGCCGCCCAGTTTTCTGGCGCGGAGTGTCAGCGTGTAGTCCTTCCACGACGGGTTCCCCGTTACCGCGCGAACGTTTTCATCCATCGCGCTCTGGCGCAATGCGCCATTGACGGCCGACCAGTCGCCGCCGCTGGTTTTCCAGCCGTCCAATCCCCTGGAAAAATCGCTTTCAAACAAAGTCCGGCCCTCTGAGGAAACGACGCGGATGTCTTTGTATTCCGCCTGCGTTTTCCATGTGCCGACGCCAATCATGCCCTGTGGATGCGGCGCGTCCATCGGCGCCTTGACCAGGGTGGGCAAAACGGCGTCGGGCCGGTTCCGGGCAAACAAGGCCTGGACGTAATAGTTCGGGGTCAACAAAACGCTGGTGTTGTCAAACCAAATTAAATCGGGCCGCCATTGGGCGTGGCCCGTCCTGGCCAATAACGGCGCGTAGGAAGACATGGACACGATATCGGCATTGCGCAGCAGGCCGGTCATGTAGGCGGCCTCGGCCAGTGCGGAGCGGAGATTGTTGTGGCGGTTGCCGTCATGGCCGGCAAATTCGCCGACAAAGATTTTCGGTCCATGCCGGTCATAGGCGGCATAGCGGTCATTATTTTCCAAAAGCCAGTGCGGAGGAACGTAATAATGCTCATCCACCAGATCGGCAGGCGTGCCCGCATGGAATTTATCCCAGGCGAAGCGCCAAAGGGGTCCTCCACAAAAGGACCGGCCGAACTGATGATCCGGATGCCGGGATACCTGGATTTGATGGCGCGGTAAAACACGTTGTAGCGGTCGAAATATCCTTGCAGCCACTGCTCGTTGCCGATGGCGAGAAACTTAAGACCAAACGGTTTCGGATGTCCCATGTTCGCGCGTTTCAAGCCCCACTGGCTGGTATCCGGGCCATTGGCAAATTCGATCAAGTCCAACGCATCTTGCACCCAGGGACCCAGTTCATCCAGCGGCACGGGAATGCCATGCCGCGCCTGGCAAGTCATGCCGCAGTTGACGACGGGGACGGGTTCGGCCCCAATGTCTTCGCAGAATTGAAAGTACTCGAAGAATCCCAGCCCGTAGCTCTGGTCATAGTGCGGCGATTGGGCGTTCTGCCAGAGGTTCCAGTTTTGTTTTCGTTCCGCCACGTCACCTATTGTGTCCTTCCAGCGATAGGCGTTGGCATAGTCTTTGCCTTCCACAACGCAGCCCCCGGGAAAACGGAGGAAGCCCGGTTTCATGTCCGCCAGGACCTGCGCCAAACCGGCTCGAAGGCCATTGCGCCGTCCCAGGAAGGTTGTTTCCGGAAAGAGTGAAACCATGTCCAGATCGATGGTCCCGGCTTTTGTGGCAAGGACGAGCAGGCGCGCATTGGTCACACTCGCGGCGCTGGCCAGCGCAACCTCAAACTTTTTCCATGTCGGGCCTGCATTCGTGAATTCGGCGGAAGCCAGGACACGGGTTTGATCATCTTCGAGCAGGACGCGAAGGGTGGCTTCATCGCCGGCGCGCCGGCGCGCATAGATGGAAAAGAAGTAACGACCGCCTTTAGACAGCGCGAGGCCATCGAAACCCGAGTTGGCCACCCCGTAACCCTGTGTGCCGGGATCCATGACATAAAGGCGGAGAAAGTGGGTGTTGTTGACGTTGAGCGGCTCCTCCGACTCCGTGCTGAACCGTCCTCGCGCGCCCTCCCGGGCCACCTCGCTCCAGGCGTAGAGTGGTTCGCGATCTTCAAAAGAACGATTCTGGATCATCTCGGCGTACAAACCCCCGTCCGCGCCATAGTTGATGTCTTCAAAAAAGAGGCCGTGCATCGTGGAAGGCACGGTTATTTCCGGACCGTTCACTTGCACGGTAATTTGGGCCGGTTCAGCGGCGGTGGCGTTGGCGATTAAGAGGGCCAAAAAAAGGGTTTGTTGCAGAGTCGGGAATTTCATATTTGCTTCTTTCATTAATGCAGGGCACCC
>CAWFAZ010000029.1:0-11800 GCA_963813995.1 uncultured Verrucomicrobiae bacterium | reverse complement strand
CTTCACCCCGGCTTCAAGCGGGACGGTCTATTCTTACGGGATTCCCCAGGATGATGCCGTGGAATACGGCAGCGGCTCACCGGACGTTGCTCAAACAAACATTTCCGTCACCGGAACAAACATCAGCTACGCCTTCCCGCCTTACTCGGCGACCGTACTGGCGCTCTCCCCGGCGCCGGCAACATTGCTGGCAATTTCACAGGCCGCAAGCCAGTTCGTCTTTCAAATCCAGGGTCAAGCTGGCGTTCCTTATGTCGTTGAAAGCTCGACAAATCTGATTACCTGGACTCCCGTCAGCACCAACACGCCCCTTGCCAGCACAATGAACATCACCAACTCCCTGGCTCCATCAATGCCAGAGCAGTTTTGGCGGGTGATCTGGCAACCCTAGCCGAGAAGCCAGCGCCCCATGTTATAGTAGAACGTCAACGTGAATATGTCGGTCAGAGCCAGGGTGATCGGTCCGGCGGCTATCTTGGGATCCAGCTTCAGGGCATGGAGGAGCGAGGGGATGCTCAGTCCCATCAGGCAAGCCATGCAAAGGGACAAAAAGATGCTGCCGCCGACGGCCAGGGGCGCCAGCCCTGGTCCCCGCCATATCACTACGAGCACGGCCACGATGCTGCCGCAGGCAAGGCCGAGCAACGCTGCCGTTTCCATCTCCCGCCGGAGCATCCGGCAATACCACTCCCTGGATAGCCGGCCGCTCAGCAACCCCTGGATGGTCAGCGTCACCGACTGCATACTGACGCTCTCGCCCAGACCCGTGACGAGCGAGAGGAAGAACACGAGTATCAGGCTGCGCGCCAGGGTGGCTTCGTAAAGCTTTCCGAGGAGGGCGGCGACCGTCCCGCTGCCGAGGGTCGCCAGCAACCACGGAAACCGAAAGCGGAGCGCCCGGAAGGGGGTGACTTCCCTCATCTCCGAAAGGTGAAGACCAATGGCCTCGAATACGGCGTCATACTTGGACCTCACGTCCGTTTCATCGTCCGCCAGCGCCAGCTCGTCTGTCAACAATCCAGCCTCCACGATGCCGCGAACCCTGCGTTCAGGATCGACGACAGGAAACGCCAGGTACTTGTAGAGGACGAACATTTCGCAGGCATCCAAAACCGTGGCCGTGTCCGGCAGGGCGATGACGCGAGGCAACATGATCCCGGAAAGCACCGTATCGAGGGGGCAGGTGAGCAGCCGTTTGGTGGGCAGAACTCCGACCAGCCGGTTCGCAGCATCCACGACGTAGAAGTAGATGATGCCATTGGTGATCCCGCTCTTTCGAATCTCCAGGAGCGCCTGCTGGACGGTGAAGTCCTGGTGCAGCAAAGTGAAGCCCGTATGAGCACGAGACATGACGGTCTGGCCAAGGTGCTGGCTATTGGGCGTCATTGGACATGTCTTTCAGATTTCACAACAGCGCGGCATGGGCACGAGAGTAGCGGAGCCAGCGGCGGCTGTAAAGCGGATTTCAAGATTGGCTTGCAATCCAGGCTGGAATTTGCTAATTAGCAACACATAATTTTATGCCATCATTCTCTTATGTAGCGCGGGATTCGGCCACAGGCCGGGAGATTCGCAGCAACGTGGATGCTTCTTCGGAATCCAACGCCATAGCCGCGCTCTTGAATCGCAACCTGATGGTGGTTTCCATCCAGGAAAAGATCGCCAAGAAGGGCCAAACCGGCGGCGGCAAAGTGCCCTTGTCCGATCTCGTCATGTTCACCCGGCAATTGGCGACCATGGTCGATGCCGGTCTGGCCATGGTGCAATCCCTCCAGGCCCTGGCCGAACAGACGGAGAACAAAGTGACGCGCGATATCATCAAAGACATCACGACCCGCGTGGAAGGGGGCGATAGTTTCTCGGACGCGTTGCAGAAGCATCCGAAGGTGTTCAACAAACTGTATTACTCGATGGTGAGCGCGGGGAAAAAGGCGGGTTGCTGGCGGAAATCCTGGCCCGCCTGGCCACTTACCTGGAAAACACGGCGCGCCTGCGCAAGAAAGTCAAATCCTCCATGATGTATCCGGTGGTGGTGACGATTGTGGCCATCGGCATCACCATTTTTCTGCTGGTCAAGGTCGTGCCGGTTTTCGGCGACATTTTCAGTCAATTGGGCGGCCACCTGCCCACGCCGACGGCGTATTTGATCAAGGTGAGCAATTTCTTGCAGCATTATTTCTTCTTTATCTTCCTGGCGGCCGGGGCGATTGTGGGCGGCTGGCTTTACTACATCAAAACGCCCGTGGGCCGCGCCTTTTGGGACGCCAAGCGGATCAAGCTGCCGATTTTTGGTTCGATCGCCCACAAGATTTGCCTGGCGCGTTTTGCCCGGACGATGGCGTCGCTGGTGCGCAGCGGCGTGCCCATCCTGGAGGTGCTGGCCATCGTCCAGAACACGGTCGGCAACGTGGTCATGGAGGCGGCCATCAAATCCGCGGCCACGGACATCGAGCGCGGGGAGGGCATTTCAACCGCCTTGAGCAAGCATCCGGTTTTTCCGACCATGATCATCCGCATGATGACGGCCGGGGAACAAACGGGCAAAATCGACGCGATGCTGGAACGGGTGGCGGATTTTCTGGATGAAGAAATCGAGAACACGCTCAACGGGCTGACCTCCTTGATCGAGCCGTTGTTGATCGTCTTCCTGGGCGTGGTGGTGGGCGGCATCGTGATTTGCATGTTCCTGCCGATATTCAAACTGAGCGATCTGGTGTCCGGAAACAAGACTTGAAAAACGATGTCATCAGGTTTCAGGGCAGGCTTGCTGTCGCCGGAGGCTTTCAATACCATTGAGGCATGGCAAAAGTGCTGTTGATCGATGATGAAGTGACCATGGTGCAAATGGTCGCCGAACTCCTGCGCCGCGAAGGGCACGAAGTCTTTCCTTTTAGCACCTTCGACGCCGCCGTGGAAACGCTTGAGGCGCAAAAACCCGAATTGGTCATCACGGATCTTTACCTGGATAAGACCCGCACGCACGGACTGGAGATTTTGCAAAAGGCGCGCGCTCTCAATCCCCCTTCCACCGTCATTGTCATCACGGCTTATGCGACCATCGAGACGGCGGTGGACGCGATGAAGAAAGGGGCCTTCGATTATTTGGAGAAGCCGTTCAAGGTCGAGGACCTGCGCCTGTGCATCCAGCGGGCGCTCTCCTATAACGAAGCCATTTCCGAAAACGTTTACCTGCGCAAACAACTCAAGAAGAAGTATCAGTTCAACCAGCTCATCGGCAACTCGCCGCAGATGCAGGACGTCTTCAAGATGATCGAGCGCGTGGCCGACACCGACAGCACCATATTGATCCTGGGCGAAAGCGGCACGGGCAAGGAATTGGTCGCCAAGGCCCTGCACTTTAACAGCCGCCGGCAGTTTGCCCCCTTCATCCCCATCAATTGCAGCGCCCTGCCCGAGAACCTGCTCGAATCCGAATTGTTCGGCCATTGCAAAGGCGCCTTCACCGGCGCGATCAACGACAAAAAAGGGCTTTTCCAGGAGGCCGACGGCGGCACGATTTTCCTTGATGAAATTGGCAACATGCCCCCGGTTTTGCAAAGCCGCCTCTTGCGCGTCTTGCAGGACAAGGAAGTGCGGCGCGTCGGCGACAACGTCCCGGTCACCGTCAACGTCCGCGTGCTGGCCGCGACCAATGAGCCGCTGGAAAAGAGACTCAAGCAGGGAACTTTCCGCGAGGACCTTTACTACCGCCTCAACGTCATCCCGATCAGCCTCCCCAGCCTGCGCGAGCGCCGCGAAGACGTGCCGGTCCTGACCATGCACTTCCTGCGCAACAAGGTCAATTCGCGCACGGGCAGGCTCTTTCAAATCACGCGCAAAAGCCTGGACGTTCTCACCGCGCATGACTGGCCCGGCAACGTTCGTGAACTGGAAAACGCCATCGAGCGCGGGTGCGCCTTGTGCGAAGAGGGCATCATCCGCGTGGCCGATCTGCCTCCCGCCATTCATCGCGACGCCTCCAGCGAAGGCGCGGAGGAATTGGTTGAAATGCCCCCGACCGACACGGCGGCGGCCGGCGTGATGACCGTGGCGCCCAGGGCCGGTTATGCGCCCGGCGGCCTGAGCCAGCCCATCGGCATGCTCCGGGATTTCCTGCGCGAACAGGAGTTGAGCTACGTCAACCGCGCCCTGGCCCAAACGGGCGGCGACAAGGAAAAAGCCGCCGAACTGCTCGGCGTCAGCGTGGCCACGATTTACCGCAAACTGGCCGAGGAAGAGCCGCCCGCCGCCCCCCGCTAGATTCCTGTCCAGTTATGAACTGACAAAGTGTCCAAATGGCCTTTCAAACATTGTTTTCAAGGGATAATCAGCGCCGCGCAAACCACTTGCGCGCGCCAAAAAGCAGCCCGCCAATCGCGGTCAACGCAACAATGCTTGGTTCAGGAACGGCTGTTGTGGAAAACGCGATGTCATCGAGTTCGATCCAACTTGGTCCGTTGTTATTGAACACAGAAGTAAACTCGAGTTGCCCGGTTTGACCGGCGAACGCCGATAAATCTGCGCCGTACAGAGTATAGTTGGCACCGGTGCCAATGACCATCGGAGACAGGCTGTTCCCGTTGAACGAAACTGCGAGTATGCTTGTGGACGGCAGCCAATCCCAAGTCTTGAATTCCAAAGATTGAGTGCCTGCGGGTATCGTTCCCTTTTGCGACAGCGACGTATTGAAAGCGCCCACGCCAGTAAAACTACTTCCAGCTTGCAGAAACACAGTATAGTTTCCGTCAATGATGCCGGGTTCAGAGGAGTTCCAGCCCGGACCAAATATGTCAATGTTTGCGGCTCCAAGGGTGTAATTATTTAAAAAAACCTGTGTGACTGGAACGCCGCCGATGGAACCGCTCCACCCCGGCAGCGCACTCGCGGCGGTGACGACAAAAGAATAGTACGGGATTCCAACGACGATGACAGGGTCCGCCTGCTCAAAATTAAGGTTTTGAAATGTGCCTTGCGCCTGAGCCGACAACACGGCGAGAAAAACGATTGGAAACCCAGCAATTAGCTTTTCTATTTTCATAATGATTTTATTTCCTTATAAATGGATCACCAACGGCCTAGAAATAAAGCCCCGTAATCCCATTTCCCTGCGCTTGAGCAGCCCAGGCCGCAATAGCGAAGGATTTCCCGGCAGCCCAATCCCCGTAATAGACAGCGGGATCCACCTTGCCTCCTTGCCCATTGGGCTCCTCCACAGTAGTAACTGCTCCAACTGGGGTATTCGAGTAGTTGGTGCCGCCAAAGGAGTTCGTTGTAAACCAAGAGAGAAAGTTCGCTTGAACAAAGTCGTTTTGTGAACTGTCGGTGTCACGCTGGCCGTCGAACGAATCCATTGTGGTCATAATATACCATCCACTCTGGCCAAAAAATCGAACACTACCGTCGTCGAATAAGTTGTGGTCACCACCGCAGTCCCATCCGCAGGTAAAGTAGCCTGCAACATTTGTGGCCTGCGTCGTAAAAATGGGCTCACCATTCTCATACCTTCCGCCAGTCCCAATCACGGAAGCGGTCGGATCGACATTCGTTATACCGTATTCGGCATTTGTTGCGTAGCCGGAGAACATTGTTGGTGGCGGATCGGCGTAGTCGAAATACCAGTTGGTATTGTTGTACCCTCCACCGCTGGCGCTGATGAAAAGTTGGCCAGGCGAGTAGTTGCTGCCAAAAGAGGCCAGCTTGTCAATATACGCAGTACAGTCAGCCGCGCCATTTGTGCCGTTCATATTGATGCTCGTAACGAACGGAGTCCAAGACGGAAGGTAGTCACTAGTTTGAAAGACCGGGTTAAAGCCGATGTTCATGTCGTATTGCATGCTCACCGGTTGTGAGCCTTTATGGACGCGTGACGGCAAATCTTGAAACAGAATGACGTATTGCGGCCGTTTTGTCGGATTGGCCGAAAGCCAGTTGAGGATCGGAGTTGAAAATGTATTGGTGTAATCGCTCATCTGGATTATCTCGTTCGTGGCGCAACTGATTCCAAGAACGTTGGCATTACCAGCCATAGGCCGATTAGCCAGATAATACGCGCACACATTAGAACTGAGGGACGTGTTCGTGGAGTTGTAAATCAGCAGCAAATCCTTTGAAACATCAATCGGATATTGCACCAGTGGCGAAAAGATGGCGGCCATTGAGTGGTTACCTCCTGCGGCAATCAGTTTAACGACGATGGGAGGATAGGTGTTGGTTTGATAAGAGGGTATTGGGCCGTTGGTGGTCGTGATGGTGGTTGTCGTAATGACGGTGGTCGGTTCTTCGGCGGGGACGGTTGCCTGGCCACTGCTGTTGTCTCCCCATTCAACCAGTGTGCCGTCATTCTTCAACGCCACGCCGTGGGCAGAACCGGCTGCGATGGCCATGAAATTGCTCATACCAGTTGGCACGTTGGTTTGACCATATCCCCACGGTACTACAGTTCCGTCCGATTTCAAGGCCAGACTTTGTTGTCCGCCCGCTGCAATGGCCACCACATTGGACAATCCAGAGGGCACGTTGGTCTGGCCATTGGTGTTGCAACCCCATGCTTCCACGGTTCCGTCGGCCCGCAACGCGAGGCCGTGAAACTGCCCGGCGGCGATGGCAGTGGCGTTGGTCAAGTCGCCTGGGACAGTTGTCTGGCCGTAGGTATTGTCGCCCCAAGCGAACACAGTGCCATTGGTCAGGAGCGCAATATTGTGGGACCAGCCAGCCGCAATTGCCTTGGCGGGAAGAAGATTCGTCGGCACCGAGTTGGCAGGGTCATTGGTAAGGCCCCAAGTGACGACCGAGCCATCGGCTCCCAAAGCAATGTCGTGACCGATGCTGGCGGCAACGGCGACCAGATTGGAATACGGCGGAGGCGACCCAACTGCATAGAAATTGGTCCCGTCGGAATATTTTCCCCACTGCAATACGGTCCCGCTGTCGGTCACTGCGACCGAATGATAATCGCCTGCCGCAATGGCCGTCGCATTGGTCAATGTCGCTGGGCGATCACATTCTCCGTAAGCATCGCCCCCCCACGCTTCGACCATTCCCGGCAACGCCAGGAGTTCAGTCCATGTCGCGTTGGTGCTGCCCAGCGCATTGGTGATGATTACGGTGTAGTTGCCTTCGTTGGTTGGGGTCAGGTTTGAGATCGTGTAACTCGTGTTGGTGGCGCCGGAGATATTGCCGCCATTGAGTTGCCACTCATAGCTCAGCGGATAATTCTGCGCACCGGTTGCATTCGCCGCAACGGCAAGGGTTGCCGCGTAATTAATCCAAGTCGTGCTCGGCGCCAGAGGCGTTGTGGAAGTGATTTGCGGCGGCGACGCGATGGCAAAACTGGCTGCCAAACTGGTCGCAGTGCCGCTTGCGTTGTAGATGATGACTTGGTAGCTGCCAGCATCGCTGGCCCCCGTGTCGGTCAGCGTCAACGTCGCATTGGTTTCTCCCGTCAGGTTCGTCCCGTTGAACTGCCACTGATATTGCACGTTCGCGACGAAAACGCCGGCGACCGAAAAGGTGAACGAGCCGCCGGGCGGTGCAAATCCGGCTGGCGGCTCCGTCCTCAGCGGCGGCAGACTGGATGAGGCAATGGCCAAATTGTGCGCAAAGCCCGAGGCAATGGCCTTGACACCATAAATGTTTGTGGGAACCGTGGCTTCGGGGAAGTTGCTCGTGCCCCAAGCTGCGAGCGTGCCGTCGGCCCGAAGGGCCAGGCTCTGATCACTGCCTGCGGAAACCGCCACAACATTGACCAATTCCGCAGGCGCATGCGTCTCTCCATTCCAATTGCATCCCCAAGCCTCGACACTCCCATCGGCACGGAGTGCAACGCTGTGGAGCGCCCCGGCGGCAATGGCGACAACATTTGTCAAATCAGGTGGCACGTTTGTCATCCTCCAGCCAATGGCAGGAGCATTCAGGCCCCAGGCCACGAGACTGCCATTGGTCAATAGAGCAACGTTGTAATACCAACCACAGGCAATTGCCTGCACGCTGGTCAAATTGGTGGGCACCGTATCCACGACGGCATCGTAAAGCCCCCAAGCAAGGACGGTTCCGTTCGATTGCAACGCAAGATCGTGATACATGCCTGCCGCTATGGCAGTGACGTTGGAGGCGGGGGGCGCATAATTGGTCACAGACAAATAATTCGTCCCTGTCCAATAGGACCCCCAATTCGTGACGGCCCCGCTGGCCAGCAGCGCAAGGCCGTGAGCGTGCCCCGCTGCAACGGCGACCACATTTGTCAGCCCGGCAGGCACGTTGGTTTGACCGTAAGTGTCATCCCCCCACGCAAGGACGGTACCGTCGCTCCGCAAAACAACGCTGAAATCAAACCCGCCTGCAACGGCAACGGCGTTGGTCAATCCCACCGGCACATTGCATTGGCCGGACGAGTTGTTCCCCCACGCAATGACCGATGATTCAACAGGCGGCACAACGAAGTAGAATGCATAGTCGGCAGGCTGATTGGTAAATGAGAAGTTATTGCACGTCAACGCTTGCCCGACCCATGACCATTGTGAAACGTCCAGGAAGACGCTTAGATCGCGCAGTGAATAAATATCATAAAAAATCCCGTTGGTCCCTCCAACCAAGTCAAAATTTATTACCGTCGTCCCATTCGACAGGAGCGCTGCAGAAAAATTGGTCATGTAAGGAAGCCCCCCGGTCGGGCAACCGCCGTCCTGATCCGGGTCATAGACATTTCCAGGGCTGTGGATGCTGCCCTGTTCACTGCCGCCGCGCCGTTGGCCCCACCCGGCTTGCTCTTCGGCGCTGATCGGCCCCAAGGCCGCGAACCCACTTGTCATTTGGTAGTAAAGCCCAACGTCAGAAGCGGTGAGGAACCGATTGAACGAGCAGAATTCGTCGAAATCCGCCCCAGCCGTACTGGTGCCGGCCAGCGTGCTGCCAATGACCAGTTGGCCCGCCGAGAGCGGGATTGAAGGCAGGCCGGAACCTTGCGCGGCAACGCTGCCATCCACATACAGGGTTGTTCCTTGTGGATTGTCAACAATAACAAGCAAATGCGATTGTCCCGCCGTCCAGGCAATTTGCGCTTGAAGGACTTTTTGCAAACCGGAGCCTGTTTCAGCAAACAGTCCGAGGGTGTTTCCGTCGGCGCTGATTTGAAGCGACCATGCGAGCGCGCTTTCGGCCCCGCTCACGGCACCGAGTTCAAGCGCTGTGGCCGTTGCGCCGGGGCCGCTCGTCACTGAACCGCTGGACCAATGGGGTCTTATCCAGAAGCGGAATGATCCGCCCGCATCGCAAGTGACATTGGTTTGCCCTGTGGAACCGACCGCCGAAACAACGAAGGGTATAACCTCGCCCGTGCGTTGAAGAGCGTAGCCGGACCAGCTTTCCTGAAGCGTTCCCAAACCGGCAATCAGGAGGGCCGAGTTGGTCTCGCCAAAAAAGTAGTATTCATCAAAAGTTTCGTGGTAGAGAGGAGGTTTTTCCGGGTATGGCGGCACCGGGGAGCGGGGCATGGCGCAAATACCCTGCGCCCAAAACAGACCCGCTAAAATCGCCATCTGCGCCAAACTGTGAAATAGACCCCGCCGAGGATTGTTGCCCGGTGCCGTTTTCATCGTTCGTTCTTTGCGATAAGGCATGTTCATTCGCAAATGATTGATTTATAAGACAAGCTGATACTGCTTTCGGCCTGGCAACGCAAGAATAAAATTAAACAGAATTATAGTTCCCTATCAATAATTCGGAAATTTTCGCCGCGATGCCGGCCGGGTTTTTCAGGAGCGCTTCCCCCGCCAGTATCGCCCCGGCCCCGGCGCGTTGAACGCGCTCCACGTCGGCCCGGGTCTGAATGCCGCTTTCCGCGACCAGCAGTTTGTCCTTCGCCTCCGCGCGCCGGGCGATTCTGGCGGCCAATCGCTCCGTCACGCCCAGATCCACCTCGAACGTGTCCAGATCCCGATTGTTGACGCCGATGAGCCGCGCGCCGATGGCAAGAGCACGATCCAATTCGGCTTCATCGTGGACTTCCACCAGCGCGGCCAGCCCCGCCCCGACGGCCAGGCTGTGAAAATGTTTCAGTGACTCGTCGTCCAAAATCCTCACGATCAACAAAATCGCGTCCGCGCCCATTTCCGCCGCCTCCAGAATCTGCCGTTCGTCAATTATAAAATCCTTGCGCAACAGCGGCAGCTTCACCGCCGCCCGAATCCGTTGCAGATCGTCCGGCGAACCCTGGAAAAATGTCCCGTCGGTCAGCACGGAAAGGCACGCCGCCCCCGCCGCCTCATATTCCCGCGCGATCCGCACCGGGTCGAAATCGGGGCGGATGATCCCGGCGGACGGCGAGGCTTTCTTGACCTCCGCGATCAGGGCCGGCGCGCCGCGCGCGGGCGATTGCAAGGCGGCAAAAAAATCGCGGCGGGCGGGGAGCAGGGCCAGGGCCTGTTGCAAATCGGCCGCCGTCACGCGGATGGGCGGCAGGAGGACAACCTCCCGCTTTTTTTGCGCCACGATGGTGTCAAGAATGTTCATGGGTGCGCGGGCGGCTCAATCTTCATCCTTCACTCCCGCCATGCGTTTGATCGGGCAGCCGGCGCGCAGCCAGGCGTTGACGAAGGGATCGAGAGCGCCGTCCATCACCGCCTGCACGTTGCTGGTCTCGGCGCCGGTGCGCAGGTCCTTCACCATGCGGTAGGGCTGGAAAACATAACTGCGAATCTGGAACCCCCAGCCGATGGCGCCTTTCTCGCCATAGAACTGCTCCAGCGCCGTTTTTTGTTCGTCCAGCCTTTTGGCGTAAATTTTCGAAACCAACATGCGCATGGCCGTGGCGCGGTTTTGATGCTGCGACCGCTGGTTTTGCGACGCGGCCACGATGCCGGTGGGCAAATGCGTGATGCGCACCGCCGTTTCCACTTTGTTGACGTTTTGCCCGCCCTTGCCGCCGGAACGGTAGGTGTCCACCTGCAATTCGGCCGGCGGCAGGACGATGTCCGAACTGGTTTCCTCGATTTCGGCAATGACATCGACGCTGGCGAAACTGGTGTGGCGGCGTTTGTTGGAGTCAAAAGGAGAAATGCGCACCAGCCGGTGAACGCCCCGCTCGGCCTTGCAAAAACCGTAGGCGTATTCGCCCTGGACAAGCAGGGTGGCGCTTTTCAATCCGGCGCTTTCGCCGGGGAGGGCGTCGGTGACTTCGGCATCCCAGCCGCGCGTTTCGCACCAGCGCTGGTACATGCGCAGGAGCATCTGCGCCCAGTCACAAGCCTCCGTGCCGCCCGCGCCGGCGTTGATGCTGAGGATGCAATTGTTCCGGTCATGCGGGCCGGTCAGGAAAACCTTCAATTCCAGGCTGTCGAGGTCCTTGCAAAACTGGGACAACTCGCGTCCCAGCTCCGTTTCGTGGCGGGACTGTTCGGCGGCCGGCTCCTCCTGGGCCAGCTCGAGCATGACCCGGAAATCATCGATTTGGCGCTCGGCCTTGAGGACCGGCTCGGTTTTTTTGCGCAAAGAATTGGCTTCGTCGATCAGGCCCTGGGCTTTTTCGCGATTGTTCCAGAAGTTATCCCGGGCCATCAAAGCATCCAGCTCCGCCAGCCGTTTTTGGACGCCCGGCAAGTCAAAGAAACCTCCGCAAGTGGGCGACTTTATCCGCGGCAACCGGCAACTGCTCTTTGATAGTCTCGAACATAGATTATCAGCATACAGGAGAAAGCCCCGATGTCCAAACCGCAAATCAAGCCTGGCCTTCATTTTTTCCCATCTTTGGCGGCGCGGCCTGGGCTTTGTTGCTTTTCTCGAACTCGGCTTGCCTCGCTTGAAACTG
>CAWFAZ010000028.1:0-63672 GCA_963813995.1 uncultured Verrucomicrobiae bacterium | reverse complement strand
GTCGAAGCACGAATGACCAATTAATGACGAAGCACCAAGGATGCAGTTTCTATGTTTCGTCATTGGGTCATTTAGGCATTCATTGGTCATTAGGATTTCGTCATTGGACATTTTTTCTTGACTGGTCATTAGGATTTCGTCATTAGACATTTCCCTTATATTATATGAATTACGGATTTGATATTCCTGCGCGCGGTGATCTTGACCTCCTTTCCCTTGGTGCTTTGGTCCATCGGCTCGATCCGGGGATCATTCCCTTCCGAAAGGCCACTCAATTCAAAGTCCACGTCAGCGGCGGCGAATTTAATGTGGCCGCCAATTTGTCGGACTGCTTCCAAATGCGCACCGCCATTGCCACGGCCATGGTGGATTACCCCATCGGCGGCTTGGTGGCCGGGCAGGTCAGGGCAATGGGTGTCAAACCTTTTTACAAGCAGTTCAAGCATGATGGCATCCGCGGGCCGGCCATCGCCACCGTTTACAGCGACCGCGGCTGCGGCATCCGCGCGCCCGTCGTCTTTTACAACCGTTCCAACGAAGCCGCCGCCCTGCTCAAACCCGGCGATTTCGACTGGCCCGCCATTTTTGGCGCGGGCGTCCGGTGGTTTCACAGCGGCGGCATCTTTGCGTCCCTTTCAGAAACCACGCCGGAACTGATCATCGAAGCCATGAAGGCGGCAAAGGCGGCCGGGGCGATTGTGTCCTTTGATCTGAACTTCCGCGCCAAACTGTGGCAAACCTGCGGCGGGCCGGACCGCGCCCAATCCGTCCTCCGTCGCATAGTCGAGCATGTGGACGTTCTGGTTGGCAACGAGGAAGATTTGCAAAAGGGCCTTGGCATTCCCGGCCCGGAAGTGGCGGGAAAGTCCAAGCTGGACCCGAGCGCGTTCATCGCCATGATCGCCCGCGTCGTGCAACTCTTTCCCCGCATCAAAATCGTCGCCACCACCCTGCGCGAAGTTCACTCCACCAACCATCATAGTTGGGCCGCCGTGGCCTGGATCAACGGCAAAACCTTCACCTCCCCGACCTGCGAATTGGAAGTTTACGACCGCGTCGGCGGCGGCGACGGCTTTGCTGCCGGCTTCTTTTACGGCCTGCTCACCGGCGAGCCTCCGGAAGAATCCGTCAAGCTAGGCTGGGCGCACGGTGCGTTACTCACCACCTTCCCCGGCGACACGACCATGTCCACCGTGGAGGAAGTGCGCGCCTTCGCCAAAGGCGGCTCCGCCCGCATTCAACGCTGACCCGGCCCTGGCGCGAAGCGTTTTGGCCCCGAAAGTTTTCGGGGCTGGCGCTTTGGGATTGGTTGCCAGTCTGTGGGAATCCGCCGTCGCCTGGCTATACGGACAGGCGGTGCGACAAGGGTTGGGATGAGTTAGACTTTCATAAATACCTTGCTGACAACGTGTTGTGAATTTCCATTGTGTAAGTGCTTGATTGACAACTGCTTAATTAAAAAATCCCGAAAATTCCACTGTTTTTGGCGGGCCAGATTTTCTTGAGAAAATCAACCCCGAAGGCTTTCGGGGTTGCAAACTGAAAGGTTCTCTTGAGAAAATAAAGAATGGCCGAAAAATGGCTTGCGCCCAAGCCGGCGGCTTTTTTCCGCTTGAACTGCCGGGCAACGCGTTTATTTTCCAGTAGTGGCTAAAAAAAGGAACAAGAAGGCAATCGTTCTCGGAATCGGTCTTGACTCCGATGGCCATAAACGTTTGACCACCGGCCCCAATTTCGCCCTCGTCGGCGGCACGCAGGAAACCCACGACGCCATGACCGAAAAGGCCATCAAGATTAATGAGAAGCTGGCCGCCAAGGGCAAAAAACTGGAGGACGTCAGCCGCGATGAATTCGACGACATCGCGCAGTCGGTCGGCTTGCAACGCCGCGTCGAAAAGAAAAATGAAAACGAGTGACGCATCGTGAACACTCGACCCGCACTCAGTCCGCAAGCCAAAGCCACCGTGCCGACGCATGTTGCCATTATCATGGATGGCAACGGCCGTTGGGCCAAACGACGGCATTTGCCCCGGGTGGAGGGACACCGCAACGGGGTTGAATCCGTCCGGGCGATCGTCCGGGCGGCGGGCGAAGCGGGAGTCAAGTATCTGACCCTGTATGCTTTTTCGGTGGAGAATTGGAATCGGCCCAAGGACGAAGTGGACACGCTGATGCGTTACCTGGCCAGGTTCCTCAAAAACGAAATTGGCGAACTGAACAAAAACAATGTCCGCCTCGACGCCATTGGCCAGATTTACCGCCTGCCGGAGTTTGTGCAGGAACAGTTGAAAAAAACCAAAGCCGCCCTGGCCAAGAACAACGGACTGACCTTGATCCTGGCCTTGAGCTATGGCGGACGGACGGAATTGGTCGAAGCGGTGCGGAGCATCGGCCAAAAGATCAAGGACGGCGACTTGGAACCGGCCGAGATAAACGAGCCGTTGATTTCGGAGAATCTTTACACCCGGCATTATCCCGATCCCGACCTGCTCATTCGCACCAGCGGCGAGATGCGGATCAGCAACTTTCTGCTGTGGCAGATTTCCTATTCCGAACTGGTCGTCACGCCCACCCTCTGGCCGGATTTTCGCAAAGCCCAGTTCTTTGACGCGCTGGAAGAATACACCCGCCGGCACCGCCGCTTTGGCCTCGTCTGAGAAGGGTCTGAGAATGAGGCTGGACACTTTTTGGCTGTCCGCTAATTTCTTTTCTTAATGTCCGAACCAGCCCATTCTCCGGTTGCGCCACCGTCCAAGGGGGCTGTTTTCCTGCGGCGTTTGCTCAGTTTTACCGTGCTCTGGGGCATCGTGCTCGGCTGTCTGTTTTCGGGAAACGAAGTCGTGTCGGATTACGTATTCCTGATCATCCTGGTGTTTCTGGCCGCGGCGGGGTTGCAGGAATTCTACGGGATGGCCGCGAAACTGGGACACGCCTGCTACGCGAAGGAGGGCATTTTCGGGGGAGTGCTTCTGCTGGCCGCTACGTTCTGTTACATCTCAGGCCGGTTTGGGGCCGCCGCCCCGCCGTCGCGGGTCAATGATTTTGAGACGAGCTTTTTTATTCTGTTCGTTTTGGGATTGTGCATCCGGCAGTTTGTCTCGCGCCAGACGACCACGGGTATTATCGCCATATCCACGACGCTCTTTGGTCTCATGTACGTGCCGTGGCTGTTGAACTTTATTCAGAAAATCAATTTCTTCGGCCGGGGCGTGGATGGACATTACTACGTCCTGTACTTCGTGGTCGTCACCAAGTTGGCCGATTGCGGCGCATACGCGGTGGGATCACTCATCGGCAAACACAAGATGATCCCGCGGGTCAGTCCGGGGAAAACGTGGGAGGGCTTTTGCGGGGCGATTGTCGTCTCAACCGCCGCCAGCGTTATCTTTGCCCGGGTGGCTGGAGGGCATCTCAGTGGCATGACGCTGCCGCACGCCGTCATTTTAGGGGTCGTTTTGAGCATCGGAGCGGTCGTGGGTGATTTGATCGAATCGCTTTTCAAACGCGAAGCCGGTCTGAAGGATTCGGGGCGGCTGTTCCCCGGCATTGGGGGAATCCTCGACTTGCTGGACAGTTTGCTGTTCAATGCGCCGCTGATGTATTTATATTTACGCCATGTGCTGACACCTTGATCCAACCCTTGCGCATCCCTCTATGAGAAATGTTGTTCTCCTTGGCTCGACCGGCTCCATCGGCGCCAGCACCGTAATGGTGGCGGAGGATTTGCCGGACCAACTCCGGCTGCTCGGTTTGGCCGCCGGCAACAATGCCGAACTCCTCTTCAAGCAAACAGTGCGGCACCGTCCCGAGGCCATTTCCATTTGCGACCCCGCCAAAGCGCGGGAACTGCAAGCCGCGCTGGGCGTTTCGACCAAGGTTTTTTCCGGCGGGGAAGGACTCCTCAAGCTGGCCACGCTCCCCGGGGCGGACATTGTTTTAATTGCCATTGTCGGCACGGCAGGGTTGCAGCCGGCCCTGGCGGCCATTCGGGCCGGCAAGGACATCGCCGTGGCTTCCAAGGAGATTCTCGTCATGGCCGGCGAGATCGTGATGCGCGAAGCGCAAAAGAACGGCGTCCGGGTCCTGGCCGTGGACAGCGAACATTCGGCCATTTTCCAATGTCTGGATGGCAAGCCGCCGGACTCGGTGCGCGCCCTGTGGCTGACCGCATCGGGGGGGCCATTTCGGACCCTGCCGAAAGAGGAGTTTTCCGCCATCACCGTCGAGCAGGCCCTCAAGCATCCGTCGTGGGTCATGGGCCGGAAAATTACGATCGATTCCGCCACACTTTTCAACAAAGGACTGGAAATGATCGAAGCCCGCTGGCTTTTCAACATCAACATGGAACGGGTCAAAGTGGTGGTTCATCCGCAGAGCGTGGTGCATTCGATGGTTGAATTTATTGATGGCTCCATCCTGGCGCAAATATCCACGCCGGACATGTGTTTGCCCATTCAATATGCGCTGACCCATCCGTCCCGCGTCCGCAGCGACCGTGTGCAAACCAATTTGGCCAGGCTCGGCCAACTGACCTTCGAGGAACCCGATGCGGGGCGTTTCCCGGCGCTCGATCTGGCGCGAAGGGCAGGGGAGGCAGGCGGCACGCTGCCCGCCGTTCTCAACGCCGCCAACGAAGCAGCGGTCAGCGCCTTCCTCGACCGGCGGATCAACTTTCCGCAGATCAGCCAGATTGTCGCCCGTGTCATGGACCATCACGCCGTCGTCACTCATCCGGACCTGAACCAAATCCTTGCCGCCGACGCCTGGGCGCGGCAGGAAGCGATGGGGTGAAACAGTCTTGCCATCGGGCCATTTTTGAAATTCTCAAAACCCCCCAGCCCCAAAAAACAATGAAATATTCACGGTTTTGTTTTTTCCCCGATGTCTGACGGCTGTGATAATTTGTTGCAACTGCTTTATCTTGTGATGTTTGTGACTTGCGCCGTTTTTCCTGACATTATTTCTTGTTGACAACCATTTTGCCACAGAGAGCACAGCACGGCCAGCCGCAACCGAATCCGGACTTGCCCGCAGAACACGCCGATTAACGCAGATACGGAATAAGAATTCTTCATCTGCGTCCACATACCCGTGTTCTGCGGGCAAAGGCCTTTTTTCCCACACTCGCAAAATCCAGATGGCAGAGAATGTTTGGCAGTGGCCAGGCAACATGGATTCAGTCTGGCAACGCTCGATCAACCGCCGGCAAAAAGTTTTGCGGATGAAACGGGTCTGGTGGAACTGCTGCATTGAAATGGATGCGGCGGCGAAACAATTTCTGGAAGAACACAGCAGACATTCCCACCGGCGCGGGCTTCGACATTCACAGGCAGATTGAGCGACAGCGGGCAAAGCGGGCGGGGCGGCAGACAAAATGTTGCAATGTGAGGAACTGACCCGTATTTGTGAGGAACTGACCCGTTTTTGACCCGTTTTCGTTTTTGTGGCCTGTAAAAGAAGCATTTACGCCGTTTCGTGAATTGGCCATGTTGTCGGCGCAGGTCTTAAACCCGCCGTTGCCAACAATTGCGTTTGAGGGTATATTCCTTGCGCATGAGGACGGTTGATGAAATCAAAACGGCGATCCAAATGCTTTCGCTTGAAGAACGCGCTGAAATCACCGCTGAACTCTGCGGTTGGACCGATGACGATTGGGACCGCCAAATGAAAGCCGACGGCGCGGCGGGCAAATTCGACTCCCTCAACCGCGAGGCCGATTCCGCCCACGCCGCCGGCGAAATGCGTCCCCTCAACGATATTCTTCGAGAGCCGTGACCATCCCCCAGCCGTGGCACAACTGAATTCTGGCGGCTTTATCATGAGTTTCCGGCCGCAGTAAGGCTGGTGGCACAGAAAAATTATCGCCTCTGGACCGCGAATGCTTTTCATCCCTCGCTACACTTCAAACCCATTCGCAAACCCAACTGGTCGGCGCGTGTGGGCGATCACTACCGCGCCGTTGGCAAGTTCTCCGGCGGCGACTTCCTCTGGGAATGGATCGGCACGCACGAGTCCTACAACAAGCGTTTTTGATTGATTGGGAAAGGGTTGCCAAAAACCGGGACGGTGAATAATGTGTGGAGAATGTCCAATAAGTTTTAAGTGATGTTGCGCGCGATTCGATGTCTGCTCATCCCACCATGATCGATTCAACCATTCCCGAAACCAGCGCCGCCGTCGCCGACCCGAAGAAGTCCCGGCGCAAAACTTCCGCCACCGCCGGCATTTCCAAAGTTGACCGCCTCCCGCCCCATTCCATCGAGGCCGAGCAGGGCGTCCTCGGCTGCGTCCTCCTCTCGCCCCACGATTGCATGGGCGAATGCATCGAAAAGCTAAAATCCGGCCCGGACATTTTTTACGATCTCCGCCACCAGACGCTCTTCCAAACCCTGACGGAGATGTACGACCAGAAGCAGGCCATTGACCTCATCACCTTGCAGCAGCGCCTGAAAAACATCCAACAGCTTGAGAATGTCGGCGGTCTGGCTTATTTGTCGTCCCTGCCCGACGCCGTCCCTTCAGCGGCCAATCTGGAATATTACCTGGACATCGTTCTGGAGAAATACCTGCTCCGCAAGATGATCCAAACCTGCACCGGCATCGTCGGGCGCGTTTTCGATTACGAAGGGCAGGTGGATGCGTTGCTCGACGAAGTCGAACGCGACATTTTGCGCATCAGTGAGGAGCGGGTCACCGGCGCCAGTTTGACCATCAAGGAACTGGTCAACAAAGCCATTTCAAAGATCGAAGAGTATCACCAAACCCATGGCATGCTCACCGGCATTTCCACCGGCTTTGCCGATTTCGATAGAATGACCACCGGTTTACATGCAGGTGAAATGATCGTCATTGCCGCGCGCCCGTCCGTCGGCAAGACTTCCCTGGCCATGAACATCGCCGAACACGTCAGCCTGGAGTTGAAGGTGCCGGTGGGCGTGTTCAGCCTGGAAATGACCGCCGACCAACTGGTCCTGCGCATGCTTTGCTCCCGCTCCCGGGTCAACTTGCGCAACATTCGGGAGGGTTTCCTGGCCGAACGGGACTTTCCCAAGCTGACCGGCGCCGCCGGCAAGCTGGCCGGCGCCCCGCTTTTCATTGACGACAGCTCCGCGCTGTCTATTTTACAGTTGCGGGCCAAGGCGCGTCGCATGTGGCAGCAGTTTGGCATCAAACTATTTGTCATTGACTACTTGCAATTGCTCAATTCTACTTCGCGGCGCGCGGAGAACCGGCAACAGGAGATCGCCGAGATCTCGGGCGGCATCAAGTCCCTGGCCAAGGAACTGAGTGTGCCGATCATTGTCCTGAGCCAGCTCAATCGTGAACTGGAAAAACGCGGCCCGGGCGAGCGCCCGCGCCTGTCGGATTTGCGCGAGTCGGGGGCCATCGAGCAGGACGCCGATTTGGTGGGTTTGTTGTATCGTGAGACGAAGAATAAAGACGCAGAGGACGAGACGAATGAAGTGGAGCAAGACGCCATTCCTGTGAAACTGTGTATTGCCAAACAACGCAACGGCCCCACCGGGGACGTTGATCTGACTTTCCTCAAGAGTTACACGCGCTTCGAGAGCGCGGCGAAAGTCAGTCCGGAGGATGCCGACAGCTAAAAGATGAAAACCCTCCTTCGTTTTGCGCTGCTCATGCCGGCTGTTCTGCTGACGGGGCTTTCCGCCGCTCAAGGCCAGGCTTTCGCGCCTCGCGTCCATCAAATACTGATCCGCCACATCGGCCCCCCCGCGGTCAGCGACGAGTTCATCCGCGCCAACATCCGCACCAAAGTGGGCGAACCTTTCGCCCGCCCGACCGTCGATGAAGACATCAAAAATCTCTACGCCACCGGTTATTTCTTTAAAATCCAAGTCGGCGAAGAAAGCACATCCGAGGGGATGGATTTGACTTATGCCGTGCAAAGCAAGCCGATCCTGACCGACATCAAGATCGTCGGGAACAAAAAGATGAAGCTCAAGAGACTCAACAAAAAGATCACCTCAAAGGTCGGCCAGCCCTTGGACGAGCGGAAACTTTTTGAGGACGCCCAGGAAATGCAGAAGGTCTATGAGAAAGCCGGTTACCAGAAAACCACAGTCATGGTGCAGCCGCCGGTCATCGATGAAGTGGCTGGACGCGGCTCGGTCACTTTTCTGATTCACGAAACCCCCAAGGTCAAAATCAAGGACATTGTCTTTGTCAATGTCCACGCCCCTTTTACGCAAAGGCAATTGCGCAAAGCCATCAAAACCCGCCGCCGCTGGATGTTTTCGTGGCTGACCGGTTCCGGTGTTTTGAAAGAGGACGACTTTGCCGACGACAAAGACACCCTGGTGGAATATTACCAGAACGACGGTTATATCGATTTTGCCATCCAGGACATCAAGTTCGATTACATCACCCCAACCAGAATGGTCATCCGTTTCATCGTCTCGGAAGGCCGTCAATACAAAGTCGGCGCTCTCGATATCAACGGCAACAAGCTTTTCTCGACCAATGATTTTCTCAAGGGCGTCATGGTCGGCAAAACGCGCATGAAGCTGGATCTGACCCCCGGGAAAATCTTCAAACCGGCGGCGTTTACCAGGGACACGGACACCCTGCGGGACTTGTACGGCTCTCGCGGATATTTGGACCGCGAGCAAGGCGGCACGACGATCATCACCGCCACGCGGACGCCCAATCCGACCACCGGCACCATTGACATCTCCTACGATCTTGAAGAAGGCGAGAAATGTTACATCGAGAAAATCGAAATCAAAGGCAACACGAAAACCAAAGACCGCGTTCTGCGCCGCGAACTGGCCGTTTATCCGGGTGAGGTCTATGACATGGTCCGCGTCAAAATCAGCAAATCGCGCCTGGACCAACTTGGCTATTTCGCAAAAGTGGACACCGAGGCGCAAGACACCGACGTGCCGAATCGCAAGGACCTGATCATTGGCGTCGAGGAGAAAAGCACGGGCAATTTCACCGTCGGGGCCGGCTTCAGTTCAGTGGAGAGCCTGGTCGGATTTGTCGAGCTTAAGCAGGGTGATTTTGATTTGTTCAATCCGCCCACCTTTACCGGGGCCGGACAAAAATTTCAGATCCGGGCCTCCATCGGCACCCGGTTGCAGGATTACGAGATATCCTTTACCGAGCCGTGGTTCCTTGGCAAACGACTCATCTTCAACGTGGACCTCTTTCACAAAAACATTTACTACGCCAGTGTGAACGACCAGTATGACGAAACTTTCGATGGCGGCACCGTCAGCCTGACCAAGGCCCTCGGCGGCCTGTTGGGTTTGGACCCGCAGGTCCTCCGCGGCACCGTCAGCTATACCCTTGAAGAGGCTCACCTTTCCATTAATTCGGGTTTCGCGACCAATGCCACCACCAGTTTTTCCACCGCGCCCGGCGGCCTTTATGCAATCGGCACGGTCATTCCACAAAACATTTCCACCAACATTTACGATGAGCATGGCAACTATTTCATTTCCAAAGTGGGCCTCTCCCTCGCTTACGATACTCGCAACAGTCTGACTTTGCCCGATCACGGACAGCGCACCGAGATTTCCTCCGAGGTTGCCAGTTCGCCCGGCGACACGGATTTTTATAAACTGGAACTCAAATCCAGTTGGTATTTTAGAGGCTTCGGCAGCAACCAGGTGCTGGAAATCGGCGCGCGCGCGGGCGTGGTGAATGCCTATGGTGACAGCACCCAGGCGCCCATTTTTGAACGCTGGTTTTTGGGCGGCCTTTACAATATGGAAGGCTATAAGTACCAGACCGTTGGCCCCGAGGATGCATTCGGCGAGCCGCTGGGTGGCGATACTTACTTCTACGGCACGGCGGAGTACAGCATTCCGCTCATCAAAATGGTCCGTCTGGCTTGGTTCGCCGATATGGGCAACGTTTTCACCGACCCTTACAGCTTTAATCCCGGCCCCGGCCGCCGGCTAATCTCCGACGATGTGGGCATGGGCCTGCGCATTGTTTTGCCCATTGGCGGAGGCACTCCTTTGCGGCTGGACTATGCCATCCCGATCCAGCATGATCCGAACGTCGGCAGCAGTGGCCGCATTCAAATTGGTGTCGGTTACACGCACGACCTTTAATTGCTTATGAAAAAAATGCTTCAAATGGTGGCGGTCGCAGCGGCCGCCTTTGGCTTGGGCTTGATCTGCCCGCCGGCCAGCGCCGGTGTTCCCGCCGAGCAAAAAATTGCCACCGTCGATCTTGCCAAGGTCTTCGGAACATATTACAAAACCGTTCGCTCCACCCTGGCCCTCAAGCAGGAGGCTTCCGATATGCAAAAGGAGCGCAAAGACTTGGTCGATGCCGAACAAAAACAGGAAAGCGACTGGCAAAAGTTAATTGACAAGGCCGAAGACCAGGCCGTTTCAGCCGAAGAACGCGACAAGAGCAAAAAAGCCGCCCAGGAGAAATACCGCGATATCGGGAGCGCCAAACAAACCCTCCAGGAATACGACCGCGCCAGCACCGCCAGGCTCCGCGAAAAGGAACGCCAGCGCCGCGATGACATCGTCAAAGAAATTCGCAGTGTCCTGGATGCGGACGCCAAAGCCGGCGGTTACACCCTCGTGTTGGACGTCTCTGGCGAGAGCGCCAACATGGCGCCTTTCATCCTTTTTTCCAGTGGCGTCAATGATTTGACTGACAACTTGATCAAAGAACTCAATGCCGGCGCGCCTCCCATGCCCGCGGATGACAAGGAGGCAACGGATGCAAAGAGGGCCAGGTAGCGCCATTATTGCATCGTGAATAAAAACGAAAATTTGCCGGAGTTTAATCGCCGAAACTTTCTTAAAAATACTTCGCTGGCCACCGTCATGGCCATGATGGGCGGGGTGGAACTTCGCGCCGGGGACGCCTCCAAGCCCGCGGCCTCCACCGAGCTTCCCCTCACCAAGATTCCCATCGGGCCGACGGTCAAATACGGGGTCATCGGACTGGGCGCGCGGGGCCGGGAGGTTCTCAAAGATTTGGCGCTTCTGCCCAATGCCCCGGTGGCCGCCATTTGCGACAGTTATCCCTCTTCGCTCCGCCGGGTCGGCGACAATGACGCCCCCAAGGCGGAACGATTCGACGATTACCAACGGCTTCTGGCCAGCAAGGAGGTCCAGGCAGTGGTCATCGCCACGCCGACCCCCGATCATCGCGAAATGGCGCTGGCGGCGTTGCAGGCAGGCAAGCACGTTTATTGCGAGGCGCCTCTGGCCAATTCGATCGAGGATGCCAAAGCCATCGCCGCCGCGGCGCGGGATTCCATCAAACTGGTTTTTCAAGCCGGATTACAGGAACGGTCGCATCCGCAGCGGCATTTTCTTTTGCCCTTCATTCGCGCCGGCGCGCTCGGGGAAACTGTCATGGCGCGCGCCCAGTCGCACAGGCACAACAGTTGGGTCAGTGCGTCGTCCAATGCCGAGCACGAAAAGGCCCTCAATTGGCGATTGCACCAAAAAACCAGCACCGGCCTGATGGGCGAAGTGGGCATCCACCAAATCGATGCCGTTTCATGGTTCCTCAGAGCACGCCCCACGGCCATCACGGGCTTTGGTTCCCTGCTGCGCTGGAAGGACGGACGCGATGTCGCCGATACCGTTCAGGGAGTTTTTGAGTATCCGGCAGGCATTCGCTTGATGTACGACGCCACGCTTTGCAACTCGTTCGACAAGGAATACGAAATGTACTATGGAACGGAATCGGCCATAATGGTGCGCGACGCCAAGGCCTGGCTGTTCAAGGAATCCGACGCGCCACTGCTGGGCTGGGAAGTTTATGCGCGAAAGGATGACTTTTACACTGAGACGGGCATCGCGCTGGTGGCCAACGCGACCAAACAGGCCGCCATCGGCACCGCTGCGACGGCCGGAAACGCAACGCCGTTTACCCCGCTTCATTATGCCCTGGAGGCATTCACCGCCAACGTCGGGCAGCTCGACGGGGCGGTCAAAGATTTTATTGACAGTTTTGGGGACAGCGATCCCAAAGCTTTGGCCGACAGCCTCAAGGCTTTGAAGCCCTATGCTCCCGCCGCCAATTGGCGGGACGGTCTGGACGCAACCATTTTGGCCATCAAAGCCAATGAGGCTGTCGTGCAACAGCAAAAAATCACCGTGGAAAAGGAGTTGTTTGATTTGTGAAAACTTGCCCGCCGCTCAGTTTTAAATATGGAACCCCGCAATTATCAGCCGGTCTTGCCGCCCTTATGTTGAGCCTTGGCTCCATCATGCCGGCCGCCGCGCAAACGCGCTACCTCGCTCAACCGCAAGGAACTTCGGTGAAGGTTGACGGAACGTCCACCGCGCACGATTGGGAAATGGAAGGGAGGAGTATTGGCGGGTATATTGAATTCGGCCCGAAGATGAAATTGGATGCGGCGCAAACCACCCTCCCGGGTCTCAACGATGGCAAGGTGCCGGTCACAGTTCAGGCCCATATTCCCGTTACATCCATTCACGCCAAGGTCGAGCATATGCCGGACGTCATGGATCATCTCATGCAGGAGCACTTGAAGGCGGATCAATTCAGCCAAATTCAATACCGCCTGACGGAAATGACCTTCAAGGGCCCCCGCGCCCCGGGCAAGCCTTTTGCGTTCGACACCACGGGGGACCTGGCCATCGCCGGGGTGACTAACAAAGTGAGTTTCCCCGTGACCATTGAAGTGTTGGACGCCGGGAAGATTAAAGTCAGCGCGGCCGTGCCCTTGAAGATGACAGCCTTCCATGTCGATCCGCCGGCGCCCAACATTGGCCTGGGATTGATGCGCTGCGGCGACGACATTAAGATTATAATTGACTGGACCTTGAAAGAAAGAAACCAGGGGCGCTGAACCCTGTCCGCGCGGCTTTTTGCGAACAATAATTTCATGAACACGCCGCCAGCAAATTGGAATGCAAAGGCGAAGCAGGTGTTAAACACGCACCTGTGGCTGATTCTCTCGCTGGTGGCGAATTTCTTTCTGGTCATATTCCTGTATATTGCGACAGAGACGCTGGAGGTGCCGACCGTCCCCCCGTCAACGGTGGAGAATGGGCTGTTAATCAAGACGAACGTTGTGGTGCGCCACGAGAATTTCACCTGGGACCAGGTCGAGTCCACCAATTATGTTGCGTTCATCAAGAATCTCCACGCGGTGGGATGTCCCGAACAGACGATTCGGGATATCATCATGTCCGAGGTCAACCGATTGTACACGCGACGGCGGTTGGACGAGGTGGCTTATCCCAATTACCAATGGTGGCGTTCGGAACCCGACGCCTCGGTGGTGCAGGCGGCCGCCACAAAACTCGAAGCTCTTGAAACAGAGCGCCGGGGGATGTTGACTTCACTGTTGGGCCCGGGCTGGGATGCGCAGAGCAACGAACTGATCGCGGCGGGCGGCGGCATTACTTTGACCGGGCCGATTTTGGGCGACTTGTCGCCGGAGGCAAAGGAGGCGGTTTACGCCATCGTCGCCCGGGCCCAACTAAAGATCGAGGCTTACCAGGCAGCGCAACGCGGGCAAAACAAGGCGGGTGATCCAATGGAGATGGTGCGTCTGCGCGAAGAGCCTTTGATGCAATTGGTTTCCGTTTTAAACCCCGCGCAATACGAGGAATACGCCTTGCGTTATTCGCCCAGTGCGCTGCAGTTGCGCGAACAAATGCGCTCAGTGCAGTTGACCCAGGACCAGTTTCGCGATCTGTTTAACGCCATCAGTTCGATCAATGGGCAGCCTGTTTTCTATTACACCGGGAACGACCCGCTCCTGCTCGGGCAACAACAACAATTGCGCGCGCAAAGTGACGCAATCATCAAAGCGACGCTGGGCGAGCAATTCTATGCCGCCTATCAGTTGAATCAGGACCCGCTCTATCGGTCTTCCAAGGCCATGGCGGAGCAATTAGGCGTGCCGGAGGCGTCGGTGATGTCCGTTTATGAAATCAACCGCGCCACACAAGCTGAACTTGACCGCATTCGCAAAGACAGCAACATGACCAGCGATGAAAAGGTCGAAGCCCTGTCCCAGACACAGGTCGAGCAGCAGCAATCGCTCCAGCAAATTCTGGGGCCGGAGGCTTTCCAGCGCTGGCTGCAGACACACACCGGCCTTCACTAAAGAGCGATCTGTCGTGGCAGGATGAGATGCGTGAAAACATGGCTGGCGATCTGGATCATGCTTTTGTTTGTCGGCGCGGCACTGGCGCAGCAGAAGCCCGCCCAGCCGGCCCGCCCAGCCCAGTCAGATCCGTCGGCCCAGTCAGACCTGTCAGACCTGTCCGATGACGTGCTCCAGATGCTGGACCAGATCGACCAGGACCGTGTGCGGGATTTCTTCACCAAATTGCAGCAGCAGTTTGACGGCACCAACATTTACGAACTCGCCTCCTTGAAAGAAATCGCGGTGCAGGTGCTGCCGGTGTTGAAGCAGTTCGAGGAAACCCAGCCGTATGCGGCCTGGTTGCAAGCGCACCTCGATGACCTGGACGCCGCCAATGCAGTGCAACGCGAGATGAAAGCAACCTCTCCCAAGCGGGAAGCCGCCACTGTTCTGCCCGCGCCGCCGCTCAAAATCCTGCGTTCGGTTTGGGTCAAGGAATTGCAGAAACGCCCGTGGCCGCCGCTCGCCCATGTTTACGTGCCGAAACTCAAGCAGATTTTTGTGTCCGAAAATGTCCCGCCGGAATTAGTCTGGGTGGCCGGGGTGGAATCCTCCTTCGACCCCGGGGCGCGCAGCCCTGCCGGAGCGGCCGGGATGTTTCAATTGATGCCCGCCACGGCGCGGACGGAGCACCTTTCCCTCTGGCCCTTCGACCAACGTTATCAACCGGACAAAAGCGCCCATGCCGCCGCCCGCCACCTGCGCGATCTCCACAACCATTACGGCGACTGGCAGCTCGCGCTCGCCGCTTATAACGCAGGCGAAGGCCGCGTGGACAATTTATTGAAGGAGCACAAGGCCGGCAGTTTTGACGCGATCGTCAAATGGTTGCCGGCCGAGACGCAAATGTACGTCCCCAAAGTTGAAGCGACAGTCCGTCAGCGCGAAGGTCTCGCGCTCACGGATCTGAAAGCGCCGCCCGGATGATCGCTGCCCCCGGAGCCGTGGGTGCATTGCAGTTTTTTGGGCGGCGGTTTCCGGCTCCTAATCGTAATTTTAATCCCGTTCACTCGTTTAATCCCCAATGGTAGTAAGCGCCGTAATGCTGGCCGTAGAGTTCCTGGATAATGCCGGCTCGTTCCGCGATCAGCCGGATGGAAGTAATGGGGGGTGCGATCACCGCCCGCGTTGGAGCTGCTCTTTGCAACTCTGCTGGATTGACCAAAGAAACGCCGGCAGTCGCAACCGGCGTTGATTTCATAACGCCCCGGGCGCTTGAAGTGCGAGACCTGGTTCGGCCTGGGTTTGCAGTCATATTTTACGCTTTCTGGATCTGTTTTTTGTTTACTCTGGGCCACGATTGTGGCTCCGGCTTTGCAGTGCAGGGAATAAGAGGAAGGGACTGCCCATACGACAGGCAGTGGTACACCTGGTAAACTTAGCTCCGTTAGCAGCCACAATGTACGCCATAAACCGGGCCGCACAAGATAAATCGGCATAAATCGCCTGCCCGGGGGCAATGGCCTCAATTGCCCAAAGTCATCTGCGCCAGAACTGCTGCCGTCCCTTTCTCGGAAAAGTGATAGGCCGGCTCAAATATCATTTTTCTGTCTCCCGACGCGAACCACAGCTTGAGCGTTCCACGATTGATGTTCGCCGGCGTGGCCGTGGCGTTAATGTGCCGGCTCGTGCCGCCTTTGCCGCTCGTGGTGGCGGTCCCGATGATCGTTGCGACCTTTCCCTGGTTGATCTTGGCCAGCGACTCATCCGAAACGACGATGGCCAGCCTGCCCTTTTCGTTTTTGAAGAAGTAGGGAAACACTTTGATCTTGTAATCGCCCGAGTAAACGCCGTCCGCGCGCTGGAGCGCGCCGATCGTCAGAGTGGCTTTGCCCGCGGCAACCGGCATGGAACTGGGATCAATCATGAGAATGCGATTGGTCGAAGCGGAGTTTGTCGAATCTGGTGCTGCGTGGGTGTCGCACCAACCGGCCGCGACAAGCGCCAGCAATGTAAATTGGAGTTTCAAGACTCTGTCAGTCTAAATGATGCGCCGATTCTTTGCTATGGGGTGTTACCCTATCTCAAAAATTGAAGAATATCCTGTCCCTTGAATTTTGGGCATCAGGGATTTCCATTCGAACGGGAAAAGAAGTTGAGTTTTTCAGCTTCGGTGAGGAGCGAACTGGCGTAGTCCCATAGCACAATGGAACCGTCGCGAATGGGTCGGGTGCGGTGGAACGCCTGTTGGCTGGTGACATCATGTTCGCGCCAGGGGTTTCCACCGTTGTGAAAATTCTGGATCAGTGGCAGGAGCCGGTCGAGAGCGTTGGCGAAAACGGCCTCTGGCGAAACACGGGACTCGAACTCCCGCCAAAGTTCCCGAAACTCGGTCGCCTGAACCGCCGGCAACAAGTTGAAAATGCGTTCTGCTGCGCGGTTCTCGCGGTCGGCCTTGGTGGCATTGGCGGCTGTGTCGTAGGCAAATGTGTCGCCGGCATCTATCTCCACGATGTCGTGAATGAGAAGCATCTTGAGGACGCGAAGCAAGTTGAGTTGCCGGTTGGCGTGCTCTGCAAGAACGACGGCCATGAGCGCAAGACTCCAACTGTGCTCTGCTGAGTTTTCGCGTCTCCCGGCATGGATGGGTGAATTGCGGCGCAAAACAGCCTTAAGCTTGTCTGTCTCGACAAGAAATTGAATTTGCTGTGCGAGTTTGTCAGATGTGTTCATAAAAGGCTCGTAAACGGGTCAGAGAATGCCGCGCCCCGCCCGCCCTGTCCACCAACAAACATAAACAACAAACATAAACACCAACAAATGTGGAACAAATGCGGAAATGAAAGGGTTGGTGAAAGTGATTCGGGCGGAAATCGGCCAAAACCACTCTTTGACCACTTTCCGGGAGGCCGTGAAGTTGGAGTTTTGCAGTTGACGGCACTTCGCAGCCTGATACAGTGGCCCGCCATGAGCTGGCGACAACCGTTACATCTCGTTCCTCCGCGTTTATTGTATTTGGCATTTTCTTTTGTTCTGGTCTGTTACGCAGGCCATGCCGGCGTCAAAGAAAGTTCCGTCTCCGGGGTTGTTCACCGCCATGGCCGGCTCCAGGTAAAGAACGGGCAGTTGTGCGATCAATCCGGCACCCCGTTTCAACTCCAGGGAATGGGTTCACACGACTTGAAACAGTTCCCGTTTGCAACCAATACCGTGGGCCATCTGGTGGATGATTGGCATGTCTCCGTGATCCGGGCTTCCATGTACACAGATAGTTATGGTTCGAGTTACATCCGGGAACCCGGGGTGAAACAGGCGGTCAAACTCATCGTGGAAGCAGCGTTGCGTCACGATGTCTATGTCATCATTGACTGGCACATTCTTGAGGACGGCGATCCCAACCGTTACAAGGAGCAGGCAAAAGAATTCTTCGAGGAGATGGCCGGGGCCTACGGCGGCCATCCCAACGTGATTTATGAAATCTGCAACGAACCCAACGGGCCCGGAGTAACCTGGCAGGAAATTAAAGCTTACGCCAAATTCATCATCCCCGCCATCCGCGCGATTGATCCGGACGGTGTTATCATTGTCGGTACCGACACATGGAGTCAGGGTCTGGGCGCGGCGGCGAATGCTCCACTGGACTTCCCGAATGTCATGTATGCGCTGCACTTTTATGCCGGCTCGCACCGCGGCGAACTGCGCAGTGCCGCAGAATACGCGTTGTCCAAAGGGTTGCCGGTTTTTGTTTCAGAGTGGGGGCTGACCGATTCCACTGGAAAAGGCAGGCTTTATTTTGCCGAGGCTAAAAAATGGGTTCGTTGGATGAACCAGCACAAGATAAGCTGGATCAACTGGTCTTTCAGCCCTGC
This sequence comes from uncultured Verrucomicrobiae bacterium, assembly GCA_963813995.1. GTDB lineage: Bacteria > Verrucomicrobiota > Verrucomicrobiia > Limisphaerales > Palsa-1400 > DASRLE01. Next base: position 45,723 of record CAWFAZ010000028.1, on the reverse strand, counting down.
GGATGAAAGCAGTGCTGCCCTCAAGCCCAAAGTGAATATCAATGGACCCTGGAGAGCCTCGGATCTCAGCCCATCCGGAAAATGGATCAAATCGCAGATTCACACAGATTGATCGGGCAGGGGACCGTTCTGGCGGCGTGAAGAAATTGCCAGCCGTGAGTTCATCTGTGTCGATCTGTGGCCAAAAATGAGTAATTTCGATTTTCCATTCCATGTGGCTTTGCCTTATATTGCCTGCTTGAATTTGAACCGCGCCGTGTTTCTTGATCGTGATGGGACGTTGATCCAGGAGATGGAATATCTCTCGCGTCCTGATAAGGTCGCCCTCCTTCCCGGGGTTGGGCAGGCCTTGCGCGGTCTCCGCCAGGCCGGTTTCAAATTGTTCATTGTCTCCAATCAATCGGGGGTTGGCCGGGGTTTGTTTACGCTGGCGGATGTGGGCCGCGTCCATTCGCGCCTGGCGGATGAACTCGCCGCGGAGGACGCGCGCATTGACAAGATTTATGTGGCGCCGGAAGCGCCGGGCGCGCCGAGCCGCGGCCGCAAACCTTTGCCGCAATTTCTCTTTGATGCCCGTGATGAATTCCAACTCGATCTGTCTCAAAGCTACTTCATCGGCGACAAGTTGAGCGATTTGCAATGCGGCTGGAACGCGGGCGTGAAAAAGTCGATTCTCGTCCGAACCGGCTACGGCAGGGAGCTTGAGCAAACGGACGGCGGACAGATGGCCGCGGCCATCGTTGTTGATGACCTCGCGGCCGCCGCCGCCTGGATACTCCAAACAGAAGCGGCGGACAAAGCCGTTGCCAGCCGATGAAGATCATTGGTCTTATTCCCGCGCGCTACGCTTCGACGCGTTTTCCCGGAAAACCGCTGGCCCTCATCGCGGGCAAGACACTCATTCAGCATGTGGTGGAGCGATGCCAGAAGGCCAAAAGCCTGGACGAAGTGGTCGTGGCCACCGATGACACCCGCATTTGGGAGGTGGCGCAGGATTTTTGCCGCGTCGAAATGACCGCGCCGGAGCATTGCAGCGGAACGGACCGCATCGCCGAGGTCGTCGCCAATTGCGCTTGCGACGGCGTGGTCAACATTCAGGGAGATGAACCGCTGATGGATCCGCGGGTGATCGATGCCGTGGCGGGCGCCCTGGCCGGCGAGGAAATGTCCACGGCGGCCACGCTGATCGGGGAAGTTGCGGAATGGGGGAATCCCAATGTTGTAAAAGTCGTTGTAAACGCCGCCGGGCGGGCCTTATACTTCTCGCGTCGAACCATTCCGTATGTCCGAGACGCCGCCACGGGTGCGCAGCAGTTGGCGGCGTTTCCGTTTTTGAAGCATCTGGGCATTTACGGTTACCGGCGGGCGACGCTGTTGCGCCTGGTCAAATGCAAGGTGTCGCCGCTGGAACAGGCCGAGAAGCTGGAACAATTGCGCGCTTTGGAAAACGGCATTCAAATTGCGGTCGTCAGGGTCAATTACGACAGCGTCGGGGTCGATGTGCCGGCCGATCTCAAACGGGTCGAACAGATTTTAAAAAGAGCGGCGGGAAAGGCGTCATGAAATACATTTTTGTCACGGGCGGTGTGGTGAGTTCATTGGGCAAAGGCCTGACCGCCGCCGCGTTGGGCACCTTGCTGGAGAACAGGGGGCTTAAGATCACGCTGCAAAAATTCGACCCCTACCTCAACGTGGATCCCGGCACCATGAACCCCTATCAGCACGGAGAGGTTTACGTGCTGGATGACGGCGCTGAAACCGATCTGGATCTGGGCCATTACGAGCGTTTCACCCACGTCAAGCTCACCCGCATGAACAACCTGACCAGCGGGCAGGTGTATCAAACTGTTTTGGACAAGGAGCGGCGCGGCGATTATTTGGGCAAGACGGTCCAGGTCATTCCGCATATTACCGACGAGATTCAACATCGCATCCAGTTGCTGGCCGAGCAAAGCAAGAGCGACGTTGTCATCACGGAGGTCGGCGGCACGACGGGAGACATCGAGGGCCTGCCCTTTTTGGAAGCCATCCGGGAATTCGCCCTGCGGGTGGGTTACAACAACGCCATCTTCATGCACGTCACCTACGTTCCTTTCATCAAGGCGGCTGGCGAATTGAAAACCAAGCCGACCCAGCAATCTGTCGCCAAACTGCGCGAAATTGGCATCACCCCGCACATTCTGGTCTGCCGTTGCGAAAGACATTTGGACAAGGAATTGCGCGAGAAGATTTCCCTCTTTTGCAATGTTCCCTACGAGGCCGTCATCGAAGAGAAGGACGTCGAGCACACCATTTATGAACTGCCCCTCATGCTGCAACGCGAGCGGGTGGATGATCTGGTCTGCCAGTTGCTGCATTTGGACACGCCCCCGGCCAACATGTCCCACTGGCAGGACATCATCCGCAAGCTCATTGCGCCGCGCCACCGCGTGCGCATCGGCGTGGTGGGAAAGTACATCGAGCTGCACGACGCCTACAAGTCCGTCTATGAAGCCATCATTCACGGCGGCGTGGCCAACGATTGCGCGGTGGAAATCGAAAAAGTCGAGGCCGAACAAATCGAAAAGTTTGGCGCGGAAACAATGCTCAAGGGCCTGGGCGGCATTCTGGTTCCGGGCGGTTTTGGGGAACGCGGCATCGAGGGCAAAATCCTGGCGGCGCAATACGCGCGCGAGAAGAAGATTCCTTATCTGGGCCTTTGTCTCGGAATGCAAATCGCCACCATTGAATTCGCCCGCAACGTTCTCAAGCTCCAAGGCGCGCACTCGACGGAATTTGACGCCAGCACGCCGCATCCCGTGATTGCGCTGCTCGACGAGCAAAAGAATGTCACCTGCAAAGGCGGAACCATGCGCCTGGGGCGGCAGGCCTGCCAGCTTGTGGTCGGCTCCGCGGCCAATCATCTCTACGGCGCGTTCATCGTCAACGAACGCCACCGTCACCGTTACGAATTCAACAACCACTATCGCGAGGCATTTGAGAAGGCCGGCTTCTTTTTCAGTGGCGCCTCGCCCGACGGCAAGTTGGTCGAATTGATCGAACTTCCCGGGCATCCCTTTTTCATGGCCTGCCAGTTCCATCCGGAATTTCAGAGCAAACCCGACCAGCCTCATCCCTTGTTCAGAGGTTTCATTGCCGCCGCCCACGCCCGGTTCCACAACAAGCCGCTCTGATGTCTCAGAGAAATTCCAGCCTGGTTGTGGCCGCCTCCGGGTCCCAGCCGCGCGGCGGCTTGCTGTTGATCGCCGCCACTTCCTTGATCGAAACCTGTCGGCCCCGGGTTTTGGGCCCTTTGACTTCCACGTCCGCCGGCCGGCAAGTCTGCTGGTTGATTTTCTGGTAAGGCGCGGCCTTGTAGCGAATGAACAATTCCTGCGGCGTATCAGGCTCGAAAAATAAAATCTTCGATTTGGGCGGAATGCAAAAGTATTCCTTGTTCAGAATCGTTCCGCCGAAGGTGAAGCGCTTGAGCCAGGCAGCGTCGCGATTCGTGTAAGCGAGCGTTATGACGCGCTCCCGCTCGGGCACCGCGCTGTAAACCAGGTCCGGCCCGACAAACATCTTCTCGGACAACTCTGTCACCTTGTAGTGGCCGTCCCGGAAAACGAGCAGGAGCTTGTCGAATTTCGTGCATTCCGATTTGAATTCCTCCCCGGAAACCTTGTAGCCGATGTAACCCGACTCGCGGTCGTAGGCGACTTTGAAAGCCTTGAATGCCACTTCGCGGGCATCGACTTCGTCGTAGCGGCTGGATTTTGTCAGGCGCGGATAAACAGGCCCGTACCGGGCCAGCAATCCCTCCAGATGATGGATCGCGTATTTCGTCACATTTCGCAAGTGTTTGGCCGTCTCCTCCAAATCCGCTTTGACCTTGTCCATTTCCTCGCGATGTTTGTTCATGTCAAAGAGTGAAATGCGGCGGATGCGAACCCCCAGCAGCATTTCAATGTCCTCGCCGGCCAGATCGCGGCGCATTTGCCGCCGGAACGGTTTGAAACCTTCGATGACGGCTTCCGTCACGGCCTCATTGGTGCGGGCTTGTTCGATTTTTTTGTAAATGCGCTGCTCGATAAAGATGCGCACGAGGGTTTTGTAATGCAGTTCCTGCTGCAGTTGCTTCTCCTTTAACTCCAATTCGCGTTTGAGCGTGGCAACCAGTTGCGCGGTGTTTTCGCGCAGCACTTCGGAGACGGTCAGCTCAACAGGCCGATTGTCCTTGATCACCACAATCCGGCTGGCGAGGGTCACTTCGCAATCGGTGAAAGCGTAAAGCGCATCGGCCATTTGCTCCGCACTCACCCCGCCGGGCGCCCGGACTTCGATTTCCACTTCTTCGGAAGTGAAATCGTTGATGCTCTTGACCTTGATCTTGCCTTTGCGCGAGGCGTCCTCAATGGAGGCCGTCAGCGACTCCGTCGTCGTCGTAGGCGGGATTTCTTTTATCAGCACCGTCGAGTCGTCCTTGATTTTAATTTTGGCGCGCACTGTGACCTGGCCCGCGCCGTCGCGATATTCGCGCGCGTCCATCAAGCCGCCGGTTTGGAAGTCGGGCAACAACTTGAACGATTGTTTTTTCAGAATGGCAATCTGGGCCTGGAGCAATTCAGGAAAATTGTGCGGCAGAATGCGCGACGCCATGCCCACGGCGATTCCTTCCGTGCCGAGCATGAGCAGGAGGGGCAGCCTGGACGGCAGGGTGATCGGTTCCCTGCCGCGCCCGTCATAAGTCGGCACGAAATCGGTTATTTCATCGTTGAAAAGACCGGTGCGCGCCAATTCCGTGAGCCGGGATTCGATGTAACGCGGCGCGGCCGCGACATCGCCCGTAAAGATATTGCCAAAATTGCCCTGTCCCTCGATGAGATAACGTTTGTTGGCCAGGCCGATGAGGGCATCGCCGATGGAAGCGTCGCCATGCGGGTGAAACTTCATGGTGTGACCGACCACGTTGGCCACCTTGATGAAACGGCCGTCGTCCATGTCATGCAGCGCCCAAAGAATGCGCCGCTGCACGGGCTTGAGGCCGTCGCTCAAATTCGGAATGGCCCGGTCGCGAATGACGTAGGAGGCGTAATCCAGAAAGCCGCGGTCCACCCGCCTGTGCAGGGGCAACTCGATTTTTCCGGGCACGAACGGACGATGGGCGATGACCTCGACCTGTTCGGCTTGCACATGCATTTCGCCGCGGCCATTTTTCTCCTCTTTGGGCGGGGCAGGGGACTCGGGCGGCATTGCTGGCGGCGGACGGTCAATCGGCAATTCAGGTTGTTGAGAGGGATTCTTGCGTTTGGCTGCCATACATTATCTTCAGTCTCCCATTACTTCTTCAACAACCCCTGCACGTCGAGCCAGTCGGCAAAGCGTTCAATCCAATGGTCGGACGGCAGGTGCTGCCGGCGCATTCCGAAGCCGTGTCCGCCCTTGGAATAGAGGTGCAATTCCGCCGGCTTCCCGGCCGCGATCCAATCCTGGTAAATCGTGACGCTCTGCGGCGCCAGCCCCAGCGGGTCATCGGACGCCGCCAGAATAAATGCGGGTGGCGCATCCGCGGGAACACCGCTCCCCTTGATCGCCCAATTGAATGCCGGATAAATCGGCGCCACGAAATTCGGCCGCGTTTCAGCCGTGTAGTTCATTGCCACTGATACCGCCAATGTTCCGCCCGCCGAAAAGCCAATAATGCCGATGCGCTCCGGGTTGACTCCAAATTCCGCCGCGTGCTTGCGCACGTAACCAATGGCCGCATTGCCGTCCGCCAACGCCAGTTTGACGATGGGCGCCACCACCTCATCCAGCGGGCCCCGGCTGTTGACTTCGCGCGTCGGATCATCCGTTTTGCATTCCACCAGCCGGTATTTCAGCACGAAGCAAGTGACTCCCTTCGTGTTCAGCCAGCGCGCGACATCGAAACCTTCGCTGTCGATCGACAAGGCGAAAAACGCCCCGCCGGGACAGATGACGACGGCGGCGCCATTGGCCTTGGCGGCTTCCGGCTGGAAAACGGTCAGCGTCGGATTGGCCACATTGAACACCACCCGGGTATTCCAGAGATTGGTCCGGTTTTCCTGCTCGGTTTGTTTCCAGTTCTCCGAGCCGGGCGCCGGCCCGTCATAAAGTCGAATGACTTTCTCCTGGGCGCTGGCATGGAGGCAAAAGAGTGAAAGAAGAACGGCTGTGGCAGTGCGTAATCGGTTCATGGGCGCTGATTTTCGACCACGCCCCGGCCCCGCGTCAACCCGAAATCGCACCGCGCCGAAAGCAAAGATTCCGCGCCGCCCATTTTTGACCCGATGGGAACGGCGAAATCGAAAACTTGAACCATTTCTCATATCAAACCTCGATGCCCGACCGCAGAACCAAGGCATGTAATTCGATCTTGGCGCCACCGATGCCTTGGGAGGCTGCTTTGCCCAGCCACTCCCGAGCCTTTGCCAAGTCCTTCGGAACCCCAAACCCATCCCGATAACGCGTTCCCAGGCAGTATTCTCCGTAGGCATCGCCTTTTTCCGCCAACTCCGTCACCCGTTGCAACTCCCTGGCCTCAGAATCCTCTTCCGGGGAGATGGGACGGGTCGGACGGGTCGGACTGGTAGGACTGATAGGACAGGTCGGACTGGTGGGACGCAGGAGACTTGAACCAATTTCAGGGCTTTTCTTCGACTCCTCGGTTCCTGATTCTGCTCCTAATCCCCCATCATCTGCCGGTGCCAAATCGGTTTGATTCACTTTGACGGGGCTTGACTCTTCCTGACTGGAATCGTCATCCCTTCCACCATCTAACTCGTTTTTCTGCAACGGTTTAGCCACGTTGACCGGCTTTGTTTTCGTGGCCCGGTGACCACTCCGCCACTTTCGGGCCGGTTTGACTGGTTCTGCTTCCTTTTCAGCCGATTCCTCAATTTCGTACTTGTCCGTGGGCAAGAGATCAAAGTCGGCATCCAGGTTCCCTCTCTGAATCGCCAGGATGTATTGGGCGATTTTCCGCCCCGCCGTGCCGCCCCCGAACATCTTGGCCAGCACAGGCAATTTCAGCATGTCATAGCAAGGCTTTATCATTCTTTTCTTTAACACTTCCTCGTCGGCTTTCTCCTTTTCCTCCCACTTGCAGGTTAACTCAAAACCCTCCCGCTTGGACCGGTGCATGCCCCGCTGCAACTGCACCACACTGCGGCAGAGCCGGTTCAAGATTCGCGACTTGGCCTCGAACTTCTCGTCCACCTCGCCGTTCCAGTTGGCAATCAGGCTGCCAAAGCGGGCGGCCAGCACTTGGGCCACGTCATCGGCCAGCACCATTTGAGTCTTCTCGTCGTCCATCTTCCCGGCCAACTCCGTCACATCCCGGGCGTCTTCGCATAGATTGCGCCGGGCGAGCCACTCCTCGAAACCGCCCTGGCGCCATTCGCTCAAGTTTTGCCTGCTGATGGGGACGCCGGCGAAGTGGTTTTGCAGAAGTTCCTTCACCTCCGGCAAGGCATTGAGCCAATCGAGCAGTTGGGGGCTTTGCTCGGAGCGTTCGAGGCGTTGATTCAATTGGCCGCGGATTTCGCGGGGGAGGCGGGCGATTTTACCATTGCGGGCATTCATAATGTGGAGGGGGTTTGTGGTTGTTTCAATATTTCACCTTTTCGGCATGGCCTTATTTAGCCAATCATCAGACTATACAATAGCATAAAAGTTTATTAAAACAACAATTATTGGAAACTATTTTTGTAATCGGTGTCATCCCGGCGCAACAGCCTGAAGGGGAAGGACTTGGAGGGGGATTTTTAACCGCGAAATACGCGAAATGCGCGAAAAATGGAAGAAACATTTAACCACAAAGATCACAGCGCGGCGAGCCGTAACCAAAACCTTCCCAGAAAGAATTGTTGCGCGCAGAGCCGCAGAGGACGCAGAGATAAATCAATTGCTGATATTGTTTCCTGGTGTTTCTCTGCGCTCTCCGCGTTCTCCGGGCGAAAAAATCCTCGCGAATATGCGTGATTCTGACGGACTGTAGTACAAAGATCACATAGAAAAATTCATTTTTTGGCCCCTGTCTTTGTGCTCCATGTGGCAAAATCATTTCCGCATTTGTTGGTGGACAGAGGGGGCGGGGGGGGCGGCATACTCCTGGCATGGCGCAGAAATCAACTGATGAAGCGTGGCGGCCGCCGGGAATCGAACAATCCGTCAAGCGCAGGTTTCCATGAGGCCGGATCATCAAAATGTGGACATGCTCGGGACTGACCACTGCGCGAAATTGCTGAAGCGAAGAGAAAGCACGAGAGTTTGAAAAATGAAAAGTGATTGCTCGGCCCTCTCAGCGCGGCGTGGAAGTCAAGGGCGCCAGGTAGAAGCAATCTGGATTGTCCGGGGTCTGCTTGGTTGAGGCGGTGCCGCCCATGCCGGGGACGCCCACCGGTGTGCGGGTTCGCAAATCCAACCAAGTGTGAATGATCGCATGGCCATCGACAAAAGCCATGCTTGCTCCATTATTATGGTTGCCGGATGGAAAATCAATGAGATAAGTGTTTCCGGTCGTCGCGAACGCAGATGCCGCGAAGGAGGCGTCGTTGATGGAGTACGGGTTTTCGTCCATGATGACCCAAGTGTTGGCCGGGCCAGGCTTTGTGAAGGACGACATTTTGCCATAGGTTAAATAAATGTTGGGCGTAAAGCTGGCGCCACCCAGCCAATCGGCTTGCACCGGCGCGCCGAGCGCTGGCGTTCCGTACACATAGAATGAGTACCAAGTCGTCCCCACGGCGGAGTTCATGGAAACACTCCGCACATGCATCTTGTGCGATCTAGTATCAATGTAGTTATCCGCCGGACAATTGTAAACGTAGGGGTTTGAAAGATAGTGAGACAAAGCTGTGCCGATGGGGTCCGTGAGTTCGCTGAGGTTGGTTGAGTCAACCGCCTGTTCCATTGTCCCGCAAACCCAATTCCTCAAAGTGCGTTTTACGGCGGCGGACTGGGTTGCATAAGCAGTCATGTAGGGGTAATCGTTGGGAGCGAGGATGTCGTTATTGTCCACGGCGTACATGCGCCAGCCAAGCATGATCTGGCGGAAGTTGCCCAGGCACTGGACTGACTGCGCCTGCTGTCTGGCCTTTGCCCACGTCGGCAGGAGCAAGGCCGCCAAGGTGGCAGTGAAGGCAACGACGACCAGCAATTCCATCAAGGTGAAGCCTTCGGTTGTCTTCTTCCCGTGAACAGACCCGCCCCTCGCGTCGTGGGTCACCAGCGCGAGCAAGCACAAAGCGGGCAATGATACTGCCATTGTGTATAACATATAACCTTACTCTCAGTTTCCTTTGTTCATCGCGCGTTCTGACGCCTCACGGCATGCCGAGGCCGTAGTAGCGGCCGGAGCTGTTTATCTGCATCGGTTCGCTGAAATGGAACAAACCGTTGGTGAGCGTCACGGTCTGAAGCGGAGACCAAATGGGGCTGGCCAGATTGGTGCAGGCTTCCACCACGACCGTAAGATTGGCCGTGTTGGGGATGTTGAACCCGAATCGATTGTTCTGCACGCCAAAGCTGGCGCCGCCGGCTTGGACCAGCGGGTTCCACAGCACGGCCGGAACACCGGCAAAGGCGTTACTCCAGCCGGTGGCGCCAGGCAAATAAAACGCCGTCACATTGTTGCTGGAATAGAACACAGCCGCACCAAGGGTGGGAGGAGCGTTGCCCTGGAAATAGACGCTGGCCGGACTGGAGCAATCCCAAAACGCATACTCCCCGATGCTGTTCACAGCGTTGGCGATAGTGGCGTTTATCAGGCTGGTGCAGTATTCGAATGCATCATCCCCGATGTTGGTGACACTGCCGGGAATCGTGACGCTGGCCAGGCTGGAGCAGGAACAGAATGCAGAAGCACCGATGTTGGAGACGCCATTGGCGATGGTGGCGTTTGTCAAGCTGAGGCAGCCAAAAAAGGCATAATTCCCGATGTTGGAGACGCTACCGGGAATCGTGACGTTGGTCAGGTTGGTGCAGAAACAGAATGCAGCAACGCCGATGTTGGAGACGCCATGAGCGATCGCAGCGTTGGTCAAGCCAAGGCAGTCACAAAAAGCATAATTCCCGATGTTGGTGACGCTATCGGGAATCGTGACGCTGGTCAGGCCGGAGCAGTCATAAAAGGCATAATCACCGATGTCGGTGACGCCGTTGGGAATCGTGTAACTTCCGCCTGCGGCAGCCGGATATTCGACCAGCGTAGTCAAATTCTGGTTGAACAACACTCCATTCACACTGCTGTAAAACGAATTCAGGGCATCCACCGTAATCGGCGCCAGGTTGGCGCAGTCCGCGAAAACTTGGTTCCCGAGGCTATTAACGCTGGCGGGAATGGAGACGCTGGCCAGGTTGGAGCAGTAACCGAATGCAGCAACGCCAATGCTGGAGACGCCATTGGAGATCATGGCGTTTGTCAAGATGGGGCAGCCATAAAAAGCATGATCCCCGATGTTGGTGACGCTGCCGGGAATCGTGATGCTGGCCAGGTTGGAGGAGACGCCGAACGCATTCGACCCGATGCTGGTGACCGGCAGGTTATTGATGTTGGTCGGAATAGTCACAGCACCGCCTGGCCCGGTGTAACCGATGATGGTGATGGCTCCGGCATTAGTCGTGCTAGTGAATTGGCCTTGGACGCCTGCCGGTGCGGTCAGGAGCAGCAACGCCAAAAGGCCGAGGATTGTGCCTTTCATGAGTATGGGATATTCGGCGAATTTCGCGGTTAATTCAAGACAAATCGGTTGAGAAATGGCAATTTCACTATCTTCGCCGGAACTTTGTCGGGAGGCATTTGCAGCAGCAGTTCAGTTCCGGTTTGGTTGGCCTCGCGGCGGACGCAGACCACGCAATGTTGGTTTTGAGATGAGGTGTGCAAGCGTCCTCATTTTTTTACAATACGCATGGCCCACTCGCTGAAACATTTCTCTGAGCATAAGTCCGTGCTGCTTGACTTCGACCAGGCTCACCTGCATTTTTGGTCAACGTGACGATCTACCTGGATAACTGCTGCCTGAACCGGCCTTACGACGATCAGGCCGTGCCGAGAGTGCGGTTGGAGGCGGAAGCGATTGAACTGATCTTGAACGCGGTCGCTGGAGCGCGAATCAGCCTGCTTTGGTCAGACATATTGGATATCGAAAACCAACAAAATCCATTCGAGGAACGACGGACCGGTATTGCCCGCTGGAAAGACGCTGCGGCTGCAATAATTCAAGATGCACCGGATCTTCGCGAGCGAGCGCGGGCGTTGGCGCTCGATGGATTCAAGCCATTGGACGCCTTGCATGTGGCCAGCGCCGCAGCAGGAGGAGCGAGCCATTTTCTGACGGTGGACGACGGGATTTTAAAAAAGCGCGAGCGGGTGCATGAAATTGTTATCGCTTCCCCGCTGGAGTTTGTGCTATCTTTTGGAGGACAACTATGAAGACCGACACTCAAATCCGAAGCGAAGGCATGATAGCCCTGATTGACCGGCTCGGCCCGGCTGAGGCGACGCGGTTTATGACGTTGGTCCAGCGGGAAGGCTTTGATTATACCAACTGGCGGCAAAACCTCTTCGAAGGAAAGAGTGTGGACCAGATCGCCGACATGGCGCGGCGGGAAAAGAAGACCGGATAACTGCGGCTGCCCAGTTTGGCAAGAGGGTTCGGTACCTCCCAAATGTGGAATGACATTCAGACTTATTCGACCTTCAATTTTTGGCCAGCCACTTTTTGCGCGGCGTTGAAGTGAGCGTCGCGGCAGAGGAGACGAGCTTCTTATACGTCGCGGGCTTCGAGTTCTTCATTGGTCAGCGCATAGTCGGTTTGTCCGGCCAGCGCCTTTTCAATGAAAGCCTGCCTTTGCCTCATGCGCAGGAAATCCGCCAAAGCGCGGCTGATCGCAGGTGATTTCTTCTTTTGCCCGGTGATTTTCTGAATTTGTTTCAGATCGTTTGCATCGATGTCGATTGTAATTCGCATACTATCCTTCCCGTGAAACAAATGGCAAATCCACTATCTTCACCGGAAGTTTGTCGGGAGGCATTTGCAGCCTTAATTCTGTTCCGATTTGATTGGCCTCGCGGCGGACGTAGCCCAGCGCAATGTTGGCCCTCAGACGCGGCGATGCAGTGGCGCTGGTGATGTAGCCGACTTCCTTTTCGCCCAGGAAAAGTTTGTCGCCCTTGACCGGCAGGGCGCGCAAATTGTCCGGCAGGCGAAGTCCGCGCAATGACTTGGCCGCCTGGCCGTAGGTGCGAACGCGGGCGATGACTTCCTGCCCGATGTAACAGCCTTTGGAGTAGCTGATCGCCCCCGTGTCCAAAACCTCCGACGCCAGGTTCGTCTCATCCATGTCAGCGCCAAAGCGGGGGATTGCGGCTTCGATGCGCGCGGTTTCCAGGGCCTGCCAGCCGCAGAAGCGCCCGCCCGTCTCTTTGGCCGCAGTGATGAGTCTGCCTGCGACTTCTTGCATGGCTCCATTGGGGACAAAAAGATCATAACCGGCGCTGTGCGTTCTGGCGTGGTTCGTCACATAGATTTCGCCCAGCGTGGCATCGTCGATTCTGGCCAGCGCATTTTGCTTTTCCGGGATGACAACATTCCATGGCCACCTTTTGATGACGGCGGCGGCTTTTGGTCCCTGGACGCTCCACAGTCCGTAATGAGCGGAGACATCCGCCACTTGGGCGTCTTCGGCGATGATGTATTTTTCCAGGCGCTGTTGCACGGCGTCCCGCATCCCTGGCTCGAAGTCCAGGAGGATTTCATTCTCCAAAATATAAATGTGAAGGTCGCTTTGGATTTTGCCTTTGGCCGAGACGAGCGCCGCGTAACATCCCCCGCCGGCCGGCAACTCCTTCACATTGTTGGTCACCTGCCCATTGAGAAATCTCACGCGATCTGTTCCGACGATGCAGAGCCTTCCCCGAAAACTGAGGTCCAGGATGCCTGCCGATTGGCCCAAGGCAGCGTGTTCGGCCGGGGCATCGCCGTAATGGGCGACGGCTTCCTGGCCGTTCAAGTCCAGAAACCGTGCGCCCCTGGCCTGATGAAACTCATGCAATGTCAGCGAACCCATGTCCTCATCTTATTAGCGACATAAGTAATGTGTTCACCAAAGGGTGTAAAGGCAAGACGCACAAATTCCGTCGGCGGGACGCCGACGGATGCGACCGGGACGGTCGCGCTCCTGGAAAAGTCGCCAAGGATTGGGGCGCCATCAATTTAACTTGGACGATTTATCATTTACGAGTTGGAATTATGTGAAGATGGCCTATTCTTTGTCCGATAAAAAAATGACATGTGTGGCATCATTGGATATTTAGGCAAAAAAGAGGCGGCGCCAATCCTGGTTGAGGGTCTGCGCCGGTTGCAATACCGCGGGTATGACAGCGCCGGCATTGCGGTGCTCCGCGACGGCTCGCTGGAGATTCGAAAAAGAAAGGGGAAGATCGACGAGGGCCTGGCCGCCCTGCTGCGGGACATGCCAGCCCCCGGATTCCTCGGCATCGGCCATACCCGCTGGGCCACTCATGGCCCTCCCTCCGACGAAAACTCCCATCCGCATCTGGATCAATCCGGGAAAATCGCCATTGTCCACAATGGCATCATCGAGAATTGCGATCGCCTCAAAGAGAAGCTGGTCCAGGCCGGCCACACCTTTCGTTCCGAGACCGATACGGAAGTGCTGGCCCATCTGATCGGAACGCATCTTCAGCGATACGCTGGAGATTCCAATGCATCGGCGCTGGCGCAAGCGGTGTGCGATGCGTTGCGTGAAGTCATTGGCACTTACGGGATTGCCGTCATCAGCTCGGAACACCCCGGCGTGATGGTCGGCGCCAGGCGCGGTTCGCCCTTGATCATCGGCATCGGCGAGGGGGAAAATTTTCTGACCAGCGATGCCAACGCCATCGTCGCGCACACGCGGCAGGTGGTTTATCTGAACGACTACGACGTGGCCACCATCACAGCCGACCGGTTCGACGTGCAAAATCTCGGGACGGAAACAGCGACAGTGCAGATCAGCCGGCTGGAATTTGACACCGAAGACGCGGAGCGCGGCGACTATCCGCATTTCATGCTCAAAGAGATTTACGAGCAACCGCGCACCGTCCAGAATGCCCTGCGTGGCCGGGTAGATTTGGAGGGGGCGACGGCCAAATTCGGCGGATTGAACATGACGGTGGCGGAACTGCTTTCCATTGAACGGATCGTCATTGCCGCCACCGGCACCAGTTGGCACGCGGCGCTGGTCGGCGAGTATCTCATTGAGGAACTGGCCCGCCTGCCGGTCGAAGTGGAATTTGCCCACGAGTTCTACAATCGGAACGCGCCCCTGCAAGGCGACACGATGGTGCTGGTTATTTCGCAATCCGGCGAAACCGCGGACACCCTGGGAGCGTTGCGCGAAGCCAAACGCCGCGGGCATCGCGCGCTGGCCATTTGCAATGTCGTCGGCAGCACCATTGCGCGTGAAGCCGATGGCGGCATTTACATGCACGCGGGGCCGGAGATAGGCGTGGCCTCGACCAAGGCATTTGTTTCCATGCTGGCCATTCTTTCGCTGCTGGCCGTGCATCTGGGCCGGATGCGAATGCTCTCGGCGCATCGCGCCCTGGAGATTCTCCACGGATTGGAAGCCATTCCCCGACAGATCGGGTCCCTCCTGCAACAAGTGGAAAGCATCAAGAGACTGGCCTTGAAATACGCGCAGGCCAGGGATTTCTTTTTTCTCAGCCGCGGCTACACCTACCCCATCGCCCTGGAAGGCGCGCTGAAGCTCAAGGAGATTTCCTACATTCATGCCGAAGGCTATTCCGCGGCGGAAATGAAACACGGCCCCATCGCGCTGATCGACCCCGTCACCCCCACCGTATTTTTGGCGCCGAAGGATTCGATGTATGAGAAAACGATGGCGAACATGGCCATGATTCGCGCGCGCAAAGGCCCCATTATAGCCGTGGCCACCGAGGGCGACACCCACATTGGCAGCGTGGCCGACGATGTGATTTATCTGCCTGCGACCCCGGAACCACTCTATCCGATTCTGGCGACGATCCCCTTGCAACTGTTTGCCTATTACATTGCCGTTGCGCGCGGCTGCGACATTGATAAGCCCCGCAATCTGGCCAAAAGCGTCACGGTCGAGTGAGCATGTAAGAACACTCCCATATATGAAAAAGAAAGAACACCCGTTGGAGGAGCCGGAGCAACAGTGGTCATGGAAGATTACGCTGACCATCTTGTGCGCCGTTATCGGTGCGATCCTGGTACTCTACTTGTTCCGCGTGCTGTGACTCCGTCCGCCTAAAGCCCCTGCTTTTGCAGTTCCGCTTGCAGGGCGATTTGAAACTCCTGCAAATCGGCGGGGGACGGTTTGTATCCCTTCTCGGCGGGGACGAGGCCCAAACGTCCCGATTGATCCAAAACCCATTCCGCCGATTTTCCATCGCTGAATTTGACTTTGCCGCTGACCAATGCGCCCGCACGCGTCAACTGGTCCACGCTGACGCTGACTTTGCCGGCGGGGGCGTCCGCCGGGGCCAGGCTGAGTTTCGATTCCGCCGCCGCGGATGGGGGAGGCTTGGGCGGCGGGGCGGGGTCCTTGGGTTTGAGCTTCAAATCATCCACCATCAGCCGAAGATCCAAATAGGTCACGCGCAGGCCGCACTCGGTTTCCAACCGTTTCTGAATATCAGAAAGCTTCAGGCCCTCATTGATCCAGGCGGCCACCTTTTTCCGTTGTGTCTCATCCAAATTCATATCGAACGATAATAGCATGATGGGCGCCGTCCGGCGCGAGTCAAATGTCGGGTGAATTTTTGCGCCGGAAAACTTTAGCCTTTTATCCCCGCTCCACAAACCATATAAATTGGGCATGCCTCATTTTTTGGCGGAGGGTGGGTTGATGATTTGGGTGATTGTGGCGGCGAGCGCGCTGGCGCTGGCGGTTTTTTTCGAGCGGCTTTTGCTCTACCACAGCGAACAAATCAATTCGACCGAGTTTCTCAACGGCGTGCGCAATGTTCTCAAGCGGGACAATGTGGTGGAAGCCATCGCGATTTGCGACGCCACTCCCGGTCCGGTGGCGCGCCTGGTCAAGCTCGCCATCCTCAATCGCGAACGGGGCCGCGAGGCGGTGCGCGAGGCGCTGGAAGACGCCGGAGCGTGGGAGGTGCCGCGCCTGGAACAGAAACTCAACCTGCTCGCCACCATCGCGCAAATCGCCCCGTTGTTGGGGTTGCTCGGCACCGTTCTCGGCTTCATGGATGTGTTCAAAGCCGTCGAGGACAGCGGACTCAACGCCCATGTCGGCCAGATCTCGGGCGGGGTCTGGCAGGCGTTGATCTGCACGGCCGCCGGCCTGGCGGTGGCCATCCCCAGTTACGCCGGCTATAATTATCTGGTCGGCAGAGTCAATACTATTGTTCTGGACATGGAGCAGGTCTCCAGCGAAATCCTGAACATCGTCGCCGCCCCCCCGGATGCCGCATCCCGCCCGACATGAGATTTGCGCGCCAGGCGACGATTTTTCGGGGGCCGCTGGACGCGGGGCCAGTGGTGGGAGTGCTCTTTTTGCTCGTCATCTTCATGCTCGTTGGCTCCCTGCTTTATACGCCGGGCGTGTTGGTCAAGTTCGAGGGTTCCGCCGCCCCCGACGCCCAAACCATCACCGTTACCAGCGACGGCAACATCCTCTTCGCGGGGAAAACCAACACGGCGGCGGAACTGGAGCAACTCCGCGCCGGAGATTTGAAGAACGCGCCAGGGCATCAACCGTTCCGTCTTCAGGTCGAACCGGGCGCGGACCCCAAGCTGGTCGAACAAGTTCGCGGCCTTTTTCAAGTGCAACTCCCCACCAATGACATCCTGAATTTGACGGGGACAGACAATCCAACCGTCATTGTCGCGGTCAATTTTCGCGGGCAATTCTTTTTCGAGAACAAGCCGGTGCAAGAGGGGGAATTGAAGGAAGAATTGCGCCGCCGTTTCCAGGAGGCTTCCCGCGCCTCGAAAAAACTGACGCTGGTCCTTTGGGCTGACAAGGCGGCGGAAAATGAAGTGGTGATGCGCTTGTACCGGCTGGCCCGGGACGTTGGCATCACGGAATTCCTGCTGGCGGAACGGCCCAGTCCTTTTGCCGCGCCTGCCGGGCGCTTGCGGCCATGAACGGCCCGCCGGCAGTATCTTGCGGGTGGACGCGGGGGCGTTTTTGGCGCGTTGCGGGCGTCTTGTGCGTTGTGCAGGCGGGACTGATACTGTTGTTTGCCGGGCGCGAGCACAGACTCTCCCGCATGGCTCCTGCGCCCGGCCATTTCCATCTGCTGGGGACGCCGCTGACCGCGGGTCAATTGACCAGAACATTCTTTGCCATTGACCCGACTGTGTTTCCACTGCCGAACCGGCACGGTTTTTCTGAGCGCGCCTGGCTGCGTCTGCCAGCGCGACGTGAAGCGCCCAGCGAACCGGAACCGCCCGCGTGGCTGACGCTCGATGCGGCCCGGCTCGGAACAAATTTTCCGTTGTTGAACCGGGCCAAATCCGCCCTGCCATTCGGCCTGGCGGACCAACGCGGCCCGGAACTGGAACCCTGGCCGGTTTTTCTGACCCCGGAACCGGTCAGAACCCAATCCCTCTTTGAGATCCAAGGCGAACTGGCCGGGCGCCAGATCAACGCGCCCGCCGAACTGCCAGCCGAAACCAATGCCCAGTTGTTGGCCAAATCGGTCGTGCAGATTGCCGTCGATTCGGCGGGACAGGTCATTGCCGCCCGGTTGCTGCCGCCACGATCTGGATCGGTGGAGGCGGACAGCAACGCCCTGGACCAGGCGCGCCGCCTGCGTTTCCGGCCCGTGCCAACGCCGACGCCAGTTTGGGGCAAAGCCGTATTTGAATGGCAAACCGTCGAACCGACCCATGCCGGCCCGGCCGGCGCGCCGTGAAAACAATGGCGAAGTATTTTTAGCATGTCGTGGCAAGCCCTTATTCTCGCTTATGTTGTTTCTTTGCTTGCCGGTCTTTCCGTCCTGGCCGTATATTCTGAAATACGCAGCCGGCGCTTTGGCCCGGCGCGGAAACAGGACCGCATTTTCCGGTGCGAGCGTTGCGGTTCGATATATACGGACGACGCGGATGAGGACCGTTCGCGTTGCTCGCAGTGCGGAACGCTTAATGAACCGTTCCAGTTTTGAATCATTTGAATTTGACCTATGGGAATGTGGATCGGACGAAATCGAAAAGCGCGCGTCACCTACGGTTTTGACGAGATCGCCCTTGTGCCCGGCGATGTGACGATCAATCCCAACGAGGTGGACACCTCGTTCAGAATTCCGCGCAAAGACGGCAGCGCCATCGAACTGAAAATCCCCATCATCGCCAGCGCCATGGACGGCGTGACCGATGTCCGGTTCTGCATCGCCATGGGCAAGCTCGGCGGGTTGGGCGTCATCAATCTGGAAGGCGTGCAGACGCGCTATGAAAATCCGTCGGAAGTGCTGGATCAGATTGTCAAGGCTGGCAAGGAAGGGGTCACGGCTTTGATTCAGAAATTCTACACCGAACCCATCAAGGAGGAGTTGATTGCCCGACGGGTGGAGGAGTTGAAAAAGGCCGGCGTGCTCGCCGCAGTCAGCTCCATCCCGCAGAAAGCGGAGCGCTTCGGCTGCATCGCCCAGGAAGCCGGGGCCGACCTCTTCGTCGTCCAATCCACCGTCTCGACGGTCAAACATCTTTCGACTGAGTATAAATCCCTGGAGCTGGCCGATTTTTGCCGGAAGATGCACATCCCGGTCATCATCGGCAACGCGGTCACTTATAAAGTCACATTGGAATTGATGGGATGCGGCGTGGCGGGAGTCTTGATCGGCGTCGGACCTGGCGCGGCTTGCACCAGCCGTGGAGTCCTCGGCTTGGGCGTCCCGCAAGTCACGGCCACGGTCGATTGTGCCGCTGCGCGCGATTATCATCACAAGATGACCGGCCGGTATGTGCCGATCATCACCGACGGCGGCATGAGCAAAGGGGGCGACGTCTGCAAAGCCCTGGCCTGCGGTTCGGATGCGGTCATGGTCGGCAGCGCCTTTGCGCGGGCCCAGGAAGCACCGGGGAAGGGGAACCATTGGGGCATGGCCACCCCGCACGCCAACCTGCCGCGCGGCACCCGCATCAAAGTCGGCGTCACCGGCTCCCTTAAACAAATCCTCTACGGTCCCGCCACGGTTGATGACGGCTCGCAAAACCTGATGGGGGCAATCACGACCTGCATGGGCAACGTTGGCGCGGCGAGCATCCGGCAATTTCAAGAGACCGAAATCATCATTGCCCCCAGCATCAAGACCGAAGGCAAGCTCTTCCAGACCGTGCAAAGCGTCGGCATGGGAACCAGTTGACCCACCCCAATCGCCGGCTGTTACGCTGGTCGCAGCCGGGAAGCGTTGTTTATTCTGCAAGATGCTCATGATAAGTTATTGGAAACAGCAAGACTTAAAGCCGGGGACCGAATGCCGTCCCTGCGCCTTAAACTGAATCTTAAATTCTTAATGAAAATAAAAATTCAACATCTATTCAGCCTCCTCACCGTGTTCGCCGGCATCCATCAAGCCTCCGCCCAGGGCACGGCCTTCACCTATGAAGGCCAGTTGAACAGGAGCGGCAGCCCCGCCAACGGCAATTACGACTTCACCTTCGCGCTGTTCAACAACAGCAGCACTAACAGCGGTCAGGTCGGCAACAGGCTGACCAATTTGGACGTGGGCGTGACCAACGGCCTCTTCACGGTCACGATGAATTTCGGCGCCGTCTTCACCGGCAACGCCACCTGGCTGGCCATCGGCGTGCGCAGCAACGGCGGCAGCAGCTTCACCGCGCTCAGTCCGTTGCAGGAGCTGACGCCGACGCCGTATGCGATTTACGCGCCCAACGCAGGATCAGCGGCCAGCGCCAATTCCGTTGCCGCGACGAACATCACCGGCCCCATTGCGCTCGCGCAATTGCCTGCCGGCCTGGTGACGAACAATGAAACGAACGTGACGTTGGGCAATGTGACGCTGAGCGGACAGTTCAATGGGAGTGGAACCTTTTCAAACATCTGGACGCCCACCTATGAGAATTATGTTGCGCCGTATCCCATAGACAGGAGCGGCCCTGATACATGGAACACATGGGCTTACAGCGGGTCTGATTGGGGCTTATACGATGGCAGCTACGGAACCAATTCCGAGCAATGGCTTACCAACGCCATTTTGGCAATGGCCGGCGTGTCGAATAATGCGGCGTTCAACAAAACCTACCGGACCATCTGGCTCACCGACGGCACGTTTCAGGGGTTGGACGTTAATGGAAATCTCACCAACGATTCCCGCGTGTTTACCCATTCCTGGCCCTTCTACACCGGGCTGGCGCACTCTAATAATGCAAAACTTGTTGTGTATCTGTCCTTTGCCACAAATACATGCGGCGGTTTCCCTGTTGGCGGGCTTGGACACCTTTACAAAGACATTACCAATTTAATGACATGGGGTTTTGATGGCGCACAGATTGATGACTGCTATTTCACCACAGGAGGGGATTATCTTGGAACGCCTCCTTACTACGATGCTTGCATGAAGCAAATGAACCAGGCCATTGTTGATTATACCGCCAGCCATACCAATGCGCAGGGATTTTCATTAATGTTGACAATGTACGGCGGAGACTCAAGTTGGGGAAGCGTCCTGCCATCACAGTTCTTTGGAGCGCAAACACTGGGTTCACCCGCCCCGATTTATGGCTCAACCGCCCTTGACATGGCGGCGGCATTGTATTACACTCAAAACTACCCGTGGCTTACAGGCTATGGACACAACATGCAGTTGGACAGCTTTTATGGTGTTCCCCAGTATAACACTGCGGACACCAGTTCCAATTTGTTCGCCATATCAGCCATGACGCATCAACAGATCCGATTTAGTTATGGTTGCACCGGGAAGTATAATTGTCCTCCAACAATCAACAGCTTCTCCGCCTATTCAGGTTTCTTTAACGAGTATCTTCTCAATCCGACATTTCTGCAAATCTGGAATGATAATGTTGCCATGCCGACTTTCCTGACTTATACGAACACCAACACGTATATTTTACAGGAGCCGCTTGGAAGCCTTAATTCTTCAAACCACGCCGTCTTGATTGTCAACCTGAACATGGGGACAGGTCAGGACGCTGTTATTCCCGTGAACGTCGCAAATTTCAATGGGTGTTCAAACACGTCCTACGTGGCCACGGAAGTGTTTTCGGGCAGCGTGATTGCAACATTCACCAATCAATTCACCTACGATGCCGGGACAAACACATGCACTTTGATGACTGTGTGTCCCAACAGCCAGGTTTTGAGCGGAATCCAGCAAATAAACCTTCCGACTCCAAGCGGGTTTAGTTCTTCCATCGTACAAAACAGCCTGCTCACAACAGGAATCGGGCCGAATCTGGTAATTTCCGGTTTTCAAGGATTGGAGCTTGACGGGCAGGATTATGGTGTGACCGTAAATGACAATTTTACTGTGGCTCCAGGTTTCGCCATCACGGGCACAATTCTGGCCGCCGATATTCCCGCCGGCATCAGCAACGCCGCCTATGCCACAAACGCCGGCAAGGCCGGTTCTGGCCACCAATGTTGTTCCCGGCATCAATACGACCAACGAGACGGCGAATAACATCACAATCGTCAGTGGCAGCGTTCCCGCGTCAACCCTGACAAACATAATTTCAAGCAACAACCTTCCCTCTGATTTGCAGCCATTGACGGTGGACAACGGCGGCGGATTGACGAATATGCCCAGCGCATCTGTTTCCGGGCGGGCCGCTGAAACTGCGATCTCAGGAGGCTCCCTGGAGTATTTCAGCCTCACCGGAAACACAAATTCGCCGGGGATTACCTCAGTATCCATTCAAACCGCCTGTCCTTTTGGCAGGTATATATCCAACATCAATTTTGCTTCCTGTTATGCCGCGCCAGGCCAGGGAGCCAACACAAACCTCGTCTTGCGATTCGTCACCAACGGTGTTATTGACAATGGATACAGCCTGGTCATCACCGGCTCCACGACGGGGTTTTTGTTTGCAAGCGACACATCTTCGTCTGTCAGCATCTCAGGAATCACAAATCTGTTCATTGCCGTAAGCAATACCGCCCCCGGCCCGACATCGCCCACGCTGACTTGGAATGTGGGCTTCTATAAATGACCGCCAACGAACAGGTGGATGTGACCAAGGCGAAAAACAGCGGTGAAAACACTCCAGAAATGAGGCACCCATGAAAAAGCTGTTTCCATCCCTGTGCCTGCTGATTCCGGCGATCGGCTTTGCCCAAAGCTACTCGATTGACTGGTATAAAGTCACCGGGGGCGGCGGCACCAGCAGCAACGGCCAGTATTCCGTAAGCGGAACCATTGGCCAGCAGGATGCCAGCGGCGCGATGACCGGCGGCAATTATTCGCTCACCGGCGGGTTCTGGAGCCTCATCGCTCTAGTGCAAACACCCGGCGCGCCCAACCTGACCATCACCCAGGCCGGCAACAGCGTCATTGTCTCCTGGCCAAATACCGGCAGCTACACCTTGCAGCAGAACAGCAACCTGGCTGCGTCGGCAGGCTGGGCAACGAGCGGCTATTCCATCACCACCAACGCCAACGGCACAAACAACATCACCATCACGCGGCCCGCGGGCAATCTATTCTTCCGACTGGCCAATCCCTGAAATCTGAAGCACCGTACCTGTCATCTGAAGCCTGACGTGCTCCGTCAGCCGGTTTCATAACACGGCCAATGGCGTGAATGCGTGGAACAGGTTCCTCGCTGTTTTCTTTGTAAGAAAGGGCGGGGTTCGGTCACTATTAAACTGAATATGAAAAACAAAATTCTATTTGGAATCGTGCTGGATTTAGTTATGACCTGTGGTGTCATCACCTTATACGCTGCACCGCCAGCATCCAACGATATGACCCAAAGCCTCGAAGTCATCCGCAAAAAGCATGACCTGCCCGCACTGGCGGTGGCGGTGGTCAAAGACGGCAAAATTTGCGACCGCGTCGCGGTGGGCGTCCGCAAGTGGGGCGACCCCAAGCCGGTGACGACCAACGACGTGTTTCACATCGGTTCCTGCACGAAGTCCATGACAGCCACGCTTGCCGCCATGCTGATTGAAGAAGGCAAATTACATTGGGACACTACCATTGCAGACGTGTTTCCCGAGTTGAAGGGGAAGATGGACAAGCAATACGAAGCTGTAACCGTCGAGCAATTGCTTATGCATCGCGGCGGCGTTCCCGGCAAACCGCCAGCGGACGCATGGAAACGGGCATGGGAAGAACAAGGCACGCCCACCGGGCAGCGCCGTGAATTCATTGAAGCTGTCCTGAGCCAGCCGCCGGAAGCCACACCCGGAACGAAGATGATTTATTCGAACCAGGGCTACGCCGTCATCGGCGCAATGCTGGAAAAGATCGCCGGCAAACCGTGGGAAACATTGATCACCGAACGGCTTTTCAAACCGCTGCACATGGATTCCGCCGGATTCGGGCCACCGGGAACAGTCGGCAGGGTTGACCAGCCTTGGGGGCACACCCGCAAATTGGGTGTCACCACGCCATTGCAAGCGGACAATCCACCATCCATCTCACCCGCCGGCCGCGTCCATTGTTCACTCGACGATCTTGCCCGCTTTACGATTTTCCACATGCAGCGCCGTCAGCAAGGCGGTCTGTTGAAACCCGAAACACTCGTTAAACTCCACACGCCGCCGGCTGGCGGTGACTACGCCTGTGGCTGGATCGTTGCGAAACGCGGCTGGGCGGGTGGAAACGCGTTGACGCACGCTGGTTCGAATACGATGTGGTATGTAGTGATGTGGCTTGCGCCGGAAAAGGATTTTTCCGTCATTGTGGCGACGAACATCGCCGGCGCCGACGCGGAGAAAGGCTGCGATGAAACCGCCTCCATGATGATTCACAATTGGCTGGCAAACTGATCGTTTGTACAATTCCATTCCAAGACTTGAAACATTTATGAATGTACCGCAAATCGTTTTTTCCGCCGGCGGGCCGGCCGCTTCGCGCCTCGCGCTGGGAATGTGGCGGCTGGCCGACGCCCGGTTGTCCCGTGAGGACATCCGCGCCCTGATCCACGAGGCGGTCGAGGCCGGGATCACCACCATTGATCACGCGGACATCTATGGGGGGCACACCTGCCAGGGGCTTTTTGGCGACGCGGTCGCGGGAGACGCCGCGTTGCGCGACAAGTTGCAGCTCGTCACCAAATGCGGCGTCAAACTGATCCCGCCCGGGTCCGCGCAACGAGTCAAGTACTACGACACCAGCCGGTCCCACATCCTGGCGTCGGTGGACGAATCGCTGAGAGTGTTGCGCACGGACCGGGTCGAGGCGCTGTTGATTCACCGTTCCGATCCGTTGCTGGACCCGGACGAGGTGGCGGAAGCGTTTGTGTCTCTGAAGAAGGCGGGCAAGGTGCTGCACTTTGGCGTTTCCAACTTCACGCCCGGGCAATTTGATCTGCTGGCCTCGCGCCTGCCGTTCGGGCTCGTGACGAACCAATTGGAATTTTCTGTTTTACACACCGACCCGCTCTACGACGGCACGTTTGACCAGTGCCTGCGCCTGCGCATTTCGCCGATGGCGTGGTCGCCGCTGGCCGGCGGCCGGCTGCTGAAGGCAAAGGACGAACGCGCGCGCCGGGTGCGGCGGGCGCTGGGGGAGGTCGGAAAGGATTTGGGCGGCGCGACGGTCGAACAAGTCGCCCTGGCTTGGATACTGGCGCATCCAGCGCGAATCATACCGGTGCTGGGAACAACCAATCGGGAACGAGTGCGGAGCAGTGCAGCCGCCGCCGGTCTGAGCCTGTCACGCGACCAATGGTTCTTCATTCTCGAGGCGTCAGCGGGAGAGCCTGCGCCCTGAAACGGGGGTCATTCCGAACTGGGCGCACCGTTGGCGTCGTAAATGACGCATTCAACCCGGTTGCCGGCTTGGCGGAGTTGATAGTTGCCGGGTGAATCCTCCTCGCGGACAAGCCCGCCTGACAAATAGTTCTCCTCTTGCAATCCTCCCAGCCCTCCGTCAACTAAGAAGGCGTGGATTTCTGTCAGATTGGTTTCATAGGTGGCGCGGGAGTCAATGAGACGGAGAGTATAAAAATTATTTGAGAAAGGCCTATGACGCCGAATAAGCCGCATCTCGGTTTTCGGCAATAATAAATAAATGATAACCGTCAGGATAATGCCGAAACCGGTCGCCAGAGCAACGAATCTGGCCGGTCGTTTCCTGCGATTTTCACTTCCGTGGCCAAAAATGAATGCAGTCAACAATAAGATCGTGATGAAGCCCGTTCCCCAGTTCAGGGCATAAATCCAAGCACCTTGATGGCTGAACCGGGTCGTCCCCTTTTCGGAAAATGGCGTCCAGGAAATCCAAACGTCGTCGCGCATGTCATCGGGGCTAAGTGTGGCCGTCAGTTTGGTGGCCACAGGTATGCCATCGACCCATTTTCGAAGCAGCGGATGGGCAATTTGCAAAGATTCCGGTCTCGGCAAAAAATCGCTGACGGACATAGACTCGATACCGTGGTGTAAGGGTAATTTTGGATATATGGGATTGGCGCATCGCTCCACCTTGAAATGCGGCGCTTTTGCCCGGTCGGGACCAAACACGTAGAGATCAATTTGCACCGGGCCATTATCAATGCCCGTCAGGCGCATCGGATAGACGGCCTTTTCGGTTTTGAACGTAAATGAAAGCGGATGCGGCGTGGCGGTTTGCAGAGCGGGATCGTCGCGCCTGATTTTTGCGGCCACAAAGACCCATCCATCCTTGACGTAGCTGGCGATGGCTTGATCCCGGCTGGCGGGTGCGGCGAAGCCGTTGGCTTTCAACCAGACTTGGAGCGCCACCGGGTCGCGTGAGGAGATTGTGGTCGTTTCAAAAACGCCGACCATCTTGCGATCGATTACGGAAACGGTCGGAGTCGGAGAGGTCCTTCCCCCAGCGCGGCTGAGGGCTGGAGATAATAGACCCACTAATATAAACCCTAAAAAAAGAATGAACACGAAATAAAGGACGTTAAAATCAGAGTCCCAATCACCTCGCACACTAGCCACAACACGCAGCAGGCACAGAAAAGCGGCGACGCTGCCTACGCCTCGAAGCGGTTCAGGTGCAAAAATCGCCAACCCCACACCCAGGCAGGCCAACACGTCGAGGCCCTTTCTGGGTGAGCCATGCCGGACGAAGCGCAATAAATAGCCGCCAGAAAGAAGGCCAAGGAACAATTGGAAGTAATGTGGCATCTCATGCCGGAGGCGAGGTTGGAAGATACTCTGCAACGTGGGAAACAAACCGGTGCTGGCCTCTTCGATGACAGGCGGCGAAGGCAACGGAACGACCCACGCGAAGTTCGTGCCCGCCCCGGTGAAACGGGTCTCGATGACAAGCCGCTCGACGCCGTTGGTAAACTGGATCAAGGCGCGCTGGTCGGGAATCCGCACCTCCACGGGCACAGCAGTGGCACGCATGACCATGCCGTCAGCCCAGCAAGAAGCTGTCATGAACAGGAACGCCAGCAATGTCAAGAAGCGGCCCATGTGTCACCAATAGAATGCCTGAACCGGCTGCCGCAGACAAGGCCGATTTTGCGGAGGAATTGGTTAATGAGTTGTTTTCAAGCCGTCCCTCAGGTTAGATTCGCGCGGTGGACCATTTGACGCGAAATCAAACCGATTCGCCGCCGGCTTCCGGCGAGGGCGGAATATCGCGCCAGCCTGAGTTTGCCGTAACGCATTGGTCGGTGGTGCTGGCGGCGGGACGCAGCGATACCACGCACGCGCGCGCGGCTTTGGAGCAACTTTGCCGGGTCTATTGGTATCCGCTTTACGCCTATGTGCGGCGGCGCGGGCATTCCCCGGAAGACGCCCAGGATTTGACCCAGGAGTTTTTCGCGCGCCTGCTGGAACGCAATTGGGTGGCCCGCGCCGACCGGCAACGGGGGCGGTTTCGATCTTTCCTGTTGTCAGCCATGAGCCATTTTCTCTCCGATGAATGGGACAAGGCGCGGGCGCAAAAACGCGGCGGCGGCGCGACGCCTGTGCCGCTGCAATTCGACACGGCCGAAACACGCTACGGCCATGAACCGGCGGACACCGTCACGCCGGAACAAACCTACGAACGGCGCTGGGCGCTGGCATTGCTCGAAGAAGTCCTGCGCAAGCTTCGCATGGCATACGAAGAGGAAGGCCGGATGGAACTTTTTACCGCGCTGCATCCGTGTCTTGTGGGCGAGCGCACTGCCCTGCCTTATGCGGAACTGGCCGCCAAGCTCGGCGTCAGCGAAGGCGCGGTGAAGTCCGCCGTGCATCGGCTGCGCCAGCGCTATCGCCAGTTGTTGCGAGAGGAAATCGCCCAAACAGTGGCTGAACCGGGCGAAGTGGATGAAGAATTGCGGCACCTGTTTGTTGTCTTGGGAAACGGGTAGCGGTTTTTTGCGCAACCTTTCACTCTGGTTTCCTAAGTAAAGTGTGGAAGAACTTGCGAATATGGAAACGAATAAAATATGTCCGAATTGCCGGAAGCCCCTGCCGCCGGACATGCCGCTGGGATTGTGTCCGGAATGTCTCATCAAATCCGGCCTTCCCACCGGCACTGAACCGGGCGCGGCCGGCGAAGCGGCCGGCGGGCGATTCGTGCCGCCGCCAGCCGGGGAAATCGCCCAACTTTTTCCGCAGCTTGAGATTCTTGGCTTTCTCGGCCAGGGCGGCATGGGAGCGGTCTATAAGGCCCGGCAACCGGCGCTGGATCGCTTTGTTGCGTTGAAAATACTGCCACCCGCGGTGGCTGGCGGCCCCGGTTTCGCCGAACGGTTCAACCGCGAGGCGCGGGCTTTGGCGCGTTTGAATCATCCGAACATCGTGGCGGTGTATGACTTCGGCAAGGCGGGCGCGTTGCATTACCTGCTGATGGAATTTGTGGATGGAAGCAATTTGCGCGAAGTGGAACAGGCTGGAAGGTTGTCGCCGGAACAGGCGGTGGCCATCGTTCCACAAATCTGCGAAGCGCTTCAATTTGCGCACAATGAAGGCGTCGTTCACCGCGACATCAAACCGGAGAACATCCTGTTGGACAAAAAAGGCCGGGTGAAAATTGCCGACTTCGGCATTGCAAAAATGGTGGGAGCGCCGGCCGGCCAGGTTTCGCTGACCGGCGCGCAGGATGTGATGGGCACGCCCCATTACATGGCGCCGGAGCAAGTTGAGAAACCGCAGACGGTGGATCATCGCGCGGACATTTATTCGCTGGGCGTCGTCTTCTATGAAATGCTCACCGGCGAACTGCCGCTGGGCAAATTCGCGCCGCCGTCCAAGAAAGTGCAGATGGATGTGCGGCTGGACGAAGTGGTGTTGCACACTCTGGAGAAGGAACCGGAACGGCGTTATCAGCACGCCAGCCAGGTGAAGACGGACGTGGAGGCCATCACGAGCGTGCAAGCCGGGGCGATGCCCGGCGCGGCGCCGCCGCCAGTTCCTCCAACCACGGCAACAGCCGGGGCGACGAGCGACAAAATGATCCTTCCGGCTTTTCTATTGGCTTTGTTTTTCGGAGTGTTCGGCGCGCACCGGTTCTACGTCGGGAAAATCTGGACCGCGTTCCTGCAACTGGCCGCTTTGGGCGGATGTATCCTCTTGATCATGGCCTGCGCCACTTTACACGGGCACGGGCAACCGGTATTAGGAATCTTGCTGGCGGCCTTGATATGTGGATGTGGCATCTGGGCCACGATTGACTGGATTTTGATCGTGTGCAAAGCATTCACGGATGGCCAGGGGAGAAGAATTACCAACTGGATTCATTCAAACGCCAGCGGGTCGAAACCGGATGTCCAACCACTGGGTGGCGGGCCGTCAAACCCGCCGATAGCGGGCGGCAATACGCCTGGCGACAGGAGAGGCATGATTGTGGCGCCCGCCGCGGGTCTTATGGTCGCCGGCATCTGGAAGCTGCTTTCAGCACTGACGGCCTTTGGATGGCTCGAAACGATTTTTGGAAATTTCGGAATCAATCTGCCTTTTCATATGAGTGGTCTGGTTGGTTTTAGCGTTGTGATGTTCAAGATAATTCCTGCTTTATTGATACTCTTCGGCGCCGTCCAAATGATGGAAATCCGAAGCTATGCGTGGGCCGTTGCCGCGGCGATTGTGGCCATCATATCCTGTAGTCTGATTGGATTTCCCGTCGGAATATGGGCCTTGGTCGTTTTGATGCGCGCCGATGTGCGGGAAACCTTTGCGAACCGTTCAAACTCTCCTTCGTCAACGTTTCCTTCGTCAACGACGCTCAATTGGTTGGCAGTGGCTGGCGCGGCCATCGTGATCCTCCTGGCATTGAGTCTCTTGATTCGTCAGGCGTCCCAGAGTGGGGATGAAACGGATGAACCGAATCTGTCGGGACTTTCGGGTTTGTCGAGTCTTTCGAATCTGTCAAAGTTGTCAAAGCTGTCAAAGTTGTCGAAGCTGTCCGAGCTGTCGAAGTTGTCGAAGCTGTCCGAGCCGTTCACGAGTTGGGATGAAACTAATGAACCGGCGCAACCCCTGCGCAATACATCCAACGGCACGCCCTTGCAAAACATGCCCGGGACCAATCTTGGACTGGCAAAAGGTTCCCCGGTGGGCGCGACTGTAATCAATCAGACAATTGACGTTGGTGCGGAAGCACATTTTTCCAAATCTTTGCCCGTTGAACCGGGGGGAAAGCTGACGATGAAAGTGGATCGAGGCAACGTGAATGTCACTGGTTCTGATCAAAACACCGTTGATGTTCAAGTGGACCGCAAAGTGACACGCGCCGACGATGCCGAAGCAACCAGAATGTTGAAAGCAGAGCGTCTGGTTCTGAAACAGACCGGAAATGAAATTTCCATCACCACCCACGAGCCTCCGAGTTTTCAGAATCATTCATTTTGGGGCTGGTTGAGCGGACCCAATCTGAATGTTCATTATGAAATAACTGTGCCGCGAAAATTTGACGTCCGGTTAGAAACGTCCGGGGGCGGCATCAAGGTTGCCAGTCTGCAGGGCAATGCGGATGTCAAGACCGAGGGTGGCAGCCTGGGTTTTAACGACATTGATGGAAGAGTAAACGGTCAAACCGAGGGTGGCGGCATTCGCGCTGTGTCCTGCAAGAACGAATTGCTGATCCAAACTCAAGGCGGAGGCATCACGATTGAACGATTCACAGGCTCACGCGTTCGAGCGACTACCGAAGGCGGATCAATCTCCGCCGACTTTGCCGCGGCGCCGAAGGCGGATTGCGAACTTCGCACCGAAGGCGGCAACGTCACCGCCCGGCTTCCACGTGGCGCCGCAGTTACGCTTGACGCCCACACTGAAGGAGGCTCGGTCAGGACGGATTTGCCGGTTCAAGTCGAAGGCCAGTTCCATGACAGCACGTTAAAGGGAACGATCAATGGCGGCGGGCCGTTGCTGAAACTGGAAACCGAAGGCGGCAGTATTGAGGTGTTAAAACAGTAGCCGCCAGTAATCCGCAACAAGCTTGTTTCCAATACGCCTACAGTCTCTTGCGCAGCACACGGAGTGCGGTTGCGCCGAACGGCAGCAGCAGCAACGCAATCGTCGTGGGCTCGGGAATTTGCTCGAACGACTGTTGAATCTGCGACACATGAACACTGGCGTCATAATATCCAGGGAAACCAGGAATGGGTTCCGCGTTGACAGGACCCATTGAAATATTATTCATCACATCAAGGATTGACTGAGGAAGACTGATAAAGGGTTCACTGCCATTAAGACTTAGAGGAACATTGGAAAAGTTCGGCTCGTATGTGTAGGTGCCACTCAAGTAAGCCGAGCCGAGTGTTGCGCCACCAGCATTGGGCGCCGTGACAGTTTCAGCAATTCCGATCGTAGCGGAGCCACTCGCCACAGTTCCAGTATAGTTCTGGGCAATCTCATTGATCGTGTTCCCGCCCGTTGCGGTCACGACGTAGTTGAGCAGAAGATTGCCTGCGGCAGTAGTGCCGGAGCCACCGATCGATGCAAGGCTGATATTCCCGGCCCACGTCAGGTAATCCACGTTGCCGACCGCACTGGCCGTGACTGTGATATTAGCGGCATTAAAGCTGGTCAGACCCGATTCGGTGTAGCTGAAGCCGCTGAAGGTCTTGTCGCCAACGGTAAGAGTTCCGCCGCCAGCGAGGTTTGCCAGCGTCTCTTGAGCTTGAGCTGTCTGGCAAAGCACACCGGATAGCAATATCGCCCCAGAAGCCAGAGCGGCGATTGGTTTTGCGTGTATTTTCATATTGTTTTACAATTCCTGAATATCCATCGGCAATATGGCGCATTTGCTTAAGTCCGTATATGGGGTGTACTCCTATTAGGTGAACACCCCAGTTAGGTGAACATCCCACAATCGGCGGTAAGGGTGGCAGAGGCATCAACATTGGCACCCAAACAGGGTGACATGAAGGGTTCAACTGAGCCCGCCATCAATGCGGGAGAATTGGCCACTGCGGTCAGAAGCATCCCTGCCAATCCGATGCCTTTAAATTTTAGTCATACTTCAAATGCTGCATTGACTCAATATCCCGTCCTGCGTGCTCATCATCTGCAGCGTGTCCCAACTTCTTGTTCCAGATTACCCAGCAGCTTTCATGCCTTTTCCATGGTGAATTTAGTCGGGCAAGACAGGCTTCGTTTCAGAGCCTGTGCCTTTATGTGTACAATGCTGACAGTAAGCATTTTACAACATTTTACAACATTTGTTGTATTCCAAATAACAAAAAATGGCTATCGAATTACAGCCTTTTCAATACAGCATTCCACCTATAAAAGTGTAAAGCCGTCGGTTTTTCTTACACTTTTCGGCTTCTTCGTGGCGCAGAGGATGCCACCACCGCCAACGATGCCAACGCGTTGGGTGAACACCCCATTAGTCCCTGCGTTTCGGCTTTCAACTTTCAACTTCCAATTTTTGGCCCTTGGTGTTTGCATTGATTTTAAGATGCAGATGGATCGATTGACGATTAAGGCGCAGGAAGCGTTGAAAGAAGCGCAGGAGGTGGCGCGGCGCAATTCCAATCAGGCGGTGGACGCGGAACATCTGCTGGCGGCGTTGCTGGCGCAGGGCGAAAGCCTGGTTCCGGCGGTCTTGCAAAAGTTGGGGGTTCCCGCGGCCGCATTGGCCGCCGCGGTCCAGCAGGAAATCGAGCGCAAGGCAAAGGTGCATGGAGCGGCCTCCTCCGAACTGTATTCCAGCCCGGCGTTGAAGAAGGTTTTCGACGCGGCGGAGTCCGAGGCCGGCAAGCTGCGCGATGAGTATATCAGCGCGGAACATTTGTTTCTGGGCCTCCTGGACCAGGGCGGGGCGGCCTTGAAGAAGATTCTTCAAAGCAACGGCCTGAACCGCGACGCGGTGTTGAAGGCGCTGGCCGGCTTGCGCGGGAACCAGCGGGTGACGGATCCGAACCCGGAAGACAAATTTCAAGCGCTGGACAAATATGGGCGCGATCTGACGGCGTTGGCCCGCGCCGGAAAAATCGATCCGGTCATCGGGCGCAACGAGGAAATTCGCCGGTTGATGCAGGTGTTGACCCGCCGCACCAAAAACAACCCGGTGCTCATTGGCGAGCCGGGCACGGGCAAGACGGCCATTGTGGAAGGATTGGCCCGGCGCATTGTCAGCGGAGACGTGCCGGAGTCGCTCAAGAACAAGCGTTTGGTGGCGTTGGACCTCGGGGCCATGATTGCCGGGGCCAAGTATCGCGGCGAATTTGAGGACCGGCTCAAGGCCTTCCTCAAAGAGGTCACGGCCAGCGAAGGGCGCGTTTTATTGTTTATTGACGAATTGCACACCATCGTCGGCGCGGGCGCGGCGGAGGGGGCCAATGACGCTTCCAACATGCTCAAACCGCCGCTGGCCCGCGGCGAATTGCGCTGCATTGGCGCGACTACGCTGGGTGAGTATCGCAAGTATATCGAAAAGGACCCGGCCCTGGAACGGCGCTTCCAGCCGGTCCACATTGACGAACCCAGTGTCGAGGAAACCATCGCCATCCTGCGCGGCCTCAAGGAACGCTACGAAGTCCACCACGGCATCCGCATTCAGGACGCCGCCCTGGTGGCCGCGGCCACTCTGTCGCATCGCTACATCACCGACCGCTTTTTGCCCGACAAGGCGGTTGATTTGATGGACGAGGCGGCGTCGCGCCTGCGCATGGAACTGGATTCGATGCCGGCGGAGATCGATCAATTGGAACGCCAGATCATGCAACTGGAAATCGAGCAGACCGCCCTGCGCAAAGAAAAAGATGAAGCCTCGCGCGCGCGCTTGAAAAAAATTGAGCGGGACCTGGCCAACCTCAAGGAGCAGGCCGCCCAGCTCAAGGCCCAGTGGCAGAATGAAAAAGCCGCCATCAATGCCGTCTCCATTTTAAGCAGCCAGCTTGAAGAAGCCCGCCGGCAACAGGAGGCGGCGCAACGGGCCGGCGACCTGAATCTGGCCGCGCAAATCCAATACGGCCGCGTGCCCGAGTTGCAGCGAAAACTGGCCGCCATGCAGAAGGAAATGGCCCAACGCCAGGGCAAACACCTCTTGAACCAGGAAGTGACCGAAGAAGACATCGCCCGTGTCGTAGCGGCCTGGACGGGCATTCCCGTCAACCGCATGCTCGAAGGCGAACGCGAAAAACTCATCAAGATGGAAGAGCGCCTGCAGCAGCGCGTGGTCGGCCAGAAGGAAGCCATCACCGCCGTGGCCAACGCCGTGCGCCGCGCCCGCAGCGGCTTGCAGGACCCCAATCATCCCGTCGGCTCCTTCATTTTCCTGGGGCCGACCGGCGTGGGCAAAACGGAACTGGCCCGCGCCCTGGCAGAATTTCTATTTGACGATGAAAACGCCATGGTCCGCATTGACATGAGCGAGTACATGGAGCGGCACAGCGTGGCCCGCCTCATCGGCGCCCCGCCCGGCTATGTCGGCTACGAGGAAGGCGGCCAGTTGAGCGAAGCGGTGCGGCGCCGGCCCTACAGCGTTGTTCTCTTCGACGAAATCGAAAAGGCGCACCATGACGTTTTCAATGTTCTGTTGCAAGTACTGGACGACGGCCGGTTGACCGACGGGCAGGGCCGCACCGTCGATTTCAAGAACACGGTCATCATCATGACCAGCAACATCGGCTCGACCCTCATCCAGGAATTTTACAACCGTTCGGGGGCAGGGCAGGGGAAGGACTACGGAAAAGTCGAGGACCTCGTCCGGGCGGAGCTGAAGAAACATTTCCGGCCCGAGTTCCTGAACCGGATTGACGACATCATCATTTTCCACAGCCTGGATGAGAAACAGCTTGAGGCGGTAGTCGGCATTCAATTGCAGCGTCTGGAGCAACGGCTGGCCCAGCAGCAACTGGCCATCGAAGTTGACGCCGCGGCCCGGAAGTATCTGGCCAAAGAAGGGTACGACCCGCAATTCGGCGCGCGCCCGCTGAAACGCGCCATCCAGGAATTTTTGCTTGACCCATTGGCCATGAAACTGCTCGACGGTGAGTTCAAAACCGGCGACCGCATCAAAGTGACCACGGAAGACGGCCAGTTAAAATTCCAGCGGCAGAAATGATTTGTGGCCGGTGGCCGGAAAACTTCGAGTCGAATATGTGCTTATTTCTGGCTGACATATATGGAAATCCGCCCAACCCCGTGTTTCGGGGCAAACCTTGGTATGGGTTGTCTTTTATAGTTATCATTGTCCTTTTCGTCGTGGTGCTGGCGATCATGAATCGGAAAGCTCCAAAAGAAATCGATCAAAAGGAAAACGAGAGAAAAGGAATGCGGGACAACGATAAGAGAGTCGTGCCGAATCAAAATGACAAACCTAATTCAGATGGCTGATATCCAATGAGATTTTGGTGCAATCTTAACTTGCTGCTGATGGCGGGACTTGCGCTGGCGCAGAGTCCCGACGCGGGCAGCATCCGCGATGAAACCGTTCCGTCGCGGTTCTTGGGCGCGCCGCGAGCGGTGCATGTTTATCTGCCTGCGGCATACCCGGCACAGATCGATCGAAGGTTTCCGGTTTTATATTTGCACGATGGCCAGAATGTGTTCAGCACGGCGGGCAGCAACGTTGCGTTCGGTTGGGGCAGTTGGGAATTGGACCTCACAGCGAACCGGTTGATCCGCGAACATAAAATCCGTCCCATCATCATGGTGGCGGTGGACAATCGCGGCCTGGCGCGGATGTCGGAGTATTCCGGGCATCACGGGCCGCGGACAAATCAGAGCGGCGATTTCGATGGTTACTCGGCGTTTCTCATGCGCGAGCTGAAGCCTTTCATTGACCGGAAATACCGCACGCTGCCGGACGCCACGCACACCGGTGTGATGGGATCGTCGCTGGGCGGGTTGTGCAGCGCGGTGCTGGCCTGGGAACATCCGGAAGTTTTTGGGAACGCGGCCAGTCTTTCCGGGGCGTTCTTTTTTGACGACAAGCATTTTCTGGAGGCCCTGCTCAAGAACGATAAAGGCCCGCCGATGCCTGTGAAGTTTTATTTCGATTCGGGTTCAGTGGATTTCATGGGCGGGGATGATGGGCGGCAAATGACAGCGGCGGTGGTGGCGGAGTTGCGGCGCATCGGCTGGCGGGAGAATCTGCGGTATTATGTTGATGAACTTCCCTTGACGCCCGATCAACTGGCCGCAAGCGGATTACGGCGGGACAAATGGAAGGAAGCGCAGACGAGCCAGCACAATGAGTTTTACTGGCGATTGCGCGCGTGGCGGGCGCTGACATTTCTCTTCCCGCCGGAGAATTGAAACCCTCGCGAAATGAGCTATCTAGTCAATCGCAATTCCTCCGCCAGCATTCGCGGCGAAACAATCTTGACGCCCTGAATCGTCTTGCCCCAGAACTTCCCGAAATCCCGTTCATCGCCCGTGAGCAAGTGCGTGGCTTGACCGGCAATGGCTCCGCCAAGAATCGGCGCGTCTTTCAAAGGCAATTCGACTTCCAAATCCGCCTCCAACCGCAAGACGACCTCACATTGTTTTGCCAGCCGTTCCAATGCTTCCAGCCCATCCGGAAATTTCGCGGCCAGATTGCGCCGGGCCTCTTCAATCGCATAGTGATTGGTCAGGCATTCCGCCCGATCCAATAGCACGTCCAAAAACGCCCGCATCCGGCTATGCGCTTGCGCCGCCGAAAAAAGGATGTTGGCGTCCAGAAAAACCCTCATTTCTTTTTGAAACGATAACCAGCCAGGGATTCTTCGTTGTTGCGCCGGAATTCAGCCAACCGCTTCTCGGAATACAGTTCCACGGGGAATGTGACACCGGGGCGGAGCAGGATGCCATCGTCGGTTTCCTCGGCGACCACTTGGGCATGGCGGTCAACCCCCAGCCGGCGGCGCATTTCCTTGGGCAACGTCAGGGTGCCGCGATCATTGATGTTGATGACTTTTGTCATGGATTCAGTATTTCATACATTCAGCTTTCATGCAAGAGAATGTTTGTGTCCCAAATGGCATTGCAGTCCCTGCCTGCAAGATGCCATCTTTCCTGGCATGAGCGTTACTGCCACAGTTGAACAGGGAAAGATTGTGCTTCCGGCAAATGTCCACTGGCCGTCGGGCACGGTGGTCCGCATTGAACCTGTGGGGGATCAGCCACCCACTCTTTGGGAAACGCTCAAGGATTTTGACGGCATGGCCAATGATCTGCCCGCCGACCTGGCAGCCAATCTGGGCCGCTATATTCACGGTCATGCGCGCCCATGAGCGTTGTCTTTGCCGATGAAACGGATTCATTAAACCGCGAACCCTCGCGAACCATGCGAACAACCCCGAGAGCTTTCGGGGTTCGCGTATTTCGGGTATTTCGCGGTTAAAAAGTCTTTTCTTCGCGCCCGTGGTTTAAAACTTTCTTAAATCGTTGCCACACATGGTGTTACAAAGAGTTTGCTCCGAAAATCATAAGTTTTAATAAATTCTTTCAAAAATCTATTGACGAGAGAATATATTAACTGTAATGTTCGTCTAATGAATGACCGATTAAGGCCATTGCGGAAAGGTGGAATTATGAATGATGAATTAAAAAGTGAATCGCAGGCAGAAATGGGAGGGGCAGAAAAATCAGGGAAAGCCCATATTTCTGCCCAATTCATTTTTCTGCCATCCTTCCGCCTGGCTTCGAACCAGAAAGCTTCAGTCATACTCAGTCAAAGTGGGTCAAACCGATTCGGTTGGTCAAGCTGTCGGCCAGAATCCGCGCAAGTCTTTAATAATGAGCAGCTTGCAGAATAATCAGCTTCAGTCCGGTCAAACCATTGTAAACGTAGTTAAACATGGTCAAAAGAAGCCAATGAAGAATCAGCGATGCCAAAAAACGGTTTGCGCCCGATTACAAGTTCGGTGGCATTTTGTAAGTGACGAAAGGACTAATACCGGATAGTCTCTGCATTAGCGCCGGGAATGTCCCGGCGAGTCCGTCAGAATTGAGCTTATGGAAACAACAACAGCAATATTGGTTTATGCGATTTGTTTTTTCGTCGGGCTGCTCTTCACGTTGTTGAGCGCGTTTTTTGGGCACCTGCTTGGAGGGCACGACGCGCACATTGATATCGGGACAGGAGGCCACGCCGAGGCGGGCTTTCAAGATTCGGGCATACCAGGGCTTTCGCCTTTCAGTCCGACCACTATATGCTCGTTCATCACGGCGTTTGGCGGATTCGGGCTGATTTTTTCGCGAATCGAGGCGACCCAAAAGGTTTGGGTAAGCATGCCTTTGTCGATTTTAGGGGGGCTGGTCATTGCGGGGGCTGTTTTGTGGCTGTTCGGCGCGATTTTTCATGCCACGCAAAGCTCCAGCGAATCACACGTCGGCACATTGGTGGGCCACACGGCCACTGTGATTACGCCCATTCCGCCCTCCGGCGTGGGCGAGATTGCCTACGTGCAGGCCGGGACGCGCTACACCGCGCCGGCCCGCGAACAGAACGGCGCGGCTGTGGGCAATGGCCAAACCGTCAAAATCACCCGCATTGCCGAATCGCAATTTTACGTTTCAGCCGTCTAAGAACCGCCCTATTCCGAAACCTCAAACATAATAAATTATGAACCCAGCCATTCTTGCTCAACTATTCAATATCCCCAGCGCCGGCATTGTTGTTGGCGCCGTAGTGGGAATCGTCATCGTTATATTCCTCTTCGCCGCCATTTGGGCCAGTCGCTACACCAAAGTGGGGCCGAACGAGGTCCTCGTCGTCTCCGGACGCAAGCACCGATATGTCGAGCCGGACGGCACGGTTGGGGCGCGCGGATTTCGCGTCGTCAAAGGCGGCGGCACGTTCGTCATCCCGGTCCTTGAAAAAGTGGACAGGCTCTCGCTGGAATTGCTGACCATTGATGTGCAAACGCCGGAAGTCTATACCAGCAAAGGCGTCCCGGTGAAGGTGGACGGAGTGGCCCAGATCAAAATCAAGGGCGACGACATCTCGATTGCCACGGCGGCCGAGCAGGTGTTGAGCAAGACGATTGACGACATCAAGAGTGTGGCGACGCAAACTTTGGAGGGCCATCTGCGCGCCATTCTCGGCACGATGACAGTCGAGGATATTTACCAAAACCGCGATCAATTTGCCTCCAAAGTCCAGGAAGTCGCCGCCGGCGACATGGCCAACATGGGGCTGGGGATCGTCAGTTTCACCATTCGGAACATTCAGGACGGACAGGGCTACCTGGACGCGCTGGGCAAACCCCGCATCGCCCAGGTCAAGCGCGACGCCGTCATCGCGCAGGCGGAAGCGGACCGGGACGCGATGATCCGCTCGTCGCAGGCCACGCAAGCCGGACAGGAGGCGAAGTTCCTGGCCGACACCAAGATAGCGTCAGCGCAGCGGGATTACCAAACCAACGTGGCCAGCTTCCAGGCTGCTGTCAATCAGAAAAAAGCGGAAGCTGACCTTGCCTATGATTTGCAGAAATTCAAGACCGGCCAGTTGGTGAAGGCGGAGGAGGTGCAGGTAAATATTGTTGACAAACAAAAGCAGATCGAATTGCAACAGCAGGAAATCCTGCGCAAACAGCGCGAACTGGAAGCCAACGTGCAAAAGCCGGCGGACGCGG
The DNA here is from genome assembly GCA_963813995.1 of uncultured Verrucomicrobiae bacterium. Classification (GTDB taxonomy): domain Bacteria; phylum Verrucomicrobiota; class Verrucomicrobiia; order Limisphaerales; family Palsa-1400; genus DASRLE01. The sequence goes on along the minus strand of CAWFAZ010000028.1, from coordinate 6,568 downwards.
AACGTTACCGGGTCGAGACGCTGGCCAACGCCACCAAATTCCAGCTCGAAACAGAAGCCGCTGGCGCCGCCTCGGCGACCAAGGCCAAAGGGTTCGCCGCGGCCGATGTAGTCAAGGCGACCGGTTTGGCCGAAGCGGAGGCCAACAAGGCGCGCGGTTTGGCCGAGGCGTCTGTCATCGAAGCCCAGGGCGCGGCCACGGCCGAGGCGATGAAGCTCAAAGCGGAATCCTTCAAACAATACAACGAGGCGGCGGTAATCGAAATGATCGTGCGCATCCTGCCGGAAGTGGCGGGCAAAGTAAGCGAGCCGCTGTCCAAGATGGAGAAGATGGTCATTATCAACAGCGGCGGGCCGGGTGGCGGAGCGAGCAAAATGACCGCCGATGTCACGCAGATCATCAGCCAACTGCCGCCGGTGATTGAGAGCCTGACCGGCATCAAGTTTGAAAAATTGCTCGAACAAGTTCCGGCCCTGAGAAATGCGATGGGGGGCGCCAAGGGCGAGGGCAAACAAACCCCGGCATGATGCTGAACTTTTATGCGTTTGTTCGACGCCATTCTCAGCGCCAATCATCGCGCGCTCAAGGGCGACAAGAGCGCGGGCTTTCATCTGGGCGATTATGACGGCGAATTGCCGGTCGTGGCCCTGACCTGCGTTGATCCGCGCCTGAACCGGTTGTTTCCGGGCGTGATGGGGCTGCCTGTGGAAAGTTTTATCTGGCTGCGCAACGCCGGCAACATCATCACGGGACCGCTCAGCAGCACGATGCGCTCTTTGGCGCTGGCCTGCGCGGTGAAGGGCGGCCGCGAAATCGCCATCATCGGCCACACCGATTGCCAGGTGTCTCACACCAGCATTGCCGAGTTGACCGAACGATTCAAAGATTTGGGGATCGACCGGAACCAGTTGCCGCTCAATCTGACCGAATACTTCGGCGTGTTTGCCGACGAACGGCAAAACGTCATGCAGGCCGTTGACTTCGTCCGGCACAGCCCGTTGATCGGTCCGCGGATGCCGGTGCATGGTTTGATGGTTGATATCGCAACCGGAGATTTGGAGTGGGTCGTCAATGGTTACGAAGCGCTGGAGCAGCCGCAGCCGCCGCTGCCCGGAATGCAAATGCCGGAAATCGGCGGGGTCATCGGCAGTCTGGCCGACCGCATTGGCGCCGAGCTGGGTGACATCAAATTTCCTGACGCAAAGATCGGCGAGGTGGCGACTGGAGTGGCGACTGAAGCAAAGCAATGGATGTCGCAATTAAAAGTCGCGCCCGCCGCCGCACCGGCGCCGACTCTCTCGCCTCCGCCCGTCCCGGCTCCGCCCGCCGTGCCGCGCCCCATCCCCGTCCCGCCGCCGATCCGCATGCACCCGGGACCGCGAATCAGAAGAGATTGAACTTGGAAAAGTTTTAACCACGGATAAACGCGGATGGAAACAGATGAAGGCAAAGCCTTTTCGAAAATGGAGGGGCATGCGGACCGCTGATGGGCCGCCATCGGGAAAAAGGGAAAAAGAAGCTTGACCGCCCAGGGAAAAAATGTCACACTGGCAGCGTTATTGAGGCAGCATTGTTGAGCCAAGTGGTCGGAAAACCGATCGAGAACCAAATAGCCGTAAAAAGATAAGGTGGAAATGCGAGCCTCAAAGCCATTTCAATTATTCCTGCTCATCTTGGGGACCAGCTTGGTCAGTCTCAGCATGCGCCAGTACGGCATGGGAATGGTCATTGTGCAGGGCACCAGCATGACCCCGAACCTGCGTCCCGGTGGCGAGTACGTGATGCGCGCCGGCGTGCGCGACTATCAACGCCGCGACGTCGTCGTGGTCAACGACGGTCTGGGCGGGCAAGCCGTCAAACGAATCATCGGCCTGCCCGGGGAAACGGTCAGCCTCCAACGCGGCTGGGTCGAGATCAACCACCGCAAACTGACCGAACCCTACCTCAAGGCGGGAACGAAAACCTATCCGCTGACCACAATTACGCAATTTCGGCTGGGTCACGGGCAATACTTCGTCATGGGTGACAACCGGCGTGCCAGCAAAGACTCCCGCTACTACGGCCCCGTCGGCGTGAGCCAACTTTGCGGCCGCGTGCTGGTGGCCATGCAATGACTTCCATCCCGGCCTTCCTGCCGGGTTTTCACATCCATTCGCTCAGTCGCCAAAGCGAATGCCTTGCGCCAGGGGAAGGTCCGAGGAGTAATTGATTGTCGCAGTCTGGCGCCGCATATAATTTTTCCAGGCATCGCTGCCGCTTTCCCTGCCGCCGCCGGTGTCCTTCTCGCCGCCAAAGGCGCCGCCGATTTCCGCGCCGCTCGTGCCAATGTTGACGTTGGCGATGCCGCAGTCGCTTCCGACATTGGAAAGAAAGAATTCCGCCTCGCGCAAATCATTGGTGAAAATGGCCGAACTCAATCCTTGCGGCACCGCGTTGTGCCACGCCACGGCTTCTGCCATGTTTCGGTAGGGGATGAGGTAAAGGATCGGCGCGAACGTCTCTTCCGCGACGATTTTGAAATGAGGTCCCGCCTTGGCCAGGCAAGGCGTCACGTACCGGCCTCCCGGATACTTTTCCCCGAACAGCAGCTCGCCTCCGTAAAGAATTTGTCCGCCTTCCTTGCGCAGCCGTCGCAAGGCCTCCTGCATCGCATCCACCGCGGCCGGATTGATCAGCGGGCCCATCAGCGTTCCGGCGTCCAGAGGATTGCCGACCGGCACTTGCGCGTAGGCCCTGACCAGCCGTTGCGTCAGGTCCGCTTCGATGGATTGATGGACGAAAACCCGGCGGGTGGTTGTGCAACGCTGTCCGGCCGTGCCCACGGCGCCAAATAAAATGGCGCGGGTGGCAAGGCTCAAATTGGCCGAAGGCGCGACGATGACGGCGTTGTTGCCGCCCAGTTCGAGCAGGACGCGACCCAGGCGGCGCTGGACTTTTTGGCCGACATCGCGGCCCATGCGGGTTGAACCCGTCGCGGAAACCAGCGGGATGCGCCGGTCACGGGCCATTTTATCCCCAATGGCAGCGCGTCCGCCGATTGTCAAACTAAAAACGGCCGGATCAACGCCATTGGCGCGGCAAACGCGTTCGGCAATCCTGATGGCGGCGATGGCGCAAAGGGGAGTCCGGCTCGACGGCTTCCAGAGCGTGGCGTCTCCGCAGACCGCGGCCAGGGCGCTGTTCCAGGCCCAAACGGCGACGGGGAAATTAAAGGCGCTGATGATGCCGACGATTCCCAATGGATGCCACTGTTCCATCATGCGGTGTTGGGGGCGTTCGGAAGCGATGGTCAAGCCATGGAGTTGCCGGGAAAGGCCGACCGCAAAATCGCAAACATCAATCATCTCCTGGACTTCGCCTTCGCTTTCCGCCAGAATCTTTCCGGCTTCCAGCGTGACCAGTCTTGCGAGATCGGTTTTGGCCGCGCGCAATGCGTTGCCGAACTGGCGGATAATTTCCCCGCGTTTCGGCGCCGGCAGGGTTTGCCAGGCTTGAAACGCCTGGCCGGCCCGCCCGACGGCCCGCTCGTAATCAGCCGCGGCGGCCGTACGCACGCGCCCCAATTCCCTGCCATCAATGGGAGAAATGCTTTTCAAAACCGGACCGCTGCCGATCCATTCGCCGCAGAAAACGCCGGCGTTCTCCGGTCGCAAACCGAGTCTTTTGAAGAGGGCGGCAGGGGATGTTTTCATGCCAGGCTCAGGCGGCGGCACTCGCCATCCATTATTTCCAGGGCTTCATCCATCACGCTGCCCTGCAAATCGAGCACGGGGCGGAGGCGGATGGAACGTTCGCCGCCACGCAAGACCAGCAGGCCGCGTTTGTATGAACCGGTCCAGAATTGGTCGCGCATTTCCCGGTTGGGCAGATCGAAGGCCAGGAGCAGACCGCGTCCCCGCACCGCGCTGAGGATGGAATGTTTCGCGGCAAGCTTTTGCAATTCCGCCAGAAGGCAGGCCCCCTTGTCCCGCGCATTGTCCACCAGCCTTTCCTTTTCGATGATCCGCAACAGATGCGTCGAACGGGCATAATCGCAAAAGTTGCCGCCCCAGGTTGAACTGATGCGGCCGGGCAGCCGGAAGACGTTGTCCTTGACTTCATCCAGCCTCGGTCCTGCCATGACCCCGCACACTTGCGCCTTCTTTCCGAACGCCAGCAGATCAGGCAAAACATCAAAGTGCTCGCAGCACCAATTCTTCCCGGAAATGCCCATGCCGGATTGCACTTCGTCGAAGATAAGAAGGATGTCGCTTTCATCGCAAATGCGGCGCAGCGTTTTGAGCCATTCACCGCGAAAATGATTGTCCCCGCCCTCTCCCTGCACTGGCTCAATGATGATGGCCGCAATGTCCATGCCGCGCGCGGCGATGATTTGGCGAATCTGCGCCCTGGCCTGCTTTTCCTTTTCGATGACGTTTTGCCGCCTCTCCTTTTCGGGCAGGGAAAAGTCGATAAAAGGATTGCTGACGCGCGGCCAGGGGAATTTGGCGAACAAATCGGTTTTGCGCGGATCGGTATTGGTCAGGCTCATGGTGTAGCCGCTGCGCCCGTGAAACGCGCCCGCGAAATGAAGTATCTCCGTGCCGCGTTCGCCCCGTCCGGCGGCGAGGTTTTTTCGCACCTTCCAATCCATGGCGGCTTTGAGCGCGTTTTCCACCGCCAGGGCGCCGCCATCGATGAAAAAATATCGGCTCAACAGAGGGATTCCCATGACGCGCGCAAAAGTTTGCACGAACGTCGCGAAAGTGACTGAATAAACATCAGAACTGGCGACCTTGACCCTGGCTGCGGCCAGCAAATCCGCCTGTACCGGCGGCGAATCGAACCACGGATGGTTGAAGCCCACCGGCATCGAGGCGAAGAACGAATAGAAATCAATCAGACTGCGCCCGGACACCGCATCGATCAGGCGCGAGCCGCGGCTTTTTTCCAGATCAACCACCAGTTTAAAGCCATCGACGAGGATGTGCTTTTCCAGTTCGGCAATCACCCGCGCCGGCGCGATGACATCTCCGGCGTTTGAGGCCGCGTTGCCCGCCTGTCTTTCAGATCGCTCTTTTTTCACTGAATCCATCGTTTGCGTCCCGGAAGAATAATGATTGCGATTGGGATTACGAGCCGGAAACCGCCCAAGGGCACAAGTCAGCTTTTGTGCATCCTTTTTTGGCAGTTTGCTGAAAAACTGGCCGGAAACGCAAGATGGATACATGGGAAGGCGTTGAAAAATCGGGTTCAGACCTGAATTGCACGGATTGTGGCGTTTTTGGCATTTTTTAATTTTTTCCTCTATTCGATTGACAGATGAGCGGCGGCGCCGCGTTGCCATGTCTGGCTTGTTTGGCCACGGCCTTCAGCTCCCGGACGGTTTTTCCCGTATATCCGGCTTGCGGTTTCGGCCAACCTTCCTTTGGCCGTTTCTTTTGAAAAGACCATGCCTATCCGGTTGATTGACAAAACCCCGATGTTTCAGCTTTACAGCCATCGATTGATTAGATAGGCTGCGGGAATGAGCAAGCAAAACGAGCCGAGTGATGAGGAACTGATCGAAAAGGCGAATTTCAGACCATTGTTTAAATCGACTGCGACGATGGCATTGTTGTCTTGTCACCGGTCACTTCAAAACCAGCCAGTCGGGGTCGAATCAAAACCGGCCACTCCGAGGTGGTTTACTCATATCAGGTTTCTTGATGTAAGCAAGGGACTTTTCAAATACTTCAGATCAGATGGCGCAGCCGCTGATGGCTTTCGATTTGTCTCCTGAACTGAACGGATGGCTTCCGTTCACTGCACAGTGAACCGCGAAGCGGAACTGAAGGTGCCATCCGGCGTTGGCCGGAGTGACCTTGTTGGACCGTTTTGAGTTCACAAGAGCATCGGCATTACAATGTCGAAGACCAAAAGCAGAAGCAAAATGAGATACCACCCTGGTTCATGCCGTATGGCGGCTGTGGCCATGCAGATAACGGACAGCACGGTAAGCACAACGCCGGTGCCAGTCAGAACATTCCACATGTGGTTTGCTTGAGCGGCTAACGGATCGGCTACGTAGGGCGCGTGCTGCTTTACGGCTTGGCTGATACTTGCAGTGTTCCGGTGCATAGCGTCCTCAAGAAAAACACGAGCGACGCAATGCGTGATGAAGGCTGCAATTGCCAACCCGAGGGCACCCAGAAAAAACGCACGCTTATTCATTGTCCGGCTAAAGGGTCCAACTTTTATTATGCAACGGCTGGTTCGTATATCGAAACCAACCTCCGACCGAGATTGAAAATCGAGCGTTTTCCATAATCGTAAACAGCAAAGTAAAGCGAGCAGAACCAGAAAGCGAGCCATTCAGCTCGCCGGTTCTGCGGTCGAAGGTCCGTTGGACTTGGATTTGGCCTTTTTGTTTTTGTCTTCCTTTCCGGCGATGGCGGCATGGTCTTTAAGCCGGTAACTCCGCCCGGTAATGGCAATGGTCTGGGCGTGGTGCAGAAAACGATCCAGGATCGCCCCAGCCGTGGGCACGTCGCCCAGAAGTTTGCCCCATTCCTCCAGTGGCCGGTTGCTGGTCATGATGGTGGAGCGG
>CAWFAZ010000027.1:0-39452 GCA_963813995.1 uncultured Verrucomicrobiae bacterium | reverse complement strand
GCACAAAGAGCACGGCGTAGTGATGGCGCAGGATCAACTCCCGTCCCAAGGCGGCCAAAAAATGGCTTTTGCCGCGGCCGGGCAGGCCAATGGCGATGACGTTCTCGGCTCGCTGGACAAAGCCGCCGTCCAGCAAGCTGGGCAGCATCCGGCGCACTTTGGCGGGCAGTTTGGTTTCCTCCAGGCTGCCCAGGTCTTTGCCTTGCGGCAGGCCCGATTGCTTGAGCAGCCGCTCCAGTTTGCGTTGCCGCCGGTCCTGGGCTTCGCTCTCGCACAGGTGCAGCAGGAACTTTCGATAGCCCCAGTTTTGTTGCTCGGCTTGTTGCAGGGTGCCTTCGTAGATCGCCGCCATCGTGCCCAGGCGAAAGGATTTTAAGAGCAAGGCCAGCGCGTCGTTATTCATGGACACCGGCCTTTCCAGCAACGCGTCGTAGCTGCTCAGTTCCGGCTCCAGCGTCATCTCCGGCCAGCGGACGCCGGCGTCCAAGTTCAAGTATCGCCGCAAATCCGCCGCGCGCCATCGGCCCGGTCGGCTCGGCCCAGCCCACTCGCCGACCAGGGCGCTAACAGCCGACTCGCCCAACTCGGACGCCAGTTTGAGCAGGTGCAGATATTCGATTTGACCGGCCCGCAAACCGTGATCGTGGACCAGACGGTCATACGCCAAACGGAATGACGAATCGGGAAAAAACTCCTCCCGATGCACGTAATGGGTGAAGGCACCGGGCTTGCGCAGCAGATGCCCGATCAAATGCCGATAGTCGATCTTGACGCCGCGATCCCCGGTGGCCCGCGCCAACTCCAGCAGCCGTTCCCGCCCATGAAAGATTTTCAAATGCCCTTCGTAAACCTCGACTTTGACCTCCTGGCCGATCAGCCGCGCCGGCACCGAATAGGTCACCTTCTTGACCCGAATGGTGCTGTGCTGGCTGACCGGGCAGCGCAGTTCGTCATACTCGCTCAAACGAGTGGGAGGCAGCGGACGCAGCGTCTCCCACTCCTCCTTTAGTTTGACCGAACATTTCTGATTGCCCTGGCGCAACGCCGCCCACAGAAACCGGTCATACGCTTCCGCCGCCTCAAAGTCCCGGTGGCCCCGCAAGAGCAGATGTTGCTTGAGCCGCCGTTTCAGATGGCCGTTGCGCGATTCCACATCGCCGTTTTCGTGCGGCTTGCGGATGCCAATGGTTTGGGGCTTCAGCCCGTAGTGCTCCGTCAGCGCCAGAAAATCCCGGTTGAACTCCCGTCCGCCGGTGCCGATGCGATGGGTGGCGGCGCTGCTGTTGTCCATTTGCAGCCGCTCGGGCACCCGGCCCAATTGATGCAGCGCCTCCTGCAAACCGTGGCGCAAACTCAACAGCGACTCGGATTGACAGCGCGTGGCCCACGACCAATTGGAATAAGGCAGCACCGCATGACATAACAAATGCTCCAACGGCACCCCCCGCACCGTCACCGCCAACTCGTTGGCGTCGGTCCAATCCACCTGCATCACCCTTCCGGGCACATGTGCCTGCTCGAAAAACACCTCCTTGTCCCGGCCATGCTGCAAACGCCATTGCAGCACCCGCCTTTGAAACGAGCGCAACGCCGAGCCGGCGGCTTGGTCAGAATAGATGCCCCGCAGATACTCGAACAACTCTTTGGCTTCCAGTTCGGGCGCTTGGGAGAGCATTTGCCGGGCGGGTTCCCAAATGGCCGCCAGCGGATCAGGCCGGGTGCGCCAGCCATGCTTTTGTTGTAATTGCTCCGGCGGTTGGGCCGCCTGGATGTATTTTCGCGCGGTTTGCGGATGCACATCCGCTTTCATCGCGCTGACGACAATGTTCGCTTCCTTCTGATATTCACTCATGAGCTTTCGGTATTGTTTGTTTGTGATCATTTGCGGCGGTTTGGGGATGGCCTCCGGCCATCCCAACCGCCGCCTGATCATTACCGGCTCACTGGTGAATTTTAATTGTCGTCAGTGGTGATTTTTAATTGTCGTTCGACACGCTAACCAAGGGTATGCCGCAGCACAATGCAATTTAAGCAGAATCTATAACTTTGGACTGGGTGTTTCACAGAATTATAACGAGGCGTTAAAATGGGCCTCCAAAGCCGCAGATCAAGGTAACGCTCATGGACAAGGCTTACTCGGTTTGATGTATGAACAAGGCCAAGGAGTGACGCAAGATTATGTGTTAGCGGTGAAGTGGTTTCGCAAGGCCGCCGAGCAAGGAGAGGTACTTGCTCAATCCATCCTTGGTAACAAGTATGAGATTGGCCACGGGGTGACGCAGGATTTTGTCGAGGCGGCGAAGTGGTATGGTAGAGCGGCTGAACAAGGCGATAAATTTGCACAAACGAGGCTTGCCGAAATCCATCTCAGACAAGCCCCGCCCATTATTCCCGAACCGCACGTGCGCACGGATGCCGGTTCCGGCAGGGCGGTTGAAACAACCCCTCAAAAGCACCTGTCTTCTTGGAAGCGTGCTTTGGGACCAGCGGGGAACGGATTCGGCATAGGAGTCGTGGCGGGTATCGCTGCTGCCACTAGCGTTCACATGAGCGTTCCACCTTTTAATAAGCTGCTGTTTGATGGGCTTATGGGTGTGTTCAGCGGGCTTCTTTTTGCCGTGCCGACCTACCTTGTCGCTGTCTGTTATTACGCAGAAAAGGGAAAGCGGTAAGCAAAGTTTAACCCGATCAGCGATTGAAATATAGGTGACAATAGTGAGTCAAAGAAATTCAGAGGCCACTTTGACGATGAAGATTGAATAATTTACACTAATGTAAGGTTGCCGCCGCTCGCGGCGGCGGAGAGCGAGTAAAAGCACCGTCTGATTTCTCCCCGCTCCGCGGCAGCGGATAGCCAAAACAGACACCTTAAAAGCGGCCTTTCTTCCTTGTCTTAGAGCGTGTTTTGAAAATGCTTTATTCATATTGACGCCAGACGTTTGACCATCAGTCGAATCATGCAAATCCGTATCATCGCCTCGCTATGATCAAGCCGGACTTCATAGTCACGGCACAGCCGCCGCGATTTGCTCAGCCAGCCAAAGGTGCGTTCGATGATCCAGCGTTTGGGCAGGACTTTAAAACCCCGGGCGTGATCACAACGCCGCACGATTTCCAAACGCAGTTTGCCAAAGGGCCGCAACTCTTTGACCCACCGCACCAACGCTCCCAGATAGCCACCATCGGCCCAGATGATTTGCAGTCGTCCAAACATATCCACCAGCGCGCCAATCAAAATGGGGGCGGCGTCGCGGTCCTGCAGGGCGGCGCTGGTGATCCTCATGGCCAGCACCAGTCCCAGAGTGTCCACCGCCAGATGACGCTTGCGGCCCTTGATCTTTTTGCCCGCGTCGTAGCCGCATTCGCCGGCCTGATCGGGGGTTTTAACGGTTTGGCTGTCCACAATGGCAGCGGTCGGCGCCACCTGCCGCCCCTCGGTCTTGCGCAGCCAGTCGCGCACGGTGTCATGGATGAAGGTCCAGGTCCAATCCTGGCTCCACTGCCGAAAGTAGCCATAGACGGTTTGCCAAGGTCCGAACTCCTTGGGCAGATAGCGCCAGGCGCAACCGGAGCGGTCAACATAAAAGATGGCGTTGACCAGGGTGCGACGCGCCAGCTTGAGCGGGCGGCCGCGTTTTCCCTTGCCGCATTTGGGCGCGGGCACCAGAGACTTGATTTGGTTCCATTCTTCATCGGTCAGATCACTCGGATATTTGATAGGATGCGTTTGCATCCATTCCATCTATGACAGAAGGGTAATGTTGTACAACATAAGCAACTTACTTATGATTGACGGTTTGCCATTTTCAAAACACGCTCTTAATTTCCCTGGTGGTGACGGCATTGGCCCCAGTGTTGCGAGGGCAGCCGGGGCGCAATCCTGGGGACAATGCAAGCGTCCTCATTTTTTAAACCCTCCTGTTTTCTGCCGGCTCCGAGGATGTCAACATTTTGTCTGCGGCACCCCGCCGGCTCTTTTTCTGCCGGACAAAGTGCTGGACGCCAAGTTTGAGGATTTGTTTCCGAAACATTTGCAAGGGAAGATTTGAGCCCTGTGGCCGCATTTCCGGGTCAAGTTTTCACGCGGGCATCCTTCCCATTTCCTCCACCCTGTCTAAAATTCCGCGCGGCGGGTTTTCATGCAACGGTCAACTCCGTCACTGATTCCCCTTTGCGGCTACAAACCCGGCCACCATCTGGCGGCACAGTTTGCGGGCAACCACGTCAACCGGCGCATCCAGAGGCATCACTATAAAGTCCGGCTCCGCCGCCTTGTCGAGGGACCAGACGACTACGCCCTTCTCCACGCTGATTGCTCTGACGGAAGCGCCTACCATGGTCTTTCGCGCACCAACGCCCAGCAAGCCTTGATTGCCGCCAGACCAGTTTGACACCTTGCCGACAATTATCAGGTCGGCTCGCACCAGCTTGCCAAGAGTGACCGGATCGAATTCCGCAGCCGAATCCGGACGCGGGCGTTGTTCGCGCAGGGCGTTGTCAACATCAGATGCCCGCCCCACGACTATGGGGTCCGCCTTCAAAACCTTGCTGGCGGCAGTGGCATTTCCAAAGTCTGCCGACGGGTTTGCGCGACGCTCGCGCAAGATACGGTCAATTTCTGTGCGCTCGACCACCTCAACCTTGCCGCTGGCCAGAAGCGCAGATTCAAACAGGCTTGCAAACGTCTCACCGCTGCCCGGATGCCCGGTCGCATCGCTGAGTGGCAACACGGCCACCCGATAGGTTTTCCCAGTATCGAAATTTGGATTCCGATAAACAACGTCTTGTGTTGAAGAACATCCGACGAGCAGTGTTGATGCTGCCAGCAGTGGAAGAAGCGATCCCAATTTCACGGTTCGATTTTGCATTGGTTGTGTCCTGTCATTGCTCATTTGGATTCTTGCCCACGACCAGCGTGGGCCTTTTTCGTGATTTTCTTCCTGCTCCACAGATTTGCAAGCTTTTTCCCGGTCCGCCCTCCGTTTTTCTCCGGCAGAGGCGAAGTCATTTCCGGCGCCTTCCTGCCACCGGGGAGCCACCCCACACGGTAGGGGTACACCCCATAGCCAGGAATCAGCACATCGCTTAGATTGATGCAGTGACCAGGATGAGCAACATGATGACGCTCAAAGTCGCGGCAGTGACCTGATAATGGCGCTGACAAATTTCTGTTGGCTGGCGCAAAAACGCTCCGGCTGGCAGTGAACAAAATAAAGTCAAAAGAGATTCGATATGAACACAAAAACTGTCATTGCAGTACTTCTGGTCACGTTGGGCCTTGTGGTGCTCGCTTACTCGGGCATCGCCTTCACGACTCCGGGAAAGCCGATCGATTTCATCGGCATCCACATTCAGACCACCAACAGCCACTTTATCCCGCCGGTCGTCGGAGCATTCGCGCTCATCGGGGGGATAGTGTTGCTGCTTGTGAAACCCAAGTCGGTTTGACGGGCGGAGTCCGAGCCGATTTTGAGGATCTGTTTCCGCAAAATATGCGGGGGAAGATAAGAGCCTTGTGGCCGCATTATCGGGGCCAGCTTTCACACGGGCGGGTTCCGCCGGTGCAGTCCGCATCTTTCATCCGTGAAGTCCGTGAAATCCGTGGTTAAATTCTTCAAAGACATTTTTGCTTTCCCCGTCCGCCATAGCTGCGGCGACGGCGGACTTGTCGCGCCATAGCCGCTGAGGCGACGGCGGATGCTTTCCCAATTTCAGCGTTTTTGTAAATACTAGTTTCGAGGTTCTTTTGTAAACACCCTGCTGACAACTGGTTGTGACTTTGCAAAATAATGAAAATTTCACTGTTTTTCCCGGGGCGCATTTCTCTTGAGAAAATCAACCCCGAAAACTTTCGGGGTTGCAAACTGAATGCCAAAGGCTCAGGTTGGCAGAATGTTGACATGCCCTGAAACAAACCGAACGGCCCTTGGAGTCCTGATCCAAGGACCGTTCGGAACCCAACCATTCCTGACTGGACCGCTGGTCGGTCAGCGATACAAGTCGGAGGCACTATGAAACATTTCGACTCAGCGACCGGCACATCACCGCCAGCGCGCCCAGTCCGCCTCACTGGCCTAACTATGCTATAAACCGGGGAGTTGCCCAGCCTCACAAGTGTATGGTTTTTGGCATGTCAGTTCTTTTGTGGCAAAAGCCTCATCCGCGCGGCCGCCAGTCCAGCAGCTTCAACTGTACCGAGCGCCGGCCTTTGTAATCGTTGATCGCCGCTGTCACGGCCAGATCAAACCTGCCATCGGGCCAGGACGCCCGACCGCCATGCCACCAGACCGCTTCCAGCGTATCTTTCCCATCCGTCACCCGGAATTTGACGTGCTGGTTTTCCCTGCCCATGCGCTGCGGGGCTTGCTTATGGCTCAATCCGCATAAAGCCAGTCGCACCGCCGGGTTGCCCTGTCCCACCGGCTCCAGTTGGCCCAATTCTTCGACCCGCGCCACGGTCAATTCAGCCAACTCCACCTCGGCGTCAATGATCAGGGAAGGTTGCAATTGGGCCGGCTTCAAGGCCAGGCGGGCCAGCTCGTTCAAGCGCGCCCGAAAGAGATCGACTTTATCCGCCGCCAGCGTCAGGCCCGCCGCCATGGCGTGGCCGCCGTGCCGCGCCAGCAAATCGTCGCAACTCCGCAGAGCCGCCGCCAGATCGAATCCCTCGATGCTGCGACCTGAACCGCGCCACATTGCGCCGTCGCCGCCCAGGATGACGGTGGGACGGTAAAATTCCTGCAAGACCCGCGCCGCCACGATTCCGACCACGCCGATATGCCAGTGCGCCCGGCCCTCGACGATGACAAAGTCTTTTGCGCCGTCAAAGCGCCCGCGCAGGGAGGCGATGACTTCTTCGCAAATCCCGCGCTCGATGTCCTGGCGCTGGCGATTCTGCTCGTCGAGGCCGCGCGCAATCGGTTCCGCTTCCTCCGCGGCGCGCGCCAGCAGCAACCGCAGGGCTTGCTCCGCAGTTTCCAAACGCCCGGCGGCGTTCAAGCGCGGCGCGAGTTGGAAAGCGACCTCATAGCTGCCCAAGAGGGCCGGACTTTTTGCCACGGCTTTCAACGCCAAAAGGCCGGGCCGCCGCGTCGCATTCAACCGCTCCAGACCGGTCGTGACAAAAATGCGGTTCTCGCCCTGCAACGGAACCATATCGGCCAGGGTGCCCAGCGCCACCAAATCCAGGTGGATTCGCAGGTCCGGTTCCGCCGCGTCTGCCAGGCCCCGTTCGCGCATTCTTTTCACCAGGGCGTGAACCAGTTTGAAAGCCAGACCGACGGAACACAGCTCCTGGAAAGCGGACCCCAATTGCGGATTGACGAGCGCAACCGCCGCGGGCGGCGGTGTCGAAACCTGATGATGATCGAGCACGATGACGTCGATGCCTTTTTGCGCGAGGGCGGCGACGGTTTCGCAGGAGGTTGATCCGCAATCCACCGCCAGGAGCAGGTTGGCGGGGAACTGTTCCAGGCAGTGCTTCACCGCTTCCTGGCTGAAGCCGTACCCTTCCTCAAGCCGATGTGGCAAATAATGGGCCAGCTTCCATCCCAACGCGCCCAGCGTTTCAATCAGCAGGGCCGTTGCCGTGACGCCATCGACATCGTAATCCCCAAGAATAACCAGCAATTCCCCGCGTTTGCGGGCAGCGAGCAAACGGTCCACCGCCGCCTCCATGTTGGGCAGCAAATAAGGATCGGCCAAGTGCTTGAGGCGCGGTTGCAGGAACCGGGAAATCCCTTCAGGCTCGGACAACCCGCGATTGACAAGGCACTGGGCCAGCAGGGGGGAGATATTCGATCCCTCCGACAACCGCGCGCACAAGGCGGGCTGCGGCGTCGCCGCTGTCCAGTGGAACTTCATATCCTTTGAATTAATGACGAATGTCGAAGCACGAATGACCAGGGAATTATCAAGAAATGACCAATGTCGATGCACCAATGACCAATCAGTGACGAAGCACCAATGACGAGGTTTCCAAGTTTCGTCATTTGGTCATTTGGACATTGATTGGTCATTGGGATTTCGTCATTAGTCATTTTGCCCGGTAGAATTCGTGCCTTATCGAAAGCCCCATCGAAAGCGCAATCATCGCGGCCACGACGGCAAGGGAGAGACCCGTCGGCACGGCCACCCACCGGGATGCCAGCATTTTCACCCCGACAAAAATCAGCACCCCGGCCAAACCGGCTCTTAAGAAACGGAAGTGTTGGATGGCGCCCGCCACCGCGAAATAAAGCGAGCGCAAGCCGAGGATCGCAAAAGTATTCGAGGTAAAAACGATGAAGGGCTTTTGCGTCACCGCGAAAACCGCCGGAATGGAATCGACCGCGAAAATCAAGTCGGCTGTCTCCACCATCAGCAGCACCAAGACCAGGGGCGTCCAGGCGCGGCGACCGTCCATCCAGGTCAGGAATTTGTCCCCGTCGTAGTCGCTCGAAACCGGAAGTAATCTCCGAGCCAGCCGGAGGACGGGATTGTTTTCCGGTGGAACGGCTGCTTGTTTTGAAAACCCCCATTTGACGCCGGTAAAGATGAGAAAGGCACCCAGCAGCCAGAGCGCCCAGCGGAAAGTGTGGATCAGCGCCGCGCCCAGCCCGATCATCATTCCGCGCATGACGAGCGCTCCGAGAATCCCCCAAAACAACACGCGATGCTGATGCCGCGCGGCCACGCCGAAACAGGTGAAAATGAGCGCAATGGCCACCATGTTGTCCATCGAGAGTGAGCACTCAACGAAGCAGGCGGTGACAAATTCGAGCGACTCGTCCGGCCCCCGCCAGACATCCAGTCCGCGCGCAAACAAAATGGCGAGGGAAAACCAGACCGCGCCCCAGAGCAGCGCCTCTTTGGATTTGACGACTCGGGATGAGCGGTGGAAGACGCCAAGATCCAGCGCCAGAAAAACCAGTATGATGAGGATAAAACCCGCCCAATGCCAGAAAGTGATTGGGACCGGGGCCGGCATGGCGGGCGCTAGGCACGCACGGGGGCGCCGGAAGCCCCTTCCATGGTGACTTGCGACGCGCTCTTGGGCCGCTCCCCTTTATGCCACCAAAGCACCAGCGCGCTGGCTATGTAGATGCTGGAATAGGTGCCGGTGACAATTCCGACCAGGAAGGTAAATGCAAAATCGTTGATCACACCGCCGCCAAACAGATAAAGCGACATGGTGGCCAGGAACACCGTGCCGGAGGTGATGAGCGTCCGGCTCAGGGTTTGATTGAGCGCGATATTCATCACGTCTTTGAAGGAACCGCGCACGCCCAGTTTGAGATCCTCGCGGATGCGGTCAAAAATCACGATTGTGTCATTGATGGAGAAACCGATGATGGTCAAAACCGCCGCCACCATGGGGCCGCTTAATTGCCGGCCGGAAAGGAAAAAGATGCCGATGGTCATCAATACATCGTGAATCACCGCCAGCACCGCTCCGCACGAAAAGGAAAACTCGTAGCGGAACGCCACGTAAACAAGAATTCCAAACAGGGAAAGAAACGCGGCGATAATGGCCGACTTCTGAATCTCAACCCCGACCGTCGCCCCAACGATGTCGCTGCCGACGACGTGAAAGCCCGCGGCAGGGAAGGTGGTCAACAAGGCATTGGTCACGGCGCCGCCTTTGCCGAAAGGCGCGGTGACTTCCAGCATATCCTGATCGGCGCCTTTCTGATATTGAATTTGCGTTTCGCCCACCCTGGCCAGCGCGGAACGCAATTTGTCCACCTCCACTTTTTCCCTGAACGACATCTTGACCGAATCGCCCCCGGCAAAGTCGATGCCCTTGACATTGCTGCCCCGCACAAAAACTCCGTACCACATGCCGATGGCAATGATCGTCCATGACGTGGCGAATGCGATCTTGGCAAACTTCATGAAATCCCAGTGCGGATTTTTGATGATATGCAACATGCCGACGTGATTGAGCCAGCCGCGCGCCAGCAAGGAATTAAATATCAACCGCGTCATGACCAGGCTGGTAAACAAACTCAGCGCCACGCCGATGGTCAAAGTCACACCGAAACCCTTGACGGGACCAGTGCCGAGGTAAATCAGAATAATCGCCGAAATGAGAGTTGTCGTGTGCGAATCGAAAATGGTGCTGAAAGCCCGCCTGTAGGCGGCCGAAATGGCGCCGCGCATTGATTTGCCCTGTCCCATTTCTTCACGCAACCGTTCGTAAATCAGCACATTTGCGTCCACGGCCATGCCGACTGTCAAAACCACGCCGGCAATGCCGGGCAGGGTGAGAGTCGTGCCGATGGAGCACATCACCCCCAGCAAAATGAGCAGGTTCAGAATCATCGCGATGTCCGCGATAACACCGCAACGATGATAGTAAAAAGCCATGAAAGCCGCCACGAGCAGGGTGCCGATGATCGCGGCGCGAATGCCGCTGCTGATGGAATCCCTGCCCAAGGTGGGGTCCACCTGCCGCATTTCGTCGATATGGACGGGGGTTTCCAGCGGGTTCTCGAGAACATTGGCGATGGTGATCGCCTCGTTGATATCCATTTGTCCGCCTTCGATCACGCCGCGGCCATTGGGAATGACTCCCTGAATTCGCGGCGCGGTGTATAGCTCGCCGTCCAGGACAATGGCCAAAAGTTCGCCAACGTGCTCGCGGGTCACTTCGGCGAATTTTTCGCCCCCGACACTGTTGAACTCAAAATCAATTTCCGGCGCGCCCATGGCATCACGATTGGGGTAGGCGCGTTTGATGTATTTTCCGGTGAGGCCGTTGGCCAGTTTCTTTTGAACCAGGTACGGCTCCAGCACGGTGGTGCCGTCCGGATTCTTGCGTTTCATGGTCAGCACCACATAACCCGGGATTGCACCTTCTTTGACTAATTTGTCGCTGTCTGGATGGACGAGGCGGAATTCGAGGTAAGCGGCTTTCTGGATGTTCTTTCTGGCTTCGTCCTGCGCCGCCTGCGAAAGACCCGGCAATTGAATCATGATGTGGTCGAAGCCGACCGGTTGAATGACCGGCTCGGCCACGCCAAGATTATCCACCCGATGCCGCAGCACTTCGGCCGCTTGCGAAACCAGGCGCAGGCTCTGGTCGGCCCCCATGGCTGTTTTATTGCCGTTGGTGTCCACGTTGACCATGTGGTTGGTGTCAAGGCTGACCAGAAACTGGGTGCCGCCTTGAAGATCCAGGCCCAGCTTGATTTTGCCCGCGGCTTTCTTTTGCAATGCATTCAGGACCGCATAAGTGGGATGCTCTTCGCCATGCACGTCGATGTAGGGGAAATACGGCCGGATATCATTGGTGCCAATCGCCGTCATCAAGTCGCCAAATTGCC
Source organism: uncultured Verrucomicrobiae bacterium (assembly GCA_963813995.1). Classification (GTDB taxonomy): domain Bacteria; phylum Verrucomicrobiota; class Verrucomicrobiia; order Limisphaerales; family Palsa-1400; genus DASRLE01. The sequence goes on along the minus strand of CAWFAZ010000027.1, from coordinate 28,143 downwards.
GTTGCGGTTCGGGATTGGCCTTTTCCAGCGCTTCAGCCGAGGCCACGATGCGTGTGAAGTTGGTATCCACCCTGACCGGATCGGCCTGGTCCTGGAAAACCTGGATCAGATCGCGGCTGGTCGGCGGATAGATTTCCCAGAACGACCAGGCGACGAGAAAGGCGATAAATGACCACCAAAATTTAGGGTTCTTCATGAAGGATTAACTTTTTGTTTCGCTGGATTCGCCGCCGCGCTCGGTCACTTCCGCAACGGCGGATTTGAGGATTTCGAGCTTGGTATCGGCCGAGCGGATGGAAACGGTTCTGTCCTTGATGGAAAGGACGACGCCGATAATGCCGCTGGCCGTGACGATTTTATCCCCGGCGCGCAGGGCCTTGAGCATGAGATCCTGTTCCTTGGCCTTCTTGCGTTGGGGCGCGATCATCAAGAACCACATGATGACGACAAAAATAGCCATCATCCCAATCATCTTGATTCCCTGGCCGGTTGGGTCTGGTTGCATGGGCTGCTGCTGCGCCAGCAGAACGTTTAAGCCGTATAAAGTCATATTATTCAAATTGAGCCTCCCAATTTAGGGGTACAGCCGCGTTTGGCAAGCACAAGCTTGCGTCCGCAGGCGCAAAGGCGCAAGTCCGCTTTTGCGGCGACTTCATTTTTGATTATTTCTTAAATTCTCAAGAAGAGCTTTCAGTTTGAAAGGCCCTCTTCCCAACCAGGAGCGTGGCAACTGTAATGCTGTTCCCCCGAAGGCTTTCGGGGTTGATTTTTTCAAGAGAAATGCGCCCCGGAAAAAACAGTGAAAATTCCATCATTTTGCAAAGTCACAACCAGTTGTCAGCAAGGTGGTTGCGAAAGAAGGCTGAAACTAGTGTAGTGTACAAAAACGCTGAAATGTCTTTGAAGAATTTGACCACGGATGGCACGGATTTCAGGGATGCCCGGAAAGATCATGGAAAACCGGGGAAACCGCGAAAAACGCTGACTACGCGAACCTGGAAAGCTCTCAAATGGATTGCCAAAATAAGGCGATTCGGGCAAAACCAGGGCGGAGAGGGAAAGCAGGAATTGGACGGTGGGGCGAGATTCCATCGAGCCGTAAAATCGAGTCGGAGCACAGCCCGTCACGTTGCAGGATTATTGGCGAAAATGGGTGTTGGCAGGACGTTCTGTTTCGGCCATAATCTTGCCCGCTCCACAAAACGAAGGGAAAAAATGATGAACGCGGAAACTTCAAAGGCTGGCAAAACCATCTGGGCTTTTGACTTGGGCAAAGGCTCCATCAGCGACCTGCTGCGACGGCGCGACAGCGCGGCAAGGGCGGTGCGATGCGGCGACAAATTTCTGCACAAAGCCTCGCTGCTCATCCCGGCTGAATTTGCGGATAATAAAAAGGGGGCGTGCGAAACGCCCCGTACCAGAGTTGCGGTAGTCAGCCACGCCTTACGGTTTTCTTTACCACGCCATCGAGTGGCAATGCCTTGCCTCCGGTCTTGATCCCACCATCGGCATCATCCACAAACTGCGGCGCAGCCGCCCCAGCCTCGCCTGCGACTTGATTGAACCGCTCCGTTGCACGGTGGAGTTGACTGTGGTTCGTCATTTGGATGATTTACAAGAACCCAAGCGGCTGGCCGGCCACTTCGCGGAGATGCTGGAAGCTCCATTTTCCTATCGCGAGAACAAATTTAAGCTGCGCTCCATCATCCGGCTGATGGTGGAATCGTTCGTGCGCTCGCTCGACGGCAAAGAGGCTTTCCAATCTTTCATTCTCCATGCTCGTGATGCTTGCGTATGACACGCCGGAACAGCGGCATCAAACGTTCCTGCGCAAGGAGTTTGAGCGCGTCGGCGGCACACGCGTCCAATACAGCATTTATCTCTTCAACGGCGAACCGCACGAGTGCGAGCGCGTCATCCGGTATATGCAACGCGTCGCCAAAGGCATCCCCGGCGACATCCGCCTTTTTCCAATGGAGGAATCCACTTGGGACGCGCAAGTCGTCATTACCGAGTGCCTGGAAACCACCCGCCGGGTGGCCGAATTAAAGGAATTCGTAAAGGTGTGGTAGTCCGAACCCGCTGTATTTAAGCGGGTTCGGCACCACTGATACCACAATGCCCTTGGGGGGGCGAGATCAAAACACTTCGACTTTGTTGATGCGGTAGATCGTGACGATACCACAATGCCCTTGGGGGGGCGAGATCAAAACGTTCCGCCGGATTGCACCCAGCGGTCGGGCCAGATACCACAATGCCCTTGGGGGGGCGAGATCAAAACGCACCGTTCTTCAGTCCGTGTTGGATTTTCAAGATACCACAATGCCCTTGGGGGGGCGAGATCAAAACGAGGCGGGATGGGCGTTCTAATTAAGGCTGCAGATACCACAATGCCCTTGGGGGGGCGAGATCAAAACGGCATGTCGCTGGCGGCCACGTCTCGCAAATGGATACCACAATGCCCTTGGGGGGGCGAGATCAAAACGGCTGTCTGGCAATGGAGTATCGGTACTAGTGAGATACCACAATGCCCTTGGGGGGGCGAGATCAAAACGGCATGTCGCTGGCGGCCACGTCTCGCAAATGGATACCACAATGCCCTTGGGGGGGCGAGATCAAAACGGCTGTCTGGCAATGGAGTATCGTACTAGTGAGATACCACAATGCCCTTGGGGGGGCGAGATCAAAACCGATCCGGTGAAGCGGACGAAGCTCTGGGTCAGATACCACAATGCCCTTGGGGGGGCGAGATCAAAACGCTATCAATATTTTCGGGCATTCCGCCGCGGCGATACCACAATGCCCTTGGGGGGGCGAGATCAAAACAAAGCCGATGTAGAAGCCGAAAAAGAACGCCAGATACCACAATGCCCTTGGGGGGGCGAGATCAAAACCTCCACCCAAAAGCCTTGTCTTCTCCATATTGATACCACAATGCCCTTGGGGGGGCGAGATCAAAACGGTAGGCTGGACATGGGTCGGAGGCCGCCCTTGATACCACAATGCCCTTGGGGGGGCGAGATCAAAACAGTGTGGCGCCGCCTGCGGCTATGATGTAGGGGATACCACAATGCCCTTGGGGGGGCGAGATCAAAACAGTCCGGCTTCAGCCACTTATGGTTTCAATTGGATACCACAATGCCCTTGGGGGGGCGAGATCAAAACTCAAGCGCAGCTTGTTATGTGTTACTTCGACAGATACCACAATGCCCTTGGGGGGGCGAGATCAAAACATCCAGCCCGCGCGATTGCGGCGGACAACCAGATACCACAATGCCCTTGGGGGGGCGAGATCAAAACCAGCTCTCCTCACTCACCAGTGACATCCGCCAGATACCACAATGCCCTTGGGGGGGCGAGATCAAAACTGGCCGTGGAGAATTGGCGCAAGACCTGAAGGGATACCACAATGCCCTTGGGGGGGCGAGATCAAAACGCCGCCGACTTCTGTGAGCGCGTCGAGCGACGGATACCACAATGCCCTTGGGGGGGCGAGATCAAAACGCTATCAATATTTTCGGGCATTCCGCCGCGGCGATACCACAATGCCCTTGGGGGGGCGAGATCAAAACGGTGTCTGACCCATGTCCAGGAAACCAACCATTGATACCACAATGCCCTTGGGGGGGCGAGATCAAAACCCGCCAGCCGTTTGTCAACCAACGCCCGCCAGGATACCACAATGCCCTTGGGGGGGCGAGATCAAAACGCACAAAGGGGAGTTGTTGGTCGCGTGTCATTGATACCACAATGCCCTTGGGGGGGCGAGATCAAAACGGGCGGCGGGTGAATCGCTACGCATTACGATCCGGGTAATCTTACATTCTCACAAGCGTAGCGATTCACCCGCCGCCCGTTTCAAACTTCCCCGTCCGAAAGCTGAAAAATAAGAAGCCCACTATGGAAAAAACATTTTCGCGTGTTTCGCCTGTTTCGCGGTTGAATACTCTGGTCCTTGTGTTCACAGATTACGGTTGTCGCTTCGTGCGCTTCGTGTCCTTTGTGGTGAAGCGCTGCCAGACGAAGGTGCTGAGAGGGCCGCAGGATGGAATACTAAAACGCTGCCGCGAAAAAGCGCAAGAGGCGCAAAAAAAAATTAACGGATGGGGAGTGCATTCTGATTCTTCATCTGTAAAGCCCGCTCATTCTGGCGTTTCATTTTGCGACTTTTGTGCTTATTCGCGGCGATTCCGTCAGTTCCGAAAGTCGTCTATGATGGGAACCAGCCGGTATGTTTGGCGGGACGCCAAACACGGCGCGCGGGACGCACGCGCTCCCCGTGACCAAAACCGGATTTGCGCCTCGGCGCAAAGTTCGATGCATAGGAGGACGCGGTTTATTGCGTCGGGGAAAGGAGCACGCTGCCGCTCTCGGTTGTGCCGAGGAAGTAGCCCGCGCCAAAATTTTGGTTCTGTAATACAATGCCGTTGATGGCTATCGGCTTGCCTGTCTCCGGATTCAGCACGCTGCCTTTGAACAGGCCGGATGAGGGCTTGAAGGTCAGTTTGTCGGCGCTCTGATTGCTGGCGCTCGGTTCGGTTGCCTGGTTGCCAGGGCCAAGAACGATTTGATTGGTGATGCTTTGCGCAAGATCTCCATTGGTCAATGATAGCTGGCCTTCGGTGAAGCCGAGAACTGGAAGGCCGTTGGTGTATTGGTAAGCCGATCCGATGACTTCGGTGCTGTTGGTGAAGCCGCCGGGATAAAGCCTGGCCGTTGCCTGGGGCTGTTTGAACCAGCCTGTCTGGCCGCTGATGACGCCATCGTTGGTGAAGGTGAGCCAGCCAAGTATGGAGCCTTTGCCGCCATAAAGTGAAGCATAAAACGGCCACTGCCCTTCGCTGGAAACAATGCTGGTGGAGGTGACAGGTGTTCCGTCGCCCAGGATTCCGCTGAAGGTGACAGTGCCCGAGTCGCTCAGTGTCACGGCGCCGAAGCCATTGCCGCCGGGTTGGGCGGAGGCATTTTCACTGCCCGGAATGAGCAAAGTATATTTGCCAGCCTGCGGGGCGGGATTTGCTTTTGAATATACGGCGACATCGGCCACGAGGTCCGCCGTCCAAGTGCCGTCGCTGATCGCCCCGGTCAATGGGCCGTTGGTCAAACCCAACTGAAGCTCGACCGTGATGGGACTTAATCCCGGGCGCGGGATGGATTTGGATGCCGCGCCGGTGACGGAGAATTCTCCGGAATAGGAGTAGCTTCCAGCCCCCAGGCGAAGTTTCGCGCTAAAGGCCCCGGTTTTTGTCACGGTGGCAATAAAGGAGCCGGAACTTTCTTCAGCCGCGTCGTTGGTGACGTAGAACAGACCGTGGTAGGCGCCGACGACGGGGATGAAGGGGTTGGGGATGAAACTGGCCTGTAACACCACATTGGACTCGACGAAGAAAGTGTATTTGGGGGTGGTCGCCACCACAATGCCGTTGCTGACCCAGCCGGCGAACACCGAGCCTTTGGCCGCAGTGGCGGTAAGGGTGTATTTCTTGCCGGCTTGCAACGCCTTGGCGGTGCGACTGGGCGCAAGGGTTCCGTTGCCGCTGACGAGGAGAGTGAAGTTAGTGTTGGCATTGCTCTGGACGGTTGCCGGCGCGATGCTGTTGGTGGGAACGGTCGGGTTGGCGCTGAAGGTTACGGCCACGGCGTTGTTGGTCGTGACGTTTTGTAATGCATAGGCGGAGCCGCCAGTTTGCACCACCGTGCCATTGACCAGCCATTGATTCACTTGATAACCGCTGGCTGGCGCGGCGGTAAATGTGATATTGCCGCCCGTGGCGACAGTTTGGGGACCGTTCGGACTGACGCCCCCATTTTGCCCGGCGCTCGAAGTGACCGTGTAAGTGACCGAATTTGTCGTCGCATTGGTCGTGACCGAAATTGTCGTAAAATTGGCGATCAGATTGCGATTGGTGGCCAGGGTAAAGCTGTAATTGGGCGACGCGCTTTGCACGGTTCCATTCTCCATCCAATTGGTGAAGGTGTAACCGCTGTTGGCGGTCGCCGTCACCGTTACGGAGCTGCCTGCGGCAAAGGCGCCACCACCCGTGACGCTGCCGGCTTTGGCTGGATTGATCTGCGTCGCCACGGTGTAAGTGACCGGATTGGCCGTGAAATTGGCGACCAACGTCTGGTTGCCGGAGAGCGTGAAAGTGTAGCTGCCCGATGAACTGACCACGCCGCCATTGACCGTCCAGTTGGTGAATGTGTAGCCGATGTTGGCCGTGGCCGTCACCGTTTGCGAACTGTTCGAGGCAAACGTGCCGCCGCCGCTGACCGTGCCGCCGACGCTGGGCGACGCGCTCACCGCAATGGTGTAATTGATGACTGGATTGGCCGTGAAATTGGCCACCAGATTGAGATTGGTTGCCAGGGTAAAGCTGTAGTTTTTCGATAAACTGACCACGCTGCCATTCATCGTCCAGTTGGTGAATGTATAGCCGATGTTGGCCGTGGCCGTCACCGTTTGCGAACTGCCCGAGGCAAACGTGCCGCCGCTGCTGACCGTGCCACCGGCGCTCGGCGACGCGCTCACCGCAATGGTGTAATTGACCGGATTGGCCGTGAAATTGGCCACCAGATTGAGATTGGTTGCCAGGGTAAAGCTGTAGTTCTTCGATGAACTGACCACGCTGCCATTGACCGTCCAGTTGGTGAATGTGTAGCCGCTGTTGGCCGTGGCCGTCACCGTTTGCGAACTGCCCGACGCAAACGTGCCGCCACCGCTGACCGTGCCCCCGGCGCTCGGCGACGCGCTCACCGCAATGGTGTAATTGACCAGATTGGCCGTGAAATTGGCCACCAGCGTCTGATTGCCGGAGAGCGTGAAAGTGTAGCTGCTCGATGAACTGACCACGCTGCCATTGACCGTCCAGTTGGTGAATGTGTAGCCGCTGTTGGCCGTAGCCGTCACCGTTTGCGAACTGCCCGACGCAAACGTGCCACCGCCGCCGACCGTGCCGCCGGCGCCGGGCGACGCGCTCACCGCAATGGTGTAATTGACCGGATTGGCCGTGAAATTGGCCACCAGCGTCTGGTTGCCGGTGACCGTGAAAGTGTAGCTGCCCGATGAACTGACCACGCTGCCATTGACCGTCCAGTTGGCAAATGTATAGCCGCTGTTGACCGTAGCCGTCACCGTTTGCGAACTGCCCGAGGCAAACGTGCCACCACCGCCGACCATGCCGCCGACGCTCGGCGACGCGCTCACCGCAATCGTGTAATTGACCGGATTGGCCGTAAAGTTGGCGACCAACGTCTGGTTGCTGGAGAGCGTGAAAGTGTAGCTGCTCGATGAGCTGACCGCGCTGCCATTCTCCGTCCAATTGGCAAAAGTGTAACCGCTGTTGGCAGTCGCCGTCACCGTTACGGAGCTGCTTGCGGCAAAGCTGCCGCCGCCAGTGACGCCGCCGGCGTTGGCCGGGTTGGCCAGGACGGTTACCGTCTGCGCCGCATTCGGGACGGTGTACTCAATCTGGTTGGAAGGCGGGCTTAGATTATCATTGGCATCGTAAGCCACAACCTCGAAATAATTCGTGGAACCTGGCTCCAGGCCGGTCACCGTCCAGGTGGTGTTGGTTCCCGCGTCCATCTGGCTGTCGAAATTAATCCCGTCGGCGCCGTAATACAGCATGTAACCGGCGACGGTGGGGCTGGGGCTGGGGTTCCAAGCGAGCGTAACACTTTGGGCGGCCAGCGTCAGCGGACAAACGGCCAGGCCCAGGCTCATCACAAAAGTGAGAATTCCACGGCGCCAGGGCGCCCATGTCAAACCACACTTCGCAAGCATCTCAATTTTCATCACCTCCTTAGCAGCCGTTCTGCCATCGAACATTGCGCGCGCGCCGATGTGTCAAACATAATGTTTTGCGCCGGGACGGGCCGCCTGTTTAAACTGTTTGACTGCAACGAGTTGCGCGAATGGCCGGCATCCGGGCGGGAGGGCTTTTTCCCAAGAGTTTCTTCTGAAAGCCTCGCGGCGCTTATGCAATGGACCGCTGTTTGGATGATTTCGGTACGTCGCCGTTATTCTTTATGGACAATAGCCAAACGGTCCGCGGCGGCGGTTTTTTGCAGGCTTGCGAAAAGGGGGCCGTCCGGGCAGGCGGCCTTTAATCGCTGAGCAAGGCGCGTTTGAGCCTGGAGGAGAGGATTTTCTGAGTGGGCACGTAGGCGGCCGCGAATTGGCGGCGATATTCCCCAAAGGTGCCGGCGGACAAATGCGCCCGAATCTCCCGCATCACGTCCAGGTAAAAATGGGAGTTATGCACGCTGACCATGCGCAACCCAAGAATCTCGTTGACGTTGAGCAAATGCCGCAAATAGGCCCGGCTGAAATTGCGGCAGGCAAAACAGGCGCACTCCTTTTCAATTGGCCCAAAATCCGACTTGACAGCCCCGCCTTTGATGCTGATGGTTCCCCGGCGGGTGAAGGCGGTGCCGTTGCGCGCCACGCGGGTCGGCAGCACACAATCGAACATATCCACCCCGCGCGCCACCAATTCCACCAACTGGGCCGGAGTCCCCAGCCCCATGGCGTAGCGCGGCTGGCCGGCCGGCAAAAAAGGCTCGGTCAATTCCACCGCCTTCATCATTTGGTCTTCCGGTTCGCCCACGCTCACGCCGCCGATGGCGTAACCGTCAAATTCCATGGCGGTCAGCTCCTTCGCGCAACGCTCGCGCAATCCGGCATTGACCCCGCCCTGGACAATGCCGAAAACGATTTGCCCCTCCGCCCGCGGTTGCGCCCGGCATTCCCGCGCCCAATGGAGGGTGCGTTGCACGGCCTCTTGCGCGGCTTTGGGCGCGCAATCGTGGGCTGGACATTCATCAAAGGCCATCGCGATGTCCGATCCCAGAATGCGCTGAATCTCCATCGCCTCCTTCGGCCCGAGAAACAGCGCCGAACCGTCCAGATGCGAACGAAACTCGACGCCATGCGGCTTGATCTTGCGAATTTTTGCCAGGCTGAACACTTGAAACCCGCCGCTGTCGGTCAAAATCGGCCCCGGCCAGTTCATAAACCGATGCAGCCCGCCCGCCGCCTTGATAATCTCCAAGCCGGGCCGGATGTTGAGATGGTAGGCGTTGCCCAGCAGAATTTGGGTTCCCATTTCGCGCAGTTCGCGGGGATCGAGCGCTTTGACGCTCGCCTGCGTGCCCACCGGCATGAAGACGGGTGTCTCGATCACTCCCCGCGTGGTGGTCAGGCGGCCCAGGCGGCCTTTCGAGGCCGGATCCGTAAGAAGCAGAGTAAACACTTGAGCCTATATTACCGGCGGCGGGCGTGGCGTCAATCATGGCCGCTCTTTTTGGACGATGAGAGAATTTCTGTTGAACATTGCGTCTTGAACTCGGTCCGGGCCTTCTTTAGGATGCCCCGCATTGTGAAGAATTTCTGTTTTATTGCCGTCGGAGCTTTGCTGGCTTTCGGCCTTGCGGCTCAAGCAGAGTTGGTCAGCGGCGTGAGCATCGTGGTCAATGACGACGTCATTACTTATGGCGAGATCGCCGACAAGGTGGCGCCGAGAGTTGGAATGTTGTCCACGCTATATGCGAACGACCGGCTGCGTTTCGAGGAAGAGGCGCGGAGGGTGCGCGACGAACAAATCGAGGAACTGGTCGAGCGCAAGCTGATCCTGCACGAATTCACCGCATCCGGCTACCTGACCAATGTGCTGGAATCGTTCATCGATGACCAGATCAAGAAGAACATTCAAAGGGATTATTACGGTGACCGGGCGCGCTTGATCAAAACGCTCCAGGCCGAGGGCTTGACCTACGAAATGTACCGGCGCCAGGAACGCGAGAAGTATATTGTCCATTACATGGGGTATCAGAATGTGGAGGCGCCCAAGAAGACCCTGATTTCGCCGCTGAAAATTGAACGGTTTTACAAGGACCACCAGGATGCCTTTAAAGTGGACGATCAGGTTAAATTGCGCATGATCGTCATCAACCAGCCGGCGGACGGCTCTCCGCGCGAAGCCAAAAGGATTGCCGGCGAGGTTTTGGCCAAAATTGACAGCGGCGTTCCATTTGAGGAAATGGCGGGGGTTTATTCTTCAGGATCGAAGCGGACCGAAGGGGGTGATTACGGGTGGAATGACCGCAGCTTTTTCAAACCGGAATTGGCCCAGGTCGCTTTTTCACTCAAAGCCGGCCAGCACAGCGGCGTCATCGAGTTGCCGGAGGCGTGCTATATCCTGTTGGTGGAAGAGGTGCGTCCCGCCCATGTCAAATCTTTGACGGAAGTTCGATCGAACATTGAACGGACGCTCAGGACCGAGGAGATATCCCGCTTGCACAAGCAATGGATTGAGCGGCTGGAAAAAAAATCCTTTATCCATTACTATTGACCCCATGACGGGCTGGATTGCCATATCGCTCGGGGACGTCACCGGCATCGGCCCGGAAGTGACGCTGAAGGCGTTGGCCGGGGAAGCGGAAACGGATGACACACGGTACCTGTTGATCGGGGACAGCGGCTACACCGCGGCGCTGTATAAACAGCTTGGGCTGCAATTTCGACTTCAGCCTTTTTCAGAGTTTGGCGCGGAGGGCCGCATTTTCCTGCATAATCCTTTGCGCGAACCGCTGCCGGCTGGTTTGGAGGCCGGGTCTCCAGCCGCGGCGCGCGCGGCGCTGGCTTGGCTGACCGACGGCGCGCAAAGGTGTTTGAGCCAGGAGATGGACGCGCTGGTGACCGCGCCCTTGAACAAGCACGCCATTGTGCGCTCAGGCCAGCCCTTTATCGGCCAGACTGAATTCCTTTCCGAATTGGCCGGGACCCGCCAGACCGCGATGATGCTGTTGGGGCAGGATGAGCGCGGCCGCTGGTTGCGCGTCGCGCTGGCGACCACTCATGTGCCAATCAAATTGCTGGCCGCACAGATGCGCGGCGACAAAATTCAATTGGCCATCGAATTGGCCGCCGGGGCTTGCCGCGATTTGGGCCTGCCGCGCAGCCGCATCGCCGTCTGCGGCCTCAATCCCCATGCCGGCGAACGCGGAGAATTTGGCGACGAGGAAATGACGATCATCGAACCCGCGGTGGAAGCGGCGCGACAAAAGGGAATTGACGTCGTCGGCCCCCTGGCCGCCGATGCCTTGTTCTATTATGCCTATCGCGGTGATTATGATGCCGTCGTGGCCATGTATCACGATCAGGGATTGGCTCCGTTGAAAATGGTGGCGTTCGAGAGCGGGGTGAATTGGACTTTGGGTTTGCCTTTTGTGCGAACCTCGCCGGACCATGGGACGGCCTACGACATCGCGGGCCAGGGAAAAGCAAACCCTTCCAGCATGCGCGCCGCCATCCGATTGGCCAAACAACTGGCCCAAAGACGGGCAAAAAACCGCATCTCCCCGTGACTTCCGCTCTTATTGTAGCCGCCGGCAAAAGCACGCGGATGGGACGGGAAACGGACAAGCTGTTCCTGACCGTCGCCGGACGGCCGCTCGTCGCCCAAACCTGGCGGCGCTTTGACGGCGCGCCCTTTATTGACGAAATCATCCTCGTCGTCCGCGATGGCAGGCAAAGCGAGTTTGCCGATCTGGCTGTCAAGTATCACTTTGCCAAGCCGTTTCGTGTGGTCGCGGGCGGCAGGGAACGACAGGATTCCGTCTGGCAAGGTCTGCAACATTTGGCGGCGGAGGCCGAAATTGTAGCCATCCAAGACGCCGCCCGGCCCTGCACCAGCCCGGCCGTGATCCAGGCGACGATTGAGGCCGCCCGCCAGGACGGGGCCGCCGTCGCCGCGCAACCAGTGACGGATACAATAAAATTGTCCGAAGACGGAAAATTCATTTCGCGGCATTTGGATCGCTCGTTTCTATGGGCGGTGCAAACGCCGCAAACCTTTCGCGTTGAAGTCATCCGCCGCGCCCTGGCCAAAGTGCGGGAGAAAGGTTTGCAAGTGACCGATGACACCGCCGCGTGTGAATTAATAGGCCAGCCGGTCCGGCTCATCCTCGGTGTGGAACCAAATCCCAAGGTGACAGTTCCTGACGATGTGCCCTATGTGGAAATGCTGCTCAATCACTCAAATCAGCCCGGCCCATTTCCGGCCAATCCAATAGGCAGTCAATAATAATAATAGGATGCCGCCCCACACCGGTTCGCTCCACAGGCGCAGACGCTTTTCGATGGGTTGCGGCTCGGGCAGGAGCGAGATCTGGTTGATGACTTTGTCCAGGCCGTCCGCCGAAACGCTCGCGCCGCGCGTGATGGCGGCGATTTCCCGCAGGACCTGGGAATTGACCGGCTGCCCCTGCTTTTCGAGCAGCGGCCGGGCCACGAGCAGTTCCGTTTCCAATCGGCGGCCATACTGCTCCGCCGCAATTTCCAATTTGTAGCTCCCGGCTTCCTGCGCGGTAAAACTGGATTTGAACACCCCCCACCCTCCCTCCAGTTGCGTAAACTCCAACCGCTCGGCGCGTCCGCCGGGCGAAATCACCTTGCCGGCGACCGGCCCCTTGTCAATCGGAAATCCGGATTGGTCCAGGACCGTGCTTTGCAGGAAAACGGTGTCGCCGGCTTGCGGCGCCTCGGGACTGTAACTGAGCCGCATGCCGTTCTTCTCCGAAAGATGGCGCTGGTGCGCCATCCAGCGCACAACTTGTCCCCAAAAGCGGTAATGAAACTTGTCCTCCACGCCCCGCCGCCAGCGCCAGGCGCTGTCCGTGCCGAGAAAGAGGACCTTGCCGCTTCCGGCCGGACGCGTGACCAGCAGCGGCATGCGCCCCCATGAATTGCGCATGGCCGAATGCACCGCCAAAACCTCGGAGCCGGGACGGCTCTTTTCCACCGGGGCCGACCAAAAGAAGCCGGGCAATTGTTTCCAGAGTTCGTCATTCCGATCCTCATCCGAATCGAAGCGCGTCAGCCAATGCCGTTTGCCGGTGCTGGTCAGGATGAGTTGTGATTCGTTTTGCAATCCGAGGCCGCCCGGTTTGGTTGCGTCCAGTTCGACGGGGTACAAATCCTTGAGGGGGCTGTCGAGAAAACTGACTTCGCGTCCGCGGCGGCCGGGCACAAAAACCAAACCGCTGCCTTGCTGCTCGACCAGGCCCTTGAGCAGTTCCGCCTCGTGGTCGCTCAGTTCGTCCCGGCCGATGCCGACATCGCCCAGGAACACGACGTCGTAGGGCGCCAGCGCCTCCTTGCTGTCAGGAAAAGCCGGGATATAATTGACGCCTTCGCCCGGACCGAGATCCGGACGCAGCAAAAGACAGCTCAACTCCACGCCCGGATCGCGGGCCAGCGCGTTGCGCAAGAACCGGTATTCCCACCGCGGCAACGAATCCACCACCAACACCTTGAGCTTTTCGACGCGGATCGAAATATGAAACGTCCGTTCATTGTTTTCCGCGATGGCTTCGTCCGGTTCCACGGGCAACCTGACTGTCGCCGTCACTCCGCCCGCCGCGCGCGGCGACCAGAGGATGGATTCCTCCACCTCGCCGTTGGGCGGGATGGTGATCTGTTTGGAGGCCGCCTCGCCGCCTTCGTCCAGGATCGAGACGGCGGTTCTAACTTCGCGCGGCAAATGGCTTGTGACTTTGAAAGGAATGGCGATTTCCTCGCCAAGAAGCCCGTAAGCCGGAGCGGAAACATTCTCCAACGCCAAATCTGGCAGCGCCGTTTCACGGCCCACCGCCACTGTGAAGACGGGAATGTTCTGCTCCCGATAACGCGTTGCCGCGCCGAGGGGCGATTTGCCCATGTTCCAATCGCCATCGCTCAAAAGCAGGACGGCTTTGAGATTTTTAAAGCGATGAAAAGCATTCTCCAACGCCTGGCCGAGGTCCGTGCCATTGATGGCGTTTTGATTGGTGGAAGGCGCGGCGAACGTTTCCACCGAGACCTTCGCCTTGTTCGTCAAGGGCGCCCAGATGGAGCGCCGGAGCTGTTGATTGAGCCATTGCCCGCGGCTCATCACGTTGTTTGACACGACCACATCGCGCGTTCTCATGCTGTCGGAGCCATCGGCGAGTATGGCGATTTCCGGAGTAGCGCTGCGCTGCAAGTGTTCGACATACTCCGGCCGCAGCAACGTCAGCACGAGCAGGGTGACCAAAATAAAGCGCAACGTTTCCAGTTTTCCGACCGCGCGGCGATGGCCGCTGCGACGCCAGTTGGCATGGCACAGCCAGGCCGCGCCCAGCCAGATGGCCAGACCCGTGGCGATCACCGAAATGGGAGCGGCAACAGAAAAATGGCTCATGCCAATTGCTCCTCCGGGCGCGGAGGTTTCCGCAGCGGCGGCGAATCCGCGCGCGATGCCGCCCGGCGCGCCGGCAAGATCAAAATGCCTTCAACGATCAAAAACAGCAGCATCGCAAAGAGAAAGAACCGCCAGATTTCTCCTTGCAACCGGCTGGTTTCAAAATGACGCTCCTGCAGCGTTTGCACGGGCAAATCACCAAAGAGTTTCCGCGCTTCGTCCGGGTCAACCACCTCCGGATCATCCTCAGCCGGGGGACGGTTGACGGCCAAAAATCGGCCGCCCGCGCGATAAACACCGGCTTGCGTGCGAATGTCTTTGTGCCCGGTGGAATCCACCGAAACCCAGGGCAGATTTTGATCGGCCAGACTTAATTCACCGCAGGCGGCGGAAGAAACCTGTTGCACCCGGCGCGCCCCCGCCTGGAGCATCCGCTGCAACATCGGCACCAGCACCGGGCCGTCGCTCAAACCCGACCACGCCGGATCAGGCAGCGAGGAGCAAAAGTAAATTTCGCCTTTGCCCAAACTTTGGCGAATCAGGAAAGCCGTGCCATCGTCGAAGGCGGCCAGCGTCTCCTTTTGGCCGGCCATGGGCTGGCGGCGCTGGAAAGCCGTCTGGCCGAGAGGCAAACTGATGTGCTCATCACTTCTGGCCAGCGGCCCTTCGTCTTCACCCCAGCGCAAAATCCGAAAGCCCCCGGCGTTTTCGGCCTCTTGAACGCTGCCCCAGCCCATGCCGCTGAACTGTCCCGCGTCCGGCTGGCCGGGTGGAAAGAAAATCACCACGCCCCCGGACGCGGCGAATGTTTGCACCTGATCGGCGTCCGTTCCGGCCGGCAAAGGCGCCTGCCAAACCAGCAGTGAACGGCCCTCTAAATTGGCGTCGGCAAAGGCGGCGGCGGAAATCAACTCCGCGGGCTGCGCGTTGCGCGAGGCGGCGGCGAACTCCAAACAGCGGGCCACCCGTGGATCGCCGCTGACCACTGTTGCGAGCAACGGCGTGTCAGCGCCATAGACAAACCAGGCCGTGTTATCATGCTCATTGGCATCCGCCGGCAGGGTGAAACTGCCCCACCCTCCCTCGCGGCGCGCGCCGAGGTCAATGGTGTGCCGCCAGCGCAGGGACTGTCCCTCCACTGTGACTTCGCTCTCCGATCTCTCGCCGTTCAGAGTCAACGTGACGGGAATGGGCGCGGCAGAACTGCGATTGCGCTGAAGATCGAGAACAAATTGCAATTCCGATTTGTCTCCCCGCGGACGCCGCAACAATGCCTTGATCGAGATCGAAGCGTTGGCTTCGGACGGCTGATTCATGGCCAGCAGCCGCACACGGACTCTCCGGGAAAGGCCGCCCAATTGGGCGATGACATTTTTCCAACGCGGGTCTTCCGGCAGCCAATTGCTGCGCTGTCCGTCGGAGGCCAGCCAGATTTCCGCCGTGCCGGCCCGGTTTTCGATCAACCAATCGAACGCCGTCCGCAACAGGGCCGGAATATCCGCGGCGGTGTCCGTCGGCTCTGTCAACGATAATTGATTCAGCGTGGCGGCCCTGGCGATTTCCTGCGGGACGCGCGTGGCGCTGTCAATCAAAACGAGGTGGCTGGTTTCTTCAAATTCTTTGGCCGCCTGGGCCAGGAGCTGGATGGCCTGCTGGCGTTTGGTGGTTGCGCCGGCCCGGGTTTCCATGCTGGCCGAACGGTCCAGCAAAATCAAGATGGCATCGGGCGCGGGCGAGAGCGCCCAACCCAGCCAGCCGCCCGCCAGGGGCCGGGCCACAAAAAAAACGAGCATGGCCACCGCCAGCACGCGGCAGAGCAGGATTAAAAACTGGCGCAGCCTGGCATGGCTGACCGAGTTGCGCGTGGCCGAAACGAGGAACCGCATGGCCGCCCACGGTTTGGGCCGATGCCGCATGCGGTTGAGCAAATGAATAATGACCGGCGCCAGGATGAGCGGCAATCCGAACAAAACCATGGGTTGAAGAAAAGTCATTTCTTAACAAGCGCCCGCTCGACCAGAAAATCCGCCACAACCCGTTCATAACTTTGATCCGTGATGACCCGACGGTAATCGGTCCCGAATTCGTGGCAGCCTTCGCGCAGTTGCTCCAGAAACATTCCAAGCTGCCGCAGGTATTCGTCCCGGATGCTGGAAGGCTCGGTCACAATGCCCAGGGAACTTTCCAGATCGACGAACCGCACCGGACGATCGAATTGAAAATTCATTTCAGCGGGATCCAAAAGTTGAAAGAGCGCCAGGTCGTGCTTCTGGAAACGCAAATGTTGAAAGCAATTCAGCAGCGGTTCCAGTTCGCAAAAAAAATCCGAGATGACAATGACCAGCGCCCGGCGGCGCACTTTCTCCGCCAAACTGTGCAAGGCTGCGATCAAGCCGGTCGGGCCGCGCGGCTCCGCTTTTTCCAGCGTTTCAAAAATCACCTTCAAATGCGACGGGTTGCGGCGCGGCGGGATTTCAAAAAAGGTTTTCCGGCCGGAGCAAACCAGCCCGACCGCATCGCCCTGGTGGACCGTGATGTAAGCGAGCGTGGCCGCCATGCGCCTGGCGTAATCCAGCTTCGTCCCGGCCGCCCCGCCAAATTTCATCGATCCGCTGCAATCCAGCACGAAATAACAGCGCAAGTTCGTTTCCGCCTCGTACTCCTTGAGGTAAAAGCGGTCCGTCCGCGCAAAAACCCGCCAATCCAGCCGGCGAATGTCGTCGCCCGGAACATAATTGCGGTATTCGGCAAACTCGACGCTGGAACCGCGATGCGGGCTTTTGTGGTGGCCGGAGACGGTCCCCTCCATGGGCGAGCGGGCCAGGAGCGTGAGGTGCATCAAACGGTTGAGCACCGCCGCATCGAGCAACTGGGATTCCTCAGCCACGGCGTTCTTCTCCGCGAATCCCCTCCAGCAACCGGGTGATGATCTCCGGGCTGGCCACCCCTTCGGACTGCGCCTGGAAGTTGGTCAGAATCCGGTGCGTCAGGACCGGCGCGGCCACGGCTTCCAAATCTTCCATGCGCACCAAATAACTGCCGCGCAACACGGCCCGGGCCTTGGCCCCCCGAACCAGGTATTGCACCGCGCGCGGACCCGCCCCCCACGTCACCCATTTCTTGATCCACTCCGGCGCTTGTCCGGCGTGCGGACGCGAGCGGCGCACCAGATCGACGGCCAAATCATAAATATGATCGGGCACCGGCACTCGTTGCACGATTTCCTGGAAGGCGCTGATCTGATCGCCATCGATCAATTTGGTCAAGGCGGGCGGCGGCGCGCCCGTCGTCTCGCGGGCAATGCGCCGTTCTTCATCCCGATTCGGATAATCCACATGGATGAAAAACATGAAACGATCCAATTGCGCCTCGGGCAACGGATAGGTGCCCTCCTGCTCGATGGGATTTTGCGTGGCCAGGACAAAAAAGGGCGCGGGCAATTGGAAAAACCGCCCGGCCACCGTCACCCGATGCTCCTGCATGGCTTCCAAAAGGGCCGATTGCGTCTTCGGCGGGGTGCGATTGATTTCATCCGCCAAAATGATGTTGGCAAAAATCGGCCCTTTGACAAAGACAAACGCCCGGCGGCCCGGCTGATCGGTTTCCTGGAGAATATCCGTGCCGGTGATGTCCGAGGGCATCAGGTCCGGGGTGAATTGGATGCGGTTGAATTGAAGCGACATCGCCTGGGCCAGCGCATTGACGATGGTGGTTTTGGCCAGGCCCGGCACCCCCATGAGCAGCCCGTGGCCGCGCGCCAAAACACAGATCAGCAACTGTTCGATGACGTTGTCCTGGCCGATGATCACCCGGGCCAGCTCGCGGCGCAGCTTCTCGTAATCTTCCCGCAATTCATCAATGGCCGCGACATCGCCATGCGACAGCGCGGAAGCGGCCGGGGCAGCGGCAGAAGAGGGGCGATTAGCCGTCGTTTGTTCCATCATAAATGCCTTTAGTGAAGGCGCGGCAATGTAACAGATCAATGCCAGAATGCAAAGAAACCGCTCAGTCCATTTTCGTCCAACCACCGGGCGAATCGCGCCAGCGGCGCCTATTTCACGACAGTTGGCCTGTGTTTCGCCGGAATATCGGTCGAGGTGAAAGTGATGAATCCAATGAAACGGTAGTAATGGTTATAGGCCTTCCCGATCATCGGCCCGCTGGAATAAATGTGCTTTCCTCCGTGCGTCTCGTAAGCCAGCAACGCCAGCTTGGCCAGCGAAAACTGTTTCTGGGATTTAAAGAACGCCAACTCCGGGATGGAAACCGCCCCGGCCAGAGGCACTGGCAGCGCGGCGCTCGGCACGCCTATCAATGTATCCGCCGCGTCAATCGAGAGCGCGCCGCTCCGCGCCTCAATGATGATATCGCTGTTGGTTGCGTTGCTGACCAGCAATGCCCCCGCCCGGCTCAGGGCGTCCCGGATGGTTCCGATGGCGTACTTCGAGTCGTAGCTGTCAAAGTAGCTCGCGTCCAGAAAAACTTTCCTGCCATTGAACAACGATAAATTGGTGGACACAATTGCGCGCTCCGCCGCCGTGCTCAACAGGAGTTGTTCGGTGGCGGCGCGTTGCGGCGCGGTCAAAGTCGTTTGCGCGCATCCCCCGCCGGCCAGCAACGCGGCCACGGCCGCCGTCGCGCCCAGCAGAATTCCCCCGTTGCGCCAGACGCGCGCCACGCTGTCAAATAATCCGTTTGTTTGAACCTCCAAAATCGTCATCACAAAAACCATTGTGCCAGAATTGACGATGCAACGCACTTAAAATTCAGAAAAGATCAAAGTGCTTCGAAAAGTTTGCAGAAACACTTAAGATGTGGCAGTTTTAGTGGCATGCGTCAGTCTTTCAAAATAGCCGTTTTTGCGCTCCTTTCGTGCTGTGTCCTCCCCAAAGTTTCTGCTCAGGGCACTTATTCCAAATTGGAAGCGTCATTCAACATAACCAACCTGGCTGCGGACCCTTTTGATTACACGGTCACAGACGTGCGTGTGCATGTTTTGCAGCCGGACAACTCCACCGTTTCACTGCCCGCGTTTTTCGATGGCGGCACAACCTGGCGCGCGCGCCACACGCCTGCAATGGCCGGGACTTACAGCGTTAGTGGCATCACATTGAATGGCTCGCCGCTTTCGGTCAGCAATCTGCAACCCAGCTCGTGGATTGTGGCCGGTCCGCCGACCGGCGCCGGTTTCATTCGCGTGGATCCGTCCAATCCGCGACGCTTCATCACCGGCAATGGGAGGCGTTTTTTTCCACGGGGCGAAGACGTGGCATGGGACGTCACGGACGGTCCAACCATGCACAACGTGACGAATATTTTTTGGAAGATGGGCGCCGCTCATGAAAACTGGTCGCGTGTTTGGATGGATCATTGGGATGGTAAAAATCTGGATTGGCCGGCATACGGTCCGACCCTGCCGCCGGGTCAACTGAATCTGACTGTGGCGCAAAAGTGGGATTCCATTGTCGCCGCCGCAGAACAGGCGGGCATTCATTTTCAAATGACGCTGCAACATCATGGACAGTATTCCACGATGGTCGATCCGAATTGGGCGGAAAATCCATACGACGCGACCAATGACATCGGCAGCACCAACGGCTTTATGACCGACCCGGTGCAATTTTTTACCAACGCGACGGCCATCTCATTGACCGAACGCAAGATGCGTTATGCGGTTGCGCGTTGGGGTTATTCAACCTCCGTCATGGCGTGGGAACTTTTCAATGAGGTGCAATTCACCGATGCCGGACAGACCGGCCAATGGGGCATTATTCAACAGTGGCACGACCTGATGGCTCCCTTCATCCGTTCGCAAGACCTGTACCAACATCTCATCACCACAAGTTCGGATCTGACGGAGCCGATTTGGGACGATTGCGACTATTACACGCATCACGATTATCCCAGCGATGTCATCACCGGGCTGGAAGATCCGCCGGACATCAGCGCCTCGCAGCCAGTCAGGCCGGATTTCGGCTCTGAATGCGCCACCAATGGCGTTCCCCGTCTCGGGGTGGATGCTCCGCTTTGGGCCGGTCTTATGAATGGACAATCCGGCAACGAAGAGCCTTGGTGGTGGGACAGCATGGACGCGGAGAATGATTACATCTTTTTCCGCGCCACGAGCGATTTTGTCACGTTGTCAGGGTTGGGGGATCAAAATGTTTTGCATAAATCCGCTCCGCTGGTCACAGGCGGTGCGGACGGCCCGTTGATATTTGCGCCTAGTGGCGGTTGGGCAACGGTGACACAAGACACATTTGCCGTTGGAGACATTACGCCTGACGGAATCGCTTCGGCGCCCAGTTACTTGCAAGGTTATTATCATCTCTCCATGACACCCAACGGTTATACTTTTGAAGTTGATTATTCCCAGTCCGGAACTTTCTCCGTTCAAGTGCTTCAGATTGCCGCTTCCGGCGCGGGTCTTGAGATTTTTCTCGATGGCAATGTGCAAACCAATATATCTTTTCCCTCCTTCGGCAGCGATACTTCCACCAATTTTACCGCATCCATTCCGGTTTCCACGGGTTCGCACAGCATCAACATTTACAATCCCGGTCTGGATTGGATTCTTCTCGGCAACATCACGCTTGCCCCTTATGCGCCCACGCTCGCGGCTTATGCGGTGGGCAATTCCAGCTTCAACGCAACCTGGGTGTGGAATCGCACAAATGTTTTCAATACGAATGCCAATGCCGCGGTTGCGGGCACTGTGCAGGTCGCCGGATTGAATGCCGGAACTTATTCCGCGACTTGGTGGGACACGTTCGCGGGCGTGCCCGTCAGTAACTTCACCTTCACAGTCACCAGCACCAATACCCCGGCAATATTAAACACCCCGGCCATTATGTATTCAGCCGCGCTTTACGTTGGACTTCCTCCACAGGCCAATGTCATCGCGCCTGATCTGATTCAAACCCTCGGCACCAATTCGCCCCTCCTCACCGTGCCATTGACGATTACCAATGGCGGAGGTCTGCCGTTGGGCTATTCGCTCTGTCTCACCAACGCCAGCCCGGTGGTGTACAGCGCAATCGATTCAACCCAGCCCGGCGGCCCGGTTTTCACTTGGAAGGACTTCTCCGGCATCGGACAGGACATCAGTTCGAGTTTCACTGCGCTTGCCCCGCCGAAAACCGCGCAAGACGAGGGCATTGCCGGTCCGATCAACATTGGATTTGCCTTCCCGTTTTTCACCAACTCATTTGCGCAACTTTACGTTTCCCCAAATGGCTTTGTCGCATTCAATGCGTTCCATGGTGACACTTCGACAAATACTTCTCTGCCAAACGCTTCCGCTCCCCTTAATTCCATTGCTTTTTTCTGGAAAGATTTGGTCATCAACACCAACAGCCATGTTTATACTTTCACCGACGCGATCAATGGAACCTTCACCTTGCAATTCCTGAATGTGCTTTTCAAAGGGACGACATCCACCGTCAATTGCCAGCTCATCCTCAAAACAACCGGCGAAATTCTGATGGCCTATCAGTCCATGTCGGCTTCAAACACTTGCACTGTCGGCGTGCAAAATTCCGACGGCACTCAAGGAACCACTGTGGCCTTCAACCAAAGCTATTTGCAGTCGAATTTTGCCATCCTTATGACGCCCACTCCCTGGCTTCGCTTTGATGGCAACGCAGGTTTTGTGTCCGGTTCCAAATCGAACGTCGTGAACGTTTCGTTCAACCCGGCCGGACTCTCCTATGGGACTTACACCGCCACGATTCTGGTTCAAACTCTCGATACAAATCGGCCGCTGTTCACCTTGCCGGCATCGCTCGACCTCGCCCCGATTGCGACCTGGCGTCAGACTTGGTTTGGGACGGCGCAAAATTCCGGCGCTGCGGCCAATAATGCCAACCCTGCCCATGACGGCATTCCAAATATTTGTGCTTACGCCTTTGGTCTTGATCCTCTCCTGTCCAACCCGGATCCAATTTCCACCAAGCAAGCCAGCGGTTATCTGGAGGTCATTTTCAATCGTCCGCATCCTGCGCCTTCCGACATCACTTACCTCCCTGTAGTCACGAGTAATCTGGCTTCCGGCCCTTGGAATTCCGGCCCGGCCTGCACGTCACAAACCGTGGCCAATAATGGCAACGGCACGGAAACAGTCACCGTGACAGACCTCGCCCCGGTCAACTTGACACCCATGCACTTCATGCAGATTCTGATTGTGCCGCAATAAATGTTCCTTGGGAATTTCCGAATTGCGCCTTGAACTTTGGCGGCAAATTGGCTCTGCTGACAGGTGGGCGGGGAGGTCCAATCCGCCGAGCAGAGCAAAACATGTTGCGGCACGCATCTTTTAGCGATGAATAATACACTGGTCATTGTTCCGACATATAATGAACGGGAGAATCTGCCCACTTTGGCCGGGCATCTGGCCAGGTTGCCGACGCCAGTGGATTTGCTGGTGGTGGATGGCAATTCCTCCGACGGCACGAGCCATATCGCGGATGAGCTGGCCGCGAAGAATCCGTCCATTCATGTGCTGCATGAGGTTGGAAAAAATGGCCTGGGCCGGGCCTATTGCGCCGGCTTCATCTGGGCTTTGCAACGCCCTTACGAGTTTGTCATGGAAATGGACGGCGATTTTTCACATAACCCGGATGATATTCCGCGTTTCATTGAGGCGGTCCAGGAAGCCGACCTGGTTTTGGGTTCGCGTTACTGCAACGGCATTCGGGTCATCAACTGGCCGATGAAGCGCCTCTTGCTCAGCACCTGCGCGGCGCTCTACGTGCGCACGATCACGGGCATGCCCTTCACCGATCCGACCGGCGGCTTCAAATGTTTCCGGCGGCGCGCCCTCCAGTCGATCAACCTGGATGCCGTTCACTCCGACGGCTACAGCTTCCAAATCGAGATGACGCACAAAATCTGGCAGCAGGGCATGAAGATCGTCGAAGTGCCAATTATCTTCACCGAACGTGTTCAAGGCTGCTCGAAAATGTCGGGCAGAATTGTCCAGGAAGCGCTGATCATGGTCTGGCGGCTTTGGTTTCAATGCGGGTTGCGCAGATCGCCGAAGATCAAACAAAATGACGGCGCGGGCAAATTGGCTTAGATTAGCCGGTATGGATTTGAAAGAACAGATGACGCAGTTGGCCCGCCAGGCCAAGGCGGCTTCCCGCCGACTGGCCCGGTTGTCCACCGACCAGAAGAACGGCTGCCTCCTGACCATGGCCGGCGCCCTCGAACAGAGTCGCGAGGCCATCCAGGAGGCCAACACCAGCGACATGGAAGCCGCCGCCCAGCGCGGCCTGTCCAACGCCATGCTGGACCGGCTCAAGCTGGACGACAAACGCATCGCCTCCATGGCCAAAGGACTGCGCGAAGTGGCCGCGCTGCCAGACCCCGTGGGCCGGGTGCTGGACGACAGGACGCGCCCCAATGGATTGCGTTTGCAAAAGATCGCCACACCCATCGGCGTGGTCGTCATCATTTACGAATCGCGCCCCAACGTCACGGCGGACGCGGCCGGTCTCTGTTTCAAATCCGGCAACGCCACCATCCTGCGCGGCGGCAGGGAAGCGATCCTTTCCAATCAAATCATTGCCGAAACAATGACCAACGCCGCCGCCATGCACCTGCCCGAATTTCCCCGGCACGCCTTCCAGGTCGTGGCCACGACCAATCGTGATGCGGTCAGGGAATTGCTTGCCTTGACGCAATACGTGGATTTGTGCATGCCGCGCGGCGGCGAGCGATTGATCCGCGCGGTGGCCGATTGTTCCAAGGTGCCCGTCATCAAACATTTCAAGGGCGTCTGTCATGTCTATGTCGATGGCGAAGCGGACCTGAAAATGGCCGAAGAAATCGCCTTCAACGCCAAATGCCAGCGCCCCGCCGTCTGCAACGCCATGGAGACGTTGCTGGTCGATCAGGCGATTGCGCGGCAGTTTCTGCCCTCGATGGCCCGGCGCTTGAATGAAAAAAAAGTGGAATTGCGTGTGGATGAAACCGCGCGCAACATCCTGGAATCCAGCCTGCCCCAGCCGGCTTCCGTCATTAAACCTGCCGCCGAGCAGGACTTTTACACCGAATACAACGACTACATCTTAAACATACGCGTGGTCGATGGCGTCCAGCAGGCCATCGATCATATTAATCAATACGGATCGGCCCACTCCGACAGCATTGTCACCCGGGACGCGGGCCGGGCGCGGGACTTTCTGGCCCAGGTCGATTCGGCGGCGGTTTACTGGAACGCCTCCACGCGCTTCACCGACGGGGCGGAATTTGGCATGGGCGCCGAGATCGGCATCAGCACCGACCGGATCGGAGCGCGCGGCCCGATGGGCCTGGAGGAATTAACCACCTATAAATGGGTCGGAACCGGCAACGGGCAGGTGCGACTGTAAAGTACACTTATGGCCCGCGTCCAGAAAACCCTGATCTTTGGCGGCTTCTTCAGGAGCGCGACCGTCCCGGTCGCATCCGTCGGCGTCCCGCCGACGGAATATGAGCGATAAGGAGGCATTGCCCACTCCGGAAGAAAAGGCGCGCTTCATCCGGGCGCGGCTTCCCAAAGACGGCCTGTTCACGGGGCAGGATTGGCGCGTCTCCCCTTCCCCCTTCCCCCTCGGCCGCGAACTGGCGGCGGAGTTGGAGGGCTTGGGCCGGCTCCTGCTTCAGTTCAATCGCAGCGTTAATTTGCTCTATCGCCAAAGCCTGGCCGGCAAACAACCCGCCTGGGTGGCCGGCTGGCTGGACCAGGGCAAGCCCCGGGAATTGCTCGAAATGCAACGCTCCGCCGCCTTCAAAAATGAACTGCCCCGCGTCATCCGCCCCGACATCATCCTGACTGAATCCGGTCCCGTCATCGCCGAGCTGGACAGCGTTCCCGGAGGAATAGGATTGACAGCATGGCTCAACCAGACCTATTCGGCCCTGCCAAACAGTTCCCCAGCGGTCATCGGCGGGGCGGACGAAAGTGGCAGCGGCGTCTCGCCGCTGACTCCCAACGGTTCCCCTCCCGTCATCGGCGGGGCGGACGGGATGACACAGGGCTTTTCCGCCATTTTTGGAGACGCGCTGTCGGTTCACATCGTCATTTCCGAGGAGGCGCGGACCTACTGGCCGGAAATGGCCTGGCTGGCCGGCCAACTGGGCGCGAGATTCACAGTGCGTGACACCCGGTTCGATCAGTTCAAAAAGGGCGACGCCGTCTATCGCTTTTTCGAATTGTTCGATTTGCCCCAGACGCCCAACGCCAAACAAATATTTGACATGGCGTTGGCCGGGGACATCCGCCTCACCGCGCCGCCCAAGCCGATTTTCGAGGAAAAAATGCTCTTCGCGCTGCTGTGGAACCGGAATCTGCGCGGCTTTTGGCGGCAGGAATTGGGCGAACGCTTTTTCGAGCGGCTGCGGGGGCTGGCGCCTTACTGTTGGGTGGTGGATCCTGCCCCCCTGCCCCCGCAGGGCGCCCTGCCGGAATTGAACTTGACAGACTGGCAACAACTCAAGGCCCTTTCGCAGCGCGAACGCGAATTGATTCTCAAAGTGTCCGGCTTTTCCGACAAGGCCTGGGGCGCGCGCGGCGTCTATCTGGGCAGCGATCTTTCCACCGCCGACTGGGCCGCGGCCGTGGATGAGGCCCTGGGCGCGTTTGCCACCTCGCCTTATGTCTTGCAGCGTTACCACAGGCCGGCGCTGGTCCAGGCCGAATGGTATGACTTTGAGAAGAACCAAGCCATGCCGATGCCCGGTCGGGTTCGGCTGTGTCCGTACTATTTTGTCGCCGGCGAAGGCGACGCCGCGCGGGCCAATCTGGCCGGAGTTTTGGCCACGATTTGTCCGGCGGACAAGAAAATCATCCACGGCATGAGCACCGCCATTCTGGCCCCGTGTTCGGTTTAGCGGAAGGATCACGCCTTGGGCTCAAACCGCTGGATGTCCTTGAACTTGTCCAAATCGCGATCAAATGAAGCCACGGAACGGCCATGCTGTGCCGCGCGTGCCGCCAGCCAGGCGTCGGGAAAATCCACATGGATTGCGCCAAACCGCTGCAAGGCATCGGTTACGACATCAGCTTCCGCCGTCTCAACACCGGGATTCTGAATGATGGCCAACAGCACATTTGCCACCTCGGTTCGGGTGCGCCCATACCGTCCCATCAGCACATACACCGATTCGGCCACAACCAGGGAATCAAGATGCAAAAGCACTTCGCGGCGTTCTGCCTTTTCAAACAGGACCATCGCTGCCGCGCTCTGTTTCGGGTCGTCCTGAACGAGGAAGCGCACCAGCACATTCGCATCCAGCACAAACTCTGTCATGGCTTCTGCCTCGAAATGCGATCATGCCGGGCAATGGCGGCCTTGGCGAAATCCCCCATCGAATCTCTTCCCCGCCCCGGAGCGCCATTCGACTTGAAACATCCGGCCAATTCGCGGACCGAACGAACGCGCCGCCCCACCAGCTTGCCGTCGTCGACTGCCCAAGCGATGCGCTGGCCGACTTTGAGGGTTATTTCCTTCCGCACGCCTTCCGGTATGGTCACCTGCCATTTGGAGGTGATTGTCGATACTATACTACTCATATTGAATCAACCTACCACAGAACCATCCCCTTACGCAAGCAGTATCTCCTTTCCATGGAAACTCCAAACCTGCCCGGCTGACAAGAAGATTATCCACGGCATGAGCACCGCCATTTTAGCCCCCTGTTCGGTTTGGCGGAAGGATCACGCCTTCGGCTCGAACCCAGGGCAAACGCATCTAAATCCTGGCGTTTCTCATTAACACCGCGGCTTCAGCCCGGTGTCGAGGAGGCGTAAGGCGAACCCCAGCCGTTTTAACGGCTTGCCGTCGTTCGGGAAACCGTTGGAAACGGTTAAGAATGTCGCATGGTAAAGGGCGCCAGCATATTCGATGTGGGCGGCGGCGAGGACGGTACGCAATTCGGGCGGTTGACAATGGATACGGCCTTTTAGGATCAGCGCCAATTTGAAAGTGCAGGTGGATCGGTTGGGCACGAGAGTGTGGGGCTGGATTTTTGTGCTTCAATCCGCGAAGCCTCCGTGGCATGGTGGCCTTTGAATTAAGCTTTCAACGCTCATGGCTGGCAGCCGCTGATGGCTTTCGATTTGTCTCCTGAACTGAACGGATGGCTTCCGTTCACTGCACAGTGAACCGCGAAGCGGAACTGAAGGTGCCATCCGGCGTTGGCCGGAGTGACCTTGTTGGACCGTTTTGAGTTCACAAGAGCATCGGCATTACAATGTCGAAGACCAAAAGCAGAAGCAAAATGAGATACCACCCTGGTTCATGCCGTATGGCGGCTGTGGCCATGCAGATAACGGACAGCACGGTAAGCACAACGCCGGTGCCAGTCAGAACATTCCACATGTGGTTTGCTTGAGCGGCTAACGGATCGGCTACGTAGGGCGCGTGCTGCTTTACGGCTTGGCTGATACTTGCAGTGTTCCGGTGCATAGCGTCCTCAAGAAAAACACGAGCGACGCAATGCGTGATGAAGGCTGCAATTGCCAACCCGAGGGCACCCAGAAAAAACGCACGCTTATTCATTGTCCGGCTAAAGGGTCCAACTTTTATTATGCAACGGCTGGTTCGTATATCGAAACCAACCTCCGACCGAGATTGAAAATCGAGCGTTTTCCATAATCGTAAACAGCAAAGTAAAGCGAGCAGAACCAGAAAGCGAGCCATTCAGCTCGCCGGTTCTGCGGTCGAAGGTCCGTTGGACTTGGATTTGGCCTTTTTGTTTTTGTCTTCCTTTCCGGCGATGGCGGCATGGTCTTTAAGCCGGTAACTCCGCCCGGTAATGGCAATGGTCTGGGCGTGGTGCAGAAAACGATCCAGGATCGCCCCAGCCGTGGGCACGTCGCCCAGAAGTTTGCCCCATTCCTCCAGTGGCCGGTTGCTGGTCATGATGGTGGAGCGGT
>CAWFAZ010000026.1:0-17954 GCA_963813995.1 uncultured Verrucomicrobiae bacterium | reverse complement strand
CACAGCATCAATCGCGTGACCACGGCCTCGGGCGGGGTGACCTACCGCGCGCCGCACTCCGCCGACGGCCACGCGGATCGTTGCACCGCGCTGGCCCTGGCCTTGCGGGCCTGCCCGGAGAAGCCTTCTTGCGGCCCAATTTTTGCCTGGCCAAGTAGATACCAGATAACCTGCCAGGCAATGGATATATTCCAATGAAAACAAATAATTGTTTCCGCCCAAAAAAGAGCTTTACAGGCGCTTGCCTCATATCTAAACTGTTCCTTCATAACAGAATGGATCGATAGAAAAATATGGAAAAAGGAAAGACGATAACGGGTTTTCAGCTTCACGAACGGGACACAGGCTCCGCGGACGTGCAAGTCGCCCTTTTGACCGAGCGAATTAATCACCTGACCGAGCATTTGCAGAAGAACATCAAGGACCACAGTTCCCGGCGCGGTTTGCTGAAAATGGTCGGGCAACGCCGTCGTTTGCTGGATTATCTCCATCAGACCGACTTGCCGCGCTATCAGTCGGTTACAAAGAAACTGAAGCTTCGGCATTGATTTTGTCCTTCTTTCCCGGGAAACTGGATCATCCCGACCATGAAAATGGTTCAAACAACTTCATTGGCCCGGAAACGCGACCAGGCCAGTGCAATGGATTAAATTCGCGGTGTTATGTTTCGCCGACTTGGGTAATTTCAATCAGGACCGGTTCAACGGCAGTTGCCGGGTGTTGATTGAAGTTCCCCTGAGTCGGCGGGTTTTAAGGAATCATTATGGCAGAACAAGTAACGGCCCAAGTGGGGTCCAAGCAAATTATTATCGAGACAGGCAAACTGGCCAAACAGGCCGACGGCGCGGTCACGGTGCAACTGGGTGAAACCATCGTCATGGTGGCGTCAGTGGCGGCCATCAAGGCCAAGGCAGGCCAGGAGTTTTTTCCGTTGACCGTTGATTACCGCGAAAAGGCGGCGGCCGCGGGCAAATTTCCAGGGGGCTATTTCAAGCGCGAAGGGCGTCCCACGGAAAAGGAAATTCTGACCAGCCGTTTGACCGACCGGCCGATACGCCCGCTTTTCCCGAAGGGCTGGTTCAACGAGGTGCAGGTGCAAAGCATTCTCCTGAGCGCGGATGGCGAAAATGATTCGGACATCTTGAGCATCATCGGCGCTTCGGCTTCGCTGGCCGTCAGTGACATTCCCTGGGATGGCCCGCTGGGCGCGCTGCGCATCGGCAGGGTTCAGGGAAAATTCGTGGCCAATCCCACCCACTCCGAACAGCTCGAAAGTGATCTGGACCTCGTTTATGTGGGCAACACCGCCGATGTTGTCATGTTCGAAGGAAGCGCCCGTGAAATATCGGAAGCGGATTTCATCGCCGCACTTAAATTTGGCCACGAGTGCTGCCAGCCGGTCATCCTGGCGCAGAAGGAATTGGCCGCGCGCGGCGGAAAAAAGAAGCGCGAAATCACCACGAGCATCGTGCCGGAAGACATTTTGCACGAAGCCAAACAACGGGCCGGGGAGCGCATGGTGCCGGCTTTGCTCACCCATAAAAAACTCGAACGCGAGGCGGCCGTCAAGGCGCTGACCGATGAAGTCGCCGCCGATCTCGTGGCTA
This sequence comes from uncultured Verrucomicrobiae bacterium, assembly GCA_963813995.1. GTDB lineage: Bacteria > Verrucomicrobiota > Verrucomicrobiia > Limisphaerales > Palsa-1400 > DASRLE01. The sequence continues at coordinate 16,347 of CAWFAZ010000026.1, read as the reverse complement.
AATTTGGCGCGGAGAAAGTGACCGAATCCGTGCTGCGCGAGGCCTTTTATTACATCCAAAAAGAAACGATGCGCCATTTGATCATGAACGAAGACAAGCGGCTCGACGGCCGCGGCTTCGACGACATCCGGCCCATTATCTGCGAAGTTGGCCTGTTGCCCCGGGCGCATGGTTCGGCCTTGTTCTGTCGCGGCGAGACGCAGGCCGTGACGCTGGTTACTTTGGGAACGACGGAGGACGCCCAGGAGTTTGACTCCTACACCGGCGGAGAGACGGAAAAGAAGTTCATTCTGCACTACAGTTTTCCGAACTACTCGGTGGGTGAAACGGGGCGCATCAGCGGCCCGGGCCGCCGTGAAATCGGCCACGGGGCATTGGCGGAACGATCCATTGAACCGATGCTGCCGCTGGCCACTTATCCTTATGCCGTTCGCGTGACGAGCGAGATCATGGAATCCAACGGCTCGAGTTCCATGGCCACAGTTTGCGGCGGCACTTTGGCGTTGATGGATGCGGGAGTGCCCATGATACGGCCCGTCGCCGGCATCAGCATCGGCATTTGCGCCGAGCATGATGAAATGGACAAAATCGGCCGTTACAAACTGCTGACCGACATCATCGGCTGGGAGGATGCCTTCTGCGACATGGATTGTAAAATCGCGGGGACTGAAAAAGGCATCACTGGATTTCAACTGGACCTGAAATTGCGCGGCTTGCCGCACAGCGTCATGGCCGAGGCCCTGGAGAAAGCCCGGGTCGGCCGCCTGACCATCCTGGGCATCATGGCCCGGACGTTGGCCGAGCCCCGGAAGGAAATGAGCAAATACGCCCCGCGCATCGTGCAGGTGAAGATCAATCCTGAGAAGATCGGGGCGCTCATCGGGCCTGGCGGCAAGAACATCAAGCGGCTGGTCGAGGAATCCGGTTGCGAAATCAACATCGACGACGATGGCACTGTCAATATTTACTCCGTCTCGGAGGAGGGCATGAAGATCGCGCGCGGCGCGATTGAAGGCATGACGGCTGAGGCTGAGATCGGCAAGCTTTACCGGGGCAAGGTGGTCACGATCAAGGAGTTTGGGGCGTTCGTGGAGTTCTTGCCGGGCAAAGACGGCCTGGTCCATATCAGCGAGCTGGCCAATTTCCGTGTCAAGCAGACCGAAGACATTGTCAAACTGGGCGATGAAGTTTGGGTCAAATGCCTGGGCGTTGATGAAAAAGGCCGGGTGCGGCTTTCGCGCAAGGCAGCGATGGAAGACCGGGAGCGCGAGATGGCGCCCAAGGCGTAACGACGCATCCTGTTTGCAGCGGCGCCGGGAACGGGCGCGAGGAGCGGACGTTGCGCGCGGTCCTTTTGAGATTGTGGAAAAAATTGACGCCGGACCGGTCTTATGCCATAATATAACTTGGTGGTATGTTATCGTGGCGTTCACATTCTTTGGCAGTTCTGGCTCTGGCGGCGGGCGCGTTATCGCCCTGCGCCATGCCTCCTTCTGCCCGGGCCGGTGACAAGATCGAGTTTTCTGCTCCAGGCGCTTCGCTGGAGGTTCCCCAAGTGGTGCGCGATGATAAGGAACCACCCAAATCCGAGATGCAAACGTCGATGCAGGTCAATGACATGATCCCGGCAAGCATGCTGGGTTATTCAGAGATTGTGATCATCTCCACCCCAAAAGAGAAGGACGTCAAGACATGGGATTCAGCTTTCGCAGACGACCGGGACGATGATCCCGATGCGGACAGTCGTTACGACAATTTGGATTCCAGGCAGCGGCCAATCAATGGCGCAACCAACTGGTGGGATATGCCCGGAGGATGGAATCCGGATGCTGGAAGCATTTTCTCCGAAAGGAGAAGAGGTGAGGCCGCGAGCCGGGACAACCTTCGCGGCCGGTTGGAAGCGGTGAACACAGCGGGAAGAACCGATTACCAAAAGGATGAGCGTTACGGCAAGCATTCTCCCGATTCAGATCCAGACTCAGCATGGTCCCGCGACTTTTTCCATCGCGCATTACCGCCGGAAGAGACAGTGGGACAAAGGCTGTCAAAATGGTCCTGGAGTCTTTTCCATCAGAGATTGCGTGATTTGGACCGGGTGCAGGAAAAAGTCATGCTGTCTTACGACAGAATGAGGGCGGTCAACGAGAAACTCAATCAAGAAATATTCATCGCAGCGCCTTTCCAGTGAGGCGAACGACCTGCGGCGTAATTCCATATCAGCTCCCGGCGCGGATGCTTACACCTCTCAAAAGGATGATTTGCGGAGCAGAACGCCGGACGAAACGATGAGCGCGCCCCGGACAATCCACCCTGTGGAAACAAAGACAGTGAGCCAGAATCCCGACAGATTGTCGCGGCAGGAACCGCCGGCCTCGCCTCCAGGCCAGGTTCAGTCACGTCCCGCGATTCTGCCTTTCCCCAAGAAGCCTGGCTCTGTCTTTCAGTGAAATGGGGAAGCGACCGGGGGGTGAGGCATGACCGGTCTGCGGGGTGGATCGCTCCGCGTTGAAAAGCGAAGATTTATCTTTATTTTTCCCGCGGGAAATGCTTTAATGGCAGTCACCGAACAAAAAATGAGGTCCCAAAGCACGGGATGATTCAGAATGCGGATATAACAGAATTTTTCTCACAATGGCAAAGCGTTTGACAACAGGAAAAAATATGAAGGCTAAGAAACCGACTCCGCCACCTTTGGCGAAAGGCCAACTTTGGAAGATGGACGATAAACACATCGAAATCATGGAAGTGGGCAAGACCCTTACGCACTACCGCCTCTTTCAAAGTCAAAAGCGGGTGCCGATTAGTTTGGGAGGGATCGTCGCAGTGCAGGCTTACCTGAAGACCAATGGCGCTAAATTGATCAGGAAGGCTTCTCCTCTTAAAACGGCCTGATGGCCTGATGGGCGCCGGACCGGTCCATGTTGGATTCCAAGCGTTCTGGTCTGGTTGCCTGTTTCCTGGGGGAGTCGCGTACTGTTTTGAGACGCGAATCCAAAGATCAGACAATCAAGCCGCCGCCGGGCTGAAGGCAAGTTGGGCCGGCGCACCTCACTCCCGGCCGCCCCCGTCCAATCGTCCGGCCTGCTGAACGTGTTTACCCAGCGTGCGTTTGGCACTCAAAGTGCTTCATCTCCAGGCGTTGCTGTCCAGTTTCCCGGCCTGGCAAAGTCCGGCCGTGGCTTTTGGGCAGGAACAAATGAATTATCGCGGCGCATGACAATGTCAAATGGTAAACACGTCACACATAGAAGTTCGGGCGCTTTTGGCGCGGCAACAGTTGCTGAATCAGCGGCAGCACAAACGCCTGGCCCGCAGGATCCACGATGAGATCAGCCAGAAGATGACCCTGCTGGCTTTGCAATTATCGCTGGCGGCATCGGAAAACAGCGCGCCTGCGAACTGGGCCGCAAAGTGCAAAGACTGGGCCAGCCTTGTGATGGAACTCGGACAATCGGTTCGGGATATTACCAACGAATTGCAACCTCGAATTCTCGATGAGTTTGGGCTGGCCGCCGCTTTGCGCTGGTTCGCGCAGTCTTCAGCCAACGATATCTGCTGCACCTTCATCGCGCCGAACGAGGACATTTCTCTGGCGCCGTTTGCGGCCAACGAATTATTCGGAATCTGCCGCGAGATTGTCACGGATATCCTTGTGCCAGGAGTGGCGCGCGTCGAGATTGAATTGGAGCAGAAGGATGGAGCGGTGCGCCTGCATGTGCGGGCCGATGACAACGGGCTTGCCAGGGAACTGATAACCGAAAGGGCGCTGGATGCCATTGCCATACATGACCGGCTGCTCTGCCTGGACGGCACGGTCGAATTGAACCATTCTGCGGACGCCGGTTCCGAGGTCACGCTGTCTGTGCCGGCCAGTCGTTCGATGGTCTGCGGCATCCGCTGAGCTACATCAGATTCACGGGGTCAATATCGACGGTCATCACAACCTCTTCGGGCAATGTGAGAGAAGCGATCAATCCCGCCAGCCTTTGGCTTAACCGGGTCATTTGCCGGGTGCGCAACAGGATGTGAAAGCGGTGCTTGCTTTCGGTGCGGGCGAGCGGGGCAGGGGCTGGCCCGGCCAAAATCATATCCGGAAACGCCCCGGACCATTTCTCGATTTCGTGCCTCACATGGGTGGCCGAGAATTTGACCTTTTCCTCATTGCGCCCTTTGAGCAGGAGCAAAGCGATCCGGCTGACCGGCGGATAATTGAGTTGCCGGCGAAAATCAATTTCCTGTTCGTAAAAGCCGGCAAAATCGTGGCGGCGGGCATATTGAATGGCCGGATGGAAGGGGGTGAAAGCCTGGACGAAAACTTCCCCCTCCACGTCGCCCCGTCCGGCCCGGCCCGCCACCTGGGTCAATAATTGAAAGGTCCGTTCTCCCGCGCGAAAGTCCGGCAGGTGCAAACTCAAGTCCGCGTAAATAATCCCGACCAGGGTCACGTTGGGAAAGTGCAGGCCTTTGGCAATCATTTGGGTGCCGACCAGCAAGTCGATCTTCCCGGTTCTGAAATCACCGAGGATGCGGCGGTAATCTTCCTTGCGCTTCAAGGTGTCCGAATCCATGCGTCGAATGCGGGCCTTCGGAAAGAGTTTGCCCAGCGTGGCCTCGACCCTTTCGGTGCCCAGGCCTGCGTAGCGAATGGCGGGGTTGCGGCATTTCGGATCGGGGCAAACGACCGGCGCGTTGGCCTCGTAGGCGCAAATGTGGCAGCGCAACTTGCCGGCCTGCCGATGGTAGGTGAGCGAGAGGCTGCAATTGGGGCACTGGGCCACGTAACCGCAGAGAGGACATTGCAACGAGGTGGCAAAGCCGCGCCGGTTCAAAAACAGGAGAGTTTGTTCCCTGCGATCCAGGCGTTTGTGGATGGCTTCCTTAAGCTCGGGGGAAAGGATGGGTGTTCCCTTCTCGTGGCGCGCGACCTGGCGCATATCGACCACGCGCACGACGGGCATTTTTTTATGATCGGCGCGGATGGGCATTTCCAGGAGCCGGTATTTGCCTTTCTCCACATTGTAAAAACTTTCCATGGAGGGCGTGGCCGAGCCCAGCACGACCACCGCATTTTCCATCCGGGCGCGCACCACCGCGACGTCGCGGGCATGGTAACGGGGGGATTCCTCCTGCTTGTAGGAATGTTCGTGTTCCTCATCCACGATGATCAGGCCGAGAGGATCGACGGGCGCAAAAACGGCGGAACGCGCGCCAATGACGATGCGGGCGCGGCCCTGGCGAATTTTGTGCCATTCATCATGGCGCTCGCCCGCGGACAAATGGCTGTGCAACACCGCCACCAAGGTTTGCAGCGGGCCGGAATTGAAGCGGGCTTTGAATCGCTCGACCGTCTGGGGTGTCAGGGAAATCTCCGGCACCAGGACAATCGCCCCCTTGCCTTGTTGCAGGCTCCGGGCGATGGCCTGCAAATAAACTTCCGTCTTGCCGCTTCCTGTCACTCCGTGCAGCAGGAAGACGTTGTGGTGGAACAGGCCTCCGGCCTGTTTGGATTGGGCGTCCCGCCCAATCCCTGCCGCCAATGCGGAGGGGGCGTTGGATTTTAATTCGGCGCTCGCAGGGGGGGATTTTGGCGGGACGCCGGTTCCACCCATTTCCATTGCAGCCGTAATTGCTTCGAAGGCATGCTGTTGGTCCGGGTTAAAGGTCAGTGATTGGGTTGGCAAAATCGTCTCGCGCCCGTATGGGTCGCGCTCGGAAATTTGCGGCGTGATGGCGATCAGTCCCTTGTCTTCCAGACGGCGCAATGTTTGAGCAGTGGTGTCGGCTGATTGCAATAATTCCTGGAGGGGCAGTTCTCCCCGTTTGCGGACGATTTCGAGGACCTGCGCCTGGCGTTTGCTCAGTTTCGGACCGGGTTCGTTGACGGGCAGGGCGCGCACGGATAGTTGTTCGCGCCAGCCTTCCTTCTCTTTGCGCACGGCTTCGGGCAAGACGGTCTTCAGCGCAATCTCCGGCGGGCAGCAGTAATACTCGCCCATCCAACGGGCCAATTGCAGAATCTTCGGGCTGACAAACGATTGGCGCCCGACGACTTTAATGAGGGGGCGAAGATTGGGATGGGGCGAACTCTCCGGCAGGGCTGTGACGCAACCCAGCACCTGGCGGTGGGCAAAAGGCACTTTGACCCGGGTGCCGACTTCCACCAGCCCCTCCATTTCGTCAGGAATGAGGTAGTCAAATTCCTTGCCCAAGGCGAGCTCGAGGGTGACGCGAGCAATCATGCGTGAAGGATGCCAGGGAAAACGGAAGGCAGAAAGCAGAAAGCAGACAAAAAGGCCGCACGAATGTGCGGCCTGGGAAATTAAAACGGACTGTAGTCGCTCTTTACTGCGGGTTCACCACATTGGTTTGGCCGGCTTTGATGACTTCGATTTTGGCGCCTTTTTTCAATTCGTCCGCCGAGGGCACTTTAATGATTTCTCCGCTCACCACCGGCGTAGTCGGCGCGGGGGCGGCTGGCTTGGAAGCTGCGGGCGGAGCGGCCGAAATTGGCGGAAGGGTCGGCGCTGCTGCCGTGATGGACTTCAATTCCAAGTCAAAAATGAGAACTGCATTGCCCGGTATTGTTCCGGGTTTCCCGCGGGGTCCATAGCCCAGGGATGGAGGAATGGCCACCTGCCACTTGGAACCTGCTTTCATCAAAGGCAGTATCTTCTGCCATCCTGCAATGACCCTTCCTTTAACCGGAGTGGTGAAATTGTCATTGTGATCAAATTCCGTTCCGTCGCTCAAAGTGCCGCGATACCCCACAGTCACTGTGTCACTTTCCTTGGGCATGGCGCCGTCTCCTTCTTTGATCACCTTGTATTCCAAGCCGTTGGAGAGGGTCGTTACTCCTGCGCCTCTCGCAAACTGGAGCAGAAAAGCTTCGGCCTTGGCTTTGGCTTCCTCGGCCTCCGCATTCTGTTTGGCCTGCATCGCCGCTCTGAGCTGATTCATAACGTCGGTGAGTTCTTGCTGTGACAGGCGCGTGGGTTTTCCAGTGATGACATCTTTGATCGCCTCGAGCACGGTATTGGTATCAACGCTGAGTTCTCCGCGCTTGATGCCGTTGGTAATGTTGTTGCCGAAGAACATGCCAATGGCATAGCTCAACTTGCCTTTCTCCGGCATTTCCGCCGGGGCCGGCTTCGCCGGCATGGCCGTGGCGCCGGGCGGCTTGGCGGGCGGCGCTGTGGATTGCGGTTTGTTGGTTTGGGCGATGACACCAAGAGGCAACAGCCCCATCACTAAAAATACAGTTTGTTTCAATTTCATTTGATTTGTCATTGTTTGTTAAATCCGCGGGGCCATGGCCCGCCTGGAACCCGCTCGTTTTGTGAACGGGGCCGAATGGTTACCATACCATCCACGCCATGTCCAGCACCTCATTGACTTTTTTTTGCGCCCCTGTTTAAGTGCATCCGGCAAACCTTCCAGTTCGCGCATTTTGAAACATTTCTCTTGCGAAGGCGCGCCGGGATGTCGGGGCGGAATGGCGGCTTGCCTTCGCATTCGTTTGGGCGAAAACTCTGGCCGCCGTGGGCGGCCTTGTTGAATGAACTCATGAAAAATACAGCCTCATCCGCGCGATGGCGCGAGAAATTGCTAAAACGGGCGCGTGCCGCAATGAAATGCGCTTATGCCCCCTACTCAAGGTTCCAGGTCGGGGCGGCGGTGCTGCTCCAGGACGGACGCATCTTCACGGGCTGCAATGTCGAGAATGCGTCCTACGGGCTGACGATTTGCGCGGAACGCAATGCCATCTTTGCCGCCGTCGCGGCCAGCGCCAGGAAACCAGCGATTGTGGCGGTGGCGGTGGTGAATCGGCGCGGCGTGCCGTGTTCGCCCTGCGGCGCTTGCCGGCAGGTGATTGCGGAGTTCGGTCCCGACGCGGTGGTTTGGTATCCGGGCGCCAAGGGCATCGTCAGCCGGACCCTGCGCGAGTTGCTGGTGGACGGATTCGTGTTGTGAGCGCCGTGGCGGAAATGCGGCTGGCCACTGGTGGATGACGCTGATAGTGTCGTCCTTCGTTATGCGGCCGGTTGATTTGATACGCAAGAAACGCGACGGCGGAGAACATACCCGCCAGGAGATTTTTTCGCTGGTTGAGTCATTCACCCGCGGCGATGTGCCCGATTATCAAATGTCCGCCTGGATGATGGCCGTGTTGCTGCGCGGCATGACGGAGACGGAGACGGCGGCCTTGACCGAGGCGATGTTGCGTTCGGGCCAGGTGATGGATTTGAGCGCGCTGCCGGGGGCCAAAGTGGACAAGCATTCGACCGGCGGGGTGGGGGACAAGACTTCGCTCATCCTGGCGCCGGTGGCCGCGGCCGGGGGGTTGCTCGTGCCAATGATCAGCGGACGCGGGCTGGGCCACACGGGCGGCACACTGGACAAGCTGGAATCCATCCCGGGATTCAACGTCCACCTTTCCCCCGGAGAATTCATCAAAGTTCTCGGCGCGTGCGGTTGCGTCATGGCGGGTCAGACCGCGGAGATTGTTCCGGCGGACAAAAGGATGTATGCGTTGCGCGATGTGACGGGGACGGTTGAAAGTCCTCCGCTGATATGCGCCAGCATCATGAGCAAAAAGCTGGCCGAAGGCATTGAGGCATTGGTGCTGGATGTCAAAACGGGTTCGGGGGCGTTTATGAAGCGGCCGGAAGAGGCGGAACACCTGGCCACAATGATGGTCGATACCGGCGAACGCATGGGCAAACGCATGGCCGCCCTCATCACCGACATGAATCAACCGTTGGGCCGCGCCGTGGGCAACGGCCTCGAAGTGCGCGAAAGCCTCGAGATACTGCGCGGCGACCGCCGGCCCATGAGCGAGGACCTCCGTTCCCTTTCCCTGGAGCTGGCGGCCTGGATGTTTTATCTCGGCGGGCGCACGGAGAGTGTGGCTGCGGGAAGGTCCCTGGGCGAAGAGATGATCGCCAGCGGCACGGCCTTGCGGAAGTTCTGTGAAATGTGCCGCCTGCAAGGAGCGGGCGCTTCCTTTGACGGCCTGCCGGACGAGCTGCCATTGGCAAAACACACGGCTGAATTCAGAGCGTCGGCGGATGGTTTCATCGAATCCATCCACTGTGAACAGATCGGGCTGGCCAGCCTGGTCCTGGGCGGGGGACGAAACAAACAAGACGACACCATTGATCACGCGGTGGGACTTGAACTGCATAAGAAGACGGGCGATGCCGTCAAAAACGGCGAAAGCATCGCCACCGTGCATTACAATGACAGCGCGAAACTTTCCAGCGCCCTGCCGCTGTTGAAGGACGCCTGCCGCATCGGGCCGGAGCCTGCGAGTCAACCCCGGCAACTGGTCAGGAAAGTCATCCAAGGCGGAAGGAAAAAATCGTAGTATTATGGAAAGATTCACAAGCCTGCTGGGAATTCTGGCCATCCTCGCCGGCTGCTATGCGTTCTCAACCAACCGCAAAGCAGTCCAGTGGAAAATCGTGGCTTGGGGCGTGGGCTTGCAACTGCTGTTCGGTTTCCTGGTGTTGAAGTTCGACTGGGGAAAGAACATCATGGCGGCCGCGGGGGACAAGGTCAACGAACTGCTCCATTACGCCTTTGCCGGCGCGTCGTTTGTCTTCGGTCCGCTCGCGGACCCCGTTGGGAAGACCGGGTTTGTTTTTGCGTTCGCCATCCTGCCCACCATCATCTTTATGGCGGCGTTCTTCGCCGTGCTCTATCACTTCGGCATCATGCAAGTGATCATCAAAGGCGCGGCCTGGGTGATGACGCGCTTGATGGGGGTGAGCGGAGCGGAATCGCTGGATGTCGCGGCGAGCATCTTTATGGGCCAAACGGAAGCGCCCTTGACCATCCGCCCGTTTCTCTCCCGGCTCACCCGCTCGGAAATGATGACGGTGATGACCGCCGGCATGGCGCACGTCAGCGGCGGGATAATGGCCGCTTACATCGCGACGGGCGTGGAAGCCAAACACCTTTTGGGAGCGGTGATCATGACCGCGCCGGGCACTTTGCTGATTGCCAAAACGCTCGTGCCGGAAACGGAAACTCCGGTCAGCGGCCGCAAGGTTGACATTGTGGCGGGCGAGGACGACAAGCGCAGCAACTTGCTCGGGGCGATTGCGCGCGGCACCGGCGACGGCCTGAGCCTGGCCCTGAATGTCGCGGCGATGCTCATTGCCTTTCTGGCGCTCATCGCGCTGTTGAATGGGATCATGGCGTGGGTGCACGGTTCGATTGTCTGGTTCCCGGCCAGCTTGCAAAGCGTCCTGGGCTGGCTCTTCGCCCCGGTGGCGTGGCTGATCGGCATTCCATGGAAGGACGCGACGCATATTGGGTCGCTCCTCGGCATCCGCATGGTGGGCAATGAACTGATTGCCTACGGGCAACTGGGAGAGTTGAAGGCGCTAATTGATCCGCGTTCCTTCACCATAGCCACTTATGCGTTGTGCGGCTTCGCCAACTTGAGTTCCATCGGAATTCAGATCGGCGGCATCGGCGCTCTGGCGCCCTCGCGCAAGGATGATCTGGCCAGGCTCGGTTTCCGGGCCATGCTGGCCGGCACCATGGCGAACCTGCTCTCCGCCGCCATTGTGGCCATGCTGCTGTAGATCATCAAAATGTTGACATGTTCGGGACCCGTTTAATCTATACTAAAGCATTAGCCTGGCATACGACCAACTCGTTTTACTTTTTCCTCGACTGAACTCCTGCCAACGGCTATATTGGGTTGCTGAAACTGGAAAGAGAACTGTGAAGGACATAAAGCCTCCGATAATAAAACTGCCAGCCGGTGGTCTGACAAACCTGTGCCGTCGCGCTGTTGTCGCGTGTCTGGTTGTCGCGCTGGCCGCCGGATGCCGCAAGAACAACATGCTTTAGTTGACGCTAATGCCAAATGAAAGGAAGTATGAAAAACATTCGTGGAATCCAATTTTTGCAGGGACGAGCGGGGGCAAACGCCGCGGCACGGCGGGCCTTTACCCTGATTGAGCTGCTGGTGGTCATCGCCATTATCGCGATTTTGGCCGCCATGCTTCTGCCGGCGCTGGCACGGGCCAAGGCCAGCGCCGCCAAAGCCAAATGTGCTTCCAACCTCAAACAACTCGGCACGGCCATCACTCTTTTCAGCGGCGACAACAGTGAGATGTACCCGCCTGCTGGAGACACCCCCAGCTCAGGGAATATGGAGATTTCATGGGATACTTACATCAACTTCTACATCTCCGGCGGCCATTTTACCTACGCGCAATTCGTGCAGTTTCAAAACAATAATGGCATCCCCAGGGGCATAAGCCCCAAAGTTTTACTGTGTCCCGCTGACACGGGGCCCGATACTTATTGGACGGTGGGCCTGAATCTTGGGAGAAGAACGTATGCCATGAATATCTCCAGTGTCGTGTGGGGTGTGGGGTACCAAATACCCGTGACTACGGTCGGTTACAAACTGCCCACGGCCGTCCAGGGTGTGGGTGTTTACTGGGATGATGACCCCAATAACCCGTGGTCCGCGCCCAGTCTCAAGGCGTCGATCGTACTGCAACCCGCTAATTTGATCCTCCTCGCCGAAGAGGCTTCCGGCTTGAATGTCGCGGACAATATCTGGCCTTGCTTCTGTGAGGCCCCCTACTCAACGGACACTGGACAAGGAAATGGAGATCTGTGTCAAGTAACTCCGCTTGATCCGGATAATCAAGGGGCGGCTCTCTACGCGAATCACGGCAAAACCTTTGATTATCTCTTTTGCGACAACCACGTGTCCGCTTTATCCATGCAGCAATCAGTCGGCAACGGGACGATCACCAACGGCGGCACGGCGCCCAACGGGATCGTTGGCCCGCGGGGCTACTGGGTCAACAACACGAATTACACGGCCAACTGAATTCTCCTCCGTTTCAAAATGCCGCGCCTGCAGCGCTTGACGGCGCGTCGGATTATAAACAGCCGCAAAAGAACGGAAGGAACAAAGATGAAACCTGCTTTTTGTTCATTTGCAGCCATTCCAATTGCTTTTTTAGGTTAATAAATCCCGTTGCCAATCCATCAGGTCGTCTTGATGGCTGTTCCAGTCTTCGGCCAGGGCCAGGAGCGTGGCGCGGCTGGCGATCAAGGTGGGGTCTATGTCCAATTCCGTCGCGCGGCTGTTTCGCTTCTGTTCCAATTGAGCAAAGCGCTGGCGCTGTGCTTCGGTGTGGCGCCGCGAATGAAAGCGAAGGATCTCGGGATGCTCGCCGGGCGAAACCGCCAAACCCGTTTCAATGGCCTCGTTCAATCCATCCTTGCGGCGGGGCGAAAAATGACGGGGCAGCAGGTGGTCAATCGGGCGATGCTCGATGGCCGCCGCGGAAATATCCACCAGCGCCTCATGGCTGAGCACAAAGTAAGGCGGTTTGTTGGCCGCGACCGCTTCCTTTTCGCGCCAGCGCCAAATCTCGCGCAAAACCGCCAGCGCGGCGCGGGCCAGCTTATGGCTGCCTTTGAGGCGCCACACCAGGTCCGGTTCATGCGCCGCGGGCATGGCGCACTCGGCAATGAGCCGGTCGCAGGATTGCTCCAGCCACGCCAGGCGCTGCTTGTGCCGCAACTGTGCTCGCAGAATGTCGCTCAGCGCCTTGAGATGGCGCGTGTCATGGCGCGCGTAATCTTCCATGCGCGGCGTCAGCGGGCGTTTGGACCAATCGGCCTTCTGCGATCCCTTTTCCAAGACCACGCCCAGGAATTTCTTGACCAGGTTGCCCAATCCAAATTCGCGTTCGCCCAGCAGGCGGCTGGCCAGCATGGTGTCGAAAATCCGGTTGGGCACGAAACCGTGATTCTTGCGCAGCAGCCGCAAATCATAATCGGCCCCGTGCAGGATCAATTGATGCTTTTTCAGTTCCAGCCAAAGCGGTTGCAAATCCACCCGTGCCAGCGGATCAATCAGTCGGTCGCTATGCGGGATGCTCAGTTGAATGAGGCAAAGCTTTTCCGGGTAGGCGTGCAAACTGTCCGCTTCCGTGTCCAATGCCAGCCAGTCCGCGGCGCGCAGCGCGGGCAGGAATTCCGTCAATTTACCGTCCGAATCAATCACAGTCCCGGATTTTACGTCAAAGCTCTCCGACTTTAAACCTTGAAATTCCATCCCGGCAACCCCCATTTTGGAGCCATGAAACTAAATACGGGAGTTAAGGGAAGGCAAACCACGGATGGACACAGATGAACACGGATAAAAAGGCATGGAGTCCCGGCTTTAGCCGGCCCGGAGTCCCACCGGCTAAAGCCGGGACTCCATACTTTGCCTTCATCCGTGTCCATCCGTGTTCATCCGTGGTTAAAATGCTTTTCCCAAAATGAATCTGCCCCGCGCCCTGGCAAACTCCGCGCAACGCGACCCGGACAAGACCGCGCTGTTTTGGGGCGGCTCGCAGTTTTCCTACGGAGACCTCTGGTCGCGGTCGCTTTGGGTGGCGGGCCAATTGCGTTCGGAATTTGGCGTGCGCGCGGGTGATCGTGTCGGCCTCTGGCTCAAAAACCGCCCGGAATTTGTGCCGGCCCTTTTCGGTATTTTGCAAACCGGCGCCGTCGTCGTTCCCATCAACAATTTTCTCAAGCCGCCGGAAGTCAGTTTCATCCTGGCCGATGCGGGAATCGACGTGATCATTCTGGATGAAGAAATGCAGAATGATTTTGGCAAGTTGCAGTCGGGACGATCCGGGTTAAGGGCGCTGCGCGTGGAAAACTTCGCCAGCCTTGCCGCGCCGGCCAAAGCGGGGCAGGAGTGCCACAGTTCGGAATCCGATCTGGCTGTCATCATCTACACCTCCGGCACGACGGGCCATCCGAAAGGCGCGATGCTTTCGCACGGCAATTTGCTGGCCAACGTGGAAAGCTGCCGGCGCGTGCTGGAAGCGGTGGGGGAAGACCGGATTGTCGTGCTGCTGCCGATGTTTCACAGCTTCATGCTGACGGTTGGCGTATTGCTTCCCCTGCTGATCGGCGGCTCGATCGTTTTGATCAAAACGCTGCATCCTCCAAAAAACATCGTGGCTGAAATCCTGCAACATCGGGCCACGCTGCTGCCGGCTGTCCCGCAATTCTTCCGCACCCTGACCCACGGCTCCGTTCCGGTCAATTTGCCGCTGCGGCTGTGCATCAGCGGCGCCGCGCCGTTGCCGGCGGAGATCTTGAAGGAGTTCACCGCCCGCTTCCCCATTCCCTTGTTGGAAGGGTACGGCCTGAGTGAAGCCAGCCCGGTGGTTTCGTTTAATCCGATTCACGGCCCTTGGAAAGCCGGCTCCATTGGCGTGCCGGTTTCCGGCGTGGAGGTTTCCGTGCAGAACGATTCGGGTGAAATCCTGGCTGCGGGCGCAACCGGTGAAATCTGCGTGCGGGGTGGCAATGTCATGCTCGGTTACTGGAAGCAGCCCGGGGAGACGGCCAAAACAATGCGTCAGGGCTGGCTGCTGACGGGCGACATCGGCCATGTGGATGCCGACGGTTATTTCTACATTACGGACCGAAAAAAAGACATGCTGCTGGTCAACGGAATCAATGTGTATCCGCGCCAGATCGAGGAAGTGCTCTACTCTTTTCCCGGGGTGAAAGAAGCCGCTGTCATCGGCGTTCCGGATGAGCGGAGAGGGGAACAACCCCTGGCCTTTGTCGCGGCGCACGACGGCATTGAACTGCAGGAAGGGCCGCTGTTGCAGTTCGCGCGCAAGCAATTGGCGGACTATAAAGTGCCGCGGCACATCGTTTTTTTGCCGGCGCTGCCCCGCAATGCGACCGGGAAAATCCTCAAAACCGAGCTGCGCAAGGCTGCCGCGGCCCCTTCGTAATTGCTTTATTATATGTTCCACTGCAAGGAGTTACATAAAAACAGGACTTTTACGTGTTGACGGTGGCTATAGGCGGCTCATAGACTGTTGCCACTGCACAGAAGTGCCTGAAGCGCACTGTGCGCAACAATTTTATGCCTGAAGGATATTGTGTAAAATGCAAAGCTAAGAAAGAGATTGCCGAAGCCGTGGAAGAAACGATGAAGAACGGCCGAAAGGCCATCAAAGGCAAATGTCCGACTTGTGGCGTGGTGATGTTTAAGATCCTTGGCGGGAAGGCGGCGACAACGCCGAAAAGCTCCAGCCAGCCAGGCTGACTTCCCTATGGCGCAACAACTCGCATACGTCATCATCACGCCTTACACGCTTCACAAATCCCGCACGGGCGGGATTCTGGCGCGATTGATCACCCGCACCGGCCTCGACATGGTCGCGGCGCGCATGTTCGCCCCCGGCACGGAACTGGTGCAGCAGTATTCCGAAGTCATTATTTCCGCGGCCGATTCACAGGACCGGCGCGTGCAGGAATTGATCCGCGATTATATCCTGCGCAATCTGGCGCCGGACCCCAAAACGCATCGCCCGCGCCGCGTCATGATGCTTCTCTTCCGCGGCGAAGAAGCGGTGCGCAAGATTCGCTCTGTCATCGGCAACATCTCGGCCGAACGCCGCGGAGGCGAAACGATTCGCGACACTTACGGGGACCTGATTCTGGATGAACATGGCAACGTGCGTTATTTCGAGCCGGCCGTTCTGGCGGCTCCCACCCCCGAAGAAGCCGCCATCAAGCTCAAACTCTGGTCCCACTATTCCGATACCGACGGCGGTCTGGTGGAGCGAACGCAGCCCTATGAGCCGGGTGAGACGCCGCAGCGCACTTTGGTGCTGATCAAGCCGGACAACTTTCGGTTTGCCACCGGCCGTCCCGGCAACGTGATTGATTTCCTCTCCCGCACCGGTCTTTACATTATCGGCATCAAAGTCCACCGCATGAGCGTTGCCCAGGCGGCGGAATTTTACGGTCCCGTGCGCGAAGTCTTGCGCACCAGGCTCAAAGACGTCGTCGCTGCGCGGGCCAGGGCGATTTTGGAAAAGGAATTCGGCTTCAAAGTGCCGGCCGCCACGGAACAACAACTCGGCGAAATTCTCGGCCCCCATTTTGGCGACAATCAATTCGAGAACATCGTCAAATTCATGTCCGGCCGCTCCCCCTCCGAATGCGATGCCCGCCAGATGGAGCAACCGGGATCGGAAAAGTGCATTGCGCTGGTCTATGAAGGGGTCGAAGCCATTCGCAAAATTCGCGACGTCCTTGGCCCGACGGATCCCTCGAAAGCGCCGCCAGGATCGGTCCGGCGCGAGTTTGGGCAGAACATCATGATTAACGCCGCCCACGCCAGCGATTCGGCGGAAAGCGCGGAGCGGGAATTGGGCATCATCAATGTGGGCGAAAATAATTTCCGCGCCGTGGTCGAAGAGTTCTACGGGAAAAGTTAGGCTGAAGGCAGAGGGTTGAATTGACCAGGCTGATCGAGGTCACGCGCAC
>CAWFAZ010000025.1:0-14805 GCA_963813995.1 uncultured Verrucomicrobiae bacterium | reverse complement strand
AAAAGGCACTTTAGGGGAAATGTTAGGTAATGGTTGAGGGAAAAAATAACGCTCGCGGCCAATGGCTGGGACGCACTTCACAGAACAAGGTTTTGAATTTCACCGCGCCTGAGGGCATGGCGCCGCAGCTGGGCGAGTATGTCCCGGTTCGGGTAACTGCCAGTTTTCCCAATAGTTTAGCGGGAGAGATGCCAGCCCCAAACGGCGGCAAAGCAGAACCCGGCTTCTGATATGCTGAAATGTTCTGCGGGCTCTGTGCCGGGAATTCCGTAAGGGAAGGACC
Source organism: uncultured Verrucomicrobiae bacterium (assembly GCA_963813995.1). Lineage (GTDB taxonomy): Bacteria > Verrucomicrobiota > Verrucomicrobiia > Limisphaerales > Palsa-1400 > DASRLE01. Next base: position 14,522 of record CAWFAZ010000025.1, on the reverse strand, counting down.
AGGATGGAAGTCGAGATGAAAATTCGCGGGCTCATGATGGATCCGGTGACCAATATGCCGATTGTGGTGCTGAAGGATGTTGCCAGCGACACGGTGCTTGCCCATCTGGGTGGGCGTGTATGAAGCCAATGCCATCGCCCTGGAGATCGAGAAGGTGACAACGCCGCGGCCCATGACCCACGACCTGATGAAGAATGTTCTGACCGGCCTGGATGCCCTGGTGCACAAGGTGGTGGTCAGCGAGCTGAAAGACGATACTTTTTACGCCGTGATCTGGCTGGAGCGGGATGGGCACGTCATCAGCATCGACTCGCGCCCGTCGGATGCTCTGGCGCTGGCGCTGCGGGTGGATTGCCCGATCTTCGTCGAGGACGAGGTGCTGAAGTCCTCCAAGCTGGCCAGCGCGGTCTCCGACCGGGTTTCAGTCGAGGAGCTGCGCAAGTGGCTGGAAGGCCTCAACGACGAAGACCTGGGCCGCTACAAGATGTGACCTAAAGCGCAAACATGCCCGACGCCGCTGAACAGTTGCAACGTCTTTATCTGGCAGGGTTTGAACCACAAATATTCGAGCGTTTCCCGAAGGCCGTGGGCGTAGTGCGCGATGGCTGCGTCGCCTTGCTGGAGGTGGCCCCGACGGGGCTGCGGCTGATCGGTGCGCCGGGCTGGCGCATGGGCGAAGTGCTGGGCGTGCGGTGGAAAAGGGAGGACGCCCGGTGTTCCAGGCGAAGTCAGAGGTGGTGGAGGCCACGCCGGAACGTTTGGCGATCCTGAAGCATTTCCGGGAAGAGCTGGAACAACTGATGACGCCAGTGATTTAGCGGGCCGGGTCGTACTTTACATAATATCTGTTATCGGACGTTGCAGATAAGGTGCAGAAGCAATCGCTCCCCTTTGTTCGTCGTGTTCTTGTTGCGAGCTTCCGAGACTGCGAGACTTCACGAATCGAGCTCCTTGCAGAACCTGCCCCACCCTTCGCCAAAGACCGGGCGAAAGGATGGGCCACCCGGCCTATCCCCAACGAAAGGTATGAAGATGAAAAGTCAACTAAAGGCAGCAGGCAAGGCGGCCTCCAAACTCATCAGCGAAAGGATTGCCGAGTTGGGTGACTGGAGAGGCGATACCTTAACCAGGATGCGCGCCCTCATCAGGGAGGCCGACCCTGATGTTGTGGAAGAGTGGAAGTGGATGGGGACCCCGGTATGGTCCCATGACGGAGGCATCTGCACGGGAGAGTCGTACAAGTCGATAGTGAAGCTGACCTTCTTTAAGGGCGCTTCTTTGAAAGATACTGCCAAGCTCTTCAACTCGAGCCTTGACGGGAACGCAAGGCGCGCCATCGACATTCACGAGGGTGAGGAGATTGACGCGAATCCGTTCAAGGCGCTGATCGGCGCGGCCGTCGAACTCTCACACTTCTTGCGCAAAGAAGTCCACGAAACGCAAGTGAGTGGCAACCGCAAGATCCCTCGACTCGCTACGCTCGCTCGGGATGACATTCGCTTTAGGGGCGACGCAGAATTCACCGACCTTGGGCGTCGCGCCGAAGGTGGGGCACCAAAGCGACACCTTCGACTGTGGTTTCATCCTTGGGCCCGGACCTGGTAGTGCTGCGAGCGGGCATCGAAGCGCGACAACAACGCCCGCGCGGACGCGGGCACGACCGCCGCTTCGTAGTCCTCGCCGGCGAAGGTGCGGACCGAGTCCAGAGAGTCAAACCACATTACCGTCACAAACTCGACTTCCGCGCCCAGATCGCGCCGGAAGAGCTGGATGAAGAAATCCGGGAATGCCTCTTCCCCGTATGCCGACAATATCTCTTGCTTGAGCATCGCCCGTGTAGGCGTCGGCGTTGCTGGGGGCGGTCCATCCATGCCAAATGCGGCTGATCATCTATCGGAATCTCCTGGCTCTGAATCGCCTGGACTGCACTGATTTCAAACTCAAACTCTGTTGGATCGCCGACGGGGTCTGCGGGCGTGCCGCCTATAAGCGCATCGGCAGATTGCGAAGCGGCCGGCGCGGGAAGTGCAATCAAGACCCGGATGGCACAGGCGGCAAGGATGGCGGCCATGCTCTTGCTCATAGAAGACTCCGGGTTGAACGTAGCGGGATTCTACTCTCCAGCGGCCTGAGCTGCCAATGCGCGCGTCGCGCCCCAGTCGGCCACTTGAAGCTTGCCTCACTTCCCTGCCGATGACGCTGCCCACACGAAAATAGAAGCATCGACCGGGGCAATCACCGCGAAGCAAAGCGCGACGGCGATCCACTCATAATTGGGCCAACCGCAGCCAGATCGCGACCTGCCGACAAGCCTCGGGAATTCACCAAGCTTTCATCTGTGAGCAATGTGATTGTCACAAACGGTTGCTACGATCCGGGAACTCTGAAATTACTGAGTAATGGGCCCCTCGATGTGTTGTGACGCGCTAATGCGGGAAATTCGCGTGTGCGCCGGGTTCATCAGGCTTCACCATAAACGTTTACAAGAGGCTGCCGCAAAGGAGAACTGGAATCATGTCGCAAAAAGATGAAAAAGCTGAAAATATTTCGCAAGATAAAGACCAGAAAACCGACAAGCCGCAAGGGGTGACAAGAAGAAGCTTCCTGACGCGCGCGGCCGCCGGGGCCGGGGTCGCCGCGCTGGCCGGAGTGATGCCGGGTTGCGGGTCGTCGGGCGGCACCACGGCTGTCACTGCACCCGACACTTCCGGGGTATGGAAGTTCGCCGTCATGTCCGACACGCAGTGGACCAGCCCTCCCGGTGATGTCGACCACAACAACGCTAACAGTTCGGCCGTCGGCATTATCAATCAGATTCAGAGCAATTGATCAATTCCGGAGTCAAGTTCGTTTTGCACGTGGCGACCTTTGCGACAACGGGTCCATCGCGGGCGAGGATACGCGCTCGCTCTACGCCCAGCCTCTTTATAACAATGGGATCGGGTTCTTCCCGGTGCGCGGCAACCATGATGACGGCAGTGCGAATGCGACAGAATTTCAGCGTATTTACCCGCAGACGCAAACCGGCGTTCACAATGCCGCTTCAATCCGCTCGGCACCTTTGGCACCACCGACCCCCAGGTAACGGCGGACGCAAGCAATCAGCCGGTGCCACAGGGCAGCTGCCACTCACTGTGGGTGGGAATTTCAGCAGCCCGAACCCCTATGGCAACGGAAATCTTACGGGCCTGAGTTACGCCTTCGACTACAAAAATGCCCGGTTTGTGCTGGTCGATCAGTTCACTCCAGCTCCCGGCAACGGCGCGCCGAACCAGGCATATCTTGCCGTCAGTTCGCTCAACGCCGACGGCACCATCGCGGCGCCGGGTACGGCGGCGTTGCTCAGAACCAAAATCAATACATCAACGGCTTTCGCAGCGCCGATTTCACGCCAACCCAGACCGGAAAAGTCATCGTCACGACCATGCCCGACGCCAATGGCAATTACGGCGAGGTGACGATTTATGTGCTCGACATGCAGGTGGATGCCAACCATGATGGCGTCATGGACAACCGCGATCTGACCAGCGTGAACAATCCAATGGTCTTTTGGGTGAATAATGACGTTGATCGTTGGCATACGGTGGATGTTACGGATTCGGAGCAGGACTCCTTGCAGATCAATGACAGTTCCCTTGCCAGTTGGCAGCAAGTGCCCGATTGCCAATACCAGAATGCTCTTGGCCAGTATGCGATTCCTTGCACACGCGATCTGGAGGATTACGCCCGGCTCTGGATACCGGGATTGACCAATCTGATGCACGTCTTGCGGACTGGTGACGGCATAACTTTGCAATGGCGAAACAATACAGGGGCAGGCATCCGAATTTTCGGGGCTGCGGACGCGGACGGCGGAACAAATTACCTGTTCGACGGCACAACAGCCTCAAACCAGGTGGACACGGCTTGGTATCCTTGCTATGGTTATGTCACCTCCAACCAACCTCTCGTGATCAGCGCGGCAGCCTGGCAACAACTCAACGGTTTGCCCCCAAGCGACAACTTCATTTTTTGCGGAACATCATCCGGCAACGACGAACTGGTCTTGCAAGTGACGAACCAATACGGCGGCGTGCTGGGCGAAGCCTCGGTGTTCCTCAATCTGCAGGACATCAAGCAAATGTACGAGCGATGGTCTGTCGGCGAGGACCCCACCCAGCTTCCCAGCAACATTGCCACCAACTGCGGCGACCAGGGAGTGGCCTCTTTTACCTATCCTTATGACCCGACGCTGGATTCGACAACGCCCTATATCCTTCACGTTCACGGTTCGAATATGAAAACGTGGGAAAAAGACCGATATGCGGAGACGATGTTTAAGCGGCTATATTGGCAGGGCTACCAAGGCCGCTTTGGCTCCTTCCGATGGCCTACTGCCTCGGGCTTTGTCCCTGTGCTCGACTCTTCAGCAGTATTCTTCAGTGAAATAGAAGACACGGCATGGCAGTCCGCCATTGGCCTCAAAAATCTCTTAACGAGGCTGAACACATTGTATCCCGGCCAAGTGGAACTTTCCGCGCACAGCATGGGCAACATCGTTGTTGGAGAGACTTTGCGCCAGGCGGCCACGCCGCTCGTCCAGACCTACACGGCCTTCCAAGGCAATGTTCCGGCCCATGCCTATGACCCGAACACGCCAACGGTGTCCCTGGGCAGTTCCGATGTGGGCGAACCCAATGTTTACGCCCATTATTGGAACGCGACCAACTCGCAATACTTTTCAGGGGTGGTTGGCGCAGCCAGTTATGTCAATTTTTTCAACACCAATGACTTTGTCCTGAACCATTGGCTTGACTACCAGCCGGCTAAGCCCGTTACGTCCTTGAACTATAATTACAGTTCAACGCGTGGATACTACACAAATCACTATCTGAACGACCCGAATCCCTTTATTCTGACTTTCCCGGCCAAAACCTATGAGATTTTCGCCTTCTGCCAACAGGCTAAATGCAACTGCATCGGAGAGCAACCGAGTGTAGGCGGACAATTTACGTTCCGAAGCATACCGCAACAAGTTGATTTACGTCTGGCACCTTACAATTTTGGTAATGAGCACAAATACCACAGTGGTCAGTTCCGCTCCGATAACATGAGCCGGGCAGTCTTCTGGAATCAGGTGCTTGTCCAGATGGGATTGAAATAAAATATGAAGCCGCGATTTTGGCTACTACTTCTGGTTACTGTCTTCGTCCTTTTTCTGATATTTTGGCCACGACCGAATCAGCCTGTCCGCGTCGTGGAACAAAGGTCAGAAGTTCCACCCAGCGTTAATCCGGCGGCAGTTGCTGAGGTTTCACAATCTGTCCCCAGTACCAACCCAAACCACGGCGAAATTCTCAAACGGAGGAATCCTGAGAAGGTCAAACAAGAGAATGAAGCGTTTGACAAGAGGATGGCAGCACGTAACCTGCCTATCGACTTCTACGGGCAAACCGTTGATCAGGACGGCAATTCCTTGCCAGGCGTTCATATCAAAATGATGGTTGCCCATTATTTGCCGGGCATGGAAGGAATGTCGATACCTGTTAATCGAACGAGTGACGCCAATGGCCTGTTTGATGTTCACGATGCAAATGTAACCGGTGATGGGATTGACATAGAGTATATGAGCAAGGAGGGGTACGCTCTTGAGCCGATGACCAGAAGCTTTGGTCCGGTTGGTGGTGCCCCTGGTAATCCAGTGATTTTCAGGCTCTGGCGCAACGACATCAAAGAGCCTTTGATTACAGGGCAAAAGTCATTTTCCATCGAACCGAACGGCACGTCCTACATCGTCGATTTAACAAAAGGCACGATTTCGCAGTCAGACGGCGAGGATGGAGACTTGAAATTGCGGATCAACATGCCGCCGCCAGTTGGCGGCAAATACCCCGACTGGTGGTGCGAGTTCCGCACGGTCAATGGCGGCCTCGCAGAGGAAACGGATTCTTCTTCCCCGATGTTTTTGGCCCCGACAGCAGGCTATACGAACCTGTTCAGTTTTTCCGAAAGCGCCACCAATCCGTGGAACCGGCAAAGCGGCAACCTTCGATTTTTTTTGCGTTTGAAAAATGGGAACGAATATGGCCGCATTTCAATTGACATGGCCGCATGCGCCAGGAACCCAAACAGGTTGCGCATCGAGTATGCGATTAACCCAACTGGCTCCCTCATTTTACGCTAATGAATGACAACCAACTACACAGTGACGTTGCAATGGCGGAATAATACGGGCGCGGCCATCCGCCTTTTCAAAGCCGCCGGAAAACGGGTCCTCACATGGCAACATTTTGTCTGCCACCCCCGCCTGCTCTGTCAACCAACAATTCCGACAATGCCGTCTTTTTGATTGAACTGGGGGAAAAAATATGCAGTCTTATTCCCCTGCCAAATATTCCCCTGCCATCTGGATTTTTCGAGTGTGGGAAAAAAGGCCTTTGCCCGCTGAACACGCAGATGGACGCAGATGAAGAATTCTTATTCCGTATCTGCGTTAATCGGCGTGTTCTGCGGGCAAGTCCCGATTCGGTTGCGGCTGGCCGCGCTGGGCTTTTTGTGGTTAATTATTTCGCGGTTGACCCGGTTCTCCATGATCTGTCAGGGCATCCGTGGAATCCGTGCCATCCGTGGTCAAATTCTTAAAGAACACCGATGGTCATTAAACTGTCCAACCAGTCCAAGCCAGCTATATCGTTAACGTAACGGACTTGTTGCCGCCTGTTGCCGCTGTGTTGCCAGCGAAAAATGGCAACGAAACCCTAGTAAAATGGGGTTTGTTGCCGTGTTGCCGATTTTCCGGACCTCTATCTATCAATCGTGCGTTTCCGGCCAGTCTGATTTGCGCCAGCGCGTCATCCCTTCCGGTGGTAATCAACGGCAACCATGCGGCTGTCCAGTTCAATTACCGAATAGCCCCAGGGAAGGTATCGATTGGATCCCTTGCTTTCGGGATGCTCGACTCGCCAGGCGATGACCTTCCACCCATCCCCTGTTTTCAAAACCTCCCATTCGGCCCGGCCGGCCCAATCCTCCTTTTGCTCCAACAGCCGCTTCGCAACCGCGATCTGGTCGCGGTAGCGGCCCTGCGGGTCCTCCGATTGCTCCATTCGGGCGGCCTCACCGCCGCATCCGGAAAGCAACGAGAGAAACAGAACGATAATCCAAAATCTGGCCATCCCCCTCCATATCGGCATGACGCTGTTCCGCTTAAGCCGAAAAGAAGAATTGAACCAAAGCCGTTCTTTATCCACACTGGCTGGACTCATGGGAGCACAATGGAAACAAGCCGGACGCGAAATCAGCGCGCAGAAAAAAGGCCAGATGGTCGTCAAACTGGTGCGCGAGATCACGGTCGCGGCCAAGCTGGGCGGGGCCGATCCCGAACTGAACCCGCGCCTGGCCGCCGCCGTTGAAAAGGCCAAAAAATCCTCCGTTTACAGGGAGACCATTGAGCGCGCCATCAAAAAAGGCGCGGGTCTGACCGGCGAAAAAGTGGCGATTGAAACGGTCGTCTATGAAGGTTTCGCCCCGCACAAAGTGCCGGTGGTCGTCGAGTGTCTGACCGACAATCGCAATCGCACCGCGCCGGAAATCCGCCATTTGTTCCAAGGCGGTTCGATGGGCGCTCCCGGCAGCGTGGCGTTTTTCTTCAATCATCTGGGCGTGGTCGAAGCCACCCATCCTGACGCGCAGCGCGACGCCGAAGACGACGCCATTGAAGCGGGCGCGCAGGAAATTGAGCCGCTTGAAGCCGGGGAAGCGCCCGCCGGACAAAAGGGCGCGCGATTCTTGACAGGAACCAAAGACCTGGATGCCGTTGCCAGGGCGTTGAAGGCAGCGGGCTGGAATGTGATCGCCTCCGAACTTCGATACATCGCAAAGAATTTCACGGAAGTTTCCGGGGCGCACCGCAAGGAAGTCCTGGATTTTCTCAACGCGCTCGACGACCACGAGGACGTGCATCGTGTTTATGCGGCGATGAAGCCGGGTTAAGCTTGCAGCCGGGCCGCGCGCGGCGCGACTTTGTGCCCCCACCGCAACATGCGCGCGGTGGCGTCCCAACCCAAACAGGCGTCGGTGATGGAGACTCCATAACGCAAGCCGGCCGGATTGTCTTTGGGGAACGGTTGCGTGCCCTCTTGCAGATAACTTTCGACCATCAGTCCGATGAGCGAGCGGGTGCCGGCGGCGCGTTGCCCGATGACGTTGCGCCAAACGTCCTCCTGCCGGGCCGATTGTTTGCCCGAATTGGCATGGCTGCAATCCACCATCAGGACCCGGGGCAAACCGTGCCCGGCCAGTTGATTTTCCGCCTCGCGAATGCTTTCCGCGTCATAATTTGCGCGCAAGCGGCCGCCTCGCAACACGACGTGCCCGCTGGGATTCCCCGCCGTGCGAACAATGCTGGTGACTCCATCCTGATCAATCCCGATGAAGCTGTGCGGACGCATCGCCGCCCCCATGGCGTCGATGGCAATCTGCAAACTGCCGTCCGTGCCGTTCTTAAAACCGACGGGCATGGAGAGGCCGCTGGCCATTTCGCGGTGGGTTTGGGACTCGGTGGTGCGCGCGCCGATCGCCACCCAACTGATGAGATCGGAGATATACTGCGGTATGATCGGGTCCAGAAATTCCGTTGCGGCAGGCAGGCCCAAAGCGGTGATGTCCAGCAGAAGGCGGCGGGCTTTTTTGAGGCCGCCCTCGATGTCGTACGAATTATCGAGATGCGGATCATTGATCAACCCTTTCCAGCCAATGGTCGTGCGCGGCTTCTCGAAATAAACGCGCATGACGATTTCCAGGCGGTCGCCCAACTCCTGGCGAAGGGCGTTGAGTTTGCCGGCATATTCCAGCGCGCCGATGGGGTCGTGAATGGAGCAGGGCCCGACCACGACCAGCAATCGCGGGTCTTTCTGCGCCAGAATGGCGTTGATCGCCTGGCGTCCGCGCACCACTGTGGCGTTGCAGCCTTCGGTCATGGGCAATTCAGCCTTCAAATCGCGCGGCGGCAGGAGCCGGACAATTTCCTTTACATGCAAATCCTGAGTCGGAAACATCCCTGCCAGTATATTCTGCCTGGGAAAATGTCCAATGACGAAATCCTAATTTTCCCAGCCGTTCGATTCCTGCGTGGATTTGGTGGAAGACGACGTGATGCCGTCTCTGATTAGGCGGCAATTGGCTATATTTGCCCATCTTGGTGGGGCTGGGCGGAAAAAATTGCCGTTTGGGTCTTCAATTTGAACATCCGATTACAAATACGGGTCTATTTTTTTGCTTGGAATGCCCCATGCTTTGGGGCATTATTTGTCTTGGGGTGTGCAAGTCCCCAATATGTTGAACTGTTCTATTACCTATGAAAATTAAAAAAAGCGCGGCAATGGCCGCCATGATACCAAACGTTAAAACAACCACGGGAATTCCCGCAACAACTGCCGCAAGACCCGCCGTCGCGGCTCCCAAACTAACCACTGCCGCTCCTGGCGCTGTCACAACCATTGATGTCAAACTGGATGTCGGGTTTGGCAATGCCGTGTTTGTCCGGGGGCATGGCGGCGGTCTGACGTGGGAACGCGGCGTGCCGCTGTCCTGCGTGGATGGCAAAACCTGGCGATGGTCGGGGACTGTCAAGGATCCGATCACCTTCAAGCTGCTCATCAATGATAAAATATGGTCGGCGGGAACTGACCTGACGGTCAAGCCCGGTCAAAAGCTTGAAGTGAAGCCCATCTTCGCCTAGTCCGGTCCTGGATCCATTTTGGCAGGGCGAGACTCCGTCGAGCCGTAACTCGTGGAAACCGCGAAGCATAAGGAATCGTGTGTGCCAAAAATCACAGCGATTCCAAGGTGGGTTTATGCCCATGCGCGGACGATGGGAACTTCCCGGGGAGCGCGTGCGTCTCGCGCGCAGTGTCTGGCGTCTCGCCAAACACACCTTCGCCCGATACTCCGTCGGCGCAGGGCGGGTTTCCGCGCATCAGAAGTGCGGCGCGAGACGCCCCGCACAGCGACCGGGACGGTCGCGCTCCCCAATCAACAGGACGCGGGATGAAATTCGGGGTTTGCAACGAAGTTTTCCAGGGTTGGGAAATTGAAGCGGCCATGAAGTACGCCGCCGGCATCGGTTATGACGGAGTCGAGCTGGCGCCGTTCACGCTGGCCCGGACGGTCACGGAGATTTCCCCGGCCCAACGCCAGCGGATACGCGACAGCGCGGCGCGCCTGGGCATTGAAATCTGCGGCCTTCATTGGCTTCTGGCCAGGACGGAAGGCCTGCATTTGAACCATCCGGACAGCGCGGTGCGGGATCGGACCGGCAAATACCTTTGTGATTTGGCCGATTGCTGCGCGGATTTGGGCGGCAAGGTGCTCGTCCTTGGCTCGCCTCAACAACGCAACGTCCTGACGGGCGTGACCCCGGAACAGGCGTGGGAATTGGCCACGGCCACTGTGACGGATGCGGTGCGGCGGGCTGAAGAACGGGGCGTTGTCCTGTGCCTTGAACCGTTGGCGCCCGCCGAAACCAATTTTATCAACAGCGCCGCCCAAGCCATCCGTTTCGCCCAACAATTCAACAGCCCCGCCATGCAAATCATCCTGGACGTCAAAGCGATGTGCGCGGAACCCGGGCCAATCAGCAAAATCATCCGCCAGTCATGGCCGCGCTTCGCCCATTTTCACGCCAACGACAGCAACCTCCAGGGACCCGGCTTCGGGAAGGTTGATTATCGTCCCATCGCCGCCGCGCTCAAGGAAGTGGGTTACGCCGGTTACATATCGGTCGAAGTCTTCCAATTCGAAGAAGGCCCCGAGGCGATCGCGACCCGAAGCCTGGACTATCTGCGCAAGGCATTTGCGGGCGGCGCGTCGTAGTGTTGCTGACATTTGCTTGACTTCCCGAATCCGCCCCGCCTATAACCCGCGCGTCTATGAACCTGTTTAGACGAAAAAGCGTGACCGCATTGCAGGCGGAAGCAAAAGCCGATCACAGTCTGCAGCGGGCGTTGGGCGCGGTAAACCTGACCGCGCTGGGGGTGGGGGCGATCATCGGGACGGGGATTTTCGTTTTGACGGGAACGGTCGCGGCGCAGAACGCCGGTCCGGCGGTGGTGCTTTCGTTTGTGCTGGCGGGGATCGCCTCGGTCTTTGCGGCGTTGTGTTACTGTGAATTTGCCTCGCTGGTGCCGATGGCCGGCAGCGCCTACACTTATGGTTATGCGACGATGGGCGAGCTGATCGCGTGGATCATCGGGTGGGACTTGATTTTGGAGTATGCCGTCGGCGCGATCACGGTGGCGGTGGGGTGGTCGGGTTACGTGGTTTCATTTCTGCGGGGTTTGGGGATCATTGTGCCGCCGGCCCTTTCCGCGGCGCGGGGAACGGAATTGGTTGACATTCCGGCCGCGCTGGCGGGAGCGATGAAAATCAAGGCGGGATGGACAGTTTTCAGCCCGTCGCTGGCCGGCCAAATCAAGGCGGGCGGCGCTGACGTAGCCGCGTTGGCGCACGCAACGGCGATCTTCAATCTTCCCGCGGTGATCATCATTTTCGTGGTCACCACGCTCCTGGTCATTGGCATCAAGGAATCGGCGGCCTTTAATGACGTGATTGTTTTAATAAAGGTTGCGGTGGTGTTGTTGTTTATCGTGGGCGCGGCCCGCGCCATCCGTACGGCCAATTGGCATCCGTTTATTCCGCAGTATATTCCGCCGGGCGGCGGGCAAATCGGGCATTTTGGACTCAGTGGTGTGCTGACCGGCGCGGGGACGGTGTTTTTCGCCTATATCGGTTTTGACGCGGTGAGCACAGCCGCGCAGGAGGCGAAGAATCCACAACGCGACGTGCCGATTGGCCTCATGGGATCGCTGCTGATTTGCACGGTGCTCTATATATTGGTTTCGGCAATTGCCACAGGCATAGTGCCTTACCAGCAATTGGATGTGCCCGACCCGATCGCGCTGGCGGCGGACCGCGCTGGAATGGGTTGGATGGCCGGTTTGATCAAGCTCGGCGCCATTGCGGGTCTGTCCTCGGTGATTCTGGTCATGTTGCTCGGTCAATCGAGGGTGTTTTACAGCATGGCCAGGGATGGCTTGCTGCCGCCATTTGTCAGCCAGGTCCATCCGCGCTTCCATACGCCTTGGCTGGGATCGATCATGACCGGTTTGGTGGTGGCGTTTTTCTCGGCTGTTTTCACGGTGCGCGAAGCCGGCAATCTTTGTTCCATCGGAACATTGCTTGCGTTCGTGATCGTTTCCATTGGCGTTCTGGTGCTGCGCGTTCGTGAACCGGGGCTGGAGCGGAAATTTACCGCGCCGTGGGTGTGGTTTGTTGCGCCTGCGGGAGCGGCATCGGCCATGATTCTGATGCTGGCTCTGCCGTGGACTGCCTGGTTGCGGCTCATCGTTTGGTTTGTCATTGGTATTTTCGTTTATATTTTCTATGGGATGTACCACAGCAAATTGAACCGGCCGCCGCCGAATCCGGGGAATCCGGGCAGATAGACCGAAGCCTACTTGGGGTGAGCCTGCTCGTCCCAGCCGCCGCCCAATACGGAGTAGAGATTCACCTGGTTGGCAAGCTCTGCCAGGTGGAGAGAGACAAGCCCCTGCTCTGCCGCGTAGAGGGACCGTTGCGCATCAAGGACGCCCAGGTAGCTGTCGATCCCCATGTTGTAACGGGAATTGGACAAGCGATAAGTTTCCGCAACGGCATGAACCAGGGATTGTTGCGCCTCGACTTGCTGGTCCACGGTGCCACGGATGGCAAGGGCATCGGCCACCTCCCTGAAGGCGCTCTGAATCGCCTTCTCGTATTGGGTCACGGCGATTTCCCGTTGCACGTTGGCGGCCTTGTGCGCGGACCATGTGCGGGCATCGAAAACCGGCATGACAATCTGCGGCGCATAGGTCCACGCACCTGAGCCGGATTTGAAGAGTCCGGAAAGGTCGCTGCTGGAGGTGCCAATGGCGGCCGTTCAGGGAAATTTGCGGGAAGAATGCCGCCCGGGCGGCGCCGATTTCGGCGTTGGCGGCCTTGAGCATATCCTCGGCTTGCAGCACGTCGGGCCGGCGCAGGAGCACCTCAGAAGATAAACCAGCGCTTATTTCTTTGGGAGGAACAACGTTACCCAGCCCGGTGGGCAGGAGGTTGTCCGGCGTCGGTGAGCCAACCAGAAGGTTTAAAGCATTCTCATCCTGCGCGATTAGTTGTTTGAAGCTGGCGATGTCTCTGCGAGCGCCATCCACTTGCGTTTGCGCGCGCTGAACATCCAAATCCGCCGCAAGCCCCAGATCATGGCGCCGTTTGACCATGTTGTAAGTGCCCCTCTGTGCCGCAAGAGTGTTTTCCGCCACGGCCAGACTTTCCCGATCCGCAGCCAGGGTCAGATACGCGTCGGCCACCGAAGACACCAGCAGTATCTGCGCGCTGCGGCGGGCCTGCTCCGTGGCAAAGTATTCCTCCAAGGCTTGGTCCTTGAGGCTGCGGATGCGGCCGAAGAAGTCTATTTCCCAGGACGCGACGCCGAGATTGACACTGTAGTTCTTGATGTTCATCTGTTCCGGGAAGCCCTCCACATAGGCGGGAATCCGTTGTTGTAGCTCGCTGCCAGTGACATTGACCGATGGCAACAGTGAGGCTCTTTGAATGCCGTACTGCGCCCGGGCCAGTTCCACATTCAGAGCGGCAACCCGCAGATCGCGGTTGTTCGTCAAAGCCGCCGCGATGAGTTGTTGAAGTTTTTCGTCGGTGAAGAATTCCCGCCATCGCAGTTGCCGGGCATCCGGCGCATTGGTCGCCGGCCGGATTGACTGGCAGGCTGTGCCAGTGGGCCAGTGGGCGGGGACCGGCGCTTTCGGCCGGGTGTATTTCGGAGCCATCGTGCAGCCGGCCGGGACGATGGCGATTCCAACCAGTAAAAGAAATGTGTTCTTGTTCATTTTATTGATTCCCGGATGGATTTGACTCAACGCCTTTGGCCGCTTGTTGCGGGCCTCGTTTGCCAAAAGTTTTCTGAATTAACACATAGAACAGCGGCGCAAACAGGGTGACCAGGAAGGTGGAGGTGACCACTCCTCCCAGCACGGCGGTGCCGATGGCTTTTTGAGCGCCTGCGCCCGCCCCTCCTGCAAAGGCCAGCGGCAGGACCCCGAACCCGAACGCCAGCGAGGTCATGATGATGGGACGCAGTCTCAGTCTGGCCGCTTGCAGCGTCGCGGCGATCAGTTCCATCCCTTCATCCACTCGTGACTTGGCAAACTGCACGATGAGGATGGCGTTCTTGGTGGTCAGGCCAAGGGTGGTCAGCAGGCCGATCTGGAAGTAGATGTCATTGGGCAATCCCCGGAGCGACGTGCCGATTACGCCGCCGATAACTCCCAGGGGCAGGGCCAGCAGGATGGAAATGGGGATGGGCCAACTCTCGTAGAGGGCGGCCAGGCACAGGAAGATCACGAGGATGGAAAAGGCGTAAATGGGAGCCGTCTGGGAACCGGCTTGTCGCTCCTGGTAGGAAAGCCCGTTCCAGTCAAAACCAGCGCCGT
>CAWFAZ010000024.1:0-8669 GCA_963813995.1 uncultured Verrucomicrobiae bacterium | reverse complement strand
AAAGTCCGCCTTCGCTGCCTCATCCGCTCCAGCCGCTGATGACGAAATCCTAATGACCAATGAGGGACCGCAGCCGAAATGACTAATGACAAAATCCTAATGACCAATCAACCCCGAAAGCTTTCGGGGTCAATGCCCAAATGACCCAATGACGAAATTTCGTCATTCGAGCTTCGTCATTAATTGGTCATTCGTGCTTGGACATTCGTCATTCTCTTTGGCCTGGAAATTATTTCTTCTTCGCTTCATCGAGCTTGGCGATCATGGCCGCAGGCCCGCCCGCCAGGTATCCCACCTGGTTCCAAACGACTGTTCCATCCGGTTTCAAGACGACTAAAGTGGGGTAACCGCTCACATGGTATTTTTCCTGCAATGCCTTGTTGGCCGCCTTCAACTCGGCGGATTGCTGTTTCTGCGAGGGAAAATCGACCTCGACCAGCACCAGGTTTTTCCCGGCGTAGCCGGTGAACTCGGATTTTGAAAAAGTTTCCTTGTCCAGCTTTTTGCACCAGCCGCACCAATCAGAGCCGGTGAAATCGAGCAGGACCAATTTGTTTTCCTTTTTGGCCTGGGCTGTGGCATCGGGGACACTGGTCAGCCATTGGGCATCGGCGGCCAGCAACTGGCCGGTCATAAAACAAATGAGCAGGGCGAATATAATTTTTTTCATGGCGTGTTGTGAATTGTTTGGCAACCAGACGTGAATTTGCACCCACTTTGCCTCCAGCGCAACCAAAAACCAGCCAAAGATTTTCCGCCTTCGCCGAAGCCATGACGCGACAAGCCTGGGAAAAAACAGTGAAAATTTCGGCATTTTGTAATTAAGTAATTGTCAGTGAGGGGTTTACGTTGATCGGTCGGACGGGTGGGACCGGGGGGACGGATCTGACCGATTTCCCTACTTCAACGCAACCCAAAGCCGCGAAGAATGGCAAGAAAGGCAATATTGATACATAGGTCCAAAAAACCCGCAACACCGCAACAAGTGTTGATAGTCAACGACTTAGCCCGCAACACAAACCGCTACAGAGGTGCAACATGTTGCGGGTTTTCGTCTTTTGCCGCCTCAGAAGCTGTATAAAATGAGCCATCTGAAGGGGGAAGGGCAAAAACATAAAATTGCCGCCAAGAATGGCAAGAAAACGGAGTCAACCGCGAAATACAGGACTACGCGAACCCCAAAGGCTCTCAAATGGATTTCTGCCGTGGGTGGTTCGGGAAGTGATTCTGCCCCCCCCGTGATTGGAATCAAGGCAAAGCAACGGGCAAACCGTGAAGATCCCGGCCGGTATTCTGCCCCCCCCGTGATTGGAATCAAGGCAAAGCGGCGCAGATCAATGCCGCCATCGCCGGCTCATTCTGCCCCCCCCGTGATTGGAATCAAGGCAAAGCGAGATCGCCGGACTGTAAATTCGGACATCGATTCTGCCCCCCCCGTGATTGGAATCAAGGCAAAGCGGCCCAGGACGAGACCGACTTAGCCAGAGATTCTGCCCCCCCCGTGATTGGAATCAAGGCACTGCTGTTTCGCCCTCGTTCGCCTGGATGAAATGCTGCTGGAGACGGCAATCATTTTGCCGCGTTGCCAGCTTTTTTCCAGTCGAGATCGTACAAGTTGATCACTTGCGGCTGTTCCAGCAATTTCCTGTCGTTGTAATTGGAATTCGTCGGGGAGGAAATGGCATAGGCCATGTTCCAATTCATCCACCATGTTATCAGCGGAAAATGGTTTTGGATTCCGCGCAGCAGTTTCATGTTGTCGGCCGGCGGTTCGTCTTTGCCGGCTTGATCCTGCCCGCGTCGCGGCCCCCATTGGCTGAAGGCCAGCGGCTTTTTAAATGTTGTCAGCGAGGGATAAGCCGGAATGTCGGCGGGAGCCAGCTCGTGATTCCACGGCACGAAAATGGAAATGCCAATCATGTCAACATATTGGCTGCCGGGATAATAGAGGGCGGCGTTTTTGTGGCTGCTGCTGGGTTCAAAGATAATCAAGAGATTGTTCAAATGCTTCGTCTTGACGAGATAATCGAATGTCGCGCGATAGAGCGCCTTGAACTTTTCCGGATTTTGTCCGCCCCACCAAAACCAATCGGCGGAGGCCTCGGCAAACGGATTCAAAAAGACAATCACGCCCTGCTTTTGCAATTCTTCCAGGCCGGCGGCAACTTCATCCAATTCGTGAAAGTAAAAGCGGTGAAATTCATGGTTTGGAGCCAGAACCAAATCAATGTCACATTTCCCGCCGCCGTTGAATGAGCCGGGCGAGGCGGGATTTCGCATAATGAGATAAAGCTGAACCAAACCGCCCTTGCGCCAGAATTCAGCGCAAAGTTTGTTGGGCGCCTCGGGGAAAACACCGCCTTCATGATATTCCACACCAACCAGACCTAACCACTTGCCGGTCTTTGCGTGAATGATTGCGAGATTGTTGTCCGGACTTGAAAGCGGCAGGACGGCCCTGCCCCATGATTCGAATTGTCCGGAAATCAGTTTTTTATCCCGCTTGAGAGGCAGGCTTCGCAAATATTTCATAATGGCTTTGGCGTCGGGCAACGCATTCGGATTCGCTGTTTCGGAAAGGCCTTGAGCCGCTGAATCCATTTGCAGCATGACCAAAGAAAGGATCAGAGACACGGCAATTCTGGAGAATATTCGATCTGATTTCATACAGTTCATAGCCCACTCCATATTACACGGGCCAATTAAAACCAAACGTTTTCCCTTGCCCGGGTTTTCTGCGCGCTGCGCAACTCTTGCGCATGGCCGTGTAACTGTTGCGCACTCCGGAGGGTCTAATTCCCCTGAAACAGGCGGTTTCCTGAATAAAAACGCCTTTTGCGGGGTTGGCACGGGAGTTGCCTGTGTTTTGGATTGACGTCAATGAATCGGGGGCGCATTGGTGCGGCTTCCGAACAGGTTAACCTTAAACTCGAAACAAAGTATTATGAATGTATTGAAGAAAAGCATCCTCCTCGGCGGCTGCGTGGCCGCCCTGACTCTGTGCGCCGGCAATCACCTTATGGCTCAAGGCCGCAATTTTGACCCTGCGCAATTTAGACAAGACCGCATCGACCGGGCGCACGACCAATTGGAAATCACAAATAATGAAGAATGGAAAGCCATTGAACCCATGGTCGGCAAAATAATCGACGCTGAACGCGATGTCATGGGCATGAGAATGGGCGGCATGTTCGGCGGCGGTCGCGGGGGGCGGCGCGGAGGTGGAGAGGCTAACAACACTAACGGCGGCGCCGACCAGCAGCGCCCGCGCCGGAACAATTTCTTCGGCGAGCCAAGCCCGGCCGTCACCGCGCTGCGAGATGCCATCGAAGCCAAGGCGCCGGCCGCGGATCTAAAGGCCAAACTCGCCGCAGTGCGCGCCGAAACAAAGGCCAAGGAAGCCAAGCTCGACGCGGCCCAGGAAGAATTGCGCAGTGTGTTGACCGCGCGCCAGGAAGCCATCGCGGTGTCCAATGGGCTTTTGAAATAGACGGGTCGGCCGAGTCAGACGGGTCAGACGGGTCTGACCGGTCGGACGCGTCGGACGGGTTGGACGAGCGCGGCGGTGGAACAGGCTTTTTTATGAGCGAGACAAAAACAGCGGAGGTTTCGACAACCCAGTTGCTCGACCGGATGGTCGGAACCAAACAGCTTTCTTCCACCGACGCCGCCATTCTGAACCAGCAGAATCACTCTGGAACGCGCGCGCCCCTTCAAACTGAGGAGGAGATTCTCCGCTGGCTGGCCAGGGAATACGGTCTCGGGTTCACCACGCTGGAGAACATTGACCCGGACCGCGAGCTTCTCTCCCTGTTCCCGGCGCGCGTTTTGCTCAAGGCGGAATTGCTGCCGTTGCAACGGGTCAACGGCACGGTCGAAGTGGCCACCAGCCGGCTTTTCGCCACGCAGGGCCTGGACACGCTCAAGACGCTGACCGGCCTGAAACTTAAACCGGTGCTGGCCCCCGGCGAAGCCATCCGCCGCGAGATGAAAAAGCATCTGGGCGTGGGCGCGGATACGATTGACACGCTGGACGAAGACGCCCCGCTCCAGGTGGTGGATGAGACGGGGGAGGAGGACACCAACCTGGACAGCGCCGCCGAGGACGCTTCCATCATCAAATTCGTCAATCAAGTGTTGACAGACGCGATCGAGCTGCGCGCGTCGGACATTCATTTGGAGCCGTTCGAGGACGAGCTGCGCATTCGTTACCGGATTGACGGGGTATTGCAGGAAATACCGGTGCCGGCGCAAATCAAGCGATTCCAGCCGGCCATCGTTTCGCGCGTCAAGATTCTGAGCCATTTGAACATCGCCGAGAAAAGGCTGCCGCAGGACGGCCGCATCAAAATCCGCCTGGCGGACAACGAGGTGGATATCCGCGTATCCATCATTCCCATGCTGCATGGGGAGGCGGTGGTGATGCGGTTGCTGCGCCAGAAGGCGACGCTGCTGGGCATGGAACAACTGGGCCTGGGCGAGCGTGAGTTCAAGTCGTTTCAGCGTGTCCTGGCCCTGCCGCACGGGATTATACTTGTCACCGGGCCGACCGGCAGCGGCAAGACCTCCACGCTCTACACGGCGCTGAGCACGATCAACGATGCGATCCGCAAGATCATCACCATTGAGGACCCCATCGAATATCAGTTGCGCGGTGTCAATCAGATTCAAGTTTCGGAAAAATCGGGGCTGACCTTCGCCCGCGGGCTGCGCTCCATTTTGCGGCATGATCCCGACGTGATACTGGTCGGCGAAATCCGCGACCAGGAGACGGCGCAGATCGCCGTGCAGGCTTCGCTGACCGGGCATCTGGTCTTTTCCACCTTGCACACCAACGACGCGCCGGGCGCGTTGACGCGGCTGGTGGATATGAATGTGGAGCCTTACCTGGTGGCGTCGTCATTGGAGGCGGTGCTGGCCCAGCGTTTGGTGCGGGTGCTTTGCCCGTCTTGCAAGGTGGAGGACACCTCCGTCACCACCGCCGCCCTCAAGGAGCAGGTGGGTTTTCCGGGCAACGTCAAAATCTTCCGCGCCGTGGGCTGCCAGGAATGCCGCGGCACCGGTTACCATGGCCGGCATGCCATTTTCGAATGGATGGACATGAACAATGAGATTCGCCAGTTGGTTTTGAAGAATGCTTCCAGCGGTCAAATCCGCGAAGCGGCCATTCGCGACGGCATGCGCAGTCTGAGCGATGACGGCTGGCGCCTGATCGGCAAAGGGATCACCACTGTGGAAGAAGTGATGCGCGTGACCAAGGACCAGACCTTGAGCAGCGGCAAAAACGGCCACGACGCGCCCGCGGCGGCCATCGTTGAGAAACAAATCTGAGACCCATGCCGCAATTTCAATACAAAGCATTTCAATCGGATGGCACGACCGCCGAGGGCCTGCTGGAGGCGGGCGGGCGGCAGGAAGCCTTCCGGCAAATGGAGCAACGCGGGCTGAAGCCGATTGCCCTGGCGGAAAAAGCCAATGGCGCTCCGCAAAAAAAATCGGCGGCCCTGGCTTCATTGGGCGGGAACTTGCGCTTTCAGTCCAAGCGCGTCACCCCGCGCATGTTGGAAAATTTCACGCGGCTCCTTTCCAGTCTGCTGGCTGCGGGCGTGCCGCTCAGCCGCGCCCTGGTGATTCTGTGCAAGGAAGCGACCAACCCGGTCGCGGCCGCCAAATGGAAAGAGATTTACGATTCGGTGGTGGATGGCGTCTCGCTGGCCGATTCGATGGCCAAGATACCGGACACCTTTCCGCGCGTCTATGTGGCGATGGTGCAGGCGGGGGAGACGGGCGGGTTTCTGGACCTGGTGCTGGCCCAGATCGCCGACTTCCAAACGCGGGAAAAAGACCTGCGCTCCAAGGTGATGGCCGCCCTGCTGTATCCGGTTATTTTGCTGTTCCTGGCCATGTGTGTGCTCATTGTTTTGATGACGTTCTTCATTCCCCGGTTCCAGACCATATTCGCGAGCATGGGCGGAGAATTGCCTTTGTTGACCCAGGCCATTGTCGGGGCCAGCCATTGGACCCGGGCCTACGGCATATTTATCGGGGTGGGGCTGGTCATCGCCGGTTTTTTGCTGCGCGGCTGGGGGATGTCGGAAAAAGGGCGGCGGGCCTGGGAGGGATTTATTCTGCGCGTGCCGATACTTGGGCCGTTATTGAGCCAGTTTGCCATGGCCCGCTTTTGCCGCATGTTGGGGACGCTGCTCAATGCCGGCGTGCCGCTGGTCGAGGCGCTCAATGTCGCCCGCAAATCCATCGGCAACCAGATACTGGTGGATGCCGTTTCCAATTCCATTGAGCGGGTCAAGGAAGGCGCGCAATTGGGGGCGAGCCTGGCGGACTGCCGCAACCTTTTCCCCGGCTCCGTTCTGGAAATGATTGCCGTGGCCGAGGAAAGCGGCAAGCTCGACGCGGAGTTAATCCGCATCGCCACCGTCACGGAAAGCGACCTGGACCGCAATCTGAAGACCGGCGTGGCCGTGCTGGAGCCGGTCATGCTTTTTTTCATCGCCGGTTTTATCGGCACGATATTCATCGGCATGATCCTCCCCATCTTCAAGATGCAGGAGCTGATCAAATAGACAAACGAAGAAGGCGCTTTATGAAACTCATTCATCTAAAAAAGAATCCGGCAAACCGGACGCGCCGCAGCGCGTTCACCCTGGTGGAACTGATACTGGTGCTGACCATTCTCGCCATTCTGGCCGGGATTGTTTTGCCCAAAATGACGGGCCGCACCCAGCAGGCGCGGGTCACGCGCGCCCAAACGGAAATCTCCACCTTCAGCACGGCGCTGGGCGCGTTTGAAGTGGACAACGGCTTTTATCCCAAGGGCAGAAACGGCCTGCAAGCCCTCGTGCAAAAGCCGTCCAACGCCCAAAACTGGCACGGCCCATACCTGGAAAACACGACCATTGTCCCGCCGGATCCGTGGGGCAATGCTTATATTTATGAGTGCCCGGGCAAACATAACCCCACCGGCTACGATCTCATGTCCATGGGCCCGGATGGCCGCATTGGAGGCGATGATGACATTTGCAACTGGCAAACACAAAGATAACCGCGCCGCTTTCACCCTCGTCGAATTAATCCTGGTGATGACGATGATGATCATAGCGATCGGGGTGGTTTTCCCTTCTTTGGAGGGATTTTTCCACGGACGCAACCTCGACAACGAGGCGCGCCAGTTTTTATCGTTGACGCGCTACGGCCAGAGCCGCGCCATTTCCGAGGGCATCCCGGTCGAGTTGTGGATCAACCCGCGCCAGGAAACCTATGGATTGCAGGCGCTCTCGAGCTACAGCGAAACCCAAACCAATCCCCTGGTCTTTGCCGTGGACAAAACCGTGCAGATTGCCTTTTCCGCGCCGCCCACCGTTTTGATCCGCTCCAATCAGTGGACGCAGGCGTCGGGCCGCGCCGGCGCCCTGACAAAGATTCGATTTCAGCCGGACGGTTTCATCAGCGACACCAGCCCGGAGAACATTTTTTTTCGGGAGCAGGGCGCGGGGGGCGAAATTTGGATTGCGGAAACTCCGACGCATTTAAGATATGAAATTCAAGCTGGACATCCCCAAAGCGCGCGCCGTTAAACGCGCGCTCCGCGCCTTCACGCTGGCTGAAGTTTTGGCGGCGATGATGTTCATGGCCATCGTCATTCCGGTGGCGGTGCAGGGCCTGAGAATCGCCAGTTTGGCGGGCGAGGTCGGCCAGCGCAAAATAGTCGCCGCCCGCATCGGCAACAAAATTCTGAACGAACTCAAAGTGACCGGCCAACTGCAAAACACCAGCCAAAGCGGCGTGGTCAAAGAGGGCGCTTTGCAGTACAAATGGTCGGTGCGCAGCGAAATGTGGACGGAAGACACGACCAGTCCAATGACCCTGGTCACTCTCACCGTTGCCTACGCCGCGCAAGGCAAAAACTACGACGTCCGCTTGAGCACCCTTTTGCCCCAGACAACCCGATGAACTTCTTCACTCCTAATCTTAATCGTAATCGTAATCTTAATCCTCTTTCGAAGAGATTAGGATTAAGATTAAGATTAGGAGCCAAAGCGGGATTCACGCTGGTGGAGATTCTCATTGCCACCTCCATCATGGCGATGCTGCTGGTGGCCATCCATGCCGCCTTTTTCAGCGCCCTGGGCTTGCGCGAAAGAACCATCGATTCCCTCGAAGCCAGTTTGCCCGTCGAACAAGCGTTGCAGACCATGCAGCGCGACCTGGCCAATATTGTCATCTCGACCAACGGAACATTTTTTGGCCCCCTGCAAACCACCAATCCAACCAATGCGTTGCCCGGCCAGGTCGGCCCGAACTTCTACACTTCCGGCGGTGAGTTGGACGGAGTAGTTCCATGGGGCAATGTGGAGAAGATTGATTATTTGCTGTCTGCGCCGACGAATGGAAGGGCCGGACCGGGCCAGGACCTTATCCGCGCCATCACGCGCAACCTGCTGCCGGTCAACCCGCCACTGATGCCCGATGAGAAACATGCCCTCTTGAGCGGCGTGCAAAGCCTGACCTTCCTCTATTATGACGGAACGCAATGGGACGCCGCCTGGGACACGACCCAGCAAACCAATTTGCCGCTGGCCATCAAGGTCCAGATTCAAATGGCCGCGCGCAACAGCGGCGCCCTGGCGCTGAATCCGCCCTTGGAATTGGTC
>CAWFAZ010000023.1:0-9001 GCA_963813995.1 uncultured Verrucomicrobiae bacterium | reverse complement strand
ATGAACCCTGAATTTGCCACGGAATTACTCAAGAGCCTGATGTTCGAGGCGGTGACACTGGCGGCGCCGATATTGTTGACTGCGCTCCTCATCGGGCTGGCCATCAGCATATTTCAATCCGTCACGTCCATCCAGGAGCAAACGCTGACTTTCGTGCCCAAGGCGCTGGGCATTGTTGCGCTGCTCGTCATCTTGATGCCCTGGATGCTGCGCACCCTGGTTGAATATGCCACGGCGGTCATTCAAAAAATGCCGGAAATGACGCAGTAAAACGGAAAATGAGCGAGCTTAACAACGGGCTGATGGTTTTTCTGCGGGTCAGCGCCATGTTGGCGGTCTTTCCGGTTTTCTCCGCGGCTAATTTTCCGGTGCAGTTGCGGCTCGCTCTGGGCGCGTTGCTGGCGGGGATGGTCAGCCCTGCTTTGCCAGGCGGGCTGGCGCAGGCGCAGGACCTTTGGGGATGGGTGGGGTTGATGTCGATGGAAGTGGGGGTGGGATTGTTGTTCGGCTTTGCCAGCCGCATGGTTTTTTTCGCGCTCGACATGGCAGGCGCAATCATTGCGTCGGAAATTGGTTTGTCGCTGCCTGCCAGCATGAACCCCATGAGCGGAGCGCAAGTGACCGCGCCCGGCTCCATTTT
This sequence comes from uncultured Verrucomicrobiae bacterium, assembly GCA_963813995.1. Lineage (GTDB taxonomy): Bacteria > Verrucomicrobiota > Verrucomicrobiia > Limisphaerales > Palsa-1400 > DASRLE01. Next base: position 8,361 of record CAWFAZ010000023.1, on the reverse strand, counting down.
GTATTATCTGGCGGCGATGCTTTGGTTGAGCCTGGATCTGCATCACTGGATGCTGGTCGGCTTTATGAAAACCTACACCTGGCTGCCGGTGGGCGGGGCGCGCTTATCGGGAATTTGCGTGACGGACATTGTGGCGCGCAGCAGCCAGATGTTTGTCATCGCCTTGCAACTGGCCGCCCCCATCATGGCGGTTTCATTTATCGTCACCCTGGTCTTCTCCGTGCTGGGCCGCGCCGTGCCGCAGATGAATGTCTTTTTCGAGAGCTTTACCGTCCGCACCCTGGCTGGCTTGAGTGTCTTTGGCATCACGCTGCAACTCATGAGCGAGCACATAGAAAATTATGTGCGGCGCCTGCCTGAAGACGTGCTCAGCGTGGCGCAAATGCTTGGGGCGCGCTAAAGCGGAAGCTGAATCAAGTGAACGAACAAGTTGGCGATAAAACAGAGCAAGCAACGCCGAAGAAGCTCGAAAAGGCCCACAATAAAGGCCAGTTCGCGCACAGCAAGGAGGTGCAAACCGCGTTTGTCTTGATGGCGGCGTTGACGGCGCTGACGTTCTCGGGCGGCGAAATGTGGCGGCTTCTGGCCAACACGCAAGTCGCGATCCTCAGCCATCTCCATGACACCCCGGTGACCGTCAGTGCCATGCAGGGGTACGCCATCCGGGGTGCGCTCGTGCTGGGAAGCTGTGTTTGGCCGGTCCTCGTGGCGACCCTGCTGGCGGGCTTGTTGGCGGGCGGCATTCAAACCCGTTTTCGCACCGCTCCCGAAGCTTTGGAACCGGACTGGGAGCGGCTGAATCCTGTGGGAGGCTTCCGCCGCGTTTTTTCCATGCGCTCGGCCGTGCCGACCGTAATCAATGTTTTAAAGATAACAGTCATCATTAGTTTGACCTACGGGGTCATCCGCAGCGTTTTAGCCGACCCCATATTTCATTCCTCGGTGGACGTGGCAAGAATTGCCGGGTTTATGGCCGATTCTTCCTTCCGCCTGATTACCCGGGTGGCCCTGGCACTGGCCGTTTTGGCAGCGGCGGATTACGGCTACCAATTCTGGCGCACCAACGAGGACATGAAGATGACCAAAGAGGAGGTCAAGGAAGAGACAAAAAACACCGAGGGAAATCCTGAAGTCAAAGCCCAGCGGCGCCGCAAGCAATTCGCACTTGCCAAGCGCAAGATGCTGGCGGAAGTGCCTAAGGCTGATGTGGTTGTGGTGAATCCGACCCATGTTGCCGTGGCATTGCGCTACGACCGGAAGACGATGAAAGCTCCCAAAATCGTGGCCAAAGGCAGCCGTCTCAACGCGCTGCGCATTCGTGAAATTGCGACACAACATCAAGTGCCCATTGTGGAAAATCCGCCGCTGGCCCGGTTGATGTTCAAATATGGCAGGGTGGGTGGCGAGATTCCTGCTGAGCTGTACGCCGCAGTGGCCGAAGTGTTGGCGTGGGTTTACCGCGTCAACGCCTATCGGTATTACCGGGAAGGCAGCTTGTAACTGAACAGAGAAGCAAATGGCACAGACAAACTCCAAAAAATCCAATCTGGCCCTGTTGTTCAAGAACGGGGACGTGTTGCTGGTCGGCGCGCTGTTCGTGACCATCCTGCTGATGATCCTGCCGATCCATCCGCTTCTGCTGGATGTGTTTTTGGCGATGAGCATAGCGCTCTCCCTGCTCGTTTTGCTGTCGATTCTTTATGTCAAGGAACCGGCCGACTTCACCGGTTTCCCAACCTTGCTTTTGTTCATCACCCTGTTCCGTCTCTCGCTGAACATCGCCTCCACGCGGCTGATTCTGCTCGATGGCTATGCCGGACACATCATCGAAGCGTTCGGCAATTTCGTGGTGCGCGGCAATTACGTGGTCGGCCTCGTCATATTCTTGATCCTCGTCCTCATTAATTTCATCGTCATCACCAAGGGCGCGGGGCGCATTGCGGAAGTCGCCGCCCGTTTCACTTTGGACGCGATGCCCGGCAAACAGTTGGCCATCGATGCCGAGTTGAATGCCGGAATGATTCATGAAAGCGAGGCGCGCCACCGCCGCCGCAAGATCGAGCAGGAGGCCGATTTTTACGGGGCGATGGACGGCGCCAGCAAATTCGTGCGCGGCGACGCCATCGCGGCCATTCTGATCACGCTGATCAATGTGCTGGGTGGTTTTGCGGTCGGCATCATGCAAAAGGGCATGAGCATCAGCGAAGCGTTGCAACGATTCACGCTGCTCTCGATCGGGGATGGTTTGGTTTCACAAATTCCCGCGCTGATCACTTCCACCGCCGCCGGCATTCTGGTGACCCGCGCGGCGGCCAAGGAGGAACTGGGCACCGAGTTGACCCGGCAACTGCTGGCCTACCCGCGGGTGCTGACCATCCTCACGGTCATGCTGGTGGTGTTCGGCCTGGTGCCGGGCCTGCCGATCATTCCGTTTTTCTTGCTCGCCAGTGTGACCGGATTTTTGGCCTATAACTTGAGAGGGGCGGAAAATCTCGTGAAAGCCTCGGCGGCCCGCGAAACGGCCTGGGAAACGCCGGCGGGTGGCGGAACCCCGGGCAAGGCCCCGGGCGGCGCCACGGGCGATAAACTCGAACCGCTGCTCAACCTCGATGCCCTTCAAATTGAACTGGGCTTTCGGCTGGTCAGCCTGGCAGACGCGCGCAAGGGCGGGGACATGCTGGAACGGGTGACAGGTGTGCGCAAGACCTTTGCCCAGGAAATGGGGGTGATCGTGCCGCCGATTCGGCTGCGGGACAATCTGCAATTGGAGCCCAACCAATATCGTTTCTTGTTGAAGGGCAATCCCATCGCGCAGGGAGAATTGATGCCGGACCATTGGCTGGCCATGAACGCTTCCAACAGCAAGACCGTGCTCAAGGGCGTGCCGACCGTCGAGCCGGTTTTCAAGCTGCCGGCCACCTGGGTCACAGATGTGGAACGCAAGAATGCCGAGATCAGCGGTTACACGGTGGTGGACGCCTCCTCCGTCCTCGTCACGCATCTGTCCGAAACGGTGAAGCGGAACTGCCACAGTATTCTCAGCCGCCAGGACGTCCAAAACCTGCTGGATAATTTGAAGCAAACCCATCCGACAGTGGTCACCGAATTGATTCCGGCTCAACTGAATGTTGGCCAGGTGCAACGCGTCCTGCAAAATCTCCTGGCCGAAGGAATCTCCATTCGCAACCTTGCGGGCATTTTGGAAAAGGTCAGCGATTACGCCAGCGTGACAAAAAATCCCGACGAGTTGTCCGAGCATGCGCGACGGGCTTTGGGTTCGCAAATCGTCAAGCCCTATCAGGCGGACAACGGGAGTTTGCAGGCCATCACGCTCGATCCACGCCTCGAGCAACAGATCGCCCAGGGAGTGAGGCAGTCGCCCACGGAAATCAGCCTGATGATGGAGCCAAAACTGGCCCGTCACGTCGTGGATACGCTCTCGCAGAAGATTCAACAATTGCTCACGGCCGGACAGCCGCCCATCATCATGTGCGCTCCGCAAATCCGGCTGGCCTTCCGGCGCTTCTTTGAGACGACGTTCGCCGATCTGACCGTGCTCTCCTATGCCGAAGTCCCTTCACGCGTGCAGATTCAAAACGCCGGGATCGTCCCGTCCCTGGAATAATTTTGCCATCTATTTATGGAACCCACTTCCTTCATGGCCGCGTCAGCAGAGGAGGCCGTTGCGCTGATTCGGGCGAAACTGGGGCCGGAAGCCGTGGTGTTGAATGTGCGGCGGCTCCCGCCCAATGGCCTGGCCCGGCTCTGGCAGAAGCCGATGATTGAAGTTCTGGCCTGCAAGCCGGAAGCGGCCGCTGCCGAAGCCGCCCCCTTTTCCGAAGCGCTGGCGGAGTTTCGCCAGGAGTTGGCGGAGATCAAGCAACAAGTCGCCAGCCGGCCCGCGCCTGAAATTCCCGCGCCCTTGTGGGTGGCCGGGGATGCCGGCTTGAACAGTGGCAACTGGCGTGTCGGGGCGGTGCTGCGGAAAAGCGGTCTGCTGCCGCTGCATGCGCAGCAGGTGCTTGACCGGTTGCGCGCGCAATACGGAGAGAATCCACCTGCGTCCCTTGGCGGGGAAATCAACCGTGCGCAAGAGGTTCTGGCCGCGTCCTGGCGCAAGCCTTCTCCCGTGGCGGCAAAGTCCCTCCATGTTTTAGTTGGCCCGGCCGGGTGCGGCAAGACCACCTACCTGTGCAAATGGCTGACCCAAACCGTCCTGATGGAAGGGCGTTTGGCGCGAGTGTGGCGCCTGGATGGCGCAACCGCGAACATGGCGGAGTCCCTCAGTGTGTATTGTGAAATTTTAGGCGCCCCCAATGAACGCGTCTGGCAGCCCGGCGGCGAAGCCATCGCGGAAGACATCGGCTTTATTGACCTGCCCGGGGTGGATTGGCGCAAGCCGGCTACAGTGCAAGAGCTGGCCGGTCTGCTCAAACAATTCGGCTCGACGCGCATTCACCTGGTTTTGAACGGGGCTTACGATATTTCGATTCTGCTGGCCCAATTCCGCGCCTTCGCCGTGTTGCCGATAGAGGACCTGGTCATCACCCACTTGGACGAAGAATCCTGCTGGGGAAAGATTTGGAACCTGGTATTAGGCACAAATTGCTCTATTCGCCACTTTAGCGCCGGGCAAAATATTCCGGGGGACCTCTGTGAAGCATCGGCCAAAATGATTTTTGCCCGGCAATTTCCGGCGAAACAAGCTGGCAACGTATTTGCTCAGCAGTTCCCGGGCTGAACTTGTTATGAGACTACTATTGTTGATCGGTGGCTTGCTGGGATTCAGCATCGGCCTGCTTTTCAGTTGGGCCGAAGAAAGCTCAGGTCCGGCCTGCCTTTGGCATGCGTGCCTGGCGGCATATCTGACCGCCCTCCTCATGCGCTGGTGGGGTGGCGCCTGGCGGAGAAACCTGGTGGACGCGCTGCGCGAACGCCAGTCCAGGCTGGAGCCGGCCAATCCGCCCTCTCTTTCCAAAGCGAGTAAATCATGAGTCCAACCACCCTCGAATTGCCGCCGCCCGCCGCGGCTGAACTTCCCGCAAAACGGCAGGATCTTTGGCGCCGCTATGCCAAGTCCGGCGCTGGAAGCCCCCCGGAAAACAGCTTGATCGAACAATACCTGCCACTGGTCAAAACGGTGGTGGGACGGCTGGCCATGACGTTGCCCTCGCATGTCAACAGTGACGATCTTTACAGCGCCGGGTTGGTGGGATTGCTCAATGCCGTGCGCCGCTTCGATCGGAAATGCGGGGCCTCCTTTGAACATTATGCGCGGCTGCGAATTCGCGGCGCCATCCTGGATGAACTGCGCCGGCTGGATTGGGTGCCGCGTTCGGTGCATGACAAGGCCAAAAAGGTGGCGCGCATCATGCAGGAGCTTGCCCAACGCCATGGCCGCATCCCCACCGATGCGCAGATGGCCGCAGGATTGCACCTTTCATTGGGCGATTATGAGGATCTGCTGGAAGAAATCCGGCCGGCCTCCTATGTCTGTCTGGACTCGGTGCAGGACGATGGCGCCGAAACCGCCGGCCCCAGCCATGACATCGTCGCGGACGATGGGCAGGCCGATCCCGGGGCAAAGACAGCCACGCGGGAAATGGCTCGCCTGGTCGAAGAACGATTGCAGCAACTGCCGAAAATGCAGCGCGAGGTCCTGGCGCTTTATTATTTGGAAGATTTGCGTTTGCGCGAAATAGCCGAAGTTTTCGGCGTGACGGAGTTGCGCATCTGTCAAATCCACGCCAAGGCCATCCTGGCGCTCAAAGCGTTGCTCAAGCAGGAGGATCCCGACGCTTTTGGTCATCGTTAGTCATTGAATCATGATCATTATTCTCGGCGCACTCATTGTCCTGGCTTCGGTTGGCGGCGGCTTCGTCATGGGCGGCGGCCATCCGGTTGCGTTGATACATATATCCGAATTTGTCATCATCGGGGGCGCGGCCCTCGGCTCCATGGTGCTGATGTCGCCGCGGAAAGTTCTGATTGACCTGATCAAACAAATCCTGGGCGCCCTGAAAGGCGCCCCTTACACAAAAGCGGCCTACGACGAACTGTTCAAGGCCCTTTATGAGTTGTTCATGCTGGGCCGGCGCAGCGGCATGGTGGCCCTGGAAGAGCATGTGATGAATCCGGAAAGCAGCCCCATTTTCAGCAAGTACCCCTTATTCCAAAAAAATCATCACGCGATACATTTCCTCTGCAACGGGTTGCGGCCCATCATTGACGGCAAGATCAAGCCGGATCAACTCAAACTGCTTTTGGAAATAGAGCTCGACGCCATGGAGGAAGAGCACGACAAGCCGGTCGGAGTGCTGACCAAGTCCGCGGATGCGATGCCCGGCTTCGGCATTGTGGCCGCGGTCCTGGGCATCGTCATCACCATGGCCTCCATTGCCGGGCCTATCGAGGAAATCGGCGTGAAAGTGGCCGCCGCGCTGGTCGGGACCTTTTTGGGGATCTTCCTTTCCTACGGATTTATGAATCCCCTGGCGGTGAACATGGAATTCGTCAACATGGCGGAAATGACCTACATCCGTTGCATCGCCTCTTCGGTCATCGGCTTCGCCAATGGCATGTCCCCCATCATGGCCGTGGAAGTGGCGCGGCGCGGACTCAGCAGTGAGGTGAAACCGACTTCCGATGATTTGGAAACCATGCTCAAAGCCCTCAACCAGGCGCCGGCCAAGTAAAAGCGATGAGTAAAAAAAAGCATCATGGCGGAGCATGGAAAGTGGCTTACGCGGACTTCGTCACGGCGATGATGGCCCTGTTCATGGTGCTGTGGCTCACCTCACAGGACCAACGGATCAAGGATGCCGTCCAGCGCGCCTTTAGAAATCCCTTTTCCTCCGTGACCAAAGAATCCACGGGGGTTATCCCGAACAAAGATGCCCAGGCGGTCAAAAGCAGCAGCGGCAATTTTGATTCCGCATCGGCCGTCGAATTGACCATGCTGCGCCGCCTCAACCAGGATTTGTTGAAATCTTTGGAAAGTGACGGGGATGACAAGGCGGAGAACTCGGTGAAATTGGAATTGACGCCGGATGGGCTGTCAATCAATGTCTTTGACCGCTCCCATAAGCCGATCTTCGAGCCGCAATCGACAAAATTCACTCCCTATGGCGACTGGGTTTTCTCGACTCTGGCCTGGGAAATTTCACGCTACAATAATCTGTCCGTTGAACTGGAAGGCCACACCGAAAGCGGCCAGCCTGCCATGCGCCCGGATTACGGTGACTGGGAGATCTCCGCCGACCGCGCCAATGCCGTCCGCCGCAAGTTGTTGGAGCACGGGGTCATCAGCCGTCAGATAAGAAAGGTGGCCGGTTATGCCGCCACCGTTCCCATGCCTAATGTGGACCTGGGCAACGAGATCAACCGTCGCGTCACAGTTTTGCTAAACGTCAAATCAGCCAATTTATAATTGCCACAATTTCACGCCATGTCTGAATCATTTGCCCCATTGATGCCCGCCCCGGCAGGATCGCGCGAGGCGGCGTTTACTGCCATTCATTTAAAGGGATTGGCGCCCGGGACCGTCCCATCCGCTCCGACCGCGCCAGGGGCTGCCGGCGCCGGGCCTGAAGCATGTTCCAAACCGGTGGTTACCCTGCGGCGCAACGGCGAGATCGTTTCCGGGATTCGCATTCAATGCGGGTGCGGACAGGTGGTTGACCTGGCCTGCGTTTATTAAGAGGCTCCGATTTCGAATAACAGGGCAGTTTTCTCCCGGATTTGACGGCAGGTTTTGCCGGTTGCGCGCTTCGCAGGCGCTTAGACCCTTCAAAATGAGGCACTTGCCGTGTGGCACGGGCGTTGCTTGTTAGGTTTTGCATGAATGTCAGCCTTTACCAGGCAGCGGCGGCGCTGAACGCCAACAGCCGCTGGCAGGATGTCATCGCGGACAATTTGGCTTCGAGTTCGGTACCGGGGTTCAGAAAACAGTCCCTGACCACGGCTGCCGTCCAAGCCGGGTTGCTGTCCGTCAATTCATCCGGCTCACCCCAGTTTTTTAGTGTTCCCAAAGCCAGCGTCTCAGTCAGTTTTAAAGGCGGGGAGATGGATTACACTGGCGACGACAAAAACGCCGCCATCGAAGGCCAGGGCTTTTTCCAGGTGCAGCTTGCCAATGGCACCCCGGCCGTTACGCGCGACGGGGAATTTCAAGTCAACTCCCACGGCCAATTGGTGACGAAAGAGGGCTACACAGTCATGGGTCAGAGCGGCCCGATTCAACTGGACTTTCACAATCGCGATCCAATTTCCATTTCCTCGACGGGCGAGGTGTCCCAAGGCTCCGAGGTGAAGGGTAAATTAAGCCTGACCGATTTTGAGAACCCCGAACTGCTGACGCAG
>CAWFAZ010000022.1:0-14527 GCA_963813995.1 uncultured Verrucomicrobiae bacterium | reverse complement strand
GCCAAATACACTTCGCTTACTCCAAGGTAATTAAAATTGATTAAAGTGGGAGCGGTCGCGCTCAATGTATAGGTATTGTCATAAGTCGGTGTGGTCCCTGTGCCAACGTATCCCTGTACTTCCACCTGCAAGTTGTCCCTCCAAGCGGCAGTCAGATAAGCCGATATAAGATTAAAGGTCGAATTGTTGTAAATATACGCTGCGCTTCCATTGCCGTTATACACAACATTGCTCGGCGATACCACTCCAGCATGATAACCAGTATTTGTGCCAAGCACCCCATTCACGACATAAAAATTGCTCCAACTCATGGCCTCATAACCACTTGGAATCGAACCAGTGTGGAATTCACCGCTCACAGTGGGCGTGGATATGTCATCGAAACTTATCTGGAATGTTGGGCCGGCGACATACACGGAGAGCACCGCGCCAGTGCTGATCATCGATCCGTAAGGGTTGCTTACGATTACAGAATAAGTCCCGACATCGGCGGCTGAAATGTTGCTTACCGTTACATTGCTGGTGGCGGGCCCGAAAATGTTCCCGCCAATAGCCAGCGTGTTCCCGTTCTTTTGCCATTGATAACTCAATGGGGTCGTGCCAGCAGCCGACACCGTGAAAGTCGCTGTTGCTCCAGGAATCACTGTCTGGTTTGTGGGTTCAACAATAACTTGCGGCGAAGTCTCAACAACCAGGTTGGATGTAACCGTCACATTATCCATCGCGAACTGATAACTTGGGCTGGTGGTATAATTCGTATGCGCTGTGCCTCCGGACGAAGCGAAATAAACTTCATTCACCCCAAGATAGTTGAAATTGATCAAGGTGGGATTGATCGCGCTCAAAATGTAGATGTTTGAATAGGTCAATGACGAACCGGCATATCCAAGAACTTGCACCAGCAAATTATCATTCCATGCAGCGGTGAGATAAGCAGAGATAAAATCAAAGGCCGAATTGTCGTAAACGTATGCCGCAGTTCCACCGCCGTTATACACAACATTGCTCGGCGACACCACTCCGGCATGATAACCAGTATTCGTGGCAAGCACCCCATTCACGACATAAAAATTGCTCCAATTCAGGCCGCCATAACCGCCTGGAATCGAACCAGTGTGAAATTCACCGCTCACAGTGGGCGTGGATAAACCATCAAACGTTATCGTGGTCGAAGGCGCGGTGACATAAACTGTAAGCTCCGCGTTGCCGCTGGTCACGGAGGCAGCCGGGTTGGAAATCAGAACATAATAGGAGCCGGCATTGGTGGCTTGAACATTACTGACTGTCAGCGTGCTGGTAAGCGACCCGCTGATATTTCCTCCATCGTGAAGAGGGTGGGCAGAATCATTCCAGAACCATTGGTAGCTGAATGGCGGCGTGCCAAGAACAACAACACCAAAAATTACCGTGTTGCCGACAGCTACGCTTTGGCTTTGCGGCTGATCGTTATAGATGGTTGGTGGTGTTGCGAGGAGAGCGTTGATCAGATTACTCCCGTTTGGAGTTCCCCAGCCGGTGCAAAGGTCGTAGCCAGGAACCGCATAAAACTCATACGGACTGCCACTCCAAGTGTTGCTGCCAGTCGCAACATCGTGGAATGGATAGGTGGAAAGCGGCGGACTTTTGCCAATCATGTACAGTTGTGGGTTGAGAAACCCAACGTTGGTTTGTCCATTGATCGCAGCTTGTTGGTTAACCAAGGCGGTAAAGCCTGCCCACAAGGGCGCGGCACAACTCGTGCCCATGAAGGGTCCCGATTGGCCATTGTTGTATCTGACCCAGATGTCGTCCGCCGTGAGGGCGACATCTGGAATGTTGCGCATGTTGGTCGAACCGTCGTTTACAGCCATGCTCACGCCTTGTTGCCAGGATGGAATCGGATAGACGGTGCTAATCCCACCCCCGCTGCCCCAATAGTTACTATGTTGAGGCGCACCGCCGGGCGGCTGGTAGCCCGTATTCCAGACCGATTCGGAAGCATAGGAAACGCCCAACCCGTTCATGACCAACGTCGTTCCACCAACCAAGGTGATATAGGGGTCGTCTTCCGCCGATGCTATCGGTCCAACGTAGGCATCGCTGTCGCCCGACGCTTGAAAAAATGACTGGCCTTGCGCGGCCATTGTCTGGAAAACGGAATCGAAGGATGTGTTGGGGTCTGGAGTACCGGTGTAACCCCAGGAAGAGCTGAATTGTTTGATTTGGTTGCTGGACGCCATTCTGTCAAGAATATCGAACCAATCGGACTTGCTGTTCGGCCCTTCAAATACGACGACCGCAGACAATCCTGGCGCCATGGCAATGGCCATCTCGATGTCCAGCGCCACCTCGTCATTATGCGAGCCGGGAGTGCCGTTGAAGTTATCGATGAAGACGTTTTGCAAGGGGACATTGGGGATCCCGGCCAGCTTCTCGTAGGCCACAATGTCATTGCTGTAATAGCCGTTGACTTCAAACAAACCAACCATTTGGCCCGCCCCGTTGAGCGAAACCCCCGGGGCGTAAGCATTCCGGAAGTCGCTCCCCATGTAATTACCACCCGGCGCGGAACCTGACGCCGGGCCAGTCTGCGTTGCCGTTGGCTTCTTGTGCAACATCGGGCGAAGCAGGGCATAATCGCTCAGTCCGTTGATGTCCACAATGGGCAGGCTGGCGTCCACCGACGGCTCAACATCCGGGGCGTAAAATTGCCGGTGTTCGGTGGGGTGTTGATAAGTGCGCAAGGTGACATGGAAAGCCTTTTCAACATCCGAAACCTTCCCCTGCACATCGAGCAAAATGCGGCTGCTGTGGATCCCAACCACTTCCAGCCCGCCGGCCTTGGCGAAACGGGTGACCACTTCATAATCCTGTGCCGTCGGTCCAAACCTTGCCGTGAATTGCTCCGGCGTCAGATATTGATGATAATCGGGGTTGGCCGGATCGTAAAGCCGTTGCAGCAAATTGGTCAGCGCATCCCGATTGCGCAAAGGCAAGCTGATGGCGAGGCGCAGACGATTCGTGGCCGGCAGCCGGCCCAGCGGCTGTAAATGCAAGCGCGCTATCGCCTCCGGCACATGCCCGTTCAAAACCTGCCTTTCCGCTGCCGAAGCCACCATCGCAAATAAAATCGAAGCGATAACCCAAAACGAAGAATTAGATTTCATAATTATATGTTCTGCTTCTTGCGTTGCTTGCAGGTGTCCCTCCCCACTACTGCCACAAACTCAACGTAGCTATTTTTGGTTCCGTAGGATAATCTGTGGGTGATTCTGGCAGGATTTCGGTTGTTGGCAAGCGGTTTTATTGACGGATTTTCGGACGTCACCGGCGCGCCTAATGCACTCTTCGGCGGTCGCATGACTTTCTTTGAACTTTCCCGGCAGCCAACCCGACGTACATGATGACGGCGATTGATGAACATGGATAACACCGGCGACCACGCCAAGATGTTGGAGAAGATTTACCGGGAAATCGGGCCAGAGTTGCTGGCGTTCTTCCGGCGGCGCCACGGCAGCGCTGAGACGGCGGAGGATTTGTTGCAGGAAACTTTTGCGGCGGCGATGAAAAATCCGGAGCGGCTGCTGCAGGCGGACTCGCCGCGGGCTTACTTGTTCGGTATGGCGCGGAATTTGAGCGCGGATATGCACCGGCGCTCGCATCCGACGGAGGAATTGCCCGCGGAGCCGCCAATGGATGAGGCGGAAACGGCGGACCCGAGGCTGGATGTGATGCGCGAAGGCATCGTGCGGCTGAATGCGGCCTCGCGGCAGGTGCTGGAATTGCGGCTGCAACGCGAGCTTTCATACGAGGAAATGGCCGCAACCCTGGGCGTGCCGGTCGGAACGGTCCGGTCCCGGCTGCATCACGCGGTCCGCCAATTGCGGGAGCATTTGAAGAACAGCGATTATGAAGAGTGACGTGTTGGAAAGATTGTTGATTGACCGCGCTGCGGGGGAATTGTCGCCCGACGTGGAGGAGTTGCTGGAGGCCCATCTCCAGCAGGAACCGGCGGCGAGAGGGGAAGCCGCGGAAATCGGAGAGACGTTGCGGCTGGCGCGGCTGGCGCTGGCCGGCCAGACAGTGGTGGCATTGCCCGGGTTGCGGCCATTCAGCCGGATCCCATCATGGGCCTGGGCGATGGCGGCCTGCTTTGTATGCGGTCTTTCGTTGGGAATCTTTGGCGCGCGTGGCAGGAGCGCCCTCTCCCGCACCGCCTTTGTTCCCAGCCGCGAGACAGTTGCGATAACGACAGCGGATGAATCGGGCTTCTGGTCCGCCCGCCGTCTTCGCGCCGGTTTGCCGCTGGTGACTGTGAAGGCGGAAAACCGGGTTATTTGGAAATCACCCGTTGAAAAACCTGAATTACTCTGAAAACTATCAAATTATTATGAAAAAAATGAAATCAATTGGTTCCTGGTCCGTCCTTGCGGTGGCAGCTTTGTGCGTCCTGATGACCGGATGCGTCTCCAGGAGGATTGCCTGGTCGCCGGACGGCGCGCACGCGGCTGTTTTCGCGGGGGACGGTTTGCATTTATGCGGGCCGGACGGCGCGCTCTCCGAAATGATCCTGCCCGGCAACGGGTTGGCCGAATGGTTCTCGGATTCTCACCGGCTGGCGGTGATGTCAAAAGTCGTGATGAAATCCTGGAAAGACCTGCAAAAAGTCCTTTCGCCTGAGGAGTGCCAACGTGTCGCACAAGGCGGAAAAACGGTTTTGGATGAATTCAAAGCAGGGCACAGTTACCCCGACGCCTTCAACGCCCTGACCGGCTTGGGTGATTATGAAAAAAGCGCGGTGGCAGTATATCTCGCGGAAAGGGAAGGAACCAAAGAACAGGCCGGGACCAATTGGGACGCGTTGCAAAAAATGGAGGCGATGGTGCTTCAAATCCACATCGGCACGCTGGAGCAAGGCAAGCTGGCGCTTGGCTCGCCGCTGATCAACACCCTGCGGGACATTAAGGACATTCGCGTTTCCCCCACCGGAACGGCCATCGCTTACACGGCGGAAGGCGACAAGAAAGATGAGTTGCAACTTTTGGTGCTTCCGACGGACGGCTCCGCGCCGCCACAGTTGGTGGCCAAAAACACGGCCTGTTGTTCCGATTGGTCAGTGGACGGTCGTTCTCTCCTGTATGTCCGCGCCATCAATGAGGCCGCAATCAGTGATCAAATCTGCCTGGGATCGCTTACGCGACGCGGCATCCTCAACGCGGCGGGCGGGATCGAAATACGAACAAACGCCGACGATCTCGCCGGCCTGCTGTTCGATGCCAACAATAAAGTGCGCTGTTTAGGCGATGGACGGATCATTTTTGCGGCTGCGGACCTCCATCTCCCTTGCACCAGTTTGGACATGCCCCAACAGGCCGAACTCTTTGCCCTGGACCCCGAACGGCAGGCGGCAGTCATCCCGCTGATCCCTCGAAGCGTGCAGGACAGCCTGCCCGGCAAAACGGACTTTTATGAAACCAGTCCCGACGGCAAACGCATTGCCATCAGCGGGGAGAAAGGCGCCGTCGTGGTGCTGACGCTGGCGACGGGAGCGCTGGAGACCGTGCAAGCGGCGGGAAAAGATGACACTGTGTCCGTGCCTGCCTGGCGTTCCGCCAGCGAATTGTGCTACATTTTCACCACCAATGGCCAACCGGCGCAAGTGGCCCTCTGGAACCACGGAACGAACCGGGTGTTGAGCGCCAACTGGCCGCCGGAAGCCAGAAAAGGGTTTTTGGAGAAATGAGTTATAGCTTGATTCGCAAACGTTTGTTTCGTAGATTTCTTGCATGAGCACAGTTGTGGAAATCGAATCCGTGCTACCGAAGTTGACGACCGAGGAACTCCGGCGTGTCGAACAGGCTGTGCATCAGCAATATCGCCAGCGCCACGACGGAATTGTTTGTGATGATTCCTACGGCGTGGTTACCAAGGCCGACCTGATCGTTTCTGCCGAACAAGCCTTTCTCGCTTACGACAAGGAGGAGCAGGAACGCGTTCAACGCCAAGCGCGGTGATGTCTGATTGTCATTTGACAAAACTGTAACGATGAGTTCGTAGGAGTACGAGTCGGGGGGCTATAAATCAGGATTTTTTGCGCGGCTTTTTGGCCGGGAGTGTTTTGACGGCTTCATCGAAAGCTTTTGTGTCCGCCTCGGCTTCCAGCGCGAGACGGCGGGTTTGGAAACGGTCGTATTCTTGTTGCGCGAGTTGGTCGGCAACAGCTTTCTCGACATGCCCTGCATCGGTGAGAATGTCGCGCTCGTTGAATTGGAGGAAGGTGTCGAGTTTTTCACGCCAATCGCGCATGTAGAGGACGCGGCGGCGTCTGGCCTGATCCTCGGCAAAGTCGAGATACATGGTGACGATGCGGTTCAATTCGGCGATTTCCTTTTCATTGAGATAATTTTTGGCAATCGTCACGTCCGTCTTCCGTACCTTCGCGCCCTTCCACGAGGTCAATCCCATGTTGGGCCTGATATGGTCGGCGCGCTGGGCGATGAGTTCGGCGGCGGTTTGGCCCGTGGCGGCCCAGTGGAGTTTGTTCTGGATGATCTGGAAGAAGGCCAGCGTCTCAGCCGCCGAAGGATCGTAATCGGCGGCGAGTTTGAAAATGTCGCGGACTTGGAGATACATGCGTTTTTCAGCGGAACGGATGTCGCGAATACGCTCGATGATTTCGTCGAAGTAATCGGGGGTGCCCGGGCCAGGAGGGTTTTTGAGGCGTTCGTCGTCCATGACGAAGCCCTTGACGAGGTATTCCTTAAGGCGGGCGGTGGCCCATTGGCGGAAAACTGTGCCGCGTGGCGAGCGGACGCGGTAACCCACGGCGAGGATGGCTTCCAGGTTGTAATGCCGCAATGCCCGTTTGACTTCCCGCGCGCCTTCCGTCCGAACTTGTAAGTAATCCTTACAAGTTGCCGCCTCCGCCAGTTCTCCCTCCTCGTAGATAGCCCGCAAATGCAGCGTGATGTTCTGCGGGGTCGTCTGAAAAAGCTCCGCCATCAATGCCTGCGTCATCCAGACGTTTTCGTTCTCAAACCGGCACTCAATGCGCGTCTGGCCGTCTTCCGTCTGGTAAAGAACTATTTCTCCCGATGGCCCTGGTCTCTCAAAGGCTTCATTTGCCGCAGGTTCCATATACGGCGACTATATTACAGAATTTCCGAAGCGAGCAAGCTCGCTTGACCGGGGGAATCAAAGTGTCCTCCGGAACAGCAGCGTGGCCGCAGCCATGGTGATGAGGGTGAATGCCATCAGATAGAGAAGATCATAACCGATCGCGCCCAGGCCGGTGTTTTTCAGCACCAATTGTTTGAAGCCATGCACCGCGTAGGTGAATGGATCAACCGCCGTGATCACCCTCATCCAGGCGGGGAAGCCCTGGGTTGGATAAACCGCGCCGCTGGGAAAGAAGAGCACGGTGTTTAACACTCCAAAAATGGCGCGCGGCACCAACGGATCACTCACCCGCACCATCAGGAGAAACATCATGCTGATCAGGGCCAGCGAGGTCACCATCACCAGCAGGAGCATTCGCGCCAGACGCATCAGGTTCAACGGGTCCGGTATCCCCGCGATGACCGAGCCAATCGTGACAAGCACAAATCCCGCCAAAATCGCCTTGGCCGCGCCCGCCAGGGTGAAGCCCAGGATCAGTTCCAGTTTGCTGATGGGTGTGACCAGGTAGCCTTCGTGCAATCCGCGGGCCTTGTCGTCAATAAAGATGATCCCGCCGCCAATCATCGCCGAAACGAAGATGGCCAGCGATATTGTCCCGGGCAGGAGAAACTGGATGTAGGGCACGTAAGGATAAACTTCGACAACCGAGAGGGTGGCATTGGCCGAGAGGCGCGGCGGAACGGGGGTTTGATTGTAGGACACGAGCATTTGATTGAGGGTTCCTTCCAGGGCGGAGGAGGAGAATTGATCGGTGTTATCCTCCGCCAGGCCGATATGCGGACTGGCCCCGGCCAGAACTTTGCGCGAGAATTGCGGCGGAATTTCCAGCAGCCCATTGATTTTCCCGTTGCGCAAGTCCCGCAAGGCCGCCACCTGGTCGCTGTAGGCCACGGTCTGGAAGGTGCGCGCGTTGGCCGCGACGGCTTGGGCCATCTCTTTCAGTTTGACGGCCGGCATTCCGTGGTCCTCATCCAAAACCCCGACTTGGAGGTTCTTGATTTTTCCGCCGAAGGCATAGCCCAGGATGATGAGTTGCATCAACGGCATGACCATCGAGACGATCATCAAGGTCGGGCTGCGCCGGAAGCGCCGCAAATCACGTTCAATGATGGCCAGGATGCGGTTCATCTTCAGCCTCGCTGCAATATGAATGGGCTGCTGGCGGCGTCCGGCTCGTGCAGCACATCGCGCAGTTGATGTCCGGTGTAATGCACAAAAACGTCGTCCAGGGTGGTGCTTTGCACGGACAGGGAAGTCAGTGTCACTCCGGCCTCCCGCGCCGCTTCCATCAAGGCGACGGCGGTGCGGGGTCCGTTGTTGGAGGAAAGGCGGAAGACATGGTCATCGGATTTCAAGTCCGCCACATCGGGCAGGGCGCGCAGCGTCTCAACCCACCCCGCGGGCACCTGGGAAAAGCTGACTTCCAGAATATTTTGGCCGGGGATCGAAGCCTTGAGCTTCAACGGTGAATCCAGCGCCGCCAGTTTGCCGTTGTCAATAATGGCGATGCGGTCGCAAAGTTTGTCGGCTTCGTCCATGTAATGGGTCGTGACAAGAATGGTCAGTTCCCGCTGCCGCTTCAATTTTTCGAGCATTTCCCAAACGGCGACGCGTGAGACGGGGTCCAGGCCGGTGGTAGGCTCGTCCAGGAAAAATATTTTCGGCTCATGCACCAGGCCGCGGGCGATCTCCAGCCGGCGCCGCATTCCGCCCGAAAACAGCTTGACCGGCTTGTCCGCCCATTGTTCGAGATCCACCGCCCGCAATAGTTCCTTGATCGTCCGGCGCCGCTTTGCGCCGGGGATTCCGTAGAGCTTGGCGAAGATGCTCATGTTCTCCAGCGCGGTCAAATCCAGATCGGAAGTCATGGCCTGGGGAATGACGCCAATGGAGTGGCGCACCCCGTTGGCGTTGCGCACGATGTCGAAACCGTTGACGCGGGCCGTGCCGGAGGTGGGCGGCAGGAGGGTGGTCAACATGCGGATCAAGGTCGATTTACCCGCGCCGTTGGGTCCAAGCAGGCCGAAGATTTCGCCGTTGGCGACCTTGAAATTCAGGCTGTCCACGGCGCAAAAATCGCCGAAGCGCTTGGTCAGGTTTTCGACTTCCACGGCGAACAAGGTCATGGTTTGCCCAAAGGGAACAGGACGGAGGCGGTCATGCCGACGGCCAGGCCGCCATCGTCATTGTTGCAGCGCAGCCGGATTTCAAAGGTTTTGATGTCGCGCTTGGTGCGGCTGACGTCCCGCTGCGTGGCGTAATCGGCGTCCACCCCGCGATAAAAAACGACGCCTTCGCGCGTTGCGCCGGAAGGGAGGCGGACGGTGAACCTGCCGCCCATACGGATGCTGTCAATATAACTTTCCTCCACGTCCGCCCGCACCCAGAGATTTTTGGGATTGATGAGCGTGACAATGGCCTGGCCGGGGTTGACCACCTCGCCCTGCAAGGCGGCGCGGACGTCCACGGTGGCGTCGATGGGCGCGCAAATCTCGGTGTAACCCAGAACGATGGCGGCCTTGTCCTTTTGCGCGGCGGCGGCGGCGCTTTGCTGGATGTTGGCCTGGAGCGCGGCGCGGCGGGCGGCGATTTGTTCCGCGGTGGATTGGGCCAGGGCCACCGCCGCCTGCGCCGCCACCGCTTGTTTGCGCAGCGACTGGACGCGGGCTTTGGCGGCGTCGCAGGCCGTTCGCGCCTGATCGTATTCCTTCACTGAATCAACGCCTTGTTTGTACAAGGATTCTTCGCGCTTGAAAGTGAGGCTCAAGTTTTCCAGGTCGGATTCGGCTTGGGCAATCTGGTCCCGGGTCGCGGCCAGGTTGGCTTCGCTTTGCCAGGTGAGGTTGCTGGTTTGCGCCTCCTGGAATTTCAAATCCGCCCCGGCTTGCGCCACCTGGGCGGCGGATTGTTCCGCGCTGTCGGTGTAAAAGGCCAGATCCGCCTTCCGCTCGGCGGGTTGAATCAGCGCGAGCAACTGCCCGTTGGTCACCGTGTCGCCTTCGCGGACCAGAAGTTTTTGCAGCCGGCCTTGAATCTCCGAACTGACGATGACTTCATCGGTGGTGACCATGCCAGTCAAAACGATTTCGCGCCCGCGGCGGGCGGCGGCAAACCAGAGGACCGCGGCCAACAGGACCACGATCACAACAACAAGCGGAATCTTGCGCTTCATATACCACGAGAGCTTGGCTGCGCCGCCGCCCCGGGGCAAGCCCTTCCGCGCCAAACCGACCCGTCTGGCGGCGGAGTCTTTGGCAAATTTCCAATAGCGCAAGATTAAATGTGCTTACATAAGATCAGGCTGGCTGGGCCTTTGGAACTTCTCGGAATTCCCATTAAAGGCCGCGGCCAGTAAATTGTTGCACCCATCAGTTTTTGGTCGTTACTTTATTGGCACGGTGGCAATGGTCTGCAGGATGCGGCTGGCAATTTTGTAGGGGTCACCCTGCGAGTTGGGCCGGCGATCCTCCAGGTAGCCGCGGTGGCCGTTGTTGACGAAACTGTGCGGCACGCGGACGGATGCGCCCCGGTTGGCCAGGCCGTAGTTGAATTTGTCGATGGACTGGGTTTCATGCAGGCCGGTGAGACGCAGGTGGTTGTCCGGGCCGTACACGGCGATGTGCTCGTTTTTGAATTTGTCGAAGGCGGCCATGAGCGCCTCGAAGTATGGCTTGCCGCCAACTTCGCGCATGTATTTGGTCGAGAAATTCGTATGCATGCCGGAACCGTTCCAATCCACGTCGGCGCCCAGCGGCTTGCAGTACCAATTGACGTCCACGCCGTATTTTTCGCCAAGGCGCATGAGCAGGTAACGGGCGATCCACATCTGGTCGGCGGCGCTTTTGGAGCCTTTGCCGAAGATTTGGAATTCCCACTGGCCTTTGGCGACCTCGGCGTTGATGCCTTCATGGTTGATGCCGGCATCGTGGCACAGATCAAGGTGGGTATCGACGATTTCGCGGGCGATGTTGCCCACGGCATCATAGCCCACGCCGGTGTAGTATTTGCCCTGCGGGGGCGGAAATCCGCCGCCTTTTGGGAAACCCAGCGGAGCTCCGTCCTTGTAAAGAAAGTATTCCTGCTCAAAACCGAACCAGGCGTCCGGGTCGTCGAGAATGGTGGCGCGTCCGTTGGTGCGATGCGGTGTCTTGCCGTCGGGCATCATGACCTCGCACATGACCAGCGCGCCATTCCTTTTCGTCGAGTCGGGATACACCGCGACGGGTTTGAGCAGGCAATCCGAACTGTGCCCTTCAGCCTGCCGCGTCGAACTGCCGTCAAAGCCCCACATGGGCAGTTCATCGAGTTTCGGGAAACTGCCGAACTCCTTGATCTGAGTCTTGCCGCGGAGGTTTGGGACGGGTTCATACCCGTCGAGCCAGATGTATTCCAGTTTATATTTCGCCATAGTTGTGAATTTAGATTTGTTCGGATCGTTCTTATTACGCCGATTTCTTAAGTTTGTTTGCTGACGTTAATCAATCGCACCTGCTCAAAGCAGGGAGAATGCCAACTCACCAAAAGGCTGGACTGGCGCCGGCGCGAAGCTGTTGCAATGGCCTGTGGCCGTGGGGGAACCCTGCTTTTTTTTTCCGGTCCGGTCACAGGATCGGGATGGCCCGCTGTTTTTATTTGCTCGTACTGAAAGGATTTAGCCGCTTTTGATTATTTGACCGAAATGCAGGGGCGGGGCAGGTTTACGATGGCATGATCCAGGTAAAGGATACACTCAGGGCGACCGTCCAGGTGAGTTTTGATGGGCGGGTCTTCAAGATTTACCACGGCCCGGATGCGCCGGAGCGCTTCAAGAAAGAGGTGCGGGTGCTGCGGCATCTCGAGGCCCGCGGGTGCGGGTTCGTGCCGCGGCTGCTTGAGGCCGATGCCGCCGTCCCGCGCATCGTCACCACCAACTGCGGGACCCGGGTGGAGCATCTGGACCCGGAACGGACGCGGGAGTTGTTCGCCGAACTCGAAAGCTACGGGGTGCGGCACGACGACCCCGACATTCGCAACGTGACTTACCGGCAGTCCGACGGTCGTTTCTGCGTGGTGGACTTTGAGCTGGCGACCATCCTGCCGGGTTTGGAGTAACCGCGCGCCGCCATGGACCTTCTCCGCCAAGCCTCCGCTTCCAAAGGCCTGCAATGGTCCGGACGGACCGACTGCGGCAAGGTCCGGCCCAACAACGAGGACGCCTTCGTGGGCCTGCAGTTTGACGCTCGCGAGGTTCATCACCTGGGAGCAATCGGGGAAGGCCCGACCAGCCACATGGATTTTGTGTTCGCGGTGAGCGACGGGATGGGCGGGGCGATGGCCGGGGAACAAGCCAGCCGGATTGCGGTGCAAAAAATCACGACACTGCTGCCGCGCTCATACCAGCAGTCGGCGGTCGGATTGGAGGCCGGAATTCCCGACGTGCTGGAGGAGCTTTTCGCCGAAATCCACGCGGCGCTGGCACACCTGGGGGAGAGCTATGAAGAGTGCCTCGGCATGGAAACCACCTTGAGTCTGTGCTGGTTCACGCCGGGGCGGATGTATTTCGGCCACATCGGCGACAGCCGCATTTATTATCTGCCCGCACAGGCGGGAGCGATCAGACAACTCAGCCATGATGATACCCATGTGGGCTGGCTGTTGCGGAATGGGAAGATCAAAGAGCGGGAGGCGCGCGCCCATCCGCGGCGCAACCTGCTCCAAAAAGCCCTGGGCGGCGGCAACCAGTTTGTCACTCCGCAGGTGGGGGCCGTGACTTATGAGGCCGGCGATCTCTTTCTGCTCTGTACGGATGGTTTGGTCGAGGGGTTGCACGACAGCCACCTGGAGGAATTCCTGCGCCCTCCTGAATCCATCCCGCCGGGCGCCAATCCGGCGGACCGGCTCGTGGAGGAATCGCTGGCCAGAAACGGGCGCGACAACACCACCGCAGTGGTGATTCGGGCGGTTTAAAAGGGAAGCCAGCCTCAGTCAAACCAAAGCTTGTTGCCTCTTTTCAAATTTCGATTACGATGTCCCCGCAAAATGCGATTAAAAAATATGTTAAATTGCGGTTTCGCAGCGATCCTGGCCGGCTGCAGCACGGAGCCTGAAGCGCTTCCACCCGCGCCGGTGGAGCATGACACCCTCGTCGGTTTCCAGCAGGAGGCCGACAAATTCAATTCCATCATCAGCCTGCCGGATTTCGAGACCACCACCAACGCCATCGAGCTTTCTGTCAAAACAACCATCGCCGGCGCCAATGCCGCCCTGGATCAACTCGGGCGATTGCAACCGCCGGAGGTCAACTTCAATAATACCCTCCGCGCCCTGGACGATGTGAATTATGGCATCAGCCTGACGGAGCACCGCCTGGACATCATCAAGGAAACCAGCACCGACGCGGCCTTGCGCGATGCGGCCACGGACCAGATCAAAGTCATCCAGGAATGGGCCGTGGGCTTGGACTATCGCGAGGACGTCTATCGCGCCGTCAAGGCTTACGCCGCGACGGAACCCCGGCTCACGGGCGAAGACGCCAAGTTGCTCAAGGAAACGATGCGCGATTACACACGCGCCGGGCTGGACCTGCCAAAGGCACAGCGCGACGAAGTGGAGGGCCTGCGCAAAAAACTCTCCGGCCTGACGACGGACTTTGAAACCCATGTGACCAAGG
This sequence comes from uncultured Verrucomicrobiae bacterium, assembly GCA_963813995.1. Lineage (GTDB taxonomy): Bacteria > Verrucomicrobiota > Verrucomicrobiia > Limisphaerales > Palsa-1400 > DASRLE01. Next base: position 720 of record CAWFAZ010000022.1, on the reverse strand, counting down.
CCGAACACAAAATGACGTTTGGCAAAGCGGAATTGGAAGGCGTGCCGGACGATTTCCTCTCCCAAAAAGGCGTCACGAACGACGACGGCACCTTTTCCATCATGGCCAACATCACCTGGCATTACCTGACGGTGATGGATAATGCAAAGAACGAAAACACCCGGTTGCAGGTCCAAACCGCCCGGGACAACCTGGCCAGGGCGGAAAACGTTCCCCTGCTCCAGCAAATCCTCGTCCTGCGCGATACGCTGGCCCACAAACTCGGCTACACGACCTGGGCCGATTACGTCATCGAAATCAAAATGGCCAAAACCGCCGCCCGGGCGGAGGACTTTTTGGAAAAATTAAAGGCCGGCTTGCAGCCGAAGTTTGATGCCGAAATCGCCGAATTTCGCGCGTTGAAAGTCAAGGAAACCGGGGACGCAAACGCCCAAATTCATCTGTGGGACTGGCGCTACTACGCCAACCAGCTCAAGAAGGAAAAATACACGGTCAACGAGGAAGAACTCAAAGTCTATTTCCCCTATCAACAGGCGCTGGACGGGATGTTCAGGATTTATCAAAGGATTTTCGGCCTGAAATTCCAACGCCTCGACGCGCCTTATAAATGGGTGGCGGACTTGCAGCTTTACGCCGTGTCGGATTCCTCCACCGGAGAACCGCTGGGCTTGTTCTATCTGGATATGTTTCCGCGCGAAGGCAAATACAATCACTTTGCCC
>CAWFAZ010000021.1:0-4704 GCA_963813995.1 uncultured Verrucomicrobiae bacterium | reverse complement strand
AATTCGGCATTATCGAGGGCAAGTTGCTGGCCGACGGGAAATATCAGCGGCCCACCGTGGCTTTGATCTGCAATTTCCCAACGCCCGAGGCCGGCAAGCCGTCGCTTCTCGCGCACCAGGACGTGGAAACGCTCTTCCACGAATTTGGCCACGCCATGCATTCGATTTTGACCCGCGCCAAATATTCCCGCTTCTCCGGCACGAGCGTGCCGGGCGATTTCGTTGAAGCGCCTTCCCAAATGCTGGAGAACTGGGTTTGGGACAAAAAGGTGCTGGACAGTTTTGCCGCGGATTACCGTGATCCTTCCAGAAAAATTCCCCAGCAAATATTGAACCAGCTCAAGGCCTCCAAGCTGGCCATCGAAGGCACATTCTACCGGCGTCAACTCAGTTTCGGTTTGTTGGACCTGGCCCTTCACACGCAAATCCACGCGGATGACGCGCAGGAAACAGTGCCGCTTTCCAACAAGATCATTGGCGACACCTTTTTCCCGGAACCGCCGGAGACGGCGTTCGTGGCCTATTTTGGCCATCTGATGGGATATGACGCCGGTTATTATGGTTATGCCTGGGCCGATGCCATCGCGGCGGACATGGCGACGGTTTTCGCCAACGCGCCGGACGGATTTTTTGACGAGCAGGCCGGCCGCCGTCTGCGCCAGGAAATCTACGAGATGGGCGACTCGCGCGACGTGGAAATCTCGATTGAGAAATTCCTGGGCCGCAAGCAATCCATCGACCCGTTCCTGAAGAAGATCGGGATGGAGCCTGGCACGGCCCATTAGCCGGCCTGCGTTGCATGATAAATGAATCCAGGATTGCGCCGGAGGCCGGGCAGAAAAGGTGTTTGCAAGTGTTACGTTTTGGGGTATTGTTTTCACCGATGAGTGATTGTGTGGCAGAATCGCATTTGCGGGAACTTGGCGAATCAGCGGTCGCTGAATACGACCGTCGTATCGCCAGCATTCCCCCTGATCTTTGCGCACCGTTTAACATTACAGCAATGCGTTTTGAAGACGAGCTGATTAGAATTTACAAGTCGGTGGTCTTCTGCACCCGCGAGGAGCAAGACTTGCAGAAGGTGGCGTCGTGGTGGGGGTTCATGGTCGGCATGTGTGACTTCTTTGCTGAACGTGTGTCTCGATTGAAAGTGGCGCATCCCGCATGCGGGGCGGAATCTTATTATGACAGAATCCTCGACTTGAGGAACAAATGCCAACGGCTCCAGGAGATGCATCTTTAAGCGGGCTGGATGACAACCAGATTCCGGCTCTCGCTGAACTTGGTCCAGTCATCTGCACCGCATGATGAATAAATTCAGGGTTGCGCGGAAAGTTTATTTGACGCTTCTAACGGCCTGCGTCGTCGCCCTGCTGGCCGACGGGTGCGGCAAACGCGAAACGCTCGCCGCCATCGGCGATCGCACCCAGGAACTGAGACTCAACAACGAGGGCGAGCCTTCGAGCCTCGACCCGGCAGTGGCCACAGGCACCATCGAACATTGTGTAATGTTGTCGCTTTATGAGGGGCTGGTCACCCCTGATCCCAAGGACCTTTCGCTGCGTCCCGGGGCGGCGGAGAACTGGGAAATTTCGCCGGACGGAAAAGTTTATACATTTCACCTGCGCAAAAATGGCCGCTGGTCCAACGGCGGGCCTGTGACCGCGCGGGACTTTGTGGAATCGTATCACCGGATGCTCATGCCTTCCATGGCGTCGCAGTATTCCTATATGCTGTACCCGGTAAACAACGCCGAGGCCTTCAACCTTGGAAAAATCACCGATTTCAGCCAGGTCGGCTTCAAGGCGCCGGATGATTACACCCTGGAAGTGACACTGCACAGTCCCGCGCCCTACCTGCTTTCCATGATGATCCACGACTCGTGGTTTCCCGTTCCCGTCTCCGTGATCAAAAAGCACGGGGCCATCGATGACCGCACAAATCCGTGGACGCGCCCGGAAAATTTCGTGGGCAACGGACCTTTTGTTTTGAAGGAATGGAGAATGAATTCTCACATTTTGGTGGAGAGAAGCCCGACTTATTGGGACGCAAAAAATGTCCGCCTGAATAAAATTTATTTTGACCCGACCGAGAGCACGGACACCGCCGAACGCATGTTTCGTTCCGAACAGATTCACAGCGATCCGCAGGCCCCGCCTTCGAAAGTCGCGTTTTACCGCAAATACAAACCCAACCTCATCAATGTCTATCCGCTGCTGGCCACCTATTTTTACAAAATCAATGTCACGCGGCCGCCGATGAACGACAAACGAGTGCGCCAGGCGCTGGCCATGGCCATTGACCGCCATGCCATCACCGAAACCATTATGCGGGCCGGGGAGGAACCGGCTTATTTTTTGACGCCGCCGAACACCGCCGGCTACACCTGCCGGGCCAAAATCAAGGAAGACGTGGCCGCGGCCCGCCAACTCCTGGCGGAGGCCGGCTATCCCGATGGAAAAAACTTTCCGACGGTTGAGGTTCTGTTTAATACATTGCAAAGCCACAAGGCCATCGCCGAAGCCTTTCAGGAAATGTGGAAAAAGAACCTCAACATCAACGTCGTGCTGCACAATGAGGAATGGAAGGTTTATTTGGACTCCATTCGGCGCCTGGATTATTTCATAGGCCGGGCCGGCTGGAACGGCGATTACGTTGATCCGAGCACTTTTCTGGACATGTTCCTCACCGGTGGCGGCAACAACGAAACCGGATGGTCCAACGCCGAGTACGATCGGTTGGTCCACCTGGCTTCGAATACCGGAAACCGGGCCGTGCGTTACGACGCCTATCAGAAGGCCGAAGCCATTTTACTCGATGAAATGCCGATTATCCCGATCTATTTTTACACCCGGCCGCGCCTGATTCAACCGAGCGTTCATGGATGGTTTCCCAATGTGATCGACCAATACGATTTCAAGTCCATCCATCTGGCGCCGGAGGGAAGCTGACCATGCTCCGCTTCATCGCGCGCCGCTTTCTTGAGGCCATTCCGGTTTTATTCATCATCGCCACGGCCACGTTTTTCATGATGCGGCTTGCCCCCGGCGGGCCGTTTGATTCGGAGAAGCAAGTCAGCGCCGAAGTCCGCGCGCGCATGGAAGCGCACTACGGATTGGACAAGCCGCTGTTTCAACAATACCTGCTGCAAATGAAACATCTGCTGCGCGGCGACCTGGGCCCTTCCTTCAAGTATCCCGGCCGGACTGTCAATGAGATTATTGCGGACGCGTTTCCTGTTTCGCTGGAGCTTGGTTGTGAAGCCCTGGCCGTGGCCCTGGCCTTCGGCCTGGCGGCGGGCATGGTGGCGGCGCTCAAACAAAACAGCGCGTGGGACCACGTCCCGATGGCGCTGGCCATGATTGGGCTTTGCGTGCCGACCTTTGTCATGGGGCCGCTGCTGATTTCCGCCTTTGCCCTGCATCTGGACTGGTTCAACGCCGCCGGCTGGTTTTTCCCGCGGGACCGCGTGCTGCCCGCGTTGACGCTGGGCGCTTACTATGCCGCTTATATCGCCCGATTGTGCCGGGGAGGATTTCTGGAGGTTTTGAACCAGGACTATATCCGCACCGCGCGCGCCAAGGGGGCCGGCGGCGCGCGGATTCTTTTCAAACACGCGCTGCGCGGCGGGATACTGCCCGTCGTCTCGTTTCTCGGGCCGGCCATCGCGGGACTTTTGACCGGCTCATTTGTGGTGGAAACGATCTTCGGCGTTCCCGGTTTGGGCCGGTACTTTGTGACCGCCGCCTTTAATCGCGACTACTTCATGGTCATGGGCTCGGTTTTGTTCTATGCGTGCTTTGTCGTGGCCTTGAATCTTGTGGCCGACGTGGCGCTGGTTTGGCTGAATCCAAAATTGCGCTTTGAATAATGCTTGACTCCACACCCATGGCAATGGTTGAACCCGCCGAAACCGGGGGCGGCTCGTCGTTTTGGCAGGACGCCTGGCATCGCCTGTGGCAAAACAAGCTGGCGATCTTTGGTCTGGCCGTGCTTACCGTTATGGCGTCGCTCTGCTTTGCCGCGTTCCTTTGGCCGAATATTACCGGCTACAGTTACGAACAGCAGAATCTCGCGCTCGGCCCGGCGCCGCCCAATCACGTCCACTGGCTCGGCACCGACCCGCTCGGACGCGACTTGCTGGCGCGCCTTCTCTACGGCGGAGGAATCTCACTCATGGTCGGATTGTGCGCGACGGCGGTGTCACTGACCATTGGCCTGATCTACGGAGCCATCGCGGGATTCGCCGGCGGCAAGCTGGATATGCTCCTGATGCGAACGGTGGACATTCTTTATGCATTGCCCTTTGCCATATTCGTCATCCTGCTCATGGTCTTCTTCGGGCAGAACATCATTTTGTTGTTCGTGGCCATTGGCGCGGTGGAATGGCTGACCATGGCGCGGATTGTCCGGGGCCAGGTCATGACGGTCAAACGCCAGGAATTTGTCGAGGCGGCCCACGCCTTGGGCTTGAAGGAGGGACGAATCATTTTCCGGCACATTGTTCCCAATTTGCTGGGACCGATTATCGTCTATGCCACGCTGACCGTGCCGGAAGTGATTTTGCTGGAGTCCTTTTTGAGCTTCCTCGGCCTGGGCGTGCAACCTCCGCACAGTTCCTGGGGCGTGCTCATTAAAGAAGGCGCTGAAGTGATGGAAGAGTACCCCTGGCTCTTGATCTATCCCGGCGCGGTCATGGCCCTG
>CAWFAZ010000020.1:0-7714 GCA_963813995.1 uncultured Verrucomicrobiae bacterium | reverse complement strand
AGAATTGCCGGGTATTGTTCGGGGCGTCCATATCCACAAAATCAATCGAGCCTTGGACCACTTGATTGGTGCAGACAGGCGTCCAGTTCAGTAAATCGGGCGAACTCTCAACGCTGAACCAGGCGCCGTCCGGGCCGGTGGCATTGAGATGGAAGCTGCTGTCGGGCAACAGGAGCGGCAACGGACGCGGCCATTCGTGAATGATAAGCGCAGCCGCGCGTCTCGGGAATCCGAGGACATATTCCGGCGGCGAGTTGGTGTCCGGCGTCAACGTGAGAATGACGGTCTTGGGAATATACGGCGGTCCATTGTCAATCGGCGCGATGGGAATCAAGCCGTAGGCTCTCTCGGCGGGCAAAGTGACATACCCCGGCAATTTAACGTAGTCCACGCCATTGCTGGCGGTGCCGCTAATGCCATAGGTCACGGTGATGGCATTAGTCTCGTCGCCGAAACGCCGCACGGTGAAAAGCGCGTCCTTGGGCCCCCAATTGGTGAAGGGCACCGCAACAGGTGGCGGCCATTTCAGCCAACCCGGCGTCGCATTGGTCAGGCCGGGCCAGACCCAGAAATTGGTCCCGACAATGGCGATTGGATCCGTGGCCACAACGCTCACCACGGACGGTCCGTTTGTCACCGGTATCCGGGGGAGGATGCTGATGTTGACTGGCGCGGAAGTGCAGGATATGAATTCGCGCATGGGTACGACCCCTTTGGCGCCTTCCGTCACGGCCGTCAAAGCGTAGGAACCCGGTGGCGCGTTGGTCCAGACCAGGCAATACACTGCGCCGAGGCGGGTGATTGGCTTTTCAGGCAGCACAAAGTCTGGCACAACCGTTCCCGGTGGCTGGGCGACGACACCCAGTCTGAAACCATGACCAAGGTCATTCGTGTTGGCGTAAAACTCCACATTGGTGATGTACAGAGAATCCACCACATAGGCGAGAATCGGTATATCCACCGGCGCGAAAAAAACCGCATGATTCGCGGGGCTGATGATTCTCACCATCGGGCCAACAATGATTGGGTCATAAACTTGTCCAAAGCCAGGAGGGGAGATTGCCAGCAAGCAAAACAGAACACCCGCCCGGCAACCTCTTGCGATGCTCCTCAAACGCAGCGTTCTCATAAAACGAAGGGAATGATATGCAAACCATGCAAAAAGTCAAGAGTTGTTTGTCCTTGATAAACAGGCACTTAAGTCGCATGACCGTTGTCTTTGCGGATGTCTTTTATTTTGTCGCGCTGCTCAACTCACGCAATTTTTCCAAAACAGCTTGTTGAATTGATTTAGCGCCAGGCGGTTTTAAATCCACCTCTTGGAAAGTCGATGGCAGGTTCTGCAGTTGCCCGGCAGCCCAAGTGGCCAGCGGTCGTCCCGCCCCTCTGTTTCCTCCGCCCGAAATGTAATCAAAGAAGGTTTGGTGCATCGGTCCTTTGTCGTTTTGCAAATAGAGCACGAGGATTCGGCGCAAAAGATCCGTCTCTTTTCCTCCTAAAAAGCGGATCGCGTCCCCGACGCTCAATTTGTACTTTTGAATTAAAATCCAACGGAGAAGAATCCCATTTTCAGACTTGCCAAAGTGATCCAGGGCCTCGCCGTGTTGCGGGTCTTCTGGATTCTTCAGGGCTGGTAGCAGGGGAATAAACGATTTCATCATCCGTCCCTGGCTGCGCGGTCCCTGTTCAGATTCGTAGCGCTCAATCAGTTCATTCAATTGTTTTTCCATTTCAACCGTGCGTCCGTGGGCGGCCTCATGCCATATCGCCGTCATCATGGAGACGTAACTGCCGGTATCGCTGTCCTCCAATGCCATATCCATCAAATCTTCGTCTCCGGTCAGGAAACCCATCATCCAGGCCTGCGAGGCGAGCATGTTGGAGAATCTGACATCGCGGCTGACCACTTTGCGAACTTGCGTGTAAAACCGTTTTGCGGATTTCCAGGCGCCGCCGCTGATATAATTGTTAAATACGTCCTGTTCCAGGTTGCAATCCGGATTCTCCCAGAAAATCTTTTCGTAGTCCTGGGCCTTTTCCGCGTTGGCCAGCCCTGCGTAGCGTTTACGGTAAAGAGAGGCCACTTGCAGCCCTGTCGGTTCACTGGCAGACTCGGCGAGTTGCTCTCTGAATTGTTCCAGTTTCGGGCGGTCATCAAAATCCCTGTCGATAAAACAATCGCGCAAATATTCCAGCGTGAGCACATCGGACTTTGGCCCGCATTCGGCGTGGTAGCGTTGCATTACCTGGAGTAGATCATCGGGCAATTTGGCCCTGGCCAAGGCCCAGCTTTGCCATCTCACCTCGTAAGGACGAAGCCAGCAACGCTTGAAGAACAGGCGTGCTCCATCTGCATTGCTTGTGTCTTTGGCAAAAGGTTGAATGTCCACATCGACCCGCCACCCCAAATCATCAACCATCTGAAGGCGATATAGTGTTTCCTGAAGATTGAACACCTTGCCCTGGAGGTTGCCGGGAAAGAACGGCGCTTGTCCATCGATGTCGCGAGTCCCGCGCTGGTAAATGGTTTCGGCGAGATCGGGAATTCCCCACGAGCTGTTGACGAAAATGTACCGCGCCCCCATCTGCAAGCCATTCATTTCCCAACCGTAATTGAGCAGGTCCCGCGCGGTCACGGTCGCGACCGGTATCAGGCTTCCGGTTCCCTGTCCATATCCGAGTTCGAGCAGAGGCGCGGCTTCGCTCAGGCCAGCCAGGCTCAGGTCCGCCTCCTTCGGATGTTCCAGCGGATTGGATGGAGAAATCGTCTTCAGTCTATCAGCGTAGCCTTTGAAATCAAGGGCTGACGCAGGGAAATCCCGCAAAGTTTTCACCCATTCCTGGCGGAATATGGCCGGCCACGCGCCTTCCAGGAGTCTGCCCCCTCCAACGCTTGTTGAAACTTCCAGGAATCCCCCATAGTTGTACAATTTGCTGAAGGATTCCATGTTCTCGCCGTACAACGGAACCAGAACTTCCGCCAGCGAGTTTCCCAAACCCTCCAGGCGGGAATAATAGGTCATCATCGGCATGCCGAAACGACGCTGCTTTGGGACGGTCACAAATTCGAAGGCCGCTCTTGCTTTGGGCCGCCGCAGGAAAAAATCCCACCACTGAAATAAAGCGGCTTGGTTTTGCTTTCCCTGGCCAACTTTGATTTTGTCTTTCCATAGTGCGGCAGCGGCATTCTCACGACCAGCCATGAATAGAATCGGCGCCCAGTTCTCATCGGCGGCGGAATTGGTGTCTTTGAGCATGGATTCGCTGAACGCCAGCCAGGCGGCGCCGCGCGCCAATAACATCGCATCCATTGTGAATCCCCCGCATAGACTCGGCATCGGCACATGGGCCAGCAAGCCGGCAAGCACGGGAGCATACTGCGCTTCAGGCAATGAAGGCTTCAGCCCCATGAGCTTGAATGCCGCGTGCAACCCTTCTTCGCGGGACAATCCATTTAATTCTGCCCCGTTCCAATAAGCTTCGTTCAGCCCTGTGGAATCAAGATTGGAAGAAGCACGCCACTTTCCCCGGGTCCAAACCTGATTGAAAACCTCGCGATAGAAACCCGGACCTTGGATCAGCAGGGATTCTGGATAATTCACGCGAAATTGTTTTACCGCCAGGCCTTTATCATCGAGGCAAGTCAAGCTCCATGTGGTCGTCCGGTTGGTATCCAAATCCACGGTGTATTTGATTTCGGCCATGCGTTCTCCCTGCAGGTTCTCCCGCCAGGCCAACACGCGTGTCGCCTCGACAACAAAGAGCCGTTGGGCCTTGTCATGAAACTCCGTCTCCGGCGCATAGAATTGGGCGTGCGCCTTTGCGCAGATAAACAGGATCAATGCGCAACTGATCCACAGCCATTTTGGTCTCTTCGTTGGGGCGGCCCGGTATGTGTTCAATTTCATGTTCCAGAATGGGAGGCATCATAATAAACAGCCTCGTTTAACATTCAAGCCTGCATTAGCGGCCGGCAAACGGCGCGTTTTGCCCCGTTTTCATGACCCCGAAAAAACCACTGAACCTTTCAACTTGACCCGTTTGGGCCTTCGCCTCACTCTGCATTTGTGATAAATTTGAAACAATTCGAGGTTTGGTTCGTCACCGGCAGCCAGCAGTTGTATGGAGCGGACACCCTCAAGAAGGTGGCCGCCAATGCGCAACAAGTCGCCACATCGCTCAATGTCGCGCCTCTCATTCCGGCGGACGTTGTTTTCAAGCCCGTGGTCAAAAGCGCCGCCGAGGCAACGGCTCTTTGCCAGCAAGCCAGCGTGGATTCACGCTGCATCGGCTTGATCACCTGGTGCCATACGTTTTCCCCCTCGAAGATGTGGATCAACGGCCTGAAGCTGCTGCGCCGGCCGCTGCTCCATCTTCACACCCAGCACAATCGCGATATTCCCTGGTCCACCATTGACATGGATTTCATGAACCTGAACCAGGCCGCGCACGGAGATCGCGAGCACGGGTTTATCATGAGCCGCATGAGGTTGAACCGGAAGGTGGTCGTTGGCTATTGGCAGGATGCCGCCGTGCAGTCGCAAATCGGCGTTTGGATGCGGGCGGCGGCGGCCTGGCACGACTGGCAGGACGCAAAATTCTGCCGCTTTGGCGACAACATGCGCGAAGTCGCGGTGACCGAGGGCGACAAGGTCGCGGCCCAAATTCAATTCGGTTACTCGGTCAATGGTTATGGAGTCGGCGACTTGGTCAAAGCGGTCAACAAGGCCACCGATCATGAGGTCGGGCGATTGGTCAAGGAATATGAGGCGCGCTATGCCGTGGCCCCCAAACTGCTCAAACACCAGGCGAGGCGCGATTCCCTGCGTGAAGCGGCCCGCATCGAAGCCGGACTGCGCGCTTTCCTGACCGCCGGAGATTTCAAGGGTTTCACCGACACGTTCGAAGACCTGCACGGATTGCAACAATTGCCCGGCATCGCCGTGCAACGCCTGATGGCGGAAGGTTACGGTTTTGGCGCGGAAGGAGACTGGAAGACGGCGGCGCTGGTGCGGGCGATGAAAGTCATGGCAGCGGGCCTCAGGGGCGGGACTTCTTTCATGGAAGATTACACCTATCACCTCGATCCCAAAGCCATGAAGGTGTTGGGCGCGCACATGCTGGAGATTTGCCCCAGCATCGCCCGCGGCCGGCCCTCGCTGGAAATACATCCGCTGGGCATCGGCGGCAAGGCCGACCCCGTGCGCCTGGTTTTTGACACAGCGCCGGGACGCGCTTTGAACGCTTCGATGATTGATTTGGGCAATCGCTTTCGTTTGCTGGTCAATGAAGTGGAGGTCGTCGCGCCGGATAAACCGCTCCCAAAACTCCCGGTGGCGCGCGCGGTCTGGCAATGCAAACCCGATCTGCCAACCTCGGCCGCCGCCTGGATTTATGCCGGCGGCGCCCACCATACCGGCTTCAGCCAGGCGGTCACCACCGCCATGCTTGAAGACTTCGCCGGCATGGCCGGGATCGAACTGGTCATTATTGATGACACGACCCGGCTGCGTGAGTTCAAAAAGGAATTGCGTCACAATGAGGTTTATTATGCCCTGGCCCGCGGGCTTGGCTGCTGAACCATGAATTGCAAATACGCCATTGGGCTGGATTACGGCACAAATTCCGTTCGCGCGCTGGTGGTGGACACAGCCGACGGCCGCGAAGTGGCCACCGCCGTTTGGAATTACGCGCACGGCGACAGCGGGGTCATTCTGTCACGCGACCCGCATTTGGCCCGCCAGCATCCCGCCGATTACATCAAAGGCGCGGAGATCACTTTGCGCAAAGCCATGGCCCGGGCGGCACGGAATCTCAAGCGATTCGAGCCAGTACAGATCGCCGGTCTCGGAGTGGACACCACAGGCAGCACGCCTCTGCCGCTGGACCAGCAGGGCCGGCCGCTGGCTTTTGACCGCCGGTTTGCGACGAACCCCAACGCCATGGCCTGGTTGTGGAAAGACCATACCGGGGTGGCGGAGGCGGCGGAAATCACCGCCCTGGCCCGGAAAATTCGACCGCAATACCTGGCCAAGTGCGGCGGCACTTATTCCAGCGAATGGTTTTTCAGCAAGATTCTGCATTGCCTGCGCGTCAGCCCGGACGTTTTTGAGGCGGCGCACTCGTGGATCGAACTGGCCGACTTTATTCCCGCCATGCTCACCGGCGCCCAATCGCCCTCCCAACGCATCGCGGGCATTTGCGCCGCCGGCCATAAAGCCATGTTCAACCCGGGTTGGGGCGGCTATCCCGACGCCGAATTCCTGGGCAAACTCGATCCGCGTCTGGCCGCGCTTCGCTCCCGCCTGTGTCAGAATGTCCGCTCGATTGATCATGCCGCGGGACGATTGACCCCTGCGTGGGCCAGGAAGACCGGGTTGCCCGCGGGAATTCCGGTTGCCGTCGGCGCTTTTGACGCCCACTTGGGGGCCGTCGGCTGCGGCATTGCGCCCGGCACCCTGGTCAAAATCATCGGCACCAGCACTTGCGATATTGCCATTGCGCCGAACAACAAAAAGCTGGCGGACATTCCCGGGCTGTGCGGCATTGTCGATGGCAGCGTCCTGCCCGGTTACTACGGCTTGGAGGCGGGGCAGTCGGCGGTGGGCGATATTTTCAACTGGTTTGTCAATTACATCAAACCGGGCGGCGCGAAGGCCGGTTCGCACGGGCAATTGACCGCCGCCGCCGCCCAACTCAAGCCGGGCGAATCGGGCCTGCTCGCCCTGGATTGGAACAACGGCAATCGCACCGTGCTCGTCGATCAGCGCCTGACCGGATTGCTCCTGGGCCAGTCTCTCTACACCACGCCCGCCGAGATTTACCGCGCCCTGATCGAAGCCACCGCCTTCGGCGCGCTGACCATCATCAACCGCTTTGAAGAATACGGCGTGAAGATTGGCCAGATTGTCAATTGCGGCGGCATCGCCGAAAAAAATCCCTTCGTCATGCAAATCTACGCCGACGTGACCGGCCGGCCGATGAAAATTTCCCGCTCTGCGCAAACCTGCGCGCTGGGCGCGGCCATGGCCGGAGCCGTGGCGGGCCGCGCCCATCCGGATTACGCCTCGGCCCGCAAAGCCATGTCGGCCATCAAGCCGCGCGTCTTCCAGCCGAACCTGGGCGCGCATGACGTCTATCGCCAGTTGTTCCAGCTTTACGGCAGGCTGCATGACGCCTTTGGCGTCAGCGCATGGCGCGGCAATCTTCACGACGTCATGAAACAACTGATTGACATCCGCGATCGCGCGCGAAAATAATCGGGCGAATTTAATTTACAGCAACAACTCCAAACAAATGAACCGTCTTGTTTTTTTTGCGGCCGCGGCAAGTCCCGGCGCGATACTTACTAATCTTGACTGGCTGGCCATTGCGCTTTACTTCGGCATTCTCCTGTGCGTGGCCTGGTGGGTCGTCAAAAGAGCCAGGGACAACGCCACCGATTATTTTCTGGCCGGCCGCAATTTGAGCTGGTGGGTCATCGGCGCTTCCATTTTCGCCTCGAACATCGGTTCCGAACACATTGTCGGCCTGGCCGGTTCCGGCGCCAAGGACGGCGTCGCCATGGCGCACTACGAGTTGCACGCCTGGTGCTTGCTCGTGCTGGCCTGGGTTTTTGTGCCGTTTTATGCCAGATCATTGGTCTTCACCATGCCCGAATTTCTGGAGCGGCGCTTTTCCGTGCCGTCGCGTTATGTGCTGTCCATTGTCTCGC
>CAWFAZ010000019.1:0-7577 GCA_963813995.1 uncultured Verrucomicrobiae bacterium | reverse complement strand
GCGCGCGGCGCTGAAATTGTTGTCAGTATCCATGCATCAGCAGTTCATCGAATCGACCACGGTGAACTGCCGGTTATATATCGGCGGAAATTGCGAATACTTGAGCCGGGATCAAGAGGATTAGGATTAGAAAAGCCGTGCTCGACGACCGGGAGGTCCGCATTCTAAACCGTTCCCATCAATTGCAGGAGGATCGCGGCGGCCCGCCGGGAGGAACCCGGGCCGCCTAATGATTCGATGACCCGCCGCAGTTTTGCGCGGATGGTCGAGCGGCGCGGCGCGTCGGCCAGCAAATCCAAGGCAGCTTTGGCGAGGTTTTCCGCCGTGGCCTGGCGTTGAATGAATTCCGGGAAAAGAAGCTCATCCGCCAAAAGATTGGGCATGGCCAGGTATTTTACGGTGACGAGCCAACGCGCCAGAAGGTGGAAGAGGAATGATGTTTTATACATGGCCACGGTTGGAAGGCCAAAATACGCGCATTCCATGGTGACGGTGCCGGTCGAGGCAATGGCCAGCGTGGCGGTGGAGAGCGCATCCGCCAAATGGCCTGTTTGAATTTCCACCCCGGGCCTGCCGGCCACCTGGAAAGTGCGCATGTAATCCGCGAGTCTTTCGTCGGCTGCCACCAATTTGAATCGGACAGTCCGGGTGGCTTCGATTTCATGGGCGGCGGCCAGCATGACCGGGAGATGCCGTTTTAATTCATCGGTGCGGCTGCCGGGGAGGAGAACAATGGTTGGAATTTCCTCCGCCTGCCGGTTCGCATCGGCGGAAGCCGCCTGGCCCGCCGCATGACGGTCGAACATGGGATGGCCGACGAATTCCACGCGCAATGGCGTCCCCCGCCGGGCATACCACTCTTTTTCAAAGGGAAACAAACAGAGCAACAGATCAATGTCCCGGGCCAAATTCCCGGCGCGGCCCGGGCGCGAGGCCCAGACTTGGGGCGACGTGTACTGAACAATTTTCGGCGCCCAGCCCGAACCGGTCCCCGCGCGGGCGCGGACAAAATTTTTGATGGCGCGGGCCAATGGTTGGTTGAACGAGTAGGAATCGACCAGAATAATCAGCTCCGGTTGGCGTTCTTTGGCCAAGTTCGCCAGATGCCGGCGCCGCCTCAAAAAGGAGCCGAGCTTTTTGATGGCATCCACGGGGCCGATCGCCGCGTCATCTGTCAAGTTGAACGATAACCGGACGCCGGCTTCGGCCATCCTGGGGCCGCCGGCCCCGATGAATTGCGCGTTGGGAACGGCCTGGGCGAGCGCTCTGACCAGATCGGCGGCGTTGGCGTCGCCGCTGGGATCGCCGGCCACGACCATGATGGTTTTTGGTGTCATTTCATCTCCGCTTTCACCTTTTTCAGGAACTCCGCGATTTTGCAGGGAATGAAGGGGGCGGCCAGCCCGGTGAGAAAATCAGCCGCGGCGCCGGCATAGGGCAACGACGAGGGCAAAACGGTCCGCGTCCAGGTCTTGTCTTCCAGATGGGAAAAGACGAGGGGGATCGGAAAGCCCTGGATGCGCATTGTGGGTCCGTTGCCATATCGGACGAAGAAGGTCAGCCAAACCGCCAGCGCCAGGCCGGCCGCGAAAGCCGCGACGATGCGCGGCCATTGCCTGAGTTCCAGCCAGCGGCGCACCTGCCGCCGGCCTGTCGTGCAGGCAAGCCAAATATCGAAGGCCAGTATTGGGATGATGAGGATGAGGCCGCCCATGCCATGTTGGTGAAAAACAGGTTTAAGTGGTCCGGTTCGCCGCCTGAATCTGGCGCGTGATTTCAAAAGCCAGGTCCAATGAGCGTTTGGCCGCGGCGCCGCTGACTTTCGGGGTTAAATGGGCCTGAACGCAACGGATGAAGTCTTGCAATTCCAGCTTGAGCGGCTCCTCCTTTTCGATCGGCACCGGCTCGCGCACGACTTTTCTGCCGGCAAACTCACTGACGATGGCCGATTCCCTGGCCAGCAAAAGTTTCTTCAGAAAGGACGACTCTTGTTCCCCCTCGCGCGCGACCCGGTAGATGAACCCTTCCTGTTTCTGGTAATCGAGCGAAACGTAACTGGGTTCCGCGCCGCCGCTGAACACGCGGATTTTGCGCATCTTCTGCGCGCTGACCCGGCTGGCGGAGAGATTGGCCACGCACCCGTTGGCGAAACGGAGGCGGGCGTTGGCAAAGTCTTCGGACTGGCTCAGAACCGGAATGCCGACGGCGTCCACGCTGGCCAGCGGCGAGCGGACAAATCCAAGGACCACGTCCAAGTCGTGAATCATCAAATCCAGCACCACGCCAATGTCCGTGCTGCGCCTGGGATAGGGAGACAGGCGGTGGGTCTCGATGAAGCGCGGATCGGTCGCGACTTGTTCCAGATATTTCAGCACCGGATTGAACTGTTCGAGGAGGCCGACTTGGAGAACGCTGTTTTTTTCCCGGGCCAATTGCACCAACTCGGCGGCATGGGCGGCGTTGTCGGTCATCGGTTTTTCGACCAGCACATGCTTGCCGGCGGCGAGGATTGTTTTGGCCAGTTCAAAATGGGTGGAGGTGGGGGTGACAACGCTGAACGCTTCGGCGGCAAGGAGGGCCTCATTGAGCGAAGCGAAAACCGGGACTTGATATTTTTCGGCGATTTTCGCGGCCTGTTGAGGCAAAACATCATGCACGCCGGCAAAACGGATTTGTCCCGCCGCGGCCATCTCCGCATAAATGCGGGCGTGTTCCTTGCCAAGGGAACCGACCCCGAGCACAGCAACCTGAAGCTTGTCTGACATGCCAATGATTTTACGTTTTATGATTTACGATTGACGAGCCTGAACTTGCACGACGCAGACATTAGCCACAGATGGGCACAGATGAACACAGATTTAAAAAACCATCCGTCTGAACTCAACTTAAGTTTAAATGTGCTCATCTGTGTCAATCTGTGGCTCCTTTCTTGCGTTTGACTGCCTTGAAACAAGTTTGACCCACTTTGACTGACTTTGACCGCAAGGAGCATGTTTTAGTATGTAAGCTGTTCATGTTAAAGTCTTTGCATAAAATTCGCGCCATCTCCCTGCCCTCTTCCCGTTTGGCGAGGAAAGAGAGGGTGGCCGCCCGCCGTCGCTCGGAAGCTATGGCGGGGCAGGCAGGCCAGGAGAGGGGTTCTCTGCATAACAGCACACCTGCCTTTGCGACGCCTTTCCCAAAAATCACTGCGACTGACTGCGACGGGGTTTGATTGGGCAGACGGGCAAACCGTAGCTGCGCCGATTTGACCACGCCATTCGGATGCCGATCACGATTTCTTGATTCTGCCTTCATAATTCATCCTTTCCGCACCCCCCTCCCCCCCATATACCCACCCGTAATTTTTACGTATAAACCGTAAAATGCTTGTCTCCCATTGCGGTTGGAACAGATTGGGTGGCAGCAGGTTCCAATTGAAAAACAGGCAAAAACCGATTTTACGGTTCTTACGGTTCTTACGGTTTTCTTCTCCGCCTTCACGCAGCAGCTTCGGCGCGACAAGCCAGCCCTTGGCGCGCCATCAAGTCGCGCCATAGCTTCCCCTGGCGGAGCGGCGGCGGAAGCCCCGGCGACGGGGGCTGCCTTCATAATTTTTAATTCAGCCTTCAACCTTTTCAACATGGCTTCATTTAGCCAATCATCAGACTGTATCATAGCATACATATTCATCAAACCAACAATTATTTTAAACTATTTTTGTAATCGGTGCCTCGTGGTGCAACAGTCTGAAGGGGAAAGACTTAAGAATAACGCAAAGGGGATAAGACGCGAAGAATGTTGACAGGATTAACTAGATTTTGGAATGGAAGGAGGAGAACGGATCAGCCGGCCAATGGTTTGATCCTGTACATCCTGTCGCCGTTTTCCGTCATGTGGCGTCGCCGTATTTGCTGGTGGACAGAGCGGGCGGGCCGGGCTAAAACTGAAGTGGCGCTGGCGCGCCGATTGCGGCAAGAAACGACAGTGACGTTGAACTGGATTTCTGAACGATTGAACATAGTTGCTGCGGGTTCTTTGGCGAACCTGCTGCGAGATACGGAAAGAAAACGATGATATGTGATTATGCGGGACCCGTTTATAAAGATTGACATGTGTCGTATTGATGACTAAACATAGCAAGTGCCAAGAATGACGACATCAACCCAAATCGGCCCTGAGGGCGTCGGTAAATCGCGACATAACCGGGTGACCACGGTATTCGCCGAAGACGCTCACAGGAAAGCGGGTGGCATTCACTACACGCCACGCTTCCTCGCCGCCTATCTCGCACACCAGATTGTTCTTGGATTGCAGCAACGGCGCAGTCGGGTGTCTGAAATCGCTGTGCTTGATCCGGCGTGTGGGGAGGGGGAGCTTTTGCGAGCTGTCGTCGAGGCTGTCCCGGCGGATTGGAGAAGCCAACTCTCACTCACAGGCTTCGACAAAGATGAACGCGCCCTGGCTCATGCGAAAAAAATGTTGCGGAGCACCGGTGTCGGTTCTGTGACGCTCCACTGCGCTGACTTTCTGTCAGCGGTTTCCGCATCCAATCCGGCGGGGCAGATGAATTTGGGCTTTGCCGCAGAACGCAGTGGCGACTCGCTCTTAAAATCTGAGTTTGACGCGGTAATATCCAATCCCCCTTACGTGCGAACCCAGGTCTTAGGGGCGGTTGCCGCACGCGAATTGGCCGCACGATTTGAATTAACTGGTCGTGTTGACCTTTATCACGCGTTCGTCAAAGCGATGACATTGGCGTTGCGTGAAGGCGGGATGCTGGGCTTGCTCACGTCCAACCGCTTTCTGTCCGTCCAGTCGGGAGTCTCCATGCGAGAATGGCTGCTGCGGCACTTTGAGTTGACGCGATTGGTGGACTTGGGCGACACAAAGCTTTTCGAGGCCGCCATCCTGCCAGCAGTGCTAATTGCCCGCCGAAATGCAGGCTTGGAGTCGCAGAACTGCGAGTTCATCCGCGTGTATGAGACGGCGCTGGGTCCGGAGGAAGCGCCGCGCGAAGCCCATTCGATTTTGGAGGCTCTCGACGGCTCGTTCACAGGCTGCGCACGGGTCAACGGCACTTGCTTCCGCGTGGAAACAGGCAGGCTCCAAACCGGCGCAGACAATCGCTCGACGTGGTCGATGACCAACCCCGGCATCGAATCATGGCTGGCAACGATGAAGAGGCATTCCGCCGGAACGTTCGCTGATGTCGCCAAAGTATGCGTCGGCATCAAGACGACTGCGGATTCGGTTTTCATTCGGGACGATTGGGACACGCTGGCTGAGAACGAGCGGCCAGAGGATGAGTTATTGCACCCGCTCGTCACACACCATCGGACCACTCGCTGGCACCTGCCTGCGAGTACGTCTGAAACGAAGCGCGTGCTCTACCCTTACGCAACGGCCAGCGAGGACCGCACACCAGTGAATTTGGCTGATTACCCACGTGCTGGCACCTACCTGCTGAAGCATCGGGAGCGTCTTCAGAGCCGAAGTTACGTCCTCGATTCCGGGCGGAAGTGGTATGAGATTTGGGTTCCGCACCGACCGAGAGACTGGACTCGTCCGAAGCTCGCTTTTCCGGACATAAGTGAAACGAGCAAATTCTTCATCGTGGAGGAGGGCTGGATAGTAAATGGCGATTGCTATTGGACGAAGTTGCTTCCAGGAAAAGACGCGTCGTGGCTCTTGCTGATGCTTGCTGTCGCCAACTCATCTTTCGCCATGAAATTCTACGACGCCGTTTTTCATAACAAACTCTATTCCGGGCGACGGCGATTCATGAGCCAGTATGTCAGCCGGTTCCCATTGCCAAGGATGGGTCGTGCCGGAGAAATTCTTGACCTCATGCCGCGCGTGCTGAGGGCATCTTCGGAGCAGGACTGGTCCGAACTGAAACTCCTTCAGGAACAACTCGACGGGGTTGTTTGGAAAGCGTTCGGCTTACCCAAAGAAATCGCGCGGTAGCGGAATCTGGAGTTTAGAGTTGACAACTTTGCCTTCAAACCGCTGGAAGAAGGAAAAGAAATCCGCGCCGCGCGCGAGCACGAGATGGTCAATCATGACCTCGCTGCCAACGGCCGTTCCGTAGAAAACAGCGTAGCGCACGTCGCAGTGCCGGACGCGCGGGAGAAAATCAAGCGGCATCACGTCGTCCGGCGAAACCAAGCCCAGGTCAATCGTCGCCGCAGTTTGCAGCTTCACTTCAACCAATTGCTCCATCACGTCGGGGAAACTTCCGGTGTCGCTGTATGCCATCATGCCGAGCGTTTCGCATACGGCCTTGTGCAATGCGGCTCCCCGGTTGCGCTCCTGGTCAAGCCCGGGGTCTGAAAGTCGCTGGCCCACGAGTTTTGCGAGCTTTTTGTATAGAAATTCGATGGCCAGAAACGAATTGAAGTCGAGCGTCAATATGCGAGCACCACTTTGCTGCAACATCAGCTTGCGATTCGGCAAAGCTGCGATTGCATCTTGGACGGAATAAGCGTCTGACTGCGAAACCAGCACGGAATCCGTGACTGGCTTGCGACTTTTGGCTTGGTATTTCTTGGTGAGCGTCCCGGTGGTGTCCAGCTTCGCGAGCAATTGGCCCGTTACAACCCGGACGCCCACAACTTTCGAGGCTTCGTTCAGATGGATTATGACGTAGCGCCGCGTTGGGCTAATTTCCTCATTCCAGATTTGCAGGTTGTTAGACTTCTGAACGTAGGTGTCGAAGTCCTGGCCGGGAAAGCGTGGCTTGGATTTCTTGAATGAGGCAGGAACCGGATAGCCGAGAATTTCACAAATTTTCGACTTCAAAACTTTGGAACGAGTGCGCAGCGGATAGTTCAAATCCAAGCCGACCAGACCATCCCGAAGAATCGACTCCAAGTCACCACTTGGGACAAAATACTCCGGTCTGTCGTGAAGCGTGTCGTAGATGCTTTTGCCGGACTTCGCGATGCCTCCGTCGTTCCCGACGGCCGACGAGTAGTAAAGTCCCATAGATCACTTCGTCAGCAGTTTGACCGGGGAGATTCCAAAAGCTGCAGCGATGGTGTCCAAAGTCGCAAGCGTGATGTTGCGCTCGCCGCGCTCTATAGCCCCGATGTAGGTTCGGTGCAATCCGCACTTCTCGGCGCAATCTTCCTGCGACCATTCTCGTTCCAAACGAAGACGTCGTAAGTTTTCCGCTACGATACTGGCAGAGTCCTGATGTTGCATGACCACATTACGCCAAAATGATGACGCTATATCTACAGACTAAATGTAGCACCATCGGCCATGGTTCTGCGCCCCAGTTCGATTGCTGAGGGAAAGGGATCCCGCATAACCGCATTTTTATTTCTTTTAAAGTTCAACGGCATTCTCCAACCTGAGTCGCATACGTGGATATAGGCGCTTACATTGTGGTCCTGGTGATTGCTTATTTTCTCGGGTCTGTGCCGGCCGGCTTTCTGGCGGGCAAGGCGCGGGGAATAGATGTCCGCACTGTGGGCAGTGGAAATATCGGCGCGACCAATGCCTTTCGCGTGCTGGGAAAAACAGCGGGAACCGTGGTCCTCCTGGCCGATGCGCTGAAGGGTTTTGCCGCGGCCCAATGGACTCCGTCG
>CAWFAZ010000018.1:0-6144 GCA_963813995.1 uncultured Verrucomicrobiae bacterium | reverse complement strand
GGCATCGACCAGCATCCAGAGCCAGAAAATCCCCGCCACAATCCCCACCAGCGGATTGGCGCGCAACCAGTATAGATAATAATTCAGGGTGCCGGGCATTCTTCGTGGCCGGGAAATTATGGCCAAATCAAGACTTAGGCAACGCGGAATCTTCCGGCTGTTTCGTCAAAAACGCGGTGTCGAAAGAACTGGATTCCGGCATGGGAATGACATCAACCGCCACCTCCATGGAATGTTCGCCACTGCCCATGATGATCCCGCGAATCGGGCTGACGTCGCTATAATCGCGGCCCCAGGCGATCGTGATATGGCGGTTGGAGACCAGCAAATTATTGGTCGGGTCCACATCCACCCATCCCGTGCCGGGACAATGGAAGGAAACCCAGGCGTGTGAAGCATCCGCGCCGGCCAGGCGGGGTTTTCCCGGCGGCGGCTCCGTTTCCAAGTAGCCGCTGACGTAACGGGCGGCAATGCCCATGGCGCGCAAACAGCCGATTTGCAGTTGCGCAAAATCCTGGCACACGCCGCGGCGCGATTGGAAAACTTCCAGCAACGGCGTGGCCACACCGGTCGCGTGCGGATCGAATGTAAAATCGGCATGCATTCGCCCGGTCAAATCGAGCACCGCCTCCAGCAGGGGACGGCCCCGGGGAAAGGAAGGGGCTGCGTAAGCGCCAAATTCGGGCAGCTTTTTGATCAGTGGTGAGGCGTAAGTGAATTCGCGGGTTTGCAGGAACTCTTCGTGGTCTCCGTCCGGGGAGATGTCCCGCGCCGTTTCCCAGGCCGGACTTTGCGCCGGGGTTGGCGGCGGCGGGGCAGTTATTTCCACCTGGCTGCGCGAGGTGATGACCAGCCTTTTGTGCGACCCTTCAATGGTGACGAAAGTCATGGGATTGCCAAAATAGTCGCGATGCGCGCACAGCACGTCCGGACGCGGTTCGATGCGCAGTTCGTTGCGCAGGCAGCGTTGCCGCGGCAGCTCGCGCGGCTGCAATCGCAACAAATGATGCGAAAGGGAAACAACGCCGCCGTATTGGTAAGTGGTCGTATGAGTCAGGCGGTAGATCATGGCGTTAGCTCACAGTGGCCACCGTGTGGCTGAAATAACGGTTGGTGAACTCATGGCCCAGCGCGGTCAACTCCGCCAGGCAATGGGACAATAACGAATCGAGCGCACCGCCGGCGCCGGCGGCGGGCGGCTGGCTGAGGATCGTGCCGGCGCCGTCGCGCAACGCGGTCGAAAGGGCAGCCACGCGCCTTTCCTCGTGTTCATGGAAAAGGTCCGCTTCGCGCGGGAAATGGCGGGCGTGTTCGCGCAGGGCCGCCAACTGGAAGGCCAGCGAGCGCGGATTGCCTTCATCCAAAAGCAACAATTCCAGCACGGAGGAAATCTGCACCCCGGCGAAGTAGCGCCGGCGATAGGTCATCAAACTGTCGGAAATTTCCAGGAGCGGCTCGAGCAGGGCGCTGCTTTGAATTTCCGGGCAGAGGCCGGCCCTGAACCACTGCACAATGCGGGCCGCCCGTTCCAGCCTTCGCCCAAATTCAAGGAAGCGCCAGCCCAAGCCGCGGGTCATGTTCTCCATTTCCATTCCGCTGAACGCCGACATATCAATTATAATGATGTTGAGCAGGTCCAGGGCGTCCGCCAGCCGCCGCCGCCGCTGCCCTTTCCGCCCGTCGATGTTGAGCTTGTTGAGAATGGACCAGGTGTCGGAGGAGAACCGGTCGCGCGTGACCGAGACGATGCCGCGCACGCGGTTGAGGATTTGCCGCGCGCTGCCGGCGCGGTCCTCCTTGTCGAGCAGGGCCAGGATTTCCTGTTCCAAGTCTTTGGCCGGAAAGCGCTCGCGGAAACGGGCCGGCAACATTTCCAACCGGACCAACATGCGGGCCAGGGCCGCCAGTTCGGGCGAGCCGTCCGCGCTGGATTCGTCCAGCAGGCGCGCCACGATGCAGCGCAGCAAGCGCAAGGTTCCTTCCAGCCGCTCGGTGTAGCGGCCCAGCCAGAATAAATTATCCGCCACGCGGCTGGGCAGTTCGGCCGACGAAGCCCCGGAACGCACCGGATGCCCGGAAGGGGTCAGCAGCGAAATCATGTTGACAGGCCCGTCTGAAAGCACCCAGGTGTCCTTGCTTCCCCCGCCCTTCTGCATCGAGACAACGATCCCGGCCGCATCCATCGAAATCCGGGTCAGGCCGCCCGGCATGACGGCGAAGGAATCGCCCGCGGCGGTGATGTAAGCGCGCAGCACGAGGGGGCGAGGCTCCGGGGCGCCATTGGACCAGACCGGGGCCGTGGAGAGGGCCGCCTGCTCCTGGCCGACATAGCAGTGCGGATTTTCCCGAATGGAGGCCACCAGTTGCTCCCGTTCCTCCTCTCCCATCCTGGAGCCGAAAAACGGCTGGCGCAATCGCGAGCCAAAAGCCGGCTTGACCACAATTTCGTCGAGGTTGTCAATGACGTATTGCTTCTCCTTTTCCTGGCCGCACCACCAGGTGGCCAGAGACGGGAGTTTCAATTCCTCCCCCAACAAATGGCGGCAAAGTCCCGGCAAAAATGCCATGAAGGCCGCGCTTTCAAGCAGTCCGGCGCCCAGCGCGTTGGCCATCGTCACGTTGCCAGCGCGAACCGCCTCGACCAAGCCGGGCACCCCAAGGACAGAATCGCCGCGCAGTTCCAGCGGATCGCAGAATGTATCGTCCATGCGGCGCAAAATGACATCAATGGGTCGCAAGCCTTCCAGGGTTTTGAGAAACACTTTTCGATCGCGCACGGTCAGATCGCCCCCTTCGACGAGCGTAAAGCCGAGGTAGCGCGCCAGATAGTCGTGCTCAAAGAAAGTTTCGTTGTGAGGGCCGGGCGTGAGCAGGACGACACTGGGATTATCACAATTGCGGGCGGCCAGGCCGCGCAGCGTGTCGCGGTGCATTGAAAAAAACGAGGCCAGGCGCTGGGTTTGGCAGTTCCGAAATTCCTCCGGGAAAGTTCGTGAAAGGACGATCCGATTCTCCAACGCGTAGCCCGCGCCGGACGGGGTCTGAGTCCGGTCCGAGATGACCCACCATTGGCCGTCGGACGAGCGCGTCAAATCCGCCGCGTGGAGATGAAGATAAATTTGTCCGGGAATGGGCAGGCCGCGGCAGGGGCGCAGGAAATTGGGGTTGGCAAAAACCAGGGCGGGAGGCAAGCGCCCTTCCAGCAACAACCGTTGCGGACCGTAGAGATCCGCCAGGATCAGGTTGAATAACCTGGAACGCTGCATCAATCCGGCCTCGATTTTGCGCCAATCGTCCGAGGGGATAAGCAGCGGCATCATGTCCAGTTCCCACGGGCGGTCCATGCCATGGGGATCGCCATAGACATTATAAGTGACACCATGCTCGCGGATGATGCGCCGGGCGTTCTCCCAGCGCAGGGAAAGTTCGTCGCGGCCCAGCCGTTCCAGGGCCAAGACGAATTGTTTCCAGTGCGGGCGCAGTTCGTCTGAGGCCGGCCTCATCTCATCATAAATTCCCGGCAGGCCGGCATAGCCGGCAAACAAGCCCGGGGATGTTTCAAGGTCTGCGTTCAATCTCTGCAATCTAAGGTTGAATGGGCAGGCAGCGCAAATCCAGCGTGAAAGGAAATTCAGGATTTCGTTGCGCGGGAGCGACTTGCATCGGTCCCGGCGTGTGGCCCATTTTGAAAAAGCGCGACAGCCGGCGGCTCTCGGCTTCATAGGCGTTAACCGGCAAGGTGTCGTAATTGCGTCCGCCCGGATGGCTCACATGATAGGTGCAACCTCCGATCGAGCGCCCGTTCCAATCATCAACAATGTCGAAGGTCAGCGGCCCATGTGCGGGAATGGTGGGATGCAGGCATTGCGGAGGCTGCCAGGCGCGGAACCGGACGCCAGCGACGTATTCGCCCCCGGTGCCGGTGGGATGCAACGGCACTTCATAGCCGTTGCAAGCAATGCGATGGCGCGAGTCAATCATGCCGCGCACTTTGACCTGGAGCCGTTCCAGTGACGAATCCACATAACGGACCGCGCCGCCTGCGGTTGTATCCTCGCCCAGCACATGCCACGGTTCCAGCGCCTGCCGCACTTCCAGGTTCACCCCTTGATGAGTGACGCTGCCGCAGACCGGGAAGCGAAACTCCAAATGCGGCGCGAACCATTCGGGATTGAACGGGTATCCGGCGGCGGCAAGGTCTTCAACGACATCCCGAAAATCCTGTTCGACAAAATGCGGGAGCATGAAGCGGTCATGCAAGGCCGTGCCCCAGCGGACGAGTTTTTCCCGGCGGGGATTTTTCCAAAAACGCGTGATGAGCGAGCGCAAGAGGAGCTGCTGGGCCAGGCTCATGCGCGCGTGCGGCGGCATTTCAAAGGCGCGCAATTCCACCAGGCCGAGGCGTCCGCTGCTGGTGTCGGGCGAATACAGCTTATCGATGCAGAATTCAGCCCGGTGGGTGTTGCCGCTGGAGTCAATCAGAAGATTCCTGAAGACGCGGTCCACCAGCCACGGCGGGACTTCGCCGCCGGCGGGAATTTGTTTGAAAGCCAGTTCCAATTCGTAGAGGGAATCATTGCGCGCTTCGTCCAGGCGCGGATGCTGGCTGGTCGGCCCCACAAATAATCCGCTGAAAAGATGGGAAAGAGACGGATGATTCTGCCAATAACAGAGCAGGCTTCCTAATAAATCAGGGCGGCGCAAGATCGGGCTGTCCGCCGCCGTCGGACCGCCTATGACCATGTGGTTGCCGCCGCCTGTGCCAACATGACGGCCATCCATCATGAATTTTTCGGTCCCCAGCCGGGAAGAGCGCGCTTCCTCGTAAAGGGTGGTGGTGTTGGCCACCAGTTCATCCCAAGTGCGGGCCGGGTGAAGATTGACTTCCACCACGCCAGGGTCGGGAGTGATTTTGAGGAGATTCAGCCGATGATCCTTCGGCGGCGGACTGCCTTCGATGACCACGGGCAGTTGGAGCGCCGCGGCCGTTTGTTCCACCGCGCTGATTAAATTCAGATAGGCTTCCGTCGAATCCACCGGCGGCATAAAAACGAAGAGCCGTCCCTCCCGGGCCTCAACGCATAACGCTGTACGAACAATCCAATCGGCGGATTCAAGAGGTTCAGGCCGTCGATTCATTGGCAGCGCCGCAGCCGGGCTGAGGCCTGCAAATTGCCGCCGAATTTCGCTGTGTTGCCGGGGGACCGGAAGCGGTCCCAACGGCTTCATGGGATCGGGCGGATTGACCGAAGGATAATCCGACGGCAAAACCCACGGCAGCGCATCCAACGGCAAACGCAGACCGATGGGCGAATCGCCGGGCAGAAGAAAAAGATGCTGGGAACGCAGGAACCACGAACCGCTCTTCCAACCTGGAACATCGCCGTGCGCCGGCGCGATCGGCAATACATAACCGGCGATTTTATTGAGGCCCTGATGGAAAATTTTCCCCAAGCGGGCCCGTTCCTCCTCGTTTTCCAGGCGCGACCGCAGCGGGTCCACGTTCACCGGAAGACGCCGTTCCCGCCACATGTAGTACCAGGCATCTTCATAGGCGGGAATGATGTACTTGGATTTCACGCCCAGCGCCCGGGTCAGTTCGGCCATAAAATCCATGGCTTCCTTTTCGCCGTGGCCGTATGAATGGTTGTCGCGGGCGAACAATGAGTCGTCGTGCCAGATGGGAACACGCTGAACGAGTAGAATACAAGAACATGGCCAATACTAAGAAGTGAGCCTAGGACGTATAGGTGATTCAAACTCAGAGCAATTTGGATGGAATATTAGTAGAGCTGAGGGTTTAATCATTGCCGATAGTAATACTGGTGGTACCATCAGTCCGTATTGGATCACGGTAAAATACTATCCGATAGTATGAGGTTAAACCTATCAATCATTCGTTCTGAGCCGAGAATAATAATAGGTGATAGAGGGCATATCAACGCAATTATCAACGTGGCAAGTACTGGTAAGATTATTGGTGATTCAATAATTGTTAGGTATCGGTGCGTAACGAGCCGATGGGCAATAGGTGACACTAATTCATTTAAGTTATCGGTAACTAGGTTCCTGAAAGCACCATACTTAGTGACTCAAATTTAGTTAATGCATCAATTAATAATTTGGTCTTTAAGATTATCAATG
>CAWFAZ010000017.1:0-7609 GCA_963813995.1 uncultured Verrucomicrobiae bacterium | reverse complement strand
GCGGAGCCGCTTGAGCGAGGCGACCAGGTCGGGGCTGATGGTGCGGGCGCTATGACGTCGCCTCCCGACTCCGTGTTTTCTGGCCATCGGGCGGGACAGTTGCACGGGTGGCGAAAGTGGCTGCGTCGCGAGCGAAGCGTGCGGGTAACACGATCACGCGGCCCGTGGCGACAGCGGCCTCCTCGGTCCGACGGGCATCCTTGAGCATTCCCTCGATACGCGGCACCGCGATCACATCGAAGGCGAGCGCGCGCTCGCACAAGGCATTGACCCGGTCCTGCCCGTATCGCTCGCAGAGGCGCAAAAGCCCGTAGGCTTGCCGCAGCTTGAGCCAGGGCACAGGACCTTCGAGCAGGCGCTGGGCAAATTGACCGACCTTCTCGCCGTACCCACGGGCTCGGCGTACGACGCTGTCCACATCGCGCAGCGCCCACGCCGCCTTCCCTGGCGGGAAGTCCTGCGGATCGGTCGAGCGCTGGCCCGGGGCCTTGCGCGCATGCACCTTAATCAGCTCGGCCCCCAACGAGTGGGCTGGGCCGAGCCGACCGGGCCGATGGCGCGCGGCGGATTTGCGGCGATACTTGAACTTGGACGCCGGCGTCCGCTGGCCGGAGATGACGCTGGAGCCGGAACTGAGCAGCTACGACGCGTTGCTGGAAAGGCCGGTGTCCCATGAATAACGACGCGCTGGCCTTGCTCTTAAAATCCTTTCGCCTGGGCACGATGGCGGCGATCTACGAAGGCACCCTGCAACAAGCCGAGCAACAAAACTGGGGCTATCGAAAGTTCCTGCTGCACCTGTGCGAGAGCGAAGCCCAGGACCGGCGGCAACGCAAACTGGAGCGGCTGCTCAAGCAATCGGGCCTGCCGCAAGGCAAAGACCTGGGCAGCCTGGAGGAAACCAAACTGCCCGCCAAAGTGCGCCGGATGCTGCCCAGCTTGCTGGACGGCGGCTTTGTCCAGCGAGCCGAGAACGTCATCGCCATTGGCCTGCCCGGCCGCGGCAAAAGCCATTTTTTGGCCGCCTTGGGACGGGAGTTGATCCTGCGCCATCACTACGCCGTGCTCTTTGTGCCGACGTTCAAGCTGGTGCAACAATTATTGACAGCCAAGCGCGATCTGCGTCTGGAAGAGCGCTTGCGCGAACTGGACCAGTTTGACGCCATCATTCTGGACGACGTTGGCTACGTCAAACAGGAGCGTGACGAAATGGAAGTGCTGTTCACGTTCCTGGCGGAACGCTACGAACGGCGCAGCGTGATGATCAGCAGCAATCTGGTTTTTTCCAAATGGGACCAGATTTTCAAGGACCCGATGACGACGATGGCCGCCGTTGACCGGCTGGTGCATCACGCCATCCTGTTGGAGTTACCTGCGTCTTGCCGTTGAAAACAGCCTTCAGGTTTTCATCAGCATGGATGAGGTTTCTATCCGTTGTGTCCTGCAACCCGTGCTTGCGGACGTAAACCCAAAAGGACTTCGTTACCTCGCTTCGTGGAACGGGTTTTTCACCGACAATCTTGGCGAGTTTGTCGTCCGGTTGAACCGGTGTCATATCTGGTTTCGTTGGTGGCTGCCGTAATCGCGGTTTTTCATCAGGGTCTGTCTCGACCGATTCCATGCCTTGTTGGTCAGGGGCCTCGGATTGGCCTTGTTCCATCGGCGCTTGCAGTTCCATTTTGCTCAGATGCACTATGCCTATTTGTAGCAATGTGCAGAAATCCGGATCGGCGTTAATGGAAGTTTGTAGAAATATACTCGCTTTTGTGATGCCCTCTTTCACATGATCCCTGCGATCAATATCGGGGCAGAATCCTAATTGCCTCAATTCTACCAGCATCATCCACGCGTGAACAGCAAAAGGGGCAATCAAGGTCGCGTAGTAGGCCGCAAAACCAGCGTCGGAACCACCGCCTGGATTAACGTGTTTATGATTCCAGATTAGGTTCATATATTTTCGAGCGAAGTCCGTCACAGGGCCGGCTGTTCCATAAAGACACTGATGGTAGTTAAAAAATGGATCCTGAAGCAGTGCTTTCCCTGTGGCTTTCGCGACCCCGATTTTCTTGGAAAACATAAGAAATCCAATCGCCAACTCCCCCAAGTTCTGGGACAGAAGCGTCGCTCGTGCGAGCGTGTCTGGCGTTTTGGGAAGGCTCCACTCCTCAATGAAAAGCATCGCGCCAGCTTTCACATTGTCTGATCCTTTGGCTCGGATTCGAGAAAGCTGCTCGGTCAGCCTTTCGTACTCGGAGAGAGTAGCCCCTTTCTGAACGAGAGTAGCCGCGCTATGAATGAAAGTTAATACGCTCATAAGATCGTTTTCATCGCGCAATCATTCAGGGCTATAATCCGGCGAATCTGGATTCACATCAACATCCCATTCGTTATACACACGAAACCGCCACCCAAAAAGTGGAATGTGGCCGATGGCGGCGGAGGCGCGTTTCATTCTCCCTCCATCATCAATACTTTACTGTGTCCGTTCCATTCCACCGTCACTTCATTCTTCTCAATTTTTTTCAGGACCACACCCTGGATTTCGTCCCCGGTCCCATAAAGGTTTCCGTTGATGAGAACGCGCGGGTTTGTCTTGCTGAAGAAAATGGCGCTGAGCTTCATCTCCACGGGCCAGGCAATCTGGGTGTCCCTGGCCGCAGTCGGCGGCTCGGCTGGCGGCGTGGCCGGCGGCGCGACTGGCGGGGCCACCACCGGCGGCGAGGCAACCGGCGGGATCACCACCGGCGGCGCGGAAACAACGACAGGAACAGGCGCGGGATTTGCCGGCGCGGCTGGGGCGGCTGGAGCGATTGGGGCCGGTTTCGGCGTCACTACCGGCGACGGAATGACGCGGGACGAGCCGCCTAAAGGCGGGACTCCCAACGGTTTCGGCGCCGCCACAGGTGGCGGAATGACATGGGGCGTCACTGGCGGGGCAATATTGGCTGCCACCACGGTGCTGCCGGGGTGATTGCGCGCATTCCGCAACTGCCAAAAACACCAACCCGCCAGCAGCAGCGCGACCAGTCCGGCCGCGGCCAAAAGCACAGAAAGGGGCGAGCTTCTGGCTGCCGGGGCGGGTTCCATGCCCATCGGCGTCGAAGCCCGGCGCGGGTGGTTTCTTTCCGTCTGGCTGGCGCGTCTGAGGGCGTCGTTGATGAGGCTCATAATTCGATGTGCCCTTCCAACTCGCGCATGGCGCGGCGCACCATTTGATAATTGATTTTGTCGCGTTGCTGGACAAAGCCGGCCAGCAGGCATTTATCGCAGACGGCGTTGATCAGGCGCGGGATGCCGCGGCTGTAGCGGTAAATAAGCCAGACGGCAGGGGTGGTGAAATAAGGCGCGCCGTTGGCGCCGGACACCTGGAGGCGATGCTGGATGTATTGGCTGACCTCGGAGCCTTTGAGGGGATTCAAATGAAAACGCACCGTGATGCGCTGGCGCAGTTGACGCAAAGAATGATCGTTGAGCCGGTCGCGCAATTCCGGCTGGCCCATCAGGATGATTTGCAGGAGCTTTCGCTCGTCGGTTTCCAAATTGGACAACAGCCGCACCTGCTCCAGCAATTCGCGCGTCAAATCCTGGGCCTCGTCAATAATCAGAACGGTGTCCTTGTGGTGCTCGACCTGCTGCAGCAGGAAGCGGTTGATCTCCGCCAGCGTTTCCAACCGGTCCAGCCCCTTGACCTGCAAATTCAATTCCATGGCGATGGCCTTGAGCAATTGCTCGGCGTCGAGCACCGGGTTGAGAATCAGGGCGGTGGAAAACTCCGGCCCCAATTGTTCGAGCAAGGCGCGGCACAAGGTGGTTTTGCCCGCGCCCACCTCCCCGGTCAACTGCACAAACCCCTTGCGCTCGCGAATCCCGTAAAGCAGATGATTAAAGGCTTCACGATGCTTGGCGCTGTAGAACAGGAACCGCGGATTAGGCGTCAGGTTGAAGGGCGGTTCTTTCAGCCCGTAATATTCCAAGTACACCCCCTTGAATTACGTCAGGCAGGGCAATTATTCAAGCACGTTTCCAGCCCAAGAAGAATGTCCAATGACCGGGAATGACGAATGTCGAAGCACGAATGACGAAATAATGACAAAGTTCGAATGACCAAGCCAATATCGGCCAGCTTTTCGTCATTGGTCATTTGAGCATTGATTGGTCATTCGGATCTCGTCATTAGTCATTTCACCCTTTGCACAATTAAGTTGCGCAATTGCGTTCCGGCATGTCTATTTAGCGTGATTTTCGCGAATTGCGAATTGCCGTTTCGATACTATGAGCACTGCACCGTTGCCGCCCGAAGAACTGACAAAAACCATCGCCGGCCTTAATCGCCTCGCCCACAACTTGTGGTGGACGTGGAACCAGGGGGCGCAGGAAATCTTTTCCGAACTGTCTCCCCGCTGCTGGCAAACCCTTTACCATAATGCCGTGGCTGTCCTGCGCGAGGTTTCCGATTATGAACTGCGCGTCCGCCTGCAAGACCCCGAGTTCGCCCGCCGCGTCCAGCAAGTGCTGGGCGATTTCGAGGCCTACCTCGATGACAAGGAGACTTGGGGCCGCCAGAACGCCCCCGCCCTCCTGCAAAATCCGGTCGCTTATTTTTCGGCGGAATTCGGCTTTCACGAAACCCTGCCCATCGCCGCCGGCGGCCTGGGCATTTTGGCGGGCGATCACGCCAAATCGGCCAGCGACCTCAACATCGGTTTCGTTGGCATCAGCTTGTTTTATCGCGAAGGCTACTTCCAACAGCAGTTTAACGCGGACAATTGGCAGACGGAATACTACACCCTGCTCAACCCGGACAATCTTCCGCTTGAGCCGGTGCTCGACGCCAAGGGCCAGCCGCTGGTCTGCTCGGTGGAAATCGAGTTGACAGATGTCTATTTCCAGGTCTGGCGCGCCAACGTGGGCCGCGTCCCCGTCTATCTTCTGGATGCCAACCGGCCCGAGAACGCCCAGCATCACCGGGATTTGACCCGCCGCGTCTATGGCGGCGACAACACGATGCGCATCATGCAGGAAGTGCTGCTGGGCGTCGGCGGGGTGCGATTGCTCCGCACCCTGGGCGTTGCCCCTTCGGTCTTCCACATGAATGAGGGTCATGCCGCCTTTTTGACCCTGGAATTGCTCCGCGAAAAACTCGCGGCCGGCCTTTCGTTCGCGGACGCGCAGGCCCAAACCAAACAACAATGCATCTTTACCACGCATACGCCGGTCGAGGCCGGACATGACCGCTTCAACAGCGACCTGGTCCTCTATGCGCTGCGCAAATTGATGGGCCAGCTCAGCTTGTCCCTCGACGGCATGATGGCCCTGGGCCGGGTTGATCCGCAGAACGCGCGTGAATCATTCTGCATGACAGTCCTGGGGCTGAAACTCTCCCGCGCCGCCAACGGCGTCAGTGAACTGCACGGGAAAGTCAGCCGCCAAATGTGGCATCCACTCTGGCCGGACACGAAGTTGGAGGAGGTGCCGATCGGGCATATCACCAATGGCATTCATCTGATGGGCTGGATGAAAGGGCCGGTGCGGAAATTCTGGCAGCGAAAACTTTCCGGGGCCGGCGCGCTGCACGAGCGGGCCGAGGGCGAAACGACGACTTTCTGGCACCGCAACCGCGCCATTTCCCTGGAAAAGGAGGTCAATTCCAAGGAGTTCTGGCAGAAAATGGCGGACCCCAAGTTCATTTCCGATGAAGAACTGTGGGCTTTGCGCTTTAGACTGCGCCGGGAATTGATCGAATTTGCCCGACGCAAACTTGGTCTGGGTCTTTCCCAATCCGACTTCATCGCCTTTGATCAACTGCTGAACGTCGATGCGCTGACCATCGGTTTTGCCCGGCGCTTTGCCACCTATAAGCGCGCGCCCCTGGTTTTTGATCGATTGGAGGACGTCATTAAACTGGTCAAGGACCGCCAGAGGCCGGTGCAGTTCATTTTCGCCGGCAAGGCCCATCCGCGCGATGACGAGGGAAAGAAGTTCATTCAGCGCATCATCCATCTGAGCAAGTACAGCGAGTTGAAGGGGCACCTGGTTTTCATTGAAAACTACGATGTCCATGTGGCCCGGTCAATGGTCTCCGGCTGCGATGTCTGGCTGAATAATCCGCGCCGGCCCCTGGAAGCCTCCGGCACCAGCGGCCAGAAGGCCGGCTGTCATGGCTGCCTGAATCTCAGCATCATGGACGGCTGGTGGCGCGAGGGCTACGATGGCACCAACGGATTCGCCATCGGCGGCGATGAGCATCCCGCATCGGTCGAGGCGCAAGACAAACTGGACAGCGCCAATCTTTACAAGGCCCTGACCGAAGAGGTCATTCCCATGTTTTACAA
The DNA here is from genome assembly GCA_963813995.1 of uncultured Verrucomicrobiae bacterium. Classification (GTDB taxonomy): domain Bacteria; phylum Verrucomicrobiota; class Verrucomicrobiia; order Limisphaerales; family Palsa-1400; genus DASRLE01. The sequence goes on along the minus strand of CAWFAZ010000017.1, from coordinate 1,277 downwards.
TCGGGACGACCGGGGTGTCCCGCGCCAGTGGATTCAAAGAATCCGCCGCGCCATGGTCACATTGGTCCCGCGCTTCGACACCTGGCGCATGGTTCAGGATTACACGCGCCTCTATTATCTGCCGAAATGAATTACGAAGCGGTTATCGGGCTTGAAACCCATGTCCAGCTCAAAACCAAATCGAAAATGTGGTGCGGTTGCGCCAATCAATTCGGCGCCCCGCCCAACACCCATGTTTGCCCTGTTTGCCTGGGGTTGCCCGGCGTTTTGCCGGTGGCCAACGAGGAAGCCTTGCGCCTGACGGCCCTGGCCGGCCTGTTGCTCAACTGCGCCATCGCTCCCTACGCCAAATTCGACCGGAAGAATTATTTCTATCCGGACATGCCCAAGAATTACCAGATTACACAATACGACAAACCTTCGACGTTGAACGGGCACATTGATTTTGAATTCAACGGCGGCATTTCGCGCGTCCACATCACCCGCGCCCACCTGGAGGAGGACGTGGGCAAGAGCTTTCATTTCGAGCGCAACAGCGGGGTTGATTTCAACCGGGCCGGCGTGCCGCTGCTGGAAATTGTTTCCGAACCGGAAATCACCAGCGCCGCCATGGCTTATGAATATCTCAACGCCCTCAAAGACATCCTGGTCTATGGCGGCGTGAGCGATGCGGACATGGAAAAGGGCATGGTTCGCTGCGATGTCAACGTGAGCGTCCGCCCTGCCGGCTCCAGGGAGTTGGGCAGGAAAATCGAAATCAAAAACATGAACAGTTTCAGCGGCGCGCGGCGGGCATTGGAGTACGAAATCCCCCGGCAAATCGAGGTCCTGACGCGCGGCGGCACATTGAGCCAGGAAACGCGCCGTTGGGATGATGCGGCCGGCATTACTGAAACGATGCGGAGCAAGGAGATGGCCCATGATTACCGCTACTTTCCCGAACCGGACCTGATGCCCTTCGAACCAACACCGCGCTGGCTGGAAGAAGTTTCGCAACGGGTCGTCGAACTGCCGCTGGCCAAAAAACAGCGGTTCATGCGCGAATACCAATTGCCGCCCTCCGACGCCCAGACATTTGTGTGGGACGTGCCGCTCGGCTCCTATTTCGAATCCCTGGCAAAAAAGTGCAAGAGTCCCAAAGCCGCGGCCAATTGGGTCATCAACAATCTCCGCGCCAAACTGACCGAAACCCGCACAACGCTGGCCGATCTAAAATTCAAGCCTGAACACATTCTCGAACTGATCGAATTGGTGGAGAGCAAAAAAATCAGCAGTTC
>CAWFAZ010000016.1:0-3260 GCA_963813995.1 uncultured Verrucomicrobiae bacterium | reverse complement strand
CGATGGTGTTATCCGCCATGCCGGGCTGAACCCAAATCGGGCCGCGCACGACGAAGTGGTCCAGCATGATGTCAACGGTGTAATTGAAAAACTTTTGATTCTGGCCGAGGCGCTCCGTGAAAACGCCCAAATCCCGGGCCGTTTTGGGGCTGATCAAAACGGCGTTGTCCCAGGTCAGCTTGGTGATCGGGTCGGGCAGTTCCTGCAACCAGCCGTTGTTGTTGTGGCGTCCGTCATCCATCTTGGCATCGCGATAGAAGACGACATCCAGCTTGTTCTGGGTCGGCGCGGGACCAATGGGCTTGAGTTGTCCCAGAGCTTCGGTCAATTCGGCCGCATGATAATGCACGGCGGCCTGGGGCGGGGCGCTGCCCGCCTGGAAACCGTCGTGCAAAAATTTCCGCCAATTATTTTCGTCGTTCCCACCGATGTCCCTGAAGGTTTGGCGAACGATTTCGTAGGGACTTGACGGGCTGAGTCCGCCTATCAAGGCCAGTACTTCCAATTCCGTCAGTCCGCCGAACAACGGCTCGATCAATGGCTGAATGGGAACGATCGTGCCGTCGGCTGTGCGGGCATCGCCCCAGGCTTCCAGAAAATGAGCGGCCGGCAAATCCCATTGGACATCGGCGTGCGGCTTCGGGTTCCAGGATGTTTCGTCTTCGTAATAACCGAGCCGCACCACGGTTTTTGCCTTCGCCTGCGCGTGCGGCCACCGCAGGTCAACGGGCGCGTTGTAGGCGGGATTCCCTCCGAGGATGACGAGTGTTTGGACTTGCCCGGCATAGAGCGCGCCAGCCAGTTCGGAAATCGTTCCTTCCTTGGAAACTTGCGTTTGATGGAATTCGACGGTGTGATTGACAGCGCCCAGCGCTTCGTTCATCGCGATGACGAGCAAATGCGCGGCGAGCGGCAACCGGTAACCGGCCACGACCAGGCTCTTTCCGGGATTGGCTTTGAGATCCCTGGCGCACGGGACGATCCAACTGTCATGGGCCTGCGCCGGAACAGAGAGTTCCTGCAACGGCTGATCCATGGCGGAAGAGGCCAGGATGTTCACGGCCAGACGGGCCAGCACCGGAACAATCATGCTTGGAGGCACCCGCAAACGATGATCGGAGTTGGCGCCGGTCAGGGTGTACAGGCTTTCCACCGCATACAGCCGGCTCATCGAATCGTCTTTGCCGTTCAAATGGCGGCCTTTGGCGAAGCGGCGAATATGGTTGAAGGCGTTCTCTTCGCTGCCGATGAAATCGCAGTCCAGCGAGAGAATGACACTGGCTTCGTCCAGCTTGAAGAACGGCTCGACCGGAGCGCCGTATGCCAGCGACGCCGCCTGGCGAGGCAGATCCAGATCAACCGGCTCATAGACATGCCAGCGCGTCTTGGGGAATTTTTCCGAGATGGCCCGCTGCAGGCGGGCGCGCGAAGGCGAACTGCTTTGTTCGAGCAAAAAGGCCAGGCCGCTGCCGTCGCCCAGGTTTTTGGAAAGCGCGGTCAAACTGTCCAGGGCGGCCTGGCGGCTTTCACCCGAGCCGTTGCGGGCGCAACGCATGGCGCGGTCCGGATCGTAAAGACTCAGGACCGAAGCCTGGGCCAGGTGATCGGTGCCGCCGTTGCTGTCGGGATGATCGGGGTTGCCTTCGATTTTTGTGGGCCGGCCTTCATTGGACTTGACGACCAGCGGGATGGCCGTGCGGCGCGTGGGCAGCGCCGTGGCAAAGTATTGCGGAACGCCGTGGACGTAATCCAGCGGCATCTTGGCGTAAGGATAAATCTTCTCGACTGGACGGCGGCAGCCAGTCGCTCCCAGCCCCGCCAGGAGAAAGGAGGCCGACATGATCTTGACGAAATGGCGGCGGGAAACGGGGTCGTTCAGTTGGCCGGCCCCGGCAGGAAACTCCCGTTCCGCCCACTGGCGAAATTCCGGCGTGCCGGCCAGTTGATCCAAACTGCGCCAATACTTCGGCCCGGTTTCCGGCTCAAGACAAGGTGGAGGAATCGTTTTCATCGGTGGCAGGCCGAACAATTTTGCAGCGATTGAACCTTCCAATCGTGGACGAATTTCCGCCCGTTCGCCAATTGCGTCTCTTCATCCGCCGCTTTCCAGTCCAGATCGGTGATTTTGTCCAGCGGCCTGACATGCCGGGCGGGGTCGCGATGGCAGTCCAGACAAAACGACATGCTCAACGGCTTGGCATGGTACACTTCGTCCATCTGATTGATCTGGCCGTGGCATTCCACGCAACTGACCCCGCGGTTGACATGCACGGAATGGTTGAAATAAGCGTAATCGGGCAGCTTGTGAATCTGCACCCACGGGATCGGTTTGCCCGTGGCGGCGCTCTCGCGCACCAGGGCCAGCCGGTCGTCGTCCTTCAAGGCCTGGTTGTGGCAATTCAGGCAGACAGACGTGGCCGGGATGTTGGAATACCAGGATTTTTCAACGCCATTGTGGCAATAACGGCAATCGATCCCCAGTTGAGTGGCGTGGACACTGTGGGGAAAGGCCACCGGCTGAATCGGCTCGTAGCCGACCCGCGTATATTTGGGCGTGAAATAATAAGTGACACCGGCGGTCACGGCGGTGCCGGTCAGAAGGGCGGCAATAATGATATTGCGCGGAAGATTATTGGTCCACTTTGGAAAAAAATCAGACATCTCAGCGTTTTCTTCTCTGCATCAAGATAATAACAAAACACCGGCAATGTTCTTGCCGGAGCAAATTTAGTCAAATTATTTCCCGCACTGCCGCAACGTCAGACAAGGCGGAACAGCCACAAGCCGAAAAGGGCACGACCTCCTTTTCGTCACCGCAGTTGTTTAAAGATTTCCACCCGCTCTGGCAAGAAAAAATGGGGCGGGGCCAAAATCCGGTTTTGCGCACGGAGCGCGTGCGTCCCGCCAAACATACCTTTGCCCGGGAGATTCCTGTGGAGGAATTGGCTCAACGTTGGAAAAATGTCCGCACCACTTCGGCGGGCGATGCGATAACCGGCGCAGTGAGGCCGAAACCCTGCAATTCGATGGTGAGGCGGGCGAAATCCATCCCTCGCAAATGCTCGTCGCTCGACAAAAGCAATCGCGCTCCGGGCAATGCAGATTCAGCCACCAACTGCGAGTCGTTCACCTCTGAAAATAAAGTTTCAGGAACTCGTCATTGAGCTTTTCGCGCTCGCTATCGGACGACTCATTGCAGCGCGCACGATACTTGGCCCCGACCACAGTGCCGACGGAGGCCTTTTGCAATGAGCAATCTG
>CAWFAZ010000015.1:0-15898 GCA_963813995.1 uncultured Verrucomicrobiae bacterium | reverse complement strand
TCGTTGGTGATTTGGCCCCCCCGGAAATCGAAACGATGGATCGTTTCATCGCCTCCGCCGCTGCAATAAAGTATCGTTCCATCGGCCGAAAACGCCATTCCGTAAAAGGAATTGCTCACCGTCGCGCGCGACGTAATCTGCCCGCTGTTCAAATCCACCACCACCACTTCATGCAGGCCGTAACCGCAATCCAAAACCGCGGCAAATTTGCCTTTGGGATCAACGGCGATATTGTCCGGCAGCGTGCCCAACTGGACCTGCCGTCCTGCCGGGCGGATGGACCACTGATTGTGCAACAAAACGGAGCCATCGGCCTGGGTCCCCGGCAATCTTGCCGGCGCGTTGGCCGCTTGAGCGGCGGAACTTAAAAGCGGCGCAAGCGCCGCGACAACGAACCACAAACGAATGCGCATAATCTTGGATGTTGTAGTGCCCATCCCATCCGGCAAAGTCAAACAAAGGCGGCGTTAATCCGCTCGGAGTAAAATCGAGTTACGGCTCGACGGAGTCTCGCCCTGCCTTGGCGCGCCGGGCGCGCCTGCCGTTCGTTTCTGTCAATAAATGAATCCATGCTTCGGCGTCTTTTGATTCCGTTTCAAACGGGTTGAGCATGTGCAGCGAACTGCCTCCCTCCGCCCCGATGATTTCCCAATCGATGTAATAGGCGCGGTCTTCCTCCTGGAGAAGGCGCATGGCTTGGGAACGAATGGCGGCCCGCGTGTTGGCCGGGGCCGTGGAGGCGGCCCGGGCGATTTCCCCGGCGGGGATTTCCCAGGCGGGCGGTGTGCGGGCCAGCGCGAGGCCCAAACTCCGCGCGGGATCGATTTGATGATATTCCAAGTCCTGCGATTTCAGCCAGGGATGGCTCCAGGGAATGTCTTCCTGCTCGCAGAATTGCCGCAGCAGCCAGCGTTTGGTAATCCAGTCCACCTGGCCGGCCAATGTCTCCGGGTCGGCGGCCAGCGCGGCCAGCACTTCGCCCCAGATTGTCAATAACACGTCCGTTTCGGAGTCGCGCCCGCACAATTCGGCGTTCGCGGCCTGGTGGTATCGGGTGAGCAAATGGACCGCGTCGGCGCAGTGGCCGCCGGCGAGTTGCACCAGCCAGGGGCCGTCGGGCTGATGGGACAAAGTGCGGAAGGCGGCGACGGTGTCGGCCAGCGTCGTTTTGGGCAGGCAATTCATCTCCAGCAAATCCAGCACCAATGAAGTGGTGCCTGCTTTGAGCAGCAGGCTGGCGGGCAGGACGTTGCTGTCGCCATGCAGCAGGTGCAGCCGCCGGTATTTGCGCGCGTCGGCCAGCGGTTCATCGCGCGTATTGATGATGGCGCGATTGAATTGCACCCATTCGAAAAGGTCGTTGTTGATGTAATCGGCGCGCTGGCTGATCTGGAAGAGGTTCTCCTGACCGGGGCGCGCCAGTTCGCCGCGCGCTTCAGCGGCCAGGGTGGCGCCGACCCGGCCCGCGCTGACGTAAAGCATGCGCAACGTCAAAAAGGCCAGGAGCGAATGGATGTTGGCTTCCGTCAACGGCGCGGCGCGGCGCACCAGGTAATTTTCATGGCAGCCAAAAGTCGCGCCGGTATAATGATCGGTGTTGTTGCGGATGAACTGAATCTCATGCTCCAACCGCATGGCTTTGACCGCTTGCAGCAAGAGGGCGTCGCCCGCCGCATCATAGCGCAGCACGTCGAGCAGGCTCATGCATTCCGGCGTGCAGTATTCCAGATGGCCCATGTCGATGTAGCAACGGCCGCCGTTGAAAAGAAATCCGCCGTTGCCGGCCGGCTCGTCCCAATCGCGCTGATGCACGTCGATCAAGCCGAAGCGATGGTCCTTGAAAATCCAATCGCGCACGCGTGCAATGGCGCCGGGTGTTCCGGGAAAATCGCTGGCCAAACATCCATACTCCGTCTCCAGGCCGACGATGCGGTTCATAACCCCAAGTCAGAAATGGTTTGAGCTTGATATCTGGCCGCGCGGGCGTTCTGCCGCGCCAGCCAGCCAATCTCGATCACCTTGCCCTTCGTGGCCTCGCGCCAGCCGGCCTTGCGCTGCGCTTCCGAGGGGATTGAATCGGTCAAAAGCTTGTTTTCCGACACGCACCACCAGGCTTGGAGAAGAATCTCGGCCGCTTCGCCCCGGTTTGTTTTCCCTTGCAAGGCTTCCTTCAGCCATTTCTGTCCGGCCGCTTCCGGCTCGGGCTGGCTGGCCGCCAGGACCGCCCCGCCCAATTGCGTTTGAAAGGAGCCATCGTAGTGCAGGCGAAAAAAAAGGTCCTGCGCCGGTTCGGACCCCAGCTCGGCCAGGAGCAGTTCCACCAGGAACGGCGCGCTGAAGATCTGTTCGAAATTGGTCTTCAGTTGCGGACTCAGCCCAAAACCCACCAACCGGCGCAAGCTCACGTCTTCCGGCGCGCGGGTGAACGCTTCGATGTGCGCCGCGTCGATCGCCGCCTGCCGGATTTTTTCAATGTCCGCCGGATGACCCAGGCCGGCCAGCGCGTGACGATCAAATAATTCGAACACCTTGGATTGTCCGCTGCCCACGCCCAGCAGAATAACGCCGTCGGGCAGGCTGGCCGCCAGGACGGGCGAACCGCTCTTGAGTTGTTCGCCAACGTACTCGCGGCGATTGGCGATCGCCTCCAACCAACGATATGGCTCCTCAATCATCCGCGCAAAATCTCCTTTTGCTGCTCTTCGGTCACGGTTTCAACGCCATCGGCCTTCAGAACTTTTATCGTGGCGAACGTATCCGTCGCCGGGTTGACCCCGCCGGTGGCCGAATCGAATTCCGAGGCCGTCGAAAGCAACCGCGAAGCGAAGCGCACCGCCTCCGGCAAATTCATCCGCGACGGCAGGGGCTGGCCGTATCGTTCCTGGAAACTGAGAATGCTGCGAATGGTGCCGGAACCGGAACCGGAGGCCGCGTAGCCCACCGCCTGAAATTGCGCGCCCAACGGATCGTAAAAGAAGATCTGCGGCCTCGGCGGCGACGCCGCATGATCCACCCCGGCAAACAGGGGCACGACAATGCCGATGCCTTGCATGGTCATCGGCAAATTATCCCGCAACAACCGGGCCAGCGCGCGCACCCGCGCGGGCAAACTCAACGGCTGCAACTGGCTGCGCCGGTAGTATTCAAACGAAGTTTGCAGAACCCGCGCCATTTCAAACGCCGTGGCCGGCACTCCGGCAACCGCCAGCAGCGACGTCGAATCGATTTCGATGATCTTTTCCACCCGATCGGTCACAATGACATTTCCGGCCGTCGCCCGGCGGTCGCCGGCCATCAGGACGCCGCCCGCGAAATGGAAGGCGAAGACGGTCGTGGCTTGAGTTTGGACAACGGAACCGGAAGCGGAATCCACCCGCGCGGACGCGAGTTGATGCTCCGCCAAAAGCGAAAGGAAATCGCCGGCAATCGGAGTGGAGTGGCTCATTGGCCCGTGCGCTGGCGATAACGTTTGGCCTGATCGGGATCGACCTTGCGCATGCGTTTGAGCAATTCCTCCGTATTGGGTTTATCCACTTTTGGGGCGCTGGGCCCTTCGCCCCCGCCGCCGCCACTCGGGGCCGCGGGCCTGTTTTTTTGAGCTTGGTCTGGCATACTAGTTATTTGACGATTCTGCACGTCACAACTTCGCAGAAAACCGGCGAAGTTCAAGCGGCTCATTTTCACCATTGATTCTTCACGACCAATGAGGTATTTATTTTGTGGTAAACCGATGAAAACATTGCATGAAATCGAAGAGGCAATCGAGACATTGCCTTTGCCTGATCGTCTTCGACTCTACAAAGACATGCCGCAATTAATTGGGCGCGACGCTGAAGACCTCGATTGGCAGCGGCTCGCACTTGAGAATTTTTTCAAGGACGATTCGCCCGATGACGAAATCTATGACCGAGTTTAAGGTCGGCGACGTTGTTTCGGTCGAATTTCCGTTCTCTGATTTACCAGGATGAGATCTCCGGTTTAAAAGGTGAGGATATTTGGGACGCGGCATACTGTCCTTCACTCCTTCGATTTCTGTCGCTCATCTGGCGATGCTTTGTCTTGTGCCTTCAGCATAACCAGAAGCCTGTGCATGGCATAAAGATACATCGCCGGTAATCCAACGCCTATGAACACAATTGGGCCTGCACCAGCAAGAACCGCGAGCAAGCTCAGAAAAGGAGTGTCGTGAAACTCATGGGTCGCTCGGATGCTCCAGTAGATCATCAAGTAGATCATCAATAACCCGCCTGATACGAAGCAGACGTGAATCAGCGTCCAAATCAACACGCGAAGCTTGGTCTTGGCCAGCTTCTCAGACCAGCCGACGGGATCACTCCACAATGGCGTCCATTTCATATTCTTTTATTATGCGGCGGCCGGTTCGTTTATTGAAATGCAAAAACATCACTTGCCAATTATCCCGCTCCGCTCGGATTCGCAATCGGCCTCACCCGCATGTGCAAACCAAATGCCGATCTCCCCAGAACATTGTCTATCCGCCCCACGCTGGGCCAGAATTTGTTTTCGACCGTCCACGGCGCGGGGAAGGCGGCCTGCTCCCGCGTGTAAGGATGGTTCCAATCGCCGGCGACCACGGCCATCGCGGTGTGGGGCGCGTTTTTGAGGACGTTGTTGTGCGCATCCACCTGGCCGGATTCAATGGCTTGAATTTCGCCGTGAATGGCAATCAGCGCATCGCAATAACGGTCCATTTCCTCCTTCGATTCGCTCTCGGTCGGCTCGATCATCATCGTTCCCGGCACCGGAAATGAAATGGTCGGCGCGTGAAAGCCGTAATCCATCAGGCGCTTGGCCACGTCTTCGACGGTCACGCTTTTGAACTGCCGCAAATCCGCGATGCACTCGTGCGCAACGAAACCGTTCTTTCCTTTGTAAAGCACAGGAAAATACGGATGGAGCCGGCGCGCCATGTAGTTGGCGTTCAGAATGGCCATCTTGGCCGCCTCCGCCAGTCCGGCCCCGCCCATGAGCGAGATATAAACCCACGAAACAACCAGAATGCTCGCGCTTCCCCAGGGCGCGGCGGACACGGCGCCGATGGGATCTTCGCCCCCGAGGTTGACCACCGGATGACCCGGCAGAAATTCGATCAAATGATCCGCCACGCAAATCGGCCCCATGCCCGGACCCCCGCCGCCGTGCGGAATGCAAAAAGTCTTGTGCAAATTGATATGGCAAACGTCCGCGCCGATGTCGCCGGGCCGGCACAGTCCAACCTGCGCGTTCATATTGGCCCCATCCATATAGACCTGCCCGCCGTGCTCATGGACAATCCGGCAGGTTTCCGTGATGGCTTCCTCGAACACGCCGTGCGTCGATGGATACGTGACCATGAGCGCCGCCAGATCGTCCTTGTGCGCCTCCGCTTTGCCGCGCAAGTCCGCCACGTCAATGTTCCCCTGCGCGTCACAGGCGACAGGCACAATGCTCCACCCCGCCAGGGCCGCGCTGGCCGGATTGGTGCCGTGCGCGGAAGTCGGAATGAGGCAGACCCTGCGGCGGGGCTGGCCGCGGGTTTCGTGATATTTTTGAATCACCAGCAGGCCGGCATATTCGCCTTGCGCGCCGGAATTGGGCTGCAGCGAACACCCGGCCAGACCGCTGATTTCCGCCAGCCACTCTTCCAGTTGCCGGAAAATGATTTGATAACCGCGCGTCTGCGGCAGGGGCGCAAAAGGATGCAGGCGGGCAAAGGCCGGCCATGAAACCGGCAGCATTTCCGCCGTGCCGTTCAATTTCATCGTGCAGGAACCGAGCGGGATCATCGAAGTTGTCAACGACAAATCCCGCCGCTCCAGCCGCCGCAGGTAGCGCAGCATTTCCGTTTCGGAATGGTGTTTGTCAAAAACGGCCTCTTGCAGGAACGGACTGGTCCGGGCCAGGGGCGCCGGGTAAACCGCCGCCGCATTGGCCGCCAGGTCCGCGATGGAAACAGCCGGCGCCGCCCCGCCGTTGAACACGGCCAGAATATCCACCAGGTCCTTTTCCGTCGTCGTTTCATCGAGCGAGATGCCCAGGGTGTGCGCGTCGAAGACGCGAAAATTCATCTGCCGCGCCTCCGCCGCCCTGGCGATTTCAACGCTGTTCCCGTCGCCCACGCCGATTTGCAGCGTGTCAAAGAACGGCAGGCCGCCGGACAGCTTCAGTCCATGGCCCGATTGTTTCAGCCCCTCCGCCAAAATCGCTGTCAACAAATGAATTCGCCGGGCGATGTTCTTCAAACCCTCCGGGCCATGCCAGACCGCGTACATCGAAGCCATGCTGGCCGGCAGCGCCTGCGCCGTGCAGATGTTGCTGGTGGCCTTCTCCCGCCGGATGTGCTGCTCGCGCGTTTGCAGGGCCAGGCGCAGAGCCGGACGGCCTTGCGCGTCTTTCGAGACGCCCACCAGCCGTCCGGGAATCAACCGCTTGTAAGCATCGCGGGTGGCAAAGAACGCCGCATGAGGACCGCCGTAACCCAGGGGCGCGCCGAACCGTTGCGCGCTGCCCACCGCCACATCCGCGCCAAATTCCCCCGGCGGCCGCAACAAGGTCAGCGCCAGCAAATCCGCCGCTACCACCAGCAACGCGCCCGCCGCGCGCGCCTGCCCGGCAAAATCCTCATAATCAAAAATCGCGCCGCCGGTGTCAGGATATTGCACCAGCGCGCCGAAAACCTTCCCGTGGAATTGGAAGCCGCGGTGATCGCCCGTCACAATCTCGATGCCCAGGGGGCGGGCGCGGGTGCGCGCCACTTCGATGGTTTGCGGATGGCACTTTTCAGAAACGAAGAAGACATTCCGGTCCGGCTTCACATTCCGGCACAGATGCATCGCCTCGGCGGCGGCGGTCGCTTCATCCAGCAACGACGCGTTGGCCACGGGCAAGCCGGTCAGTTCACTGGTCATGGTCTGAAAATTGAGCAGCGCTTCCAGGCGGCCCTGCGAGATTTCGGCCTGATAGGGCGTGTAGGGCGTGTACCAGCCCGGGTTCTCCAAAACGTTCCGCTGAATGACCGGTGGAGTAATGCAATCCGAATAACCCATCCCGATAAACGACCGGAAAACGTGATTTTTGGCGGCAATGGCCCGCAATTCGGTCAACACGGCATGTTCATCCCATCCAGCGGGAAGACACAGCGTCTTTTTCAACCGAATCGATGGCGGCACGACTTTGGCGATGAAGTCATCCAATCCGGCAAAGCCCAACTCCTCCAGCATCTGTGTTTTCTCATCGGCGCTGGGGCCGATGTGGCGGGCGGCAAATTCATGGGCCGTCCCCGGCAATGTCGTTAATGGTCCAGACATGGGGCCAAGGTAAAAAAAGAATGCCCAATGTCCAAGCACGAATGACGGGATAATGACTAATGTCCAAGCACAAATGACCAATTAATGACGAAGCTCGAATGACGAAATTTCGTCATTGGGTCATTTGGGCATTGATTGGTCATTCGGATTTCGTCATTCGACATTCCCGGCTTATTGGTCATAAGCCTTCAGCCTCTTGTCGCGCCATGGCGAAGCGACGGCGGATCAGCCTTCTCTTTGGAGCCGCGCGGCTTTGTGTGCTTGCATGGCGGCCATCACTTCGTGGCTTTTGCCCAGCGCCATTGATTTCAGAAAATGTTCGGTTTGATCCCGCGGAACACCGAAGGTAACGGCCCGTCCATACCGCGTGATGACGGTGACGCCGCGCCGCTTTTGCATCGGCGCCATTTCAGGCGTCTGGTCCTCCGGCGCGAATACGGGAATCCAAGAATTCATTACAGAATGATTTATAGCACCATTTCCCGCCGGTGTCAACGCCAATCGGACACAAAAACGGGCTGCGGTGGGGGCGCAAATGCGGTTTTTGCTCGGGACACTTTACCACGAAGCGCGCGAAGACCGCGAAAAGACGGTTCTTCATTTTAGCCTTCAGCCTTCAGCATTTAGCCTTGTTTTTGCATCATTCTCTTCGGACATAAAAACAGGCAATTGCTCGGGACCCGTTTATAGTGATCCTCTCTTGGCGAATCCAACGTTGCAGGTTATGGCAATGGCCTGAAGGCCCGGATGCGGTAAAACCCCGGGTCACCGGTGTCGTAAAAGCCCGTACTGTTCCACCCCAGCGTCCAGTTAATGAGCGTATCCGTGAACGGTTGAGCGGGGTCGCCGAGCACGGTGGCCCGCTGAATGTAATAGTTGCGGGTCGGCACAGAACTCCACGCCATGAGGTTGTAGCCAGTCGCATCCCTCGTGAAGTTGGTGACGCGCAGGCAAGAGTTGGGGTCGTTCGGATCCGTGCCGGCCAGATATTCCTGCATGTTCGACATGCCGTCATGATCAGGGTCCGCGTTGGGGTCAACTCCAGTGTGGCCGAAGTTCGACATTTCCCACGCTACAGGCAGGCCGTTGGTATCCAGCAGGCCCGGCAGGACATGGTCCGTCTGCACGAAGGCGAATGCGTTGCTGAGGCTGATCCAGCCGCAGTTGGCGCTCCAGACGTAACCGCTGAAAATGCCGCTTTGCAAATTCACAGTGGGCGCACCGGTGCTTTCGAAGTTGATCCAGCCGACGTTGGCGCCCCAGGCGTAACCGCTCAAATTGCCCAGTCCGTCGTTATTCACGCCAAAATCGCTTCCGGAAAGGTTCTGGTAGCGGATGCTGTTGGTGGGCGAGCCGCTGCCCAGGTTGATCCAGCCGACGTTGGCGGCGTAAATGTAGCCGGAACAGACGTAGTCGCTGATGACCGCGCCGTTGACGCCGTCGGCATACCAATCAATCCAGCCGATGTTGGCGCCGTAGGCGTAGCGATTGACGGGGTCAATGGTGGTGGCGGCTTCGCTGCAAACGAGCGGGCCGGCCACGAGCATGAGTGCTAAAAGTTTTTTCATAATTCAAATCCAGTTAAAACGGTAAAAGTTTAATTTCATGCAGCTCGGCGCCGGCTGGAAAAATCTTCCAGCCGGGCCGGTGATTTCATCCGGAGTGATGGGCTTTCACCATGAGCGTTTCTATGGCGTTTCAGTACCAGAAATTCCCCCACGGGTCATTGTTGAGGAAACCAGACCCCGGCGGAGAATAGATGGTGGCGTTCTTGGTGCCGTTTGGAAATGGAGCGGGATTCAGCGAGTAGTTTGCCCCGTTCCCGCGGGCGCTGTTGCGAATCACCAAATCGGCGGTGGACCCGCTACAGTCAATGCCGGCAACTTTGTTGGTCGTCACCGAGTTGCCGTCAATGCGGTTGCCATCGCCACCTGCCAGGATACCGGCGTTGCCATTGCCATCGCAGGTGTTGCCTGCAACCTGGGAATGCAGGCTGACGACGATGCCATTGAAATGGTTGCTGCTGGCCGTGCAGTCTTTGACCGTGCTGCCGTATTGCACGACGATGCCGTGGTTCATGTTCGTCCGGACGGTGCAGCCAAGGACGGAACCGCCGCAGATGGTTTCAATCCCGTCGTAGGCATTGCCACTGGCGACGCAGCCGCTGACGGCGCCGCCGTTGCCGACAAAGATGCCATCGCCCGGACCGTTGCCCGAGATTGTGTTCAACGAAGCGCTGCAATCGGTGACTTTTGACTCATCCCCGGTGACGATGCCATCGTTCATGTTGTTGTTGGCGACGCAACTGACTACGACGGAACCTGCGCCGGTGCTGATGCCTGGCCCGGAGTTGGCTTGCGCCACGCACGCTTTGACCGCGCAGTGGTTGCCCGCCCAGATGGCAGGCGTGCCAACCGCGTAGGAACAATTTGACTGCACCATGCATTCGCTGACAAGGGAGCCGTCACCGATGTGCAACGCGCTGCGACCAATGGTGGACACGCGCAGCTCTTCCAGCTTGCTGTTCCTCGTCAAGGCAGCCGACACGCCCTCGCCGGACCACAGCGTGATTGAGCCGTTGAACACCGCCAAGTCCACCTGCGGCCCGGGCGCAAAGATGGCGGGGTAATTTCCGCCAAACTGCCCCAGGCCGATGATGGCGAACCCGCGCAGGTCAATCGTGACGTGGTCAGCCGCCACCGTGATGCCGGCCCCTGTGAAGCTGACCAGATTCGTGGTGAGGTAATACGACCCGGTGCTGGAGATGACGTAAGGAAGCGCCGGGATGGGGGTGCGCGGCTCGACTTGTGTGAGTGTCTTCATCGTCGGGGCGGGCGCACCGGGCGGAGTCAGCGCGCCCTGGCCAAAGGCAAACGGCGCAAGCGCGGCGATGAACAATACAGTGCTCGTGAGGACGCACCTGGGGATTAATTGCATTTTCATAGTTTTAATTCTTTTAGATTTTTAGTTTCGATCAAGGCATGTTATATTTGTGAGAGATGCTTTCCGAACTGCCGTTGCAGGAAGGATGCCAAACAGTGAAGTCTGTCGAGAAATGCCTGATTCAGAATCGGTTGTGACTTTGTAATGTCCAGGCCTCGAAGGCGAACTACATGCTTTGTGCCAAAGTGGCAGCATCGACACTGCCATTTTGGCCGGTTGTAGTCACCCGCCTGGATTGGGAAAGTGCCGATACATGGTGCGTGCCGGAATGCCGAGCATCCGCGCGGCCTGAAGCTTGTTGCCCGCGCATTGCTCGATTGTCGCCTGCACCAACCGCTTCGTGGCTTCATCCACCGTCGTGCCGATGGGAATGGAAACACACGAACCACCCTGCGTTGTCGCCCGTTCCTGCGACGCGCCGGGAACTTTTGGCGCGAAAACAAAGCCGGAGATGGTTTCCCCTTCGCACAATACCACCGCCCGTTGAATGACGTGCTCAAGTTCGCGGACATTGCCGGACCATGTGTGTGCCAGCAATTGATCGAGCGTGGCCGGGGCGATGGCGCGAATGTCCTTGCCCATGTCGGCCGCAAATCTGCGCAAGAAATGCCGGGCCAGCAGCACGATGTCCTCCCGTCGTTCGCGCAGCGGCGGCAGCAGGATCTGCACCGTGTTGATGCGGTAATACAAATCGTGCCGGAATTCTCCCTTCTCGATGGCCCTGGGGATGTCGTCATGCGTGGCGCAGAGCACACGCACGTTGACTTGAATTTCCTTCGTGCCGCCCACCCGCTGAAACATTCCGTCCTGCAACACGCGGAGCAGTTTGGCCTGCAACTGCGGACTCATTTCCGCGATTTCATCCAGCAACATCGTTCCGCCATCGGCCAGCTCGAATTTGCCGGGCCGGGCAGCGATGGCGCCGGTGAACGAGCCGCGTTCGTGCCCGAACAGTTCGCTCTCAAGCAAGGTTTCAGGAATCGCCGCGCAACTGATTTTCACGAACGGCTGGGCGTGGCGGCCGCTCAAGTTGTGCAAAGTATCAGCGGCCACCTCCTTGCCCGTGCCACTTTCGCCCTGAATGAGCACGTTGACATCAGTGGGCGCGATTTGGCGGATGAGTTGTTTGACCGCCTGCATTGGAAGGCTGTCGCCGATGAGTGCTTCGACGCC
Organism: uncultured Verrucomicrobiae bacterium; assembly: GCA_963813995.1. GTDB lineage: Bacteria > Verrucomicrobiota > Verrucomicrobiia > Limisphaerales > Palsa-1400 > DASRLE01. The sequence continues at coordinate 4,475 of CAWFAZ010000015.1, read as the reverse complement.
CCGCTGTTGCTGAAGCTGGTGGCGCAACTGCCGGTTCTCGCTCCTCAACCGCTGCTTTTCCAGGGCCTTGGCCACCGTCTTCAACAACGCGGCGCTGTCCAGCGGCTTTTGAAGGAAGTCATACGCGCCAAGTTGCATCGCCTCGACCGCTTTCTCGATGCTGCCGTGGCCGGTGATCACCACCACTTCGGCTTCCGGCAGGAGTTCGCGCGCCTGTTTCAACAGCGCGATGCCGTCCAAGTCTGGCAGGCACAGATCACAGATCACAAGTACAAAGGCTTTTTGCTGCAAGACCTCCAACGCTTCCCGGCCGGAGGCGGCGCTGACCACGCGATAACCCTCGGCGGCGAGCACTTTGCCGGCAGCGTTGCGCAATCGTTCATCGTCGTCCACCAGCAAGATGTGTGATCGGGCAGCCATTTCAGGGTTTTTCCACCAACGGAAGAAAGAGGCTAAGGGTGCTGCCCTTGCCGCTGGTGCTTTCGCATTCGATGTGGCCGCCGTGTTCGGTGACGATTTGATGAACGAGGACCATGCCCAGACCTATGCCCTCTTTCTTTGTAGTGAAGAACGGCGTGAACACCCGTTGAAGTTGCTCCCCGGTCATGCCTTTGCCGTTGTCGCTGACGCGCAGAACCATCTGTTCGCCATCGCGCCGGGTGCTGATGGTCAGTTCGCCGCCGCCGGGCATCGCTTCGCGGCTGTTGCGGATGAGGTTCAGCATGGCCTGCCACAATTGATTGGCGTCGGCGTTGATCGTGGTCAGCGCCGGATCGAAATGGGTGCGCAGCTTCACGTTCGCCTGTTCCAGCTCGGCGCATAGGAACGCCAGTTTCTGGTCGAGAAACGCGTTCAAGTCCACCGGCTGCCGTTGCAGCTTCGGCAGCCGGGCGAATTGCAGGTAATCCTCAATGACGCGTCCGATGCGACAAACCTCCTCGCGCATTTCTTTTATGAGCGTGTGCCCTTCGTTGGGCGAATGCCCTTTGCCATCAGCCAGCCTGTCTATTTCCCTGCAGGTGAGGTCGAGATTCAGGGTGATGGAACCGAGCGGATTGCGAACCTCATGGGCGACCTGTGCGGCCATCTTGCCCAACACAGCGAGCCGTTCAGACTGAAGCTTGGCAACTTCCAGCCGTTCCCGTTCCTTGATTTCCGCCTGCAACGCCTGCAATGCGCCCGTCCGCTGTTGCAGCGTCTCTTCGAGGAAGTGATGTGCCGTCTCAAAGGCCGTGAGAAAACAGACCACGACCAGGAAAAGCACAAACAACATCACTGTGTTCCAATACGGGATCAACGGATACTCGTAAACATAGCCCGACATTAAATCGGCAATAAGGCATGTAACCGCACCGGCTGTTGCCAGCATGATCCCAGCCCACCGTCCGGCCGCCCAGGCGGCCCAGCAAATTGGCGCCAGATAAAACGCCGACACGGCAAGATCGTGTCCCGTGACGTAATCCAAACAGCCAATCAACGACATCAGTGCCAACGCCAGAACCACAACCATTGGCTTTGGCAGAGACAATAAACGTTGCATCGGCCGGTTCATCGGAACGTATATGGTATTGTCAGCCTGTTTATCGATGAATGCCACCCCCCTGGCGAACAGGCTGCGGCTCATGCCCGGGCGTTTTCAACGGCTCGCAAGGCGGGAAAAGCCTGACGGCGAGTTCGTTGGCTTTTCGACCGGAAATGCGGAGGCGCAATGCTCTGCGGGCAAAGCGCGGCCGGATATGGTCCTGGTAGCGCAAGGCGACGACTTCGGCTGTTACTTCCTGCCAGTCTTTCGCGTTTCCAAAATAGTGGGCGAAAAGAAGGTCGCGTTCGAAGCAGCCGGGTTTGAGCCAGCGGAGCAGGGGCGCGAGAATGCGGGCGTGGGGATACAGGCATTTCCGGAACGCCCGTTTTTCAAACTCGAAGAGCGGACAGGCGAAGTGTTCGCAGAAAAGTGATCTCAAATCACGAGTTGATGGCGAATTAGGGATCGTCATTGTACTGACCAGCCTATCAAAGTTCCCCTAATCTGTCTGTAAGGCAAATCACCCCTGTTCTCGTGATACATAACCTTACACATTTCTTGGTAAATGGCAAGAAAAAGGGTTTCTTTTTCTTGCCACCCTGCCGACAAGAAAAATCAAGTGGCATGCATTGCAACTTGCAAGGTTTCAAAAACCGGCTTGCGCCTGCAATGACCTCTTGCCTTGTCCTGCGCAAGGGCCTATTCCTTGAGGGTATGCGCACGGTTGATGTTTCGCTTGGGCCTCGAAGTTATCCCATTTTTATTGGGAGCCACTTGCTGCCCACGCTCGGCGAACAGTGCGCGAAGCTTGGGTTGGGAAGGCGATGCGCGATCATCTCGGATGCCAACGTGGCGCGGCGTTATGCGAAAATCGCGATGGCTTCGCTGCAAGAGGCAGGCTCCGAACCGGTCCTCATCACGGTCCCCGCCGGCGAAACCTCCAAAAGTCTCAAGGCCGTCCAAACTTGCTGCGACCAACTGGCCCGCCATCGGCTGGAACGGAAATCGTTCATCGTCGCGCTGGGCGGCGGTGTCGTTGGGGACCTGGCCGGCTTTGTCGCGGCGGTTTATTTGCGGGGGATCGCCTTTGTGCAGGCGCCCACCACTTTGCTGGCGCAGGTGGACAGTTCGGTCGGCGGAAAGGTGGGGGTCAATTTGTCGGCGGGCAAAAACCTGGTGGGAGCGTTTTATCAGCCGCGCCTGGTGCTGTGCGATTTGAGCGCGCTGGCCACTTTGCCGATGCGCCAGTTCCGCTCCGGGCTGGCCGAGGTCATCAAGTACGGGATCATCCGCGACGGGGCGCTGTTTGGCCGGTTGGAAAAGGATTTGGAGTTGCTGCTCCAACGGAACCCCGCTGTGCTGGCCGAAACGGTGGCGCGCTGCTGCGAAATCAAAGCAGAGGTCGTTGGGCAGGACGAAAGGGAGGGCGGCTTGCGTGCGATTTTGAATTTTGGCCACACCATCGGCCATGCCATCGAAGCGATTGCCGGCTACGGAAAGTTTTTGCACGGCGAGGCCATAGCCATCGGGCAGGTGGCGGCGGCCAAACTGTCTGTTGCCGTTTCGGGCTTGTCCGCGGGCGAAGCCCGGCGCATCGAGGCCTTGTTTCGCCGGGCGGGCTTGCCGGCGGCAATCCAACTGTCCGCGCGGCAAAAGGCCCGGTTGTTTAAGGCGATGCGGCTGGACAAAAAGGTCAGCGGGGGCGAGATGCAATTCGTTTTGGCCCGCCGCATCGGGCGGGTGGAAGCCGGGCGCAAGGCGCCGCCGGCGCTGATCTCGAAAGTTTTGCACAACACCGGGCGCGCCCGGAACAACTCCTAAAATCATGGCAGCCGTCAGCGAAACCATTGTCCGGGAATATTTTGAGCTGCACGGTTTTCTGACGCGGCAGGAGCGCAAATATGCGGGGAGGGGCAAACAGGAAAAGGACGGGATTGATTTTTTTGTTTGGAACCCGCAAGCGCGCGAGCGCCCATTGCCGATCCCATTTGTTATGAACTCCGTGGATTTGGCGGCGGTGACGCGCGCCATCGTGGTGGTTCGCGGCTGGCATACGGAGTCGTTTGGTCCGGCGTTGCTCGAGAATTCGCCGGAGATGTTTCGGTTCGTTGAACCGGCCGTCTTTGAGCAGGCCGCGCGGTCCTTTAGTCCGGACGCCGCGCCCTTGAAGATACTGGTCGTGCCGGCGCTGGCGCAAACAGCCCCGGCGCGCGAGCAAAGCATCCGTGTCCTGCGGGCCAAGGGGGTCGATGCCGTGATCCCCTTCCGCACCATGCTGGCGGATTTGATCGCGCGGACGGAAGTGAACCGGAATTACGACAAGTCCGATCTTCTGCAGATCATTCGTGTGCTGAAGAACTATGAATTTTTCAAGGACCCTCAAATGGAGTTGTTCCGGGCGGCGCGGCGCGGCAAGCGGCAGGTGAAGGATTAAGCCTGTCCGGCTTGCCGGGAAGCCGCGGAATTTTTTGCCGGTTTTGTTTTCTGTCTGGGCAGGAATGTCCGCATATTGGACAGTGTGTGCGCGGTTTAGGAGCGTCCCAGGAGCGAACCAAGGGAAACCCTTGCGGCGCACACGGAAACCCCGGCAGTTTTCACATTGGCACAGCGGTTGCTTGAATGGGCCCAGCGGTTCGCAAAGAGCAATCAGTGAACCTCAATGTATTCATATAACCCGCTTTTTGCACGGTTCACGCCGCATGTGGAAAGAAAGAAAGTCTTATGAAAAATAAAGTCAGCCGCAAGGCGGGTTTCACCCTCGTGGAAATCATGATCGTCGTCGCGATTATCGGTCTGTTGGCCGCCATCGCCATTCCCAACTTCGTGCGCGCGCGCACGACCTCGCAAATGGATGCGTGCATCAACAATCTGCGCTTGATTGATGCGGCCAAGCAGCAATGGGCGCTGGAGCAAAGTCAGAACAGCACCTCCACGCCGGCAGGCTCGGACTAAC
>CAWFAZ010000014.1:0-24758 GCA_963813995.1 uncultured Verrucomicrobiae bacterium | reverse complement strand
GGCGTTCCAAATCAGCGCCCCCACGGTGCAAATGGGATGAGGCGCGCGCGCGCGCTCCCCATCGTGCGGGCGGGGGCGCAACTGGAATTGATTGCGCTCCAGGATCTCGCGCAGTTCGCCGAGGTGCTCGACGATCACGTCCGGTTCGCTGGCCCGCAATTGGTCCAGGCGATTATAGCCCGTCAACACGGCGCAGGAACCGATGCCTCCGAATTTGGCGGTTTCAATATCATGCTGCATGTCGCCAACAAAAATGGTTTGGGCGGCGGCCAGTTGGTTTTCGGCCAGCAATTCGGCGATCTTGGCCCGTTTGTCCCAAACCCCCACGTAGGGCCGGTCGATGAATTTATCGAAACCGTTGGCCGCCGCCTGCCGCGCGAAATAATCGCGGGAAACCGTGCTGAGCAGGAAGGTCCGAATTTTGTGCTTGCGGCAAAAGACCAGGAATTCGCGGGCATGGGGCAATTCCGTGACCTCATCCTGCACCTGGCTGAAGTGGCTGTGAAAGGACTCTTCCAACCGCGCCATGGGAACCCCCGGCGCAAAGCGGTCGTAAAAGTCTTTGAAAGGCAGGCAAAACTCGGCGCGGAATTTGTCGAGGGTCATTTGTTCGACCCCGCACTCCGCAAAGACGAAATTGGTTGCCGCCAAAACGGCGGGCAAATCATCCACCAATGTTCCGGACCAATCGAAGATGATGTTTTGAATCACGCCCGAAATCATAACGCTCAATCCTCAAACCATACATTCAAAACAACAACTCAATCATGGCGCGACTGTGACAAATTTTGAGCGGCGGGCGGTCATCCGCCAAACTGCAGCCGCGGGTCGGTCTTTAATATCGCTTCGAGGTTCGGCCAGCGGACATCGTTCATGGTGTAGAATGCGTTCAAATAAACGGCCACTTCCTCGGCCGGGTATTTGGCGAGAATCTTTTCGACCGCGGCCTGCAATTGGGGTTCTTCAACGGAGGCGGGCAACTCGTCCACCGCGCCGTCTTTGTGGGTCACGCCCAGGGTATCCAGAAAGTCGGCCAGCATCGGTGTTTGCTGCTTCATCAGCCATTCGCGCAAAAGGTTGGCGGCGAGCAATTCCAGGCGCGGCCGCGCCAGCGTGGCCGCCATGGCGGCGTGCCGGGCGGGGCGCGGTGTGCGCTCGAAGAAAGCGGGACGCAATTTGCGCGTCTCGGCGACGGTGGCCAGAACGGTGCGATAAAGTTCCTTGTTGCCTTCGTGGGCGAATTCGATGATCCGCACGGCCAGCGCCGGCGACATGAATCCAAATAATTCGTGTGATGTCAGCATGTGAAAATAACGGCGCTACACTAGAAGCCCCGGGAGTGAACTGCAAGCCCCGCGTTTGGGGGGCTGTTTCTGTTTTCCTAATCTTAATCCTAATCCTCTTTCGAAGCGATTATGATTAAGATTAGGATTACGATTAGGAACGGAAATTTCAGCCTGACCGCGTTTCATAAATCCTGCGGGTGATGTAATGCTTGGCCAGCTCGACCGATCTTATGCGCGATTTCCCGCGCGCCAGCCAGGCGGTGATGGCCGCCGAGTAAGTGCAGCCGGCGCCGTGCAGGGCAACCTTTGCCGCCCGGGGCGATGAAAGCATCCACTCTCCCTCCCGGCCATGGAAAAAATCCACGGCTGCCCCGGCCCCGGGCAAATGGCCGCCCTTGACCAGGGCGGCGCAACCGAAGGTCCGGTAAATCGCCCCGGCCGCCGCCCGCAGTTGCTGAAGCGAGCGGATTTTCCCGCCCGCAAGAATTTCCGCCTCAGCCAGATTGGGCGTCACGATTGCGGCCAAAGGCAGCAGTTGCCTTTTGAGCGCTTCGATGCCTTCGGATTGCAGAAGGCGCCGTCCGCTGGTGGAAACCATCACCGGATCAACCACCAGCGGAATCCGGGGGTTGCGCTTGAAAAAAAGCGCGGCTTCGCGAACGATGGCCGCCGAAAACAACATGCCCGTTTTGGCGGCGGCCAGGGTGAAATGCGCCGCGATGGCTTCCAATTGCGCGCGGACCATGATGGGCGGGCACGGTTCCAATCGGGATATTCTCCCCGGGTTTTGGGCCGTCAGGCATGTGATCGCGGTGGCGCCATGCACCCCCAAACAGGCAAAGGTCTTCAAATCGGCCTGAATGCCCGCCTCTCCGCCGCTGTCGGAGCCGGCGATGGTCAGGGCGACGGGTGTGTTGGGTTGATGCATTTCTTCGGCCCCATTCCTAATCTTAATCTTAATCCTAATCTTGTCCCTTCCGTCCCTTTGGTCCCTTTCGTCCCTGCTGCAAAAGAGGATTAAGATTAGGATTAGGATTAAGATTAGGACCTGAAAACGCAACCCATATTCCAACTTTTATCCGCGCCGCTCCCGGGTTATGCTGCCGGAAATGACGAAGGACCAAGTTCGCAGAAATCCTGACGGAGATCGCCACGCTGCTCGAACTCAAAGGCGAGAACCCGTTCAAATCGCGCGCCTACGTCAATGCGGCGCGCTCGCTCGAAAATTCCACGGCCCCGCTGGAGATCCTCTTTTCCCCCGAATCCACCGAACGCATCAAAGGAATCGGCGACAGCCTCCATGAAAAAATTTCCGAACTGGTGAAAACCGGCCGGCTCGCCTATTACGAAGAACTCAAAGCCTCCATCCCGCCGGGATTGGTCGCCATGCTGGGCATTCCCGGTTTGGGTCCAAAAAAAATAAAGGCAATCAACGACAAGCTCGGCGTGGAAACTCTGGAACAATTGGAGCAAGCCTGCCGGGACGGGAAAATCGCCCGGTTGGACGGGTTCGGCGAGAAAACCCAGGCCAATATCTTGCAGGGCATCCAATTCCGGCGCCAATACGCCTCCCGCCATTTGCTGAGTGACGCCCTCGCCGTGGCGGAGCCGATTCTGGACAGCCTGCGCAGTCACCCGGACGTGGTGCGGTGCAGCACGGCGGGGAGCCTGCGCCGGTTCAGGGAGACCATCGGCGACATCGATTTGCTGGCGTCATCAAGGCAGCCCGGCGCTGTCATCGATTTTTTCACCGGCCAGCCCGGCATCCTGAATGTCACCGCCAAAGGCGAGACCAAAGCCAGCGTTGTTCTGGCCGGGGGCATACAGGCCGATTTGCGGGTGGTCGGCGACGCGGAATTTCCGTTTGCGCTGGCTTACTTTACCGGCAGCAAAGAGCACAACATCGTCATGCGCCAGCGCGCCATCCAGCGCGGCCTCCGGCTCAATGAATACGGGTTGTTTAAATCCGATGTCGAGACGCGCGACCCGAAATTGCTGGTGGCGTGCCGGACCGAGGAGGAGATCTTTCAGAAATTGGGCCTGGAATACGTGGAGCCTGAGATGCGCGAAGATGCCGGGGAATTCGCCGCCGCGGAAAAACACGAATTGCCGCGCCTGATCGAATGGACGCAGATCAAAGGCTCCCTGCACAATCATTCCAATTGGAGCGACGGGCGCGTCTCGCTGGTGGAAATTGCCGGCTACATGCAGGAGCTGGGCCTCGATTACTGGGCCATCACGGACCACTCCAAATCATCCTTCCAGGCCAATGGCCTCCAGCCCGACCGATTGCTCAAGCAGATCGGGGAAATTAAAAGCTTAAACCGCAGGTTTGCGGGCGAAGGCTCCGATTTCCGTTTGTTGACAGGTTCCGAAGTGGACATCCTTTCCGAAGGCAAACTGGACTTCGACAACGACCTGCTGGCGCAACTGGACGTGGTGGTGGCCAGTGTTCACCAGGGATTTACCCAAAGCGAATCGGAAATGACCAAGCGCCTGATCACCGTCGCGGAAAATCCATTTGTTCACATGCTTGGCCACCTGACGGGCCGGCTGCTGCTCGAACGCGAACCTTTCAAAGTCAATCAAACCGCCGTCATAGACGTCTGCGCGGCGACCGGCACATGGATCGAACTGAACGCCAATCCGAGGCGTTTCGACATGGACTGGCGCCTCTGGCATTATGCGAAGGAAAAAGGCGTCAAGTGCGTTATCAACTGCGACGCCCATCGCAACGAACACGCCGGTTTTTTGCGTCTCGGCGCCGGTATCGCGCGCAAAGGCTGGCTGGAGAAGAAGGACGTCATCAACACCCTCCCGCTCGCCGCCCTCCAGAAGGAACTCAAAAGCAAACAGACTAACATAAGGTAAAGCTATGAGGAGAATGATGCCTGCGGCTCGCAACGTAGAACAGGCGTTCACGTTCGTTGAATTGCTGATCGTTATTGGCATCATCGCCATTTTGGCAGGCTTGTGGCCGTGGCCGGGGATACCCATGTCGAAAACAACCGCCAAGAAATACATCGCCCGAACTGAAGAAGGCAATCTGGTTGCGGGGATTAATCAATATTACGCCACGTACAGCCACCTGCCGGTTTCCTCCAATGCGGTGGCAGCCGCTGGCACAAATGATTTTACCTTTGGCACGGTGTCCAAAACTCCGGCAGGATCAGGACGACTGTCTTCCATTATGGTTGCCTGCCTATCCTAATGACTCCACCTACCCCTACTCATGGTGTTTTTGGGTTGTTCGACCCGCCCACCAGCATTCGATAGGGAGTCGGCGGGACTTGCACTGCTTGTTGCGCCAAGCGATAAAACAGCTTGCCGCGTGAGGCAGAGTTTCGCCGGTTGAATCGAAACGTGAACTCATCCAGATAATAGTCCAGATGCTCCGGCATGATCGCACCTTGGTGCGTCCCCAACAGCCAACGCTTGAGCAAGGAGGCCACCAAATGCACCCGCGGTAATAATTCTGTGGCGGCGTCCTTCTTCTGGCCTTTGAGTTTACTCACCTCGTGTTGAAAGCCCAACGGTTCCAGCCCCTGATACGGCTTCCACCCGTCTGTATGCACACAACTCCCCTGGACAATGGCCGCCTGGATGAACCGATGGAGGTGGTCCGCCGAGGCCTCTGGAATACGAGCCAGACGGATGCGTCCAATGCCGGCGCCGGCTTCCTGAGCCGCGATCACGACCAACGCCTGGCTCGGCACACCTCGCCCTTTCCGTCCCGGCGTCTCTCCACCCACCAGGGTTTCGTCTACTTCGACCCGACCGCCGAGTTTATCCCGGCCCGGTCGCACCATGGCCCGGCGCAGTTTATGTAGAACCGTCCACGCTGTTTGATAACTGCCCAAGCCCAAGACGCGCTGCAACCCCAGCGCGCTGGCCCCGTTCTTCTGACTGGTCACCTGCCAAATCGCTCGGCACCAAAGTCGCAATGGCAAACGTCGATCCTGGAAGATGGTGCCGGCGGTCACGGTGGCTTGGTGACGACAAGCAGCACAGATCAGCCGCCCACGGCCTGCTGGCCAAGCTTTTCGTCCACCGCAGTTCGGACACACGAATCCGTCAGGCCAGCGCAGTGCCGTCAAATAATCACAGCACTGTTCGTCGGTGGCAAATCGCTGCTCCAGTTGCAAAAGTGTCTTCGGATAATCCTCAACCACCCCCGCACACTACCGCTTGGGGTCGGTGGAGTCAATAGGATAGGCAGGTATGGTTGATACGACTGGAGAATATGTCTATCAGAACTACAATTCCGAAGTTATTGCGATCCTGCGAGACGACAACTTTTGGCCGGAAGTCAATAAAGGCGCCCAGCATATTTATAATCCACAGCAAACGCCCTTTTTTAGCGCAAAAGCCGCGCCGGATACAAACTCCCCAGGCATTGGGCCGGACGATGTTTTTCGCGATCCTTGGGGGAACCCTTATATCATCACATTGGATTTAAATCAGGACCACAAATGTTATGACGCCACCTTGGACAGAATGTACCAACTGGAAAACCCAAAGCCGACAGGTCCTTTGATGGTGCCGGGAGAGGCTATTGTATGGTCTTTTGGGCCTTCGAAAAAGATAAACCTCAGCCAGCCCCTCAATAAACAGACCATTATTACCTCGTTCTGAGAAGCTGGTCGTGAAATCAGTCCTCGGAAGCAAATACTTACTGCGTGATGACGACCATGGCGTAGAGACGGAGTGCGGGAACGGCGAAGACTACGTTGTCTCCGGATTCCTGAAACGGCACCGGCAACGGATCGTCCCACTCCGGCGAAAGACATTCGACGGTTTTGATCGGGCCGCTGAATTGTTTGCGAACCGTCACTTGGAACGGCGCCAATTTATTGTCGCGATCAAAGTTGATGAAATGCGCCAGGGTTTGCCGGGCGGCCGGGCGCGTGAGCAAATCCATCACGGTCGTCAACGGCGCGCCGGTGTGGATGGACAGCCCCTTGGGCAAGCCGTCCACGACGGTTTTGGCGATGTCCTCGTGGTTGCGCGGCAGCACCCATTGCGTCGGCGTCATGCGCGTGGTTTTCCGCAACGTCGCCCCCGGTTCCGCGTCCTCCTCCGCGGCGGAGGTTTTGGCAGCGTGCGCGGCGGGGATGATTTCAGGAATGTAAAGGATGCGGCCTTTGCCTTCGCGTCTCGCCGGCAGCAACGGGTTGGAGCGGCGGCGTTCCCGCCATTCATTATAGGTCGCGGTGTTGCCGGTGAGCACGAGCGTGCCGCCGTCGCGCACGTATTGCAGCAATTGCTCCGCCTGCGCGTTGCCGACGCATTCCTGCCCGGCCAGAACCACCGCCTGATAACGGCTGATTTGGTAGAGGTCCTCGTCGAAAAGGATGTCAAAAGGAATTTTGTGCTGAATGAGCGCCTGCTCCATGAGCGTGGCAGGAACGCTGGTGGCATTGATACTGTAGGCCATCGACGGCCAGTTGCGCAGCACCGCCACGTCCGCCACTTCCTCCGTCCCGGTGAAATAGCGGTCGTGGTATTCGCGGTAAAATTCCACGAACGGCGTGAAGACCTTGGTCAGGGCTGGCGCGCCGGGGTACCCGGCCACGGGCGTTTCGTAATTGAAGGCCATGTGCAGCGCGGCGCGCAGATCGTCGCGCAGCCCCACCTCGCAACTGGCCTTCAAACGGCGCGCCACTTTGTAGGAGCGGATTTGCGACACCAGGGCGCCGGTGCCGGCGTCGAGGCGCGTGTCATAGCCGCCGGTATCGAAGGAGAGCACGTCAATGTGGTTGGCGAAGAGCGGATGATAGACGGCGTTGGCCCAGTAGCGGTTGTAACTGTAAACGCCCTTGATGTTGAACAAGACCGACACGTTGGTGTTCAGGCTCTTGACGTCGTCATAGAGCGCGTTGGCGTAACTGGCCAGTGACTCGCACCGGAAGCGCACCCACTCCTGCAACACGGGATCATTCAATTCAGCCATCCCCTCCGCCTGCGCGGGCGATTCCCATTCGTTGACTTGCACCCAGTCCACGTCCGGCAATCCAAACCGGCGCCGCACCGCTTCCGGCGTTGGATATTTGCGCCGCAGATAATCGTGAAACGCGCGGATGCACCGCGGACAGCGGCAGGACTTGGGTTCTGGCTGGAGCATGATGTTGTCAAATGAAATCTGGTCGGCGTGCAATTCTTCGATGCCGATTTTGAGCGCCTTGTGCAAATACTCCCGGTAGGCCGGTTCGTTGGGGCAGGCATAATGGCGGAAAGTCTGGACGCCGTACCAGACCCACTGGTTGTTCTGGTCACGCTGCTCCCAGTTTTGGGCTTCGGGCAACTCGTGATAGAGCGTTTCGGGGAACATCGTTCCGCCCACGTACAAATCCACCTTCATCCCCAACTGGTGCATGAGAGCGGCGGCCTTTTTGGCCGTTTCCATGTTCGTCCGCTCGTATTCCAATCCGAATCCCTTATAAAAAAAGAGCCGGCCGTAGGTCATGCCCGCCGCCGCCATCCGCTTGATGTTTTCCGGGTCGCACAACTGCTGGTAATGCTCCGGTTCATCATCGAAATGGTCCCCCCGCCGCATCAGAAACTCAATCGGTTCGTGGGTCAGCCCGACCACGCCCCGCGCCAGTTCTTGCTTCTGCTGCGCCTGGCGCTCCCAGCGTGTCGGCCCCGCCGCATTTTCAGCAGCGGCCCTGCCAGGCACTGAGCCTGCAACCAAAACCGCCAGGCATGGGATCAAAAAACCTTCGTAATGGGACGCGCGCATCTTCATATGTAATCCCGTGATTCCAGCCAGTGTGATTAAAGAACGGCCCGGGTTCAAGGCAAATCCCGCGTGACGCGGGCGCAAAAAGGCGAAAATGGATGTTTTTAAAAATTCTTTCAAAAATCTGTTGACAAATAAATGTGCTAACTGTAATGTTCGTCTAATGAATGACCCATTAAGGCCATGATGGAAAGTCAGAATTATGAAGGATGAATTAAGAAATGAATCGAAGGCGGAAATATGGAGGGGGGCGGAAAAATCAGGAAAAGCCTGTTTTTCTGCCCGGCTTGGCTTTCTGCCATCCTCCCGTTGGCCCCATTTCCGCCCGGCAGGCTCGCCGCGCCGAAGCCGCTGCAGCGAAGGCGGGTCAAAGTCAGTCAAAGTGGGTCAAACCAGTTTGGTTGGTCAAGCTGGTGGCCGGAATCGTATGCAAGTCCCTAAAAATGAACAACTTGCAAGAGAAAGAGCTTCAGTCCGGTCAAATCGTTGTAAACTTAGTTAAGTGTGGTCAAAATAAGCCATTCCTGTTCCAAGTCATCCGTCCTTGTTCATTCATGGGTCATTAGTGCTTGAACATTGGTTATTTCAAGATCATATCTACGCATCAAGATATATTGATTTTAGATTTGCAACGGGAACCTGACGAATCTATTATATTGGCATCATGGAAAAGTCTGGCACTGAAAACAGGGATCGAGTGGAGGCGTTATTGCGCCTCTTGCCGCAGCGCATTGTGGTGCTGGACGGCCCGAAGGGCACCCTGATTCAAACCTACCGTATGGATGAAGCGGGTTTCCGCGGACAGCGGTTCAAGGATTGGGCGCGTGACGTGAGGGGCAATAACGACCTGCTGAATCTGACGCAGCCTCATCTGATCCAGGCCATCCACCGGCAGCATCTCGAAGCCGGCGCGGACATCATTGGGACGAATACCTTTAATTCCACGGCCATTTCGCAGGCCGATTACGGAATGGAATCGCTGGCCTTTGAATTGAATGTGGCGGGCGCGAAGAATGCGCGGGCCGCCGCCGATGCCGTCATGGCCGCCGAGCCGGGCCGGATTTGTTTTGTGGCAGGGACAATCGGGCCGACCAGCAAGACGGCGTCGATTTCCGGCAGCGTCAGTGATCCGGCGGCGCGCGGGGTGACTTACGACCACTTGGCGCAGGCCTATTACGAACAGGCTCGCGGCCTGTTGGAAGGGGGGGCGGACCTGCTGCTGATTGAGACTGTATTTGACTCGCTCAATTCGAAGGCGGCTCTCTTTGCCATCGCCAGGCTGTTTGAAGAATCGGGCATCGACGCCGTGGCGGCAGGCTCCGGGCACCGCCCGGCATCGTCCGCGCGCCGCCGGGTGCCCGTGATGCTTTCCTTCACCATCACCGATCTGAGCGGTCGCACGCTCTCCGGGCAAACGGTGGAAGCCTACTGGAACTCCGTTTCGCATTTTCCCCTCCTGAGCATCGGGATCAATTGCGCGCTGGGGCCGAAGGAAATGAGGCCGTTTATAGAAGAGCTTTCCGGACTGGCGCCGATTTGCGTCAGCGCCCATCCCAACGCCGGGTTGCCGAATCCGATGCTGCCGACGGGCTTTCCGGAGACCCCTGAAACGCTCGCGCCCCAACTGGCCGAGTGGGCCGCCGCCGGCTGGCTCAATATTGTGGGAGGCTGCTGCGGCACGACCCCGTCGCACATCAAAGCCATCGCCCAGGCGGTAAAAAAATGCGCGCCACGCGTGCCGCCGAAGATCGAACCCTGGTTGCGCTTGAGCGGCTTGGAGGCGCTGACCATCCGGCCCGACACGAATTTTGTCAATATCGGCGAGCGCACCAATGTCACCGGCTCGCCCAAATTCGCCAAACTCATCCTGGCCGGACAATTCGAGGAAGCCCTGGCGGTGGCCAAACAACAGGTCGTCAGCGGCGCGCAGATCATTGACGTCAACATGGATGAAGGAATGCTCGATGGCGTCAAAGCCATGACGCATTTTCTCAACCTCGTGGCTTCCGAGCCGGACATCGCCCGCGTGCCGATAATGATTGACAGCTCGAAATGGGCGGTCATCGAGGCCGGCTTGAAATGTGTGCAGGGCAAAGCGGTGGTCAATTCCATCAGCCTCAAGGAAGGCGAAACAAAATTCATCCAGCAGGCCAGGCTGGTCCGGCGCTACGGCGCGGCGGTCGTCGTCATGGCTTTTGACGAACGGGGACAGGCCGACACCGTGGAGCGGCGCAAGGAAATCTGCGCCCGCACCTACAAAATCCTGACGGAGCAGATTGGCTTTCCGCCGGAGGACATCATCTTCGATCCCAATATCCTGACCGTCGCCACCGGCATGGAGGAGCACAACAATTACGCGGTGGACTTCATTGAGACCACGCGCTGGATCAAACAAAACCTGCCGCGCGCAAAGGTCAGCGGCGGCATCAGCAACATTTCCTTTTCGTTTCGCGGCAATAACGCGGTGCGCGAAGCCATGCACACGGCTTTTCTGTATCACGCCGTCAAAGCCGGGCTGGACATGGGCATAGTCAACGCCGGCATGCTGGGCATTTACGGTGAAATTCCCAAAGATCTGCTCGAATTGGTGGAAGACGTTTTGCTCAACCGCCGGCCTGACGCGACCGAACGCCTCGTCATTTTTGCGGAGTCGGTCAAAAAGAAAGACAAGACGGAGGCCGTGGAAGACCAATGGCGCAAGGGAACCGTCGAGCAACGGCTCGAACACGCGCTGGTCAAGGGCATTGCCGATTACATCGAAGCCGACACGGAGGAAGCGCGGCTGAAGATCGGGCGCCCGCTGGCCGTCATCGAAGGCCCCTTGATGGCGGGCATGAGCGTGGTGGGCGATCTCTTTGGTTCGGGCAAAATGTTCCTGCCCCAGGTGGTCAAAAGCGCGCGTGTGATGAAAAAGTCGGTGGCCTGGCTTCTTCCCTTTATGGAGGCGGAAAAGCGGGCCGGCGGCAACGCGCGCGCCCAGGGCAAAATAGTGATGGCAACGGTCAAAGGCGACGTTCACGACATCGGCAAAAATATCGTGGGCGTCGTGCTCGGCTGCAACAACTACGAGGTCATCGACCTCGGCGTCATGGTCCCGTGCGAAAAGATTCTGCAAACCGCCCGCGAACAAAAAGTCGATATGATCGGCCTGAGCGGACTCATTACGCCGTCGCTCGACGAAATGGCGCATGTGGCCCGGGAGATGCAGCGCCAGGGATTTTCCCTGCCGCTTCTCATTGGCGGCGCGACCACGAGCAAAGCGCACACCTCGGTCAAAATTGCGCCGAACTACAAGGAGCCTGTTGTTCATGTTGTCGATGCCTCGCGGGCTGTCGGCGTGGTCGGCCACTTGATCAATCCCGGGTTGAAGCCGGCCTTTGCCGCGCAGAATGCCCGGGACCAGGAAAAACTGCGCCGGCAACATGCCGGGCAGCGCGTCAAGCTTGTTTCCATCGACGAAGCCCGCCGGCGCGGGCCAAGGTTTGACTGGAAAGAGGCCGAAATCGCCAAACCGGAATTCACAGGATTGAGGATGCTCAGTTCCGCGGCGGGGCAGGGCGGGGCGTTGCCCGTGGCGCTCGACGACCTTGTTTCCTGCATCGATTGGTCGCCGTTTTTCCACACTTGGGAGTTGCGCGGCCGTTACCCCTCGATTCTACAGCATGAAAAGCATGGCGCGCAGGCCCGCGAACTGTTCAAGGACGCCCAAGAATTGCTGGAACAGATCGTCAACAAGAAACTGCTGGCGGCGCGGGGAGTCTATGGGTTCTTTCCCGCCAACTCCATCGGGGACGACATCGAACTTTACACCGATCCGTCGCGCCGGCAGGTGCGGGCCACGTTTCGATTCCTGCGGCAACAGATCGAAAAGCCGGACGGCCAGCCCAATTGGTGTCTGGCGGATTTCGTGGCGGGCAAATCCTCCGGGCCTGGCGGAACGCCGCCGGAGGATTATATCGGCGCATTCGCCGTGACCGCCGGCATCGGCGCGGACGAATTGGTCAAACAATTCAAAGCGGAGCACGACGATTACAACGCCATCATGACTGAAGCCCTGGCGGACCGTTTGGCGGAAGCGTTCGCTGAATATTTGCACAAACGCGTCCGGGCCGAATGGGGCTACGGCAGGAACGAAAACCTGGCCATCGAGCAACTGATCGACGAACAATATCGCGGCATTCGGCCGGCGGCGGGGTATCCCGCCTGCCCGGACCACACGGAAAAATGGACGCTCTGGAAGTTGCTGGACGCGGAAAAGAACGCCGGGATCCGATTGACGGAGAGCTGCGCGATGTGGCCGGGCAGCAGCGTGAGCGGGCTTTATTTCTCCGCTCCGCAGTCAAAGTATTTCGCCGTCGGCAAACTGGGCCGGGATCAAGTGCTGGACTATCATCGGCGCAAAGGCATGGATTTGGCCGTGGTCGAGAGGTGGCTTGGACCCTGTTTGAATTACGAACCATAAAATCGCGCCGCCGATAATAATGCGGTACAAGCCAAAAGCGATGAAGGTATGCGTCTGCACGTATCCTAAAAGCCATTTCACGGCAATGAAGGAAACCACCGCCGCCACCAGTGTCGCAATAATGACCATCTTCCAATTCTCGTCCTGCACGACGCCGGCGCCGTGATGGAAGGCTTCAAAAATCTTGTAACCGCCGGCCGCCAGCATCGTCGGGATGCTGACCAGAAAGGAATACTCGGTGGCCAGAGGACGGCCCAGACCCAGAATCAACATAAACAAAATGGTCGTGCCCGAACGCGAACTCCCCGGAAAGACGGCGGCAATCAGTTGCCCCAGGCCAACGGCAATCACCACCGTCCACGTCACATGCTTGATATCGTTGCGGGGCGCATTCTCGTCGCCGCCGCGCTTTCGTTTGCCCACCCATCCTTCAACAATGAGAAAGAGCACGCCGCCCGCCAGCAGGGCGATGGCGACCGGGAAAAGTTTTTCGGGAAGTGCGAAGCCTCTTTTTACGAGCGCGTAACCGCCCGCGCCGGTAATGACAAAGGCCGCGACAATTTTAAAAAAATAGCTGCGCACCGCGGGATCCGCCCAGTTAAAAATGAACTGATGAAAGCGCTTGTGAAACAGGGGAATGACCGCCAGCACCGCGCCGGTTTGGATGACGACGTTGAACAAATCCGTCTGGTGCGGCAGCCATTGCTCGGCGATCAAAAGATGGCCCGTGGATGAGATGGGCAAGAATTCGGTGATTCCTTCGATGACACCGAGGATGACGGCGGTGAGCGAATCAGTCATGGCGTTTAAACTGAGGTGCAGGGCAGGGGTTGTTCACTATTTCTTCTTTGTGAAAAAGGAGGTCAAAAACGATCTGGATTCGAGTTGGCGTTGCTGGACTTTGAGCTGGCCCAGGATCGCCTGGAAACCAACATAGATTTTATGCCAGTGATTTTCCAGTCCCCGCAAGTTGCCTTCATTGCTCTCGCTCAGGTAACGAACCGAGGGCGCCGAGCTGATCAAGGCATGCACTTCCTCGCGGGAGGGGGAGGAACACTCAATGGCGGCCATGATCAATTCCAGCTCCTGCACGATGATGGCCTTGACTTCGAGGAATTGGCTCTCGTCCTCGGCGGAAAACTTTTTGCCGCGAGCCAGGTTGACAAAATAGTTAAACTGCTTCCAACACTCCAAATAATTCTCAAGTTGCACGATGAGCTGGTCCAATTTCTTGTTGTGCATAATAAAAAATCAAGGCACGGGGACAGATTGCAAGACCCGGGGTGAAAGAAAAATGATCGCGCCGCCGCGCATTTGCCGGGCGGTGATTTTAAAAGCCGCGTATTGCACGACCAATTCCGCGAACGGCAGGCTGGCGTTGCGGGCGCCGTCAAAAATCGCCAGGACCTGACGCCCGATGTCCCGCACCTGCGCCTCCGGCACCCGGCCCGGCACCGTCGAACTGACGATCCGGCAATCCGCATCAATCGTAAACGTGCCGGTGGGCAGCCGCTTCAATTCGGGCTTCGGTGCCTTGTTGTTTTTTGTCAGAAAACCCATTTGGTAAAAATATGCTTCATGGTTTGGTCCACTGTGTCCGCCGGCAGCGTCCGCCGGAAGCCGACGCATAGCAACCCCTTTTTGTCGTCGCGCGCCAGCCCCCAATGCCGCTGCAAGCCAAACCCCGAAACTTGGACCAGCGGCCCGGCTTCAAGGTTCTCGCCCAATTCAGCCAGCCGCCGGCAAGTCGCCCGCGCCCAGACGGCAAGCTGTGGGGCGTTTTCCACAGCCCAAGAGTCGCACGGGGCCTGTTCATCCACAGGGATTGCCAAGACGAATTCAACCCCTTCAAAACACGTCAGAGGGGCAAGCAGTGAACTGGGCACGGTGGCCTTGTCTGCCCCCTCGCTGTTTTCGGCCCCGGCCTGCTGGCCGCGCCTTTCGTCCAGCGCCTGGGCCGAATCCAGCAGCAGTCCCTGGGACGAGTTGGTAATGGTTCGGACATGACCGGGATCGGGGGGCAGGATTTCGAAATTGCCGCTTTTCCAGGACAGGATTTCCTTGAAGGCATCTTCGCCGGTGAAATGGGCCGTGGCGGCATCGGTGATTTCCCCGTTTTGCACCCAGATTTTGCCGTGCAAGGCCCCCTGGGTGACGCGGAGAACGGAGGAACTGCGGGACAGACATTCCAGTTGAATCAAGTCCACTAGGCTTTTGCTTTGCATGCCGTGAAATCCTCCATCGTTGCGCGTTTCGCGGTCGAGAAGCGACTCGACGCAATCCTGGAAAAGTTTGATTTCTTCGCTGTTGGTGGGCTTTTGCCAGAACAATTCCACCCCTTGGGCGTAGGCGCGCGAGCGGTATTCCTCGTCCAAAACGCCGGTCAAAACAATGATGCGCAAATGGGGGAACTTGCGGCGCACAATGGCCAGGACCTGCAATCCGTCCATTTTCGGCATGCGCAGGTCCGTGATCAACAGGTTAAAAGGCTCTGATTCCAGCATGGCGATGGCGCGGGCGCCGGCATCGGAGACGCGAACCTCCGGCTTGCTCGGAAGCTGTTTGAGCAGTTCCTGGTATAGATCCAGCATTTGCTGATCATCATCCAGAAGCAAAATTTTCTGTTGCGCTGCCATCGTCACGGAGAATTACCCCCATTTGGGCCGCGATGCAAGCCGCGTCCTTCCGACTCGTTCCAACCCTCGTCATGGGGCGCCGCGTCATTTCGCGGTCTCGATCCGAATCTTCGCCAGGTCACCCACTCCCAGTTCCAGGAAAAAGGACGCATTTTGGTAGAGCGCGGGATTATCGTTGCCCGGCTGTATTTTCCTCTCCAGCCGTTCCCGATCCAATTCCTGGATGGCCAGCACGTCCAACGCCACGGGATCCTTGCTCAGCCAAATCTGGTTCAATTCCATCGAATAATGCAGCAAACTCATTTGTTCGCCCTGGTACTGTCCAATCAGCGCATCGGTCATGTTCAACACCACATGATCGCTCAGCGCCGGCTTCGCATAAATCTCCGGCACCGCCGTCGCCAGCCGTTCCGGACTCGCTTCAAAGCGGAGCGTATTATCGACGCTGCCCATGGCCAGACTGTAAAGGTTTCCACATACGCCCGCCAAATTGTGATTGAGCAACGGCGTGACGTTGATGATTTTCGTGATGGTCCGGGTCAGCAGCTTGCTCACATAGGAATTGCGTCCGGTCGTTTTGCCGTTGCGGTCAAAATCCAAATCGCCGGCCACCAAACTCCCCATGATCGAATTGTCGTAAAAGACATTCTCGTCGTATCCAGAGTCGGCCGCGCCCGCCAAACGCACGTTGTAACGTCTGGCCAGATCGTCAAACCCGGCCAGTCTCAGGTCCAATAGCCGCTTGTCCCAAATAATAATATGCGACGGCGCCAAACCCGCCTTCAACAGCCCTTCGATGACCGCGCCGACCACCGCCGGACGCGTCCCGCTGTTCGCTCCCGGACCGGAATAAACTTTAATCCCAACAACGTCCTGGGTGGAGACAAACGCGCGCCAGGCCTGTTTCAAATCGGGTTTGCCCGTCAGCTTCAAAATCCCGTGATCCACCATGCTCTGCACAATCTTCGACTGGGGTTCGAACGCGGCGGTGGCGCGTGGATTTTCGGCAATCACGACCCGGGCCCGGTCCGGTGGACCGCCCACCACGGAAATGTCCGCCCCCTGGGACGAGAGGGGAAACACCGCCATCCAGCCGATCCAATAACAAACAAGTTCTTTTCTCAATGGCATGCCACCTTTTCTTGACACCACAGGAGATGGATGCTACCACCCTCGGAGATGTTGACGATAAAAAAGCGAAGATGCGCCCTTCAGGTTCTCGCCGTCATCTCCGTCGCGAGTCTGACCGCCTGCGGCCCGCCCGGTGCGCGGGACTTGCACAAAGGCGAACGACTGATCCAAAGCGGCGATTTCGCCGGGGCGATTCCCGTTCTCAGTGAAGGCCTTCAGATCTTGCGCGGCGCGCCGCCGGCTGTTCGGGCCAATGCCTGGAACCTCCTCGGCCTCGCTTATCACGGCGCGGGCCAATCGGATGCTGCTGCCCGCGCCTATTTGGAAGCATTGAAACTCGACCGTAACCTTTGGGCTGTGGATTATAATTTGGGATGCCTGCGTTTGGAGCAGACAAACTTTTCCGGGGCCATTGATTACTTGACCACCTACACCACATCGGACCCCAAAGATGTCAATGGATTCCTGCTCTTGGGCCGGGCGCGATTGAAGTCGGCCTTGGAACGTGCCGGCCCCGAAAAAGCCCGGCAACTGCAACTGGAAAACGCCAGGCTGGATTACGAATACGCCGAAAAACTGCGCAGCACCGCGGAAGCTTGCAACGCCCTGGGGTTGATCGAACTGCAGCGCCCAATTCCAGGCACTGAACCGGTGAAGACGTCCGTTTCCTTCTTTAAACTCGCCTTGCAGCGCGAGCCTCATTACCCGCCGACGCTTCTGAATCTGGCCATTGTCTTGCAACGAAGCGAGCCTCGGGAAGCCCTGGAAAAATACCGTGAATACCTCGCCTTGGAGCCTGTCCCGCCGCAAGCCAAAGAAGTCGAAAAGCTGGCCCGCCAACTGGACCTTGATCTCAGAATCAGCATGGTTCCGCAGCATCCATCCCCCCCGCCTGCCACACCCGCCAATTCCGGCCCTCCACGGCAGATGCCGGCGCCCGTTGAAAATCCAGTTCCAAAAGCCGCGCCTCCACCAACCGCCAAAGCAACTCCAGCGCAAAAACCAGCCGCATCGCCACAGCTTGCGGCGCCGCCCGCAAATCCTCCACCCGCCGCCGGCCCGCCTCCCCAATCACCCGTTCCATCTCCAACTGCTCCTGTCTCCCGGACAACTCCGCCAGGCGATGAGGCCAATCCAACCGCCGATGTCACAGCAGCAGAA
The DNA here is from genome assembly GCA_963813995.1 of uncultured Verrucomicrobiae bacterium. Classification (GTDB taxonomy): domain Bacteria; phylum Verrucomicrobiota; class Verrucomicrobiia; order Limisphaerales; family Palsa-1400; genus DASRLE01. Next base: position 7,340 of record CAWFAZ010000014.1, on the reverse strand, counting down.
ATTCCTCCGGTCAAACCGCCGGAAGAAAGAAAGCCTTCCCTCGTTCGAAAGCTCAATCCATTAAACTGGCTCCCTGGAAAATCCAAAAAAACAGACGCCACCGAAACAGCCGCCCCCTCGGGAGCCGGAAGTGGTGGCCGTTACACATATCCGTTGCCCGTCACACCCATTCCTGGAGATCGGAAACTGGCTGAACGATTGACCGCTGAAGGCCGGCAGGCCGAACGCCAATCCAACCGGGCGGAAGCCATGCGGGATTATCAAGAAGCCATGAAGGTCAACCCGACCTGTTTTGAGGCCGGACTGGCTCTGGGTCTCGCCGCGATTGACATGAAAGATTATCCCACTGCTTTGGACGCGTTGGGCCAGGCCCTGACCCTTCAGGCAAATTCCGCCGACGCGCGTTATGCGTTTGCCTGGGTGCTGGGCAGGCGGGGCTGCTATCAGGATGCCGCCAACGAACTCGGCAGATTATTATCGGCGCATCCGCGGGAAGTGCGGGCGCGCCTGTTGCTGGGCAACATCTATGCGGACAACCTGGGGCAGCCCAAGTTGGCCCGCGAGCAATACGTCAAAGCGCTCGAACTCATCGAACCGCAATCCTCCCAAGCCGCCGTCATCCGGGCCTGGCTCGACCAGCACCCATGACTTTTCTTCAATCGTGCTCTTCGTAAATAAAACATGCGATCGCGCGGGACTCGTTTACGTGGGCTCGCATCATTTCAATTCGATCCAGCATTCAGTGATATGGTTCGAGCCTCGTTGCTGCGGCATCAGCGTTGTCAGCCAAACTGCGTCGCACAAGCCCTTCCCTTCGCTTTTGAGTTTCGCTGAGACCTCGTTTGCCCGGGCCAGGGCCGTCCGAGTGTCCCCCCGACAGTAGAATCGGGCGGCTTTTCGATGCGCCAGCCTGATAATCGAGGCATCGTCCTTCACCTTCGAGTGAATGGATTTCGGGATCGCCAACCAAAGCGTTGTGACTTGTTTTTCCAGGTCAATCTCCTGGCGGATTGGACCGTCCACCAATGCACCCCGGTCCTCAACTTTCCTGAAAAGCAGCTTCTCGAGATCCTTGTTGGCGGAGCGCCGATCCGGACCGGGCTGCGTCGGCACGGTTGCGGATTTCCAGAACCATCCGCCAGGCAATGTAACAATGGCCGTCTCGGAGAATCCCAAGGCGCCGATGCCCAGAGCGTCCAACGGATCCGCCTGGGCCGGTTTGTGACTGCGGGTTTGCCGCAAATACCAGCTAATAACCGCCTGTTGGTCGAAATCAGGCGGCAAATTGTGAGGAGCGCCCTTGAGCAGCGAGTATTTTACCGTTCCGCCAGCCGCCCGCAGCGCGGTCACCATCTGATCGCCGTAAGCTGGAAGAATGACGTCATCCTCCGAGCCGTGGATCACCCATGCGGGGATGTTCTTCAGCCTGGCCGCGCGAAAAGCCGCGCCGCTGCCATCCCGCGGAGAAATCGCAGCGAAGCGTTCCGGGTTGTTCATGGCCCAATCCCAAGTCGCCATGGCCCCAAGGCTGTGGCCTTCCAGATAAACCTTGTCCGGATCGACGGGCAGAATCCGGAGAAGTTCATCCAGGTACGCATTTAGAAAATCCAGCTTCCAAGGCCCGCCTTGGTTGATCGGTGTTACTTGGAAAACGCGCCCGCCCGTCTTGCCGCCGCGGACGCAGGAAATTTTGTGGCCGAGCCAGCCGGATCCGTGAAGGCCGATGACCAAAGGAAATTTGCGCCCCGTTTCTGGAAAACCGGCGGGAAAATTCAATTGATAATTTGCTTTGACGACTGTCCCGTCGGGCAATCTCGTTTCAAAGGCCATCGGGAAGGCGCTGCCCAAGTGCTCGCCGATGTAATTGTGGCCGTGCTCCAGCGCGTCGGCGAACTCTGCCGCATATTCATCGGGCGCGACAAAAAAGGTGTCGGCCGGATCATTCGTGTGGTTTCCCCAGGCTTCGTACCACGCGATTGCCGCGCGGAAGAGCGGCTCGTAATCCGGGCCGAAGGCGGCTTCCCTGGCTTCCAGGGACCGGAAGCGTTGGGCCAACTGGTCATAGTGTTCCGGGGCGCTGACCGCGGTGGCGGGCGCGGTTAAGCCGGTCAAACACGAAGATAATAAAACGATTGCGCCAAACCATCTGCGGCCTGCGCCGCTCGATGGGGTCATCGAATTTGAAGGATGCATGCGTGTCGAAAGTTTAGCTCAAGTGGTTGAACTTGCTACTACAAACCCTTCGCGTCTCGGCGCCTTTGCGTTAATCTTAAGTCCTTCCCCTTCAGGCTGTTTCGCCACGGGAGGCACCCCCTTGCCACAACATTCCATAAAAATGCCTCGTCAACGGCGCGGAAACTGCTACCTTCATCATCCATTATGTGTATGGCAGCACTGCCGGCTTTTAACGGAATATCGTACGGTTATTTTGATGGCATCGTTGTCGTTTGGCTGCTCATCGGAATCTTCCGCGGACGCAAGCGCGGCATGACCCAGGAACTTCTGCCCACCCTGCAATGGCTGGCCATCGTCATCCTGGCCGGGTTGTTTTATCTTCCTTTCAGCGTCGTCATTTTCCAAAACACCAGCGGCGCCTTCAATCACCTCTGGTCCAACGTTACCGCCTATGTTTTGATCGCCTTTGCCATTAACCTGTTCTTCATTTGGATCAAACAGTCGATTGCCGAAAAGTTGACGGGCAGCGACTTGTTTGGAGGCAAGGAGTATTACCTGGGCATGATGGCCGGGCTGCTGCGCTTTGCCTGTATGATCATCGTCTTGTGCGCGCTCATGCATTCGCGCGTGTACACCCAGGCCGAATTGGCGGATATCGAAAAATTCCAAAAGAAAAGTTTCGAGGACATTCGTTTTCCCACTTACCCTTCCATCCAGCACGCCGTCCTCGCGGAATCCTTTACGGGCCGGTTGATCCAAGCCAACTTGTCTCGCGTCCTTATTTCTTCAGCCCCGGCGGGCAAACCCGCCGAAACCATCGCCCAAAAGCGCCAGAATACGATTAACGCGATCCTGGGCCCCCAAAAAAAGTAACCCCTGCCGGCCATGGGCGGATTCTTTTCTCCCGCAACGCTCGAACAAGTCCGCGCCGCAAGCGATATTGTAGATGTGATCGGCGCTTGCGTCCCGCTCAAACGCGCCGGGGCCAATTTTGTCGCGCTTTGTCCATTTCACAAAGAGAAAACCCCCAGCTTCAATGTCAACCCCCACAAGCAAATCTTTCATTGCTTCGGATGCCACAAGGGCGGGGACGTCTTCACTTTCGTCAAGGAATACGAAAACATCGATTTCCCCGACGCCGTCCGCCGCCTGGCCGAACGCGCGCGCATTCCGCTGGAAACGGACAGTCAGGGCGGCCGTCCAGAAACGAGACACCTCAAGGACCAACTGCTCCAAATTCATGAGCAAATCACGCAACGCTGGCAAACGGCCCTGGCCTCCGACCCGGCGGGGCAGGTGGCGCGCGACTATCTGGCACGGCGCGGGGTCGGGCAGGAGGCCATCCAACTCTTCCGCCTGGGATATGCTCCGGATGCCTGGGACGACACCGTCAATTGGGCCAAAAGCGAACATTTTGAACCGGGGCTGATGGAGCAAGCCGGCTTGATTTTGAGGAAGGAGGGAGGCGACCATTTTTACGACCGGTTTCGTGGCCGCCTCATTTTTCCGATTTGCGATGAACAAGGACGCGTCATCGGCTTTAGCGGCCGGGTGCTCTCCGGCGATGAAAAAACGGCCAAGTATGTCAACTCGCCCGAAAGCCCCATCTTCACCAAAGGCAGGGTCCTGTTTGGCCTGGACAAATCCAAACGCGCTTTGCTTGACAAACATTGCGCCATCATCTGCGAAGGGCAGCTTGACCTGATCGCCTGTTTCATGGCCGGAGTCACCAACGTCGTCGCCCCGCAAGGCACGGCCCTGACCGCCGACCATGCGCGAATCCTCAAACGTTATGTTGATGAAGTTGTCCTCTGTTTTGATTCCGACAATGCGGGACAAAACGCGGCGGCGCGTTCGCTTGACAGCCTGCTCGCATCCGATCTGGCCATTCGCGTTGCCACTGTGCCCGCGCCGCACGACCCGGACAGTTTCGTCAAAGAGTTCGGCGGCCCGGCCTTCAGCCAATTAATTGAAAAGGCCCCGGGATTCTTCGATTATTACCTGGATCGTCTCTGTGTTCTTCACAATGTCGCCAGCGATCAAGGCCGACGCGCTGTCGTTCAAGCCATGGCGGAGGCAGTTGACAAAACAAGCAACGACGTTTTACTAGACACCTACGCGCGAAAAACGGCACAACGCCTGGGCGTGGCCTTTAATGCAGCAAACATCGAATTCAAAAAGTTATGGGGTCCCCGCATCCTTGAGGAATCCACCTCAACGACGCCGCGTCCCGACCAGCGCGAGTGGGAGTTGCTGCGGTTTGTACTGGAGCGAGATGACTATGTGTCATGGATAGCTTCGCACTTGGAATTGGATTGGTTGATGCATCCGACGGTTCGAGAGATCGTTGCCAAAAGATTTGCAGCCGAAGCCAACGGGTCCTGGCCGGGATTGGCTCCGTGGCTTTCGCAAACGGATAATCCAGAATGGCAGAGTTTAATCACTGAAGCCCTGACGCACAATCGTACGACTTGGTTGGATTTTCGTACGAGTTCGGTAGAAAAGGATTTAAAGGGCTTGCCTGCGCGTGACAGCACGATTAAAATTCTTCGTGACAAGTATATTGAGCGGCAATTGGCGGCCTTGAGTCAACGCCTGCTTTCCCCTGATTTGAAGGAAGAAGAACTAAGGAAGATTTCATCCCAGATGGATCATTTGCGTCAACAAAAAAGGCAGCCCCTGGCCGCCAAAGCGGAGGAGGCGGAGGCTCAACCCCCTGTCAACCGGCCATCCTGAAGTTCAAACACCCGTTTCATGCGGGCCGCCAGATCAGGAGCATGCGTTGCCAAAATAAGCGTCACCCGTTCCTCGCGGTTCAGTTCGATCAGCAAGCGGGCCAACTCTTCCGCGGCGGCGCGGTCGAGGGCGCCGGTCGGTTCGTCGGCCAGCAGAAGTTCAGGCTGGTTAATTAAAGCCCGCACCACGGCAACTCGTTGCCTTTCTCCCCCGGAAAGCTGGCCGGGGCGGTGATCGATTCGCCCGCCCAGTCCGACGCGATCCAGCAATCGCCGGGCGCGCTCCGGGGCGCTCTTGCGTTGCGCGGACTCCGATGAGGCCAGAGTGGGCACCATCACATTTTCCAGCACCGTGCATTGCGGCAATAAGTGATGGGCTTGGAAGATGAATCCGATCTGGCGGTTCCGCACGGCGGCCAGTTGAAGTTCGTCCAATTGGGCCAGGTCCCGGTCCCGCAGGAAAACCCGGCCCCGTGTGGGGTCATCCAACGTGCCAATGATATTCAGCAGCGTGCTTTTCCCGGAACCGGAAGGTCCGGAAATGGCCGCCGATTCGCCTTGCTGAATCGTCACGCTGATGCCGTCGAGCACACGCACCGGAGGGCCATCCAGAACCGAGTCATACGATTTGGAGACATCCTCCAACTTCAAAAATGGCGCGATGGCTCCCGTCACTGTTGCAGCAGGAAGCAGCCGGATTGGTCGGTGTCGAGGAACCAGCCGGCGGCGTTGGTGGTCTGCTCGTCTTGCAGGACCACGCCTTTGGCCACGATGTTGGCATGGGCGCCGGTGGGCCGGAAGGTCACGGTCAGAACTCCGGTGCCGGGGGTGATGACCCCTTCCAGCAGGTTGGGAGGATTTCCCGGGGCGGCCTGGTTGGCCAGCTTGTTGTCCACGATGGTCAGGTTGCTGTAAGTCAACAACTCAGCCGGGTTGCCGTTGCTGATGGTGAGTGTGCCGTTGGTCAAATCCAAACTGCTCGAGCCTGCCGCCGGCGGAATGTAGAGCGAGCCGAGCACGGTGATGTTCGTGTTGGTAAAGCCTCCCGCATACCATGTGCCGGCCCGGCTGGAGATCTTGATCCAGGTCAGGTTGGTGCCCAGGATGGTTTGCGCCGGGTTGTTGGTGGTGTTGGTCAGGGTCAGCCAGCCCTGGAGCGAGCCTTTGCGGGAGTAGAGGGAGGCGTAGAGCGGAATGTTTCCGTTCGTGGCAACGGGGACGGATTGGCTGAAGGCGACGCCGTCGCCCAGGAGGCCGCTCAAGGCAACATGGCCGGCCCGATTGTCGGTCAGGGTGGCGTAGCCGTAGCCGCCCGGTGAGTTGGTGGGGGCGCCGTCGCCAGGGGGAATGATCAGGGTGTAGCGGCCGGCGTAATTGGTTTCCGGTAAAGCGCGGTAGGCTTGGAGCAGGGAGTCGGTGATGGCGTCGTTGACGCTGCCAATCATTTGATCGTTGGTCAGTTGCAATTGGACCATGAGAGGTGTTTTGCCGGAGCGGGTCACTGTTTTTCCCGCTTGGAGGGACAGGTCAAACGTGCCGCTGAAGGGATAGGAGCCGCCGTCGAGCAGGAGCTTGGCGCTGTAGGCGCCGCGACTGGAGGCTGGTATGGTGGCGGTGACGAAGCCGGAGTTTGCTTCGTTGACGCCGTTGGTCGGGGCAAACAATCCGTTATAGACGCCGGCGAGGGCGGTGAAGGGATTGGTGACGAAGTTGGCCTGCAAAATCAAGTTGGAGGACATGAGGAAGGAAAGGGGGTTCAGCAAGGAAAGGTTGCTCAGGCTGTTGGCATTGGTTCCGCTGGTCCAATTGGTAAAGACCCGGTTGCCAATGGGCACGGCTTTGACGGTGTAAACCTTGTTGATTTCCAGGTTGGCGTTATTGGCTTGGCCGGTGATTCTGCCGTCGCCGAGCGGGGACGTCAGCAGGCTCAACCGCGATTTCACCAGGGGCGACGGCAGACTCGTGACATAAAAGACAGTGCGCGTTACCGGGAGGGAGGCGATTTCCAGGTTGGTGCTTTCCACGTTGATGCCTTGCGCGGTGATGACGTTGGCTCCGGGACCCAGTGTCACGTTGGCGATGGACCAGTGAATCGTTTCTTGCTTCACTTCCTCAACCCCGCCATTGACTTGAATCAACACGCCCGCGTAATTAGTGGAGACGAAGGTGGCGTTCGTGGGCGCGTTGCCGTTGACGCTCACTTGCACATTCCCATCCGGCGGGTTCCCGCCACTGCCTGTGAACGTGCCTTTGACGGTGATGTTGCTGCTGGTCGTCAGGGAATTATTGGCCGGGGAGTTTATGGCAACGACGGTCTGGCTGTTGGTGATGGAAACCGCGCCGCTGCCGAGCGTCACGTTGGTGGGGGTGAAGTAAACGTTGAGGCGGGCGGCGCCGCTGGCCCCCAGGTAGCCGTCAATGGCGATATAG
>CAWFAZ010000013.1:0-7986 GCA_963813995.1 uncultured Verrucomicrobiae bacterium | reverse complement strand
ATCTTTTGAGCCGGTTCACTTTATCAATCGTGAACTGAGCTGGCTGGAGTTTAATCAGCGGGTCTTGAACGAAGCCCGGGATGCCGGCAATCCCCTCCTGGAACGGCTCAAGTTTTTCTGCATCACCAGCTCCAATCTCGATGAGTTTTTCGAGGTGCGCGTGGCCGGTCTCAAGGAGCAGGTCGAAAGCGGCGTGATGAAGCACGGTCTCGACGGCCTGACTCCGGTGCAGACGTTGCGCGCGGTGCATGAACGCATCGGACGCCTGGTGCGGGAGCAGTATCTTTGCTGGCGCGAACAATTGGCCCCCGCCCTGGCGGCGCACGGCATTTGTTTTCTCGATCCCCAAAACTTGAGCGGCCCGGATTTAAAATGGCTGGAAAGTTTTTTCCGCGCCCAGGCGCTGCCGGTGCTGACGCCGCTGGCCATTGATCCGGTGCATCCCTTCCCGCAATTGCTCAACAAATCCCTCAACCTCATCGTCCAGTTGGAGATGAAAACCGGCGGGGAAAACCTGCGCCATCTGGCCGTGGTGCAAGTGCCGCGCGTGCTGCCGCCGGTGGTCAAACTGCCCCGGGACGGGTCGCGGCAGGATTACGTTTTTCTGGGCGAGATCGTGGGCTGCTTTTTGAAAGACTTGTTTCCCGGCACAAAAATCCTCGGCCACTGGCACTTCCGCGTCACGCGCAACAGCGAGCTTTACCTCGACGAGCTGGAATCCGTCAGTTTGCTCAAGGCGGTGGAAATTGAATTGCACAACCGGCGCAGGGGCGACGCCGTGCGGCTGGAAATTGACCAGGAATGCCCGGATGGAATCCGCCGCGCGCTGCTGGGGACGCTGCGGTTGACGCCGGACGACGTGACCCTGATCGACGGCCCGCTCTATCCCGCGCGGCTCATGGCCATTTATGAAGGCGATCATTTCCGCGATTTGCGCGACAAGCCGTTTCTGGCGCCCGCGCCCGCCGCCTTGCGCGGTGAAACCGACCTTTTTGCCGCGATCCGGCGGCGCGACATTTTGCTGCATCATCCCTATGACAGTTTTGACGCGGTGGTCGATTTTCTGGAGCAATCGGCCCGGGACCCGAAAGTGCTGGCCATCAAACAAACGCTCTATCGGACGGGCGGCGACACGCGCATCGTCGGGGCCTTGATGGAGGCGGCGACCCGGGGCAAACAAGTCACGGCCGTGGTGGAATTGCGGGCGCGTTTTGACGAAGCCAACAACATCCAGTGGAGCCGCCAATTGGAGGAGGCCGGAGTCCATGTCGTCTATGGTCTGGTCGGCTACAAAATCCACTGCAAAACCTGCCTCGTCGTGCGCAAGGATGACGACGGCATCCGCCGCTACGTCCATCTCAGCACCGGAAACTATAATCCCACCACCGCGCGCCTCTACACCGACACGGGGCTGCTGACCTGCCGGCCTGACTTTGGCGAGGACGCCAGCAACATCTTCAACCTCCTCACCGGCATCGGCCATTTTAAGGCGGGGAAAAAAATATTGTTGTCACCGTTCCAATTGCACCGGCGGATGCTCGCCCTCATCGGGCGCGAAGCGGAGAACGCGCGGCGGGGCGCGCCGGCCCGCATCATCGCCAAAATGAACGCGCTCTCGGACGGCGACATCATCGGGGCTTTGTATCGGGCCTCGCAAGCGGGGGTGAAAATCGACCTGCTCGTCCGCGGCATCTGCTGCCTCCGGCCCGGCCTGCGCGGGGTGAGCGGGAACATCACGGTGCGCAGCATTGTGGACCGGTTTCTGGAGCACAGCCGCATCTTTTACTTCGAGAACGCCGGGCAGCCGGAAATTTTCCTCGGCAGCGCCGACTGGATGCCGCGCAATTTCTTCCGGCGGATCGAGTCGGTTTTCCCGGTGGAGGACCCCGCCTTGCGGCGCAGGGTCAAAACGGAATTGCTGGGCATTCCCCTGGCGGACGAGGCCAGGGCGTGGCTGCTGCGGGCCAGCGGCTCATATCGGCGCGCGCGGCCAAAAGCCGGCCCGCCCTGCGCAGTCAAGTTGAATTTCTCAGGCTGGCCGGCGGCGCCCCGGCCAAACCGCCCCGTCGAAAACCGCGCCCAAGAGCGCGCCTTTTGGCTTGAGCGCGGCGGGCGGAATAGTTGGCGGCTTCCGGAATTTGTGGAAGCCTTTTATGTTGCCGCAGGCTGCGATGGCGGCAACTGCGCGGGAGTCGCTGCTGGTTTGTCGATTTTGCGGATTTGGCGGTGGGAGGATTTTAGTTTTTTGTGGACCTCTTTGATATCCTCAGCCGGCGCCAAGTTCTCTGGTTTGCGCCCGCTGATCTCGATCATGGTATTGCGGACCTTGCGTCCGACTTCCTTGGCGGTGTGCTCAAGGGCCTGCTGGCCATGAATACGCTCGATTTGAATCTTCTCCTCCGTCTGCGTGACGCGGAAAAGATTGGCTGCCAGTTCAGTTTTCCCCATGAAGTCGAGGGGGGATCTGCCTTCGGGCACGCCTTTGACGCGACGGATTTCATGCAGGTCCATGTTGTAGAGGCCCCGATAGCCGGCGTTCTGGAAAAAGGCGTAGCTGACGACTCCCGCCCGATGGGCTGTGCCACTCAGAGTGCGCTCGTGGTCGGAAATCTCGGCGCGAATGCCGACGCGTTCGACACCGTCTGCCTCCTCCAGGCAGAGGCGGCACGCCTCGGCCCAACTGACAAAATAGGCCTGCGCCCTGGCAACCTGCGACTTCTTGGGGTCGCCGTTCATCGCGGCAAGGTAACAGGCAAACCGGGAGAGCTTATAGTCGGTCGTCGTTTTGCCATCAACAGTGCGCTGTTCTTGGATAATATTCTCGAAGATGGGAACGTTGAGGCTGGTCAGTGTGACCATGGCGCGCTCGATTGCCTTGCGGAAGGAATGGAGGCTCTCGTAACCCAACACGATTGCCAGTTCCGACGCCCACCAGAAGCGGAAGCCGTTCTCGTGCCGCATCGCCTCAAAGCCCGGCTTCTGGGGTTCCAGATGGAACGGGCTCTCGCTGCCAGATTCAGGCGCATCATCCATGCACGCGAGTCTGTCACGATGCGAGCTTTAATGGAAGAACTAATTTGCGGAGAAGGATCAATCCGCGGGCGATTCATCCTCTGGCCGGAAGCCGCCCGATGGCCAGAAGGATGCCATGCAACAGGGCGCAAGGGTTGGGCGGACATCCGGGGATATAGACATCCACCGGGATGACTTTGTCCACCCCGCCGACCGTGGCGTAATTGCGGCCAAAGATGCCCCCGCTGCAACCGCAAGCGCCCACCGCCACCACCAGGCGCGGGCTGGACATGGCATCATAGGTCTTCTGCAAGGCCAGTTCCATGTTGCGCGTGACCGGTCCGGTCACCAACAACATGTCGGCGTGCCGCGGTGAGGCCACGAAGTGGATGCCAAATCGCTCCAGGTCATAGACCGGGCCGGTCAAGCCGGTGATTTCGATTTCGCAGCCGTTGCACGAGCCGGCATCCACTTCGCGGATATGCAGTGAATGGCCGAACATTCTCGCGGCGCTCTCCTGGATTTGACGGCCGATGGCGTCGAGCGATTCGCGCTGTGTTGGGGAAGGCCCGCCGCTCTCCGGCTTTGTCACCGCGGGCGGCGCTATCATGCGCTCGTGTGTGCCGTCGGCTTTGAGGCTGTAGCCGGCGCTGATCAGCAAATCGTCGCGGCGCCGCGCCGCGCATTCGCAAATGCCGGTCATGCGAATGGCGGGGTCCGCGTCGGCGCACAGGCCGCAGAAGATGCACTTCGCCAGGTCGAGCCGCGCGATGCGCCGGCCGTTGGCGTCCTCGTGCGAGATGGCCCCGGTCGGGCAAATGGCGGCGCCGGGCCGGGCGTCCTTCCAATTTGTCCAATCAATCTCCGGTTTGCCGCGCGCGCGGCTGGAGACTTCCGGCGGCGTCCGCGGATAGCTCGTGGTGACGACGCCGGTTTTGAAACTTTGACGAAGGGTTTCAAACATAATCAGCGGTCCGTTCCCGAATAGGACAGGTTGAAACTTTTGTTGACAACCGGGAAATCCGGGATGATGTTGCCCTGGATGGCCTCGGTCAGCGCCGGCCAGTTTTGGAGCGACGGGTCTTTGACTTTGCAACGCGCCAGCCGGTTGCCGGGCGCGGTGTGGATCCAGTGAAAAATTTCGCCGCGCCACCCTTCGACGTAGCCCAGCGCCACCCGGTCGGGCGGCACTTCGTCCAGCTTCGACTGGATGGGGCCGGCGGGCATCTTCTCCATCACCTGCCGGAGGATGCCGAAGGATTGGAAGAGTTCTTCACGGCGCACGACCATCCGGCGTTGCACGTCGCCTTCCGTGAAAACCGGCACGGTGAATTGCACCTGATCGTAGAAGTCGTGCGGGAAGTCGCGGCGAAGGTCGTGGTCGAAGCCGGAGGCCCGGCCCGCGATGCCCACGACGCCAAGGCTGCGCGCGACTTCGGGCTTGAGCACGCCCGTCGTCTCCAGCCGGTCACGCAGGCCGGAGTTGGAGCGGATGAGTTGGACCAAGTCCTTGAACTCCTTCTCGAACTCATCCACCAGCCCGGCCAATCCGCGCAGTTGGCCGGCGTCGAAATCAAAGCGCACTCCGCCCGGACAAGCCATGCCGCGCAAGAGGCGGTGGCCGGTCAGTTGCTCGTTCATTCGGAGCACACGTTCCTTGAGGCGCATCGCGTGCATGTTGGCGGTGACAAACGCCACATCCGTGCAGATGGCGCCGATGTCGCCCACGTGGTTGTGCAGGCGCTCCAACTCCAGGCAGAGCGTGCGCAGGGCGCGGGCGCGCGGCGGCGGTTCCACATCGGCCGCGCGCTCGATGGCATGGCAGAAAGCGGTCGCATGGGCGAAACTCGAATCGCCGGAGAGGCTCTCGGCCAGGCGAACGCAGTGCGGGACGGGCAGGCTCTCGAAAATTTTCTCCGTGCCTTTGTGCGTGTAGAACAAGCGCAGTTGCAGGTAGAGCACCGGCTCCCCCGCCACGCTGAACAGAAAATGCCCCGGCTCAATGATGCCGGCGTGGACGGGGCCAACCGGCACCTGAAACACCCCTTCGCCTTCGACTTCGCGAAACTTGTGCCGCGCGCCGCTGAAAGGCGGCAGCTTGGTATGCAAGTCGAAGTCCTTGCGCAGCGGATAAACCTCCGGCCAGTCATCATGCAGCACGCAACGGCGCGGGTTGGGATGCCCGAGCAATTTTATGCCGAACAAGTCCTGGATTTCACGTTCCTGCCAGTTGACGGCGTGAATGGCGTTGGTCAGCGAAGTCATCTCCGGCTTGTCCCCCGCGATGGGCACGCGCACGAAAACAAAGCCATGCGCGGAGTCGAGCGCGTAGAGGTAATAGACGAAAAAGACGTGGTGCGTGGCGCGGGCGTCCTCGGCAAACACGCCGGCCAGCCGCCCCTGATGAATCTTGTAGAACGCGGAGCAAAACGCCCCGGCCAGTTCGAGCCGGGTATGCAGGTAAAGCTCGTTGGGTTGCGGCGCGTGCGCGTGTTCGATTTCCGCGCCGAAACGCTCTCTCAATTCGTCGAGCACGATGCGCAATTCGGGGAGCAGGTTCATTGGGTGTTTCCCATCTCGTGATTCATGGAGCCTCCGGTTGACCGATTCCATTTAGCTCCATGTCAGGAAAATGCCCTGATCCTCACATTTGGTCAATCCATGATGTGATTGATAGATTGGTTTGAAAAAGGGGAAACACCGAAACAAGTGTTGATAATCAACGACTTAGCCCGTAACACGAAAGGCTACAGACCCGTAACATGTAGCTGCTTTTTATTGCCTCAGCGAGAGAATGGCTAAATTTAGCCATCCATCCGGTGAGGCGAAGGCAGATTTGTTGGTGGACAGAGCGGGCGGGGGGCGGCATTCTGACAACGGCAAGATTCTCTCCTCCCCGGCTTGCATTAGAACGCGCCGTTGTGTACACTTCCAACATGACAGCAGTGGAAATCATTGATGAGATTAAACGGCTGCCCCGTGCGGAACAGAACCGGGTCATTGATTTTGTCCGAAAGGCCGGGGAAGTCCGCCTTCTCACGCCTGACGAGTTGGGCGAACTGGCAAAGGAAATGGCCGAGGCGAAAGACCCCGCTGAAGCCGACCGTTTGCAGGCAGAGATTGTTCGTGGATTCTACGGCGGGCCAGCCGATGCCTAAAATTCGCCGCGAGAAACTCCCCGGGCGGCTGCTGGTCCATCTCCTGGCGCGAGTGCGCCAACGAAGCATTTCCTACGAACAACTCATCCTTCTGGCGCGTTGGCTGGACGCCGAACCTGAGGTTCCGGCAGGCAGATGGTTTAAAAGATTTCCCGGCTTTACAGTCTGCGGTGAGGGCGACTTGATCAGAACTTTCCTGCTTGCCGGTCAAGCGCCTGACGGCCACGAAATTGGATAAGATTCCCCGCATTTTCGAGCATCCTCGCCAGGCCGGTGAAATCCAGTTTTTGTATGCGTCAATCGTACCTCCATTGTATCCCTGACGGCGTTTAGCACGTCATTTCTTTGCGCTTTTGCCCTTTGCGTTTCGTCTTCTTCCCGGACTTGTTGGTGGATTTGTTGGTGGACAGAGCGGGCGGGGGGCGGCATTCTCCCGGCATGGCGCGAAAGGTTGTGAAAGCCGCGGGCAAATGATAAATTACAAACATGAAAAATCGTATGGGAACATTTTATACGAATTGCAAAGTGGAAAACCACGTTAACCGAAAGAAGTCGGTTGAAATCCCGAAACTGCTGGTTGATACCGGCAGCGAGTTCACATGGGTTCTTGCCGACACGCTTATCAAGGCCGGCATCACGAAGGAGAAAAAAGATTACACATTCGTCATGGCCAACGGCCAGCAGATCACGCGCACTATTGGCTTTGCCATCATCCATGTCGGCGATGCTGTCACCATTGATGAAGTCGTGTTTGCCCAGCCGGGCGATTTGGAATTGCTCGGCGCCCGCTCGCTGGAAGGCTTGAACCTGCGCGTTGATTCCCGCGCCAAAAAACTGGTGGCGGGCGGGCCGATTCTGGCTGCGGCGCGCACGGTTGTGAAAGCGGTTCACCCATGGCATGGCGCAAAAATCAACTGATGAAGCGCGGCGTCCGCCGGGAACGGCACCCTTTGTCAACCGCAGGCCGCCATGACTCCAAATCATCAAAATGTTGAAATGTTCGAAACTGATGCCTACGATGCGGAAAAGAAACAATAATATGTGATTATGCGGGCTTGACCCCTTTACCTTTATACCTTTATGTTTTGCCGTTGTTAGAGAGGGAGCGTACGTCTTAACCCTATATGTTCTCGCCCGACCCTTGGCGAGTCGCCTTATAAATTCTGAGAAATGGTCATAGTGACTCTCCCGACACCTGATAAGCAATGTATTCATAACGTAAGGCAGTAAAGCGGCCAGTTTATGCTTCAGTTCCTACAAATGAGTCAAACCATAGTTGTATCCAATCTTGCTAAATGATGCCAGGTGTGAATGATATCCTATACATCCCGTCATAGGTGAACCGTTCGTTAGTGGACATGATTTTAAGGCCGCGTATTACGCCTCCAGCAATGAATTGGTTGAAAAGGGCGATTACATCTTGCTCACGGGTTGGAGTCGAAGTGATCGAGACCGTTTTAACAGGCAGAAAGAAATGCTCGTTTTTTACGACCAAAGGGGATTTTTTCTCATGTTCCTGCATTTCCCTCTTCCAGTCAGCGATCTCGTTTTCGCGTTTCAGGTTTGTTCTTTCACCTGTCGCGGGCTTTAAAAGATGTTTTTCCTTCTGGAACGGGCCTTCGATCAATTTCCTGGATATATCCTCGCAGAATTGGACAACTTCCTTTTGGAAGCCCTTTCTTCCTAGGTCGGCTTTGCAGTTATCGAAGTGCGCAACGAAGTGGACCTGGTTTTGCCTGCCGATATTGCGCTTGAGCGGGATTTGCACGACTTCGCCTTGCGGCATGTTGTTGGCGGCAATTTGTATGCCCGGTTT
>CAWFAZ010000012.1:0-9083 GCA_963813995.1 uncultured Verrucomicrobiae bacterium | reverse complement strand
GAAAGAAGTGGAATCGATCCGTTTCGCGATGCGTCAGTCTTCGGGTGATACGCGGCACGCACTCCGTGCGCGCCACCGCGCCGCATGATGTGCACCCCCTACCCTTCCCCTCCGACCCATGACTGACCAGTTCCCTGGTTCGTCCTTGCCGTGGCAGCTTTGTGCCTCCTGTTGACAGGATGCGTCGCCCCGGCGGATTGCCTGGTCGCCGGACGGAGCGCACGCGGCCATTTTCGCGGGTGATGGTTTGCGTTTATGCGGGCCGGACGGCGCGCTCTCCGAAATGATCCTGCCCGGCGAAGGATTGGCCGAATGGTTTCCGGATTCTCACCGGCTGGCGGTGGTCTCCGAGGTCGAAAAACAATCCTGGAAAGACTTGGATAAAGTCCTTTCGCCAGAGGAGCGCAATCGTGTCGTGGAAGGCGGGAAAACTCTTCTGGATCAATTCAAAGCGGGGCACAATTTGACCGACGCCCTCAACGCCCTGACCGGCCTGGGTGATTATGAAAAAAACGCCGTGGCGGTATATCTCGCGCAAAGCGAAGGAACCCAGGAACAAGCCGGGACCAACTGGGACAATTTGCGGCAAAAAGAGGCGAGCCTGATCCAAATCCGCCTCGGCGCGCTGGACGGAGGGAAAGTTGGCGCTTGGCCCGCCGCTGTTCAACAGCCTGCGAAAGATTTTGGACATTCGCGTCGCCCCCACCGGCACCGCTATCGCTTTCACGGCTGAAGTCATCGTGCGCGCCGCCCGTGACCGCCGCGCCCGCGCTGCGAAATGTGATGTAACTAAAAAGCCGCAGCCACGAAACCCCCGCCTCAAACGAGGTGTGCTTTGCCAGGGCGAGAATTTTTTGGCTGACGTAAAAGAGCATGTTAGTCGCCGGGGTTCTTTTCCAGTTTCGTTCGCAAGGCTTCAGTGATCCGTTCCAGGCGCATGGCCCGGGAGGCCTTGATCAGGACCACGTTGCCGGGCCGGGCAAATTCCCGGACGGCGCGGACGGCCGTTTCCACTTCTGGAATCTCGACCACGGTCCGCAAACCGCCGCGCCGCGCCGCGGTCGCGATTTCCCCGGCCTGCCGGCCTACGGTGAATAATTGGTCCAGGCGGAATTCCGCCGCGCGTTGGCCGACCTCGGCATGGGCGGCCCGCGAAGACTCGCCCAATTCGGCCATGTCCCCCAATACCGCGACCCGGCGGCCGGCGCAGGGCAGATCGCACAACGTTTGCAACGCGGCCACCATGGAATCGGCGTTGGCGTTGTAAGCATCGTCGAGCACCCGGATGCCTCCGGGGCGGCACAGTTGGAGGCGCATTTTGGGAGGGGCGCAGATGGCGAGGCCATGCTTGATGGCCGCCCGGTCCAATCCGAGTTCCGCGCCGAGGGCGAGCGCGAACAAGGCGCTGGCCACCTGATGCCGGCCCAGGAGCTGGATGTGGTAATCGCCATTCAAATCGGGCTGGCGGCACTGCACGGAAAACGTCGCGCCGCTGTCGTCCACCCGGATATTTCGCGCCACCCAATCATTGGCTTCGCCGAATCCGACACGCACCACCCGCGCCCGGCACCGCCGGATGATGGTTTCAGTCCAGGCGTTGTCGCCGTTGACGAAAAGCGCTCCTTCGGATGGGAGGGCTTCGGCCATGGCCCCTTCCTCCCGGGCCACGCCAGGGAGATCGCCAAAATATTCCAGGTGTTCGCGGGCAATATTGGTGATCACGCCAAAATGAGGGGCCATCATCCGGAGCAACGGCGCCAGTTCGCCGGGATGATTGGTGCCTGCTTCGAGCACGGCGGCCTGATGGGAATGTTCCAGCTTGAGCAGGGTCAATGGCACGCCGATTTCATTGTTAAAACTGGCTTCGCTCCAGAGAAGCGCCAATTTCTGCCGCAGGACCGAAGCGATCAGCTCCTTGGTGGTGGTCTTGCCATTGGAGCCGCCCACGGCCGTCACGGGCAGGGTGAAATCGCGGCGGTAACGCGCGCCCAGCCGCCCCAGGGCCGCGCGAGTGCTGTCCACGGCAATGACGGCGCATCCCTGAAAATCGGCCGGCAATTTTGGGCGCTCGGCCACAACCGCCGCCGCGCCCCGCCGCGCCACTTCGGGCAGGAAGTTGTGGGCGTCGAACCGTTCGCCAGCCAGGGCGAAAAACAAATCGCCCGCCTGGGTCTGGCGCGAATCGACGCAGAGGCGCGCGACCGCGGCCTCCGGCAAACCGTTGCACAGTTCACCGGCGGTTGCTTCGGCGATGTATTTCAGCGAACGCGGTTCCATGGTTCACTTTTCCACGATGCGCAAGGCGGCGCCCTGCTCCCCGGCGGCGGTCAATATGGGATTGACGGACGGCTTCGGTTCGATGTCGGGTTTCAAATTCAAATAGTTCGCGGCGCGTTCGGCGATGGCATGGAAAACCGGCGCCGCCACCATGCCGCCATAATGGCTTTCCCGGGGTTCATCCATGACAACTGATATGCAAAGCTCGGGATTGTCCGCCGGAAAGAAGCCGATGAAGG
This sequence comes from uncultured Verrucomicrobiae bacterium, assembly GCA_963813995.1. Taxonomy (GTDB): domain Bacteria; phylum Verrucomicrobiota; class Verrucomicrobiia; order Limisphaerales; family Palsa-1400; genus DASRLE01. The sequence goes on along the minus strand of CAWFAZ010000012.1, from coordinate 6,567 downwards.
AGGAAAAGAACTTGTCCACATACACGCCGTGTTCGACTTTTTCGGCCGTGCCGGTTTTACCGGCGACGGTGTAATGTTCCAGGCTGCCTTGCACGGCGGTGCCTTCGCGTGTGACGACCGTTTTCAAGGCGGTGACCATTTCCTGGATCGTCCCGGCGCTGGCGACCTGCCGCACGGGCTGCGGCTCATACTTGACCACTAATTTCCCGGTCGGATCCTCCAGCCGATCCACCAGCATGGGACGCATCAGCAGGCCCTTGTTGGCAATGGCGCTCATGGCCATGACCATTTGCAAGGGTGTGACGGTCACCCCTTGCCCCATGGGGATTCGGGCGATGGAAAGCTTGCTCCACTCTTTGAGCGGATGCACCGTTCCCCCCACCTCCCCGGGCAACGGTATGTCGGTGCGCCTGCCGAACCCGAATTTCTGGATGTATTCGAACAGTTTGTCTTCACCGAGCCGGATGCCGATTTTGGCCGCGCCGATGTTGGAGGATTTGGTGATGATGTTCTCCACCGTAAGCAGCCCATGGGATTCGTGATCGTGAAGAATCCGTCCGGCGTAAGCGAAATGCCCGTGCTCGCAATCGAACACTTCATTGAACGAGACCGCATGCTCGTTGAGTCCGGCCGTGACGACGACGATCTTGAAGGTTGAACCCGGTTCAGCGGTGTCCGAAATCACGCGGTTGCGCAACGCCTCCATCGGGGAATGGCCGGGCTGGTTCGGATCGAAATTGGGCAGGGTCGCCATGGCCAGAATTTCGCCGGTGCGCGGGCGCACCATGACGCACGAAGCGCTGATCGGGGAATGCTTTTCCACGGCCGCGGCCAGTTCGCTTTCGACAATGTTCTGCAAGCCGGCATCCAGGGTGAGGACCACGTTCAAACCGTCGCGCGGTTCGACATCCTGATCACGGTAGGCAACCAATTCGCGCTGGTGTTTGTCCATTTCCGTTTTCCGCCAGCCAGCAATGCCGCTGAGGTCGGTGTTGAAAGCCAGTTCAATGCCGCTCAGGCCGGTCTGTTCCTCGCCGCTGGAGACGAAACCAAGAACATGCGCGGCCAGACGCTGGCTGGGATAGACCCGAATCTGGTCGTCCTCCGCAAAAATGCCTTTGCTGCGCGCGTTGCGATTGAAGGCCCGCTCGTCGGCTTTGAGTTTGGTTTCATCCAAACCGAAGGAAAGCCGGGCCATGGTTTGTTTGATTTTTTCCCAGGTTTCCATTGGCACTTTGTTCTTGAGAACGACGTATTGGCTGATGTTGGTCCTGCCTTTGGCTTCGGTCAGGCGCGGGGCCAGGCGCGCGGCCAGGGAACTCTCATCCGTCTGAAGCAGCGGCGCCAGCGCCCGGGCCACGGCTTCGCGCCGGTTCCCGAGCAAAAACGGGTTCGCGCAGACGGTTTTGGCCGGGAGACTGGTGGCCAGGGGATTGCCGCGGATGTCCAGGATTTGTCCGCGCATGGGTTGACGCGCAATGGTGCGGACGGTGTTGGTTTGGGCCAGCGCGCGGAGTTCGTCGTGGCGCACGACTTGCAAATCAACCAGCCGGCCTCCCAGCACAGCCAGCGCCGCGCTCAACAAGAACATCAGCAAATAGAGCTTCCGATATTGCGTCGCCACGATCATTTTCATTATTTCAGCCGCCCGCCCGCGCCGTTCGGTTCCTCCTTCCGAACAACGCGAGCGACGGCCAAATCAGTTTTTGCGCTCCGCCGAACCCGCCTGCGCCTGGCGCTGGTCCGGGAACGGCTGGCCGGCGGTTTGTTCAACCCGCGGCATTTCGACCATCCAAATGACTTGCGATTTGGCCGGCGGCCCCAGGCCAAGGTTCAATTTCTTGACACGCGCGTCCAAAGCAACGGGGGAACAGAGGGCGGCCAGTTGATCGCGCCGCATCTTGTTTTGGCGTTGCAGTTCGGCCAGGCGGGTTTCGCGCTCCTTGATCTGATGACCCAGGAGATCAATCTGGTTCTTGTACCACACATAACCCACGCCCAGCGTGACGAACAGCGCGCACACCGCCAGCACCGTTAAAACGGAACCCGGGCGAAGCCGCGATTCATTTCTTTTATTTCGGGCCATGATGATTCAAATCTTTTTCATTCACTTGCCGGCTTCCCGGCTGACTCTCCAACTTTTCAAACACCCGGCACTGCGCGCTGCGGCTGCGCGGGTTTTCCCTTGTTTCATCCGCGCCCGGCACGATCGCTTTGCGCCGCACCCACTTCAGTTGCGGCGGCCGCGGACGGCGCAATTCGGGCGCGTCCACCCCCGCCGCCGGCTCGTAATCCCGCGACAGCCGGCGGCCGAATTCCTTGACCATCCGGTCCTCCACCGAATGGAAGGTGATTACGGCCAGCCTGCCGCCGGGTTTTAAGACCTTCACCGCCGCTTCCAATCCGCGCCTCAAAGAACCCAGTTCATCGTTGACCGCGATGCGCAATGCCTGAAAAACTTTCGTGGCCGGATGCGCCTTCCCGCCGGCCCCGGGCGAAATCCTTTCGATCAGCGCCGCCAACTGCCGCGTCCGCTCGAAAGCGCCCAACTGTCTGTCATGTACAATCGCCCGCGCCAGGCGGCGCGAATCCCTTTCGCCGCCGTATTCCCAAAAAACCTTCGCCAATTCATCCGCGCCCAGCCGGCTCAACAGGTCCGCCGCCGTCGGACCCTGCCCCTGGTCCATGCGCATATCCAGCGGGCCGTCCTGCTGAAAGCTGAACCCCCGTCCCGGCTCATCGAGTTGCGGCGAACTGACGCCCAAATCCAGCAGCACCCCGTCGCAACTTTCCGGTTCAACCCACTCTGCCATGTCCGCGTAATTGCCCTGTCGAATCTCAAAACGGCCGGGAAACCCGGATAATCGCGCCCTGGCTGCCGCGACTGCGCTGCCATCCCGGTCGCAGCCAAAAAGCCGTCCATTCGGCGCGCTGGCCTTCAAAATTGCCGCGGCGTGCCCACCGCCACCGACGGTTCCGTCGAGGCACAGGCTGCCCGGCCTGATTTGGAGGCTTTCCACCACCTCCGCCATCAGCACCGGTTTGTGAATAAAGTCTGCCACTTGTCATGGGTCGTGCCGTTAAACAGGCGCGCTCAACTCTGGAGACGGCTTCGTCTCCGCTTTGGGGCTGAACGCGTTTTCACTGCCTTTCTTGCGGAATGGCGCGGTGAGCCTGTTCCAGGCTTCGCCCGTCATTTCCATTTTGCTCAATCTGGCCAAAGGCTTCTCGCCCGTCCCCACCTTCCTTTCGACCAGCACCACCTCCAGGTCGTCTTCGTTCAAATCATTTCTCATCACCGTCACCTTCTCCAGGGCCAGTTCCGTCTGGACCGTCGCTCCATGAACCGGACGCCCCTTGCGCCCGAAGACAAATCGTTGAACCAACCTTTTGCAGAAGCTGGCCATTCGGCGCCAAGTACCACGGGCGCAAGCCCTTTTGGATGTTTTGGCAGCTTGCGCGAAGGGACTCTGCGAGAGAACCGGTTGGGACGGCTTGACCGTCTCAACCGGCGGAGCCACGCTCTTGCGCGCCTCAACAACAGTCGCTTTAACCGCTGCCGGCGGTTGCTCAAAAAGCGACGCTTGAGCTGATTGCGGGGCGGATTGTGACAGCCCTGAAGGCGGTCGTTTGCCTGCCGTGAATTTTGGCAACGCCCTGTTGGCAAGCAGTTTATATGCGCCCGGCCGGTCCGCCATATCTTTAAAAGTCCGTCCTTTGGTCAATAAACAGAGCGGGTTCATAATCATTCTACTCCATCATTTCGAGAGCCTTGCCCAAGAGCGCATTGTCCAGGAGTTTGACCTGCGCGTAACGTTTGGGGTTCCAAATCTCAAATTGATCCATCATGCCTGCCAGGACCGCCTCATTTGTGATATCCGCCGCCTCGGCCATATCATCCGGGATGGTAATCCGGCCAACAGTGTCTAATTTTGCCTGTGCTGAAGAAGTGCCAATGCTTCGTTTCAAAACTGATTTGCTTGGGTCGCTGTTGGGCATGGCATCAATGTCGGCACGAAGTTTGGCCAATTGGTCCGGAGGCAGGACCCGCAGGCAGATTCCTGCCTGGTGTTTGGGCCAGATTATCAAGGTAAACTCCATCGACCCTTCCGATTCTTCCGGCCTCCAGCGGAATGGCACGGGTACGCGGCGCTTGGTGTCCATCTTGTGACGATAGCACCCGTTGTACGTTCTCTCTTTGACAACCACGTCTGGCATAATTTCCGCCGCGCATTTTTTAAAAATGGGATTATTTTCCCATATTTAGTCTAACATTCGACACTTTGCCCCACTTCTTCCCACAGGTCAAGCGGTTTTTTTCTGAACTTATTGACAACTTATTCACAATCGCCAAACTGGTGCGCGATGCGCACCGCCGAGTTCGATTTCGCGTTGCCGGCCGGGTTGATCGCGCAAACCCCGGCGCCCGCGCGCGATCAAGCGCGATTGCTGGTGCTGGAACGCGCCGCAGGCAAACTGGCCCACCGCCGTTTTGTTGAGTTGCTCGAATACCTGCGGCCCGATGATGTGCTGGTCTTGAACGACTCGCGGGTCATTCCGGCGCGCCTGCGCGGCCGCAATATCCGCACCGGCGGGAAATTCGAGGCGCTGCTCCTGGAAGAGAACGCCGCCAATGACTGGTGGGCCATGCTGAAGCCCGGCAAACGGGCGCGGCCCGGCACAAAAATCGAAATTCTTGACAGAAGCGGAAGGCCCTCTTTCATCCTGGCCGCCGTCCTGGAAACCAACGCGGAAGGATACCGCCGCCTGCGCTTCTCCGGCACACAAAACATCCTGGCAGAATTGGAGGCGCTGGGCGAAGTCCCGCTGCCCCCCTACATCAACCGCCCCTTCCCCCGCCCGGAAGACCGGGATCGTTACCAGACGGTCTTCGCGCGGGCGGACGGCTCGGTGGCCGCGCCCACGGCCGGGCTGCACTTCACGCCGGAGTTCCTGGAAAAAATCCGCGGGCGCGGCGTGAAGGTATGTTTTGTCACCCTGCATGTCGGTCCGGGCACATTCGCGCCGGTCAAGGCGGCCGGCATGGCGGAGCACATCATGCATGAGGAACGCTATGAAGTGGAGTCCGAAACCGCGCGCCTGATTAACGACGTCAAAACGGGATCAAAAGTCATTGCGGTTGGCACAACCACATTGCGGGTTTTGGAAAGTGTCGCGCGTGACAACGGCGGCCGGATCGTGCCCGGCGCGGGCCGAACCCGGATTTTCATATATCCTCCGTACCAATTCAAAATTGTTGGCGCGCTGGTGACAAATTTTCATTTGCCCCGCTCGACCTTGCTGATGCTGGCCAGCGCCTTCGCCGCGCCCGGCGAAACCCGTGGCCGCGAACTTATTTTGGAAGCGTATCAGGAGGCAATCGCCCGCCATTACCGTTTCTTCAGCTACGGCGACGCGATGCTGATTCTCTAGCCGGGAAGCTGAACCACCGCCGACTCGCGACGTGAACCGCGACAGCGGAACGGCAAGCGCCAACGGCGGTTGGCTCCGGGCGACTTGTTAGGCCACTTGAATCGCTATGGAATTATGTCATATCCTGGAGCGTTTTTGATTACACCACTCCTGAGTGCATTATTCTCTATCAGATACCACTTCGTCGGCTCCGTAGAACCGCGCTTCACAAATAGTCCAGCGTCTATCGCTTCCATCGGAATGCCAGCAGAAACAAGAATGACTTTTGCGGGAGATTGGAAATAATAACCGCCGTCATCCTCATAAAGTGGACGGTATTCTCCGGCAGGAAACGTCACATGATCGCCAAGAAGAGAAACTGTAACCTTGAAAGGCGACTTCACTGCAATCGCGGTTTCAGGTGGTTTGGACGAAATCGGGCGATAACTAATGCAACCCGTGAGGAGTATGGCGGACAGGCTAACTATTATGATGGATGTCTTTTTCATTTTGTTGTGGTTTGTCGTTTGTCATGTTGTAAGTGGCCTAACAATTAATATACAACAGGTTGTTCGCATATCACATTGGCCAAATGAATACGAATGAAGCGGTGCGGCGGCTTACGGAAATTGTTCGACGCCAACATCTTGCGCTCGCGACCGAGCGCACTTACTGCGCTTGGCTCAGGCGATATTGCGACTTCCTCAAAGGCCTGCCGTTGCATTTGCCAAGTGAATATAAACTGGAACGGTTTCTGACCGTCCTGGCCCAAAAGGATGTCGCCGCCAGTACCCAAAATCAAGCCTTTAACGCAATTGTTTTCTTCTACAAAGAGCAGTCCTCTTTTTACACTTTTCGCGCAAGATTGTCCCCATAAGCCGGTGGGCGCACCCGTTCTGTCCTCCAACAAATTCCCGCCTTCGCCGAGGGTTTTCATCAACATCGTTTCCTGCCGATTCTTCGCGGCAAACTGGCGGGCGTGGACCCCTTGCTCTGCGATTGTGAGGAACCCGCTCATGGCGACGCGATGTTGATTTTCCGGCTGCGCCTGGCAAGATGAGAAATACAATGATGCATAAACTCATGTTCATGGCGGTTATTGGCTGGACGCTGTTGTTGGGCGGCATTTCCCGAAACAAGGGGTCGTACCATAGG
>CAWFAZ010000011.1:0-24629 GCA_963813995.1 uncultured Verrucomicrobiae bacterium | reverse complement strand
GGCCAAAGAATTCGGCCTCAAACTGGTCGCGACCAATGATGTCCATTACATCGAAAAAGCCCATTCCCACGCCCACGATTGCCTGATCTGCATCGGCACGCAAACCCTGCTCAGCGACAGCAAACGGATGCGCTTTCAGCCAGAGCAGTTCTATTTGCGTTCCGCCGAGGAAATGAAAGCCCTCTTCAGCGAAGTCCCCGAAGCCGTGCGCAACACCCTGGAGGTGGCCGAAAAGTGCAACCTGGAAATTCAGTTTGACAAACTGCATTACCCCCTTTTTCACCCCCCGGGCAACGCCACCCGCGAAGCCTGGTTGCGCCAACTCCTGGTCGAAGGCCTGGAACGGAGATACAGCATCCACGCCCGCTCCGAACCCGCCGGCATTGTCGCCGCCGGCATTGACGACCCGCGAAAACTGCCCAATGCGCCCCAGGACCCCGCCCTGCCGTTCGATTCCGCCGCCGGCGTCAAAGCCGTCATGGACCGCCTCGAAACCGAGCTGAAGGTCATCGAAAAAACCGGGTTCATCAGTTACTTCCTCATCGTGGGCGATTTTATCCGCCATGGCCGCAGCAAGGGCGTCACGTGCGTGGCCCGTGGTTCCGCCGCCGGTTCCATTGTCACTTACCTCCTGGAGATTTCCAACATCGATCCCATCCGCTACGGCCTCCTCTTCGAGCGCTTTCTCAATCCCGATCGCGTCAACCCGCCGGACATCGACATTGATTTCGCCGATGACCGGCGCGGCGACGTCATCGAATACGTGCGCGAAAAATACGGGCGCGATTCCGTCGCGCAAATCATCACCTTCGGCACCATGGGCGCCAAATCCGTCTTGCGCGACGTCGGCCGCGTCATGGGCCTGAGCTACGGCGATTGCGACCGCCTGGCCAAAATGATTCCCAACGAATTGAAGATGACGCTCAAAAAGGCGCTCGATCAAAATCCGGAATTCAAGCAGGCCTACGAGGAGGAAGACCAGACCCATGAATTGGTCGATACCGCCCTGGTCCTGGAAGATTTGACCCGCAACGCTTCCGTCCATGCCGCCGGCGTCGTCATCGGCGACCAACCCCTGGTCAACCTGCTCCCGCTCAAGAAGGACGAAGACGGCGCCATCGTCACCCAATACGCCATGGAGGCGGTGGGTGACCTGGGCCTGCTCAAGATGGATTTCCTCGGCCTCAAGACGCTGACCGTCATCCGCAAAACCTGCGAACTGGTCCGGCAAAACCGGGGCGTGGAAATTCCTATTGACAACCTGCCGCTCGACGACGCCAAAACCTACGACCTGCTCAACAAGGCCAACACCATCGGCATCTTCCAACTGGAATCCGGCGGGATGCGCGATTTGTGCCGCAAATTTCAAATCAGCTCCATCGAGCACATCACCGCCCTGGTCGCCCTTTATCGCCCGGGTCCGATGGAGCTAATCCCCGATTTCATCAAACGCCGCCACGGCGAGGTAAAAATCGAATACGAGCATCCGCTGCTTGAACCGCTGAGCCGGGAAACCTACGGCGTGCTCATTTACCAGGAACAGGTGATGCAGGCCGCGCAGGTGCTGGCCGGCTTCACCCTGGGCGCGGCCGACTTGCTGCGCCGCGCCATGGGCAAAAAGAAACCCGCGGAAATGGCCCGGCAGCGCGAAGTTTTCGTCAAGGGCTGCGCCAAGGTCAACAATATCCCCGCCCCCAGGGCCAATCAGATTTTCGATTTGCTGGAAAAGTTCGCCGGCTACGGTTTCAACAAGTCCCACGCCGCCGCTTATGCCGTCGTCGCCTATCAAACCGCCTGGCTCAAGGCCAATTATCCCGTTGAATTTTTCAGCGCCATGATGACCAACGACATGAACGACATGGCCAAGTTGAGCATTCTCATCGCCGAGGCGCGCCTTTTTGGCATTGAAGTCCTGCCTCCTGATGTCAATCAAAGCGGCGTCTTCTTCACTCCCAGCCAGGGAGCCAATGGCGCCATGGCCATCCGCTTCGGTTTGGCCGCCATCAAGGGCGTTGGCCAGGTCGCGGTCGAGAGTCTTCTCGCCCCGCGGCTGGCGGGGATATTCAAGTCTCTGGCCGACCTTTGCGAACGGGTCGATGCCCGCACCGTCAACCGCCGGGTGTTGGAAGCCCTGATCAAATCCGGGGCCTGCGATTGTTTCGGCGGGAATCGCGCCACCATGTTCGCAAAAATCGACCGCGTGCTGGCGCGCGCCTCCGGCATTATTCAAGACCGCCAGCGCGGGCAGGACACCCTTTTTGGCAAGCTGGAGGAACGGGCCGAAGACAAGCCCGAACCGGAAAAGCAGTTGCCCGAATGGCCCCAGCACGAATTGCTCGCCCACGAACGCGAGCTTCTGGGCTTTTATGTCACCGGCCATCCCCTGACCCCCTTCGTGCCCATTCTGGAAAAGTATGCCTTGCACACCACCGGCCAACTGGCCGCCCTGGCCAATCACACCATGACACGCATCGGCGGCCTGGTGACCGAGACGCAAAAAGGCATTTCAAAAAAGACCGGCAAACCCTACGCCCTGGTCACGCTCGAAGATTTGGACGGCCCCGTCCAAATCCTCCTCCTCAATGACAATTACGAAAAATTCATCAACCTCATCACCCCAAACGCCGCCCTCCTCGTCACCGGCGAGGTCAATCGTTCCGAGGACAAGCCAAAGATTTTCCCGCAGGAAATCGTCCCCCTGCAAGACGCGCCCCACCTCTATACCAAACAAGTCCATCTGCGCCTGCAAACGGCCCACCTGACCCCGGCCGATTTGGACGCCGTCCGCGCGTTGAGCGAAATCCATCCGGGCAAATGTCCGTTATTTCTCTGCCTGAAGTGGCCCGGCGGCGAAGTCGTTTTTATCGAAGCGCACCAGAGGTACTCCGTCAGGCCATCCGCCGCGTTGCAACAGGCCGTGGACGAAAAGTTTGGCGAAGACACCTACTTCGCCAAAGTGGATGCCACCCTCCCGCAACGCGCAACGCGCCAGTGGGAGAAAAGATCCAACGGCGGCAACGGCGGCAACGGCGGCGAATAACGAATAAAAAATGGCGGGGCGAGACCCCTTGGCGCGCCATCCTGTCCGCCATGGCCTTTGGCGACGGCGGAAGCCTTGGCGACGGCGGGCGTCAAGCCCCGACTAGAACTCAAAGAAGTCGCGGCTCGGCAGAGTCTCGCCCTACCAGGGCTGGTTAAGTTTTTGAACCCGGCTCAGTTTTCTCGCCCGCGTCCTTCCAACCCATGATGCCGGCTGTCAAATGCTTGATATTCTTGTAGCCGAGCTTTTTGGCGGCATCGGCGGCGGCTTGATAGGCGTGACATTGCGGATTGCCGCAATAAGCCACCACGAGCGCATCCTTGTCCTGGGGCAGGACGCTGGCCAGATTATCTTTCTTGGTGGAAAAGTCGATGGCGCCGGGGATATGCCCCTTTTGCCACGACTCCGAGCCATTGGCGTCGAGCAACACGACATGGCTGGAAGCCATTGCCGTCTTGAGATCGCTAATGGTGATGGTGGGAACTTCGGCCGCATAAGCGCTGGCCGCGACAACGAACATTGCTGCAAGAGCAAGTAATTTTTTCATATGGCTGGGAACTTAACATGCCTGAAACCGCAATGCAACATAAATTGCGCACAAAAGCACAATTTTTGGCCATAAATCAGTATTTCTTTAGCCTCTTGGGAAAAACCCCAATGGAAGTTGCTGTATTGCAGTTGGTTGCAAAATCTGCGATTTCGACCGATGAAACCGGTCCCACTTGGCGTTTTTTCCTGCATCAGCCTCAAAGGGGGTTCCTGCTTCAGCTTTAGCCTTCAGCCTTTCCTTTCAGCGTCATTATCCGCGCGACCGATCCCCGGAAAAATCTCGCGGCAGCCGCGTGAGGGGCCGAAACAATGACTAATGTCCAAGCACGAATGACCAAGGAATGACGAAGCACGAATGACGAAGTTTCGTCATTGGGTCATTTGGGCATTGATTGGTCATTCGGATTTCGTCATTAGACATTACAATCCCCTTACTTCGGTGATCAACTCCTGCAGAGCGGCTTTGGCGTCGCCGAACAACATGCGCGTCTTGGATTGGTAGAACAGCGCGTTCTCAATTCCGGCGAAACCCGCGCCCCGTCCGCGCTTGATCACAATGACGTTCCTGGCCTTGTCCGCGTTGAGAATGGGCATGCCATAAATCGGGCTGCCCGGATCGGTTCGCGCCGCGGGATTGACCACGTCGTTGGCGCCGATGATCAAGGCCACGTCCGCCTGCTCAAACTCCGGATTGATTTCCTCCATGTCCAACAATTTGGGATACGGCACATCGGCCTCGGCCAGCAGGACGTTCATGTGCCCGGGCATCCGGCCCGCCACCGGATGAATGGCGTATTTGACTTCCACCCCCCGTTTTTCGAGCATTTGTTCCAGCTCATGCACCAGATGTTGTCCTTGCGCGACGGCCAGTCCGTAGCCGGGGATGATGATCACTTTGCGGGCGTAACCCATCATGATGGCGCATTCCGAGGCGGCGATTGCGCGCATGGTCCGGTCGCCTTGCGCGGCGGCCGCCGCCCCTTTGGGCGCGATGCCGAACGAACCAAACACCACCTTGGCCAGCGAACGGTTCATCGCCTTGCACATGAGGACGGTCAGCAACGAACCCGCCGCGCCGACCAGCGTGCCGGCAATGATCATCGCCATGTTGTGAATGGCAAAACCGGTCACCGCCGCCGCCAGGCCGGTGCAGGAGTTCAAAACGGAAATCACCACCGGCATGTCCGCCCCGCCGATGGGCAGCACTTGCAAGACGCCCAGCACCAGCGCCAGCACAGTCAGAACCACAATCCAAGTTAGCGCATAATTCGGGTTGACAGACACGACACCAACAGAAGCGACCGCCGCGCCAATAATACCCAATACCACCGCCGCATTGATGAGTTTCTGGAGCGGCCATCGCAAGGGCTTTTCGCTGATCAATCCTTGTAATTTTCCAAAGGCAATGAGACTGCCGGTGAAACTGATGGCTCCGAGGACAATCCCCAACAGCATGGGAAAGGTGTGTGGCAGCAACTGGCTCAAGGCGCTCCTCATCGAAGGTAAAAGACCTCCCATCCCATCGTTCAGGCCGTTCAGCCATTTCAATTCTTCGCCCAGGGAAATGAACAGGGCGCACGCGCCCCCCATGCCGTTGAAGAGGGACACCATTTGCGGCATGGCCGTCATCCTGACACGTTTGGCCAGCAGCCAGCCGGGAATCGTGCCGATGACAATGGCGATTAGGATGTAGCCGAAGTGGCCCATCTTCGGCAAAAGAAACGTGCCCAGCAGCGCCAGCGCCATGCCGATGCCGGCGATGAAGTTGCCCGAACGCGCCGTGCGCGGGCTGCTCAGCCGCTTGAGTCCAAAAATGAAAAGCAGCGACGCGATCAAATAAGCGGCTGCCGGGACGGTTTCGAGGTTCATTTGTCTTGGCCGGTTTTGTCGGGCGTTTTGGCTTTGAACATTTCCAGCATTCGATCGGTCACGACAAAGCCGCCGACCACATTCAAGGTCCCCAGGATGACCGCGATGAAACCGAGCGCGAACAAAGCGTCATTGTTCCCCGCATTGCCGAGCAGAATCACCCCGCCGATCAAAACGATGCCGTGAATGGCATTGGCTCCGGACATCAGCGGCGTGTGCAGAATAGTCGGCACACGGCTGATCACCTCCACTCCGGTGAAGATCGCCAGGATGAAAATATAAATCATGGCCAGTGTGCCGATAATCATGTTGTTCTCCGTTTCTCGTTCACTTCGCCGTTGAGCGTGATGCACGTCTCGGCGAAAATTTCATTTTCCCAATCCATCGTAAAACCGTTTTCGTTGATGATTTCCTGAATGAAGTTCGAAAGATTCCTGGCAAACATCCGGCTGGCATCCAACGGCAATGTCGCCGGCAGATTGGTGGGGCCGAGGATGGTGACGCCATATTGCCGCACGGTTTGATCGGCCTTTGTCAATTCACAATTCCCGCCGCTCTCCGCCGCCAGATCAACAATCACCGAGCCGGGTTTCATGTCCGCCACCATTTCCCGGGTAATGAGGCGCGGCGCGGGTTTGCCCGGGACTTGGGCGGTCGAAATGATAAAATCGGCCACCCTGGCCCGTTCGTGCAAAAGCTTCTGTTGTTTGGCCAGCGTCTCGGCCGAAACCTGTTTGGCGTATCCCCCTTTGTCCTCCAGATTCTCCTGCCCGGCAATCTCAATGAAAGTGGCGCCAAGACTCCTGACCTGTTCCCTGACTGCGGGCCGGACATCGAATGCTTCCACCACAGCCCCCAACCGCCGCGCCGTGGCGATGGCTTGCAAACCCGCCACACCCGCGCCGAGGATCAAACATTGCGAAGGCCGGATGGTGCCGGCGGCGGTGGTCAGCATGGGGAGGAATTTTGGCAATTGATTGGCCGCCAGCAACACCGCCTTGTAGCCCGCAATGGTGGCCATGCTGGAAAGAGTGTCCATGCTTTGCGCCCGGCTGATGCGGGGAATCGCATCCAGGCTGAAGCTCATGATCCGACGCCGCACGAGGATTTGCACCAACTCCGGATTCCGCAGGGGCGCCAGGAACCCGATCAAGCCTTTGCCCTCCGGCAACGCGGCCGCCTCTTCGTTGGAGACGGCATGAACCTTCAAAAGGCAATCGGCCAATGCGGCCAACTGCGCCGCGTCCGGCACGACCTGCGCGCCCGCCGCCGCAAATTCGGCATCGGGAATCGACGCCGCCAGCCCCGCCCCGCTCTCGACCGAAACCGAATGCTTCTTTTTCAGCAACAGTTTTACAGCATCGGGAACGAGGGCGACCCTGGTTTCGCCCGGACTAAGCTCTTTAAATACGCCAAACCTCATCAATTATTCCAAAATCCGCGCGCATACTATGCGCAACCCGTCCATTTTCAAATCAATTCAGGGTTGTTTACTCGGTTTTGGATGCCGTCCACACGGTCAGCTTGATGGCATCCATGCCGGGATTTTCGAAGGGGCCGGCGGAAGGATTTTCTTCATTTCGCGACTTCCCGAAATAATCGGTGTTGATGCGAATGGGCGCGCCGTCCGGTTGTTCATAGGCCGCATTGGGGATGATGGCCCGGCCCAGCAGCCTGGTGGTCACGATTTCGCGGGGTCGCCCCGTGTTCCAGGCCGGGTCATACTTCATTTCGAGATGGCAGCCGCCGGCCTCCCCGACCAGCTTGAGCGCCGGAGCAAACTCCGGTTTGACGAGCGGCCCGGTTTCATGCCTGGAAGGCTTGGCGCCTTGGAGAAAAACATTGCCGTCCATCCGCACGGGCAGCGGGGCGTCATCGTATTGGCTCAAATCTCCGCGTCCCAGGAACAAGTTATTATAATAGCGGTCATCGCCGCGCGGATTGTCATGAAAGCCGGCCAACGCAGTGGAATGCACCTTGAGGAATGGCGTCTGGCGGCCGTCGAAGGGAACCGTGTTGATGGCCCCGGCGAACAGGTTGTGAACGTAAGCGCCCCCCTGCGAACGGCTTGTCAGCGACACGGGCGAGAGGAGAAGGTTGTTGTCCATCAGGAACGGTCCGTGATCCACCTCGACAAATACATCCTCACCGTTGTCGTGGAAGAGATTTCGAGATACGCGCGCGCCCTGCGCCATCCAGTCCAGCCAGAGTCCGAGGCAGGTGCGGTAGATGTGGTTCCGGCTGATGTTGACGTCAATGGCGGCATGGAACTTGATGCCCGCCATCTCCGCGCCCGAAAACAATCCACGGACGTGAATGTCATGGATGGTATTGCCGGTGACGGTGCTAAACGCAGCGCCCAGGCTGCCGACAATGCCTGCCTGCTCGCAATGAGAGACGGTGTTGTTGCGGACGATGTGGTGGCCGATGTTTTCCCTTGACCAGCCGTTGGTGAGGGCGCGCTCGACGGTCTTGACGTAGCCCTCAGCGGTATCGGCTGACGTGTTATCCCATTCATCGCCGTATTTGCCGAGCGCGATGCCCGAACAAGTGGAGTAACTGATGACATTGCTCTCGATAATCCAGCCTTTGCTCCAATGGGTGCCAATCAAACCGATCTGCTCGGCCGTGGGCGGCGCCCACGGCGTGGCCGCATCCTCCATGGTGAAGCCGCGCACGGTGATGTAATTAATGCCCGTCTTCTCCGGATAGAACACTGTCCGCCGCACATTGATCTCGACCAATTGTTCGCGCGGGTTGACGCCTTTGAACTGCGCCCAAATCGTGGTGTTCTCCTTGTCCACTTCGGCGAACCAGAGTGGCGTGGTTGCGGCTGGTTGCAGGACTTCGTCCAGCCTGGCCACCTCGGCCAGCCACTCGCCGTTGAGATAGACAGCGCCGGTGTGATGTTTTCGGCCTTTGGGATTGAACCAGTCGCCGTGGATGAGGTCGCTGTAGGGATTGAAGCTGCCGAAGAACGCATTGGGCAGCGTCGCTTTCCAGACATCCTCCTGAACCTTCACCCAGTTGGTGACCACTTCCGATCCCTTGATCTCGGCCTTCTCGCCCGGAGCCGCCTGATAGACAATGCGCTTCCGGTCCGATTTACCCCCGCGCGGCGGGCTGATGCGTTCGCGGTAAACCCCTTGATGCACGGTGATGACGTCGCCTGGCCGGGCAACGCGGGCCGCCGCAGAAATTGTTCTGTATGGCTTTTGCGGGGAACCGTCGTTGGCATCGTCTCCGTGAACCGACACATGAAATTCACTGGCGGAGGCAGTCGCGATCGCCATCCCGATCGAAACCGGGAAGAGATGCAAGAAGGTATGTTTGATGGGTTTCCTTTCCAAGAGCAGGATCAAGGCAGAACATGCCCTGGAATGCTGCAAACCGGTTTCTCGCCAACGGTGCCAATCGTGTAAACGCCTCCGTCGGGACAGGACGGCATTTCTCCATTCGCTCCGTGGCCAAGGTAGGGCTGCAAATCGTTCATCGTCGGGGTGTCGTTGGCTGTTTTCCTCTGCTCCAGCGCCCATTGTTGTTTGGCGGCGTCATATAGCCGGAGATTGTTGATGCACGCATTCATGCGTTGCGTTTTCTCGGATTCGGCTTGCAGCGCCGCCACCTGGCCCCTCCTTGCCTCCGTCTCGGACGCCCTTGTCTCGGCTTCGGACGCGGCGCGTCGATTGAGCGTTTGAATTTCCTGCCGCGCCCTGGCCAGTTCGTTGGTCTGCTGCCGCAAATGCTGCGCTTCGGCGCGCAATCGCGCCAATTCGCGCACTTGCGCCTCCCGGGCTGGCGCGCCGCCGCCGGCATCAGCCGCGTCTTGCGCAGCGCGCGCCACTTGCTCCTGCAACGGCGCGATCTGTGCCGCCTGTTGCTTCAACGCCTCGTTCTCCTGGCGCAATGCCTGGATCGTTTGCTGCTGCACAACAACAGGCACCGCCAGCGCGACGACGGCGATGGCGCTAATGATTGCGAATTTGCTCATGCTCATGGTCTTTAGGATGGTTAACGGGCCGTTTAAGAACAACTCATTTCCGTGGGAACAAAATCACGGAAAGAGGACGCGGATGGAAGGAGACGACGGGACGTGGCCGACAGGCCAGTTGAGAATGGGATTCATTCCTTGACGAGGGCGGAAGAATAGCGTCTTGCATACTTCCTCAAAAAAGTTGAGGATGTGTGCATGACAAAGAATAACGACCCGTTTGCAACACTCATGGCCATTGCTCAGGACCAACAGGGCTACTTCACAACCAGGCAGGCTATTGAATCCGGCTATGCGGACAACACGCATCCCTACCACGTCCGTGCCGGGAATTGGGCGCGTGTCTGTCGCGGCATCTACCGGCTGGCGCATCTGCCGTCGCCGGAAGACGGAGAGATGATGGCCTGGCTGCTCTGGTCACGCGGGCGCGATGAGAAGCCGGTGGCAACCCTGTCGCATCAAACGGCTTTGAGCCTTTTCGAACTGGGGGATTTCAATCCGGCCAAGATACACATGATCGTGCCGCCCCCCTTTCGCCGGAACAGCCGGCCACCCAAGGCGGTGGTGCTGCATCGAGCCAGGTTGGCGCCTGCGGAACTGACCCGCCTGCGCGGTCTTACGGTGTGCCGTCCCCTCCGTGCGCTTTGTGACGTGGCGAGCGCCAATCCGGACGCCATTGGCGATCTTCGTCCCGTCGCTCTCGAGGCGCGGCGGCGCGGGTTGATAACCTGGCGTGAGATTTCCGCGATGAAGAGACAGGAAAGCTCGCAGAAACTTGTGGCCGAACTGCTGCCATGAAGCGTTACGAAACTCCCCAAGCATTGCGTCGTGCGCTGGAAGACCGGCTGCTGGCCCGGGTGCGGCGCGAAGGTGGAGACGTTAACCGTTTGCGGCGGCAAGTGGCCTTCGACCGTTTGCTTTGTCGGCTCTTTCATGAATCCGATGCCCCTTGGTTGCTCAAAGGCGGTTACGCAATGGAACTTCGCATCCGGGCAGCGCGAACCACACGAGACATTGATTTAGCCATTCGCCAGTTGCCAGGCAGAGCAAAAGCGTGGGATGACACCGCCGTTCGGAGCCTGTTGGAACGGGAAGCGGGCGTTGATCTCGGCGACGGTTTTGAATTCACCATAGGCGAGCCAACAATGGACTTGGATGCCGCGCCTTACGGCGGCTCGCGTTACCCAGTCGAAGCGCAGATGGCTGGAAGGCGGTTTGCCAGTTTTCATCTCGACGTGAGCGCGGGCGATGTTCTGCGCGAGCCATTCGAGATTCTGGAAGGCCAGGATTGGTTGGGGTTTGCGGGCTTCGCGAAAGCAAAGTTGCCAGCCATCTCGCGTGAGGAACAGTTTGCCGAAAAGTTGCACGCATACACTCTCCCGCGCAAAGGCCGCCCGAACACGCGGGCGAAGGACTTGGTGGACATGCTTCTGCTGTTTGATTCCGGCAGGATTGATCCTGCCCGGCTCGCAGAAAGCATCAAGGCAACCTTTCGTTGTCGCGCCACACACGATGTGCCGCCACTGCTGCCGCCTCCGCCGCCAACTTGGGGAGAACCGTTTGGCGAATTGGCAGCAGAATGCGGCCTTGGCCAGAATATGGCGGAACAGCATCGCCGTCTCGCCAGCTTCCTTGCGGGAGTTCAGAAGTAATCAAACCATGGATGATAAAATGAAATGATCAGTGAAAGCGAACGGCTCTGAATGGCGAGTGCCCGCCCTGCCTTTACCCGCCAACCCGAAAATCACGGAAAGAGGACGCGGATGGGGGGAGACGAGGGGAAATGGCCGATGGGCCAGTTGGTGGTTGGATTGGCGTGACTCAGCCAAGTCGAGCAGAAACCGGCAGTGGTACACTGCTGGGCGCTGCCATCGCCCAGCAGGATGTTTCCTGCGCCAGCCGGATTCCCCGCTGAATGCATCTTCAATGACCAGCAAACTTGCGAATTGGTTGGAATGGCAACGTCATTTCCATTTCCGTTTTCCGGGGAGAAGCCGTAATCGGGGCCAGGCTTGGTTCCGGGGCCAAATTGCGGTCACCGGCCAGCAGCGACTGAGGCTCACTGCCGGCGGCGTTCACGCCTACGAAATAGGAGAGATTGGCGTTGGCGAAGTTAGTAAAGGTGTCGGCAGGTCTGCGTTCATCCGACGGGCATACGAGAATCTTTGCGGTTTGCCCCAGTTCGTTTGCCATGATCGCGTAGTTGGTCCAGCACAGGAATCCTTGATCTGCGTTTGTCAGAAATTCCCTCCATCCGCCTTTGGCCATCGATTGCGACGCTGGGAAACGATCTCCATTATCGTTTTCCCAAACGCGATAAGCGGTGCCGATTTGTTTAAGGTTATTGATGCAGGAAATTCGCGAGGACCTCGCGTGGGCTCTGGCAAAGAACGGCAATAGCAGCAACGCCAGAGCCGCAACGACGAGCACCACGAGCACCACGATCAACTCGATGCGAGTGAATGCCTCCGATTTGTGAATCGGCGTCGGTCTCATAATTCAGCCTAATCAAGCTAACACAAGCCGGTCGCGGTTGCCAAGCCGGCTCTTTCCTCCAGCCTGTTTCTCCCTGCCGTTTCTCTCTGACTTTGATATGGTTTGGTGAAGTTGTGTTGAAATGAATTCATTTCAAAATCCGCGCGCATACTATGCGTAACCCCTCTGTTTTCAAATCAATTGTGAAGCCATCGCGCACCGCCACCAGTCCGTCACACATCCGGGGACTGAAACGGGGCGACACCAGGTTGTTGTTTTCATTTCACTGGCTGGCGGCGGAAGCCTGTTCTGTCTTTCCGGGAATGCAGGCCCGGACTGCGCCGGGATAACCCGGCACGACGCTCATCAATTCCATCGGGTGGTCACAGGGCAATTGCCTGACCGGGTGGAAGGTGACGCCCGCCGCCCGCAGCCGCTCGCCAAACGGCTCGCGGAAATATTGGAAATCAACCTCGATGTCGCCCTTCTGCCGCAGAAGGGCCATCTGCTGATGGGTCGTGCGCGTGGCCTCGATCTCCCAGCAAAAATGGGCCGCCCCCACCAGCACGGCGTTGACCAGCAGTATCACAGCCAGGAACCAGGCGGACCACCGGGTGACGCGCCTACCCGGCGGGGCAAGCCCGGCGATGACGGCGACGATGGGCAGCCACCAGAGTTGCGGGCCATATCGCGCCCACCAAGTGTGGACGCTGACCATGAGTGACGCGACAATCGCGCCGACGAGCAGAACCACAATTACGCGCAGGGCGCCAGGTTGGGCCAAGGCAACACCGATCAGGCAAAGGCCGATGAGGAACGCGCCGCTGAACAGCGGTCCGAAACCTGAAATGCGCGTCTCATGGTAACGGAAGACACTTACATCCTTCCAGCGCACATCAAAGGGCCACATCATGCAGGCATTCTCCCCATTATAGAATGTTGGCGGTCCCGGATGGCCAAAGATGGCGCAGGTAAACCGATGAAAGCGGTTGCGGCCAATCATGTTTTTTGGCGTTTCGTAAAGCTCAATCGGGTTGTGTCCGCTCTGGCTGTACCCAGGGTGGGCGGCGCTTCCCATCCACGGATAGAACGGATTGCCCCGATGGACGGCATTGGTCACATAGGGGTTGAAACCGAAGAGCAGCGTTCCCACTAGAATGCAGACAAGCTGAAAGGCGGCGCAACGCAGGACCAGGTTGCGTCGTTTCAGGAGAAGATAAAGTCCTGCCGCGGCGCAGAAGAAGCAGAGATAGACAAGCCCCGTGAGCTTGGCGTTTATGCAAAGGATTGCCGATGCCATCAGAACCCATTGGATCAGCAGGCTCGGCCGCCGGAACCAGCCGAACAGCGCGGCAACAAAACACGCCAGAAACGAGATCATGAGGCCATCCACGAGATAGGAAACCAACTGGCAGGTCACGACGGGGTTGAGAGACACCAGCGCGGCAATGACGACCGCCGCGCCCCGGCGCATCCCAAAATCGAGGCAGGCCGCGAACACGGCAAAGAACATTGCCGCCAATGCCATCCAAGCGCTGGCCTTGGCCCATTCGATATGGTGGGTTGTTTCAAAGAGAGCCAGAGCCACGTACCAGGGTCCCTTGGCATAGTGACGCAACGACTCCCGGATATGGGAGACGAAGTTGTGCAACGGTTCGCGGAGCGGATTCCAGCCGTGCGCCATCTGATACACGGCGGTCTGCTGATACCAGAGGCCATCCCACGACATGTCGAAGAAGGATGCGGCCAAAAACAGGGCGAGCGCCACAACCGCCAGCACGATTGCGGGCGGGGCAATCCGCAGCCGGCCGCGCAAGCCTTCCCGCTGCGCAAGCCAGTCGCCGGCGGCGAGCGAAAGCAGCAGCGCGAGCGGGGCCACGAAGGACGAAACCCCGGACCCGGCAACAAAACAGAGCATGACGCCGAGTTGCGCGAAAACGAAGAAGGACAGGAAAACCGCCGCGACTGACCAGCAGAGCGTTGGCAAATTACGATTGTTGTCAGTGTCCATCGGTCAGGCCATGAGCGGTGGCGAATGAAAATTGAGCGCGGAGATACTTGCTGTTTTTGCAGGGACTACTTCACCTTTTTGGCGAGCACTTGTTGCCCCTTCCAATTGCCTCCCCGGGTTCCATCTTCTTTCAGGGGCCGGTCGAAGGCTTCCCAAGTCCGGCATCCCTCCTCCTCTTCCTCCCATTGGATCAGGGTGCAGTTGCTTTCTTTCTTCCACATGCCTTTGAGGTCCGGTTGTGTGGTTCATGGGTTTGCCGTTGGCCTCCTACTGTTGCGACTGGTAAAGGAACGCGACTTCCCTGGCCGAAAGCGCGCGGTTCCACACCATCGGCTCGTCAATGACGCCGCGGAACGATTTGCCGAGATCATCCTCCGTCAGATTGGACCGGTTGCAGCCGATGACCAAATTGAAGCCGGTGGGACTTGGCTGTCCGGGCTTGTCCCAGCGCCTCTCGGCTTCTGGCTGGCCATCCACGTAGAGCACCTCCGCGGCCCCGTCAAACGTGGCTGCCGCCTGATGCCATTGTCCGTCGGTCACATCCCTTTTTGAGACGATGAAATGCATTCCAGGCCCCATCTCCAAGCTGACTTGGCCGCGCCAGGAATTCGGCTGCCAGTCGCCGGCAACACTCATGGCGTAGCCTTTTCCATAGGATTTGTCGAAAATGCGCCGCCATATGGCATCCTTGGTGGTGGTCTTGATCCAGGCGGCAAGCGTCAGATGCTTGGGATTCAGCGAGGCGTTGTTGGAGACCACGATCTCATCGCCGTCGGCGGTGAATTCATACGCGCCGCCCTTTTTGCCGTCAGCGGTCCAACGAACGCCCGAAGCCCTGCCATGATTTCCGTGGCCGCTGGCGTCTGTCACTTTGTTATTACCCGTTTCGTCCCGGTCAAAGGTGAAATACAAAACCCTGCCTTTGGCGAGGCTCTCCGCAGTGACCGGGGTGTCGGTTGGGCTGGCTTTCGTGACAATGAGGGGAATGGAAACAGCGGCGACAATCGCCGCCGACAATATGGCGCAGGTGGTTCTTTTCATAAGGATCGTTTTGATTGCTGTTAAAAGAGTGGGCGTTCCGGCGCCGGCCGCTCCGGCGAGCGAAGCGCCGGCCACCGTGGAAGCCAATCCCGCGGGCGCCGCCTGGACGGCATTCGCGGTAATGGCCAGGCCGAGCACCGATAAAGGCACGGCAACACCGCGCCGGACGAAATGCGCGCGCAGCTTCTCCAGCGCCCGGCCGACTCGCCGTTGTGCCGTATCCTCGCTCAACGCCAGTGCGCCGCTCACTTCCCGCCAGCTCCGCTCCTGGAAAAACCGCAAGATGACGAGGTTCTGCTCGGCAGCGTCCAAAGTATTCATGGCCTCCTCAAGTCCGGAGCCGATGTATTCCCACGCCGTTTCAATTTCGAGTTCCGCTTGCATCATGGCCTCCTCTTCATGTTGGCGGCGGCTTCGCTCGGCGCGCAAGGCATTGGCCGCCTGACAATGGGTGACGCGGTAAAGCCATCCCGGCAACGCGTTGCCCTCGCGAATTTCCGGCGCTTTGCGCGCCAGTTGGACAAAAACCAACTGGGTCACGTCCTCAGCCAGGGCTGTTTGGCGAACCATTCGCAAAGCAGTGGAATAGACCAGATTGACATGCCGTTTGACCAACTCGGCAAAGGCGGAGTCGGAATGGTCTTTCACGTATTCCCGCAACAGTTCAGCGTCATTCATGCTCGCTCTTTACTCTTTAGTCACCGCCCGGACCGCAAACACCGCAAAAAAGACGCGGGCCGTTCCGTGCCGCCCATCTGGCCAGGGACGTGTTCATGATCTTTATTGACACGTTTTGCGGTCACGAGCCAGCAAAGTTCACGGAAAGAGGACGCGGATGGAAGGAGACGACGGAGCATAGCCGGCAGGCCAGTTGGTGGTTGGATTGAAATGAGGCTGCCAATTCGTGCGCAACAAAAGCGTGCCAACCTGCTGAACGCTGCCATCGCCTAGTAGTATGTTCCCGGCACCCTCTGATCTCCCCACAGAATGCATCTTCAATGACCAACAAACTGGACCGTCTCGCGTTTTTATTGGGATGGCGACATCATTTCCTTGGCCGTTTTCCGGGGAGAAGCCGTAATCGCGGCCAGGCTCGGTTCCGGCACCCAAATTACGGTCACCGCCCAGTAACGACTGAGGCTCGCTGTCGTTGGCGCTCACGCCTACGAAATAGGAGAGGTTGGCGTTGGCGAAGTTAGTAAAGGTGTCGGCAGGTTTGCGTTCATCCGACGGGCATACGAGAATCTTTGCGGTTTGTCCCAGCTCGTTTGCCATGATCGCGTAGTTTGTCCAGCACAGTAACCCTTGATCTGCATTTGTCAGAACTTCCCTCCATCCGCCGTTGGCCACCGATTGCGATGCGGGAAAATGGTCGTTATACTCATTAGCCCATACGCGATAAGCGGTGCCGATTTGTTTAAGATTATTCATGCAGGCGATACGAGGGATCTTGGGAAGTGGTAACTGCGGATAAATTACGGCCCACCACACAAAAAGCACGGCTAACACAAAGACAATCACGATCACCAACATCAACTCGATGAGAGTGAATGCCTCCGATTTGTGCATCGGCGTCGGTCTCATAATTCAGCCCAGTCAAGCTAACACAAGCCGGTCGCGGTTGCCAAGCCGCCTCTTTCCTCCAAAATGCTTGCCGGGGCGGCCCCGGGTTTTTTGGTTAAATATTCCAACTCATTCCCCTTCAGGTTGTTGCGCTGGCCAGCACCGATTACAAAAATAATTTAAAATAAATATGTATAAAATGACATTTGTATGCTATAGTAGTCTGGTAATGGATGCTGAATGAGGCCAATGATGAAAAGGAAGAAGGCGGAATTAAGAATTATGAGGTCGGAAGCATCAAAAAGGCCTGTTTTGCAGGCTGGCTCATCCCGGGCGTCCTTCCCGGCCGGAGCCGCCGGTCATGCTCAGTCAAAGTGGATCAAACCATTCCAGGTTGTTCGCCATGGCCGCCATGAACCAAAAGGCAGCCACAGAATCACCCGGATTTTCACAGATTCCTGGTCAAAGCGGGTCAACCCGGGGCTGCGGGCCAGATGGCCCTGGAATTCGTATGCAAACACTTTAACGCGAATAACTTACAAAACAAAAGGTGCTCCTTGCGGTCCAACCCAGTCAAAGTCAGTCAAAGTGAATCAAACCGATTTGGCGTCCATAAGTTGCTTTGCTCCCATGTCTCCCATAATTCCCATCTCCCACCCCCCGCCCCGGCCCAAGGCTTATTTTTAAAGTGGATTTTTTATGCAGTGCTAATACAATTTTCGCATGGCAGAGAAAACGATCAGCCAGATCCCTCGCCCCTTGCGCGAGCAGTACGAAAAAGGCAAGTCCGCCTTCGACCGCAAGAACTTTGATTACGCCATCGCCATCTTTAACCAAGTCCTCGAGCAGGAACCGGCTTTTTATGATTGCCGCGAGGCGTTGCGCGCGTCGCAATTCAAGAAGTCGGGCGGCGGCGGCGGCTTTTTCAAAAAAATGTTGAGCGGCGCCGGGTCCCAGCCCTTGCTGGCCAGAGGCCAGTTGGCCCTGATGAAGGAGCCGGTGGATGCCTTGAAAATCGCCGAGCAAATCCTCAATGGCGATCCCAACAGCGCGGCGGCCCACAAGCTCTTGGGGGAGGCGGCCATGCTGTGCGAATTTCCCAAGACCGCCATTCTCTCCCTGGAAATCGCCGTCAAAAATTCGCCCAAGGATGAGGAGATCAAAAAAAATCTGGCCCGGGCCTATTCGGCCGCCGGCCAGGGCGACAAGGCGGAAACCATTTTTGCCGAGTTGATGCGATTGCACCCGGCCGATCTCCGGCTCGTCCAGGAACTGAAGGACATCTCCGCCAAAAAAACCCTCACCGAAGGCGGTTACGAGGCGCTCTCGGACGGATCGGGTTCTTATCGCGATATTTTAAAGGACAAGGACCAGGCCGTGGCCATGGAACAGGAGAGCCGCCAGGTCAAGACCGAAGATTTGACAAAAAAAGAAATTGCCAAATACGAGGAGCAACTGGCCAGGGAACCCAAAAATTTGAAACTGCTCCGCAACGTGGCCGAGCTTTATGCGCAGCAGAACGAGTTTGACAGGGCGCTGGAAGCTTACCAGAGAATCGTCGCCCAGGAAGGCAACACGGACGCCTCGCTGCAAAAAGTCATTTCCGAGGCGACCATCAAAAAGTTTAATCACGCCATCGACCAACTGGATCCCCAGGCGCCCGGCTCCGCCGAAAAGATCAAACAGCTTGAGGGCGAGCGGGATGTCTTTTTACTGGCCGATTGCGAGCAGCGGGCCGAGAAATACCCAAACGATTTGGTCATTCGCTTCGAACTGGGGAAACTTTATTTTCAAACCGGGAAAATCAGCGAGGCCATCAAGGAATTTCAGAAAGCGCAAAACAATCCGAACAAGCGCCTCCAGTCCCTCAGTTTCCTGGGCCAATGTTTTGCCCTGCGGGGCATGAACGACATGGCCGCGCGCAAACTACAGGACGCCATCAAGGAAAAACCCGCCTTCGACGAAGAAAAAATGGAAATGATTTATGCTTTGGCCGTCGTCCTGGACAAAATGGGCAAAAAGGAAGAGGCCATGGACCAATACAAACAGATTTATGAGGTGGATGCCGGCTACAAAGACGTCGCCAAAAAAGTCGAAGACTATTATTCCGGCAGCGCCTGAGTGGTGTAAATCACTCCTGCTCAACCATTTAGCCAATTACAAAATAATATGATAATCCCTATTGACATAATAGGTATTTCTGGCATTATCTCCCTAAATGAATGCTGTGAAATTGGTATGGATTTCTGGCATTGTCTCGTAAAATGAATGCTACAAAATTGGATATGAAGAACTACCGATGGTTTGTTGCCGCAATGGCAGGCGCTCAAATTCTGGCCATCAATGCAACGGCGGATGATACCAGCGATACGATTAACGACTTGAAAAGACAAATCCAGGCGCTGACCCAAAAGGTCGATGATTTGGAAGCCCGGCAAAAGGCCGCCGCGGAACAGCAACAGCAAATTGCCGCCGCGGAACAGAAAACGAACGCCAAATTGACAAACGCCCCCTTCATAACCGCCGGCGCGGACGGGTTCTCGCTGCGATCCGCCGACACCAACTTTGTTTTGAACCTGCACGGCTACGGCCAGGTGGATTCGCATTATTTCGCCAGCGCGGCCCCCGGCAGGGATACGTTTACCATCCGTCGTTTGCGCGCCATCGCAAACGGCACTGTGTATCACGATTACGATTATTATCTGCAGACCGAATTTGGTTCGGGCTTTACCTCCACCACGACCAATAACGCCTTCCTGCAGGATGCCTACCTCAACGTTCACTATTTCCCGGAGTTCCAGGTTCAGGCCGGCAAGATGAAACCGCCGCTCAGTCTGGAATGGGTGCCGCTCGACCAATACCTTTGGTTCCTGGAACGCGGTTTCCCAAGCGAACTGGTGCCCAATCGCGATGTCGGAGTCATGGTTCATGGAGACCTTTTCAACGGCGCCCTTGCCTACTACGCGGGCGCGTTTAACGGTGTTCCCGACGGCGGAAGCGGCGACGCCGAAGTGGCGGGCAATGAAAAGGACGTGGTCTCCCGAATTTTCGCGCTGCCTTTTAAAAACACCGAAATCGTGCCGCTGCAAAAGTTCGGCGTTGGCCTCGGCAGCAGCTACGGATTGCAACCGGGAGCGGCCACCCCCACGTTTGCCACGATGGGCCGCCAAACGTTTTTCAAATATAATTCAACCGTCAGCGAAGGGGGCCAGCATCTTCGTCTTAACCCGCAGGCCTATTATTTTTCGGGGCCTTTTGGCCTCTATGGGGAGTACGTCGTTTCCGACGAGAAATTCCAGATCTCCGGCAAAACGCCCGGCTCGGCCAACTTCCATAACATCGCTTGGGATATTGTTGGCTCCTACTTTCTGACCGGGGAAGACAATAATTGGGCAGCATTGCCCGATGTTCGCCAGCCTCTGCGTCTGAATGGCTCTGGCTGGGGCGCGTTTCAGTTGGCCGCCCGCTTCGGCCAGATTTCGCTCGATCCGGCTGCTTTTCCGCTTTACGCGGCCGCCGGTTCGGCGCAAGGAGCCACTTCCTGGAGCGTCTCCTTGAACTGGTATCTGAACAGGAATGTGAAATGCATTTTCGAATATTCCGACACGACATTCGATGGGGGCAGCAAGGTGCCTGGCTCAGTCACGGGCCAGACCGAAAAGGCCCTCCTGGGCCGGTTGCAGTTTGGCTTCTGACCTGCATGCACTGTGCATGAATTATTACATCCTCTTTCTTCTGTTCGCCTTGGCCGCCCAGCCGGTCCTGGCGCAGAAGACGGTCTCCTTGCTCAATGTTTCCTACGATCCGACCCGCGAGTTTTACCAGGACATCAACGCCGCCTTCGCCACATTCTGGAAGAACAAGACCGGCGAAGTGGTGACGATCCAGCAATCGCACGGCGGCTCCGGCAAACAGGCCCGCGCGGTGATCGATGGCTTGCAGGCCGATGTTGTTTCACTGGCGCTGGCTTGGGACATTGACGCACTGCATGACAAGGCGGGCCTGGTTCCGGCCAATTGGCAGCAACGACTGCCTGATAACAGTTCGCCTTACTCATCCGCCATTGTCTTTTTGGTCAAAAAGGGAAATCCCGGGAACATCAAGGATTGGGACGATTTGGTCCGGCCGGGCGTGACCATCGCCATGCCCAATCCAAAAACGTCCGGCGGCGCGCGCTGGACTTACCTCGCCGCCTACGGCTATGCCTTGCGGAAGAATCACGGTTCCGCCGCGGCGGCCACGCAATTTGTCGAACAGTTTTACCGGAACGCCCCCGTCCTGGATGAAGGCGCGCGCAGCGCGACCATGACCTTTGCCCAGCGCGGCATCGGGGATGCGTTGATCAGTTGGGAAAACGAGGCCCTGCTGGTGATGGACAGATTTGGCCGGGACAAGTACGAGATTGTTTATCCTTCGCTGAGCATTTTGGCGGAGCCGCCCGTTTCCGTTGTTGATAAATATGTTGACGCCCACGGCACACGGAAGGAGGCGGAGGCCTACCTGCGGTTTCTCTACACCCCGGAGGCGCAGGAGATGGCGGCCCGGCATCATTTCCGCCCGCGCCTGGCGGAAGTGGCGCGCCGGCACGAAAAAACCTTCCCGCCCATGAATCTTTTTACGATCCAGGAAGTTTTTGGAAGCTGGAAGCAGGCCCAGAAAATTCACTTCGAGGAAGGGGGCATATTTGATCAGATCTCCAGAAGCCGCCGGTGAAGCGGGCGTGGTGACGTCTTTAGAGGCCGTGCCGCTAAAGAGTCCTGCGCGGTCCAATCCGTTGCCCGGCTTGAAAATCACGCTGGGCTTCACGGTTTTTTACCTCAGCATCATCGTGCTGCTGCCCATCGCGGCGCTGGTGCTCCGGTCGTTTCATCTTTCCTGGGCTGAATTATGGGCGCTGGCCACCAATGAACGCGCGCTGGCGGCCTATGAGCTGAGTTTGGGGGCTTCACTGGCCGCCGCGCTGATCAACGCTGTTTTTGGAAGTTTATTGGCCTGGGTTTTGGTTCGCTACAGGTTTCCGGGACGCCGCCTGCTGGATGGGCTGATTGATTTTCCGTTTGCGCTGCCCACGGCGGTGGCGGGTTTGACGCTGGCCAATTTGTTTGCCGACCACGGCTGGCTGGGGCAATTCCTCGTGCCCATGGGCATCCGGGGCGCATTTACCCGGCTCGGCGTGGTCATCGCCTTGACTTTCGTCGGCCTGCCCTTCGCGGTGCGAACGCTGCAGCCCGTCCTCGAAAACCTTGACCGCGCAGTCGAAGAAGCCGCCGCCTGCCTCGGGGCCAGCCGTTTCCGGACATTTGTCAGCGTCATCGCGCCAACCCTTTTTCCCACGATTTTAACAGGCTTCGGCCTATCCTTCGCCCGCGCCTTGGGGGAATACGGATCCATTAAATTCATCTCCGGCAATCTGCCCCGGACGGAAATCGCGCCCGTGCTCATGGTCGCGCGGCTGGACCAATACGATTACACCGGGGCCATCGCCGTCGCGCTGGTGTTGA
Source organism: uncultured Verrucomicrobiae bacterium (assembly GCA_963813995.1). Lineage (GTDB taxonomy): Bacteria > Verrucomicrobiota > Verrucomicrobiia > Limisphaerales > Palsa-1400 > DASRLE01. The sequence continues at coordinate 2,589 of CAWFAZ010000011.1, read as the reverse complement.
TGCTGTTTTCCTTCGCGCTCCTCTTCACGCTGAACTGGGTGCAGGGATGGGCCTCCAAATTCCAACAGCCATGAACCTCTCCCTTCCTGTTCCATCTCAAGCGCGCGCCGCTCCGTCCTCCGTCCGGGAAAGCGCGGTGGTGAAATGGCTTTTGATCGCGCTGGCCGGCGGGTTCGCCGCCCTTTTTTTGTTGCTGCCCCTGCTCAATGTCTTTGTCCAGGCCTTCTCCGGCGGCTGGGCGCCTTACTGGAAGGCCGTGACGGACAGGGACACCGGTTCGGCCATTCGGCTGACCTTTTTTGTCGCGGCCATCAGCGTTCCATTGAACGTCCTCTTCGGGCTGGCGGCGGCGTGGGCCATCGCCAAGTTTGATTTTCGCGGCAAAGCCATCCTGCTGACCTTCATTGATCTGCCCTTTTCCGTTTCGCCTGTCGTGGCGGGGTTGCTTTTTGTGCTGCTCTTTGGGGCCAACGGGCTGTTTGGCGACTGGCTGGCCGCCCATCATCTCAAAATCATATTTGCCCTTCCGGGAATTGTTCTGGCCACGATCTTCGTCACCTTTCCCTATGTCGCGCGGGAATTGATTCCCATCATGCAGGACCAGGGGTCGGAACAGGAAGAAGCGGCGTTGACTTTGGGCGCCAACGGCTGGCAAACGTTTTGGCGGGTGACCGTCCCCTCGGTCAAATGGGGCTTGCTCTACGGCATCATTCTCTGCAACGCCCGGGCCATGGGCGAATTTGGCGCGGTGGAAGTTGTGTCAGGACACATCGCCGGCCAAACCGACACGCTGCCCCTGCGTGTGGACAAACTTTACAACGAGTTCGATCCGGTTGCCCCGTTTGCCGTGGCGACGCTGCTGGCCTTCCTGGCCCTGGCGACGTTGTGTGTCAAACTTTTTCTCGAATGGAAAAGCCGGGACGAAGCTTGATTTCATGTCACTTGAGCGCCCGGTGTGGCGCAAGTGAAAGGGTCCACGGCACGTGCTGATTCAATCACGCCAATGAAGAAAGTGTGTTGCCAATCCGATCTTTGACCAGGTCTCCAATGGCTTCCACCGGGTTGAGTTCCGGGCTATAACAAGGGTTTCGTTGAGCTTTTCGGCTGGCAACACAGCGGCAACAGTTGGCAACATGTTGCTGGTTTTCTTGTCGCGCCATAGCGAAGCGACGGCGGATCGTCTTTCACTGCCTCGTGAGAAGCTGTATAAATTGAGCCATCTGAAGCGGCATAGCCGCAACCAAAATGAATTGGCCACAAAAGAGCGCAAAGATCGCAAAGAATAAGCAGCATAAGTTCTTATCCATGTGTTCTTTACGTTCCTTTGCGGCAAAAATCTTGTTCAAAAAGCCAGACTTGGCACCATTGTAATACAAGGCACGCAAGATGGTATCGGTCTGGAAAATCGGCAACACGGCAATGCGCCGCCTTACCGGGTCGGAAAGAAGACGGCTAAACGCGCCTGAAGTTGGACCCGTGATTCAAACCTGCTCGTGGCCAAACGAAGAAAGGAGCAGGAGTTTAAATAATGAGAACTGACACTTGTTATGTTTGTTTCGGAGAAGGGGGCGGTGCTGGCCGGCAGTTGCGCCGCCTTGTGTTGTGCAGCGCATCCGGCCCGCAGTCGCTCTTGAATTTTTCCCGCGGATGAAGTCATCCTTCCATTATTAACCATTGGGGCTACAGCGATGGGTTCCGATCACGGCCAAGTGGCGCCTAAAAAGCCCTGCTGAAAAACCCCTCACTTCTCAGCAGAATCATTATACGGGACTGACCCGTTTAGCTCCGCCATCTGGAAGATTATGCCACCTTAATCGGGTCAGTTCCCAACTGCCCCGGGTGAAGCTTTCGTTAAGGACCCCCATACATTGAAAGGATTGACGAAACCGCTCCTTTCTGTCCATCTTTGGGTTCATGGATCACATCTTCAAGTTTATCGCTTTTTGGGTCAAGTGCGTGGGCATTGGCTGGACAATGGGCTATCCATTTTGGCCTTATGTTGTAAGTAACCGTCTTTATTTATATGTCCAAATTCCTTTCCTGAATGGAAAACAAAAACTTGTAATGAATGATATATTTGATGCCGCACTCCCTGATTCTTGGGATATTCATCGCCCCATTTACACAGTGGCATGATGCCGAACAATCGAGGAAGAAGGCCCAAGATGCGTTAGTTGACAACCCGAGGGCACCCAGAAAAAACGCACGCTTATTCATTGTCCGGCTAAAGGGTCCAACTTTTATTATGCAACGGCTGGTTCGTATATCGAAACCAACCTCCGACCGAGATTGAAAATCGAGCGTTTTCCATAATCGTAAACAGCAAAGTAAAGCGAGCAGAACCAGAAAGCGAGCCATTCAGCTCGCCGGTTCTGCGGTCGAAGGTCCGTTGGACTTGGATTTGGCCTTTTTGTTTTTGTCTTCCTTTCCGGCGATGGCGGCATGGTCTTTAAGCCGGTAACTCCGCCCGGTAATGGCAATGGTCTGGGCGTGGTGCAGAAAACGATCCGGGATCGCCCCAGCCGTGGGCACGTCGCCCAGAAGTTTGCCCCATTCCTCCAGTGGCCGGTTGCTGGTCATGATGGTGGA
>CAWFAZ010000010.1:0-18078 GCA_963813995.1 uncultured Verrucomicrobiae bacterium | reverse complement strand
ACTTCCGGCCAGCCGGCGGCATCCCATCGGAGGGGGAGGAGAGCCAGCGTCGGTCTTCCCTCGCGCGTGCCGTCATAAAAATGGCAACTGAACCAATCTTTCCCGCCGGCCGAAATGATGCCCGCATGGCCCGGCCCGATGAATGGCCCTGTGCTGCCCAAAACCAAACTGCCGCCGTCCATGAGCATATCGACTCCCTCTTTGTCAAGGTAGGGGCCGGTGATCTTCTGGCTGCGGCCGACGCGAATGTTGTAGGTGCTTTTGACGCCCCGGCAGCACCGGCCCCAGTTGACAAACAAATAGTAATAACCGTCGCGCCGATAAATATAAGAGGCTTCGATCATGTCATGGCGGGCGAGGGAGTAGATCGGAGAGTTGGTGACGGGGCGTTTGCCGGTCGCGGGGTCCAGTTCCACCAGTTTGATGCCGGTCCAAAAGGAGCCGAAGGCGAGCCATAATTTCCCGTCGGTGTCCAGTGTGATGGCGGGATCAATGGCGTTGTAGTCATTGGTGGCCGTGGTTTGGATGACGGGGCCATGATCGGCCCAGGCGTAGCCGGGATCGGCGGGATCAAGGGTGGGATTGGTCGCCAGTCCGATGGCGGAGGTGTTTTTGCCCCAGGTGGAGACGGCATAGTAAAGGAGGTAGCGGTTGCGCAAATGAATGACATCCGGCGCCCAAAAATGGCCGAAATTGCCAGAAATGGCGTTGGTGGTCCAGGACGGGATGTTGGTGAAAACCGGCGGGCCTGGAGTCCAATGAATCAAATTGGTGGAATGGCGGGAAAGGATTCCGCGTCCGGTGGCGAACACCCAGTACTCATCCTTGCACTGCACGATGGTGGAGGGGTCGTGGGCGGAAACGTCGCGCCGGCCAGGCAGGAGGACCGCAGTATTGGTGTCCGTATTGGTCTCCGCGCCGATGCCAACACCGCAGCAAGCCAGGGTCAGAACAGCAGCGAATAAATTATGATGTGATGAGTTCATCAATTTTGCGGCGCGGAGGAGGGGTTGGCGCGGAGAATTTTGGCATAGGCCAGGGCGATCTGATTCTTGGAGTCGCGGTGCAATACCTCCTCGAATTGATCCAGTGCGTTTTGATTGAGGTGCTGATTGGCCAGAGCGATCCCAAGGTTCAAACGGGCCTCGATCAATTCCGGCTTGAGGCGCACCGCCACGGCAAACTGAGCCGAAGCGCCGGCGGCGTCACCGTCCTTGCCGAATTCCAAGCCAAGACAAAAATGAGCCTCGGCAAAATTGGGCTGCAAACGGACGGCTTCCGCGTAATGATCCCTGGCTTCAGCACGCCTTCCAAGCTTGGCCAGAGCCAGGCCGAGATTGACATGGATCTCGGGGTCGGAGGGATAGAGCCGGAGGGAATCGGTGAAATTGGTGACGGCAGCGCCGTACCAGCCCCGGGAAAACGAAAACTTTCCCAGCGTGTTGAAAGACTCCGGGGTGCTGACGCGATTTTTGAGCGATTCTTCGAATTGTTCCCTTGCTTCCTGAGTTTTACCCATTGCCTCAAGGGCTTTGCCCAGACCGAAGTGGGCCGGACCCCAGTAAGGTTTTAGCCGCAACACTTGTTGAAATTCACGCGCGGCTTCTTGGGGGTGGCCTTCGTGCGCATACAGCTCGGCCAGACTGTTCATGGCCACCACCGATTCAGGGCCCAGCCGGGCGGACTGTTGAAAGGCTGAAATAGCTTCATCATCACGCTTTTCCACCTCCAAGACCAGTCCCAAATCCTCCCATGCGTCCGGGTTTTGCGGCAGCAAACGCACCACATGCTGCAATGATTCGGCCGCGCCAGCGGTGTCCCCGGTCTGCTGCTGGAGGTGCGCGAGATTCTCCTGGAGAATCCAGTCGTTGGGCGCGGCGGCGGCCGCGGCTTTGGCGCGGGCCTTTTCCTCGCGCAGGGAATCGGGAAGTGTCGCGGGTTGAAGCTGTTCGATTTGCCGGAGCAAACGCTGATACTGTTGCCGGTTGCCGGCTTGCTCCTTGAAGGGAGGATCGTTGAGGCGGCTGAGAATATCCGCCTCTGCCTCGCGCCGGGTGGAATCGTTCCATCCCAAGCGACGGGCGCAATCGTCCGTCGTGGGCCAGGGATGTTCGCCGCTGGCGGGCAAGGCATGACCGACTTGTTCCGCCAGGGCGCGCGCGACAAGGTAGTTGCCTTCAAAGTTCAGGTGGACATGCTCGTAGAGAAACTCCCCGCCGGCCAAACCATGCGGGCTTTGCATGGCCATGGCCGCCTCGGAATCGGCCAATCGCACGCCCTCCTGCTCCCGCCTGGACGCGGTGTGCCGGATGATTTCGTTGATGCGGCTGTCCGCCCGGAACCGGAGCGTGTCCTGATCACAGGCCAACTCAAACTGGCGCGAAGCCTCCGCGTCCCGGCCCAGCGCCAGACAACATTGGCCCCGGCGAAAGTGGACTTCGGCATGGCTGTCGTCGATCTTCACCGCTTGCTCAAAGGAGTTGATCGCCTCCGCCGGCCGCCCTGTCTGTTGCGCCTGGATTCCCGTCTGGTAGAAATTGTCCCAGCGGGATAATTCCACGGCCGGCAAGCCGGGCCGATGGTCTGAAGCGAAGGGGCCGCAATCCTTGAGATTGCGGGCCACGGTGCTGACCACAACTTTGGCGCCGCTGCGGAGGCCCATGTCAATTATATCGTTTAGATTATGTTCGAAGCTGCCGTAAACCGTGGCCATGCGGGGGTCGTCCTGGCGGACGCGGTTGTGCAGGAACATGCTCATTCCGCCCCACTCGCTCTGATTGAGCGGCCGCTTTTGAGCGTGGCGAACCAGGTTTCCAAACGCCTGTCCGATGCGCGTGGACTTGAATGCCACACCGGCCCGGACCATGGCCAGGTTGGCAGCTTGCGGGCCGAATACCGTGCCTGAGCCATAAGGACCCACGACCTCGTTGTTGCCCATGTAGATCACCCAGACGTCGCCGTTCTGCGCGGCGCAATCCCTGGCAATGGGCAGGATGACGTGGGAATTGATGGCCGTCATGGCTGTGTTGACCACTTCAAAGTGTTTGTCTGGATGGCGTCCATCCAGCAAGGCTTCCAAAACGCGGCAGAGGCCGAATTTCGGCTGCGGATCGCCGTAGGCGGCTGACTCGCCGAAGACAAAGACGCGGATCGTATCGGGCGGCTTGACTTTGGGAATGACAAAAGGAAACGGCGCGCGCGCCATGTCCGGGCCAAAAAAGCGCCAGCCGAAGCGGTCGTTTTCGACGAGGCAACCCTTCCCATTGATAACCATCGGCAGGAAGAAAGACATCGAATGTCCAATCCCGGCCAAACGCAAACCGGCCTCCAAAGTCAAAAAAAACAGCAGCGGCCCCAGCACAATCGCCGCGACACGAAAAAGCCACCGCCTTGTAATGGACAAGGCAACGCATTCTAAAAATGCCTTGCCTTTCCTTGCCTTTCCTTGCCTTGCCACCCGTATAAAGAAGGGGGGCCGGGTAATTTTCCCCGGCCCCCCCTTGTAACCCCATTATTGCAATCCGAAGAACTGGGAGATTCCTGCAATCGGAACGGTCTCCACGTAATTCGCGCCGACAATCGCCAATGTGCCGTTGTTCACCGGAGCCCAACAGCCGCCAGGGAGCGATGTGCTGGACACCAAGGTGACGTAGAAGGAATTCTTCGGCCAGGTGATCACTATGTTGCCACCCGAGAGCGTCGCGGTCAACGACACACTCGTGTTCGCGCCGATGAGTTGTGTCGGTCCGAGGACATAATCGGCGCTGACTTGAGAGGCTGTCAATGCGGTGTTGTAAATGCGAAACTCAGCAATGGAACCATTGAGATATGGGTCGTTACCCCAATCATCCCTGCCGATGAAATTGTCCGGATCCGCGATGGACTCGTTGACACCCTGGTCAAATATCCCCCGCGTATTGAGAGTGTAGTCAAGAATGCTTCCATTGGCGGCGAAGGCACCCGGATCAATCAAGGAGTTGTAGAGTTGATTGGCGAAATTCGCGGGCAGAGTCGTCTTGATCGCTCCGTTTACATAGATCGAGATGTAACCTGAGCTCGGCGCATAGACGGCAACGACATGCGCATTGACCAATCCATCCAGAGGAGTGCCCCACACAGCATCCATTTCATCGCCGTTGCCGGGCAGACCCTGGGCGAATCCCGCCTGCGTGGCTCCGCCTCCGGTGTGCGGCTGGAAGGAAATGTAATCCCCGCCAGTACCATTGTTTGCATCTCCCCAATCATCAGACGTTCCAAACGCGAAGAGACCGGCCCAAGTGTTGATTGGAGAACCAAAGCTGGCCCAAGTCTCGATCGTTACGTCATGAAAGCCGGTGAGGATTCCGGCAGGCAATTCCACATAGCCGGTTGAACCATCCAGCGTGACCTGTCCTCCGCCTAAAACGGCGCCACCAACGAGCGTGGCCGCAAAACTGGGATTGCCGGTTATCGAGTCCGGCACGGTGGGGCCCGGACCGTTAAAGCTGTAGCGGTGGATCGGGGTGGCTTTATGCGGCACGTTGAAGGGAATCGTAGCGGTGAACGCGCCGACCATGGCGGTGATTGTGGCATCGCCTGCACCGACTGCGGTGGCAACGCCGTTGGCGTCAACCGTGACCACACAGGTGTCGCTCGAGGTGTAAACCGGCGTCCCGGGCAACGTCGCCAGGTCAATACCTGGTTCAGGGGAACTCAAAAGGACTCCAGTGACTGACGGGTAAGCGCCGACAAGCACCAATGCTTGCTGCGAACCCACGGGCGCCATGGCCTCGTTCAGGGGTTTGAAAGAAATACCGCTCAGACTGCCGCCGAGAGGCTTCGTCGTGATGATGGTGTTGGTGCCATTGTCGGTAATGATCAAGTCGGCTGAATCAAGCGTTTTGCCATAGGCTCGAAGAATGCCTCTATTAATCAAATCGGTGGTTGATCCAGTGGTGGTGCCGTTATACTCACCGGAGCCGGCCATCCAGCCTTCAGGCAGCAGCAACGTGCCGCCACCGATATTCATGGAATCGTTGAGGTCAATCTGGGCGCCATCATTAACTTCAATGTTGACATAATTATTAAACAAACAAGATGCAGTGTCATAGATATTCAGATGACCGCCAAACCATACTCCGGCTGTGCCAAGACTGCTGAACTGTGCATTGCCGTACATGTTCATCGTCACGTACGGCCCGCCAGTCCACCACCAATTGCAGCCGAGAGCCAGAGCCGCGCCGTTGGCGGGGACCCACATGGAGGAACCATTATACATATTGATCGTGGAGCGCAACCCGTAATTGGGCCAATTTTGCACCGGGCAAAGCGCCCAGCCGAGGGCACACGAGCCGTAAACATTGAAAGTTTGTCCCCACTCCGGGCCAAAAAACATGCTCAAAGCGACACTGCCGGCGTCTGCCGCATAGGCAGCAGGGATCGTGCAACTCTGGCCTTGTTGGGGATCAACAATCACGGTTGCCGTGGCACTGTTCGGAACGGCGCCGAGGCTCCAATTATTCACGTCACTCCACAGCCCGTTCACATCGGTGTCGAGCCAAATATCAGTTTGGGCTGTCGCATTTTGCGCCAAACATGCCGCCAGGCCAATGGAGGCCGTATAGCAGAGGATTTTGCTGATTTTCATTTTTGTCATATATTTCCTTTTGATTTATTGATTGATGGATTCAGGGTTTCTTTGATTTTTGTCATTTTGGTGCTCTTGTTTTAAATGCGCCATTCCGGTCTCAAACCCGACAGACATTCTGCGTTTGATTGTTTTTGTTTTTTCATTCTGTCTTGGGCTGCGCATAAGTGTTTGTTCAGCAATGGTTTGCATCGGATTTTCACATGGCTCACCAGTAGAAATACGGACCGCCGGGAGGGGTGCGGTCAACCATCTGGTTTAAGGGGCGCCACTCCACATGGCCATCCAACATCCCCAGATTTCCTCCGTCGGGAAGCGTCGCAGTCTTCAGGTGCGCGCTGATGTGGCCCTTTGTTGCGCCATTAATCTTATATCCGCCGTCAACGTCAACCCAATTGTACTTTGCGTAGTTAGTGCCGCTGCTGGAGTTGTTGAGTGTGGCGCAAGCCACCAGGACGCGTTTCGCGATTGGTCCCACTGGATATGACGCTCCGCTCGCATTCAAAACAGATGACTCGCTCACCTTGATGTTTTCGTTCGTCATAAAGTAAGCATAGGCTGTGTTGGAATACATCGCCGTGCCATAAAAAGTCAGGGCGTATCCTACAACTCGAATCCCGTTGCTCCCGAACGTTGCATTTGGATCGGGCCAGGTGGGAAATACGCCATTTGGGGAGGCCTCGAAACACCACAACGCTGGATCTCCTTGAGTATCCACATATTCACGGCCGTCGCCCTTGCTAAAGATCGGGTCGCCAAACCAGTCCAAGGGGCCAAATTTGGGCGCTGTTCCCGGGTCATACCAAGTCTGTGGCGTCGTTCCATATGCCATCAACTGGTTCGCGAGATAGGTGTCCATATCCCAAGCCCAAAAGCCGTTCTCGCCATCGGGAAGAAAATCCCTGCTCTCCCCTGAGTACATCGTCAAGGCCACCAGTTGCTGATGTTCATTGTTCTTGTCCTGGACGAGTATTGCGCTTTTCTTGGCCTTGGCCAGGGCGGGCAGAAGCATGGCGGCCAGGATGGCGATGATGGCGATAACCACCAACAGTTCGATGAGGGTAAACCCACAAGAATTATTTTTTGCAGAATTAGTCATACTGAAAGAGCATTCACTGGCTTTGTCTGATCCAATATGGCCAGTGAGTTGCTGTAATCATGCCTTGAAGGATAACATTCCGGGAGACATCTCTCAACGCCAGTTTGCGTAAAAGAATCACCAAATTGCGAACACGACTGCTGCGCTGAGTATCCGGCATAGGCTTTGCGGTAGGCCAGCGGACTCATTTTTTTGACCGAGCGGAAATAGCGCGCAAAATGCTGCACGTCGCCGAAGCCCAGGGTTTCGGCAATTTCACGCACGGGCAGATGGGTATCCACCAGCAGTTGCGCCATTTTGTCCGTGTGCATGCGCCGAATCTCATTCAGCACCGAACAGCCCAACTCGCGCCGAAATCGCTTTTCCAAAAGACGCCGCGAGACTCCGGCATTTTGGGCCACGACCGCCACCGTCAACTCTTCCCGGCAGGAGACGCCATGGATGTACCGCAGCGCCTTGGCGACACTCTTGTCCTCCACCGCCACGACGTCGGTGGAGCGGCGAACGACGATATGCGTCGGATGGACCACGATTCGAGCCGGAATGGGCCCTCTGCGCTTCATCAAGCAATCCAAGGCGGATGCCGCTTCGTAGCCGGCGCGTTCGAAATTGACGGCAACACTGGAAAGCGGCGGGTCGGAGAGTCCGCAGACCACCTCGTCGTTGTCCACGCCAATGATGCCCATCTCCGCCGGAACTGATACTCCGGCAACCTTGCAGGCTTCGACAACCTGACTGGCCCGGTCATCGTTGGCGGCCATCAGACCCAGCGGCTTGGGCAATGATTGCAACCAGTGCGCCATCAGACCGCGTTCCCGCGGCCAGGACAACCGGCTGGACGACGGCGGGCCTGGGAAGTTTTCACAGGACCAGCCGGCCTGGCGGATGCGGTCGGTGAAAGATTGGCGGCGAAGTTCGGACCAGGGAGCCTTTTCCTCCGATGAACCCCGGCATCCGCAGTAGGCGAATTTTTTAAAGCCGCAAGCCAGAAGATGCTCTGCCGCCATCTGGCCAATTCTCTCGGAGTCTGTCACCACGTTCAATAAACACGAAACCTCGGTTCGCCCGTGTCCAATGACTACCGCCGGGATGCCGAAGGCCACCACCTCTTCCAGCTTATCCACATCGCGCAGGATAATGCCATCCAGCTCCAGCGTTTTCAGCTTCGGCCACACCTTCTCCAGCCCGCCTGGCTCCCAATAGAAGGACCAGGGGCCTTGGTGATGCGCGTAATGCGCTATGCCCCGCAGCAATGACCGCCCGGATCCACGGGAGGACTCGACCAAAAGGAGAACTTTTGGGATTCTCGACATATACATTCCATCCCTAAATGCGCCAATTATCGCCAAAACCCGACATTTGCCCCGTCTGCGTCATCGCGCCAGCCGGTAATAAAGCGTTGGGCCGGAAATGGGAACGCTGACTTGCCATTGTCCGCCAACGATTTGTGGAGCCGGCAAACCGTTTGTCCAGAGAGAGGCGGCAAGATTCGTTTCCCATTCGAGGGTTCACTGCGCCGGTGCCGGTGGCCAAGTGGCGCCGGGCCTTAGCGCCGGGACAATCCAATTCAAATGCCAGGAGTAACTCCACAACGATTCCAATACAGCGCCAGCCACATGGCCATCGATGCACCCGACATCAATGCCGCCAGGCAGCCGTTGGTTGTAATGATACTTGAATCCGTTCGCGGCTGACGGGGCTTTCCAGCCGTGGCGGGGTATGAGCCAGCGATTCATTGCAGCAGGGTTGGCCCATCCGCTTTCGAGATAAAGATTATTGCCGGGCATGTCGGTTTCCATCGGCTCGCCGTCAACCCAGAGGGAGTCCCCAAAGATGGGTGTCAGCGCCGGTTTCTGAACATTCCCTTCCTTGTTAAAGTAGTTGATTATCTCGTTCGTATTGGCAAGCCATGCGCCGGCGCCGACGCTGGAATAAAACCAGCCGTTTATGGCGTAGCTGCCCTGCAACCACGGATTTGACTGATCCCAAACCCAAGCCGTGTCACAAGCGCCCGCGCCCACGTAATAGGGATCCACAGTGTAATTTGAAATGCTGGCGGAAGGACACAAACGCACCTTGTCCACCTTCCCATCATAAGCCGTCAGATTGCTCATCCAGAGACCGCCCGTATCTTCGGCTGGGTTGTCATAAGCGGGAAAGCAGTACCCATTGGCGTCAGAGATATAAAGCAGCGAGGAAAGCGTCAGTTGTTTGATGTTGCTGATGCAGGAAGTGCGTTGGGCTGACATTTTCGCCCTGGCCAGCGCGGGCAGGAGCATCGCCGCCAGGATGGCGATGATCGCTATGACCACGAGCAGTTCGATGAGGGTAAACGCCCGGAAATTCTTTGTTGCAGAGTGAGTCATACTAAAGGAGAGCCGAAATCGCCGACTGGCTTTGGGTGGTCCAATACTTTGAACGAAGCACGTTGGTCATGATTAAATAAGTGTAACATTCCGGCAGATGTCCTTCAACCCCACTTTGCGCAAGAGAATCGCCAGAATGCGAACGCGGGCGATGATTCTGTTCCCCTTCCCAATGCGCCGTCTGACCCTGAAACCCGACATTTGTCCCGCCTTCGTCATCGCGCCAATCGGTAATAGAGCGTCGGGCCCGAAACGGGGACCGTGACTTCCCATTGTCCGCCGATGATTTGTGGAGCCGGCAAACCATTTGTCCAGAGAGAGGCGGCAAGATTCGTTTCCCATTGGAGAGTGTAACCAGCCGAGGCCAGCGGCCATGACAGGGTCAGGTTGGCGCCCGATATTGTGACGCCCAGAGTTGGACTGGCGGTGCTCAAGAGTTGGTTCGGTCCAAGGGCCTGCGTGGCGGCGATTTCATCCGCTTGCAACGCGCCGTTGTAGATGCGGAATTCGTCAATGGCCCCTTGCATACCCGGATCAGGCCAGTTGTCCGCGCCGATGATATTACGAACATCTTCCACACCCGACATCGGGATGGTTACGTAGTCATCCGCGCCGGCCAGGACGCCATTGAGGTAAATGGCCACGTAACCGGCGGGCGGATCATAAACGGCGGTGATATGCACGTTGGTGCTGCCATCCAGGCTGCTCCCCGAGCCGAGATCAATGTATTGATAGTCAACATTCGCGTTGTCGGAATCAGAAATCCCGGCGATCGTCGCGTTGTCAACGGAGTGAACACACACATGAATGTCATATTCAGAATACCCGCTGGCATCCTGATTGCCGAAGTCGAAAAGATTGGCCCAAGTGTATTGGTTTGGAGAGATCGTTGCCCAGGCTTCCACTGTTACCGCCGGGTCGATGTTATTGGCGCCGGCGCCATTCCCTGCATTGGTGAGGATGCCTGCCGGCAACTGCAAGTAGTCAGTTGCAGGCGCGGCAGAAGTTGTGTTGGGGAGCACCAGTTGGCCGCCGCTGATGGTGGCGTTGCCCGCAAGTGTGCCGTTGGCGCTGCCAACCGAGTCGTTGGCAGTGCCATTTTTGAAACTGTAACGATGCACGAGCGTCGTCGGAACATAGATAACCTGCACGGATTGCGTGGCGGACAAACCCAGACTCGCGTAAGTGGCGATGATGCTCGTCGTTCCCGGACCCGCGCCCACGACGTTGCCGTAAACGTCAACGACGGCGATGTTCGTATCTGCCGAGGACCAGGTGATGGCGTAATTGGCATTGGCTGTGAGATTGATCCAGTTGCCAGAAAGCCGGCCCCAGACCGTGGACGCGGCCAACTGGCCGCTGTTGATGGGCGAAGGGCATTGCAACATCAGGCTCGTGTAAGTATTGATGCCGCTGGCGTTGAGCCGGAGAATGGAAAGCGAATTGGCGGGCAGGATGAGGGTGAAATTGGTTCCGGCGGTGGCGATTGAATTCGTGACCGGAAAAACATGCGTCGGCGACAAGAAGGTGTTTTCATCCGCGGCACTGGCCGAAGTCAATTGGATGAGCGTGGCGTTTGGCGAGATGGAACTGACGCCGGTGACATTGAACGTCGTGGCCACCGGCGTGCTGTAAGGATTGACAGCCTTGACGATGACCTGGCCATTGGACTGCAACAGACTGCTTGAGGAGTAAAGCGGGGCCGCCCCCGAAACAACGGTGGGCAGGACGACATCGCCCCGATTTTGACCGAACAATTCCTGGACGTAATACGATGGCGTGCCGAACACCCGCGAATTGTTGTAGTAAATCAAGTCGGGACGCCACTGCATGCCGTTGACGTTGGCAAACAGCGGCGCGTAGGAGGCCATTTGAACGATGTCCGAGTTTCGCTCCATGCCAGTCATGAACGCCGCTTCGCCCAACGCAGAGGTGAGGTTGCCGTAAGTGCCGTAGCCGGACGTGACGGCATATTCGCCCACAAAAACCTTCGGACCGCTGCGGCTGTAACTGTCATATTTTGTCGCGTAGGAAATAAACGTGTCGGCATTCGTATAGTAATGCTCGTCCTGAATTTCCACCGGCGCGCTCGACGGAATGCCTCCCCAGTCGGGCGCAATGAGGCGCATCGCCGGATAATTCGACTTGATCGCGTCGTAAAACAACGCGTAACGGTCGTTGTAATATGAGCCGCCGCTCTCGTTGCCGATTTCCATGTATTGCAAATGGAACGGCGCCGGATGACCGTTGGCGGCGCGCAACGCGCCCCAAGTGGTGTTCGTGTTGCCGTTCGCATACTGGATCGCGTCGAGCGCGTCCTGCACCCACGGTCCCATCTCGTCAAGTGGAACGGTGTTGTTGGTGTTGCCGTCGTAACCGAGGGCCAGGCCGGAGTTGATGGCGTAGAGCGGTTCCATGCCCATGTCTTCGCAGAACTGGAGGAACTCGTGGAAGCCGAAACCGTCGGTGGACCAGTAGCCCCATGCGTCGTCCGTGTGACCCGGCCGTTGTGCAATATCGCCGACGGTCTTTTTCCAACGGACGGCATTAGTGATGTTCCCGCCCTCAATGAAATTTCCGCCGGGAAACCGCAGAAACGACGGATGCAACGCCGCCAGCATGTTCGCCAGGTCCGCACGCAATCCGTTGGTCCGACCGTAAAATGTCGCGTGCGGGAACAGTGAAACGACATCCAACCAGACCGCGCCGACGTTGGTGATGCTCAGGACAATCCGCGCGTTCGTATCCGTGCCGCTGGATGCCAGCGACGCCGCGAAATGCTGCCAGTTCGCCGTCAATCCGCTGAACGATGCCTGCGCGTAATTCGTGCTGCCGCCGGCATTCTGCAATTGCACGACGACCGGTCCGGCAAAGCCGTTTGAACCCGCCGCGTAAAAATTCAAATTGTAAGTGGCGCCGGCTTGAAGCGGCATTCCCCAAAAACCGGAGTTGCCCGCGCCGACGCTGCCGGCGCCGGATTGCATCGTGAGTTTCAGCGAATTGAGAATGTTGGTGTTCAACGGCCGGTGGGGTCCACGCTCATCGTGCCTTTCGCCGTGCCCTGCGTGACGAGCGTCCAATAGTCGGCATTGGCCGCGTCGTAAAACGAACGGTTACGAACCATCTCCGCGTAAATGCCACCTTCGCCGGCAAAATTGATTTCCTCAAAAAAAATTCCGAAGAGATTGGAACTGACGACCGCGCCGGGCTGATTCGCCTGAATCGTCACCGTGGCGGTCGTTTGCGCTGGGACAACCGGCGGCGCGGCACTGGGCGGCCCGGCCACCAAGATGATGTCATCGACATAAAAGGTCGGGATGGTCGAATCGGTGTCGTTCCAGATCCAAATGCCGTCAAAGTCCGGCTGGTCGGCCACGCCAAGGGCGGCAAGGGGAATGGTAAATTTTTTCCAGGTGTTGGCGGCCAGCGCCGGCAGCGTATAATGGGTTTGGTCCACCTCATCGAGCGTCCCCGTCACCGTCAGAACCTGTCCGCCGGTCTCCCCGCCGTTGAGCCAGAAGATCAGATTCGTATAGGGCGCTGAAGAAGACGGGGTCTGAGACAGATAGAGCGCCCCATACCCGGTGCAGAAGACGCTGATCGAGTTGGAAAAGCCCGATAGCACGAAATTGGTGTCGGCCAGATTGTCGCTTGCCCAGCTATCATCCACCCACCCGTTTTGCAGGCTGTCGGAATAAATAATCTCGTTTGTCTGTCCGTAAAGCTGTGCCGCCGAAGACGGCAATTGCAATCGGAAAAACCCTTGACTGCTCGCGGGTGTGAGCGTCAAAAAGTTGACGCCATTTGTCGTCACTGGTGAATTCGTGATTGAAGTCCAATTGGCGCCCGCAACCAGGCTGGTTGCCGCATAAAGCCCAAGGCCATTGGTCCAAGCCGGCCAGTTCAAGGTCAGGGTTGACGCCGCGTTCGAAATACCGATGCTTGATGCGGTGATCTGTTCAATCGGCAGAGTCCGCGATGAAACTTGCATGGAGTCCATCTGGCCGTTGAAATAAGGATCGCCGGGGAACTGGCTGCGGCCAAAATAATTGGCGCTGCCGGCCACATCGGACGGCAACAGATTCACGCTGGGGTTCACGGCCACAGCCCGGCCATTCACGAACATCACCGCCTGCCATCCGTCGAGCGCCACGGCCACATGCGTCCACACATTTGTCGGCAATGGATTGGGCGAATCCAAATCCCGCGCTTCAGCAGGACCGTTGGGCGTGATTTCAAAACGCAACTTGCCACTGTTGGCTTTGGCCGTGAGCATGGCATAACTGGTGTCGTTGACGCCAAAATCAAAAATGCGCTGCCAGTCATTGCCATCCCCCCATTTCACCCAGCCGGAAAATGTCCGCATCGCGCCAATTCCAGGCGGCAAATCGACGTATTGATTTATACCGTTGAGGTTTAAAACAGAACCGCGAATGGAATCGGCAACGGTGTTTGCGCCATTTGCCACAGTGCCGTTAAAAAAACCGTTCGAGTCCGTTGCGCCGTTATTGAAGGAATAAAACGCGGTCCAAGCCGTGTTCGTCGGATTCGGAAAAATGTCCGCGAAATTGGTCGCACCCCGTCCGAGGGTGTCGGTCGCCGCGAGACTAATGCGATAAAATCCGTTTGTGGCCTCCTCACCGTTCGGCGGAATTGAAAAGCTGCCGGCGCTGATTCCTGAAAATGGACCGGCAACAACGTTGGTTGAGTCCGTGTCGCAAAATTCAACCGTCCATGTCAGTCCGGTGGTGGACAACGGCGAGTCGGCGAAATCCGTGGCCGTTCCGGCGAACTGAATTGTTTCGCCGGGTTGATAAAATGAGTTTGCCGCCGGCGCGGAAATCACCGGCTGCGGCGCGACGATTTCAGTTGCCGAAAGCGCGCGTCCATAGATGCGAATGGAACTGATCTGGCCGTTGAAGTAAGGATTGGCGGGGAACTGGCTGCGCCCGAACCAAACGTTTGTCGGCACGATGTCCGATGAGGTCAGTGTCATTGATGTATTGGTCGTCACAGCCACACCGTTGACGTAAAGAATTCCGCGTGAGCCATCGGTGGTTGCGGCAATGTGTGTCCAAACGTTCGTCGGCATGGGGCCGGTTGCGTCCAGATGCTGTTCAAGGCGGGTACCGTAGGAAGAGATGGTAAAGCGAGGGTAGCCGGTGGAGGCGAGCGGGGTCAAAAAGAGGTAACTGTTCGTTCCGTTCCCGAAATCGAAGACGCGTTGCCAGGCGGCGCCGCCGTTCCATTTGATAACAGCGGCGAACGTTTGCGCATTGGCCACACCATTGGGCAAACTGACATATTGATTGGTTCCATCGAGCATGAGTGAATCGCCGAGCAACGGGTCGCAGAAAATGGAAGCGCCATTTTGGAGCAGCCCGTAATACTGATTGTCGTCATCGCGCCCGTCCATGTGGAAATGATACGCGGCAGACCAGTTGTTGGTGAACGCCGGCCAGCCGTTGCTGGTCCACGAAAGCGGTTCAAAGTCAAACGTCGGCGCGCCATTATTGTTGGCATCGAGATAGTGATAACCAAAGAAACCATTCCCATTGTCAACGAGAATTCCGATTTGCCCCGGGGCAATAAATTTCCCGGTCGTTCCCAGAAAGAGCGTTCCGCCGCCCGCAAGCATGCTGACGCCGTTCTGGTCAAGGTAAGGGCCGGTGATGCCCGCGCTGCGGCCGACGCGGATGTTGTAGGTGCTGTCAATGCCATCGCAACAGGTGCCCCAATTGACGAATAGATAGTAATAATTTTCGTGATAATAAAGGTAGGACGCCTCAATTGGATCGCCGCTGGCGCTGTCGGTGGCCAGATGGTAAACAGTCGTGTTGGTCGTGCTGGCTTTGCCGGTTGAGGAATTGAGTTGAATGAGGTAGATGCCGCCCCAAAATGAACCGAATGACATCCATAAATTGCCGGATGCATCGAATGTGACGCTCGGATCAATGGTATTGTAAGCGGAACCAAAAACGGAATGAACAACCGCGCCTTGATCCGTCCATTGATAACCCGGGCTGGCGGGGTCAAGGGTGGGGCTTGTTGCCAGGCCAATGGCTGAGACCTGGCTGCCAAAGGTTGAGACGGCATAGTAAAGATAATATTGGCCGTTGAAATAATGGATGTCTGGCGCCCAAAAATCTCCGGTGAACCCGGGAACTGCATTGGTCGTCCAGTTGGGAGAGTTGGCAAACACGCTTGGCCCGGTCACCCAATAAATGGTGTCAGCGGATGATTTTGAAAAAATGCCCTGCCCGGTGCCGTAAACGTAATAGAGGTTGCCACACTTTATGACTGCTGATGGATCGTGAATGCCAAGGCTGCCGCGCAAATTCGGCGGCGCAGCGTGAAGAGTCTGGACCGCCAGAAAAAATAAAACGCACGCGACGCTTCGGAAGAGATTTGGACATGTCGATCTAAACACCACTGCTCCTTGATTCCTGCAATAACGCAACATAGTGCCATCACTAAATGCGCCAATCATCTCCCAAACCCGACACGCTTCCGCGCCAGAGGAAGGCGCTTTACTTCGACGCTTCCCGCAGCAGGATGCGGGCAAAAACCCAGTCAAACCAGAAGCCCTGCGCCGCGCTGCCTGGCTCCAAGGCCTCATTGAATTTGTTTTCGACGGACTGACGGCCCTGGCTGAGTTCCTTGAGCGCTTCGCCCTTCTGACCTGTATGGGACAAAGCCAGGGCGAGTTCGAGATGGGCGGTCGCCGCTCTGGGCGCATTATAATCGGGAAAAGCCAGGCAGCGTCTGGCCCACTTGATGCTTTCGGCATAGTGGCCCTGACGATACTCCCAGAGCGCCAGAGAAACCGATCCCCAGGCCGCGCGAAAATTGGCGTCCTCGTCATGGCTGTCAACCGTGGCGAAAGATTCCTCGGCAAGGCGGGCCAAGGGAGCCAGGGACTCCATCACGCTTTGGCTCGGAGATTTTAAGAGGCAGGTCTTAATGGTTCGTTCCGCGGCAACGGCGTTGGAAGTGGAAGCGAAACGAGACAGCGCCGCTTGACCAAACTGATCGTAATGATCGGCCCCGCCGCTCTCGATGAGGCAAACCCCGCAACCAAGATAATCCAGGCTGCCTTGGTCCCATCCATCCAGTTGGTTGACTTGCAGAAGCGAGTCAAAGCGATCCGCCGCTTGTTTCCATCGGCCCTGAAGGGCGTGCCATTCGCTCAAAGAACGCATGAGCGCCGCGCCTTCCACGCTCGGCTCCGTCGGAGACGCCTCGCTGATCATCGTGTCGGCTTCATTGAATCTGCCCTGGCTGACCAGGACTTCCGCCTGGGTGATCCTCTCCCGGGCTTCGGCTTGGCGGCGCAATTTGGCTTCATTGGAACGGGCCAGTTCGGCCTCCTGCGTCAGGCGGATCTGTTGGCGTTCAGCCGCGACGGCTCGCTGGCGGGCTTCTCTTTCCTTTAGAAAGAGCCACGTCGAAGTGCCCAGCCCCGCAATCAAGGCGGCGCACACGGCGGCCACGGCAATAAAAACAACTTTGTTTCGTCGAACCAGCTTTTGCAGCCGATAGATCCGACTGGGGGGACGAGCCATCACCGGCTCATTGGTCAAGTACCGCTGAATGTCCAACGCCAATCCGTTCGCCGTTTCATAACGGCGGGCCCGCTCCTTTTCCAACGCCTTCATGACAATCCAATCCAGATCGCCGCGAATGAGCGCAATCAATCTGGGCGGTTCAGCGTGGCGTCGCGCGGCGGTGGTTGTCAGATCGTTGCCGGCCAGGACAGTCAACAGGACGGAAGGTCGTTGCGGTTCCTTTTCCCGCAATGTTCGGCGCATCTCGTCCACCCCCGACTGGAGAAGTGTTTTCTGGTCGAAGGGAGTTTTGCCCGTCAGCAATTCGTAGAGCAGCACCCCCAGGCTGTAAATGTCGCTGCGCGTATCAATGTCCAGCCCGCCCGTGCCGGCTTGCTCGGGACTCATGTAGGCGGGTGTTCCGATGAATTGGTTTTGCAAGGTGAGAAGCGTTTTGTCCGTCAGCGGCGCCTCAGTTGCTTTCGCGATTCCAAAATCAATCACCCTGGGCACCGGCAGGCCGTCATGCAACGTCACAATGATATTCGACGGTTTGATGTCGCGATGAATAATCCCTTTCTGGTGCGCGTGCTGAATGGCATGGCAAATCTGGATGAACAACTCGAGACGGTGACGGGTATCCACCTGGTTCTGATCGCAATAATCCGTGATCCGGGTCCCGCGCACCAGTTCCATGACAAAGTAGGGACGGCCGGTATGAGTGGCGCCTGCGTCCAGGACTTTGGCAATGTTCGGATGGTCCATCATCGCCAGCGCCTGACGTTCGGCATCGAAACGCGCAATGACCGCCCGCGTGTCCATGCCCAGTTTAATCACCTTCAGCGCCACCAGACGGCGCATCGGCTTTTCCTGTTCCGCCATGTAAACGGCGCCGCAACCGCCTTCCCCGATCTTTTGCAGGATTTTATAATGCCCGATTTGCGCCCCCGGCTGCTCCTCTTCGCACCCTCGCGTCAAATCGCGCGCCGCCGCCGGGGATTCGGGATTGTCTGCGGAAGATCGCAACGCGGAGATGCATTCGGTAAACAACTCTTCGGCGTGGCTGTGGACGGAGAGTAATGCTTCGATTCTTTCCCGCAGGTTGGAATCATCGTCGCACGCCCGTTCCAGATAGGCTTCCCGTTCGGCGGGGTCTTCCAGTTTTCGCGCCGCGTCGAACACCTCTTCTTCGTGTGAAAGAGTGTCATCCATGGTTCCGCGTTGGTGGTGGTTAAACTAAATTTGCTCGCGAATTTTCTGAAATAGCCAGGCCTTCGCATAAGCCCATTGACGCTCGACGGTCCGCTCGGCCACGCCCAGGATATTCGCGACCTCCTGGTTGGTCAGTCCGCCGAAAAACTTCATGACCACAACTTTGGCCCGTTGCGGATCCTCCGCTTCCAGGCGTTCCAAAGCCTCATTAATCAAGAGCACTTTGTC
>CAWFAZ010000009.1:0-8368 GCA_963813995.1 uncultured Verrucomicrobiae bacterium | reverse complement strand
CCAAAAAAGATTGACGAACCCTGGCTCCGCCAAATCGAACAAATGGACAACATTTTCCCGAAGTTGAATTACCGGCTGTGGGCGGCGGACGATGCGGACAAAAAATGACGATGTCCGCCGGCCGGCATGTCTGTTTCAAAGTTTGACTTTGAAATAGACAAATACTCAAAGCCTGGATGATGGCGTCGAGGATGGTCATAAGCAGAACCACGGCAGGGCCGTGATCTTATCGTGGAGTTGCGCCGGGCGTGAACAGCGGCACACGATGTAGCCTTGTTTCGCCTGCTTGGGGTGCTCACCCAGGAAGTTCAGCAAATGCCGTGCATCCTGAACAGTCGGATTCTCGCTCCACTTCACTTCAATGGGGGTGAGCGAGCCTCCCCGGTCGATGATGAAGTCCACTTCAGCGCCATCTTTGGTGCGCAGATGATACAGCTTGCCATCGCCGAGGTACTGGAGCCGCTTCCACAATTCGATGCCGACCCACTGCTCGAAAAATCCACCGGGATTCACCTTCACCAAGTCGCGTGTCGCAGTCAGTCCCGCCGCCGCATGGCGCACGCCCAAGTCGAAGAACAGGAACTTCGGCGTCGAAAGCAGAGCTTTTCTCGAACTCCGGGAGAACGCCTCAATGCGAAAGCCCACGAACATGTCCTCCAGCAACTGGTAGTGGCTCTTGACGGTGGGCTGCGACACGCCGCTCTCCTGCGAGATGGCTGCGAAGTTCACGATCTGCCCCGACTCCGCCGCCGCCAGTTGCATGAACCGCACAAACGCCCCCCAGTCCTTTACCAGCGCCTCGCGGCGGATTTCCTCCTCCAGATGCACGAATGCAAACGCCCTCAGCAGTTCAGCCCGGTCGGATTCCGGGGCGGCCACCACGCCTGGCAGTTCGCCAAAGGCCAGCCGCGTCAACAAGTCCGAAGCCGGGAACGGTCTTTCCTGCTTCCGGCCTTCCTTCCACGCAAATGGCAACGGTGACACCGCGTAGGAAATCGGCGGCAGATCCGCCGGATGCTCCACCAGCGTCAGGGGGAGCAACCGATGGTAAAAACTCCGGCCCGGCAACAGGTTCGCCCCGATGCGCCGAAATTTCCGCGCCGAACTGCCACACAGCACAAACCGCCAGCGCGTCTTGTTGCCATCATACAGGTGTTGAACCGCATCGAAAATCGAGGGCGCCGACTGCGCCTCATCCACGAAAACGAATTGTCCCTTCTTGTCCGCAGGCAGGCTCCGGCATTCATCCAGGAACGCTCCCGGGTTGGCCAGATGCCGCGTCCGCTCCTTGGGATCAGCCAGGTCAACCATCAGCGTCTCCGACGGCAACAACGCCCTGAGGAGCGTGGACTTCCCCGTCTGCCGCGCCCCGAAGATCAGGTGGACATACGGTCGCGTCAGCTTCTCGCGCAAAATCTCTGCATACCAACGGTCAAACATATGTCACTTTATATTCAGACGCGGAATCCAAAGTCAACTTCAGACATGGTTTCGCTGAGGGACGCGGATTTTCGCGCCGGTGAATTTCATGGCCTCCTTCATGGTGCCGTCTGGAATATCAATCGTTGTTTTCATGCTGCGTCATTCGTCATTTTCTGCGTCATTTTCAGGAACTCCGCCTCGTCCAGGACCTTTACGCCCAGGGCTTGCGCCTTTTCCAATTTTGATCCCGCGTCGGCCCCGGCCAGAACGTAGTCGGTGTTCCTGCTCACGCTGGCTGTGACTTTGCCACCCAGGGATTCGATGCGCCTGCCGGCCTCCTCCCGCGTCATCGAGGGCAGGGTGCCGGTCAATACAAACGTCTTTCCGGCCAGCGGCAACCCTTCCCTGTGCGCCGCCGCCTTCTGGCTTTGCGGGCGGATGCCCAATTCCTTCATGCGCCGCAAAACCCGGCGGCCCGCTTCCGAGTCAAAATAATCCAGGACGCTTCGCGCCACGACCGGCCCCAGTTCCGTGTTGATGCCGGCCTCTTTTTCGTTTTTTCTCCGGCTCTTTTCAGCGAAACCGGCGTCGAGCAGCCGTTGCGCGGCTTCTTCGGCTTCTTTTTTGAGCCGCCCGCCGTCTTCGGGCTTGTCCCGGCGCGTTTGGCGGGCCTGTTCTGTTTTCTCGTGATAGGCGATGACATCCCGCAGCAGCGATGACCCGGCCACTTCCTCGATGGTGTCGTGAAACGCCGCCAGTTGGGTGGCGCTGGTCTTTCCCACCTCGGGAATGGCCAGACCGAACAGCCAGCGCGAGAGCGGCGCCGTTTTCGCCCGCGCGATGGCCTGGACCGCTTTTTCCGCGTTCTTGCTTCCGAAAACGCGCGGCGCCTCCTCGCTGCCCAGGTTCAGCACGGCCAGCGCCTCAACTGTCAATCCGAATAAATCCAAAGGCTCACGCACCAGGCCCCGCTCCGCCAATTTGTCCGCGACAATCCCCCCCACGCTTTCGATGTCCAGCGCCCCGCGCGCGGTGAAAAATTCCACCCGGCGCGTCGCCTGGGCCGGACACTGGAGGTTCTCGCAGCGCCAGGCCACGTATTGCGGATCGCGCCGGATGGCCCCGCCGCAAACCGGGCATTTCCCATTGATATGCTTGACAAAATCGAACGCTTCCGCCCCCGCCGGCCGCTGGTTGAGCGCCACGCCGACGACCGCCGGGATCACTTCCCCCGCCTTTTCAATCGTCACCGTGTCTCCGATGCGGATGTCTTTCCGTTTGATCTCGTCCTCGTTGTGCAAGGTGGCCCGGCTGATGGTGCTGCCCGCCAGAAAAACCGGCTCCAATTCCGCCACGGGCGTCAGCACCCCGGTCCGGCCCACCTGGATGGTGATGCCGTTCAATTTCGTCTGCGCTTGTTCCGGCGCGTATTTGTAAGCCATTGCCCAGCGCGGGGCTTTCGCCGTGTAACCCGCCTGCTCGCGCAAGGCCAAATCGTTCAACTTAATGACCGCCCCGTCGGTTTCGTATTCGAAGTCATGGCGAATTTTGTCCAGCTCGTCAATCGCCTCGATCAGTTCGGTTTCCGAAAGACACAACCAGATTTTCTCCGGCGTTTTAAACCCGCGCTCGCTGAGCCAATGCAGCAATTCCTGATGAGTCGCCGGGATGCCTTCGCCTTCGATCTGGCCCGTGCCGTAAAAAATCGCCCCCAGCGGCCGCTTCGCCACGATGCGCGGATCAAGCTGTTTGAGCGAGCCGGCGGCGGCATTGCGCGGATTGGCAAAAGCCTCTTCCCCGGCGGCGACTCGTTCCGCGTTGAGTTTCTTGAAGCCGACTCGCGTCATATACACTTCGCCCCGAACCTCCAGCACTCGCGGCAGCGGACTTTCCTTCGCAAGAATTCTGAGCGGGATCGATCGGATGGTTTTCAGATTGGAAGTGATATCATCACCCGTTGTTCCATCGCCCCGCGTCGAACCGGAAACCAGCGCGCCGTTTTCGTAACGCAAGTTCACCGCCAAGCCGTCAACTTTTGGTTCCACCGTCCAGGTCAGGTTTTCATTGGGCAAAAGCTTCTGCGCTCGCCGGACAAAATTGCGCGCCTCCTCCTGCGAATACGTGTTGTCCAGGCTGAGCATCGGCAGCAAATGCCGGACCTGCTGGAAGGCCTTCACCGGCTCGCCGCCCACCCGCTGAGTCGGCGAATCCGGCGTGATCAACGCGGGAAACTCCTTCTCCAGATCAACCAGTTCCCGGTAAAGCCGGTCGTATTCCTGATCGCTGATGACGGGTCGGGCCTGCACATAATAAAGCTGATCATGCCGCCGAATCTCCGCCGCAAGACGAGCGTGTTTCGTTTTGGCTTCCAGCAATGTCATATCGAATATCCTAAAGACGCCGCCCGCAATTGTCCACGGCCTGGTTGCTGGAATGGAAGTCGAAGAATTGGCCGCGAAAAGACGCAAAAGACGCAAAAATAAAAATCCACTCTTGCGCCTTTTCGCGGCCATGCCATTCGTGCTGTTTTTGTTCAACGGAAGAAGATTTATGGTTCTCACATCCATACGGGAGTCCAATCGGGCGGTGCCTTTCAAGCCGCACGAAATCCGCAAGGTCGGCGGCGAAAGCTTCAAGGTGCCGCATCCGGATTTTGTTTTTATTTCACCCAAAGGCTCGTTTGTCCTGTTGGTTGATGCGAACGACTGCCCGCATCATTTGAGCACCCTGTTGATTGAAAGCGTTTCCCTGCGCAACGGCCAACACACGCGCAAAAGCGGCAAACGTCGATAGCAGTGACGGCGTGAACAGGCCCGCTCTTTATGAAGTCAAACGCCTGACCGCTCCGGCCTTTACTTCCCAGCGTTGCAAATCGCGGCCCAGTTCCTGCGGCCAATTCTCTTCCGTGCAGGTCATGAAAACCTGGCTCCGCGCCGTTTGCGACTCGTTGAGCAACGGCAAAAATGCCGCCCGCCGTCCGGCGTCCAGTTCGCCCATGATGTCGTCAATGAGCAAAATGGGCGGCGCGCCATGCGCCGAAGAAAGATATTCCGCCTGGGTCATTTTCAAGGCAATGGCGATGGAGCGCTTCTGCCCTTCACTGGCGTACTTGGCGGCGGATTTGCCGTCCAACTGCAGGAGCAATTCATCCCGGTGCGGGCCGATGAGGGTGGAGCGAAAAGCCTTTTCGCGCGCGCGATTGCGGGCCAGTTCAAGGGCGAAGTCCTGCCGGACGGAGGGTTGATATTCCAATTCCAGTCCTTCGGCGTTTCGCGCCACCCGGCTGTAAGCGGCCCGGGCCAGAGGCGCGATTTGCGGCAACAATTCCCGGCGGAATTTCATCAACTGCCGGCCCGCGTCCATGAGCTGGCGGGTGAATCCTTCCAGCGCCGTTTCGTCGGGAGTGTGCTGTTTGAGCAGGGCGTTGCGCGAGCGCAGGGCGGCGGCGTAACGTTGCAGCAAGGGCAGATAGACCGGATGCGTTTGCGTCAGGAGCAAATCCATGAAGCGCCGCCGCAAACGCGCTGTTCCCTTGATCAATTGCAGGTCTTCCGTGCAGAAAACCACCGCCCGCAGCGTGCCCAGATAATCGCTCAATTTCCGCACCGGCTGGCTGTCGAGCGTCAATTTGCGTTCCGCCAGCGACCAATACATCTTGATCTCATGGCCGGCTTGCGACATCACGCCGGCCCCGGCGAAGTAGCCCTTCTGGCCGTGCCGCACCATTTGCGCCCCGCCCACGCCGCGAAAGGAGCGCAGGGTGGCCAGCAGGTAGATGGCCTCCAGAACATTGGTCTTGCCCTGGGCGTTGTCGCCGAGCAGCAGATGAAACCCCGGCGCAAAATCCGCATCCAACCGCGCATAATTGCGGAAGTCACGAAGCCTTAAATGAACCAGATGCATGCCAGCAACATTCCGCATTTGGACGCCAATAGAAAGAACGTCGTTACTATGGATCTGGAACGGCTCCGTGGATTGAGCAACGTGTTTTATCTCCGACTCGGCCCAATGTGTAAACGCCATGAATGGGGCATTCCGGCAATTCGCCGTTGGAACCGCGTCCACAATATGGGCGCAGATCATCCCACGTTGGGGAATCGTTGCTGGTTTTGTGCTGCTCCTCAGCCCATTGCTGTTTGGAGGAATCAATCAGTCGCAGATAGTTAATGCATGCCCAATCAGAAGTGTGATGGGTGATCGGTTTTGGCTCGCTGGTGTGGATTATCCAAATGACAGTGAAGGCTGCCACTGCCAGAAGAACAAAAATTAGTGTCGCTTTCTTCGCCATGTGCTTCCCACAGCACTACCAGTAATTTTGACCTTGGTCAATGATGCTAAATTCCGGCAAAGCCCAATGCGCGGATAACCTTTTCGGCGATGGCGCGGCGGCGGGCAACGGAGACAGATCCGCGTTTGTCTTTCAACTGCTCCTTTGGCACTGCAAAAATCAAATCGCATTTGCAAAGCGTGGTCCAGTCCAACCCGTCCGCTTCATCCAGAATTGTTTCGATCTCGGTTGGCTGGCGGGTGGCGCGTTTGCTGGAACAAAAGAGAACATTGACTTTGGGTTTGTTGGCCAGGCGGGTTTCCGTGCCAAGAATGACCGCGGGGTGTGTTTCCGCATCAGGGAAAACAAAAGTGTAAATGTCCCAGGGTTTCATCACGGCCACGGTTAATCAGTCATTGAAATCAGGCTTGCCTTGCGCGAGGGTTGCGGCTTCTTCCAGTGCGTCCCATTCCCGGCCCATTTGCTTGTAGGCTTTTTCCAAGGTGCTTTTGGACCACGGCTCAATGTTAGTCAGCCGTTTTTGTTGCGACTCCCCTGCTTCCTGCTCGATCACCTTTGGCAGGTAACGGCGCAACGTGATTCGAATCAACTCTTGTTTTTTGTGCGGCGTGCGGCGCGCGCCCTCGCGCAGCAACTGCTGCAATTCAGGTTCGAACCGGACAGGCATCGGCTTTGTGAGCATGGCAGGAATGTAGCAGGATGTTATACAAAAGACAACTTGTTTTTCAAAATACCCGCGCATCACCCGGGGCATTTTCGGCCCATCTTCGGAAAGTCACGACAGGCTTCTAATTCTTGTCGTCGGCGGTTTGGAAACCAGCAGTGCATCGTGTGGGCCGATGGGGTAGCGGATGTCCTGGGTCGGATCCTTGAATTTGACCACGATCAGTGCGCGCGTGACGTTTTGTTCGTGACAGAATGTTTCCGCCTGCGCGACGCTTTCAAATTCCCGGGCCTGCTCCAAATTGCCTCTCCAGGCAACGCCGTCAAAGTACCCTTTCCCGACCGGATCTTGAACCAAAATGCGCATATAGTGCTTTCCAGTGATGAGGTTAAGGGTTTCCCCCACAAAATAGCAAGAAAAAACTGCGCAAAAATTGCGCACTCTTTTGCGCCTTGAACTTTGGCCTTTGAACTTTGAACTTTGAACTTTAATTTAGGTCATGGCTCACGCCGATTTTGTTCATCTTCATCTGCACACCGAGTACTCCCTGCTCGATGGGGCCTGCCGTTTGGATCGGCTGATGGAGAAGGCCAGGGAACTCCAGTTCTCCGCCCTGGCCATTACCGATCATGGCGTCCTTTACGGCGCGGTCGATTTCTACAAGGCCGCCCTGGAACACCACATCAAGCCGATCATCGGCTGCGAGGTCTATGTCGCCCCCGGCAGCCGTCTCGAAAAGAAGTCAACCACCGGCGGCCGGGACGTCTATCATCACCTCGGATTGCTGGCCCGGGACAAAACCGGCTACAAGAACCTCGTCCAACTCGCCACCAAAGCCCACCTTGAGGGCTATTATTACAAACCGCGCATTGACAAGGAAATCCTCGCCGCGCACAAGGAGGGTTTGATGGCCCTGTCCGGCTGTCTGGCCAGCGAAATTCCCGAGTTGATCCTCAAGGAGCAATTCAGCAAGGCGCGCGACACCATCGATTGGTTCAAGCAAACTCTCGGCGCGGACAATTTTTACCTCGAACTCCAAAACCACGGCATTCCCGAACAAGTCCAGGTCAATCGCCGCCTCATCCCGTGGGCCAAAGAATTCGGCCTCAAACTGGTCGCGACCAATGATGTCCATTACATCGAAAAAGCCCATTCCCACGCCCACGATTGCCTGATCTGCATCGGCACGCAAACCCTGCTCAGCGACAGCAAACGGATGCGCTTTCAGCCAGAGCAGTTCTATTTGCGTTCCGCCGAGGAAATGAAAGCCCTCTTCAGCGAAGTCCCCGAAGCCGTGCGCAACACCCTGGAGGTGGCCGAAAAGTGCAACCTGGAAATTCAGTTTGACAAACTGCATTACCCCCTTTTTCACCCCCCGGGCAACGCCACCCGCGAAGCCTGGTTGCGCCAACTCCTGGTCGAAGGCCTGGAACGGAGATACAGCATCCACGCCCGCTCCGAACCCGCCGGCATTGTCGCCGCCGGCATTGACGACCCGCGAAAACTGCCCAATGCGCCCCAGGACCCCGCCCTGCCGTTCGATTCCGCCGCCGGCGTCAAAGCCGTCATGGACCGCCTCGAAACCGAGCTGAAGGTCATCGAAAAAACCGGGTTCATCAGTTACTTCCTCATCGTGGGCGATTTTATCCGCCATGGCCGCAGCAAGGGCGTCACGTGCGTGGCCCGTGGTTCCGCCGCCGGTTCCATTGTCACTTACCTCCTGGAGATTTCCAACATCGATCCCATCCGCTACGGCCTCCTCTTCGAGCGCTTTCTCAATCCCGATCGCGTCAACCCGCCGGACATCGACATTGATTTCGCCGATGACCGGCGCGGCGACGTCATCGAATACGTGCGCGAAAAATACGGGCGCGATTCCGTCGCGCAAATCATCACCTTCGGCACCATGGGCGCCAAATCCGTCTTGCGCGACGTCGGCCGCGTCATGGGCCTGAGCTACGGCGATTGCGACCGCCTGGCCAGCAATACGTGGT
>CAWFAZ010000008.1:0-4440 GCA_963813995.1 uncultured Verrucomicrobiae bacterium | reverse complement strand
TACCCCTGGCTCTTGATCTATCCCGGCGCGGTCATGGCCCTGACCCTCTTTTCGTTGAACTTCCTGGGCGACGGGTTGCGCGACGCCCTGGATGTCCGGGGATCGAAGGATTGAATCCCATGCCGTTGCTCACCGTTGAAAATCTTAGCGCCGCGTTTCACACCCGCAACGGCGTGGTGCGCGCCGTGCAGGATGTCTCCTTCCAATTGGAGCGCGGCGAGACTTTGGGCATCGTCGGCGAATCCGGCTCCGGCAAATCCGTCACTTGTTATGCCATCATGGGGCTGGTGCCGCAGCCGCCGGGCCGCATCGAAGCCGGGCGCGCTCTTTTTGGCGGTGTTGATTTGCTGGCGTGCTCGCACCACCAGCTCAATCGCATTCGAGGCCGGCGCATTTCCATGATCTTCCAGGACGCGATGACCTCCCTCAATCCGTTCCTCCGCATCGGGGAGCAATTGATCGAGCCATTGATGATCCACGAAAAAATCGCCCGCACAGCCGCCACGGACCGCGCCCTGGCCATGCTGGATGAAGCCGGCATTTCCGAGGCCGAACACCGGCTGAAAATGTATCCGCACGAGTTCTCCGGGGGCATGCGCCAGAGGGTCATGATCGCCATGGCCCTCATCACCAAACCCGACCTTCTCATTGCCGACGAACCGACGACCGCGCTGGATGTGACCGTCCAGGCGCAGATTCTGGAACTGATCAGGAAAATGCAGAACGAGCTGGGCATGGCGGTCATTTTGGTCAGTCACGACCTGGGCATTGTCTCCGGCTTCTGCAATCGCGTCATGGTGATGTATGCCGGACGTGTGATGGAGAGCGCGCGGACCGATGATTTGTTTTATGACACAAAACATCCCTATACGCACGGACTGCGGAACTCGATTCCCGCGCTGCAAATGAAAGGCGCGGAACTCCACACCATTCCCGGCCAGCCACCGGACCCGCACCATCCCCTGCCCGGCTGTCCCTTCGCGCCCCGCTGCGCCCACGCCGTGGATTACTGCGCCAGGGAGGAAATCGTGATGTTGGAAGCGGCCCCCCAACATGGCACGGCCTGCTTGCGCGTGCAGAAGGAGAACCTATCAGTATGAATTCCGCCGAGACCTTTCTGGAAGTCCAAAACCTCAAAACACATTTCCCCGTTGAAAAGGGGTTCTTGTTCAAGCGCCGGCTCGGCGACGTCAAGGCTGTGGACGGCGTGTCGTTTTCGTTGCGCCAGGGCGAAATCCTCGGGCTAGTGGGCGAAAGCGGCTGCGGCAAATCCACCCTGGGACGGACCATCCTGCAATTGGTCCGGCCCACCGCCGGCGCGGTCATTCTGGAAGGCCGATTATTGACAGCATTGCGCGGGGCCTCGCTGCGCGAGGCGCGTTCCGCCTTTCAAATGGTTTTCCAGGACCCCTACGCCTCCTTGAATCCGCGCATGACCGTTTTCGACGCGCTGGCCGAGGCGATGCAGGCCCACGCCAAAGTTCCGCGCCGGGAATTGCCCGGGCGCATCGGCGCGCTTCTGGAGAAAGTCGGCCTTTCCCCGCAGGCCCGGCGCAAATATCCGCATGAATTTTCGGGTGGCCAGCGCCAGCGCATCGCCATCGCCCGCGCCCTGGCCGTCGCGCCCAAATTGCTGGTGGCCGATGAGCCGGTCTCGGCCCTGGACGTTTCGATCCAGGCGCAAATCATCAATCTGCTGGCCCGGCTATCCCGCGAGATGGGATTGACCCTGCTATTCATTTCCCACGATCTATCAGTTGTCAAACATATTGCAGACCGGATCGCCGTCATGTATCTGGGCAGGATTGTGGAGATCGGTCCGGCGGCGGACGTGATCGGGACACCGCTGCATCCCTACACCAAGGCCCTGATCAGCGCGATTCCAATCCCCGACCCGCGGCGCGAGACGCGGCGCGCCCGGATTCTTTTGCCGGGCGATCCGCCATCACCCCTGCATCCCCCAAGCGGCTGCCCGTTTCATCCGCGTTGTTTGCATGCCATCGAGCGTTGCGCGCAGGTCGTTCCCACGCTGGAGCCATTCGGCCAATCGGGCCGCCAGGCCTCCTGCATTCGCATGAAGGATATAAATCCAGCATAAATGAAAGCGAGCAATTCCTCTCTTTCCAAACTGCTGTCAACAAACTACGATCCCAACATTGGTAAAGCCTATGAACAAGCCCAAGAAATCCATCATCGAAGTCCAGGGGGCAGCCATCTCCATCCTGTCCCGGAAGTAAGAGGACTACATCTGTCTGACCGACATTGCCCGGTTCAAGAACGCCGAGAGATCTGATGATCTCGTTCGCAACTGGCTTCGAAACCGGAACACGGTCGAATTCCTCGGCATTTGGGAGCAACTCAACAACCCCGGTTTTAATCCCGTCGAATTCGACGGGATTAGAATGCAGGCTGGCTTGAACAGCTTCGCCCTGACTCCGAAGCAATGGATTGAGAAAACCAACGCCGTTGGCATCATTTCCCAAGCCGGACGTTACGGCGGCACGTATGCCCACAAAGACATCGCCTTTGAATTTGCCTCTTGGGTCTCGGTTCAGTTCAAGCTTTATCTCATCAAGGAATTCCAGCGGCTCAAGGACGACGAAAACCGCCGCCTCTCGTTGGCTTGGAACCTGAACCGCACCCTCTCCAAGCTCAACTACCGCATCCACACCGATGCCATCAAAACTCACCTCATCCCGCCCGAGGTCACGCCCGCACAGGCCGCCATTACCTACGCGACCGAGGCCGACCTGCTCAACGTAGCCCTGTTCGGCCAGACAGCGAAGGAATGGCGCGAAGCCAATCCCAAACTCGAAGGCAACATGCGCGAATACGCCACCATCGAGCAATTACTGGTGTTGGCCAACATAGAAGGCATGAACGCCGAGTTCATCCACATGGGGCTGCCCCAAGGTGAACGATTGAAGCGACTCAATCAGATCGCCATCCGGCAGATGCAAACCCTCACCGTCGCCACCGGCCTGCGCCAGCTTGAACCTCCGAAAGGCGGCAATGCATGAATGGCATGGCGCAAAAATCAACTGATGAAGCGCGGCGTCCGCCGGGAACGGGACCCTTTGTCAACCGGAGGTCGCCATGACTCCAAATCATCAAAATGTTGAAATGTGAGGAACTGACACCTTTATGAGGAACTGACACCTTTATGACACCTTTATGGCGTGGGTCTTGCGCGGCACTTTCAAGACCCCGCCCAATTTTCCCAGCCAGTAATAGACCCCCGATGGTTTGAGTTTTATCTGATGCTGGCTCTTGAGCCATTGCTGGATTTCCCTGGCTCTCTTCCACCGGCCTTCCCGCAAACCGGCGACAAACTCCTCCAACGTTTTGCCTTTGATGCGCGGGGCAGCCCCGCCGCCGTGTGCGCGCTCCAGCAATTTCTCCACACCCCCGGCTTTCAGGGCGCTGCTCCAGTTGAAAAACTGGCGGCGACTGATTCCCACCTGTTCGGCGATTTGCGCGGCGGTGAACTGGCCGCTACAAGCCAGGCGCATGGCGAACAGGCGTTGTTGAGTTCGGACATCCTGGCAGGCAGGCAGAGCCTCCGCCACCGCTTGGGCCAAATCTGGCCGGTTTAAATGAAATCGTTTCGGCATGACTCCCTTTTACCACCCGCCCGGAATAATGCAATATCAAACCGCAGGTGGTATTACTGGTTTGTAGCTGATCGTGTTACCGGCTAAGTCGTTGACTATCAACACTTGTTACCGTGTTACCGATTTTTTGGACCTAACTATCAATCTTGCCCGTTTCTTGCTTTTTCGCGGCTTTGCCGGATTTGCGCCCGTTTGGTGGGTCGGACAATTGCGCTGTTTTCACGTTGAGCCGCGAGGGGTAAGGCATTAGGCTGGCCGGCGTGAAAGTTTTTGTCACGGGTGGAGCGGGTTATATCGGATCGGTTTGCGTCGAGGAATTGCTCAACGCCGGGCACGAGGTAACGGTTTATGACAACCTGACCGAAGGCCATCGTTCGGCGGTGGATGACCGCGCCGAGTTCATTTTGGCCCGCGCCGGCGAGGGCGATAATCTCGCCGAGGCGGTTCGCGGCGCGAAGCCCGACGCGGTGGTTCATTTTGCGGCCAGCTCGCTGGTCGGGGAATCCATGCTCAATCCCTCAAAGTATTTCCGCAACAATGTCTGCCGCGGGCTTGAACTGCTGGACGCAACCCTCGCCGCGGGCGTCAAAAAATTCGTGTTCAGCTCGACCTGCGCCACTCATGGCCCGCCGGACCGGATTCCGATGACGGAAGATTTGCCGCAGCGCCCGATTAATCCCTATGGCGAATCGA
This sequence comes from uncultured Verrucomicrobiae bacterium, assembly GCA_963813995.1. Classification (GTDB taxonomy): domain Bacteria; phylum Verrucomicrobiota; class Verrucomicrobiia; order Limisphaerales; family Palsa-1400; genus DASRLE01. The sequence continues at coordinate 133 of CAWFAZ010000008.1, read as the reverse complement.
AGCTGATGTTCGAGAAGATGTTACAATGGTATCATCAGATTCACGGCTTGGAATTCGTCGCCTTCCGCTATTTCAATGCCGCCGGGGCGAGCGAAAAATTTGGGGAGCATCATCGTGTCGAAACGCACTTGAT
>CAWFAZ010000007.1:0-11213 GCA_963813995.1 uncultured Verrucomicrobiae bacterium | reverse complement strand
GTATCGCCGGGCTGCGGCGCTTTATCGCCCGGATGACGGGGAAAATGTTCCGCCAGAAGTTTTCCCGCGCGACGCACGCCATGCAGAATCCCCCCGGTGAATTCGCCCTTGCGAAAATGGCCGGACATTTCTTGCGTGACTTCCTTCCAGAATTCATCTCCGCACTGCGCATGAACCGCGCTGTCGCCGATGATGGCGAACTTCCTGACGCGCGGAGCGACAAACAGCAGGACGCCGTTTCGTTCCTGGCTCTTTTGCATCCCCAGATGATGGAAAACCTTTTGCGCGGCGGCCACTGCATCCTCCGGTTCCTTGCGGCTGATGAAGACGCGGATCTCGCCACGCATTCTGGCCTCCGCTTCGCCAATCGCCTTCACGATGGCATCGTGCTGAAGCTGGTTTAAAAAATCGCGCGCTTTCATATCACCAACTTGACCCGGCGCCTCCCCCGCCGAAGCTGCCTCCGCCGCCCGCCGAGAATCCACCTCCGCCGGAGAATCCACCCCCTCCGCCGCCCCATCCGCCACCGCCGGAAAAGCCTCCCCAACCGCCGCTGCTCATTACCCAACCGTGTCTTCTGGAGCCACGAGAGAGAAGCAATAGCAAAATGAAAAGGCCTGGAAAAAGCCAGACCAGGATCGCAGGATATGGCCCGGCCCCGTGATGCTTTTGCTCGTAAACGGTGGTCCCGGTCCCTTTGTATTCATGCCGGGTCGCGGCCATGATGGCGTTGACCCCCGCAGTCAAACCTCCGGCATAATCCCCCGCCTTGAAACGCGGTTTGATTTCATACTCGGTGATTTGTTTGCAAAGCGCATCAGGCAGGACGCCTTCCAGTCCATAGCCGACTTGCACAAACATTTGGCGATCTTGAATGAAGACAAACAGAATGACGCCGTTATTCCTGGTCTTTTGCCCAATCCCCCAGGAGCGCGCAACGCGGACGGTGTAATCATCAATGGAAGAATCAGATTGCATCTTCGGATAAACCGCGACCCGGACCTGATTGCCGGTCGAGCGCTCGAAGCTTTCCAACTGGCCGTTGAGTAGGTCCGCCGTGGTGGCGTTCACGACGCGCGCGTAATCATTGAAGTAATGATCCGGCGCGGGCGGAATGACTTCGGTGGCAATGGCGGAGAGACACCAAATCCAAACGATAATGAAACCGCAACGTCGCATGGCGGTCACGGTTTGGCCGGCGCCGCCGCGGGTTTCGTATTATCGAAGTTAAACTGCACCTTCGGCGGCGTTTCCGATCCGGCCGTGGCCGCGAAGTAGGGTTTCTCGTGGAAGCCCAGCGCGCCCGCGTAGAAGACGGCGGGGAAGGATTTGATCGCGGTGTCGTAAGCCTGCACGGCATTGTTGAAGTCGCGCCGGGACACGGCGATGCGGTTTTCCGTTCCTTCCAACTGGGCCTGGAGGGTGACGAAATTGGCCGCGGCTTTCAGATCGGGATACCGCTCCACCACCACCAGCAGACGCGAGAGAGCGGAGGAAAGTTGGGATTGCGCCTGATCAAATTCGGCCAGTTTGGCGGGGTCACTGGGCGCGGATTTGGCATCGATATTGACCTTGCCCACCGAGGCGCGCGCCTCGGTGATTTGCGTCAGGGTGGATTTTTCAAAATCGGCCGCGCCGGACACTGTGGCGACCAGGTTCGGAATGAGGTCCGAGCGGCGCTGATAGTCGGTTTGCACCTGCGCCCAGGAACTGTCCACCGCCTGCGACAGGCGCACCAGACGATTATAGCTGCCGCCCGCAATCGCGACAATCACCAGGACGATGACACCCAGAACGAGAAGAACGCCGCAACCAATGGCAAATTTTTTCATAAATTTCTAATGGCCTTAAACATACCCAAACTCCGGCGGAGGACAATTACAATAGGAGGAAGAATTTGTAAAGAGGAGCCATGAGCTGGAAGGGAACCGTTCGTATTGACCGGCCCGCTTTTGCAGGCTTGAATAGCGGTTGGATGCGCTCTCTGTTCCAGCAATTGCGAAAATGGTCTGAATTCATCAAATTCTCCCATACCATCTTCGCCTTCCCTTTCGCTTTGGCCTCGATGGCTGTGGCGGCGCGGGAGAGCCGCGGCTGGCCGGGTTGGAGGATTTTTTTGCTCATCCTGGCGGCGATGGTTTGCGCGCGGACTTGCGCCATGTCGTTTAATCGGATCGCCGACCGGGAGTTTGACCGGGCGAACCCCCGGACGGCATCGCGGCATTTGCCGGCCGGCCGGATAACGCTGGGAGGAGCGTGGGCGCTTTGCCTGATAAGCGCGGCGGGCCTGGTTGCGGCAAGCTATTGGATCAACCCGGTCTGCTTTTATCTTTCGCCGGTCGCGCTTTTTTTTGTCTGCTTCTATTCGTTGACGAAGCGGTTCACGGATTTCACGCATGTCTTCCTGGGCCTGGCGCTGGCGCTGGCGCCGCTGGGAGCGTGGCTGGCCGTGAAAGGGGATTTCCGCCTGTTCCCAACGGGCCACGGCTGGCAGACGATGCAATACAGCGCCGTGCTGCCGTTGCTGCTGGCGGGAGCTGTGGTATTTTGGCTGATCGGTTTCGACATCATATACGCCTTGCAAGATTACGAGTTTGATCAGAAACAAGGACTGCATTCGCTGGTCGTGCGTTGGGGGGTGAAAAACGCGCTGGCGGCGTCGTTCCTTTCGCACATGATTATGTGGGGCGCGCTGGCGGCGTTTGGGTTTCTGGCCGGTTTCCGGCTGGCTTACTGGGTGGGGCTGGTTTTTATTTTGGGTTGCCTGGTCATGGAGCACTGGCTGGCGCGGCGCCGCAGTTTGAACTGGATTCATCATGCTTTCTTCCGTCTCAACGCCGTGATCAGCGTCGTGTTTCTGGTTGTGGCCCTGGTGGAAATTGTGTTTCCATTCCTTCGATTTAAACGATGAAATTTTTCCGGCAAAACCACGAGTTGCGCGGCCTTTACGAGAAGGTCGCGGCGGGCGAACGCATTTCCGACGGGGATGCGTTGCGCCTCCTGCAAAGCAAGGACCTCAACGCGCTGGGGGCCATGGCCGATCTTGTCCGGGCGCGCAAAACGGGCAACCGCGCCAGCTACATCCTCAATTGCTACATCAACTATTCCAATTACTGCATCTTGAGCTGCCAGTTCTGCGCGTTTGCCCGCAAGAAGCGCGACGCGGACGGCATGCAATACACCGTCGGGGAAATCGTGCAGAAGGCGCGCGAAGCCCTGAAGATGGGCGTCACCGAGTTGCACATCGTCGGCGGATTGCATCCCTCGCTGCCCTTCAGTTATTACACGGAGATGTTGCGCGCGCTCAAGGCGCTGGATGCGCGCCTGCAATTGAAATGCTTCACGGCCATTGAAATACTGCACCTGGGCTGGCTGGCCAAAAAGACCGTGCGCGAGACGCTGACGGCCTTGAGGGAAGCCGGGCTGGAATCCCTGACCGGCGGCGGCGCGGAAATTTTTCGCAAGGAAGTCCGTTCGCAAATCGCCAGGGGAAAAGAATCGGCGGAGGAGTATTTGGAGGTGCATCGCACCTGGCACCAATTGGGCGGGCGCAGCACTTGCACCATGCTCTACGGGCATGTCGAGTCGCTGGCCGACCGCGTGGACCATTTGCAAAAGCTGCGAAATTTGCAGGATGAAACACATGGCTTCACCGGCTTCGTTCCACTGCCCTATCAACCGGAGAACAATGACATCCCGGTCACGACGACGCCGAGCGGTTTTGACTCATTGCGCACCATGGCCGTCAGCCGGATTTATTTGGACAACTTCGATCACATCACGGCCTATTGGGTGGGATTGGGTTTGAAACTGGCGCAAGTGGCTTTGAATTATGGAGCGGACGATTTGCACGGCACGATTGTGGAAGAAAACATTTTTCACATGGCCGGCGCGCGCGCGCCGCAATTGCAAACCGAAGCCCAGATGATCAAAGCCATTCGCGAAACGGGCCGCATCCCGGTGCAGCGCGATACGTTTTACCAGGCGATTAAAGTCTGGGACGACGCGCCGCCGCCACAATGCCCGGCCGACCCAGGCCCGTCAAAAATTCTGGAGGACAACCTTGCCTCGGCGTGAGCCGCCGCTTTTATGCCAACGCCCGACAATGCTCCGAAACTGCGCCTGGCCCCGCCTGAAACGCCGGAAGAACTGGCGCACCGCTTCGAACGGGAAACCCGGCCTGTTCTGCTGCAGCGGGAGTGCGCGCTGGAAAACTCCCTCAGCCCGTTCAGAGTCGGATCCGTGCCTTACCTGAACGCGGCGCCTTTGACACGCGGATTGGAAGAGCAAATCATTTTCGTGCCGCCCTCGGCCCTGGCGGAGAAGCTGCGCCGCGATGAGCTGGACGCGGCGCTGGTCAGCGTCACCGAAGTATTGTTGACTGACCGGTACGACATCCTGGACGGGATCGCCGTGGCATCGCTGGGCGAAGTGCAAAGTGTTTTTCTGGCTCATCGCCAGCCGCTGCAAGACATCCGCGACATCTTTTGCGACCCGGCCTCGCTGGCCGGCCTCAACCTGCTCAAAGTGCTTCTGGCCGAACACGGATTAAAGCCGGCGCTGCAACCGCTGCCGGATTACAAGGACGCGCCCGCATTGCCCAATGTTTTTATGATTGGCGATCCTGCCATTGAATTCATGCGCGCGTCTCATCCGCATGAGATTTGGGACCTGGGCGCGGCCTGGTATGAATTGACCCGGCTTCCGTTCGTCTATGCGGTCTGGGCGTTGCGCCGCATTCCGAACGAGCCGTTGCGCCGCCGGTTGCGCGAAGCGAAAAATTTCGGCCTGGACACTCTGGACTACATTATTTCCAGCCGGAATGAATTTGATTACGCGTTTCGCAAGGACTACCTCGAATGGCACATTCATTACCATTTGGGAACCGAGGAACGGCGCGGGATGGCCCGCTTCATCGAACTGTTGCGCAAGCATGGTTTGGGGCCGGTCCATGAACCCCGCTTCATGCCTTAGGATGCAAACCGTCCTCCTCGCCCGCCACGCCATGGCGACCCGGTTTGAGATTGTCCTGCATGGCCAGAGCCAGTCACGGTTGCGGGGCGCCGGCGAAGAAGCGCTGGCCGAAGTGGAACGGATCGAGGCGCAATTGAGCATTTACCAGCCGGCGAGCGAAATGGCGCGGGTCAACGCCTGCGCCGCCCGCCAACCCGTGCGGGTCACTCCGCCGGTCTTTCGCCTGCTCGAACAGGCGCGCCAACTCCATCGCGACAGCGGCGGCGCTTTTGATATTACCATCGCGCCATTGGTGCGATGCTGGGGTTTCATGGACGGCTCCGGCTCCTGGCCCGATCCCAAGGAAGTGGACCAAGTCCGCCGGCAAGTCGGCATGCAACATGTCATTTTGGATGAGGAAAACCTGACCGTCCGATTCGATGGCGAAGGCGTCATGCTCGATTTGGGTGCGATTGGCAAAGGCTACGCGATTGACCGGGCGGCGGAGACATTGCGCGAAGCCGGCGTCACCAGCGCGCTGTTGCACGGGGGAACCAGCACCGTCTATGGGATCGGCAAGCCGCCCGGGGACGACGCGTGGAAAGTGGCCATCGAATCTCCATCGGGCGATGGCGCGACGCCGCAATGGCTGGCCACGGTGCCATTGCAAGAGGAGGCGTTGTCTGTCTCGGCGGTGTGGGGAAAATGCTTTGAACACGAGGGAAAGACCTTTGGCCACGTGCTGGATCCGCGCTCCGGCCAACCCGTTTCCAACGCTGTTTTGGCGGCGGTGGTTTTGCCGTCGGCCACGGAAACCGATGCGTTATCGACCGCATTGCTCGTGGTGGGACCGGAGGGCCATGAAAAGATCGCGCAACTGCGTCCCCTGATGCGGATGCTTGTCGTGGGCGCGGGCGCAACCGATTTTCGCGCGGAGAGCAAGGGAATCGCGCTCAAAATGCGGGAAAGCATTGAAAAGCCGCATGGAAACTGCTAAGTTCTGTTGCGATGTTGAATGATCGGTCATACATGCGAACGGAATATCGGCCTGCCTGGCCGATGACCACGATTCTGTTGATCTTGGTGTTCGTCTGCTTCGTCGCGCAAAGAATTGCGGAGGGGGTATGTCCCGCCGGCTTGGTGGACTCCTGGTTTGCGCTCAGCACCGGGGGATTGAAAGACGGCAGGATTTATCAGTTGATTACTTTTCAGTTCATGCATGCCAGTTGGTGGCATTTGTTCGGGAACATGATCGTGATTTATTTCTTTGGCCGCGCCATGGAAGAAACGCTGGGACGCTGGGGGATGTTAAGACTCTACTTGTTAAGCGGCACGGTGGGCGGGCTGATGCAAATCGCCCTGGCTTTTGCCTTTCCGTCTTATTTTGCCGGCGGCGTGGTCGGCGCTTCGGCGGGAGGGTTTGGCTTGATTGCTGCTTTCGCAACGCGCGCGCCCCATCAACCCATCACGATGTTCCTCTATATTTTCCCCGTCACATTCCAAGCCAGGGTCCTCCTGCTCCTCGAAGCATCCCTTGCCCTCCTCGGGCTTTTGGGCCCCCTGATGGGCTTCACGGCTTTCACCGGCAATATTGCCCATGCGGCGCATTTGGGGGGCATGCTCACCGGCATTTTCTTCATACGCTGGGCGGGAAATGTGCCGCGCCCGTTCGAGTTCTGGCGTCCCTTCGCGCGCCGCAACCCGCCCCCCAAACGGCAATTGGTCAGCGCCGCTCCCCGGCGCGCCTGGCGCAGCGCCGGAAGGCCGGTGGAAGATTTGCCGCCCGCCGAATTTATCAGCCGCGAAGTGGATCCGATCCTGGAAAAAATTTCCGCCCAGGGCATTCACAGTTTGACCGAGCGCGAGCGGCAGGTTCTGGAAGCGGCCCGCAATAAAATGGCCAAACGCTGACCTTTCCGATTGCGGAGGACGCCTCCAGCACGCACCATCGTGCCAAAGATAAATCGCCAACCGACATGATTCAGCGATATTCACGGGCCGAAATGAGGGAAATCTGGACCGAGCAGCGCAAGCTCGAAATCTGGCTGCAAATTGAATTGCTGGCCGCCGAGGCGCTGGTCGCGGAGGGCATCGTGCCCGAAAAGGATTTCGCGCAAATAAAGGCCAAAGCCGCCTTCAACATCGACCGTTGCCAGGAGCTGGAGAAGACCCTCAACCACGACGTCATCGCCTTCACCACCAACGTCGCCGAAAACATCGGCGCGCCCGCCAGCCGCTGGCTCCATTTTGGACTGACCAGCAGCGACATCATCGATACGGCTTTTGCGGTGCAAATGGTCCAATCGGCCGGCGTGCTCATCGGCGATGTCAAAGCCTTGCGCGATGTCATTGCCCGCAAAGCGCGCCAGCATCAATTCACGCCGATGATCGGGCGCAGCCACGGCGTTCACGCCGAACCAACCACGTTCGGCTTGAAAATGGCGCTCATGCACGATGAGTTCACCCGCGCCTTGCGGCGCCTGGAAGCGGTCCGGGAAACTGTCGCCGTCGGAAAACTTTCCGGGGCGGTCGGAACCAGCGCGCATCTGCCGCCGCGGGTGGAGCATTCTGTTTGCCGCCAACTGGGCCTTCGGCCCGCGCCCATCGCCACGCAGGTGGTGGCCCGGGATTTGCACGCTGAATTTATCGGCGTCCTGGCCTTGATCGGCGCCGGCATCGAACGTTGGGCCACTGAATTCCGCCACTTGCAACGGACGGAAGTTTTGGAAGCGGAAGAATTTTTTGCCGGGGGGCAAAAGGGTTCCAGCGCCATGCCGCACAAGCGCAACCCGATCACCGCCGAACGCCTGACCGGGCTGGCCCGCGTGCTGCGCGGCAACGCGGTGGCGGCATTGGAGAATGTGGCCCTCTGGCACGAACGCGATATCAGCCACAGCTCGGTGGAGCGAATCATTTTTCCCGACTCCTGCACCCTGCTGGATTACATGCTGGTGACGCTCAAGAAACTGACCGGCGGCCTGATCATTTATCCTGGGAACATGAAGCGCAACCTGGCGCTCTCCCTGGGCCTCTGGAATTCCCAAACCGTCTTGCTGGCCCTGATCAAGAAGGGCCTGACCCGCGAAGCCGCCTACGAGTTGACGCAGCGCAGCGCCATGCAGACCTGGCAGGCCAAACACGACGGGCGGGACGAGGCGGATTTTCTGGCGCAACTCCGGCGCGATCCTGAAGTCAACAAACATTTTGCCGCGGGCGAACTGGAAAAACTCTGCTCGCTGGATTTCCATTTGCAAAATGTGAAAGCCAGATTCGAGAAAGTTTTTGGCCCCGAAAAGCCCTGAGCGGAACGGAAGAAAATCCTTCTTAATCGTTTAATGGGCCTGGGTAATACGACGCGATCACGCTCTGGCAGGCTTCTTCCGATGTCGGACGGGCCAGGGGCGCCCGCGCCTTGCCGCCCACGCTCACAATTTGCCTTTTTCTCCGGCGAACCGGCCTCCGCTCTCCACTGGCCGCCTCCCCGGTTGTGCGCTCTTTCATCATGTCCTCCACCGCCACGGAGCCGCATGGCAATGGGCCGTCCGGCTTGGGTGGTGTCAATAATGGCGTGCTCATGCCACTACCCGTATCTTCCCCTCGGCCGTCTTGCTCTCCATAATTTGCGAAAAACACCGTCTTTTTTGGCAGCTATATTTTGCCGTGGCAAGCGCATATAAAGACCAGGAACGGGCGCATCTTGACACTGCCACTGCCGGAGTGCCTCGAAAGCTTCCGGGGCTGTGCCGTGCTCGTTCCGCAGGGAGTTGGGAGTCCCGCCTTCAGGCGGCGCGGCGCACGAAAGGAAGGGAGCATAAAAATTTTTCACCCGCTTGAAATTGTCAACGCCTTGCCGGCTGAAGCCGGGACTCCATACCACCGATCCGCCGGACACCGGTAGCAGTGTCAAGATGCGCACATCAGGAACGTCGATGTCAAAGCGGAGTTGACCAGCCGGAGGCTTCAGCGTATATGTCAGTGCAACAAGTGCAAAGCATCCGCCAGGAACCGGCAGGACGCCGCTCCGGCGCGGAATGACCGTTTTGCCAGAAAGCTTTCTATGTCAAACATGGATCAAACTGAGGTTTTGGTGACCGGAGCGGGTCCGGTGGGAATGCTGACCGCTCTGCTTCTGACGCAAAACGGGATTAAAACGCGGATCATCGACCAGGAATCCCGCACGGCCGGACACAGTTATTCCTGCGCGCTTCATTCCCGATCCATTCAACTGCTGCACCAGGCGGGCATCGCCGCCGACGCCATCGAATTTGGCCGCCGCATTGACTCCGTGGGTTTCTATGAAGGCAGCGAGCGGCGCGCCGAGGTAAAGCTTTCCGAACTCCCCGTCGAATTTCCCTTTGCGCTGGTGCTGGAACAGAGCGCCCTGGAAAACTTGCTCGAGCAAAGGCTCCGGCAGGCGGAGGTCAGAATCAACTGGGACCACAGGCTGGCCAGTTTGGAAATGGATGACCGGGGAGCGACGGCGGCCATCGAGCAATTAGGCATGACAGGAAAAGGCTACGGCGTGCCGGATTTCGAGGCAGGGGTGAAAGATCGTTTGCAGGCGCGGGCGCAGTTTATCGTCGGCGCTGACGGATCGAACTCGCTGGTGCGGACGCGGCTGGGCATTGGATTCGAGCGCGCGGGCGCCCCGCAACATTTTGCCGTCTATGAAGTCGAAGCGGGCGGAGTGTGCGGCCATGAAGCCAGGGTTGTCCTGGACGACACCACGGCCAGTGTCCTGTGGCCCTTGTCGGATACGCGATGCCGATGGAGCTTTCAAGTCAATCCGACTGAAGAGGGCGGCGATTTTCCACAGAAAGAGCGGGACCGGATGTTTGTGGTCGAGCGGCCCGGCGAGCAAGACGGCCTGCACCAGTTGCGCCGGTTGTTGAATGACCGCGCGCCTTGGTTCCAACGCCCAATCCAGGAGATCGTCTGGACCGCCGATGTGCAATTTGAACCCCGGCTGGCCCGTCAATTCGGCCAAAAACTCTGCTGGCTGGCTGGCGACGCCGCGCACCAGACCGGACCCGTCGGCATGCAGAGCATGAACATCGGGTTCCGGGAGGCGGCGGACTTGGTGGATGTGCTCACGCAGATTCTGCGCAAAGGCGGATCCAGAGATTTGCTGAAAGGTTATGATCGCGCGCATTGGGGCGAGTGGTCGCAGTTGTTGGGCTTCAAGACGGGGGCGGCATCCGCGGACACGGCCGCGGAGTGGGCGCGGCGGCGGGCCGCCCGGATTGTGGGCAGCATTCCGGCGTCGGGCGCTGATCTCACCTGTCTGCTCAAACAACTGGGAATTGATTTCCAATCAACTTCGTCACAAGCAACCCGGCCGGCATGACGGAGAAGGCGTCAAGACTAAAAATGATTTCATGCGGCCGCTTTGGCGGGCATGGCCGAGCCGGGCGCATGGCGGTTTAACGCCAGTTCACACACCATTGCGGCAGCCTGGCGCAGTGTCACCCAGTCCGTATTGATGACCAAATGATACTGCAGCGGATCGTCAATATTCTTGCCGAAGTACCGTTTCAGATAGCGGCCCCGGCCTCCGTCTTCCCGCTCGATGCGCGCCAGCGCATCCTTCCTGTTCAACTTGTCGAAGACCTGCAGGTGGTTGAGGCGCAATTCCATGGAACCGACCAGGCGCACATGCAACACCTGCGGCAACTGCGCGGTAATGATATTGCCGCCGCGTCCCAGAATAATGACATTGCCCAATTCGGCCAGGCGCAAAATGGTTTCCGAAGTCTGCCGCACCAATGTCTCCGTTGGCGGATGCAGGCTGAACAAGTCCTCGATTATATCGTGCAATTGCCAAACCCGGTCCTCCGGCATGAAAGCCTTCAGACGGGAGGGCAAGTGATGGTCCTGCAAAACCGCTTCCACCAGAGTGCGGTCAAAAATCGTCCACGGTGCGGTGCTCTGGGGAAGGCGGGACTGGAGCAAGGCCGCCAATTCCTCGGCAAAAACGTGGGCGCCGCATCCCGATTGCCGGGAAACGGTTACGCACTTGACAGAGCTTGCCTCGCCGACGCGAGATGGTTTTGGCGTCTGCAATTGACAATTGATGAAGGAAAAACAGCGATCAACGCCAAAGTTCGTGTTCATAAGTCACCTCGAGATTCCGGTTCTGATGAGAACGCTCATTTGTATGCTGGATTCATGGATTCATATAATAATTTACTCCAAGCCCGCTGAAAAACAATCCCGGATTTTGGAAAAACGAGACATTTTTTGTCCCATAAAGGGGTCAT
>CAWFAZ010000006.1:0-14463 GCA_963813995.1 uncultured Verrucomicrobiae bacterium | reverse complement strand
GCGCCCCTTCCTCGTCCGCAAATGCGGCCACCTCGATGGCAAAAGGCAGCTTGCGCCCCGCCAATTGTTCGACGCAGGCGATTGCCAAAACCACGCCCAACGCGCCGTCAAATTTTCCGGCGTTGGGGACGGTGTCCAAATGCGAGCCGAGCATCAAAATTTTTGCGCCAGCCGAAGTTCCCGGATAATGTCCGATTAAATTGCCAATGGCGTCCTGCCTGACGATCATCCCCGCTTCCCGCATCCATTGTCCTGCCAGGTCATTGGCTCGACGCAAGGCAGGCGTGGCAAACCGGCGCGTCAACTTCCCTTCCTCTTCGCTGATGCCGCCCAGGGATTCGAGCCGTTCCAGAATTTTCGCCACGACGTCCATGTCTCAACTTCCGCGGTAAGTCGTGTAGGACCAGGCCGAGCACAAGAGCGGCACATGATATGACGCCTGCGCGTCGGAAATTCGGAAACGCACCGGAACACGATCCAGAAACCGGGTCTTCTCCGCGAAATAGTCGCCGACGAAAAAGATCAATTCGTATTCGCCCGCTTTCATGTCATCCGGGCTGAGCAACGGAGCGTCGGTGCGTCCGTCAGCGTTCGTTCGCGCCGTTTTCAGCAATTCGCGCCGCGTGGCGTCCGCCGACCATAATTCAATCTTAATTCCCGCCGCCGGGCGCCCGCCCGCGGTGTCAAGGACATGAGTGGTTAATTTGCCTCGCATAAATCAAATGACAATATCACGCAGCCGCAATGCGGCGATTTTAAAGATTTCTTCGAGCGCGACGCGGATTTCCTCATCGCGCGAATGGGTCAGGCGCCTGTCAAAAGCGGCCAGGATCGCCTCCTTTTTATTGAGCCGCGCGCAGATGACAAACGGAAAGCCAAAGCGGTTGCGGTAAGATTCGTTCCGGAAACGGAAGAGTTCAATTTCCTCTTGCGTCAGCGCATCCAATCCGGCGCTGGATTGCTCGCGCCGGGATTCCGCGGTCAACGTCAATCGCCCCGCCAGGTCGGGGTGCGCGCGGATTAACTCCAATTGCCGTTCCGGCGTGGATGAGCGCACGCAGTCGCAAAGCGCGCGCAGCAACACGTCGAAATCAGCGAAGGGCCTTTGGGCTGCCGCTTCCGACGCAATCCAGGACGAACCTTCAAACACCGGGCCGCAAACACGCGCAAATTCCTCGTGACTCAGGTCATTTAATCGGGCAATGGTATGGCGGGTTCGGATCATGACTTGAGACTTGATAAACGATATGAAACTTTTGCGCAATTCTTATGGCAAAGCCCGTGTCCGCGTGATGAAAGTCACCCGCCGGGGACGCCGCCATTCCGTCAAGGAACTCGCCGTCACCGTCATGCTGCAAGGCCGGTTTGCGGCCTCCTACACCTGCGGCGACAATCGCCTGGTGGTTCCGACCGATACGATGAAAAACACGGTCCATATTCTGGCGCAGCGCTTTTTGGGCGGGGAGACCGGGGAATTTGGCGTGCGGTTGAGCGATCATTTTCTAAAGACATACCGTCAAGTCGAACAAGTCGCGATTCGTCTCGAGGAGCGGCGCTGGCGAACGCATCGGCCTGCGCGGACGTCCCCATCCGCACGCCTTCATTGCGCAAGGCGCCGCGCGGCCTTTCGTGGAAGTGACCGCGACGCGCAAGGCCACGGTCGTCCAGTCCGGCATTGAAGACCTGCTCGTTCTCAAAACGACGGAGTCCGGCTTTGAGGGATATGTGAAGGACAAATTCACGACCTTGCGCGAAACCAGGGACCGCCTGCTTCTGCACCCAGGTCAACGCGGTTTGGACTTACGCGGCCAGGTCGGCGGCATATTCACGCGTCAATCAACATATTATCGACGCTCTGCTGGAGGAATTCGCATCCGCCTACAGCCCATCGGTTCAAGCCACGCTTTTTCAAATGGGGAAGGCCGCGCTTAAAGCGGCGCCGGAAATCTCCAAAATCTCGCTGGCCCTTCCCAACAAGCACTGTCTGCCCATTGATCTCTCCCCGTTCGGCGCAGCCAATCGGAATGAATTGTTCACGCCCACAGACGAACCGCACGGCCAGATCGAAGCAACGGTGGTGCGGTGACATTGGGGCAGTGGACAAGCTTGTGATCAAGCCGCCATTCGCGTGCCGCCGCGGCCTTCCAGAGCAACCGACAGCGCCTCCGGACAGGTGATGAGCGCTTCACGTCCGCCTTGCTCGATGAACCGAATACAGGCTTGGACCTTGGGCAGCATTGAGCCGGGCGCGAAATGGCCTTCCAGGATATACCGCCTGGCCTCTGCCAGGGTCATGGAATCAAGAGAACGCTGGTTGGGCTTGCCGAAGTTGAGACAAACTCTCTCGACGGCAGTTGAAATCACGAGCCGGCCGGCGCCGATTTCCGCAGCCAACACGGCGGAAGCAAGGTCTTTGTCAATCACGGCGGCCACGCCCGTCAGCATGCCTTGATCGTCGGCAACAACCGGAATTCCGCCGCCTCCCGCCGCAATGACAACATAACCGTCCTTGACCAGATGTCTGATGACTCCGGCTTCGATGATGCGCGCCGGTTGTGGCGAGGCCACCACCCGCCGCCAGCCACGACCCGCGTCCTCAACCATGGCCCATTTCTCCACACGCATCCGGTCTTCCGCCTGCTCGCGGGTGTAGAATTCACCGATGGGTTTGCCCGGTTTGACGAACGCCGGATCATGGCGATCCACCAAAGTTTGCGTGATGACCGTGGTCACGGAGTTTTTCAGGCCGCGACGGCGGAATTCGTTTTCCAGCGCCTGTTGAATCTGATAGCCGAGCGCGCCTTGAGTGTCAGCAACGATGGAATCGAGCGGCACCTGGTGCAGCAGGCCGCGCGAGTGTTCGCTGCGCAACAGGATGAACCCCACCTGCGGCCCGTTCCCGTGAGTGATGACGATGCGATAACCACGCTCGACCAGGCCGGCAATGTGGTGCGCGGTCGCCATCACCGCGACATACTGGTCGGGCACGCTCATGTGTTGCGCGTCTTTAATCAGCGAATTGCCGCCGATGGCGATAACGATGGTTTTCACAGCAACGCCTCCCGGATATTTTGAAAAGAAACCAACATGCCAGACACAATCACTCCGTTGGCCGCCATGTCAATCCCGGAGAACACGATTACCCTGCAAACATGGGCCGAAACGGATTATTGTTCCAAATCAACCGGCGCACTGGTGGCCGTCGGGATCGAGGGGTCTGACGCATCCTGCGCCGTGACGGTTTCGTTCGCGGGGGCAGTCAGGCCGTCATTCCCCCAACTGAAGCCGTAAATCCCGTTAAACGCCGCCACCCCGCCCACCATTGCCACATTTATGGGGGGGGCGAAGTCGTCGGAAGTGACCGTATCCCCAGGAGAGGTGATCGCGATAGTATCAGTGACGCCAGTCATCAGGTTGTAATTAGCGTCAACCGCATAGACAAGAGCGGTCTCCGGCCAGGGGGGCCCGTTGTAGATTGTAAGGGGCGTTCCTGTAACCCCCGTGCCCGGCGTGAAGGTTTGGCCGGGCAGCGCGACCAGCAGTTGTGTAAAGATGCGCTGAACGAGGTAGAAGAACGCGCTATTGCCGGCGGGCAGACTACTCCGGGGAATCAATGTTCGCACTCCTGGAGTCAATAAAACTGTTGGCAACCCAAGACTCGTCCCTGAACCCAAATTCTCCAAATTCGCAGCCACTGACAATGAAAACCCGTAATCAGGAAGGGTCCAATCCACCGAGCACACATCGTTTGTCGCCACTAACCAAATGCTGCCTGGTGTCACCGCATTCACTGTCCATGTATTGGGGTCCAGTGATGAATCCGCAAGGAAATTATCCGTGGTGGGATAATTTATGCTCAACGGATCAACTCCCGTAATCGAAATTTGGGAAATCACAACTTCTTCACCCACAATTGAAGGTGAATCACTACTGGGGTTGATCCCAAAATTCACTGTAATCGGCGCCTCCGCCAAATTAGCCGCAAGACCGGGGTTAATGGTGAAGGGGTGCGCAGTCGTATCGGCTGCGGTAAGTATCCCACCCGCAGGACTTGTAAATTGCAACGTCCAGGCGCCCGTCAAGGACGCACTGGTAATTTGGATCGCCATATTGGTCGCGTTGGCGGTTGGAGTATTTGTTTTCCACAAAAGCGCCGCTGTCGCCGCAGTGTTGTTGCCTGCCGGCGACACCTGGAGAACCAGGACATCTGGTTGGTTGTAATCCGGCGCGCTCGCACAGGCAGCACAGCAAGTGTTGTAAAAATAGATGTGATAGTTTAAATCGGGCGCAGTGAACTGGCTGATATTGAAGGAATAGGCAACTGGATTGGCCGAAGTCGCTCCGGCCCATGAATAGTTCCATGAATGCGCGCTGTTAGCCGTAACAATGTTCTGCCAGTCATATTGACTGGAAATGGATCCTTCCACAAAATGCAAGCCCGGGGTGGGTGTTGCAATGCTCAGGGTGGGCGGCCGGGAAACGATCGAACCGATCAAACAAGTGCCTGTGATCTGCGCCGTCATCGAACCGGTCGTGGAGGGGCCGGGTAAATCAAGCGCGATCGTATCGTTGACTCCCAGCCAAAGCTCTCCGAAGTTGGAACTCGTAAACTGGTTGGAGACTCCGATGTTCCAGTAGCCGGAGGATTGCGGGAAAAAGCCCGTCCCGTGCGACTGACCTTGAAAGGGATCACTTCCCACATAAGCGATCAAGGCATCCAAATTCGCACCCGAGAAGAAGTTCTGCGGGGAATTCGTCGTGGAAGGCCATCCGTCCGGGCCGCAGCACGAACTGTACGGGTCGTCTGCATTCATATTCCAACAGCCTGAAGCTGTGATCACCACCGTGGCGCCGTCAGTCAGGCTTATTCCAGTGTCCATCCACCACACAGGACCTGTAATGGGCGCGCCTATGGGGTCAACTGGAACGGGGCTGCCCACGCCCAGGCTGAACTTGAGGCTTTGCATAAAACCGTCATTCAGATCGGTAAACCATACGGAAGCAGTATAACTCCCTGGTGTCAGAGAGCAGGCGTTGGAATTCAGACTCACAGTTATGTTGGTCGATCCGCCGGCCGCCAGTGTGCCGCCGGCAGGAGAGGCATCGAGCCAAAGTGACATGTCAGCCAGGGACCAGTTTAGTGAATTCGTCCCGGTGTTGGTCAAAGAGAAAGTCTCGTTCGTTATGCTGAATGGGCCGCCAACGCATCCCGTGGCATCAAAGCCTGCTGCCGGTGTGATTTGCAAGGGGTCCCCTCCAATGGAAAAAACTTGTGCGATCCAAACCACACAATCACCAGGTTTTTGCACGGTTACTGTCGCGCTGGTGTCGTCGGCAGAGATTAGAGAGGTGACATTCGTAGTCATTGTATCCCACAGGTTGCCGTAAGTGAACGCGGGTCCATCCTGAGGATCATCGCCATCCCATGCGACAGTTGGAAGGATGTGCCCATTGAACGTGCAGGTGGCAGGTTCGCCTACTTCCTGTCCATCTGCGCCGATAAAGGTTGTTGTCGCAATGAACGGCGAATTGGGGGCCGTGAAGCCGTCGATGGTCAGTTCCAAAAGATCACCCCCTGTCAACGCAGCGCCCTCGTAAATGAGAATGGTGGTTGGAGGGCTGGATGAATTCTCATAGAGGATGACCAATGATGCGCCTTCCATCATCGGCGGGCTGGTGCCATCCATCCATGGATCACTTCCGTCGGTTGTTCCCGAAGCGAAATCTGTCAATGAATAGGTTCCATTGCCGGACACGAGACTCGTCACGTCAGCGCGATAGGAGAAGTTGGCCGAATTGCCCCAGCACGGATCTTCACCTGTCGCCACCAGTTGTCCTGTTATTTGCTGACCGTTGATTTCACCTTCGGAAAAGGTGTCGTCAGGTGTGGCTCCCCCCAAAATGTCCCAATACAAATAGGCTGCATAAATGGTTGAGCAGGCCGGAATGCCCGCAACAGATATGTGCCCGAATCCGCGGTTCCGCATCCCGACGCCGCCAGCCACGTAGCCGCCTTGAAGGCTAAAGCTTTGAAACTCAACCAGCGCCGGGGTTGAGTCTTGTGGATGAAGTCTCGAGGGTGCCTTGGCGCAGAACTCTGGTGTTCCAGAAATGGCGGCGTGACCTTGTGTCTCCAGCAGCGCAATCGCGAGGAGGAAACCGCAAATACGCCCCAACCCTTTGACGCGGCTTGCGGCATGTGATTCATGTGAAGGAGTCAATCTGGTTGATTTCATGGTTTTGAGAATCACAAATTGCATAAGTCTCATAGGTTTTCTCCTGTTTCCGCCGCTTGGGCGCGCGTTCTGAACAGAAACAACAACACTGCGCAGGGTGCGGCAAGCTGTCCTCTGACGCGTGACTGCCGGGCAATGGATGTTGCGATGCGCCGGTCCATTTGGTTCCAAACGAGGGCTTTCATCGCACCTTCGATTAGCTCACCATTTCACAGTTTTGTCAATCCACCATTTTTGTCCGCCGGAAGGCCAATTCGGGTGATTTCAACCCCTTGACGCTCGTTTCGGACTGAGGCGGCAAAGCAACCCTGCCGTGTTTCCAATCGCCGGGCGAGCCGGGCGGCATGGACGTCTGGCGGGAGAATCTGTCCGGGCGGAACCGCTTCGAACCAGCGGCCGGCCAGCTCTTTCCCGGAGGGTTGCCCGTTTCCTGCCAAAGATTCGGCTCCGCGTTTGCATAAAGCCGGTCTTTTCCGCCAATTTGCTCGAAGCTCGCTACTGCGCCAGAATACGGTAGAATCGTTGCGGGGCGGTGATGGCATCGGTCGCGCTCAAAGTGGTCCCGGTTGCGGTAACAGGGCTGCC
The DNA here is from genome assembly GCA_963813995.1 of uncultured Verrucomicrobiae bacterium. Taxonomy (GTDB): domain Bacteria; phylum Verrucomicrobiota; class Verrucomicrobiia; order Limisphaerales; family Palsa-1400; genus DASRLE01. The sequence continues at coordinate 7,642 of CAWFAZ010000006.1, read as the reverse complement.
CAAATCGTTCCAACTGGCCGAACTCAAATTGGAACAATACTGCACTTGATACGTGTAACAGGGCACCGTGCTCCAAGTGAAGCTGACCATGCCGTTCGTTAGCGTTATGGAAAGGAATGCCGGTGGCGCTGGCGCTGGCGGCGTGACCTGCGACGCAGGTGTCAACAGGTAGGCATGACCATCAGCGCCATTGGCGGCGATCTGGCCGGAGTCATTGATGCCGCGTGCCTCCGTCAGATAGGTGCCGAGGCTGTTTGTGTCAACCAGGCTGTTCAGATCAACCATCATCCAAGTGCCCGCACTACAGTTGGAGCTGCCCGGGCCGTTCGTCACCCAGTTAGTGCAGACGAAAGTGCAGAGGAAGGCACGTCCCGGGGCATAACCGGATCCAGACCACCCTACGATTTGGCTGTTGTTGTTGATGGCATCGGCTGCACTGGATGATTCGCCCAACGTACCCAGGTCCATCATCGGCCCGTTCCCGCTGTACACGAAAGCGTGACCCGGGTAGTCGTCGTCCGTAAGGGTTGCCGACCCCACGACCTGACCGTTGGCGTTGATGGCATTGGCCTGGCTGACCCCGGTTGGATCGCCAAGAGTGCCCAAATCAATACTGTCTGTTCCTTTCGTAAGGAAAGCGTGGGGGCGATTATTTGCGGGCTCAACTTCAACAAGACAAACCCCTGCGATCCAGCCGTTGCTGTTGATGCCGTAGGCAGTGCTGTCATAGTTTTCCCAATATGGATCCAGCACCTCGAAAATAGTCATTAATCCGTCGCTGTAGAGGAAAGCCTGCCCCCACCCGCATCCCGCGGAATCCCCCACAATCTGGCCGCTGTTGTTGACGGCGTAGGCTGTCGTTGTCCAGGAGCTCTCCGTGCATCCCTCCTTGGAAAGGTGGCTCAGGCACTCTATTGTTCCATTAATGTAGCGAAAAGCACAGTTATTGATAATACTGCTGTTGGTGTCGGTGCATGCGAACGACTCCAGGCCCACAACCTGGCCATTGTCGCTGATGGCGAAGGCCACGCTGTTGTTGGCGGGGTCGTTCAGCGCGCCTAAATCGGTCATCCCACACGCGCTGTAGAGGAAGGCGTGATAGGTGGCGTTGTCGCTCAGGTAGGACAACCCCACGACTTGGCCGCTGTTGTTGATGCCGTTGGCAGTGGTGGATGAGCCGCCCAGGCTGCCGATGTCCACCGCGGTGTATTGAGGTTGTGCGCCGGCGACATTAAGCAGCAGGGCCGAACCAGCCGCCAGCCTCGCCCATTTGTTGCCAAAGATTCCATTTGATGTTTGCATGATTCTCTTTCTCCTGGTTTGGATTCCATTCGTCATCTGTTCATTGGGACGCTCGTCATCTTCCCGCCCCGACGCCTCGTTAAAGGACTTTGCTGTGCGAAGCGAAGAGCGATTCTGGAATGAGAGATTGCGCAGGGGCTTGTCGCCGGGAGCCGGCAGGATCGGGATGCCAACGAACTCCTTGAGGGAAGGTGAGGCGGAACAACTTTGCCGCCGCTTCGATTTGGCAGCGATCTCAAATATTGTTTCGGCCGCGCCATGCCGCCTGGTTGCCTTGAACCTTTCACAGCAATTTCGATTAGCCAACCATTTTAAAATCCTGTCAATCCACCCTTTTTGTCCGGCCCCGAAAATTCTTCTTTACTCTAAACAACTTCTGGATTGGCTTTTCTTGACAGCTTAATTCATGCCAGCGATAGGAAGCCGTCACGCCCCTTGCCAGGCAGGGCTGCTCTGGCGGAAATTCCCCGAAGAATGAGAGACGGTCATTTCGGGCGCTCAAAAAACGGATGAAGAGTCCGGATTTTTTCACGCATTGTGCGTGTTTTTCACATGGCGGAATGGGCCGCCAATGACCAGCAATATATGTTCCTTGCGTTAGCCACAACCTCCCTTGAATATCCAACGCATGATCGCGCCTTTGGCCAAATTGATTGACTGGTCGGCCATTCAGACACTGACCATGCGCATTGGGATTAAAGTCCAGTTTATGCGGAGGCCGCCCGCCGATGGACAAAGTCCGCAGCGGGATTCGCGGCTGGAGGAAGCGCTCCAATTCCTGAAAAGGCCGGACTTCATTCCCGCCGAAAGCCAACCGGCGCGGGTTGAGTTTATTCCCGACAAGTCGGGACTGCGCTTCCGCTTTCCCACGCCGCGACCAGGCGGCTTCACCGAGAACAACGTCGTTCATGGCCGGCTCTACCGCTGCGCGGAGCGTTGGCGGGAATGGCCTGTGATCGTTCTGCTGCATGGCGGCAATATGATGCACGGCGGCAATGACTTTATCGGTTATTGGTTTCGCTATCCCTTGATCGCCCGCCACTGCAATCGGGCGGGATTCAACGCGGTCATGTTGGAAGCACCTTACCATTTTCAACGCCGTCCGCGCCAGCCGGGGGCGTTGAGCAACCCGGATTTCTTGCGGTTTGCGGAGGCAACGGCGCAGGCAATTGCCGAAATTCGCGCTCTGACCGGGTGGTTATTGGAGGAAGGTTGTTCCGCTGTGGCGCTGTGGGGTTCTTCGATGGGCGCAAAGCTGGCTGGGTTGACAGTATGCCACGATGCGCGCTTGGCGGCAGTTGTTCTGGCCGCGCCGGGCGTGCGCAGCAACTGCTCCATAGTGGAACGGATTATATGGCCTCGGGTTCGGAAAAGGTTGCGGCGCAGCACGTGGCAATTGCAACTTTTGGATCAGACCCCGTTGAATCTAACCACAGCCCGGCCAGTCATCCCCAAGGAAAGTATATTGTTGATTGAAGCAATCCACGATTTGTTTACTCCGAAAGAACCCATCGAGGAACTCTGGCAAACGTGGGGGCGGCCCGACATCTGGCGGTTGCCGCACGGCCACATCAGCAAAAGCTTGGCGCCGGGCTTGACGGGCCGCGTCCTTCGCTGGCTGGCGCCACGGCTGGCCGCGCCCGCCGTTGCAGCGGATGCCAGATGATGAGTCCATGAATGCCCAAGCAACATATGCCCGGTTCGCAAAATTCTATGACGTTTATACAGCAGAATACACCGACGATATACCATTCTATTTGGTGGCAGTCGCCGGCAGACAGACACCTCTGCTGGAAGTTGGCTGTGGGAGTGGCCGGATTCTGATAGCGTTGCTTCGGGCGGGGCATACCGTTACCGGCGTCGATATCTCGGAAGAAATGCTCGCACTGGCCCGGGGCAAATTGAAACAAGAGCCGCTCGGGTGCAACGGCGCCTTGATCTTGCACGATTTTGCGGGAGGGCCGTTGCCAGGGCGATATGGGGCCGCTCTGATCACTTTCTACACTTTCAACTATATTCGTCCCGATGAGCGGCTGGTCTTCCTCAAGAATCTGTGGCGGAGTTTGGTGGACGGTGCGCCGGTGATCTTTCATTTGTTCCATCCTGATGCGTTGGCTCATCCTGAACTGGCGGGCAAGTGGCAGGCGAAAGGGTGCTTTCGGATAGATGGGGAAAACGTCACGTTATATGATTGTCGCCGCATGTTGAACGGCTGTACGGAGGAGAGACGCCAACGATATGAGTTTGGCACGGGAACAAGCGAAGAAATCCAAACAATGCGATACTATCTTTCGCCAATCCAAATGACGGGGTTGCTGAACGCAGCGGGTTTTGCGCGGGCACGGGCGACGTGGGATATGCAACATGAACACCTTGAGCCGATGGCCGGACGCGAAGGGCCGGGCGGGGAATATATTGTTGTGGCGGAGAAAATGTTCAGCGGGGGTAAGAGTGAATTGGCGCAGCCTGACACTTCAGCCAACTACCAACCGCATGATTAACTCCATGATAACAATCCTGAAGCCTCACACTCCCGGACTATTTTTGGGCCTGCTGCTTTTGTGCTCTTGCGCGACGGAAAATTTAATCCGCTCCCAGCTTCCTGCTGACGTGACCTTGAACAAAGAGGCTGGCCGCGGAAACTGGCTCTTTGTGACACTTCGGTTGGAGAGCGGCGAAGAGCTGCCATTTTTAGTGGATACCGGAACGACATTCACTCATCTCGACAGATCCTTGAAGCCAAAATTAGGAAAACGCCTCGTGGTAATTTCGGACTGGGGCGCTAAAGATAAAGTGGATCTCTATGCGGCACCCAAGCTCTATCTGGGAACCACTCCGCTGATGACCCGCAGTAAGATCGGGACAGGTGATCTTAAGCAGGCATCATCTCAGGCAGGCCGTCCCATTATGGGTGTTCTCGGGATGGACTGTTTGCGTCACTATTGCATCCAACTGGATTTTGAAGCCGGGAAGATGCGTTTTCTGGATCCGGAGCATCTGGATGCTGCACAATTGGGCAAAGCCCTTCCGCTTACGTTTCGCTTCGGTGTCCCATTTATTCATCAAAGCAGCCTGGTCGGAGGAGAACACACCAACTTGGTGATTGATGCCGGGTGTTGTTCTGACGGCTATATTGGGTCAAGACTTTTCCGGCGGGAAGTCCGGGAACGAACGTTGCGAGTAGAAGGAGATGCGTTCAACGGCAAGGAGCCTGAACACGCGTGGTTGCCTGAATGTGTTTGGAACGGCGAAACCTACACGAACCTCTTAATCGGAAGTGGGGGAACGAACTTCTTGAGGGGAGAAGAGTTAAACTCGATTGGACTGAGATTTTTGGCGCGGCACCTCGTCACCTTTGATTTTCCAAAACGGACAATGTACCTCAAGCAGACTAGCATCAGCCCTCTGGTTGATGAAAATATGGAAGCGGCGGCGGAATTCTTAAAAAATTTGAAGAAAAATGGCCAAGTGCCCGGCTGGCTGGAAAATGATAACGGAACGATTGAGCTTGAAGGACATCTCAACTCTGAAACCTATGATTTCCGGAAAAATGGCGATTCTGCCACCTGTCATTATAGAGTGACCCGGGCGTCGAAAGCCAGCCCTTGGCAGTTGCAGAAAGCATGGCGGACGGATCAAAACGATCACACGATTGAAGAGTATCCCATCCCTTGAACAGCTCAAACTCCAGTTTTGCCCCATTAGCGAGCCTCCGAAGCCTGCTGTCCGGCGGCCCGAATCCAAACTTTTGCCTCCTCGGCGCGTACGGTCCCGCCGAGCCGGTTGAGCTTCGACGCAAGATCCGCCGGATTCTGCCTTGCCAACTCATCGAAGCGGGTGATCTTCAATTTCTCCAGCCCCAGCGCGTTGGCCAGTCCCATCCCTTTCAGTTCCCCCATTCGCGCGATTTGCCGCATCCGCGCCCAGAGCGCAGCGTCGATTTCGGGCGGCCGGTCTTTTAGCTTCAGAAATTGATGTCCCTGCAAGGCGTCGCGCTCCCGCAATGCCTCCACGCCTTGAGTTCCAAGGGCGGAGTGAAAATACCAGTCCAACGGCGCGGAGAAGGAAGCTACAGTTGACACGGTGGCCACGCCGCTGAAGAAGATGCCCACGGGCATCAGCAGCGCACAGGCGGCAACCCCCCAGGCCGGCATGCCGCGGCGCTGCCGGTTCTCCGCGCCGCTCAGTTCCCAACTGCGGCCGCCGCGAAAGAAACTGAGCAGATTGACCATCGCGTAACATTCCAAAGCAAAGGGCGGGAAGCCCAGAAAACCCAGGACCGGCATCTCGCCGATTTTCAATTCGTCAAAGAAGGGCACCGAATAAATCCACTTCGTGCGCGCCCCGAGGTTCCAGCCCTCCCAAAGCCCCCCGCACACCAGTCCAGCCGCCAGGAGCGCCACCAACCGCGTGTTGTCGCCCGAGGCCAATTGGCCCAGCAAACTGCGTCCCGCATGGGTCCGTTCTGTTCTTCCCAGCCAGTAACAAATTGGATCGGCCAGAAAAAAGGCAAAACCCCACGCCATGCAGCCGCACGATTTTGGGCAGACCAGCAGCAAAACCAGCATCGCCGCCCCGATGAACATCTGGATGGTGATATTCCAGCCGGGCACCGCAAATGGCCGTCCAGTGATTTTGCCCCCAGGCGCCCACTTCTCGATCACCCCAATCACCAACTCGGCGGTCACAAAAACTCCGGGCAGCACCGAGCCGAACCCAAGAACCATATAGATGAGAGCCGCCGGCAAAGTGCAGGGGGCCATGACGTAATACCAGTTCTCGATGCGAAGGTTCACCATCTCGAAAAGCAGCCACAGGGGAACCGACCAGATGCAGAGAACCAGGAATTCCTTTGGGCAATCGCGCAAGAGCGACTTTCCCCGGAGCAGGAAAACCGCAAAATCCGCCGCAAAAATATAAGACCACCAGAGAAAACAATAGATGGCGGAGTAGAAAGGCTCAATTTTTGCCGCCAGCCAGTAATGCGCGAGCGGCAATCCGATAACGCCCACAATCCACGCCAGGCGGTGCATGAGGCCAGCGTGGCTGATCTGTCAGGCGCTTGCAAGGCGGAAGCCCGCATCCCGCATTTGTTGGTGGACAGAGCAGGCGGGGTGGGGCATCCTTTTGGCATGACGCGAAAATCAGTTGATTTTGACTTTGAGACTCAAAAGACGTACAGTCAACCATAAGCGTGAGCATGAACGCGATCGAAACCACCGGGGTTGTGGATGAGCAGCATCAGTTGCGGCTGGATGCGCCGCTGCCCATTGCCGGACAAAGCCGCGTCAGGGTGATTGTGCTGGTGCCGGATGAAGCGGACATCTCCGAGACTGCCTGGACGAAGGCTGTCGCAACCACTCCCGCGTTCGATTTCTTGAAGGATGCCGCCGAGGACATCTACACGGCAGCCGATGGCAAACCATTTCATGACCAAGGGTAGGCCGGCTTGGCAGGACGAAGTTGTTCAGAAGCTGGCCGTGCTTTTCGGACTGAAACGCTCGTAAAGCGTTCCTGGCCTTGCTGCTTTTGTTGGTGGACAGGGCGGGCGGGGCGCGGCAGGCAAAATGTTGACATGCTCGGAACCGACTCTTTTTTCAAAGGACGCAGATCGCTCAGAATAGCCTTGCGCGGTCATGCCCAGTTTAACGACGGTCGGACGCCCGCCAATTTATAGACCGCGAGCGGTTTCTCGACAGCCTTGCGCGGTGGGGATTTTACAAGGTCAAGTCAGCCTGACGGCGCTCACTGTTCACTAAAGTCGATAACGGGACGCTCAAAGAGCACACGGAGTTCAAATAACCTTTCGAGTATGGCACTTTGGACAAAACGCAATCCACTTTCCAGCAGTGCGCTTGCCGCGCCGAAACTCAACACCGCCATGAATACGGACATCTTCTTCGTGCTCTTTTTGTAATCGTTGCAACTCCTCTTTGACCCCTTGGTGGTCAACCAAGGAGCGTTGAAGCCGCTCTTGGAGTCTGCCATTTTCTATCTGCAATTCAGCGACTTTCCGTTCAAGTGCCGAAAACTGGTCTTTAGCAAACGCGAGCCGCTCACTGATTATCGCCGCAGACCCGTGCTCTGTGATAAGTTTCTCAATGCCATCAAATAAATTCATCGTAAAAACCTGAACCTGAACTGTTTTTCGGTCAATCTTGTTCTTTTCAAGACCGCTTGCCCTTGCACACCGGATTTATTCTGGCGCGTCCTGCCCCCTGTTTAAGACTTTAATGGTATCAGAGCACCAGCCCGCACGATTAGCCTTTATTCTCCCGAATGCGCTGCCACGTGCGAATCATTTCAATATCGTCTTCCGACTTTTTGGCACGCTCTCTCC
>CAWFAZ010000005.1:0-10066 GCA_963813995.1 uncultured Verrucomicrobiae bacterium | reverse complement strand
TTGTCAAAACGCGACATTTGGCGCAGGCTTTTCTCCATAAAAGTTACAATCCGCATTTTTTAACTATGAAAAGCAAAATCGCCTCCATTATTGTTGGGATGTTCGCCTCCGGCGTCGTTTGTGCCGCCGATGCGGCGCCCACCAACCAGGTTTCCGATGCCATCGCAAAACTCAAAGCGGCCACGAATTACAGTTGGACGGCCACGATCGTGACGCCCCCGGATGCGCCATTCACACCCGCGCCCGTCAAAGGCCAGACGGACAGCGCCGGGTTTGTCAAGTTTAGCACGGAATTTGGCGACAACACCGCCGAGGTGGTTTTGAAGGGTGACAAGGTGGTGTTCAAAGGGGATGAAGGCTGGCAGTTGGCCGTTGCCGGCGGCGGTTTCAGCCCGGACATGTTTGCGCTGAATTTGGCGAAAAACGGCGCACCCGGAGACGAGGCGGGTGTCATTCTCAAGGGCGTAAAGGGGCTGAAGGCGATGGACGGGGGCGCGCTGAGTGGTGATCTGAGCGCGGAAGCCGCGACGGATCTGCTTACCTTCGGCCCGCGCCGCTCCGCCGCACCGGCGAATCCTGACATGCCAGGCCCGAAGGGCGCCAGGGGTTCGGCCAAGTTTTGGGTCAAGGACGGCGCGCTGGTCAAATATCAGACGCATCTGACGGGAACGGTTTCCTTTGATGGCAACGATACCGTGTTGGATTTCACGCGAACGACGGAGATTCAGGGAGTCGGCACGACGAAAATGGACATCCCTGGCGAGGCTAAGAAGAAGTTGGAAGCACCGCCGACGGCAAAATAGCGGCGAAACGTTTCAGATTCAGAGTCGGAGATTAGGATTAAGATTAAGATTGGGAGCGGCTTGACCTGTTCAATTCAAGCTCTCAGCCGGAACCACGGCGAACGGGCCGGCGCCTGGCGCCGCCAAAGAGAAATCCGTTACGCTCATCGAACTTCCATGGGACTGATCCCCTTTTAAGAGGCCATATATGGCGTGGTCCGCGAAGTGGTCATGCAGCCATTCCGCGCCGCGAATGACGCCCTCAAACTTGAAGCCGAGACGTTCAGGAATCCCGCGACTGCGGGTGTTCCTGCTCGCGCACTCGATGGTGACGCGGTTCAATTGAAGCGTATGGAACGCGTGCGATACAAATGCCCGGCAGGCATCCGTCATGATGCCCCGGCCCTGGCGGGCTTCATCCAGCCAATAGCTCAACACGGTCGAGCGATTCAACCAATCAATATTCAAATGGTTGATGACGCCGCAGAGTTCCCCTTCATGCCAGATGCCGGCATGAAATCCCCGGTTTTTGGAGAGTTGTTGCAGCCATTCAGTGATGAAGCGGTCCAGATCCGCGGTGGACCGGATGAGATCAATCCACGGATGCCACGGTCGCAAGTGTTTTCGATTGGCATCCATGACCTTGAAAAGCTCCCGGCAGTGCGGATGCTGAATCAACCGCAACTCGATCTGTCCATTAACTTTGTGAGAAAACACGGGTCAACGCATTCAGTGAAAATTCTCAGGCTTTCAGGTTGAGGATGCTGCCGATGGATTGCGCTGTGGCGCCGCCTTGGGCCGCGGTCTTAAGGGCTTCCATGCCATTATTTGCGACCTCACAGTGGGTGAAGGGATGATGGACATGGGCAGTGGGCAGGCTGTTGCGGGACTGCCCAGCGGCTTGAATATCCTGCTCCAAAGCGGCAAACGCCTTTTGCGCGCCAGTCAGGTCGGCGGACTTCAAAGCGCCGCCCAAGGTCTGCAAATCCCTGCTCGTCTGCGTGCCCGGGCCAAACAGACTGGCCGGTCCTGCCATCTGCGCGGTTTTCTGGACATCCTGCAGGAAGGCTGCAAACGCGGTCTGCGCGGCTGCAAGGTTGCCAGCTTGAAGGGTGGTTTGCAGCGTGGTGAAATCCTGGCTGCGCCTGGCCAGGGAGGAAACAGCGGTCACATTCATAAAATAATTTGCATCATTAACATCGCCAGAAGTGATCGGCAGGATGGCGGAAATACTTTAGGGGATTGCAAAAAATAATTATCAACCGAAATGGTAAAGTCTCCCGCCGCCCTGCCGATGGCTTTACTAACAATGGCGATTGGCAGCCACAAAGGGCCAATAGGGAAAACTGGTGAAGCCCGCAATCGAAATTCACCACATGGCAAGGATTGCCGTGCAGCAAAAACTCCCCGCAAGGGGTGACTCAAGGAAAAGAGTTAGTATATGGTAATAAATACAAACATCGCGGCGCTCAACGCCTCAAATGACCTCAATCAGTCAAACAGCATGCTCAACGCATCACTGGCGCGGCTCTCCACAGGCTCGCAACTCGTGAATGCGTCGGATAATCCCGCCGGTTTGGCGGAATCCATCAGCCTCAACGCGCAAATCGGCCAGACCAATGCGGCCAACAACAACGTCGGCAACGCCACCTCGTTCCTGCAAACCCAGGATGGGTATCTGCAACAGGTTGGCACGGCGCTCGATCAAATGGCTGCGTTGGCTGTCCAAGCGCAGGACGGGACCATCTCCTCCACCCAGGCGGCAGACTATCAGAAGGAGTTCACAGCCTTGGGCGCTTACATCACCTCCACGGCATCGCAAACCTTCAACGGCGTCAGCCTTTTCGCCGGGGCAAACTTGGTGGTGACCACCAATGGCAACGGCGGCACCAACGGCACGGCCACGATGGCGGGCGTTGACCTCGGCACATCGAGTGCATACCACACTGCGATTACTCAGGACATCTCCACCAGCACCGGCGCGGCCACGGCCCTGTCGGATGTGACGTTGGCGATCGCGCAGTTGGGCACCGACCGAGCCACGGTTGGCGCGAATGAAGAGACGATGTCCTACACCAACCAGGAGTTGAGTGTGCTGGCCACGAACCTCACCGCAGCCAACAGCCAGATCAGCGATGTGGATGTGGCGTCGGAGAGCACCAAATTCGCCAAGTATCAGATTCTCGTGCAATCAGGCACGGCGATGTTGGCGCAGGCGAATATGAATCCGCAAAACGTGTTGAAACTCCTCCAGAACATATAAGAGGATGAGCCACTGATTCGGTAATCCAGCTCGGGCGGCGCGAATGCCGCCCGAGTTCCGCGATTCCGGGTGGAATCGCCTTGATGCGGATCATAATGCGGTAAAAGAACCACATCGCCAGAAGTGATCGGCAGGATGGCGGAAATACTTTGGGGGATTGCAAAAAGCAATTATCATCCGAAATGGCTAAAGTATTCCGCCGTCCTGCCGATACCTCGTTTAACAATGGCGATTGGCAGCCACAAAAGGCCAATGGGGAAAACTGGTGAAGCCCGCAATCGAAATTCACCACATGGCAAGGATCGCCTTACAGTAAAAACTCCCCGCAAGGGGTGACTCGATGGAAAGAGTTAGTTTATGGTAATCGATACAAACATCGCGGCTCTCAACGCCGCCAATGACCTCAATCAGTCAAACAGCGCGCTGAATGCATCGCTGGCGCGGCTCTCCACAGGCTCGCAACTGGTGAATGCGTCTGATAATCCCGCCGGTTTGGCGGAATCCATCAGCCTCAACGCGCAAATCGGCCAGACCAATGCGGCCAACAACAACATCGGCAACGCCACCTCGTTCTTGCAAACTCAGGATGGGTATCTGCAACAGGTTGGTACGGCGCTCGATCAAATGGCCTCGTTGGCTGTCGAAGCGCAGAACGGCACCATCTCCTCCACCCAAGCGGCAGACTATCAGAAGGAATTCCAAGCCTTGGGCGCTTACGTCGATGCCACGGCATCGCAAACCTTTAACGGCGTCAGCCTTTTCAGTGGGACGAACTTGGTGGTGACCACCGATGGCAGCGGCGGCGAGGCCACGCTGACGGGCGTTGACCTCGGCCTAACGAGTGCATACCACACTGCGATTACTCAGGATATCTCCACCAGCACCGGCGCGGCCACGGCCTTGACGGCAGTGACGGCGGCGATTGCGCAATTGGGCACCGACCGTGCCACCGTAGGCGCAAATGAAGAGACGATGTCCTACACCAACCAGGCGCTGAGTGTGCTGGCCACCAACCTCACCGCCGCCAACAGCCAGATCAGCGATGTGGATGTGGCGACGGAGAGCACCAACTTCGCCAAGTATCAGATTCTCGTGCAATCAGGCACGGCGATGCTGGCGCAGGCGAATCAAGATCCGCAAAACGTGTTGAAACTCCTCCAGAACATATAACGGGATAAATCACTGATTCGGTCATCCAACTCGGGCGGCGTTCGCGCCGCCCGAATTCCGCCGATTCCGGGCGGAATCGGCTTGAGGCAGTTTATAATGCAGTAAAAGAAAAAGAATCGGTCTATGTCAGCGACCAGTAGTACGAGTAGTTCTACAACAGCCAGCGCCCTGGCGATGTCCGGCCTGGCCTCCGGCATTAACTGGACATCCATCGTCAACGAAATGCTCACCGTGGAGGCCGCCCCCGAGACGCAGATGAATACCGAGGAGACGACCTATGAGAACAAGAAAACCGCCTATCAAACCATCGGAACTGATTTAACCACTCTGAATAATGACGTCAAAACCCTGAGCAATCCGGGTTTTTTTGGCTCGCGGACGACCACGTTTTCCAATTCCTCAGTCGCCAGCGCCACCGCCGCCTCCGGCACTGCCCTGGGCAGTTATACCTTCAAAGTCACCACACTAGCCAGCGATGCAGTGCAGGTGGGATCCACTGCCAGCGCCCCACTAAGCCCCACCAACAATGTTTCCAGCCTGGTCTTGAGCAGCGCCGGTTTCGCCACCCCCGTCACCGCGGGCACTTTTACGGTCAACGGCCAAACCATCACGATTTCCACCAGCGATACCTTGCAATCCGTTTTCGATCAGATTAACACTGCCACGGACGGCGCGGTCACCGGCAGTTATATTCCCTTGAATAATGGCTCGGGCGACGAGATCAAGCTGTCCAGCAGCAGTCCCATTACTCTGGGCAGCGACACGGACACCAGCAATTTTCTACAGGCCGCGGAACTCTATAACAATGGCACCGGCACCGTGACCAGCGCCGCCACATTGGGCGGCGTCAATTTGAGCAGCAAACTGGATGATGCGAACACTTCCATCCAAATCCAGGATGGCGGCTCGGGGGACGGCGAATTCCTCATCAACGGAGTGCAGATCAATTACGATGCCTCAACCGACAGCGTAACGGATGTTTTGCAGCGGATCAACAATTCTGCCGCGGGAGTCACAGCTACTTACGACTCGCTCAATAACCGTTTCGAACTTACCGATACAACCGTGGGGAACGTGGGCATCTCGCTCCAGGACGTGGCAGGGCATGGCAATATTTTGGCGGCGACCGGCCTGTCAACCGGAACTTTGAAAGCGGGGAACAATCTTCAGTATAGCATCAACGGAGGGGGCACATTGACCAGCCAATCCAACACCGTTGATGCGGGATCCTCCGGCATAACCGGATTGTCCATCACTGCTTTGGGCGTTGGTTCCACCACCATCTCGGTCGGCAGTGACACCCCGACCATTTCTTCGGCGATCAGTTCTTTTGTGACGGACTACAATGCCGTTCAAAACTACATCAGCAGCCAAACCGTCTCCACCACCAGTTCCACGGGCACTGTCACGCCCGGACTGTTGACGGGTGACATGGATGTCGAAAACATCGCATTCACGTTACGGCAGATGGTTGATGCCACGCCTTCGGGCGGGACCACGGGGGTCGAGAACCTGAACGATTTGGGCATAGAGTCCAACGGAAATGATAACACCCTGTCGCTTTCCGACACCACAACACTGGACAGCGCGCTGGCCAACAATCTGAGCGCAGTTCAGAATTTATTCACCAATTCCGCCACCGGTCTGGCGACGACACTGGGTTCCTATCTAACCGGCGTTACCGGCTCCAAAGGCGTGCTGGCCACCGATGAGTCCAATATGACCAATGAGGCCAAATCCATGGCTACCAGCATCAGCACACTCCAGGCGAAGATCGCGAATGAACAAACAATACTGGACAATCAGTTTGCCGCAATGGAAACCGCCATTGAAAACATCAACACTGACAAGCAATATTTGAACGACTATTTTGCCAGCTCAAGCTCAAGCGCCAGCAACCAATCCGCGCCTACCGCGGCCGGCTCATCCTCATCTTAGCCCACAGGTTAAAGCATGCCACATCATGAAAAAAGTCTGGTTTAAACTTGGGAGGAGTGAGCGCGGTTTAAAGCTCCGGTTGTTCTGCTGGGTTATGACGGCTGTCCTGTCCGTCGGTTGCCACGTCCTGCCGCCGTTTCCGAATGCGGTTCAGGATATGGGTCCCCGCTATCGGCCCACCAACGTCTATCGCCGGACTAATTCGCTTCCTGCTCAAATCAAGCGCGTTGCCGTATTGCCGCTTGTCACCCCCGATTCCACGGCATTTTTGAAGGCCGGCGTGGAAACCCTCGGGCCACTCCTTTACGCGGAACTTGAGAAGTGCAAACGGTTTGAGGTGATTCCGGTTTCGCCCGAGCAATTGAGACAATGGACGGGCAGGACCGGATGGAGAACAGACGAGCCGTTGCCGGCGGATTTTTTTGGGCGGGTGGGTGATGCCACCGGCTGTGATGCGATATTATTTTGCCAATTGACCCGCTATCAGCCCTATCAGCCTTTGGCGGTGGGATGGAAATTCAGCCTGGTGGCCAATCCGCCGCCCGGCCCCTTGTCTGTGCAGGAGACGAGAGACAAAATTTTATGGTCCGCCGATGAAGTGCTGGACGCCGGAGAGCCGGGAGTGTCCAATGCGGCCAGAGATTATTATGGGCAACATCTCCGCAATGAGGCACCTTCAGCGGACGCCTCCACCATCTTGAGTTCGCCGGCCCGGTTTGGCCAGTACACGCTGGCCGCTCTTTTGGAGACTTTGCCCGGGAGGCTGGTTCCAAGCCGGTAGGGGCGGCTAAAGTTATTTGGAAGGATGGCCGATAAAGAGTGGGAAACGACGTTCGACTGGGGAAAGTTGAAACACGCTGAAAGTTATGGAAATTGATGCCAATTTGAGTTCGGGGGCCGTCAACGGCCTGATTCCAGTCAGGCGCTCCACGACCGGGGCGAAGCCGGCTGCGGAGGGCGACTCTTTTGCCAGTTCAACCGCCTTGGAGACAGCGTTAAAAAATACTGCCGACACTCGCCCGGAAGCCGTGGCCCGCGGCCTGGACTTAATCAAAAAAGGCAATTACCCATCGGCCGATGCGGTCAAAAAGCTTTCCGGCTTTCTGGCCAGCCAACTGCAATCCAGCCCGGATTAAATCAAAACTTCACTTATGACTCAACGCAATGACCCGTGGCAATCGTATCGCAAAGTGAGCACCCAGACGGCCTCTCCGCCACATCTGGTTTTGATGCTTTACGATGGCGCCATCAGTTTTTTGGAAAGAGGGCTGACGGGATTCAATTATTCTGATCCGTTGGAATTCAACCTGACCATCAACAATAATGTCCAGCGCGCGCAGGCCATCATACACGATATGAACGCCAGGCTGGATATGAAGAAAGGAGGCGAAATCGCCGAAAATTTCCGGCGGCTCTACACCTACCTCTATCGCCGTCTGCAGGAGGCGAACCTCAAAAAGAAAAAACCGCCGATCGAAGAAGTCATCGGGCACTTGCGCGAACTGCGGGAGAGTTGGGCGGAAATGTTGCGCCGCGGCCAGGGGACTGACGGGGATTTGGCTTCCCTGCCGGCGGGAACGGACCCTCACGTCGGTTGATTTGCCATGAGCGCACGAAGAGAACTCGCCGGAATTTTGGAGCAATGGCTGCAGTTGACCCGGGCGGAAGGCGCGGCTATTCAAGCAGCCGTCTGGCCCGCCGTCAGGCGTATTCAGGCCCGGAAGGCCGCCCTGCGAAAGTCACTCGCCGAAGCCGCGCAGACGTGCGCTGAAGAGGATGCAGCCGCCGACCCCGGCAACCCTGCCCCCAAGCCTTTTCGCGCCGAGGTGGGCCGGATCATTTCTTTGCTCACGCGCAACGGCGCGGCGCTGACCGCGCAGTTGAGCCAGGCGCGGGCCCGGCAGGAATCGCTGGACCAGGCGAACCGGAATTTGCGGAGAATCCAGCGTTCGTATGTCCGCCCGCAACCACCCACGGCATGGCATTCATATTCTTGATGGCCAGGCGGCTTCATAAACCGTCCTGGGTTGATTTGCTCCCCAACCCGGAGTTGTCTCAAACCGATATGCTGGCAAGAGGGGAAGGACTGCGGAGTTGAACGCCAGTAATTCACCATGCCAGCGGAACAAAATGTTTTAAAAGGGGCGGCTCACCCGATACTGATTGTTGACGACGAAGAGCTCGTCCTGACAACCTTGCGCGAGATCTTGTCGCGCGAAGGCTACCAAGTGGTGACGTCGCCGCATGCGGTGCATGCGGCGAGCATTCTGCAAGAACAGCAGTTTTCGGTGGTGATCAGCGATCAGCACATGCCGCTGGTCACCGGTTTGGAATTCCTGGCGCAGGTCAAGCAAATCCAACCCGATGCCACGCGCATACTCATCACGGGGGTCTTGAGTTTGGGCACGGTGATTGATGCCATCAACAAGGGGGAGATTTACCGCTTTGTGGTCAAGCCCTGGCTGCGCGAGGAATTGCTGGCCACGGTCAAAAACGCCGTCCAGCGCCATGAATTGATTTGCAGCAACGCCCGGCTGCGCGCCGAGACGCTGGCAATGAACGAGGAGCTGACCAGGACCAATCGAGCCCTCGCATTACAGGTCGCCATGGTGGCCGGGCAAAACAAGCAACTCGAGGTATTGACTGCGGCGCAGGAGGAAAATTTCCGCCAATCAGTGGAGCTTTGTGTGCAAACGATGCAGACGTTTTATCCCACGTTGGGCAACCAGGCCCGCCGCGTCTTTGTTCTTTGCTCCACCATGGCCAAAGGCATTGACCTGCCGCCAGAAGACCGGCAAACGTTGGAAATCAGCGCCTGGATTCACGATATTGGTTTGGTGGGTGTTCCGCGGCGGCTGATCAAGCGCTGGGAAGAATCGCCCGCGGTCCTGAGCATGGCCGAGCGCGCGTTGGTGGAGCATCATCCCATCCTCGGCGCTGAGTTGGCCGGCTTTGCCCATCACCTCAAAGAGGTCGGTCCCACCATCCGGGGGCACCATGAACGTTGGGACGGCGACGGTTATCCTGACCGGCTCAGCGGGCAGAATATTCCGTGGCTGGCGCGGTTGCTGGCGGTGGCCGTGGCTTATGCGGAGTATGATCCCAACGGCCAGCCCGCGGCGGACAGGATCAGCGCAGGCTCCAATTCGGCCTTTGACCCGGAGGCCGTCAGGGCCTTCCTGAGCACCCTGCCCAAGGCCGTGTTGCCGGGGAAACAACGGGAGGTTTTGCTCTCAGATCTGCGCCCCGGCATGGTGCTCGCCCAAGGCATCTACACGGTCAGCGGGATACTGCTGATTCCCGACGGGCAACGGTTGACAGGCCCCTATATTGACAAACTGATTAATCACAACCGGATCAACCCCATTTCGCAATCGCTGCTGGTATATTGTTAGCCCGGCTTTCGCCCAAGGGAGGGCAATTCCACACTTCTATTGAGGCCACTCTGTTGGGTACCACAGCCGGTAGAACATATTGCCTGTGACCGGCAACGGCAAGATGATAGCGTCTTGGCCGTTGCCCTGCGGCCAGACCTGGTTGGGCGAGGGCACCCAAGGCGCTGAGCTGAGATCAGAAGTCTGTTGCAGCTCATAACAGGGGCCGTTGGTCGGGGTCCATTCGACAATGATTCTGGCGGGGGTTTGCGTGATGGTCAGCACCGGAGGCGCCGGAAAGGACTGAAGCTCGACAGCGCCTATATCGGTCCCATCCGAGGAGTTGTATGGTGTCCTGATGGGAACCGTGCGCGGCTGGCCGTTTTGGTCAGTCGGATTACGCCAGACATTAGCGCCGGCATCTAAAGCCGGGCTGCACACCGTCGGCAGCAAGGTTGGCGTTGGCCCGCCATTATTGAACGATAGCGGCCCTATGTAAGGAGCAATCAGTTGTTGGTTGAGTACACGCGGCAATAACA
>CAWFAZ010000004.1:0-18881 GCA_963813995.1 uncultured Verrucomicrobiae bacterium | reverse complement strand
ACCCTCCATCCAATCCAATCATTCCGGTGTTGCGTCACAGCCTCGCGGGAGCGTATCGTTGCAGCGATTTTTATCCATAATTGAGCCATGATTCACGCAATGCTGATAAAAGATTGGTTCGTCTGCCTGCTGACCTTGGCCGCAGCCACTGCCGCAACGAACCAATTGCTGGGCGCGCAGGAGGCCGCATATCTTGACGAAACAAAACCGGCGGACGCGCGCGCGGCCGATTTGCTTTCGCGCCTGACCGTCGAGGAGAAAGTGGGGATGGTTCACGGCAAGTCCGTTTTCGCAGCCGAAGGAGTGCCCCGGCTGGGCATTCCCGATTTGTGGATGGACGACGGTCCGATGGGCGTGCGTGAAGAAGTGAGCGAAGGAGAACCGGGCGAAGGATTTCGCAATCTCAATCGCGAGGATGATTTTGCAACCGCAATGCCCGCAACGATTGGTTTGGCCGCGTCCTTCAACGCCGATTTGGCCGCCGCCTACGGCTCAGTCATCGGCGAAGAGGCGAAACAGCGCCACAAGAACATCATGCTGGGACCGAGCCTGAACATCCAGCGCACGCCGTTATGCGGACGAAACTTTGAATACTTGGGCGAAGACCCGTTTCTAACGTCGCGCATCGCGGTCCATTACATCCAAGGCGAACAAGCCCAAGGCGTGGCCTCCTGCGCGAAACATTTTGCCGCAAACAACCAGGAGTATCAGCGCGGCTCGATCAACGTGGAGATGGACGAGCGGACGCTGCGCGAGATTTACCTGCCGGCCTTTCGCGCCTGCGTGCAGGAGGCGGGCGTGTTGAGCGTCATGGGCGCGTACAACTGCTTTCGCGGCCGGCATTGCTGCCACAATGATTATCTCTTGAACAAGGTTCTCAAAGATGAATGGGGCTTCAAGGGGCTTGTCATATCGGACTGGGGCGGGGTTCACAGCACCGGCCTCGCTGCCACGAACGGCATGGACCTGGAAATGGGAACCCAGCCGCCGTACTCGAATAATTTTTTGGCCAATCCATTTCTGAAAGGATTGAAATCCGGCAAATATCCCATGTCAGTGCTCGACGACAAAGTGCGGCGCCGCCTCCATGTGATGTTCAAGCTGAATATGATTCACGATCCCGCCGCCGCGCCGGCAATTTCCGAAAGCAAAGGCGTCCTGAGCACCAAAGCGCACCAGGAAATCGCCCGCCGCGTGGCTGAGGAATCCATCGTCCTGCTGAAGAACGAAGAACTTCTTCCGCTCAATCCGGCGAAACTCAAGACCATCGCCATTATCGGCGCCAACGCCGTCAGCCGGTTCGCCCGGGGCGGCGGCGCGGCCACCATCAAGGCGTCCTACGAAATCACCGCGCTTGAAGGCATCAGCAACCGGATCGGCAGCGGCGTGAAAATCATTTACGCTCCCGGCTACAAGCCTCCGGCGGGCCGCGGCCGGCGTGATCGCGGCGACGCGGCGCCTTCGGCGGCAGCCGCCGATAAGAATCTGATTTCGGACGCCGTTGCCGCGGCGAAGTCCGCGGACGTCGTCATCTACGTTGGCGGTCTCAATCACAAGGGCGGTTATGATACGGAAGGGGCTGATCGCCGCGATCTCAAACTTCCCGGCGGCCAGGATGAATTGCTCGAAAAAATCGTGCAGGCCAATCCGAAAATCGCCGTCGTTTTCATGGGCGGCGGCGCCGTTGAAATGGGTTCATGGCTTTCGCGGACGCCCGCGCTGCTTTACGCCTGGTATCCCGGAATGGAAGGCGGCAACGCTCTGGCGCGAATTCTTTTCGGCGACGTGAACCCATCGGGCAAGTTGCCCTGCACGTTTCCAAAACAACTTGCCGATTCACCCGCGCACGCGCTCAACGCTTATCCCGGCACAAACGGAACTGTCACTTACGCCGAGGGTCTGCTGGTCGGCTATCGCTGGTTCGATGCCAGGAACATCGAGCCGCTGTTCCCCTTTGGCCACGGCCTGTCCTACACGAAGTTCGAATATTCGGGACTGAAACTGACGCCAGACAAGGATCCGAAAAAGCCCGGCGTGACCGTTGAATTTGAAATCGCCAACACCGGCGATCGCGAGGGCGCCGAAGCCGCGCAGATTTATGTGCAGGAAATGAAGCCCAGCGTGGCGCGCCCTCTGAAGGAGCTGAAGGGTTTCGCCAAAGTGCCGCTCAAGCCGGGCCAGAGACAGAAAGTTTCTGTGCGGCTGGATCAAGGCGCGTTCGCGTTTTATGACACTGACAAAAAAGGGTGGGTGGCCGAAAAAGGCGATTTCAGCATTCTGGTCGGACGCTCTTCCCGGGATATCGCTTTGCGGGGAAATTACCGGCTCGCCGAAACCGTCTTCGAGCGGGATTAACTCTCGAAGCGGATTTACACACTGGCGCTTATGACCAAAGCAACCAAGCTCTTCGGTTTGCTGATCGCGCTGGGTTTGTCATCGCCGGGCGTCGTGACGGCGCAATCATCGGCGAGCCAAACGCCCGCGTCTGAGCCGTGCCTCTGGCGCAACGTCGCCATGGGCGGCGGCGGGTTTGTCACCGGCATCATTGTGCATCCGCGTGAGCGGGGTTTGGTGTACGCCCGGACAGACGTGGGTGGTGCATATCGCTGGGATTCGCCTGCACAAAAATGGGTTCCCATCACCGATTGGATCGGCGTGGCGGACGATAATCTTTTCGGCATCGAGAGCATTGCGCTGGATCCGCGCGATCCGAACCGGGTCTATCTCGCTGCCGGCACTTATAGCGGGGGCAACGCCGCCATCCTTCGTTCGGACGATCGAGGCAGGACGTTCCAGCGCACCGATGTCCCGTTCAAAATGGGAGGCAATGAGACCGGACGCTTCAACGGCGAGCGCCTTGCCGTTGATCCCAACGTGGGCAACATCCTTTTCTTTGGCTCCCGGCGTGATGGATTATGGAAAAGCGTTGACCGGGGCGCGGCCTGGGCAAAAGTGGAAACTTTTCCCGACATCAATCCAACTTCGCCAGCGTCGGAAACCTCCTCCACGAATGCGCGGCCTGATTTTGGTTTTGGCCGCCAACAGGCGGTCGGAATAATCGCGGTCGTCTTTGATCCGTCCAGTGGACAACCCGGCGCTCCAACGCCTGTTCTCTTTGCTGCCGTGTCGGCCATCGGAACAAACATCTTCGCCAGCACGGATGCGGGTCTGAGTTGGCAGGCGGTGACGAATCAACCGATTGGTTTGCGGCCCAACCATCTTGTTCGTTCTGCCAATGGAATCTTCTACGTGACTTACGGGCGCGAGCCTGGACCGGCCACCATGACCGATGGCGCGGTGTGGAAATTCAACCCAAAGGATGGCGTCTGGACGGACATCACGCCCGTCAAACCGAAAGAATCCAGACAGCCGTTCGGCTATGGCGGAGTGTCCGTTGATGCGCGGCATCCGTCCACGATCATGGTTACCACCTTTGACCATTGGAATCCGCGCGATGAGATATTCCGCAGCACCAATGGCGGTGCAAGTTGGGAACCGCTGGTGCGGGACGCCGTGTGGGATCATTCCAATGGCCCCTATACGGCCACCCGCACGCCTCATTGGATGGGCGACATCCAGATCAATCCATTCGATTCCGACCAGGTGTTGTTTACCACGGGGTACGGCATTTGGAGCTGCACCAATGCCACCCTGGCTGATGCCGGCAAGCCAACGCATTGGGTGTTTCTCGACCGGGGACTTGAGGAAACTGTGCCGCTGGCGTTGATTAGTCCGCCCGAAGGAGCGCATTTGCTAAGTGGCCTGGCAGATATTGACGGTTTCCGGCACGAAGATTTGAACGTATCCCCGGCGAAAGGAACTTTTGCCGGGCCGCACTTTTCCAGCACCGAGGATCTGGCGTTTGCGGGAATAAGCCCGCTCGTAATCGCCCGCACCGGCACTGGCGGGCGGAGAGGCGCGGTGCATGCAGCTATTTCGGAGGATGGCGGCGAGACTTGGAAGACTCTGGACATTGAACCAACAAACAGTAGAGGAGGGGGCAGCATCGCGCTGTCAGCCGATGGCAAAATCATCGTTTGGACTCCCAGGCGCGGATCGCCGTGCGTCTCTGCGGATCGCGGAACAAGTTGGACGGCCTGCGCTGGACTTGCGAACGGGTTCCGAGTGATTGCCGACCCGGTCAACCCGGCTCGCTTCTATTCATTCGACCCGCGCGAAGGCAACCTCCTCGCTTCCGCCAACGGGGCAGTCACGTTTGTCTCCACCGGGGCATCGTTTGCTCCGATGTCGGGAGGAGGAAGATTTGGCGGGGGTGGTGGTGGTTCGTTGTATGCTGCTCCCGGCCTTGAAGGCGACCTTTGGATGGCGTTCCGCAACAACGGTCTCCATCACTCGACCGATGGCGGGACTAACTTTGCCAGGCTCGACCGGGTTGAAGTGGCCGATGCGCTTGGCTTCGGCAAACCAGCGCCGGGAAAAAGCTCTCCAGCGCTGTATCTGGCTGGAAGCATTGGCCGGCTCCGGGCGCTTTTCCGGTCCGACGACGCCGGGCAGAGTTGGGTTCGCATCAATGATGATCAGCACCAATTTGGCTACATCAGCCATCTGACGGGTGATCCGCGCATTTACGGCCGCGTTTACTGTGTCACCGGCGGGCGCGGCGTGGTCTATGGAGATCTGACGGCCTGGCGGGAACCGGAACCACGGAATCCTTGAGCACGAAATGAAACAAAAATGTTCCCCCCAATTCATGAAAAACTGCAGCTTGTTTGCCGTTTTCGCGCTGTCCTGCGCCACATGCCTTGCTGGTCGGTACACCAACTTCAGCGCGGCCATTTACATCCCCGTAGGCGTGGTTGTCAGCAATCTGGACGACCCGCAAACCCTCTCCAATGAATGGAGCCGCATCAGCAGCCAGTTGAAGGTGGACAAGGTTTATATTGAAGTCCAGCGCAACCGCATTTTGGCGGGAGATGAAACCCTGGAGCGCGTGAAAAGGTTTTTCCTCGACCGGGGGATTCAGGTGGCCGGCGGCATGGCGGCATCCGATGGCAACATTGGCGGGCAGTTCAAGTCCTTTTGCTACACCGACCCCAAAGACCGCGAGTTTGTCAAGGGCGCGGCAGAATTGGCGGCGCGCCATTTTGACGAGCTTATCCAGGACGATTTCTTCTTCGTCACGACAAAGTACGACTCGGACATCGCCGCGAAAGGGGATCAAAGCTGGACCGATTTTCGCCTCAAATTGATGGATGACGCAGCGGAAAATCTGATCATCAAGCCCGCGCGCGCCATTAATCCGCGAATCAAGCTCGTGATCAAGTTTCCCAACTGGTACGAGCATTTTCAAGGTCTCGGCTATGATCTGGAAAGGGAGCCGAAACTGTTTGATGGCATTTACACCGGCACCGAAACCCGCGATCCGGAAACCACCGATCAGAATCTCCAACAGTACGAGAGTTACCAAATCTTTCGCTACTTCGAGAACATCAAGCCGGGCGGCAATGGCGGCGGCTGGGTGGACACATTTAGCGTGCGCTACGTGGACCGCTATGCCGAGCAACTGTGGGACACCCTGTTTGCCAAGGCCCCGGAAATCATGCTCTTCAATTGGGCGGCGATGATCCGGTCGGTCGCGCCCGGCAGCCGCGCGAACTGGCAAAACCTGCATACCAGTTTCGACTATGACCAAATGCTCCAAGCATACAAGTCCAACGCTGCGTCCGGGCCGCCGGAACCCTCCATGGCCCGCGTGGCGGGTTATTCGTTGGAGCAGGTGGACGCCTTTCTCGACAAGTTGGGCAAGCCGATCGGCATCCAGAGCTACAAGCCCTTTCAATCCTGCGGCGAGGATTTTCTCCACAATTACCTGGGGAATATCGGCATTCCGATTGATCTTCATCCGGAATTTCCCACCAACGCGGACCTTGTCCTGTTGACTGAATCGGCAAAGTTTGATTCCGGCATCGTTGCGAAAATCAAACATCAACTGGTCGCCGGCAAATCTGTCGTCATCACCTCCGGCCTGTTCCGCGCACTGGAAGGAAGGGGGATTGAGGACATCGTTGAGGCCCGGCACACCGGGCGGAAGATAATGGCGCACGAGTATTGGACAGGCTTCGGCTCGGGCAATGGAACCCCCGTGTCCGACGAGGCGAAGCCGGACATTCTGTTTCCAGAAGTGGACTTCCTGACGAATGACGCCTGGGCGCTGGTTCGCGCGATGGCCGGCGGCAGAGGCTACCCGATCCTATTTCTGGACCGATACGGCAAGGGCACGCTTTATGTCTGGGTGATTCCTGATAATTTCAACGACCTTTATCGGTTGCCGCCGGAAGTCGTGAGCGGAATCAAGAATTATGTCATGCGCGGTTTCCCGGTTCGCCTGGACGGCCCCGGCAATGTTGCTCTGTTCGCGTATGACAACAACACGTTCATCGTAGAGTCCTTTCTGCCGGTTGAAACCAGCGTCAGAATCGGCGTAACGGGCGACAAGGGCAAGCTGCGCAATCTCCTCACCGGCGAGGTGATGGCTGGCCGGGCGCAAACGCCGGGCGGCTTCGGGCGCGGACGGCCGGGCGGTGGAGAACGGCGCATGTCGTTCAACCTCCGGCTGTTGCCGCATTCTTACAGCGTGTTCGCGGTGGAAGAGTGATTATTCCGCCAGTGATTTGGAAACTACAGCCAGTGAGTCACTCAGCGTTGCGATATTCTCCCCGGTGAGCCGGCATTGGATCCCGCCGTGAGTTGCAACTGGTAACGGGGAATAATTTCGATGCCCTGGAGCGCGGCCATGCTGGCGGCATGGCCGAAATCCGGGCGCGCCTTTTCGGCCATATAAATGGGCGCGTCTTTGCGCAGCGGGAGAATGGCGATGCGGAGGTCGCCCTTGGGAATGTCAGACACGTGACGGCGCAGACCGAGGTCAAATCCGTTGCCGTTGTAAAAGTCGTCGGTGATAAACCTGCCGTCCAACATCACGCGGGCGACATCGCCGACGTAGTGGAAACGAAGGATGGGATCCGTGCCGAGGTCAATATCCGCCGGAAGTTTGATGCGCCAAACGGCCGCTTTTTCAAAGTCCGAATCCAGCGGAGCCGTCGCCACGGGCTGCTTGATTTTGCCGATGGGGATTTCCCGGGGCGGCTCGGCAGCCTGCACCTTTTTGAAAGTGGCCCTGGATTTGACAGTTCGCGGGGCGGGGGGAGCGTAGCGCTGGAAAATGCCCTCGCTTTTGGCCTTGAGATCGCTGTCCCCAAATGCGAGCGACGAGGGGGCCGGATAGATCGCCACGCTGAGGTTCGCCGGGTCGGTGGAGGTCAGGCGCAGACTGTCTCCATCGAGGACGAGGCCGGCATGGGTGAGAAAGACCCGGTCGCGGCCCTGCAAGCTGCCCTTCCACAGGGCGAGGGAGTCATTATTGTCAAGCACAACGATTTGGAGTGAGCGGCCGCCCGGCAACAGGACCCTGGCCGCAACCCCCGTGCCCGGCATTATGTCGCGGATGAGGCCGGCGCTTTCGCCGCGGGAGAGATGGCCGGTGATGGCTTGCAGGGGCGGCCCGTCTGGCGCGAAGGCAAATTGCGCGGGAACGCCTTCGGTTTCCGCGAAAAAGACGGTGCGCTCGTTGCCATCGTCAACGGCGGTGAGCGGCTGCGCGGTGGCCCAGAGCAGTCGAACGCCCCGGCCAAGATCGAGATTGAACGGCCAGATGAGGCAGGCGCCGGACGGAATGGTGACGGGGTTTTGAGGAAAGACGAGGGGGCCGGAAGGAAGATGAATGACGAACTGCACGTCCTTTTTCGGAGGCATGTCCTGCAGGCGCTGGTAATTATCCACGAAAACGAATCCACTCTGTCCGTCGGAGCGGACGCTCCATCGCAGGGTGTCAACATCATTTTTCCCATGGGGGCGCTGATCCGGCATGGTCGCCGGCATTCCAGCCAAAACCGAACCCCATTCGTGAAGGAAAAGATGGAGTCGCCGCAAGAGGTGGTATTGCTCGCGGATTTGGCCATATTGGCCGAGCGGGGCCTGGAAGTCGTAGTTTTTCACCGGCATGTCATTCCAGTATTCCGTGGCTTGAGATTCCATCAAGGTGGACAGTTTGCCTTCGGGATTCACGCCTCCGTGATACATGTAGTAGCCGGGCAGGGTGCTGCCCGAGCCGAGCTTGATGAGCGTGGTGGATTCAATGTCCTTGGGATTGACGAGAATGCGCCGGTGGTAGCTGTTCATCATGCCGCCGCCAATTTCACAGGTGAGATACGGATATTGTGCAGCGTCCGGCGGATCCAGCGCGCCTCCTTCGCCGGGCAGTTCACCGGCGTTGGCGTCATCCATGCGGAAATTGGAAAAACGAAACCCTTTCCAATACCCGGCCGGCATGGGCGTGAGGACCCGATCCCAAAATCCTTCCGCATAGACGCCATAGAGTGGAACCACCTCGCCGAAGGGCATGCGCCCCAAGGGTTGGTTCCAGCCGGTGCGGGTGTAGATCGGCGCGTCGAGTCCCGCTTCCCGGCCGATGCGTTTAAGGGTCAGCAAATGTTCGGCGGGGCCGCTGTATTCGTTTTCGAACTGGATGCCAATGACAGGTCCGCCATCTTTCCAAAACAGCCCGTCAAGCTGTCGGGCGATTTCGCCATAGAAGATTTTAGTCCTGGCGAGATAGTTCGCATCGTTGGCGCGCGTTTTCCAGCCTTTTTTCAAAAGCCAGTCTGGAAAGCCGCCGTTTCGCACTTCGCCGTGGTCCCAGGGACCGCACCGCACAAATGCCTTCAGCCCGGTTTCCTGGCAGATTTGAATGAAGTGACGCAGGTTTCGCGATCCCGACCAATCAAACTGTCCTTCAATCTCTTCGTGATGGATCCAGAAGACGTAGGTGGAGACGATGTCCACGCCGCCGGCCTTCATCTTGAGCAGTTCTTCGCGCCACTCGTTCTCCGGGTAGCGGGTGAAGTGAAATTCGCCCATCACGGGCGTCCATCGCTTTCCGTCCAGCAGAAGGCTGCTGCCATCCAGCGTCAGAGTGGCGCCGTCGGGGCGGCGGGACCGGCCCATTTTGAAGCCTTCAGTGACAGGAGGCTTTGGCCTGGCAATGGTGATGGTGTAACTGTCCGCGGAGGCAACCGCCGCGGCAAGAACGGCAAGGCATCCTGTCAAACCAAGTTTCCACAAGTCAAATCCAGTCACAAGAAAAAGCGCTGTTCACTTGCTGTTCCAGAAGGCACGAATAAAAGGAAACTGCAAGCGGCTTTGACCGCTTGCAGCTTCCCTGAATCTGGCGTCCGGGTGATTTTAATGCTCACTCAGTCCCGATGAGCCGGTAGTACTTCGGGCCTCCGGCGGTGCTCACTGTCGCCGAATATTTCCGCAGCGTGCTGGGTGATACATTCGCCCAAGGCCCACTCACGCTCGTTGCGCTCTGCAGTTGCACCGCCGGGTTTCCAACCCATGACAGATTGAGGGTGCTGCCCGTCAGGCTACAGGCGATGTTGCCAACTCCCTGGCCGTTAATCTCGAAGTCGGTGAAGTCAAGGCTGCCTGCGTTTCCCGAGTAAACAATTACCAGGCCGGCTCCGGTCAACACGCCATTGCCGTAATCCAGGTTATTGGCCGGATGCCCGCCGATCGTTACGCTCGTGGTGGGGACAATGGTGAGGGTGTTCCAATCTGCCGCGAGGGGGCTAAAGACCAGCGAGTAGGTGGTGAAGGGAGGAGTAGTGTTATTCCAGTCTATACTAATGGGACTGGCGGAGGCATACCAACTGCTTCCATTGATCTGCACCGCCCAATATGGGGTCAGTTGGGAGAGGTTCCAGGGATCGTTCGGCTGTGGTTCAATTTGGGCCGAGAGAGTCAAGGGCGGACTACTCAAGTTTTCATAACCTGCCAGGACGATGTTCGGGAAGGGCAGTCCGGATAGGCCCGTGTCCGTGGCCGTGCTCGTGTAGTAGGCGTCCGTGGTCGGGTTTGCCTGATAGGCGGAATATGCGCTGCCATCGTAATACCAGAGGTTCCAAGGACCGGGAAGCGCCTCCAGCCAGCCGACGCTTCCAATCGATTCATTGCCTGATGAAGCCGGGCCGATATAAGGAAACGCTTCCGTGTAGATCGTGCCGATGGGCGCGTCGCTTACATTCAAGTATATTGTATAAGGCGACCAATTGCCGGTGTTATCAGAGAGATTTTGGGCGTCGGTGACGTAAGCTTCGACAGTCTGATTGTCCTCGGCGGTGGTAACATTCGTGATGGTGAGGGTCGCGGTCGTTGCGCCCGAGACTTTGGCCCCGTCAGCAAGAGTGCCATTATTAAGAGTAACCCCGTTGAGCGTCCAGCGATAAGTGAAAGGCGACGTGCCGCCGGTGAAGCCAACGCCAAAGCTCACCCCTGCGCCGGAATACACAGCCTGGCTCAAGGGCATGCCGGAGGCACCAATCTCCGGCCCCACCGGCACCTCGGTTGAGGTGACCTCGAAATTGTTGAAATTGAAGCTCCCGTCGCCGGTCGCGGCCTGAGAAAAGACCAGGCCGACGCCGGTGATATTGCCGCTGAGAGCACCCGAAGCCGCGCTGCCGATCGTGGCGCTATTATTGGTGTTGATTGTCAAATTCTTCCAGGCCGCTGCGGTGGTGGTGAACTGCAACCATTCAGACTGAAAGCCCGACCCGTTGAAAACCATGGGCGACGCGGCGACATACCAATTGCTTACAGTCCCCAAAGTCATCTGCACCGCGAAATAGGCATAGTCGCCTGTGACGCCGTTCGGATTCACTGTGGCCTCAAACGCCACGTATGGAGTGGCGGGCGGGGCGGGGATGGCCGTAAACGGCAATCCCGTGGCTCCGGTGTCGAGATTTGTCGCGGTGTAGAAAGCGCTGATGACGGGGACCGATGCGGCTCCATAGGGGGAGCAATAAACGTTGCCCGAGCCGCTGTTGCCCGACTCCCAGATGCTCCAATTGCCAGTATTACCGGCGGTGACCCATCCAATGGTGGAAGTTGGAAGATCGCCCGCGTTGACGGGGCCCTGGTAGGGGACTGTTTCCGCATACAAAACGCCGGCCGGCACAGCGCTGACAGTCAAGTAGAAGGTGGAAGATGTGGCTGTGTAGTCGCCGTCGCTGTTGCTCACCTTCACATAATAGTTGCCCTGATCACCGGACTGGGCATTGCTGATGGTCAGCGTGCTGGTGGCCGAACCGATGATTGTGCTCCCATTGCCTGAAGGCCCATCGGACAGAACATTCCCCAATGGATTGTACCAGGCGTAGGTGATGGGCGCTGTGCCAGTGGCCAGGACCGCAAAGGACACTCCACCGCCCACATAGACGGTCTCGCTGGGCGGCGGCTGAGAGATGGACACCGCAGTGAACGGGCCGCCGCTGCAGGCCGTTGAGATGACAAACTTATTGTAATCCATGCCGTTGCCGTCGCTGCTATTGCCAAACTGAACAAGGCCGACACCGGTGATGTTGCCAGCCGGAACACTCACCGCCCCCGCAGTGATGGACACGTTGGGGGAGATGGACATACTATTCCAAGCGGTTCCACTGGAGGTAAAGTTCATGCATGCGTTTGTAAACCTGGGCCAGCTTGAGTTATTGGCCGTCAGCAGGGAGGTTGACACATACCATTGCCCTCCCACCTGAACCGCAAAATAGACGGGGACGTCGTAGGTGGGGTTGCTGCTGGCGCCAAACAGTTCCACGTTAAAAACCACGGGCGTGTACGACGCCGGGTTAAAGGCGGTGAAGGAGGAGTCGCCGCTGCCGCCGTTGCCGGCTCCGGCCGTTGTGTAAAGCATCGCGATTTGCCCATTCACCATGGCGCCGATGGAAGTCGAGTTCACAGGCAATGGAGCGCCGCTGGCGAAGTCGGTCGGGTTGGCCGTTGACCAGATGCCGTTCCACGGCCACGAGCCTGTAGCCGGTTCCACCATGGTCCAACCCACTTGTCCTATGGTAAGGCTCCCCGGCGCTGCGACGCTGCCCCAGTCTTCCTCGTAGATGGTCTGCGCGGAGGCTGTGGCCAAAGCGCCAAAAAGGGCGGCAACGAGGATGGATACAGAGAGGGCTGTTTTTGATAGTTCTTTTTTCATAGATTGCTGGATTTGATTGTTTTTGTCATTTCATGAAGGATACGGACATGAGAGGCGTTACAGTGCATAATTTGGGCCAGGTGTTATGGGTATTGTTGCTATTAATTGAAATTACTCATCCATGGCGGCCATGCGCCATGCCCGTTGTTACGTTTGTCTTGATAGCTCACATCGAAGCACGAACTCCAGTTCAGCCGCCAAAGCTGTTTCAGCCCCACAGTGGTGACCGAGGAATCGAGGAAGGACATGTTGAGAGGGCTTCTGCCCTCATGCCTGGTAATGCACCAGTCCGACATGTCGCCATCCGTTGTTGTGCTGATCAGTTCGTTCATAACTGGAGGGATCGTATCGGTGTCATTCGGTTGGCTTCCGTCGTAACTGCAATCGCCAAACAGCGGTATATTGTGAGATGCCGCCAGCTTTCCGCCATACCCTATGAGTGCGGGTGACAATTTCCGCCAGAAACAATTAATTTGGGCCGCCGAGATATCAGTCGTCGGGACCCCCGGGGGAGGATTATACATCCAGCCATTCAGTCCATAACTGCCGTACAGGGGCGCGGGGTTGGGACCGGGTCCCAGGTGGCCGTATAACCATTTGATCCTACGATTCCCCATGCCAGATTCTGCACATCATTGTCCGTCCAGATGTTGGCTCCGAGGGAGCTTCGCAACCTTGTCGCCATTGGGCAGAGGCATACATTGTTGTTGGTGTTGATGTATGGCGCCAAGGCTAACGACCACTCTCCCATGGAAACTGGATAGGGAGGAGTGGTGTCCAAAGCATACCAGCCCATCGGCATGCTGTCGTGGTTGTCGTTGCAATACAGATTAAAGGCCACGGTCCACTGTCTGATGTTCGAAACACATTGCGCGCGCTTCGCCGCGAGTTTCGCCTTGGCCAGGGCGGGCAGCAGCAGTGCCGCCAAAATGGCGATGATGGCGATGACCACCAGCAATTCAATCAGAGTAAAGCCGGCGCGCAATCGTCGGGAGTGCGTTTGTTTTAACATGGGCATTTTTGATGCATGATCTGAATCGTTCATTTTAGTTTCGGCGCCTTTTCGTTCTTCTGGACGACTTGGCTTCGTATGTCGCGTTCAATGGCCATGATGCACATTATCGCCTATATTTGGGATTTGCCTAGCCTCACAAAGGTATGGTTCTGGTGGCAGCGGGAACCCCTGCATGGGCGCAAGTCCGATATTGCATCGCCTCTTTTGGCCTGTAATGTTTGCAAGTCATTGATAGTTAATGGTTAGCATATAAATTCCCGGCAGGGTGGGACTCGTCGAATCCTGGCTGGATTGGTTTGACCCACTTTGACCCACCTTGACCCGCCCTGATCGGTTTGACCCAAATTATTTTGAGGTTTAACGATAAAGCCGAGAACCCTCGTTTGCTGTGACATCTTGATGCGCAGCGTGTCGCCCTGCGCGGTGGGTGTCTGGCGAAGATGTGTTTGGTTGGACGCCAAACACGACGCGCGGGACGCCCGCGCTTCTCTTCCTTGCCTGCCATAAGTTCGGCGACGGCGGGACTTCTTAATTCTTCATTCATGCTTCCGCCTTTCCGATCCGGCCTTCCCCGGCCATTCATTAAAAGAACTATACAGTTAACATATCATATCGTCAACTCATTTTTGAAAGAATTTTTAAGAAAAGTGTGATTTTTGATGAAAACAGCGTTTAAACGCTTGCGCGGCAAAGATTTGGCGCGTTCCCCATGCCGCGAAGGATTGTGACGGATGAACAGGATGGACAGGATATTGGGATTCAGATTGGAAGTGGCTGCCCAAGCGGGTGAAACGCACCCCCTGCATTTGTGAGGCTTTTCAGACCGCCGGTTTTTTGAGAGGATCAGGCCATGTCCAATGAAACCCGATCAAAGAGTCAAAACCCGCCCTCGAGCCGCGCCCGGCTTTGCGCGTGGATTTTAGCCGTCGTCGCGCCGCTTTTGTCCGCAGGATGCGCCAGCAACACCACCACGGCGGCGGCCACCACCAAGCCATCGCCGTTCTATCTCGGGGCCGACATTTCCACCCTCTCCGAAGTGGAGCGGCGGGGGGGTGTTTACAGGGATGGCGACAAACCGGGCGACGCTCTGGCCATTTTTATGAAAAATGGCTGGACGTGCTTTCGCCTGCGGATCTGGGTTGATCCGACAAACGGCGTCAACGGGCTTGAATACACGACGAAACTGGCCAAACGCATCAAGGATGCGGGGGCGACTTTCATGCTGGATTTTCATTATTCGGACTGGTGGGCCGACCCTCAAAAACAAAACAAACCGGCGGCGTGGGCCAATCTGGATTTTGACGCACTGGTCAAACAAACCGAGTCCTATACGGCCAACGTGATTGGAACCCTGAAGAAAGCCGGGGCTACGCCGGACTTTGTGCAGATTGGCAACGAGATCACCGGCGGCCTTTTATGGCCTGATGCGCAGGTCCGGGTGCCGCTCTCCACGGTCAAGGTGTTCTCAGGCGATGTGACCGTGATCACCCCGCCCGAGCCGTACGACGACGCGAAACAGTGGAACCATCTCATCCGGGTTCTCAAAGCCGCCGGCGACGGTGTCCGCTCCGCCACGACGCCCGATGACCGCGTCCGCATCGTCGTTCATATTGACTGCGGAGGCGATTGGCCGGTCACCCGGTGGTATTTCGACCACCTGACCAGGGCCGGAGTTGACTTTGATGTGATTGGGCAAAGCTATTATCCCCACTGGCATGGCACGATTGAAAACCTGCGCGACAACCTTCGCGAAACGATCCGCCGTTATCACAAGGACGTGATGGTGGTTGAAACCGCGTATCCGTCGCGGGACAGCCACCCCTCCCCCGCTGCGGCCAAAAACATGATCTGGCCGCAGACGCCTGAAGGACAGAAGAAGTTTCTGGCCGATGTCATCCAGACGGTCAAGGAGGCTCCGGAAGGGCATGGGATTGGCGTCAATTACTGGCATCCGGAGGCCACTTATTTTCCAAACTCCGCCGGCGGGCGGACCGGCAGACCGGATGCCAATTCTCTTTTTGACGCCAGAGGCAACCCATTGCCAGCCATGAATGTGTTGGGCCTTCAGCCCATGCCGTCACGCTCAATCGCAACCTTCGTCCATCCATAGAAGAATAGATCCAGACGCGGAAATTTGTGATGCAAAGGCAAAGCTCAAGGAATACCCTGTTCGCATGCGCGCGGCAAATTTGATGTGGTGTTGGCCGGGGATGTATTGCGCATGGACATTGAGCATGGCTCTGGCCGCTCAAATGGCGCGAGCCGATGATGCTCCTGCCCGCCAGCATTCAACCGAAGTGACTCATGTCGGCCAAATCCGTCTTCTGGCGTCGCAGACGCCAACCGCCAGCTACTCTTTCCATCTGGCAGGGGACGTTTGGTGGGCAAATCCCGCGAGCGGAAAATTCGTTTTGAAGGACGGCTCCGGCGCCGAGGAATTGGAAATGGATTTGCAGGGCCAGCCTGTTGAGCCGGGACAAAGAGCCTTGTTGGAAGGCAACGGCACGATCACGCCAACGAGCGCCGGTTTCAAGATCGGAGCCAGGGGGCCGGTCGTGAACAATGACGGCATCCACGGAATGATCGAGAAATCCGGCGCGGTTTTTTTAAAGGCAGGGCGCAATCCGATTCGAGTCGAGTGGTTCAACGGGGTTGAAAAATATGGATTGGAGGTTGATTACCAGGGACCGGGGCTGCCCCGCCGGAAAATCCCCGACTCCGCGCTCTATCGAGTTCAAGTGGACGCGGTCACGGGCGCGAGCAATTGGGTTCACGGCCTTGATTACCGGTGTTGCGAAGTCTCCGGCGAAGTGCTGCCTGATTTTAATCCATTGCCCGCGCTGGCCAGCGGGACTGTGAACAACTTTAATCTGCGCGTCATGGCCCGGCTCGAGCATGTGGGGCTTGGTTTCACCGGCTTCCTGGAAGTTCCAAGCGAGGGTCTTTACACTTTCCATACGACATCAGATGACGGCAGCCGGTTGTTCGTGGGCGAACCCTCACTGCGCATGAGGGTGATGGGCCGGGCGGCGTTGCCGAAACCGCAGCCCCTGGCCATTGGCCAAATGTTGCGCCAGGGGGAAGAGGGCCAATGGGTGGAAATTGAGGGAAAGGTGACCTTTGCGAGCGAAGAGCCTGACGGATTGAAGCTGGAAGTCAGCGCCAGAACGGGGCGCGTGAGCGTGGAGGTTCCCGGCGGCTCCGGCCTCACGCCGGCGTTTCTTTTGAATCGCCGCGTTCGCGCAACGGGGTTTGGCCAGGGCGCCTCCACAATCGACGGCCAGAGAGTTCTCAGTATTTTATTAGTCCCAAGCGGCCAGGGGATTGAACTGATGGAGCCGCATCCGGGGACGGCTGGAACCAGGGAGACCAACGCGGCGGGGCTTCCACTGCTGGTCAGCGCCTCTGAAATCCACCGCTTAAAGCGCGAGGAAGCCCAGCGCGGATACCCGGTCAAAATCCGGGGTGTCATCACCTCTGTTTTGCCGGAGCATCAGGCATTCACCATTCAGGATTCAACCCGCGGGATATATGTCATTGATTTCTCCGAGAGCCGTTCGGACTTGCCTCGTATTGGGGAGTTTTTGGAAGTCGAAGGGGTGACCGATCCAGGCATGTTTGCTCCGGTTGTCAATGCGCACCTGGTGCGAACCCTCGGCGCCGGGGACCTCCCGGAACCGGTTCATCCCACCCGGGATCAATTGATGAACGGCAGCTTGGACGCCCAATATGTGGAAATTCAAGGCATCCTCACTTCCGTGCAGGACACTGGCGTGACTCTGCTCACCCCGGATGGCAGAATTAAATCCGAACTCCGCGTCGCAGGCCTGAAAACCCAGGACCTTGAGCGTTACGAGGATGCCTTGATCCGGGTGCGGGGATGCCTGTTAGCCACTTGGGATTACGTGACCCACCGGGTCAAGGTGGACGAGATTCGGATTAACGGCGCCGTCCTTACTGTGGAGCAACCGGCGCCGGCGGATTTGTTCGCCATTCCCAGAAAGACGGCGTCCGAACTGCTCCTCTTTGACCCCCAGGCGGGTGTTTTTCAGCGGGTGAAAGTATCGGGACAGATCATCCACCTGAGGGAATCGGAATTCTTCCTGATGGACGGCAACAACGGCGTTCGATTCATCGCGAAGCATCCTGCAGGCTTGCAAGTCGGCGACTTGGTGGACGTGGTGGGCTTTCCGGAATTGAGCAGCGCCGCTCCCGTGTTGCGCGAGGCCGTCGTGCGCAAGACCGGCCAGGCCGCCCTGCCAAAAGCCAGAGCGATCGGCGCTGACGATTTGATTCGAGCGGACTTGGATTCAACGCGGGTCCGGGTGAAGGCGTTGCTGGTGAACCAAAGAAGCACGCCAACGGAGCAGGCGCTGGAGATGCGCGTGGGGCTGCGGTCGTTTTTAGCCGTATTGCCCGGCTCGGATAAGGACAATCGGACCATACCAGTGGGGAGTCAGTTGGAGTTGACCGGAACGTGTGTCATTCAAGGCGTAAGCCAGGATGTGGCCTTTTTCGGATTGTTGCTCAATTCGCCATCGGACGTCGTCGTGCTGGCCCGGCCGCCTTGGTGGACGCTGCAAAAGATGCTGGTCATTCTGGGCGCGCTGGCCTGCGTCCTGGCTGTCACCGTGCTTTGGATCACCCAACTGCGCCGCAAAGTCGAGCAGCGCAGCGCCGAACTTGAGATCCAGATCCGGGAACGGCAACGTGTCGAGCAGCAGCACGCCATGGAACTGGAACGCGCTCGCATTGCCCAGGACCTCCATGATGAACTGGGATCCGGTCTCACGGAAATCAGCATGTTGGGGGTCAGGGCGCTCTCCACCTCCGCGCCCCTTGCAAAGCGGAGTCATTATCTTGAGCAGATGAGCAACCAGGCGCGGCAGATGGTCACGGCTCTGGACGAAATTGTGTGGGCCATGAATCCCACTCATGATTCGCTGGCCTCAATGATCAGCTATTTTTCCCTTTACGCGGAGCGTTTCCTGGGATTGGCGAACATCGCCTGGCGGCTCGAGGGGCCATTCAAGCCCGATGACCATGTTGTGGACTCGCGGCATCGCCACCAATTATTTCTCGCGTTCAAGGAAGCGCTGACGAACATTGTTCGCCATTCCGGAGCCACGGAAGTCCTCCTGGACATCCAGGTTGACCAGGGCCGGATCTGCCTGACCATTGCCGATAACGGCCGGGGTTGGGCCGAAGCCGGCCAGACGGAGGAAATGGACGGCATCGGCAATATGCGGGCGCGTCTGGAAAAACTGGACGGCCGGTTTGAAGTCAACAGCAAAACCGGCCAGGGCACGATTGTGCGCTTCGACCTGCCATTGCATTAGAACACCATGACCAGAATTGCCATCGTCGAGGACAATAAAATCATCCGTGAAAGCCTGATGGAGTTTGTTCAGGCGGATTCGGAATGCCAGTGCGTCTATGCTTGCGCGACGGCCAAGGAAGCCTTCAAAGAGATGCCACAGCATCGGCCAGACATCGTGTTGATGGATATTCAACTGCCTGATATTTCGGGCATCGAATGCACTGCCCGGCTCAAACAGCTCCTGCCTTCGGTCCAAATCATCATCGTCACAGTTTATGAAGACACCGAACGCATTTTCAAGGCGTTGCGCGCCGGGGCCTGTGGCTACCTTTTGAAGCGTTGCACCTCCAAAGAACTTGTTTCCGCCATCCGCGAGGTTCGGCAGGGCGGCGCGCCGATGTCGCGGGAAATTGCCCGCAAGGTCATTCTTTCCTTCCAGGAACCCGTTGCGACCACGGCGGAAGTGGAGGGTCTTTCTCCGC
>CAWFAZ010000003.1:0-83773 GCA_963813995.1 uncultured Verrucomicrobiae bacterium | reverse complement strand
AAACCAACCAAGCGCGCTTCCTTCTGGCCGGCCCATCATCCCGCGTTCGTCGAACTCGACCAGAAGTTCCAAACGGAAGCCTTGCCCAGGCTCTGAGCGCAGTTCTTGGCCGGCGGGTTGAGGATGGCCTTGGCCAGAGCAAACTGTCGGCATTTCAAGCAACCAGAGGGGGCCGAAATTCCCTTCGGCACCCCAGCCTCATTTTCACCCCGCCCTCGCTGCTCCAGTGCTATCGGGTTCAGCAAAGCCGGTTCACCGGGGGTCATTCTTTATCACACCCCACCCATAACTTAAGAGCTCCAGACCTGTAATCCGTCTTCATTTGCTGATAACAAGGCATAAAGTGGCGGCTGAGGCAGCGTTTCCAAGTGTAACTGCTCAGTTAATGGCAGCTAGGACGGGGTATAATTTCGGAAAGTCATTCCACCACTCCATCCATGTGCAAAACCATCACTTTTGTGTTCGTAAACGTAATACCTTCCGCATTCCAACCACTTCTTAGACCGCGCGCACTATACTGTATTCATGATTGATAAAGCAATAAACGATTCAAAGCATCCGCAATTGCAGCCACGGTGCAGCCATAAACAACCATTGATCGCACTCTCAAATATCACATTACATCACTCAATAGCATTGCACATATCTGCGGCGTTGCTATCCCTGTGCCTGCACATCAAGGCGTCTTGGCACAAGTGCCTGACAAGCGGTTGGATATGTCGAATGCCATGGCCACAGACTTTCGGCGGCTATTTCCACCCGAAACACGACATCTGGATTCACATGACCTTGACCGAGGATGCGCCCGGAGCGGGCCTCTGGATCTCGCGCGACAACTGGAAAACCTGGCGAGCCTTCGATGAATGGCTGTTCTCGAACATCCAGCGGGTCGAGTTCGATCCAGCCAACGACGCCGTGATCCATGCGACGGCCTTCGGAGGCAGCGTGTGGTGCGGGCCGGGCACGCCGTCTGGCCCATGTGAAAAGATCACCGCCCCACCGTCACACCTGGCTTTCATTGGAACCGGTGGCGGCAGGTTTGGCAGCACCCGTGCGGGGTGCGCGCAGTCCGTTCCGCGGGTGATCCCCGCTCGTATTACCAAGTCACGCCAACCGCAGCCGCCGCACGCTCGAATCGCCGCACTGGCGGGCGTAATCAGGTGTGCCATTGACGCCCAGGAAATTGCCGCGTTCGCCGTGCATGTTCCAAAATCTCGTGGTCAGGACCATCGCCCGCCGGCGGCCCTTAATGGCGCGCCCGACCCGCCGCTCGTTCTCGCCGCAGCCGTTCATGTCTGCTGTGTCGAGCAAGTTCACCCCGAAACCCACCGCAGGGTGGATCATGGCGATGGATTCCGGCTCATCGCGGGGACCGTAGAATTCCGACATCCCCATGCACCGGAGCCTGAGCGCCGAAACGGTCAAGTCTTCTGTCCCGGGCGTCATCCCGTGCTATCCCGCAGCCGATGTCATCCCGTACAATCCCGCTGCCTACATCATCCCGTGCTATCCCGCTGCCTACATCATCCCGTGCTATCCCGCTACCTACGTCAACCCGTGCTATCCCGCTACCTACGTCAACCCGTGCTATCCTGCTGCAAGGTGTACCCAACCTTTTTCGTCCTCCACTTGGGAGGCATTAAGCTGCCCGGTTGGTAAAGAGGTCTGTGCCAAGCGGCCGTAATAGGTGAACTCACCACAAGCTCCGCTTCCCAAATCATCATTTATTTTTATTTCCAGCACTAATTCCAAACAAGTGATACCTCAGCGCCCTACAATTAAGCATGTTGAAATATATACGGACTAGTAACAGACCCGGCTCCGTAAGCCGGCTTCAAGACTTTGATTCATTGCGGACCAAGTGTTTGGCATGGACGCCCGAAGGCGGATATGCCGGCCTTTCCAAGGCTGTCGAGGTCGGAATAGGCATTTCACACTGGCAGCATCCAAGTACACCTGAACCAGTCAACTAACATCATGAAAGGTCCAATGACACAGAATCAACCCGACGGCACTGGAGGTTCGGCTGGCTTGATGCCGCCAGGCGCATCTCAGATAATCATTGCGTCGTTGTCGCGGCGGGCACTGTGCCCGAGCTGTGCGCACCTGGGGGGATGTGAGCTGGGCATCCCTGGTTTGATTCTTGTGCCTCAAAGAGGCGGAGTGGAAGCGGTAACTCAAAAAAGCAAAACTTACATGGTGAATTTGCTCGGGTGTACTAAGGACGCAAAACCACTCGTGGAAGGATTTCGCGTATTTTCGAGCGATGATGCGAGCCGCGGGGAGACATACATGTCTGGCCCTAGCTATTGCGCGTTCGTCCGCCAGGGAAAGATTCAAGCGGAGTCGGGCAACCAAAAAGAGGCATCGTGAACCATTTCCGCAACTTTTATTCCACCGTACTCGACTATTCCGTAGCCGACTACCTATATCTCCCGTGTTATCCCGCTACGGGCGTCCTCCCGTGTTATCCCGCCACGGGCGACATGCGGTGTTACTGCTATTTCTCTCCACCTCGCCTCATCGAGGATAATGGGGTATTGATAAGTGGGCACTTTAGGTGCCAGTTTCTTCCTTATTATGCCAATTGGGCTGTTTTGAAACATCAAGCACGCCAAGGCACTTGGTGGCACTTGGGGAAGCACGATGGCACACCGAGGCAGTCCTTCCAAAAGTCTCTCACAGGAGGTGTCCCCCGGAAATCCTCCTCGGTAGAGGCCGGAAAGGACGCGGAATGGAATCTGGGGACCAATTCGGGACGGATAAGCGCCGCCCCCGCGATGACACCGCCCAAAACCGGCCCAACACACATTTGCGACAGCAAAAAATTCAGCCCGTCCGAAAGAAATTAATTTATGAGCAAACCTGCATTCATTTGGCGCGCCCAGAAAGATGGCGACCTCCATCGCCGAGGCGATTATGACCACGTCTCCGTTGCCGTGTACACGAAGCGCAAGCCTGACCCGGCCCTCGGCGACCCGGGCAGCTTCCGCGTCAAGTGCGTCTTCCCGAAGCGCGCCAGGCTGTCGACCCCGTCCACCTTCGCCTCCCTGAAAAAGGCGATGAACTTCGCGGAAGACGAAGCGCGCCGCATCAACGCCAACCGGCCGCCGGTGGACCACAGGACCGCGTACGTGAATCAGGAGAAGGCCGCTGAACGGGACATAATTCA
Organism: uncultured Verrucomicrobiae bacterium; assembly: GCA_963813995.1. GTDB lineage: Bacteria > Verrucomicrobiota > Verrucomicrobiia > Limisphaerales > Palsa-1400 > DASRLE01. The sequence goes on along the minus strand of CAWFAZ010000003.1, from coordinate 80,601 downwards.
CGAACTGATTGAATCCACCGGCCTGATCACAAAAACCCGCCTCCTCATGGACGTCATCAAGCAATTCGTCGAGATGTGCGCGATCCTGCTGGAAATCAAGATGGAGCCCCTCAAGGCCGCCTACCAGGCCAGAACGCTCCACAAAATGACGTCAGGACAGGATCCGGTGGAAGTCGTCGGCAAGTACCTGGACTACTTTGTCCGCGTGCGCGAGGTCATCCCCATCGAGACTCTCGTCAACAAGGTCACCGAACAGATCGAAAAGGACGGTCTTGGCGACCACGAAAAGCGGCGGCAGATCCTGCTGTTGCGGCAGTTCGCCGAGCAGCGCGAGGGCCGAAATTGTGACTCCCTCGATGTGGAAGAACTGAAAAACTGGCGGCTGAACATGACGTGCGGCAAAAAAACCAAGTATGATCGTTGGATCGTCCTGCGCCAATTCATCGAGATTGCGTACAAGGATTACGGCGCCATCCGAAAATGCGTCTATGAGCGCGTCATGGAATTGGACTTCGTGGCGAAATCAAGAAAGTTGGACACACTCCTGCCCTACGGAATCTGGTGCCAAATGTTCCGCCGGTGCAAATATGCGGCCGATTTCTTGTATCTCGCCGTTGTCTCCGACCTTCCCGTCAGGGTGGGCGAGCTCAAGTTACTAACTTGGAACGACGTCACCAGAACGGACGGCTTTCCCACTTCGATCATGGTGCCGGCGGAGGTGGCGAAAGGCAAAGAAGGTGGAGTGCATGACGCGCGCACTGTGATAATCCCCCGCCGTCTCGGCGAACTCTTACTCATCCTTTGGCGCGACAGCGGGCCGCTGATTCCCGGCGAAGGGCATTTGGCCCGGCTGAAGAATATTGCCCGGGAGATTGATCCCACCTTTGTGTGGACAGATAAAAACGTGATGCGTCGCACCTGCATTTCCACCTTCGTGGGACGCGGTGGAGACAAGCAATACTTCGCGGATCAGGCCGGCCACACGCTGCAAAAACAAAAAGAGAGTTACTTGCGCTATGTAAATCCAGTGGACGCAGGACGCTACGGCAACTTTCGGTATCCATTGGAGGAATTAAAAGCACTGCCTTATGAGGCCCCTCCCCCTCCCGTTGGCCGCCCGCGCAAGAAGAAGGCCCGGAATCAAATATCATTGCCGTTGAGCCCGGCCGCCGAAGATGGTCAGGCCCGTGCCGAACAGTCCCAACCCGCAACCCTGTGAGCACCAATACACAGACTGTCCCGGAGATTATCAAGCCATTCTTCCGTCCATTTGGCGGCGTCAACCACAAAATCGGCGCCGAGACCGACGGGCACCGCCGTCGGTACTATTTCTACCATCCGTGGCTTAAGACTCCGTCGGGAACCCAAAAGAAGATCATCAAGTACACCCGAAAGGAAATCATTGCAGCGTTGGAGAGCGCCTGGAAGGCCAACACGGTCAACCTGACGCGCGCAGAATATGGCCCGTGGGCAGCCGCCCGCGCCTGCCTGGAACGCATCAAGATGGCATTGCAGGCGGCGAACCAGTCTGCGGAGACCATCGTCGCGAATGTGATGCAACAGTTGCGGAGTTTGCCTGCGGTCAAAGCGCCACCGACCGCGGCCTCCGAGGCGCAAAATGAGAATGGGCCGCCTCCTCAAGCGAACCGCCCGCCCACTGAAGGCAGCCCGTCCACGCGGCCCGAATCGACGACCGGGGCCAAGCAACAACCTCAGGCGCCGCCGCCCGAAACCTCTGCGTCGCCGGTCAATGGAAAACCCAATCCCCCTGAGAGCAAGAAAGCCCCTGGTCCCCTTACACTCAAGGAGATGGCCGTGCTGGTATTGCGCGCGCACGGGCCGCTCGGCGCCTCCGAAATTCTGGAGAAGGGGTTGGAGATGGGGCTGGCAGAGAGCGTCTCTGCCAAAGGCAGCGACCGGGTGGGGAGCATCAGGTCGATACTGAATCGGGCGGCTTTGAATCCTGCGTCCATGATCGAGCGGCGGGATGGCAAGTTCCAGCTCAAAAAAAACGCGCCGCCGGCACAAGATTCTTCGACGGATGGAAAGCGGCCCATGGCCGTGAAATTCGAGCGAAAGGATCCCATTCCGCCGGCACCACGAAAGCCTGACGGAAGAATCGACTGGAAAAAGGTGCCGACGGAGCTGCTCCAGAAGCTGGCGGATAACGGCCCGATCGCCCAGATTGCCGAGGCGTGGGAAGTCTCCACAAGTGTCGTATACAGACATTGCTACAAGCGTGGTCTGCATGGAAGACATGACTGGAACAAAGCAGCAGCAAATCAATCTCAAGAGAAGCGCGCGGCTCTCTTTCCGCCTGCCCAGCAAGCCCAACCAGCCGCAAAAAAGCTCATGCCCTGGGACGAAAGCAAGGCGAAATTCTTGAGGATGCTGTGGGAAGTGGGCGGACCGGAGATTGCGCGGCAACGCGATTGCAACCCATGCACTGTGTACTACCACGCCGGCAGGCTCAACCTCCGCCGTCCCATGCACGGTTTTATTATCAAAAAGGACCGAAAGATTCCAGACGACATCTTGCAGATGATCGAACAACTCGAGGTCGAGGAAGCGGAGGCTCAAAAAACCAGCCAACCTGCGCAGTCCAATGGTGGTTCAGGAGGTCCACAATGAGCGCCTCTGTTGTCAACGAGGTTGGAATGCCGCCGTTACACCCAGGCAATGGCGAATCCGCCATGGAACACGAGACGCGAACGGATGGCGGCGTTGGAGCCGGAGAGAGAGAAGCCACCGGCCGCCCAATGGCTGGGGATGTATGCGGGTTGGACCCGGCATCGCCGGAAAAATCACGCTCCCGGCCGGCAGAGCAAAAGACCCTGGCGGTGGATTTGGGAACGCATACGGGATGGGCGCTGATGACCGGTGGCAAAATAATTGATTCGGGCACGGAATTGCTGGCATCCGACGAAGAGCTGGAGCAGCAACGGGAGGAGGCCAAAGAACGGACCTCGGACATGCGATTCGGGCGCATATTGGATTTCGTGGAGGGGAAAGTAGCGGCGGGTGTGGACCGAATTGTATTTGAAGATGTAATATTTGCGGGGAGCCAGGCCCAAACGCAATTGTGGTCCTCATTGCGCGCCGCCATTTGGCTGGCAGGCCGCGGCGCCAAAGTGAGCATTCATTGCGTGGCCGTCGCGACCCTCAAGCGATTCGCCACCGGCAACGGGGGCGCCAGGAAGCCCGACTTGGCCCGGGCCCTTGCCATCGCGGAACCGGGGCGCTACCAACTGGAGCCGCGGAGTGGATTGCTGTGGCGGAATGGACAGGCGATGGACGACAATGAAGTGGACGCCATCTGGCTGGCCCGTTACACCGCCGCAGTGGACCGGGGAGAAGCGAGTTTTGTCGGGCCGCATCAGCGGAAGGCCGCGGCCAAGGCGCAACGCCGCGCGAGGCGGGCCGCGGCCAAGGCGGAGAAAAAGGCGCGCGTCGCAAATCGAAAGATCGAGGAGCGGGCCAAACGGCGCATCCTGCTGGAATCCATCAAGGCGGCCGGCAGATGCTGCGGCGTCCTCCGCCAGCCGATGCCCTTTGGGAGGGCGATCTGTCCCAAATGCGGAACGGCAATCCGAATTGCCAGGCCAATCGCGCCGCAACCAACGCCAGCGGCGCGGCCCGATTCTTTACCCCAGGACGCGGCTGGCGGGTCAGCGCAAACCGCCTCGTAAAACTCATTCGCGCCGTTGGCAAGCTCTTGTTGCGGGGAGGCTTCGGAACAAATGCCGATCCTGCCGGGATGGGCCGCGTCGTCGTGGGAACTGAGGCGCCGTTAAGCATCCAGTCGCCCAGGGGCACATGGTGCGTTCAGCGGGCGTGAAGCTGGCTGTGCTCTCCACCGTTCCGAAGTTGGTACCCCAATTACTCTTGACCGCCTCAGGACGAAATTTTTAGCCCCGAGCCGGTTCCCGACTCCAGTCCACGTTCATCTCCTCTCGAATGAAGTTTGCAAACAACAAAATATCCTGCCCCACGGATGCTGCGTCGAGTGCGGCGAGATACTGCTTCCGACGAACCGTGCGCACGATAGTCCAAGGATAACCTCCAGAGGCCATCATCACATTCATCAGAAACCGTGCCATTCGGCCATTGCCGTCCGTGTAAGGGTGAATAAAACCGAAAAGCCAATGGCCCAAGACAGCACGAACGATGGGTTCAGGCTCGTTCTCCAGAGAATCAAGAAGGGTTTCCATTGCATCATTAACCGCCTCATGGGGTGGTGGCACATGCCGCGATGCGCGTATATACACGGGGCCATTTCTGTGCCCTGCCAGATGATGGGATGCCAGAATTCCAGCCCGGACTGATTCGCTGAATAGAGCTCGATACCATGGTTGGTAATCCTGTCGAACCACCTGGCCGGCATTTTCGCCGTCCAACACCCGCCCCACACTTTTCTGAACCGCGCGAAACGCGAGCAAGTAACCCTTGGCCGCCATTGCAGCCACCTGTTGGCGGTCTTGGGGATCACCTTCGGGATTCCATACTCCCTTGCGGATTTTCGCAATCAATTCAGGCGTGACTTGATAACCTTCTATGGAGAGTGAATTGTAAGCATCATGTTCGTAAACAGCCTCGACCTGGTTGAGATATGCTTCAGGTTCGGAAATCGGCGTCGGCGGCATGTCCTTGAAGACTTCGCGCAAAGGGCCCCGGGCCGTTTTGAAAAGAGCCTCAATACGACCGGCATAAGGAGACATTAAACGAATGTTCTCAGCTAGAATCGGAGAGGCCTTAACGAAGGGGTTCTTCGGATGGCAATCAATACCTGCAGTCTGAGAAGCGTTAATGATTTGATCAGCCCTCCCCTTGTCTCCAAGAAACTGGTACGCACCTGCCAGCCTCCCAGCCAGAGCGGGAGAATTCGTATCAAGTATGAGCCGTATCAGATCATCAACCGATTTGACTGCGCGTAATGCAATCTCGGCATTCAACGGCTCTTTTTCAAAGAAGACTGGCGGAATGCGGCAAATCGCCAAAATGAGCGGCATGACGCGAACCCCGCGAACCGTTTCGACCGAGGCGGGTATATTCTTCCCGTCCTGATACACCAACAATGATGTCTGGTGCGGAAGATTGAGTGACATCACTCCCCCCTTTGCCGTCATGGCAACGACTTGCTGAGGAACAATGTTTGCGCCGATATGCAAATCGAGAGATGAGCCAGCGGAAAGGCAATAATCAGAACCAAACCGCTCCTCCAGATACACGGAGAGAAAGCTCCAGAAGACTGCATACCAAGCTGTGCTGTCGCCGGGTTTATCGACTGGCCGCCCCAGTATGTACCATCCCTTAACAATCTCCTGAAGGTACCCCCTTTCGACCAATAGTTCCCTGTCCGCACGCACCAGCCAGGAGGTCTTCACCACCTGGCTGCGTGCAGCTTTCGTCGCCTTCTCCAGCGTGTCCGCGAGTTTTGTTCGTAAATCGTTGGCCATGAACTATGTTTTTAAGCTTACTTCAGCTTTGTTTTCGTGTCAACGTCCTCTTTGTTTTCGTGTCCTTCTCGACTTTGTTTTCGTGACTGCTTGGCCTGCCCCTCCGAACCGCGCCCTTCGTCGAGCTTGGCTTGCATGATCTTTTCCGCACACTGGAGGAGATCCGTCGGGTTGAAGGTGCGAACCATCTCCATCTGCTCCTCGATGGTGAGGCGGCGGAAGTGGTCCTTCAGATTGGGGCCGCTCCGCAGGATCTCGATGTAACGATCCGAAGTTGGCCCCCTGGCAGCAACGACTTCCGGCTGGAATTCGCCTTTGATGGCAATACCGGCCTGGAAAATGCATGCCATAACGGGCCGGCGTGGCGCGGCATTACCTTCCCCGGGAGGCAGCGGGCCATAGTGGCAGCGGCATCGCAGCGCAGCGCGAATTGTTGCCAAACATATTCGCATGCCTGAAAATACAGCAGTCGAAGCCGTGGGGACGGAGAAGCAGTGGCGGACGAGAGCGCAGGTGGCGCAACACCTCCAAGTCAGCGCGCGCACGATCGGCCATTGGATGCAGCGTGGTATTCTGCCCTTCTCCAAGACCGGGCACCTCGTCCGGTTCGAATTGAACCATTGCGACCGCGCCGTCGAACGATTTCGGGTCGAAAGCCGCCCGCGGCTGGCCGAAGATTCAGCAGGCCATACCCGGAGATGGAGAACAAAGCAGCAGGTCGCCACCCACCTGAATGTTAGCCTGCGAACTGTTACGAGCATCATGCGCCGACGAATCGTTCCTTACTTAAAAATCAGCGGCGTAATCCGGCTTGACCTTTTGGAGGTTGACCGAGCATTCAAACAACTGGGACGCTGACCGAACCGATGACCAGGTTCGCACGCAAATTGAAAATCAACTCGCAGCGGTAGCGGCCCTTCCCACTCGTCCGAGCCTGGATGACAGGCGGCAAAAACCCGCGGATTCGCCAGCCCTTATTTCTTCACATGCCCGGAGACCAGCTTGGTCATCTCAAACATGCTGACCTGCTTCTTACCGTTGAACACGGCTTTCAGATTCTCGTCGGCATTGATGAGGGTCCGCTTTTTTGCATCCTGCAACCCATTCTTGCGGATGTAGGCCCAAAGCTTTTTCGTCAGCTCGGTCCTTGGAAGGGGTTTGTCGCCAATAACTTTGGCGAGCGTCGTGTCCGGCGTGACCGGTTTCATGAATGCTGCGTTCGGTGTTCTTTTTGCTTTTTTTGGTGTTTTAGCCATGCCTTCATCTGCACTGTCGATGCGAGGAAGGCAAACCAAAAATTCAGGGACCAGTCATACGCCCCTCGCTGCTCCCGTCCTTGATTGAAGCTCAGTTTCGCGGCTGGCTCCGGAAGAACGATTCGCTAATCTCACTCGGGGGGCTTTTGAACCTACCGATGGTCGCTTTCAGTTTCGCCCTATCTCCAGGAGGAGGTCAAAGCCCTCAATGAGCAACCGGGCCAAAAGCCCAGCTTCAACAACGGCCAGAGTCGAAGTCTAGCCACCAAGGCCAACAAGATCGGTCTGCCACGGTTCGACGAGATCGCCGCCACCCCAAACCTGTCCCTTCGGAAACTGTCCTGGTCCAAGAAATAGTAGTCAAACAGAATTTCATGAAACAAATCAGTTCGCAAATTATCGGGCTGGGGGACAAAAGCGACGGCTATTCCGTCGAGGAACTCCTGTCCGCATTATCGGAAGAGCAATATCACCGCATCATCGGCTTTGCCCGCTTTCGTCTGCGCGCCGCGACCAACTCCCGCTGGTTGCAGCAGTGCCTAGGGGCGACAGAGGCTGAGGATCTGGTGCATCAAGCGCTCCTCAAACTGCACCTGGGTGAAGACAATCCGTCGCTGGGCCGGCACCTTAAGGCACGCAATCGAGTGAGCATGAAGGCGTTCATCGATTGTGTGATAGGTGTCATCAGCAGTGATGTCTACAACCTGGTCAACGAGGCGCGCCATCGGCACGAGCACGCGTTTGTGGGCGACCCGGAACAAGAACCAGGCGCTGTCGAACCGGCAGAATCGCAGGACGCACAGGATCTGTTGTCCCGCCGAGACCTGCATCGGGTGTTTTTCAAAAGGCTATATCAACGGATCAAGAATCAACCCGCATTGTTAGCTGTTGTGCAGGACTGGGAGCAGCGCTTTTACGACGATGACCGCATCGGCAGCACAGGCATCAATCGTGATCTTGTGTATCGCGTGCGTCAACTCGCCCGCGAGGTCATCGCCGATTTCGGCGAGCTCCGTCCGGCGATAAACGCCGGAAAGGAAATGCTGCTGTAAATATATCCGATCATGGTCCCGACGAAAATCCTTTCGGGAGCGGAATCTTCCGCTGCAGGCGACAAGAGACGATCTGCGATGGTTATCTCGCGTAATGAGGATGGAACTCAGGCGAGATCCTGTCCGGTGGCCCGGGCCTCCGGCGGCAGGTTTGGCCATTTGAGCGAGAGTTGCAGCCGGTGGCGCCGCAATAGAGGCCGCCACCGACTTGGGTAAACGCAGCGATTCACTCTCACGCGGATCCGATCCCACGCCGTTACAGGAGCATCGCGCGGATCCATTTCTTGGGCGAAGCTGAGAAGCAGCACCCCATCCACACACGCGACCCGACAAATCATGTAAGGCAGATTCATCCAATGCGGCTTCCGCATTGCCCAAAGAATACCCGGCAACCCCGCCAACCAACTTGCTGGCAGCGATTCGAGCCCTTTCGGAACCAGGCCGACCTTGCTGCGGAAGAAATCTTGCGCCCTTTCCAACGCGCGCTCATCCAAGGCGGCATCAAGTTGGACTGCTGCGCTTAACATTTCTGAGGACAGTATGGGTTTCATATCGCACCGTTCCATCAACCGGCAGACGTATTGGGCGGTGAATGAAGCGTGATTTTCCAGTGGGGCATTCTGATTCCCTGAAGTCTCCTCTGATAATTCAAACCACGGCGCGAACCACACCGGCCAGGACGTCCGACTTCCATCACTATGCACGACATAACCTTGATGTGGCCGCAACCGTCCCAGCGTCCCCGGAGGACACACCGGCTCAGGTGGTTTCTCGGACCGCCAAGATCGCGATAATGTGGCCACGACGCCGTCCTCCCACGCCGACTCTGCCTTGGCAGGCAACTGCGCCTCGCGAGCGCCCAGACTCAAGGCTGCAAACTCGCCCGCTTCCTCCTCGCGTGTTCGCAGAAAGGCAATCGTATTGAAATTGAGCAACACCGATCGGCGCAAACGCCAGCCGATCTTTTCATCCAGTCCCGACAACCCCTGAGCGGCCGCCAGCACAAAGCATTGTTTGCTTCGCAATGTCGCGAGTTGATCGGCATCCTCGCGCTGCACAATCAAGGGGAATTCATCGGCGATCAATCCGCAGAGCGGGTGCGCGCCGGCGCCTCGCGTTTGCGCCGCATCAAAAAACTGTTTTCGCGCCAACCGGAAAATGAATTTTGCCAGTTCCGGCTGCGTCAGCGCATTGATGCTGACCACGCACAGTTTGCCTTCTGCGGCAACTTGGGCCGGATTAAAAGTGGACCGGTCCTTTGCGTCGAAACACCGCGTCGCGGCCGAACTCAGCAACGGGCGCAGCACGTTCAACAAGCAGCTTTGGAGGTTGCTGCGTGTCCGCCCATCCAAACGCTTCCACACCTCGACGTGGTCGAGCGCCCCAAGCAACTGCGGGCAGGCGCCGGGTTTCGCAGCGTTGCGCCTGGCTCGTTCCACTACTTCCGCCACCCGCTTGGGCAGTGTCGCAAAATCCTCCACCCCGACGAACCAACTCCTCATGAAGTCAACTGCTTCGTTGAAACTGATCGGTTTGCGTTGAGTCACCAACAAAGTCAACGCCGCGGCAATCAGCGCCGCTGCTGCGTTCTGCCAGTACGGGTTGTCCCCGCCGATCCGTTCAGTCGCCAACATCAACCACTGTGCCAGCGTCTCCACATCATCAAAGGTCCGCAGTGGTCCGAAGAAATCCAGGGCATGCGTTCCAGCCGGCCCGAGAATGGCCAGATCGCGTGCGCGTCCCGCTCTCCCCGCCATCTGCGTGATGTGCTCGACCGCGCCGTCCTGTTTTGCGTCGAGAATCAGCAACCCGATGGGGTGTCGCAGAAGCTGTTGAATGGCGCCCATCAGCAACGTGGTTTTGCCGCTGCCGGTGCTGCCGAGGACGAGCATGTGCTGCATAAGGTCTTCCGCTGTCAATGATACAGAGTAACCCGCGGGCTCGTAACACGCCCAAACAATGAGCGGCTCTTCCTTGGGGGGCATGTTCACCCCGGGCTGTGGGTTAGTGTTGCGGTGACTCCGCATTCGGGGTCCCAATAGTAGGCTTCCGCGGCCAACTTGCTGCCGTAACCTTTCGACGAATGCCAGGCGTCCAAAGGCGTGAGGCTGGGAATCACCCGGATCAAAACACCGGAAACATCCTCCGCTGGCAGGAGCTTCAGGCTCTTCTTGTGGTGAAAATGCCCGATGTGATACTCGCGTCCGGCCGGAGTGCTTTTGGCCCAATCATCCTGGCGTTCGGTCGCCATCAACATGGGGAGGTTGGAGTGCTTTTCTTCCGAACCATGAGTCAGGCCCAGCAGACATTTGTGAAACGCCACGTATTTCCTCTGCGTGGGGCTGTTGTCCACGGTGACGCCTTCAGTCCGGCAAAAATTTGCCCATAAAACCTCGCCAACGTGAAAGGCGGTTTGCACATCATGGTTGCCGTTGACCACGACCACATCAACAGGAGCGACCGCGCGCAACCGCTCGATCCCTTGGGCCAGCAACCGCCAACCTTGAACAAACGCCTGCTTCCAGACGATCGAGGAGTCGACCGGAGTCCCCGCCGTGGTGGTGCGGCCTAAAATATCCGTGTGATAAAAATCGTTGCCGACGGGAAATAGAATCTTCTCCGGCTTCAGACCGGCGGATTTCGCCAGCAAATCCTCGATCGCATCCCAGAACATCCTCTTCGCAATGTCCGGATTGTAGTCGCGACCGCACTCTTCACCCCAGCAAAGCTTGCCGAAATGCAAATCCATCAACGCGATCTCCAACATTCCCTGCCCGGGTGAGGCGCGACGAATTGCCGGACGTGTGGGAGCGTCCTTTTTGAATTCCTCCTTCAAGGCTTCGGTGAATTCTTTGAGTGAGTTTTCAACGATCTTGCGATGCAGCCAAACTTTGACCTGAAACAAGGGGGCTGTCAGGATTTCACCGGTAGCGGGGTTGCGCGCACCCACGTCCCATTTGTTGGCCACCCAGCGCTCAACCTGCCAGACGGATGTGTCCACTTCCGCGTGACGTAGTAAATCTTCGAGTGTTTTGATCTGCGATCCCCGGTAACACAGGTCACGCGTGGTCTGCCCCACCGCGTCTTGCAAGGTGCTGCCGGCATTCGGCGCCTCCGGTGCAGCCGAAGCCGTTGGCTCTGCCTCAGGGGCTCCGCCCTTCGATTGAAATTCTTGCGCGCCGATCCAGCGCGCCAGATGCAGCTTGGCATGATCCTCGCTGATGTTCAATTCCTGGGAGATTCGTCCAGCACCCCAGTCCGGTTGCGCTTCCTTTAGTTTTCGGACTCTCTGATACACCGGGTCGTTGTTGTGGCCTTGAGTCTCGCCGCGAAACCGTTCCATCAACCGCCTCGACGTCGGAGTTTTAACACCGAGCTTTACAGCCAGTCGCTTCTTTCCCATGGCGGGTTCGCCTCGGAGAATCTCTCTCGCCTTCGGATATAAGTCTTCGCCTGGTTTCATAATAATTTGTCCTTCCACCATGTAATGCTGAATAGGATGGCAATTTGTCGGACGGAAAATGCGAGTTTGGTGATTTTTCTTCGATTGATGGCTCCTCATCCTCTCGAAAACGCTGCCGAACACAGATTCGAAGCCGGCCCGGGAAAGGGCCGGGCATTAAAGCAACAGAATCAACCAGAAAGAAAAGCATGTCGAATCTGAACGTCACTGTGCTGATGGGGCGCCTTGTTCGCGCCCCCATTATTCGAAACAACGGCTCCAAGATGGGTTTCTTTTACATCGCCAGCAATCGTCGCTGCCGCGACAAAGCGGATGTCGCCCAAGAGGAAACCGCGTTTGTCGCATGCAAGTGTTTTGGAGGCTGGACCGACGCGCTGGTGCGTCACCAGAAAGGAGACATGGTCATGGTGGAGGGCCGCCTGCGCACCGAGACCTGGAATAATGAGGGCACATCACGCTCGCAACTCATCCTGGTTTGCGATTCCGTGCAATTTGTTGTCCCAGAACCGCGGCCGCAGAATCCGTCGAAGCCCAACGACGGCAACGAGCACGAACACGCGACGCCTCCGGCCGGTGGGGAAGCCGACGGTAGGCCGCCGTTTTGAACGCCGAACCCACAGGCGGCACAGCCAATTCGTGCGAGTTGAAGGCGGTTACCCCCTCACCTGGAGCCCGAAATATGACGCGCACGGCTGGATTTGTGCGGTGACTTGTTCCGCTGGCCTACTTGGCCTGCAGCACAAAAACGAGGTTGGGAGAAACCCACCAGCCCGCAACAGTACCTCTCAACCACGATTCCCGAGTTTATGCCCCAAAATCGAATCTTCGAGCGCCCGGAATGCCGGCGGCGTTCTTTATCAGCATCATTGACGGACGTCACTAAAACCGCCCGGCAGTGGGGCGCCGTCTTCGCCATGCGTGTTCAACCCGAACTGCTTGGAAAATATGCTGCGCCGAACGTGGCCGATGATGATGAGGGATATTATCTGGTGGGCGCTTTGGTGCAGGAGATTGATGCTGCACTCGACGGACGACTGTAGAGCCGGCTTGTGAGCTACGGGAAGTACCTTACCCTCGATTTCCAATTCCTGGCGCGACGCCGCCGGACATCAAGTGAGGAAATCCTGAACCTGCGGGCAGTCCTTGGCCCTTGCGACGGCAGCCACCCCTTTGTGTGCGTGGTAACCGCTCCACCGGCCCGCGCCTCCATGCTTCCCGCGCCGCAGCTTGGCGAAGGCGGGTCCACTCCATTCCACCATCTCCAATCGCCGAGGACAGGCTGCCTTGCCGCCGTGAGCGTGTAAGCTTTCGCCATGGCCGACATCCTTCTGGCCAATTTCTCGCTGCACTGCTTTCGCCTCCCTTGCAGGCAAGGCACACCGTGAGACTGTGTTTGGCGCGGTTCACCGAATGTTTTCGGCGGGTGCGTTTCACGGTCCCCAAAACCTTCACGGCGCGGCGTAGATCAGCCACACGCCGCCGAGGATGACGAGTACGCCACAGACGCATTTGACGATGGCGACACCTTTCGATTGCTCGTTCCAGTTAAGGAATCGTTGCACGAGTTTCGTGGAGGTGCCCGCCACGACAATCACCAAGCAATGGCCCACGCCGTAGAGGGACAGCAGCAGTGCGCCGTAAAGGGAATTCTTTGCCGCCAGCTTGAACGTGACACCGAGCATCGGGGCCATGTAGGTAAACGTACATGGCCCGAGCGCGATGCCGAACACCAGACCGAGCATGAACGCGGCGACCAAACCCTTCCGCTTCATGCCGACTTGGCCTGGCCCGGACCACGGCATGGAAATCACGCCGATCAAATGCAACCCGACGGCAAAGAAGATGATCGCCACGAAGTAATTCCCGTAGCGGCCCACGTCGCCCATCATTCGCCCCGCCGCCGCCGTGACCGCGCCAATCGCGGCGATGGTGATGAGAATGCCCACGGCGAAAAGCGTTGAAGTCCAGAACGCGCGCCTCGCCGTCACCTGGCCTTGTTCGCTGATGAACCCCACGATGAGCGGAATGCTCGCCAGATGACATGGGCTGAGAACGATGCTGAGGATGCCCCAAACGATGGCAGCGGCCAGCGCAATGAGCGGTGCGCCTTCGACGGCATGGCTAAGGTTCGTAAAAAGTTGTTCCACGGCTGTCCAAGGCCAGCGGCCTATTCCGGGTCATTCAAAAACCTCTCGACTTCGTTCCCGACATACTGGTTGAACATGTTGGTGTCTTCGACCAGTTGCCAGGTTTCGCCGAGCAGTTTCCATTTCTCTTCTTTTCCGGTTTCGAGGCGTGCTACCACCAAGGAGGGGCATGGCAGCTTGTATTGCTCCAGGCAAGACCGATTTTCCGGTTGGTCGTAATTCACCGACATGAACACGAGGCGACTGGCAGCCAACTCCGATGCGAAGCGCTGTTGGAGCGTTTCGAGAGCCAGTCGCTCGATTTTCAAGCACGTCTCACAACGAACTGTGCCGTGGAAGTAATAAGCGACCACTTGATTCGCCGCTTTTGCCGCTGCGGGACGCGCGGCTGGCGCGGCGTTCAGGTCCACTCCCAATTCCCTCCATTTCGTCAGGATCTCATTTTTCCCAAAGAAGCCGACATGCCGGAACAGTTCCTTGCCGCTGGCGTCGTAGAAAATCTGCGTGGGAATAACCTCAACCCCAAAGGCTCTGCCAGCCTCGGGATGCTGCCACACGTCAATGAACCCCACCTCCATTTTGCCCGCGTATTCCTTTTTCAACTCCTCCAGCACCGGGAACATCATTTTGCACGGAATGCACTTGTCCGCGCCAAGATCGAGGAGCCTCGGGATCCCGGTCATGGCCACCGCATTCGCTGCGAGCGCGTCAATTTTGGATTTATCCGGCGTCTGGCCTTTCTTCAGGGCCACGGCTCCGATGACGGCCACGGTGAGGACGGCCACAATGGCGATTTTCGCGGGTGTTCTCATATTTCAATTCGCTTTCACATTCTACGCTTCGCGCGTCAGGTTCAGGGCTTGATTTTCTGGTAAATGCTCGGCAGACGTGTGCGATACATCTCGGTCACTTGCGCTTCCATGTCCGCCAGCGGTTTCACGGGAATCAAATCCATCACCTCAGCGGGCAGAAGCCCCGATTCCAACAAGGTCCGGGTCGCACCGCAGGCCATCCGCTTCATCGCGGGCGCAATCTCCGCCTCGCTCAGTCCGAACCCCGCCGCTACTTCCCGCAGGGTCTGAAGTTGGAACCAGAGGTAGGTGGGCCCCATCGCGGAAAGCACCGCGTAGGCTTCCAGCTTCTCTTCTGGCACTTCCGGGCATTCGCCCAACGATGACAGCAGGCCGATGATTTCGGCCTTGTCGCTGGCGCACAGCGCAGGCGCAAACGCCACCGGATTGAAACCTGCGCCGACCACGGACGGCGCATTCGGAATCACCCGCGCCAGCCGCGCAAAGCCACCGAGCAGGCCGGTCAGCTTCACAAAGGTGAACTTTGGCGCGAATGACACCACGATGCTCCCAGCGCCCAGGCTCGACTTGCATTGCCCCGCCGCGTCGCCCATGACTGGCGGATGCACGGCAAGGAAGACAATGTCTTTCGCCGCCGTTACCGCGTTGTCCGCCACCGTCGCTATAGACGGAAACCGCGCCCTTAACTTCGCCAGCAATTCTGCGTTCGGGTCGCTTACCGTGATGCTGGCCGGCAGTTTCTGCGCCCGCGTCCAGCCTTCCAGAAAGATGCGGGTCACCCGACCCCCGCCAATGAAGCCGATAGTTTTGTGGTGCATATTTCGGTTCCTTTCTCGTTCAGTTGCCTGGTTTTTCCGCCGCTGCGGCTTGGCTCAGGATTGCTTTCATCTCCTCCAAGCTGGGCACCTTGCCGCTCAATTTCACCGACCCGTTCACGACCAGTGCGGGCGTCACCATTACCCGTAGCGCCATGATTTGCCTCAGGTCGGTGATCTTTTGGAGTTCATGGGCCACACCGAGTTCCCGCGCCGCCTGCGCCGCCAGGTCGTAAAGCTTCACGCACTTCCCGCAACCGGGTCCAAGAACAAGTAGTTGCATCATGGTTGAAATCCTTTCTCACGCTTCACTCGGCACACCGCGCTGATACCATGGTCGCGACTGGTTGCAGATGCGGCACACCGACAACATTACCGGCACTTCCACCAGCACGCCCACCACTGTTGCCAGCGCCGCGCCGGAATTCGCTCCGAACAGCGTGATGGCCACCGCCACGGCCAGTTCAAAAAAGTTGCTCGCGCCGATTAATGCGCCAGGCGACGCTACGTTGTGCTGCACCCGCAACAGGCGCATCAGCAGATAGGCTAGCCCGGAATTGAAATAGACCTGGATAATGATGGGCACCGCAATGAGCAGCACCGCAAACCAACGCTTCGTCAGGTTCTCCGCCTGGAACGCAAAGATCAGCACCAGCGTCAGCAGCAGCGCGCCGATCATCACAGGATGGAAGTTGGGCAGGAACTTTTGCTCGAACCAATCCTTGCCGTGCGATTTCAGCAACGCGGTGCGCGTCAACCAACCCGCCGTCAGAGGAATGACGATGAACACCACCACCGACGTAATCAGCACCTTGGCTGGCACAATGACATTCGCGACACCACATAAAAACATTACGATGGGCGCGAACGCCACGAGCATGATGAGATCGTTGACTGCCACCTGAACCAGCGTGTAAGCAGGGTCGCCATCGGTGAGATACGACCACACGAACACCATCGCTGTGCAGGGCGCCGCCGCCAGGATGATTAGGCCGGCGGTGTATTCTTTGGCCATCTCCGGCCCAATCCACGCCGCGAAGAGATGCTGCATGAACAGCCACGCCAGCAGGGCCATGCTGAACGGCTTGATCAGCCAGTTCACCACCAGCGTCACCAGCAGCCCCTTGGGCCGTTTCGCGATGCCGCCGATGGCGCTGAAATCCACCTTCAACATCATCGGGTAGATCATCAGCCAGAGCAGCACGCCAATGGGCGCGTTCACATGCGAACCCTGCCCGAACTCAAGCTTGCTCAACGCCGCCGTCACATCGGGCAGGACCTTGCCAAAGGCCACGCCGACCACCATGCACACCAGGACCCATGCCGTCAAGTAACGCTCAAAGAAGGCGAGCCGTTTGGGAGGTGAGGTGGAGTTGGCCATAGGTGAAACACGAAGGCTTTCCGTTCAATGGCACCCGCAGCTTGGACCGCAGCATGACTCGCCCGGAGAGGACTTGTTGCTCTCAGACTTGCCGCTTGACAACACACCGAAGCCGCCCAGCACCACGCGCTGAATCGGCTCGCCGGTTTCAGGGTGCTTGGTAAGGGGCGCGGCACTCATGCTCTGCTTGATTTCGTGGTAGCGCGGTTTCTCACCCGCCTTTTGCGGAATGGTTTCGTAAACGTAAGTGGTCATGATCTATTTCGGGTTAAGTTGACTGACGCTGAATAGTTGCCGCAGTTTCTCCGGCCCGACCGGCTCCTCAGCAACCCACCGCACAAGGGCCGTTCGCCTGGAAAGCTTCTTAACGACTTCGCGGATGTAAGGTGCCTCGCCATGCCCGCGCGCCACCAGCAAAGGGTCCCGCGAACCGCTCTGCGCAAAGCTCTGATTGATGACCCACGCGAACGGCTCGATCTGAGCGCGGCGCAAGTCATCTTGCAGCGCTCCTGCTTCGTGGACGGGGGTGGCTTCCGGCAGCGTGACGAGCAAAACGCGGGTAAAGGCCGGATCGCGCAATCGAGGCAGGAGATTTCTCACTTCTTCCGGCATCTCGCTGGCCTTGCGCGCGACCTCCCGATGGTAGTCTTCCGTGGCGTCCAGCAAAAGCAACGTGTGCCCGGTGGGCGCCGTGTCCAGGACAACGAAGCCGCCGGCGCCTTGGGCCACAACGCGGGCGAACGCGCGAAACACTGCGATTTCTTCCGTGCAAGGCGAACGCAGGTCTTCCTCAAGCAAGGCACGACCACTGGCGTCGAGGTCCTTGCCCGACGTGGCCATGACCTGCTCGACGTACGCGCGAGTTTCTTCGTGAGGGTCAATCCGGCTCACCCGCAAACCTTCAATTTGTCCCGCCGCTGCTTCGACGTGCGCCGCCGGGTCCGTCGTGCTCAGATGCACCTGGAAACCGCGTCGCGCCAATTCCGTCGCGATGGCCGCGGCAATGGTGGTTTTGCCCACGCCGCCTTTGCCCATCGTCATGATGACGCCCCGGCCGGCTTGGGCAAAGTCATCCACCAAACTAGCCAGCGATTCCAGCGGAGGGAGTGACGGCCCCTGGGCACTTGGGGAAGATTGTAGAAGTGGCCCTTCACTTTCTCGGACCAGCGTCCGCAAAGCCGGCAGGCCAATCAAATTGTATGTGCGCAACGGCACCTTGCACATGGGCACGCGGGCAAGGAACTCCGCCCACATCGTCAACGCTTCCGCGCCACGCCCTTCCAAGGCCAGCGCAACCGGGTCGGAGTCGGTTGCCTTGAACACCCCGTTCAGGATTAGCCGTTGATTGCGCACGCCGATGGCTGCCAGTTCCTGGCTCGTGCGTTCGGCTTCGCGGAGCGCCGCCTTCTGTGCGCGGCTCACCAGCACAAGAGTTGTTCGCTCGCCATCCGCCAGGGTCGCGACCGCGTGCTCGTAAATCACCCGCTGCTTCTCCAAGCCCGCCAGCGGTCCCAGACAGGAATTGCCGGTGGTATTCGCATCCAGAAAGCCGGTCCAAGCCGTGGGCAAGGTCATCAGCCGAAGCGTGTGCCCCGTAGGCGCGGTGTCGAAGATGACATGATCAAATTCGGCGGTGGCATCCGGTTCGCCGAGCAATCGGGAAAATTCATCGAACGCGGCAATCTCCATCGTGCAAGCACCGGAAAGCTGTTCCTCCATGCTTCTCACCACCGCTGTAGGCAGTTTGCCGCGATACGGACCCACCAGCTTTTCCCGATACGCTCGCGCCGCCGCTTCCGGGTCAATGTTCAGCGCCTGCAATCCGGCGACGCCCGGAATCTCCGTCGGCGCCCCCCCCAACCCCACTCCCAAGACCTCATCCAAGTTCGAGGCCGGGTCCGTGCTCACGAGCAGCACCCGCTTTCGCCCAGCCGCCCTGACATAAGCATTATCGGGACAGCCCGCAATTTGGGATTCTGATTGACCCGGCGGCAAACCTCGAATCCGCTAATATCGGGCAAGTCAATGTCGGAAAGAATGAGGTCGTAGTTCTGTTCTTCTGTGAGTCGCAAGCCATCGGCTCCAGTCGCCGCGACGCAAACGTCAAATCCACCGCCTTTGAAGATGAGCGATAAAACCCGCGACAAAGCGGGTTCGTCTTCGATGACCAAAATTCTTGGTTTCGTTTGGTTCTGGGAGGTTTTCTCGATCTGTGCCGTCATGTGTGCTTTCTTTTGAAGCGAAAACCGAGGCACGGAAATAAAAGAGGCGCGGACTCAACGCACCCCCATCTAGGCACCGCGAAGCGCCCGTGCAAGAATACGCCGAGCCGCGCCCAATTGAGGGCACATGCTCGGTCGCGGTCTTGCACTTTCAAATTCGCGGTTTTAGATGAGACCGTAACCGAAGTTACGCTAAAATTGTGAATCGTTTTACATACTAATAAATAAAAGTCAGCCTATTTCAATCTCGCCAAAATTGCCAGCCGGGAGTTGACCGGGAATTGGCCCAGGATTATCGCCGTTTCCGGTTTCTTCGTTGCGTTTTGCCGCTTCCCGATCGCATAATTCAACCTGGAACAGCCAAATCGTTTTGGCGCAAAAGCATGAGTTTGTGCGCGAATACATTTAGAACACCCGCCCGGGACGATGCCAGTGTGGCAAATGGATGAAAAACTGCCGCTTACGATGGCAACGTGGTCGAAACCTTGTCGCAGCCATACGGTAAGAGCATGGTTATTCGATTGAAAAATGTGACCACGACATCGGTCAGATGTCCGAAATCCATACGAAACCAGTTTTGGAAAAAGCACAATCAGAAAAACGTTTGCAACAATCCCTGGCCGAATACGCAAACGATTTTCACTGGACCATTTTGCGAAAGCGAAACTTGTCAATTGCCAAGCAGCCGCCGTTTTGTCGTCGGCATGTCTTGTGCCAAACTCATTGCCCCATTCTGAGCCGGAAAAATCTGCTTCCGGCATTTGTTGAAACCGCAATTGAGCAAACACCTCCTGAAAGTGGTCCTGCGAAGTTGTGCCAGTTGGTTTCCGTCAGCCTGCATTTGTAATCAACAAAAACATTCCCATCGGCTCCCGACCATGAAAGCTGCATCGTCCCGTTGGTTTGACCAACTTGCAGTGAAGCCAGAAGTGGCCCTGATTGCCAGCCGACTGGCCCCACAAATATTGAGGGATTTGACCGTGCTACGCCGGAATTCACAAAACCGGCCGATGTATCCAAAAGACCTGTCAAGAGATCGCTTCCGTGAGGGTAATACGTGATAAAAATGACTCGTTGGGTGTTAGTTGCTGCGACATAAGCTGGAGAAAAAGAATCCGAAGCATAAAGATTCCAGAGGTATGAGTTTGTCGCATTCTGAACAAAGTTGTAATTCCAAAATGACTCCAATAAATACATGCTTGGTTGAGCAATCGAGTAGATGTTGGAGATGGCAAAGGAATTTAAGGGATTCCAAAATTCCAAGATGATTGATTGGTCGTCAGGCGGAATCGTCCGTGACGCTCGTTCGAAATGTTCAATCTCACCGGTCCGTTCATTACGATAATTTTCAGGGTAATGCAAAACATCATCTAGCCCATTCTGGCATTCTGGACATTTCATGCCCTTTTTCTCCTCATCGAAATCCCGCTCAGCATAATGCTCCTCCTCTGGATCAACAGCAAACAATGCTCCGCACTTCGGGCAGACGTAGAGCCGAGGGCCATCGCCAAAATCCGGAACGGTAAAATAAACTAGCTGTTGGTCTTCGCCGAGGCAGCCTGCAACATCTTTCCAGCAGCGAACTTTGATCTTTTTCATAGTTATGGAACTACAGTTGCCGAGCCATTCCGAATAATTGTGTTGAACGTTCCGGGCAATCGAATGGAGCCTGTTGTCAATGTATCGGCGGCGAGTGGAATCGGCCCGGTTGTGTATCCCGCAGGTGGCGGGCTAATGCTATAATTTAAGCCCGACGTATATTGGACCTGCAACACCGTTGGATCTGGCCGACCTGGGACAGACATGTATTCTGCAATCCATTGGGTCGGTCAGGTCGATGTTGTTCAACACGTAGTTCGCAAGAGCCATTGGGTCGTTCCCCATGTCGGCAACAAATTGATCGAGCGTCGGGTTTCGGCGCAGTTCGGGGCTTTGGTCAATATTGGTGCAGGCGGATGGAGCCAAACTAACCGCGTTAGTCACCGGAGGCGTGTTGGTGAGAAGCTCCTGCAAGGTCATGCCCGCATAAAATGGAGGGAGCGGATTGCCATCGAAATGCGGTTGGTCAATCATAACAGCCCGCCACGGTGGCCGAGACTCAAATTCCAATGAATAAAGATATGATGCTGCCACCGCCCCATTTGTGACCTGCACCATTCCAAACGTTTGATTGTCAGGAATGCCATAATCCACAACGATATAGTAGTAGTTAGTAGCAGTGCTGCTCGCGGTATGGGTCAGGACGTATGAGCCGCGCGATGTAGAACCCCAACTGAGATTGGGCGATGACGACAGTGTTGTAGTCAGACCGAAGCCTGTGGCGGTCACCTGAAAACCATTGCTGCTGTAGTTATTCCATGAATTTGTATTGCCAAAATACGGCGGCTGAACGTCAATCTCTCCCGCGTAACCGTAGTTTGTCCGGTAATACGCCAAAATCGTGATTGGTGTTCCGAGAAGCACCGGATCGCCAGAAAAGACGCCAATGTTGTACTGTTGATTCAGATACAACGGTGTGCCTCCAATTCTCTCACCAAAAGCGACTATGGGATTATTGAACGGAATTCGTGAAGCCCAATTTGTCGAAGATGCTGCGTTTGTCGCGTTGTAGTGGTAATAGGTAGCTGAGTTCCAACACACAATTCCTGGATAAAGCGTTGAGCAATTTCCATAGAGATTGTCATAAGTGATACCCTTTTCGTAATCGAGTGGTACTACAAATGACCAGTACGTCGGGTCGCTGCCTGTCCCTCGCCAATATCGGCCGACCGGCGCCGGCACTGAGTTTGTCATCGAGCTTTGAGGCGCGATTGTAACAACAGCCTGGGTTGTGTCCCCTAAGTAATAAAGAGTGTTGGTTAAAATCGTTAAAACGACGGTCTGCGCGTTTGTCAATAGCGGGGTAGTCTTTGGTCCAATTGTAAGGTTTGTGGTTATCTGATAAGCCGCAAACGTCACGGACAGCGGAAGATTGGTATAGGTAGTTCCGTTAATTGCCGTCCCAGTGAGCGCAAAATTGGCTGTGATGGATTTTGGATAACCGTATGTTCGAGTAAGGGCAAAAACACCCGCAGTTCCGTTTTGATAAGCGGTCGGCATTGCTGCCGTCACGCTGATCATCGGAGCGTCTTCAAGGATTCCAACAGTTGCGTTGCTGCCAGCCCCATAATGGTACATTGTGCCCGGCTGGAGGGACATATTGAGAATCTTGGTGCCGTTTAAACCTGTTTCGGTGCCGGGTGTCAGAATGTTTGTGACCGCGAAGGCCCCGGCCGGAATCACAGCCGCCCCCGTCAAAGACGGCGTGTAATCAACTCCATTGACCGCAGTGCTGCCTGAAAGCGCGAAATTAACGGTCTTGGCGGCGCTGATTCCGGGATATAAGGTTTCACGTTGAAATATGAGCGTGGCTGTGTTCTCGCCACGCGTCATCATAGGGCTCGCGTAAATGTCAACATTAGGAAAATCCTCGTCAATTTCGATTGATGTGCTGCTGTACGCTCCAACGCTATAGCCACTGCTCGCAGTTATTGTCGCGTCGAGGTATTTGATCCCGTTAGTGACAGATTCGATGGCGGGTGTCAAAGTGTTGGTAACAGACCACGCCCCTGCCGGAATGACCGCCGTTCCAGAAAGCGACGGGGTGTAATCAACCCCGTTGGCTGCTGTGCTTCCAGCCAGACTATAGTGGATGGTGCGGGCTGTCCCGGAATTCGGCCAAGACGACTCTCGCTCGAAAATGAGCGAAGAGGTTGTGTCGCCACGAATCATCTGCGGGGAACTTGCAGCCACATCTACAGTAGGAAAATCGTTGTAGATGTACACCTCCATGTTCGTGTAGTCTTCCGCTGTTTTTGCGGGAGTGCCGCCCGGTTCCTTTTCCTTTGTCAAACCTACTCCGCTCATAGGCAATTAACGCGCCGTTTTACGTGGATTTGATACCCACCGGCACAATAGCGCGAGGATACAAATTGGAACAACTGTTCCTGTAAACTCCGGCTCGCAAATAGGCAAACTGCCGGAATGCGGTCGAAAATCTTTGCGAAGGCTTTTGGCGTGGTGTTGCGTAAGCACCGCAAAGCCCACAACCTTTCGCAAGAGGCTCTGGCTGAAAGGGCAGACTTGGCCCCTAAAATGGTTTCTTTGATCGAGCACTTTGAACGCAATCCCTCCCTCAACGTGGCAGACTCGCTTGCCGAGGGCCTGTCGGTGCCGCTGTGGCGATTGGTTAAGGACGCTGAGGAACTAAAGCGAAGCGGCAAGAGAATTTGATGAATTTCCGTCGCCGGACGTCGAAAGTGCCGCGACTGGCCGGTGCGCTCAAACGTCGCGATGCGAATTCGGGGATGGATATATGATTTCATCATCTTTGTTGATTCGTGCCCAAGGTCGCTTAAATGTCAATAGGGTTGTGTTTCAATTGTGTGAAATATCTGCAAAAATGTGCTCGCTGCTAGATTTGATTCGCTGTTCCAACCTGAGCGATACTTGACCATAGCAATGTATGCGTCAAGAGCCGTTTCCTGCAAGCCTTCGTCATGCCCGGTATTGGACATTACGAAGCCAACTCCGCACACAGACCGTGGAAAGTCCCGACGAGGAAAACCGAGTGTCCGTGGGCGATGCGGTGCAATGGGCAGAAGAACATCTCTTTGATCGCAACTCCGTCGTGCTTGAATGTCAGATATGGCAGGAGGCATTGGGCCGGGCGC
This sequence comes from uncultured Verrucomicrobiae bacterium, assembly GCA_963813995.1. Taxonomy (GTDB): domain Bacteria; phylum Verrucomicrobiota; class Verrucomicrobiia; order Limisphaerales; family Palsa-1400; genus DASRLE01. Next base: position 57,285 of record CAWFAZ010000003.1, on the reverse strand, counting down.
GGGGCCAGAATTTTTCGGTGTCCGAACTCAAGGACTTCACTTTGCGGCGGGGTTACATCCGGGATGCTTCTCGCCCTGGTAACGTTACGCTGCGCGATGTGCTGTTGCGGGAATGGGAAATTGTGCAAACGGCGAAAGAAGGTGCCGGGGCTTGCAGGCCCTTGGTTTCAAATCCACAACCAGCGAATCCAACACTCGACGATGAACAGCACCGGGCACTCGACGCCTTGCTCTCATCGTCCAACACCGTGTCCCTGTTTCGGGGCGGTGCGGGCACAGGAAAGAGTTTCGTTCTGCGAGAGTTGGTTGATCAGCTTCGGCAGTCAGGCCGGCGTGTCATGGTCCTTGCACCGCAACGTCAACAAGTGGCGGACATGGAGAAGGCGGGTTTCCCGTCGCCTTCGACACTTGCGAGCTTTCTCGCTAAACGGGAAGTTGCTGATGGCGCGGTGATCGTGGTGGACGAGGCAGGACAGATTGGCGGGCGTCAAATGCTTGAACTTCTGCGGCTGGCGCAAGAGCGGAAGGCGCGTGTGGTACTTTCCGGTGACAGCCTTGCTGTTCGTTGGGGGTGCTCAAGGCCGGGGGCGCGGTATTGCGGATGCTGCGCGGCGGACTGGACTCCTTGACGCCCCGGCGCCGCCCATATGGCCTCCTGGAACCCCTTTTGGTTCAACGGGTTGTGCAAGGGGAACAATGCATATAAACCCCCAAAACAAGGTGGGGCGCTGCCGGACGTGGCCAAAACCAGCCCCCAAGGCGAAGGCACGATGGGCGCGCCGCCGACATGGCCGCCATGGCGCTTTCAGAATGTGGAATCGCGCCGGATCGCTTGGGTTCACCGCATGGTTGACGGTACTGGAGAAACTGCCGTTTCCACGGCATCCATGAGCCACTGCCATACCCCGCACTCACCACCCAGAGTTGCGGGGTATGGCAAAGCCGCCGCCATGTCGGTTATGGCGCTTTTAGCATGAAGAATTGTGCCGGATCGGCCGGGTTCAGCACGCCGTTGATGGTAGCGGAGAAACTGCCGCTTGAACTCGGTGTAAAGGTTCCCACAGTGGACCAACCCGGCAATGGCGTCGCTATATTCGTGCTCATCAGCACAGTATATAGAGTTCCGGACACTCCGTTGTTGATGTTGATCGTCAAGTTTGTTGGGCTTGTTACGCCGGAACTGCTAGTACTGGTAATGTCCGGCTGCGGCAATGTTGTACTGTAGTGAAGGAGAACTTGATTTCCAGAGATGACAATGTAGTAGTCAGCGCTGTTGGCGGGTGTGGTCCCGGACCAAGACGGTCCGGTAAAGGTGGAGTTGGCGATACTGCCGCCGCCGGTTACATTGAAGAGCACATAGTCGGCCGTGGCCAGCGTACCGGCCGAATTGATGACAATTTGAGCACCATTAGGATGCAGGATGCTGCCGCCGCCGCCAGGACCGTTAACCACAATTTGGTCATTTGCGCCTGACGTGCTGCTGGTCAGGTTAAAAATATTGGTGGAAGTTGCACTGCCGTAGGTAAGACTGCCGTTAAAAGTGAGCGGGGCTCCGGTGCCGGGATAGATGACTGACGTACTGCCTGCCGTCACGTTGCCGGTGATCGTGCCGGCGCCTTGCAAGGTGTCTTTTGCGCCAAACGAAAAGATGCCTGGCGACACATTCAATATCGCGCCAGGAGCCACAGTAATGATGTTGCTCGTGCCTGAAATCGAGCCGTTGGCGGTCAGATTGAGCGTGCCATTGACGTTCAGCAATCCACCCGTGTCGGGCGATGTGCCGTTAATGGGCAATGCACTGTCCAGGTTGACCGTCGAGCCGCTGTTCACCGTCCAATCCCAACTGCCCTGGCTTCCAAGACTGTTAGGGCCGTAAAAGCCCAATGTTTGCGGGCTGCTTCCGTTGAAGATCACGTTACCCAAGCCGCTGGCACTGCTGATTGAAATGGTTGCATTGGCGGCCACGATGAAATTTCCACCCACTTCTATGGTGGCGGTTCCAGCGCTGGCGGTGGGGAACCAAGTGACGTTTGTGAGTGAAATATTGCCGCCGACAGTTAAAGTGTAACCCGAATAGGGGAAATCTTCATTCGTCGCGCCGTTTGCGGTGATGAAGGTAAAGTTCCTCCTCACGGTGAAGGAACCCCCGTCTGCAGAGCCGCCGTTCTTTCCCACCGCGTTAGGCCAGTTCCAAATGAAGTCGTAAAAGGATTGACCCGCAAACCCAACGGGAACAAAGTTGGTTGCCAACGTCGGAGCAACCAGGCAGGTGGAGCCGTCTTGCCAAGTCGCCGCCGGGATGGTGCCTTTGTTGGTAACCGCAGCCAGCACAAACATGCTGTTGTTGCGGAACGTGATGGCGCCGGGGACATAGCTGCCGACGAACCCATAGCCGTTTCCGATGAAGTTGTCACCGCTGGTGGTGCCAAAGTTGGTCATCCTTCCGCCGCTTTCCACGACAATGGTCGCGCCAGTGTCCATACTGAATCCGCCAGAAGAGGAATTCGTCAGGTTGAAGGCGCCAAATACATCCAGATCAATGGGGTCGTTGTGCGCCAGTTCGAAGACTGACTTGCGATACAGGAACGTGGCGTTGGTCTGGACAATGATTCCGGACGCGACAAGGGTGGAACCGCTTGCGGAAGCATTGGTAATGACGGTGCCGGACAGAATGGTGATCAGGCCGGTGTTGGCGTTCGGATAGCTGGTGCCTGCGGTGGTGCCGCTTTCGGGCGCCCACGCTGAACCGTTCCACATTTGCCAGGTGCTGGTGTTGCCGCTCGAATTGTTGCTGGAATTGTCCCAGGTGCCGCCGACCAGGCTGGGCGTGGTTTGCCAGTCGCCGACGCTCGCTGCCCGCGCCGATGTGGAGTCGAGCGCCAGCAAGCCAGCAACACAGAGAAAGGATGAAATAAGGGCCTGACAACGAATGGACATTTGATTCAGGATCATAATATTATTAGTGGTTGTGCGATCAATTTAGTTTTGTGCTCTTTATTATGCTCAATCTATCACATTCCGGCGGAATTCACACTATTGATTTTGTGCATATCGCTTTGAAATCTGGGCACATTGGGGCCGCCCATTTTTCAAAAATCACCCTTCGCCCCATCCTTCGTGAAAGCAATGAATCCCTCATCATTCCCGCCAGTTGCCTGGAAAGGCCCGTCATGAATTTCCGCTTCGCAAAACCCGTTTTCCCCGTCCTGATTCTTTCGGTTTTGATCTCAAATTTGTGCCGCGCGGAGCCGGCCGTCACAAAATTATTTCCCGCCAGCCAGTCCGCCAATGTCTGCGCCGACACGCCGCTGCGGCTGGCTTTCAACGAGCCGGTTGTTTTGGGAACCAAGGGTAAAATCGCGGTCTATCGCGCCGCGAACAACAAGCTGGTGGACGCGTTTGATTTGAGCGACGCCGGGTTCACGAATTATTTTGGCGGCAAAATGCTGCGCTACAATCCGATCCAGGTTGCGGGCAACGTCGTGTCGGTTGCGTTGCATTCGCGCGCGCTGAGTCCCGGCGAAAGCTATTACGTCAACATTGAGCCGGGTGTTTTCAAAAGCGAAAGCAGCAATGAATTTGCCGGGTTCACCAACGACTCCGCGTGGCAATTTTCCACGCGCGCCGCATTGTCCAGAGGCCGGACGAACCTGATTGTGGCCGCCGACGGCACGGGCGATTTCTGCACCCCGCAGGGGGCGGTGGATTATGTCCCGGACGACAACCAGTTGCCGGTCGAAATTTTTGTCCGCAAGGGCGTGTATGACGGGATGATTTGCATCGCGCCGGACAAAAGCCGCATCCATTTCATCGGCGAAGACCGCAAAGGCACAATCATCGCCGGGCGCAACAACGACCGGCTCAACTCCGGCCGCATCGGGCGTTCATTGGTGAGCGTGGACGCGAACGATTTTGTTCTGGAGAACATGACGCTGCACAACACGACGCCTTATCGCGGTTCCCAAGCCGAAGCCTTGCGCGTCAGCGGCGACCGTTGTGTGTTGCGGAATGCCGACTTCCACAGTTTTCAGGATACGCTGCTGTTGAGCGGGAGTGTCTATGCGACGAATTGCTGCGTCGAAGGCGACGTGGATTTCATTTGGGGACAAGGCAGCGTTTTCTTTGACCAGTGCGAAATCAAGGCGGTTCACAATGGTTATTACCTGCAGGCGCGCAATCCGGCGGAACGTCCCGGCTATGTTTTTTTCCAATGCAAACTGACGGCGGCGCCGGGAGTCGCAAAGTGCCTGCTGGCACGGATTGACGCTGACCGTTTTCCCCACAGCCAGGCGGCGTTCATCCATTGCCAGATGGGTGCGCAAGTTCCGCCCGCCGGCTGGGAAGCGAAAGGCACGAATATCAGTCATCTGCGCTTCGGAGAATTTCACAGCACCGACGCGCAGGGAAAACCCGTGGACGTGAGCCAGCGGCATCCGGCTTCGCGCCAGCTCACCGAAACCGAGGCGGTTGAATTGTCCGATCCGGCCAAAGTGTTGTCGTATCATCATCCTTGGTATCCCAGGAATGATGGGAAATGACTCATGGGGCGCGGCGCAGATTTTCCCAGCGCACGTTCCATTGGCCGTCCGGCGGAAAACCGGGGGCGGAGTGGGCCGGGGCGCCGTCCCATCCGGCGGCCATCATCGCCACCGCGTAGAGGAGGCTGCCGTTGCCGGGAAGATAGCGGCATTAAAACCCAACGGATTCTCCAATGCGATGCCGGATTGTTTGTGCCGTGAGCCTGGAGCCACCCATCACTGCTCAAGCCGACCGGCCGTAAAACAGTCGGGCGGCGGCAAACCAGCTTGCCGCCGCCCGTCTTGAAGAACCGGATGCGTGTATCAGGCGCGTTTTTGAAGGCGACGCCATCCAACCTGCAACAAAACCATTCCGCCGCCAAGCAAGGCCAAAGTGTCCGGTTCGGGCACTGCTGCGGGTGTCACGTCCGCCCAATCTTGGGCAATGAGAAGGTCGCCAAAATCTTCAACGCCCCCAACGGTCGTCCCCGAATTGGATTTGAAGCCGACATCACCCACCGAGGTTAAGGCCTCCGTTGTGGACTGCGTTGCGCTAGGCGTTCCTGGCTGGCTGCCGCCGGGCAGGGGATCCAGATAAAGGTTCGCGACCGACGTGGAACCAAGGGTCAATTCTGCGACGACGAAATAAGTTGTGCCCGTTGCCAAAGTGTCGGCGGTATCATAGATGGCGCCACTGGCTTTATTGCCTGTTCTTACGCCTATTTTCCAGCCGGAGCCCAAAGTACCCACGTAAATTGCCAGGTCATCGCCATTGCCGTTTGGGGCGGTCCCAGCAGGATTCAATGAGGTAAGATAGCTGTTGCCGGTGGGAAGCGTAGTACAATTGATGAGAAAGGAATAATAGGTGCTGCCACTGGTCACGGCGGTAGTGTAGTTGTTATAAGTGCTGTTAGCGCCAGAGCCGTTGTTCAAATCAATCAAGTCGTTGCCAGCCGCCTCCTGCAATCCGGGATAGGTCAACTGAGTGCTGCCAATCGCCAAATCGGCGTTTGCCCCGCTCCACGTGTTGCCGCTGCTGGGGTTGAGATTGCCGCCAAGATCGCTTCCCGACGTGTAGTTGAAAGCTTCTGAAAACAAAAGTTGGGCGTGGGCGCTTTGGCAGCACACGGAAATAATGCCGGCGGAAATCAACTGGCAGGCGGCAAAGCGAAGTTTCATAATCTTGTTCATAGGTTTTAAGGCGTTGTTCATAGTTCTAACGGCTGTTCTTACTATGGTCATATTCGCCTATTCCCGGCGCAAATGCAATGGAATTCTTGTGTTAAATTGTGTGCAGAACATTGAAAAATGTGCATTGTCGCCCCCAGCATTTTGCCCGGGTTTTCTCGAAGCATGATCCGTGCCTGTTACTGACGCAAGGGGAGTCCCGCCTCATAGCGTTTCAACTCAACGTTTAGCCGCCCCGCCAAATCTTGTTGCCCCGCCGCCCGGGCCAGTTCGATGGCCTTTTGTGCGCTCTGCACGGCGTCGCCAAATCGCCCGGCTTCGGCGAAGGCGGCAGCGAGGGTGTGGAGCATGACCGGGTTTTCTCCGCCGGTTAGTTCATTGGCCTGCCGGGCCAGTTCGACCGCCTTGTCGCCGTTGCGCAACGATGCCTCCGGACCAGTGGCCAACAACCAGGCCAGATTATTTTGGACTGCTGCTTCGGCTGGTTCGATTTGCAGCGCCCTTTGGAAATGGGTAATTGCCTCCTTCACCTGTCCATGTTGCAGCAGAGCTTGACCGAGGTTGTTTTGTGATCCTGCGTTGTCGGGGTTGATTTGCAGCGCCTGTTGGAAATGGAGGATGGCTTCGTCCACCCTTCCCGTTTGCAGCAGCACGTTGCCGAGGTTGTTGTGGGCATCCGCGTTGTCGGGCTTGATTTGCAGCGCCTGTTGGTAATGGGCGATTGCTTCGTCCATTCTTCCTTCCCGCCGAAAAGCGATGGCAAGGTTGTAGTGGGCATCCGCGTTGTCGGGCTTGATTTGCAATGCCTGTTGGTAATGGGCGATCGCTTCGTCCACTCTTCCTTCTTGCCAAAGAGCGCTGGCAAGGTTGTTGTGGGCATCCGCGTTGTCGGGCTTGATTTGCAGTGCGTTTTGGTAATGGACGATCGCTTCGTCCAGTCTTCCTTCTTGCCGAAGAGCGGCGGCAAGGCCGTAGTGGGCATCCGCGTTGTCGGGCTTGATTTGCAGCGCCTGTTGAAATTGGGTGATCGCTTCGCCCATGTTTCCCTTTTGCAGAAGAGCGTTGCCAAGGCTGTAGTGCGCTGGCTCGAAGCCAGGCTTGATTTGCAGCGCGTTTTGGTAATGGGTGACCGCTTCGTCCAGCCGCCCCTTTTTGCCAAAGCTGAGGCCAAGATTGAAGTGGGCTTCCGCATTGTCCGGGTTGATTTCCAGCGCCCTTTGAAAATGCGTGACCGCTTCATCTATTCGTCCCTGTTGGGAAAAGACATCGCCAAGGTTGTTGTGGGCCATCGAGCAATTGGGATTCCGGCGAAGGGTTTGTAGCCAGAGCGATTCGGCGTTGGCGTACATCCCGCATTGCTTCCATGTCAACATGCCAAGAACCACCAACAGCGTTGCGCACAACATCGGCTCAAGGAATGGTTTTCTTTGCCGAAAAAAACCGGGCATGGCGGTGATTCCTGCCGCGGTCAACGTCAAAGGGCCGAGACTGGCCAGATACTGGAAATGATCCGCCACGAACGAATAGCGGAAAGGATACACATTGAAAAAACCCAACGCCGGAAACAACGTCCCGACGAAGTAGAGCAGCCCTGCCAGCGGCCCGCGCCACCGCCGCCAGACCAACACACCCAACAACAACGCCGCCGCAGCCGGAAACAGGTATTGCCACCACACCGCCTGGCTGACATTCCAGCGCGGGTAGATAAAGGACAAATCCACCGGTGAGCAAAGTTTGCCCAGGTAAAACCAAATGGCACGCCCGGCAATGAGAAACCGTTCGATGATGGAAAAATTATACTCCGCACCTTCCGCGCCAAGGAACTTCCGTTCCATCCACGCGGTAAACAATCCGGCCCCAATCCCCGCGAGGATGAATGGAATCAGCGGCAGCACGTCCCGCTTCCAGGATAACTTCCCGCGTTGCCACCAGAAAACCACCAGCAAGGCCCCGGGCAGCGAGGCTATGACGGTTTTCGACATCAACCCCAGCAGGAACAGTCCGAAAGCAATGGCATAATTTCCCCAGTTTCGGTTTCGATCGAATCCCAGATAGGCCAGGGCCGCGCTCAGATAGAACACCCCCGACAACGTGTTCTTGAGTTCCGAAATCCACGCCACCGATTCGACCTCAACCGGATGCAGGGCAAAAAGGGCCGCCGCCAGCCACGCTCCCGGGGTTTTCAGTTGCCGCAGTATTTTTACCAGCAACAACGCCGAAAAGGCATGGAGCAGAATGTTGACCCAGTGATAACCCGCCGTGGCATCGCCCCAAAGCTGGTGCTCCACCCAAAAAACACTATGCACCAAAGGATAGTACCTGGTGGGTGGCCCCAGGTTGCGTCCAAATGCGGGCCAGACCATGGAGCGAGCGGAGTTCCGCCGGGGTGATGTGCTTGTCATCGTCCCAAATCGTTCCGGCGTGCCACGCCGGCTGATAGGCAATGATCGTGACGGCCACCAGGAAGAACCCAATCAGCCAATCGTGACACCACGAGGAAGGCAGAAATTCCACAATGCCATGGCTCTCCATTACCTTCTCACCCTCACCCATACCTGGCTTCCCGGCAGACAGGGCAGGCGGTTCGGCGTCTTCATTGGCTGGGCGCTTTTTCTGCCGCTTCATGTGACCGCAATGTTACGTCCTTCTCCGGGCCAGCTCAAACGCCAAATCGTTTTGCATGGTTGCGCAATGCCCTAATGTGTTTGTGCAGGGATATGGAATGGGCCGCCTTCCTGGTAGAATTTCATCTCAAATCGAAGTTGCCCGGCCAGCCCGGTGTTAAATTGCGCTTCGGCCAGGCGCAAGGCGTGCTGCGCCGTTTCCACCGCTTGGGAAAACTGCCCGGCCTCGGCGAAGGCGGCGGCGAGGGTGTGGAGGATGATCGGGTTCTCTCCTCCGGCGAGCGCATTGGCCTGCCCGGCCAGTTCGACCGCCCTGGCGCCGTTGCGCAACGATGCCTCCGGACAAGTGGCCAGGATCCAGGCCAGATTATTTTGGGTTGCTGAATCGGCTGGTCTGATCTGCAGAGCCTTTTGGTAATGGGTGATCGCTTCGTCCACTCTTCCCTTTTGCACAAAAGCGTTGCCGAGGTTGACGTGGGCATCCGTGTAGCCGGGGTTGATTTGCAGCGCCTCTTGAAAACAGGCGATCGCGTCGTCCACTCTTCCCTTTTTGAGAAGAGCGTTGCCGGCGTTGTTGTAGGCTGGCGCGTAATGGGGGTCGATTTGCAACGCCTCCTGGAATTCTGTGATCGCCTCGTCCAGTCTTCCCTTTTGCAGGAGAGCGGTTCCGAGGCTGTAGTGCGCTTCCATATTGTCAGGATCGACTTGTGCCGCCTTTTGGAAGTGGGTGATCGCCTCGTCCACTCTTCCCCTTTGCAGAAGAAGGCTGCCGAGGTTGTTGCGGGCATTCACATAGTCGGGCCTGATTTGCAGCGCCCTTTGGAAATGGGTGATTGCCTCGTCCACTCTTCCCCTTTGCAGAAGAGCGTTGCCGAGGTTGTTATGGACTGACACGTAGTCTGGATCGATTTGCAGCGCTGTTTGGTAATAGGTGATCGCTTCGTCCACTCTTCCCTTCTCGCGAAGGGCCAGTCCAATGGCGTTGCAGGCTTCCGGGTAGCCGGGCTTGATTTGCAGCGCCTCCTGATATTGCGTGATCGCCTCGTCCACTCTCCCCTTTTTGAAAGCAGTGGTGCCAAGGTAGTAATGGGCCACGTAATTGCCTGTGGTGCAGGCGAGCGTGTGGGTCCACAAGGCTTCGCTGCTTTTCCAAAACCCGGTCTGTATCCAGGTGCAGACCATCAATATGCCAATCACGGCAGCCATCAATCCACCCAGCACCGCCCGCCGATGTTTCCACCCCAAGCTCCAATCCCCCACCGCCCATGTCCCCGCCAGAACCAGCCCGATTCCAGGCAAATAGGTGTAGCGATCCGCATGGGCAGCATTGAACGATATTTGGATAATGCCAATCACCAGAACCAGCATTCCCAGATACCAGAGCCACCCCACCAGCAGGTACGGGCGCTTTTTCCAGCAAGCCAACACAAGCATGGAAATTGCCGCCAGCAGGACAAAGGCCAGCCCAACCTTCCAGAACGGCTGACCGTTTGGCGGATTGGGATAAGGGACGGCCAATCCCGCCGGAAAAACCATTTGCCGCAGGTAAACCCCATAAGAAACCAGGGCGTTTCCGAGGCGTTCAAGGAACGGGAGCCGGTCGTAGTCAATCACTTTTTCCGGCACAAGAACAGTCGCCACGCATGACCCGATTGAAAGCAGGAACAACGGAACCTTTTCCCTGACCAATCCCCCAAAAAGCGCCGCAAGCCTCCCGCCGCCTGCCCCGTCCAGCGTCACCCGATGGAGCGGCCACCAATCCAGCAACAGCAACACAAACGGCAGAGTCACCAGCATGTTCTTGCATAAAAGTCCCAAGGCATACCACACCGCCACCGCCGCGTAGCGCCAGCGCGAGGGCTGGTGCGCATAACGCGCATAAGCCCACAGCGTCAGCATGAAGAACACCCCGCTCAGCACGTCCTTGCGTTCCGAAATCCAGGCCACCGACTCCGCCCGCAGCGGATGAATCGCAAACACCGCCGCCACGAATGCGCTGCGCCACAGGTTCCCCGTCATTTCTCTCAACGCCAGAAACAAAAGCACCGCCGCCACCGCGTGCAGCGCCACGTTGGTCAGATGATGGCCGCCCGCCCACAGGCCGTAGGCCTGGCAATCCGCCATGTGCGTCAACCACGTCAGCGGATGCCGGTGGCCGATTTCTCCATAGGTCAACGCCCAGAAGGCTCCCTTCAGGGTCAAACCCATTTCAACCACCGGGTTCTCATACACATAGATATCGTCATCGTAATTGAGGAACCCGAAACCCGCCGTCTGCCCAAACACGGCAAAGGTGATCGCGGCCAGCACAAGGCAAACCGCCGGCACCCGCCAGCGTTGAACCCAGGCGTCCACGCGAGCCGCGATATGTGGCGGAAGTAGTTGGCTGATCATATTTGCGGGCTTGGACCGTAAACGGGTCACCCATTACGGAGGGTGTGGCACATGGCAAACCGCAGCGGGATATTCGATTCTCAACTTTCGCGTGACAAGAAAATACTAACTACGACAAAATCGCGAAACTTCGCTGCTAATTCGCAAAAAGGGTTCCCAAGGAGAGAATTGTGGCCGGCCACACCAAGGCTTTGAAGTGCAATTGATTGCATCCCCAGGAAAAGGCAAAAACGTCAGGAGAAGGAGCCGGGAACCGCCGCCCAAAAGACGCCCTAATAATTCGTGTACCCATTGACCCGTTTGCTGCCCGCGTGACCGTCAAAAAAGACGTAATTCCGCACATCAACATGCACCGGTGTCATGGCGACGTAAGGATAAACCGTAGTGCCAAGGCCGCCGTAGTTTTGAACAGACAGCCAATCCAAGTCCGCCATCGCCCAGACCCCGGCCAGCGGGGCCACGCTGGAGATGTTGCCAAGACTGAGGGACGCCTGGGCGGGCGACTCCTTGCCAAACGGCGAACCGACGTTCGTCAGGAGGTTATTGGGATAATTGTCGATTCGGGTGACGGAGTAGGAAAAGCAGTTGGCGTAAAAATCCTTATTTGGATTGTATTTGGCCAGCGTGTCGCCAGGCAGGCCGTTGAAATAGGCGGGGCAAATGAATTCCTTCACGACATTGGTGGCTGTGCCCATCGATGCCGGCCCCGGCATTTTCAGATAGACCGCCAGGTAAAAGGGCAGGTATTTCTGGAAGTCCTTAACGGCGGTGGCGCTGGTATAGATGGGCAGTTCACTGTCGGCTAAGCCGGCATAAGGGGTCGCGTTGGGGCCGGGCGGAAGCCAGTCCTTGAAGTCGTCGGTGTACATATGCAAGGCCAGGCCCATCTGCCTCATATTGGACATGCAATTGGTCCGATACGCCTGCGCCTTGGCCCGGGCCAGCGCGGGCAGGAGGATCGAGGCCAGGATCGCAATGATGGCGATGACCACCAGCAATTCGATCAATGTAAAACTCGCGGACAAGGTCCGGGCGTTTCTCATTCTTATTCTGTGACTCATGGCAATACTCTACAGCCGCCAAGGGAGATAATCAAAGGGACTTTTGTGCAAATCGTCCTGAAATATGGGAACGTTGACTCAATTCGAGTCCCATTCCTCGCGGACGTACCAAGGCTGGCCCGCCGGGCATGGTGTGCCGCCGATGAACTCGCAGTTCCCTTTTTTCACGCTTTTTTGCACTAGAACAAAGATGACTTCAAGGAAAAAGCCCGGCACGCTGCCGCCGGATCACATGAGTCACAAGTCACAAACTGCCATGAACACCCGAAGAAACCGCCCCTTGAACCGTGTCCTGGCCCTTGCATTGCCGGCACTTTTTGGATGCTGCGTCATGGGACAAGCCGGGACGTTTAACGTTCGCGACTACGGCGCGCAAGGCGATGGCCGGACGCTGGATTCCCCAGCCATCCAAAAAACCATCGATGCCTGCGCAAAGGCCGGCGGCGGCACGGTCCGGCTCGCCCCCGGCACTTATCTCAGCAAGCCGCTCTATCTGAGCGGCAACTATACCACGCTTCAACTTGACGCCGGGGCCGTTCTGCAAGGCACGGAGGAATTCACCGATTACCGGAACTCCAAGGGCAAAGTCGTCGGCCTGATCAACGCCACCCGGTTGACGGATGTTTCCATTTGCGGCACAGGCATCATCGACGGCGCGGGCGCGCCGTGGTGGCCTGCGGTCAGGGAAGCGAAAAAGACCGGCGCTCCCGAACCGCGCCAGCGTCCGAAGATGATCAATTTCAAGGATTGTCATGGCGTTATGGTGCGCGATGTGACCTTGCGGAATTCCCCCAGTTTCCACCTCGTTCCGGTGGATTGCGACAATGTCCTGATCGACCACGTGACGATCAACGCCCCGGCGGATTCGCCGAATACCGACGCCATCGACCCGAGCGCCTGCCGCAACGTTCGCATTCTCAACTGCCTCCTGGATGTGGGCGACGACAACGTGGCCGTGAAAGCCGGGCATGCCGCCCCCGGACGCGACTTTTGCTGTCAGGACATCCTGGTGTCCAATTGCGCCTGCCTGCATGGGCACGGCATCTCCATTGGCAGCGAAACTTCCGGCGGCGTCAGCAACTTCACCGTGGTTCATTGCACCTTCGACGGCACGGTCAGCGGCATTCGCATCAAAACGAACCGCGAGAAAGGCGGACGGGTTGAAAATATTTTGTACAGCGATCTTACGATGAACAATGTGAAACGTCCCATCGACATCGCGTGTTACTACCCGAAAGTTCCCAAGGACGACCCGGCTCAACCCATCACCGCCCACACGCCGGCCTATCATGACATCCGCATCGAAAATCTCACCGGCAACAGCCCCGAAGGCGCCGGCTTGATCGTTGGCCTGCCCGAATCCCCGATTCGCGGCGTGACTTTGTCGAACGTCCATCTCAAGGCCGTGACCGGCCTGCGGGTGGAAAACGCCGGGGACGTGGATTTAAAAAACGTCAAGATCGAGGTGGAGCAAGGCGAACCGGTGATCATCAAAAACGCAAAAGTGCATTAACCTGCCTTGTTGACCAGGCTGGCGCAAACGAACTCCCCGGATCGAAATTAAACTAAGCCATGCGAAGGAAGCGAAGAATCATGCGGCGGTTTGATGGGTTTTGCCCCGCGCCCGCCTGCGCCGGGGTTGATCTTCTCACGCGCACCTGCTATAGGATGGATCGATATGACCCGTAAACGCCAGAAGCGAGTGCTGGTTGCGCTGGGATGGTACGACTACCGTCTGCACCGGGGCATTGAAAAGTTCGCGCAGGAACACCACTGGCATCTTTCCAGCAACTTCGCGCGCGAAAAGGTCATTCCGTGGGGATGGGATGGCGACGGCATCCTGGCCTGGCTGGGGGCGGGCGACGACCTGGCGGAGTTCGTCAAGGACACGGCCAAGCCGACGGTGGATCTGAGTTTTCGCCGGCCGCACCTGCGCTTTGCCCGCGTGCTGGAGGACCACGCGCACGCCGCGCAATTGGCGGCGGAACATTTTCTCTCCCGCGGTTTCAGGCATTTTATGTTTTACAACGACGAGGACAATTGGTCCTATCTGGAGCGGGGCGAGGGGTTTGTCGCCGCCTTGCGCCGCGCCGGCCACGACTGCGAGTGGCTGCGCTGGACCCATGCTCCCGAATACAACACCGGACGCGAACAATGGACGCGCAAAAGAAGCTGGCTGGCGGCCCGATTGAAACAGGCGCCCAAGGCGCTGGCTGTCTTCGCCGCCAACGACCAGCACGCGCTGGAAGTGCTGGAAGCCTGCGAGATGGCCCGCCTGGCCGTGCCCGAACAGGTGGCCATTGTCGGCGCGGAAAATTACCTGCTGGCGCCCGACGTCATGCGCACCCCAATTTCCAGCGTTGACACCAATCTGGAAACCCTCGGCTACACCGGCGCGGCGCTGCTGGAGGATTTAATGAACGGCAAACGGCCGTCGGCGCGGATCATTCGCGTCCCGGCCGTCGGCGTGATCACCCGCAAAAGCAGCGACCTCCTGGCAGTCAAACACAAAGGCGTCGCCAACGGCCTGCGCTTCATCTGGGAGCATTTCCATGAACCGATCCGCGTCAAAGACCTGCTCAACGTCGCCGGCATGTCCCGGCGCGGCTTGCACAAGGCCTTCATCGAGAACGTCGGGCGCACGCCCGGCCAGGAATTGCAGCGGCTGCGCATGGAGAAGGCCAAACGGTTGCTGGCCGATTCCGACCATAAGATCGAGGTCCTGGCCAGCATGTGCGGCTATCAAAGCGCCAACTCCTTTTCCGTCGCGTTCAAAAACACCACCGGCATGACCCTCAGCCACTATCGCAAATCCGTGGTCCGCCCCGCCGCCAAGGGGCCATTGGCCGGCCAGGGCTAGGCCGCCGTTCGCTCAACCCGCCGCGGACTTCGTCCGGGCGTGGTTTCCCGCTTTTCGGGCAGGGCCAGGTACTGGCGCGCGTTGCTGTGGCAGATATTGCGGATCATCGTGCCGAGCAGGGCCTCGTCGTTGGGCAGTTCGCCGCGCTCGACTTCCTGCCCGATGAGATTGCACAGCACGCGGCGGAAGTATTCGTGGCGGGGATAGGACATGAAGGAGCGCGAATCGGTCACCATGCCGACAAAGCGCGAGAGCAAGCCGTTGTTGGACAGGGCGTTGAGCTGCCACTCGATGCCTTCCTTCTGGTCCAGGAACCACCAGCCGGAGCCGAACTGCATTTTGCCGGGAATCGTGCCGTCCTGAAAACTCCCGATGACGGTGGAGAAAACGTAGTTGTCAACAGGATTATTGTTATAGACGATGACCTTGGGCAGGCGGCCCTCGCGCTCCAGCAAATCGAGGTAATGCACCAGGGCCTGGGCTTGCGGAAAGTCTCCGATGCAATCAAATCCGGTGTCGGGGCCGAGTTGCTCCAGGAGCCGGGTGTTGTTGTTGCGAAGCGCGCCGAGGTGCAATTGCTTGACCCACCCTTTCTCCGCGTCCCATCGCCCAAAATGCAGCATCAGGCTCATGCCAAATTGCGCGTGCTCTTCCGGCGAAGCCGCCTGGCCGCGGCGCGCCCGGGCAAAAATCGCCGCCGCCGTCTTGTCCGGGCACGGGCTGGCCGGGCATTGGTTGAGTCCGTGGTCGGACAGGCGGCAACCTTGCGCGTGGAAGTAGTCATGCCGCCGCCGCAGGGCGGCCACGAAATCCTCCAGGTTGGCGATGTCCGTGTCGGCCGCCTGCTCCAAGCGGCTGACCCAGGCGTTGAACGCCGCCGGTTGGCTCACCGTCAGCGCCTTGTCCGGGCGAAAGGCGGGAAAAACGCGCGTGGCCACTCCGTCGGCCGCGATCTTTTTGTGATGCGCCAGGTCGTCGGTTGGATCATCCGTGGTGCAGAGGGTGCTGACGTTGAATTGTTTCAGGATGCCGCGGGTGGTGAGTTCGGGGCGGGCCAATTGTTCGTTGGCATTTTTCCATACCCGCGCGGCGCTCTCCTCATCCAACAGTTCATCGATGCCGAAGTAGCGCTTGAGTTCCAAATGGGTCCAGTGATAGAGCGGGTTGCGCAGGGTGTGCGGCACCGTCGCCGCCCAGGCGCGAAACTTGGCAAACGGTTCGGCCGCGCCCGTGCAGAAATTCTCCGCCACGCCGTTGGCGCGCATGGCGCGCCATTTGTAATGGTCGCCTTCGAGCCAGATTTCGAACAGGTTGCGGAACTGCCGGTTTTCCGCGATGTCTTTGGGGGACAGATGGCAATGGTAATCGAAGATCGGCTGTCCCTCGGCAAATTGCCTGTAAAGCCGTTGCGCCGCGCGGTTGTGCAACAAGAACTTTTCGTCAATGAATTTCATGTCAGTCTCCGGCTAAAAAAAGCGGCTTCACGTGCCGTTCGTACAGATTCTCTGTGACGTTGGCCGCCACGGAACTCTTATATTGTTCAAGCGCTTTCAAATACCGTTTTCCCATCCTGGCCGCGATCTTGTATCCGACATGCAGCAATTGCCGCACGCTTGGGTTGTAAGCCGGATTTTTCTGGTCGTGCCTCACGGCGGAAGCAAATTGCCCGCTGTCCCAGCGTTGCACCGCCGCCGCCGCCGGCAACCGGCTGCGGTCAATGTCCAGCACCGCCGCGTAAGGCGCGCACAACTCGTCAATGTGCGCCAGCGCCTCGATGTAAATCTCCTTGGCCAGCGCCAGCCCGCCGTCGTCCGCCGCCGCCAGGCCGATGATCTCCTCCAGCCACGTCGTGCCGGCGGTCTTGAGATGAACCCCCGCCCCGCTCCGGCGCAAGGCCCGCCGAATCGGCCCGTAAATGGAGAATTTGTCACTGCCGGAATGAACGCTCAACTTGAGACTGGCGGGAAAACCGTACTGTCGGACCGCAAACGCAATCACTGCCAGGTCCTCGTTGAACTCCTTCTCGAATTGGGCGATGTCGCCCACGTAATCAACCCCTTTGTTGAAGCGGCCCGTGAATTTGGGCGCGATGGTTTGCAGCGGAATGGCCTCGTCGCTCAGGGCCGCCAGGATGACCCTCAATTCCACCGGCGTTTGCGGAGTGTCCGTCTCGTCCATGGACACCTCGGTCACGAAATAGCCCGGCCCTTTGGCCTGCGCGATATGGCGGTAAATCTGGCCCGCTTCCAGCACCGCCAGCAGATATTTCCGGGCGATCTTTTCCACTGTCGCGCGATCCGCCTCAGCCGTTCCGTTGAACAATTCCGGGTGACGGTCCAGCAAGCGCCGCACTGCTTCCGGCGGAGCCGGCTGTCCAATCCAATCAGCCACATCGATGGTGTAAAAATTGCAGTGCGGCAGAAATCGGTCCACCGTCTCCAGCCGGATATGGTCGGCATCCAGAAAGTAAGGCTTCTTCCAGCGCAACGCCTTGACCGCGGCGTCAACCGCCGCGCGGCTTTGGGCGGGTTCGGAGCCGATGGTGACATGCTCCCGATTGGATTTGTTCCAAACCGGGACGATGTCAACGCCTTCGCCAGCGGCGCGGAGGCAGGTTTGCAACTGCGCCTGGGCTTGCCGCGCAAACCGGTCGCCCATCCCGAAGGAGTATTTTCCAAGAGGCAAGAAATGATTCATCACAAGTTGTTGTCTATGTGAACATACCAGCCTTGGCCGCCAATAGACATTGCTTTTTTCTGCATTACGCCATGAAAAATCGGCATCGCGGTGGGAAGGCCGCTTTGGGCGACTCCAGCCATTCATGCCGGGTCTTACGGCTCCGGAATTCGCAACAGAAAGAATCTTTGCGGGGTGTTCCCCTGCACTGAATTGGTTCGACGGCCGCGCCGCTCCGCCATCGTTGTTATGGCGCTTGCAGAATGTAGAATTGTTCCAAATCGCTTGCGGTCACCGCGCCGTTGACAGTCTGGGAGAAACTGCCGCTTGCACTCAGTGTAAAGGTTCCCGCAAATGCCCAATTCGAGAATGGCAACGTGAAATTCGTGCTGGTCAGCACAGTATAAGTTCCGGCTACTCCGTTGTTTCCATTGATGGTCAGGTTTGCGCCGGAAATGCTGACACTGGTGATGA
The DNA here is from genome assembly GCA_963813995.1 of uncultured Verrucomicrobiae bacterium. Taxonomy (GTDB): domain Bacteria; phylum Verrucomicrobiota; class Verrucomicrobiia; order Limisphaerales; family Palsa-1400; genus DASRLE01. The sequence goes on along the minus strand of CAWFAZ010000003.1, from coordinate 39,491 downwards.
CCGGCTGCGGCGCCGACACAACTGTCACACTAACATTGAAGCTGATCGTGCTGTAATCGATATTGTCGGTCGGGGTGAAGGTCACCGACTGGTTCGCCGTGCCCACACCCGGTGTCGTCGTCGGTGTGGTGAAGGCGAAGCCGCCGGGCACGGATGCCACGCCGCCGCTCAAGGTCGAAGCACTCAACGCCTGCCCAACGGTGATCGCCGAGGCCGTCGGCGCCGTCACCAGTGTCGGCGTCGCCTTGAGCACCGTCACACCAACATTGAAGCTGATCGTGCTGTAGTCGCTATTGTCGGTCGGGGTGAAGGTCACCGATTGGTTCGCCGTGCCCACACCCGGTGTCGTCGTCGGTGTGGTGAAGGCGAAGCCGCCGGGCACGGATGCCACGCCGCCGCTCAAGGTCGAAGCACTCAACGCCTGCCCAACGGTGATCGCCGAGGCCGTCGGCGCGGTCGTCAGTGTCGGTGTCGCCTTGAGCACCGTTACACTGACATTGCAGGTGAACGTGGTGTACTGGGCCGTGTTGGTCGGGGTGAAGGTCACCGACTGGTTCGCCGTGCCTGCACCCGGTGTCGTCGTCGGTGTGGTGAAGGCGAAGCCGCCGGGCACGGATGCCACGCCGCCGCTCAAGGTCGAAGCGCTCAACGCCTGCCCGTAGGTGATCGCCGAGGCCGTCGGCGCGGTCACCAGTGTCGGCACAGTCTTTGAAACTTCAAACAAAACCTCTTTGGCCGACGTATTGGTGGAGAGGCTGTAATTGAAGCCCGGGAAGCCTGTCGGCGTGCTGCCAAGAACCGCCTGGCCGCTCTCGGCGCCGGTGTAGGTGAACAGGGTGTAGTTGCCGGCGGCGAAACCGCCGGCGTTGGTAATGTTGAGTGTGCTGTTAAGTGTCAGGTTGCCAGTGACACTCACCGTTGCGGCATTTGTGCCGAGCGTGAAATTGACTGGTGTCGAACCAGGCAATGTGAGACTGGTCGTATCCGAAAGCAGGCTGCCAGCCAGAGTGATGGGGTTCGCGTCGAATAGGGCGGCGTCGCCACAAGAGGCCGGCGCGTTGTAAAACGCGAGCGAGTTGGTGTTGTCGGCCCCTTCCAGCGTGATCACGCTGGCGCCAGTGACACTGTTGCTGAAGGTGGCCCGCGCGTTGCACAGCGCGAAGGTTGGAGCGCCGCCGGTGATGTTTATTTGTGAATCCACGATCTGGACATTGTTGATGTTGTAAAGGTTGAAAGAGCCGGTGGCAGTGATGTTAAGCTTGCTCAAAAGGATATTGGTGGCGGGCAATTCCAGTTTTGCCCAAATCATGCCGGGCTGGCCGGCCGTGGCAGTGAGGTTGCTGATGATGATGTTGCGCCAGATCGGCTCATTGCTTGTGGAACCTGTCGCCATCCCTGCCGCGACCGCAGGTGTGATGCCGGCGGTGGTGGGATTGCCGTAGGAGTCGTAATAGCTGTAAATCACGATTGGCGCATAGGTGATGTTCGTCATCATGAGGTTGTAATAATTGAGATACTGGGCGGTGCCTCCCCGCCCGCTGTCGGACTTCATGCGGATGCCATTTTGCGTGTTGCTGAAGGTGCAGTTGATGACCGTCAGATTCGTCACACCATCAGTGGTGTAGCTGCCGATGGATACGCCGTGCCCGTAGCCGAACGCGCAGTTGGTTATCAGCGTATTGTAGGTGGGCGCGCTGCTGCTGCCCAGGGCGATGTTATCGTCGCCGGTGCTGATCACACAATTTTGCACCAGGGAATTGCTGCCCGCCAAATCAATGCCGTCGGTGTTATGCGAGGGAGTTGGAGCGCCGGAGTCGGGCGCGCTGATGGTGATCCTTTGGATGGTCACGTTGGCTGTGTTGCTGCCTTTAAAAACAATTTGCTGCGCCGGGGCGTTTGAAACCGTAAGATTTTGGATCAGCACCCGTTGGCATTTGTAAAAATAAATCATGTAAAGCCCGCTGCCTGGATCGCTCGCCCACCAAGGCCCGCCCTGGCCATCAATGGCCCCCGACCCGCTGATTTCGACATCGCTCACGGAGGAATACGTCAGAAGGGGGGTTGTTCCGGACCAGGTGCCATAAGGCAGCATTCGCAGAATCGCGCCGGCGTCAATTTGCAAATTGACCTTGCTCATCATGGTCAACGGGCCGGTCAAATAAACGCCAGGGCCGGGAATCTCGACCGTGCCGCCGCCGGTGGCCCCTGCGGCGGCAGTGATGGCGGCATTAATGGCGGAAGCGTTGTTCGCGTTGCTGGTGGACGCGCCGTATCCGGTGACCACGTTGAAAATGTTGGTCGTATTTATGTTCGGCAATGTCGGGTTGACAGCTTGAGCGTGAACCCAGCCGGCCAAAGCCAGCGAAGCTAAAATGAAGACAACACCTCGTTTCATGAATGTGATTCCTAAACTCAACATGACAAAAACTCTGATTTTTAAACATACCACCCTTTGCCGCAGATAGATATGGCCTTTCTCTGCACTGCGCCCTGAAAATTAGGCACTGGCGTGGCACGGTGCTCAAAATTCAAACATTTTTGCACGAAACAAGACGGCCCATCCGCCGATAAACGATTGAAATGCGCCGCCGTTTCCGGTTACCCTCCGCGCCAATGAACGCCTCCGCTTCAAATCGGCCCGCCTCGAGCCATTATCGCTGGGTCATTTGCGCCCTGCTTTTCTGGGTGACGACGGCGAATTATATCGACCGCAGCGTCTTCAGCAATCTGGCGCCCGACCTGGAAAAGGTGATCCCGGGGTGGACGCAGGAACGATACTACCACATGACGGTGGCTTTCACCGCAGCTTACGCGATCAGCCAAATGCTGGCGGGACGGCTTATGGATGTCATCGGTCTGCGATGGGGTTTTGCCCTGGCCTGCGGCTTTTGGGGCCTGGCGGCCATGAGCCATTCGTTGGTGAGCACCGTCACGGGGTTTTTCATCGTGCGCATCCTTCTGGCATTGGGGGAGGGCGGCAACTTCCCGGCCGCCATCAAAACCACTGCCGAATGGTTTCCCAAACGCGAGCGCGCCCTGGCCACCGGCCTCTTCAACTCCGGCTCGAACGTCGGCGGCATTCTTGTCCCGTTTGGCCTGCCGTCCGTCGTCGCCCTGTGCGGCACTTTTTACGTCGGCGGCCATGTGCTCGGCTGGCGCGGCGCATTTTTGATCACCGGCATTTTTGACATCGCGTGGATCATTGCATGGCTCCTGATTTACAAGAAGCCCCAGGATCACCCCCGCGTCTCCCAGGCCGAACTGGCTTGCATCAACAGCGACCCCGCCGAATCCAGCGTCAAAATTCCGTGGCGTCGCTTGTTTCCGCATCGTCAGGCCTGGGCTATCGCCGGGGCCAGATTTATGAGTGACGGTTTCTGGTGGTTCTACCTTTTTGGCACGCCTTATTTCTTCTCGGACCGTTTCGGATTGGGTCTCAAAGCGCGCAGCGCTCCGGTCGCGGTCATTTATGTCCTGGCTTCGGTGGGCAGCATCGGGGGCGGATGGCTTTCCGGCTGGTTCATGAAAATTGGCTGGAGCGTCAACCGGGCCAGAAAAACCACCCTGTTCATTTGTGCGGCCTGCGTTCTGCCGGTGTTTTTCGCCGCCGTCACCAACAGCTACTGGCTGGCGGTGGCCCTCATTGCCGTCGCGGCGTCGGCCCATCAAGCGTGGTCGGCCAACGTTTACAGTCTGGCGGGGGACATGTTCCCGCGCCGCATGGTCGGCTCGGTCACGGGCTTGGCCGGGTTCGCCGGCTCGGTGGGTGGATTGGTTTTGTTCCTTCTTATTGCCCATGTTCGCAAGATGGCCGAGGTGAGCCATGATTTGGGCAATTACCGCCTCATCTTCCTCGCCGCCAGTCTGGCCTATGCCACCGGCGCGGTGATCGTCCATCTCCTGGCCCCCAATCTTGAACCAGTGGAATTCGAACAGCAGACAAAAGTCTGATCGTTCCGACCGCTTCCTTTGGCCGGGAAAACGGATCAAGTCCGGTATGGGGTGAACGCCCCATAGCGGTCGCGTGTTTATTCTGCCATTATCACACCATGACTTCCGAAGTCTTTTGAAATCTTTTTATGTCTTTTACCTTTGACAGGGCAATGAATGCGGTTGCGAATTTGAATAGGAATACAATGATGAATACTGAGAAGAAACGCATCCTGGCGGTGGATGACCAGCCCGGGAATACCCGGCTGCTGAAACTTTATCTGGAACAAACCAACAATTATGTGGTCAGGGAGGAAAATGACGCCAGGGCCGCGCTTTCCGCAGCGGAGGAGTTTCAGCCTCACTTGATCCTGCTGGATGTGATGATGCCGGGCATGGACGGCGGGGAGTTGGCCGCTTGTTTTAAGGCAAGTCCAAAATTGAATGCCGTGCCGATTGTATTTCTGACGGCGACCATCACGAAAGGAGAAGTTGAGGCCAGTGGCGGGCGGGTCGGGGGGCAATCCTTTCTGGCCAAGCCGGTCGTCCTGAAGGAAGTGGCCGCCTGTCTCAAGCATCATTTGGGCGGATGACGTGTCGCGAAGCAAACCATGCAAGGCCAGAGTGAGGGCGGAGCGGCATTCGCTCGCGCCGATGGCGGCCAGGCTCAGTACGAGGCAAGGCCAATCGCAGTTTAAAAACGGAACAAATATGGAGCCAACAGCCATTCTCGACGGCGATCCCGCGGCGGTGGAAATCGTCACCGAAGTCCGGCGCGAAGAGGCGCTGCTCAAGGCGGGGGCTTTGCAGAACGCGATTTTCAACAGCGCCAACTTCTCGAGCATCGCCACGGACGCCAGGGGCGTCATTCAAATCTTCAATGTCGGCGCGGAACGCATGCTGGGCTACGCCGCCAGCGACGTCGTGAACAAGATTACCCCGGCCGATATTTCTGATCCGCAGGAAGTGATCGCGCGCGCCAAGGCGTTGAGCGTCGAGCTTTCCACGCCAATTACGCCGGGCTTTGAGGCCCTGGTGTTCAAGGCCTCGCGCGGCATCGAGGACATTTACGAGTTGACCTACATCCGAAAGGACGGCAGCCGCTTCCCGGCGGTTGTGTCGGTCACGGCGTTGCGCGACGCTCAAAACGCAATTATCGGCTACCTGTTGATCGGCACTGATAATACTGCGCGGAAGCGGGCGGAAGAGGCGCTGCTCAAGGCGGGGGCTTTGCAGAGCGCAATTTTCAACAGCGCCAACTTTTCGAGTATCGCCACCGATGCGAAGGGCGTCATTCAGATCTTCAACGTCGGCGCGGAACGCATGCTGGGCTACGCCGCCAGCGACGTGATGAACAAGATCACGCCGGCCGACATTTCCGACCCGCAGGAAGTAATAGCGCGCGCCAAGGCCTTGAGCGTCGAGCTTTCCACACCAATTACGCCCGGCTTCGAGGCCCTGGTGTTCAAGGCCTCGCGCGGCATCGAGGACATTTACGAGCTGACCTACATCCGCAAGGACGGCAGCCGCTTCCCGGCGGTTGTGTCGGTCACGGCGTTGCGCGACGCTCAAAACGCAATTATCGGCTACTTGTTGATCGGCACCGACAATACCGCGCGCAAGCAGGCGGAAGAGGCGCTGCTCAAGGCGGGGGCTTTGCAGAGCGCAATTTTCAACAGCGCCAACTTTTCCAGCATCGCCACGGACGCCAAGGGTGTCATTCAAATCTTCAATGTCGGCGCGGAACGCATGCTGGGCTACGCCGCCGGCGACGTGATGAACAAGATAACGCCGGCCGATATTTCTGATCCGCAGGAAGTGATCGCGCGCGCCAAAGCGTTGAGCGTCGAGCTGGCCACCACGATTACGCCCGGCTTCGAGGCCCTGGTGTTCAAGGCCTCGCGCGGCATCGAGGACATTTACGAGTTGACCTACATCCGAAAGGACGGCAGCCGCTTCCCGGCGGTCGTGTCGGTCACGGCGTTGCGCGATGCTCAAAACTCAATTATCGGCTATCTGTTGATCGGCACTGATAATACCGCGCGCAAGCAGGTCGAAGCAGAGCAGAAGAAACTCGATCAGCGCTTGCGCGACCAGCAGTTCTACACGCGCTCGCTCATCGAATCCAATATTGACGCGCTGATGATGGCCGATCCGCTCGGCATCATCACCGACGTCAACAAGCAGATGGAGGCGCTCACCGGCTGCACGCGCGATGAGTTGATCGGCGCGCCGTTCAAGAACCACTTCACCGATCCCGAGCGGGCCGAAGCAGCCATCAAGTTGGTGCTGAGCGAGAAGAAGGTCACCAACTACGAGCTGACCGCCAGCGCCAGGGACGGCAAGAAAACAGTCGTGTCTTACAACGCCACCACCTTCTATGACCGGGACCGCAGGCTGCAAGGCGTGTTCGCCGCCGCGCGCGACGTCACCGAGCGCAATCGCCTGGATCAGGTGCTGCAGGAAAAGAACGTCGAACTCGAGAGCGCCAAGTCCGCGGCGGAGAAAGCCAACCTCGCCAAATCGGACTTCCTTTCCAGCATGAGCCATGAGCTTCGCAGCCCGCTCAATGCGATCCTCGGCTTCGCACAACTGATGGAGTCGGCCTCCCCATCCCCAACGGCATCCCAGTCGGAAAGCATTGCCCAGATTCTCCAGGCGGGATGGCATCTGCTCAAGCTGATCAACGAAATCCTCGATCTCGCCGTGATCGAGTCCGGGAAAGTGTCCCTGTCCCCGGAATCGGTGTCGTTGTCCGAGGTCATGTCCGAATGCCAGGCCATGATGGAGCCGCAGGCCCAACAGCATGGCATCAGCATGACCTTTCCCCGGTTCGAGGACGATCACTCGTTCTTTGTCAGGGCCGATCGAACCCGCTTGAAACAAATCATCATCAACCTGCTTTCCAACGCGATCAAATACAACAAGGAGCAGGGAACAGTGGTTGTGGACTGCGTCGTGAGCGCCCCGAAACGCATTCGCATCAGCGTCACGGATACCGGCGCGGGATTGTCTCCGGAAAAGCTGGCGCAACTATTCCAGCCGTTCAACCGGCTCGGTCAGGAAGCCGGCGGCGTGGCCGGCACGGGCATCGGCTTGGTGGTGACAAAGCGATTGGCCGAACTGATGGAGGGCGTCCTCGGCGTGGAAAGCACGGTCGGGGTGGGAAGCGTGTTCTGGTGCGAACTGATCTCGGTTGCGGCACCCCAACTTAAAATCCAAAGCGGCGAAGTCCAGGCCTTCGTCCACCCGCAATTGCCGGACGGCGCGCCGCGGCGCGCCCTGCTGTATATCGAGGACAACCCGGCAAACATGAAGCTGGTCGAGCAACTCATCGCGCGTCGCCCGGACATTCAGCTCTTGACCGCGGTGAACGGAACCCTCGGCATCAAGATCGCCCGCGCCGCTCAACCGCAGGTGATCCTGATGGATATCAACCTGCCTGGCATCAGCGGTATCGAGGCCTTGAAAATCCTGCGCGAAGACCCGGCCACGGCGCACATCCCCGTCGTTGCCCTCAGCGCCAATGCCATGCCACGCGACATCACGATGGGCTTGGAACTGGGGTTTTACCGTTATCTCACCAAACCCATTAAAGTCAAAGAGTTCATGGACACGCTGAATGAGGCGCTGGCATTTGCAGAAAGAACGGTTGACCAGGCACAGAACGCAGGACTTTAGGTTTCATTTGCTCCTGCCGATAGTGGATGCGGAATCTGTAATGATGCATGGAAATCGAATCCGCTGCCCAGTCTTGGCGGAGCATGAGTTTTTGGCCAACGGCCATAAACACATCTCCCCCGACTTGGGCGCTCATCAAAAGGAATTGATGCTTGGACTGCTATGACGGCCGATGAAATAATAGCCCACGCAAAAGACCTGCCTGTCGTGTCGGAAACGGCCCGCAAGCTGATCATTCAACTCAATCAGCCGGACTTGCATCGGGACGAACTCGTCGAAACGGTGCGCTGCGACAATGTCCTCACCGCCAAGCTGTTACGGGCCTGCAACTCGGCCAACAGCGGCGTGCGCGAGCCGGTCCTTTCCGTCGATCAAGCCCTGTTCCTCCTCGGTGACAACATGATTTTCCGCATGGTTTGCGCCATCGGTTTTGGCGGCTCTTTGGGAATGGCGGCGCCCGGTTACGCCACCGAAGCCAACGGTCTTTGGACCCACTCCCTGAACACGGCTCTCGGCGCTGAATATCTGGCCGAGGTTGAATCCTACGGTAATTTCCTCCCTTCCACCGCCTTCACCGCCGGCTTGCTGCATGACATCGGCAAATCAGTCATCAGCAACGTATTGACTCCAAAAGACCGGGCCGACATTCGGACTAAAATGACCGGGCAGTCACTCTCGCGGATCGAGGCGGAGAAGGCCGTATTGGGAGCCGATCACTCCGAAATTGGGGCGTGTTTGCTGAAACGGTGGTCATTGCCGGAATTAATTGTCGAAGCCGTGGCCGATCATCATTCTCCTGTTCTCAAGCCCGCCATTCAGTTGTCAGCCGTGGTTTATCTCGCCAATTGCGCCGTCCACCTTTGCGGCGCCGCTCCAGAATGGCAAGCCCAGGCCATTCAGGCCAAAAACACGACCGCTACAGTGCTGGGCATGGACGTGGAAAAAGTGGAACAAATCGTCTCGGGCATTCAAGGCGCAATGCAGACACTCCCCCAACTCATGGTTGCGGCTTGACTCAAAACACTTCCGCCCGCAGTCCGGCCACTCGCCGGACCGTTTGCGCGATCTGCGAAAGCGATTTCAACGGCAGATGACTGCATCCCGTTCTGGCCATCGGCCGCGTCGCGGAATAAACTTGCACGAGAGAAATCTCTGCGCCCGCCTCTTTCAGTTCCTTCAATCGCTGCGCGTATTCCTTGATTTCATCCGCAGGCGGATACGCGCCATCGATGGCGGGGAACAGGCTCTGAATGACCACGGGACGTTGACGGGCCACCAGCAGGATATTGCCCATGATTTTTTCCAGCGGGATCGTCGCGCCGTTCAGCCTGTTCAGATAATCCTGTGTGCCTCCATCCAGTTTTGCCCAAATCTCGTCCGTTCGCGTGAGGAACTTTAACCCGTATTGGACTTTTGGCCGATCCAGCGCGGTTGAATTGGTAACAAGCACGATCTTGAAAAAGGGCAATCCGCCAAGCCCGCGAAGGTGGGCCATTGCTTGCAAGGCCTCGACAAAATGGCTCGACAAGGTGGGTTCCCCGTCCCCGCTCAAGGCCACATGGCGCACTTGCAGCAAGTCATCCGGCAAATTGGCGTAACGCGGCCTTTGCCGCAGACGGCCCGAGGAGGCCAACCCAAAAGTCACATGCAGTTCGGCGGCCATTCTCATAACATTAAAGTTTGATACCCCTGCCGACTTGGCGCGATCAATCTCGCAGTACAAGCACTCGAGGTTGCATTTCACAATCGGGTTCACGTTGACCCCGATTGACAATCCTCGGGCCCGCGGGGAAATCACGAGGTAAACGAACTGATTCTCAAGAAAATCTCTCGGATACCCAAAGGCCACTTCGTGCGTGACCAGCGCATGGGCCGGTCCGCGCCCTTTTCCATTCCCGCCAACCTTTTTGGCGCTTCGTTGGTTTTGAATTGTTGCCATCATGCGAACACTATGGGGTGCCAGAGGGGGGCGGCACTACACGTTTCTTGCCAAACAATTAGCCAAATTTGTTCATAAGCTTCCTGGCGTGGTCGGGGCCGATGCCTTTGACCATGCCGCTGCCAGGATTTAAAAACTGTTGCGGGCGGAAATTGGGAAGATTTGATTCGAGTGCCGGGCTGCCGTAATCTCGTTCAAAATGAAACGCATAATGTCCATCACCGACATTGTTGGGAAACTTCCATACCGTCTCGCGCTGGCTGGCGGCTGGATTGACCAGCCGTTTGTCTCGCGGCACAACCCCGCCCCGCCCGGTTCCATGGTCGTGGTGAACATCCATCCGGAGTTCCGGTTCATGGAACGCGCGGGCATTTGCGGCAGCACGCGTGAAATCGCGCTGCGGATTTGGAAAGGCAGGTTGCCCAAGGGTGATCCCGGCAGGCTGGCGCGCGAACTTTATGAGGCCGAGAATCACGGCCAAAAAAATCCATCCGGTTCCCAGGACATGATCGGTCTGATTTATCCGGGCATCAACCGGCTCGACTATGATTTCACAGCCAATGGGGGCGTTTTTCCGGCGCACATTCAATCACTCAACTCCGCCCGCCATGCGCGCTGGCTGGAAAAAATGCTGCACCTTTTGCCCGTCGCGCAAAGACCCGACGGTTACACGCCCATGGGCAAAAGGAATCTTGACCCAAAATGGATCGCGCGGCTGGGACAGACCGGCAAGGATTGCTTCCACGCCATCCACAAAATGGATGCCGCCGCGCTGGGCGCTTCATTCAATCAGTGCATGGAATGTTGGCAGTCCATTCTGCCCGGCACAGTCCGCCATCCGACCATCAAAACCGACTTGGCCGGGTTGTTGCGCTTTTATCAATCACGGTATTCCGGCGCCATGTATTCCGGCTGCGGCGGCGGATATTTGTTTGTCGTGTCAAAAACACCGGTGCCGGGGGCGTTTCAAGTCAAGGTTCGCATTGCCGACAGTGAATTCTAAACAGGTTATGGTGACGGGCGGATTCGACGACATCCGCTCACGCGATCTGCGGTTTTTGGAAGAAGCCGCGAAACTTGGCGAATTGACCGTTTTGCTGTGGCCGGATGAAGTTCTGGAAAAGTTCACGGGCAAGCCGCCCAAATTTCCGCTGGCTGAGCGGCTCTATTTTCTAAAGGCCGTCCGCTGCGTCAGTGGCGTTATTCCGGCCAGCGGTTCGATCCATCCTGATGAATTACCCGCCGGCAGCCACGCCGATATTTGGGCTGATGTTGAAACCAGCGCAAACCAAAACCGTGAAAATTTCAGCCTTGAAAGCCATGTCACTTATCACGTTTTCAAAGCGGACGAATTGAAAGGCTTTCCCGAACCGCCGTCCAACCCATCGCTTTCAGGAGCAAAAAAAGTGGTTGTCACCGGTTCCTTTGACTGGTTTCACTCCGGTCATGTGCGGTTCCTGGAAGAAGCCAGCCACCACGGTGATCTCCACGTTGTTGTGGGCCATGACGCCAATATCCGGCTGCTCAAGGGCGAAGGCCATCCTCTCCTGCCGCAGGCTGAACGCCGCTACGTTGCCGGCTCGATCAAATTTGTAAAGCAGGCGCTGATTTCCAGCGGCAACGGCTGGCTGGATGCCGACCCGGAAATTCAAAGATTGAAGCCGGACATTTATGCCGTGAACGAAGACGGCGACAAGGGCGGCAAACGCGAGTATTGTGAGAAGCATGGCATCAAATATCTTGTGCTCGAGCGCGCACCCGCGCATGGTTTGCCCAAACGAACAAGCACGGATTTGAGAGGATTTTAACTGAATAACAATTGGAATGCTCCGGCTCGTTGTAAAATCAATATGCCCCATGAATAGAAAGACAAATACAAGCTTGGTTAAATACGCCTGCCTGGTGGCCTCGCTGGCCCTGGCCCAACTTCGATTGTCAGCGGCTGACCTGAAAATCACGCCCGGCAAATTCTCCGGCACGATGGAGTCGCTGACGAACTACGTCTGCCCGGATTGGTTCCGCAATGCCAAGTTCGGCATCTGGGCGCATTGGGGGCCGCAGGCCGTGCCAATGGAAGGCGACTGGTACGCGCGCAAGATGTATCAGCAAGGCTCGGCGGATTACCGGGATCATCTCGCGCGCTTCGGCCATCCGTCCACGAACGGCTGGAAAGACATCATCCCGCTTTGGAAAGCCGGGAAGTGGGAGCCGGAAAAGCTGATGGCACTCTACAAAAAGGCTGGCGCGAAGTATTTCGTCAGCATGGGTTCGCATCACGATGATTTTTTCCTGTGGAATTCGCCGCTGCATAAATGGAATGCCGTGAACTACGGGCCGCACCGCGACGTGGTGGGTGACTGGCAAAAAGCCGCCAGGAAACAAAGGCTGCCCTTCGGCGTTTCCGAACATCTCGGCGCGAGTTTTACCTGGTTTCAGGATTCGCACAAGGCAGACACGACCGGCCCGCTTGCCGGCGTGCCGTATGACGGGGCCAATTCAAATTACTGGGACCTCTACCATTTCCCGGCGGAACCCGGCGATGTGGCCTGGTATTCCAACAATCCGCGCTGGCAGCGGCAATGGTTCAATGAAATCAAGGAACTCGTGGACAATTATCATCCCGACCTGCTTTACAGCGACGGCGGTGTGGCGTTTGGCAACGAAGTGGGCTTGAGCCAGATTGCCAATCTTTACAACGACAGCATCCAGCATAATCACGACCAGATGATCGCCGTCTATAATTGCAAGCAACCCCACCCCTTTTGGCGCCATGAATCACCCTCTGGCAAGCTGACGGCCGTCTATAATTGCAAACAACCCTCGGACGGCCGTTGGGTGCAGGATTATGAGCGCGGCGTCAACGGCGGCATCAATCCGTATCCCTGGCAGACGGACACCTCCATCGGTGACTGGTTTTACAACCGGCACTGGCAATACCAGTCGTTGAGTTGGACGGTTCACATGTTGGTGGACATCGTCAGCAAGAACGGCAACCTGCTCCTCAACGTCGTGCTGCGCCCGGATGGTTCACTGGATCCCGAAGTCGAGACGATGTTGCGCCAGTTGGCCGGCTGGACGGCCATCAATGGCGAGGCGATTTACGGCACGCGGCCGTGGTTGGTTTACGGCGAGGGAGAGGTCAAGGCCAAAGGCGGCGCTTTCAAGGAGAACTTCCATTACACGGCCAGGGACATTCGCTTTACGACCAAAGGCAAAAGGCTTTACGCCATTGCGCTGGGCTGGCCGGAGGACGGCAAAGTTGTCGTGAAATCGCTTGCCAAAACAGACGACGCCAGCGCGAACAAAATCAAGCGTGTCGAGCTGCTCGGTTACAAGGGCAAGTTGAAGTTCACTCAGACCGCCGGGGGATTGATCGTGGAATTGCCCGCGCAAAAAATCAGCGGCCTTACTTGTGCGTTGAAAATCATTGGCAGAAATTTGAAGCCTGTGAGGTCGCCAGCGACTGCTTCAGTGATTCAACCTGATGCGAAGGGCAATTTGACTCCGGCAGAATAACAAGAAAGCTGCGAACTGATGCCGCACTATGTCAGTGACTTTGAATCGAGAATTGGGACGCCTTCATCCACGCAATCTGTCGTTCGCCTTGGCTGGCGCGCTGGTATTGATGGGCGCAGTCTCCGGCCGGGTCGTCGCTCAGACCATACTCCCGGCCTCGCCGGCAATTGCCGGGGGCCTATTCCAACCAACTTGGGAATCTTTGGCCGCGCACTATCAATGCCCGGAGTGGTTTCGCAATGCTAAGTTCGGCATCTGGGCGGTGTATGGGCCGCAATGCCAGCCGGAGGATGGCGACTGGTATGCGCGCAATATGTATATGCAAGGCAGCCGCCAGTATGCATTTCACGTCGAACACTACGGTCCGCCGTCGAAGTTCGGATTCAAGGACTTGATCCACGAATGGAAGGCGGAGCATTTTAACCCCGACGAGTTGCTCGCCTTCTACAAAAAATCCGGCGCAAAATACTTTATGGCAATGGCCAACCATCACGACAACTTTGACAATTACGACTCAAAGTATCAGCCGTGGAACTCTGCCGCCATCGGCCCGAAAAAAGACATCATCGGGATGTGGGCCCGCGCAGCGCGAAAAAGCGGACTGCGCTTTGCCGTGAGCGTTCATGCCTCGCATACCTGGTCGTGGTATGAGCCGGCGCAGGGCGCGGACAAAACCGGCGAATTTGCCGGTGTGCGCTACGACGGAGCGCTCACGAAGGCGGACGGCAAAGCACTCTGGTGGGACGGCCTCGATCCGCAGGACCTTTACGCGCAAAATCACGCGCCCGGCAATCAAAAGGACTGGGAGTGGTGGGAATGGAATGCCGCCAAGGGCTGCAGCATTCCCGACGCGGCATACATAAATAAGTTTTTCCTGCGCACCAAACAACTCTGGGACGATTACCAGCCGGACATGATCTATTTCGACGACACCGTGCTCCCGCTGCACGGCGTAACGGATGAAATTGGGCTCAATCTGGCCGCACATTTTTACAACTCCAGCATTCAGCGGCATGGCCGGAACGAGGCTGTGATGAACGCCAAGCATCTTAATCCACAGCAATGCAAGGCGTTGGTTTATGACATCGAGCGCGGCAAGGCGACAGGCATTTTGCCCGAGCCTTGGCAGACCGATACCTGCCTCGGTGATTGGCATTACCAGCGCGAGATTTTCGACCAGCATGAATACAAATCCGCTGCCACCATCATCCCGATGCTCGCTGACATCGTCAGCAAAAACGGCAATCTGATGTTGAGCGTCCCGATCCGCGGCGACGGCACAATTGACAGTGACGAAGTGAAAATCGTCGGCGACATCGGCGCGTGGCTCCAAGTCAACGGTGAATCGATTTACGCGACACGCCCCTGGAAAGTGTTTGGCGAAGGCCCATCCACCAAAACTTTTGAAAAAGGCCAGTTCGATGGCCAGAGCGACACGCACAAAACCCCGTTCACACCCGAAGACATCCGTTTCACGCAGTCAATGGATGGCCGGACGCTTTATGCCATTGTCCTGGCCTTTCCGCCGGAGGGCAAAATCACCATCCAATCGCTGGCGGAAAACTCCCCGCAGTGGCCTGACAAGATTGGCAGCGTCCGGATGCTTGGCGCCCGCGGCAAATTGAAATTCATCCGCGACGGAAGTGGATTACACCTGACATTGCCGGATAAGAAGCCGTCCGACATCGCCTTCGCATTGAAGATCACACGTTGAAGCGAATGCACCCAAAGCTCTTATGCAAGACCCTGACCTGAAAGCCCCGCTTGCCCGTTATAAGAACGACGTTCCCAATGAATAAAAAGCCGAATGAAAGATTCGTTAAATGCAGCCGACAATTGAGGTTGAGCCAGGGCCAGCCAAGCCAACAGGCACGTGATGGACATTGATCCGCTTCCCTGGCAGACGGACACGTCCATCGGTGACTGGTTTTACAGTGACGGTTTCAAATACAAATCCACGTCCGAGGTTGTCCATATGCTGGCCGACATCGTGAGCAAAAACGGCAACATGCTGCTAAACGTGGTGTTGTATGCCGATGGCAGTTTGCCGCCGGAATCACGCCAATTTCTCGACGAAATGGCAGCCTGGACGGCCGTGAATGGCGAGGCGATTTACGACACGCGACCGTGGTTGGTTTACGGCGAGGGAGAGGTCAAGGCCAAAGGCGGCGCTTTCAAGGAGAACTTCCATTACACGGCCAGGGACATTCGCTTTACGACCAAAGGCAAAAGGCTTTACGCCATTGCGCTGGGCTGGCCGGAGGACGGCAAAGTTGTCGTGAAATCGCTTGCCAAAACAGACGACGCCAGCGCGAACAAAATCAAGCGTGTCGAGCTGCTCGGTTACAAGGGCAAGTTGAAGTTCACTCAGACCGCCGGGGGATTGATCGTGGAATTGCCCGCGCAAAAAATCAGCGGCCCGACCTGCTCCCTCAAAATTACCGGCGGTAATTTGAAGCCGGTGACGCCGCCTGCGACCGCCACAGTCATTCGTCCCGGCGCTTAACAATCCATTGCACGAAGCTGGGAATCAAGGACATGCGAAAAACTGAATGTTTTTTCTAAAGTCCCGCCTGATTCCACCCGATATTAGATGTACCAGAGCCAAAACTGCCCGGAGAAAGCAGATTGAATGGCAAACTGAATAATGAATAAAAGAATATGAGCAGCATGTCTTCGATAACCGATGTAGGCCGTCACCATCTTAACAGTTCCAGCACCAGCACCGCCGCTCCGCCGACAACGCCGGCCAACAGCGCGGAGCCGGCTTCCATCGGGAGCGCCTTTGCGTTGCAAGATCATCCCGGTGAAAAAAGTTTTGCCGCACAATTTAAAGACTTCTCCTACGACTCCCTCGGTGCGATTAGAGAGGGCCATTACACAGAGTTTTAGCCGGACGGTGGTGATGGTTCCGGGAAGCCGATAGCCGGGCGGAGTGGACGATTACCCGGCGTGCAAAGTCCCTCATCCCACACAATCCACATCAGTCCCCAAGGAGTGATTATTATGGGCGAAGCAGCGCACGGCGGAGCTGCGGGTCTTCAGGTAAAATCAAACAATCTCAAAGAGCCTGGCATGTTTCGGCCAACCGCATGAGCGCCGCTTCGCGTTCCAGAAGGGTGGGATGGGAATAGTAAAAGCCGCTGTAGAAGGGATGAGGTGTGAGATTGCCCAGGTTCTTCTCGTTCAGTTTGCGCAGGGCGGCGATCAAAGACTGATGTTGTTTGATCAGGCCGGCGGCATAGGCGTCCGCCTCGTATTCGTGGCGTCGCGACAATAGATGGAAGACCGGAGACAGCCAGAAAGCCACCACTCCGGCCAGCAGGGAGAGCAGCAGCAAGGCGGGCACGATGTCCCCGGGTGCGAAGCCGAAGCCACGCAAGAACCATTCTTCCTTCGCCAGCACCGCGACGAGGTAAAAGACCGGCAGCGAACCGCCAACGGACAGGGCCATGGTTTTTAGTATATGGCCTTTCTTGTAGTGGCCGATCTCGTGGGCCAGAACCGACTCCAATTCATCCTGGTCCAACTGCTGCACAAGTGTATCAAACAGAATGATTTTGCGGAAGCGGCCCAGGCCGGTGAAGAAAGCATTGGAGTGACGGGAACGTTTGCTGCCGTCCATCACCTGGATGTCGCGGGCGCGAAAGCCGGCGCGTTCGCCCAGGGCGAGCAGGCAGTCGCGCAGGCCGCCGGCCGGCAGTGTGGTGAATTTGTTGAACAGGGGCATGATCAAAACCGGCGCAACAACCATCATGACGAGTTGGAAAGCGGCCAGACAAACCCACGCCCAAAACCACCAGGCCGCGCCCAGCCGGCCCGCCAGTTTCAAAATCAAAACCAGCAGCGGATAGCCCAGTGCCAGGCCCACCAGCAAACCCTTCGCCCGATCCAGCCACCAAAGGGCGGCGGTGGTGGTATTGAAGCCGAACTGCTCTTCCAGGTGAAATTGCGCGTGCCATTCAAATGGCAAATCCGTGGCCGACAAGAATACTCCCACCGTCAGGAGAAAAGCCGCTCCGGCCCATGCAGATGAGCCGGCGGCCTGTTGAAAAACGCGGTAAAACCAGGGGAGCACGCCGCTGAACAGGGTGACGGCGAGAACCACGGCGCTCCAGGTCAAATCGATCATTTCGAAGCGGCTTTTGGCCAGGGTATAGGCGACCGATTTGGCGTAAGTTTCCGGTGTGACCGTGTTGGCGAAGGCGGGCGGAACCGCGCTGGCATGGGCCTGAACATGCTGCTGGTTGAGCCGTTCGAGCGCCATTTGCGCGATCCATTTGGCCGCGATCAAAACGCCGCAGATCATGATGAAAACCGGGGTCATCGCCGGGGAAGTCTATACGCCAAATGAGCGCGGCGCATTCCAAAAAATGCTCACCGCGCGTCGGCGGAGCTGAAGCCGAGCATGTGCAGCTTTTGATAAATGCCGCCGCGCGCCAGCAATTCCCCGTGGCGCCCCGTTTCCACAACCTCCCCGTGATCGAGCACCAGGATCACCTCCGCGTGCTGGATGGTGGAGAGACGATGGGCGATGCAAATGGTGGTTCGCCCCTTCATGAGTTCGTCCAGCGCGGCTTGGACCATGCGCTCGGATTCGTTGTCCAATGAACTGGTCGCTTCGTCGAGCACCAGGATGGGGGCGTTCTTCAGAACGGCGCGCGCAATGGCAATGCGCTGCCGCTCGCCGCCGGAAAGGTTTGTTCCCTTTTCGCCCGCGACCGAATCGTAACCCCGCGGCTTGCCCAAAATAAAATCATGGGCAAAGGCGTTCCGGGCCGCTTCTTCAATTTCCGCGAACGTGGCGTCCGGGCGGCCGTAGGCAATGTTTTGGCGGATGGTGTCGTTGAATAAAATAACTTCCTGCGTGACCACGGCGATTTGCGAACGAAGATCGCGCAAGGCCACTGCGCGCAGGTCGGTTCCGCCAATGCGGATGACGCCTTGAGTCGGATCGTAAAAGCGCAGCAGGAGATTGGTCAGCGTCGTTTTGCCCGAGCCGCTGCTTCCGACCAGCGCCACCATCCGGCCCGGCTCAACCCGCAATTGGATGTTGCGCAGGACGGGCTTGTCGCCGTAGCTGAAGCTGACGTTGTCAAACTGGATTTCCGCGCCGGCCGCCTTGAGCGGCACGGGGTGGGGCGCTTCGGCCAGCGTGCTTTGCGTGGCCAGCAATTCAAAAACGCGCTGCGTCGCGGCCCGCGCCTGATGAAGCTGGCTCTGCACACGGATGATGGCCTTGACCGGCCCGTACATCATCATCAGAGCGCCGATAAACACCATGAATTGCATGGGACTGGCCGACCCGGCCAGATGGAGCAATAAAATCGCCACGCCGATGGCGGCGAGGACTTCAATGATGGGGCCGGGCGTTTCGGTGGAGCGCACGACGCGCATAAAATGGCCCATGAACTTTTGCTGGTTGGTTCTAAACCGGTCCACCACCACCGCCTCCAGATTGTAGCCCTTGATGATCCGGTTGCCGGTGAAGGATTCGTGCATGACCTTGCTCAGATTGGCCGCCTCGGTTTGAATGGCGGCCCCGGCCCTGCGCACTTTTCTGTTGTAAACGATGACGGGGATAATGCACAGGGGAAATGTGACCAGGGCTATGGCGGTCAATTTGGCGTCGATGGCAAAAGGTATTACGGCAAATGAAACGAGCCGGATCGGTTGCGTGACGAGCGTCACCAGTGAGACGGCAATCATATTTTGCAGGACGCCCACGTCGCCAATGCGCGACATCAATTCGCCCGTGCTGTTGCGGGAAAGAAAACTGAGGGGCAAATTCAGCAGATGCTCGAACAAACGGGCGCGGAGATCGCAGATCGCCCGAATGGCCACCCAGCCCATCAAATAATTATTGAGATAATTGCACACGCCCCGCCCCAGCATGACCAACGGAACCAGGCTCACCACCAGGACCAGATTGACTTTTGAGCCGGTGACATGGGCGGACAGCCAATGTTGGACCTGCTGCAAACCGTCGGCCAGCCACGGCAGGTATTCGCGCAGTTTGGCCATCTTGTTGTCTATATCCTCATTCCGGAACCCGGAAAAAACCACGCTGACCACAAAAGCCACAGTCACCATCACCACCGCATCGGCGATGCCGCTCAGCACGCCAAAAAGGCCGCCCAAAATAAACCTTCCCTTGTAGGGACGGGTCAGTTGCCACAGTTTGCGCCAGAATTCAATCATGCCACCTGCGCAGTATGCGAGGGAACAACCGTGGGCGCGAGAGTTTTTACTGCAACTGTTGACAGGCTTGCTCGCAGACCTGGCCGGGGGTGATTGACGCGAGACAGGCGGCCCGGCCCGCGCGCAGGCAATCGGCCCTGTTTTCGTCGATGCACCGGCAGTCCACGATGAGATGCCGGTGCTCTTTGCCGCCGGGAATCCATTCGGTTAATCCGCTGTATTGGCGAAAGACCGTCAAGGTGGGCGCGCCCAGCGCCAGGGCCAGATGCAGCGCGCCGGAGTCCGCGCCAATGTGCAACCGGCAGCGTTGCAATAACGCGGCCAGGCGCGCAATGCTCAACCCTTCAAAGCATTGCAATCGCATGCCTTTCGCCGCCCCGGCCAATTCTCCCAGGCGGTCCTGCTCGCGCGGGTTGGAACCCGCCGTGGCCACAATCCGAACCGACGGGCTTTTTCGCGCCAGCATTTGGGCCAGGCCAATCCAGTTTTCCAGCGGCCATTCTTTGACTGGCGTGCTCGCGCTGATGGAAAAGTGAACGGGTTGGCCCGCAATGGCCGTCTCAGCCCATTGCCGCTCTTCCTGGGGCACGCGCAAATCAAAACGCGGCCCTTCCAGCGCAAAACCGCCCGCCGCCAGGACTTGCCGGCGCTGTTCGAACACGGGCAGTTCCCGGGCGACCCGCCCGACCCACTCCGCCGAAAGCCAGTGGTTCCAAAAATGTTTCCGCCCCGCCTCGTGCGCCAAAGTCCATCGGGCGCCCAACAACGCCGTGACAATTATCGTCCGATCTGATCCGCTGAAATTGAACGCCACGTCAAAACTTTCGCGGCGCAGCGCCCGGATGATGCTCCAATGCCGCCACCACGCCGGGCTTTTGGGCGTCAACGGAAAAGCCCGCGCGCGATCGACGCATGGGGCAAGCTCAAGCAACCCGGCCCCGACCGCGGCTGACAAGGTGTGCAATTCCGCCTCCGGGTAATGTCTTTTGATTTCCCACAGCGCCGGCACAAGATGGACCGAGTCGCCCAAAAAACCAAAATCAACCACGATGATTTTGCGGGCCAATCGGGTTCGCTGATAAAAATCTGTCGGATTGGTCCTCATGACGGCATGTAGTTAATTGCAAGGAACGGGAATTGCAAAAGATAAATCGACACGCCGCGGGCCGTGTTTTAATTTCTGAATACGCAGGCGTGCTGTTTAATTCATACATTTTTTTATTCGCCTTTTTGCCTTTGACCCTGGCCGCATTCTACGGGCTGTCGATTGTTGGGGGAGCGAAAGCGGCCAAACTGTGGCTCATCCTGGCGTCGTTGGTGTATTACGGGTGGTGGAATCCGAACTACGTCCTTCTCATTCTGTGTTCGATGCTGTTCAATTTTTCGCTCGGCCGGCTCATGGGGCGGGAAGCCGGGCCGCCCCGCCGGAAGAAAGCCCTTTTGATATTCGGCATTGCCGTCAATCTGTTGCTGCTCGGATATTACAAATACACGAATTTTTTCGTGGCGAATATCAACCACCTCTTTGGTCACTCATGGACGTTGGAGAAGATCATTCTGCCCCTGGGCATCTCCTTTTTCACCTTTCAAGAGGTGACCTATCTGGTGGATGCCAGCCGGGGCCTCGGATGCGAATATGATCCGGCGGACTTCGTTCTTTTCATCACATTTTTCCCCCATGCCATTGCCGGGCCGATTGTGCATCACTCGGAAATGATGCCGCAGTTTGCGCGCCCCGCCACTTATCGGTTCCAGTGGAACAATCTCGCGATTGGACTGTCGTTCTTTGCGGTTGGGTTGTTCAAGAAGGTGATGGTCGCCGACACGCTCAGCGGGCATGCCGCCAGGATTTTTGATGCGGCCGCTGCTGGAGTTCCTTTCGGTGCGGGCGACGCCTGGGCGGGAGTCCTGAGCTACACTTTCCAGATCTATTTCGATTTCTCCGGTTACTGCGACATGGCGCTGGGGTTGGCGCGGATGTTTGGCATTACGTTGCCGCTGAACTTCAATTCACCCTACAAGGCGGTCGGTTTCATCGACTTCTGGCATCGCTGGCACATGACGCTCTCCCGTTGCCTGCGGGACAACGTCTATATTCCGCTGGGAGGAAACCGGCGCGGGGAAGTCCGGCGCTACTGGAACCTGCTGGTCACAATGCTCATCGGCGGGATTTGGCACGGGGCGGGATGGATTTTTGTCATATGGGGACTCTTTCACGGCGTTTGTCTGGCTCTGAACCATCTCTGGCGTTCCGTGCGGGCAAAACTTTTCGGGCAGCCGGCCGGGGCAGCCCCGGTCTGGGTCTGGGGGGCGCGGGCACTCACTTTTTTTTTGGTTGTTATTGGCTGGGTTTTCTTTCGCGCCCCGGGGATGGATGCCGCGCAGCATGTTCTGGGGGCGATGTTCCATTTGTCCCCCGGCCCGACGGCTGGCGCCCCGCCGTTGTTGAAGCCCAAGGTCTGGTTTTGGCTCATCGGACTCATCGGCTTTGTGTGGCTTTCGCCGAATATGGCCGAATTGCTGCACCCGTTTGCGCCCGCCTTGAACCCTTTCAAAGGCCCGTTGCCCGACGGCAACAGATGGCTGCGCTGGCGGTTCACGCCGGGGTGGGCTTTGTTTGCGGCGGCGCTTCTGGCTGCTTGTGTGCTGTGTCTGTCGCATACCAGTGAATTCCTCTACTACAATTTCTAATCCAATCGACCGGCCGCGCCGGTTCGTCTTTTGCCTCCTGGGGATTACCGCCGGGCTTCTGCTGGTTTTGGGCGCGCTGAATTTCTGGGTGGATCCATACGGCCATTTTGGCAATAACCGATTGGGTGTTTTCATCTCCGCCGAGCGCGAAGCGAAGCCTGTTCTTTTGCAACGCCATCCCCACGACGCCCTGATTATCGGCGACAGCAAAGCGGCAATGATCCCGGCCGGCCGGGTGAACGGATTCCGCTTTTTCAACGCCGCCTTTGCCGGGGCCACGCTGGAGGAGGATTATTATTGCATCGAGCATTTTGCCAACAATCAAAAACTGGTTGTCCTCGAAGCGGATTATTTGCAAGGCGACCCGCCGTCGAACAAAGGGGACATCTTCGCTCCGGCTGGTTTCTCCTCCACTTTCGGGTTTTTGTTCAGTGCAAAAACTGTCGAATACTCGGTCAGAACAATCGCCGAACACTTCGCCGGCACGCCCGCTTCCCTCCTGCCGGATGGCAGCTCCGATGCCACCGGATGGTTCAAACTCTATGACCATGAAGACAAGGCGGCCCGACAGTGGCAATTGGATCGGCTCGCGCGCCAGTTCGATCACACGCCAATCGCACCCATGTCCTACTACTCGAGAATCGCCGGGCTTCTGCGGCATCGCAACATTCCGTGCGTGGTCTTTGTGCCGCCGCTGCAGCAGGAATTGCTCGATCTCCTGAAAACGGACGCGCATCAGCAAATCTTCAATCTGTGGATAAGCGAACTCCACAAGAGCTTTCCCTATGTGGTGGACCTTTCCAGCGGCCCCTACAGCGGTCCGGAGAATTTTTTTAAAACCGATCCGTATCACTTCAAGCCGGACACCGCCGTCCGCCTGATGAATGAGAAAGTCATTCCCGTGGCGCTCCAGGCAGTCGCCAACTGCAACGGATCGCCTGAAATCATTCCCCCCTGAATTGTCTGGCAGCCCGCAGGGATTCCTTGCATGATGACGGCCTTCGATTTATATGAGCGGCGCGAATGCAGAAGTGCAAAGGCCGGAAGGGTTTTCTCAGTTTGGAGAGGACGTTCTGGTCTGGGATTATTTCAACAGGAAGCGGGAGGGTTTTTTTGTGGAAGTGGGCGCCAACGCGCCCCGGCTGCTTTCCCAAACGTGGCTTCTGGAAAAAAATGGCTGGTCAGGCATTCTGGTTGAACCTCAATCCGGCTGCTGCCAGGCTCTTCGTGAGCAACGGCCAAACGCCAGGGTCTTCCAGGCCGCCTGTTGCGCCCCTGAACAGAAAGGGGCTTTGACTTTGCATGTTTCCAACAACAGCGGCTTGTCCTCGTTGAAAAAGCACATCAACGACACAGACGTCGAGTACGTGGGCACGGAAACGGTTCAAGGGTTGCCCCTGGATGAAATCCTCGCGCAGGCCGGCCATCCCGTGGTCGATTTCATCTCGATCGATGTGGAAGGCCTTGAATTGGATGTGCTCAGGGGGTTGGACCTGCGGAAATATCAACCATCCTTGTTGCTCATTGAAGATCACCTGCACAACCTGGACGTTCATTTCCATTTGGGCCGGCACGGCTACAAACTGGTCAAACGCACAGGCTGCAACAACTGGTACATTCCGCGGCATGCGCCATTTCACATCGGCCTGGGGGACCGGATCAAATTGTTCCGCAAGGTCTGGCTCGGCACCCCCCTTCGCGCCTTTCAACTCAAATTGAAGAAGCGCAGGCAAAGGCGGTAAGGGTCTCCCTGCGAGTTTTTCGCCGCCTGCCGCCGCCCGAAAGTAATTTGCCCAAATTCGGGAGTTTTTGTGACTGACTTGCGCCGGAAAGCGGTGTACATTGGAGCCATGAAACTCGCAACCACGCCCGAGGAACAGCGCCAGTGGATGCAGCAATGGCGCGAGACCGCCATTTTTTTGGATGAAGTCAAGCGGGATGAATTGGCCAATATGACCGCCGAAGAGTCATGGCGCTCCATCGAATGTCTTCAATCCATCAAAAATGGCTGGCGTGATCCGGACGCTGTGTGCGGGCTGATCGAACAACAGGCGCTCTTTGCGAAGCTGCGGAAATGACGGATCTATACATGACCGCGCTGGGTCTGCAGCAACCGTGAAGAAACTGCCCATTTCAGTTTGCATTATTTCCGGCGCCGAGGCCCATCGCATTGGCAAATGCCTGGCCAGCGTGGCGCCATGGACGGGCGAGATCGTCGTGGTCCTCAATTCCGAGGTGCAGGATGGCACCGACGCCATCGCGGCATCGTTCGGCGCGAAAATTCACCGCCATCCCTGGCAGGGATTTCGCGAGCAAAAAAATCTGGCGTTGAGTTATGCCACTTTGCCGTGGGTGCTCGCCCTGGATGCCGATGAAGAAGTTTCCGCGGAGTTGCGCGAGTCGATTGCCCGGTTTCTTGACGGCGACCAGCAACGCTTTGCCGCCGCCCGCTTTGCCCGCAAAGTCTGGTTTCTGGGCCGATGGATTACGCACGGGGATTGGTATCCCGATCGCGTTTTGCGGCTCTTTCGACGGGAGAACGGAAAATGGGCCGGCAGCGCGGAGCATTGCGCCATTCAGGCGCAGGGAGCCAGCACGACCCTGGCCGGCGATCTGTTGCACTATACAAATCCGAATATCAGCAGCTACGTGGACAAGATCAATTATTTCGCCGATGTTTATTTGCAACGTGAACTGGCGGAGAAAGCCCGCTGGTCCGCCCCGGCGGCGGTCTTTCGCGCGGCCTGGCGCTTTGGGCGCGCTTACTTTATCCGGCTGGGATTCCTGGATGGTTATCCCGGTTTTTTCATCGCCGCCTCCACCGCTTACTCGACGCTGGTGCGGCACAGCCGGCTTTTCGAGCATCTCCAATCGCGCCCGCCTGTATGCGCCCCGCCCAAATCTCCCTAATCATCTCGACTTACGAGAATCCGGGCGCGCTCGACCAGGTCTTGCGCGGCGTGGGGCGTCAGACCGAAATGCCGGGTGAAATCCTGCTGGCGGATGACGGTTCGGGAACCGCCACCCGCGAACTCATTGCCCAATGGCAACAAAGGCTGCCCGCGCCCCTGCGCCATGTCTGGCAGGAGGACCTCGGCTTTCGCAAGACGGTCATCCTCAACAAATCCCTCGCCGCCGCCACGGGCGCCTACATCGTTTTGCTGGATGGCGACTGTGTGCCGCACAGCCGGTTCGTGGCGGACCACGCCCGCCTGGCGGAACGGGATTTTTGGGTGCAAGGCCGGCGCTGTTTCGTCCGGGAAAAATTCGCCGCCGCCTTTGCGGCCGGCGCCACGCCGGTGTTCCGCTGGATTCTCACCGGCCGCATCACGGGTTTCGCCAAAGCCGTCCGGCTGCCTGTTCCGCTCGTCCGGCGCAACACCGGCCAGCGGGGAATCATCGGCTGCAACATGGGGTTTTGGCGCGATGATTTGCTGGCTGTCAATGGTTTCGACGAGGAGTACGCCGGCTGGGGAATTGGCGAGGATTCAGACGTGGGCACGCGGCTCTATCACCTGGGGCGGCCGCGCAAATTTGTTTACGGCCACGCCGTGGTCTATCATTTGAACCATCCCATGCTCGGCCGCGCTCACGTCCACGCCAGCCGCCGGCGTTTGGCCGAAACGATCCGATCAAAAAAAATCCGCTGCGAACGCGGCGTCGAACAATACCTGGCCGGCGCGCCCTCCGCATGAGCACGGCCCCCCAACCGCTGCGCATCGTGCATTTGAATTCCCTCCTCACCGGCGGCGGCACCGACGATCAGTGCGTCAAACTGGCCGCCCAACTGCGCCGCCTCGGCCAGCAGGTCGTCATTGCCGGCCCTTCAGGCCGCCGCTTTGCGCCCATCCTCGCGCAATTTGGCGCGCCCTTCTTCGACACCGGCCCGCACGCGAACCAACTTCAGTTCATCCTGCGCGCCGCGCGGTTCATCCGCCGTGAAAAGGCGCAAATCGTGCATGGCCATCATGGCCGGGATATTTGGTCGGCGATCTTCGCCGCGCGCCTGGCCGGGACAAAACCAAAAATCGGTACTGACGCGGCACATGGCCAAAAGCCCGGCCTCCCCGGCCAGCCGCCGGTTTCTATTGGGGCAATGCGATGCCCTGATTGCCGTTTCGGAATTTGTCGCGAAAATTTTGCGCGAAGGCGTGTATGAACCGCAATCCCCGGAGCCGGAACGCCGCGCCCGCCCGCCGCTTCGGGGCAACCATGCCAAAATTCATGTCATCCCCGGCGGCATCGATACCGCCCAATTCCGTCCGGCGGACGCGGCGGACAAAAGACGCGAGCTGGGCTTGCAGCCCGGGGATTATGCCTTCGCGGTGGCCGGAGGTTATGACTTGCCGCGCGGCAAGGGGCAGCGCGAGTTTTTGGCCGCCGCCGCGCGCCTGCGCGAAAAAATTCCCCGGGCCAGGTTCCTCATCATTGGCCGCGGCAGCATGGCCGGACTTCTCCAAGCCGACATCGCGCGATTGGGCTTGGGCGGCAAAGCGTGGCTGACGGGCCAGGCCTCCGACATGCCGCAAGTGATGAATGCCATCGACTGCCTGGTCCACCCGCAAATTGGCACGGAGGCCCTTGGCCTGGTCGTCTGCGAAGCGCACGCCTGCGGCAAGCCGGTCATTGCCTCGGCCCTGGACGGCATTCCCGAAGCGTTCGCCGCCGCCCAGTACGGGCGGCTGGTTCCTGCCGGGGACATTGAGGCGCTGGCCGGCGCCATGTCCAGCCAGGCCGACGAACCCAAATTGGGGCCGGCGCAAGCGGAGGAGATGCATCGCCGGGTCGGGCAGGCTTTTTCGCTGGAGCAAATGGGCGCAAAAGTTTTGCGTCTCTATCACGATTTGTTAGGCTGCGCCGATTGAGACGAGAATGAAAGTGCGACTTGATTTTTGCGATTTCTGGCCCGGTTTTATAAAAACCGACAATCTCTTTTACAACGCCATCAAGGATCACTTCGACGTTGACATCTGCGACCATCCGGACTTCCTGGTTTTCGGCGACCTCGGCCAGCACGTTCACCGGGTTCACAACTGTGTCAAGATTTATTTCTGCCTGGAGAGTTTTCCGCCCGATTTCAGCCTTTACGATTACGCCTTCACCTGCCGCCAAACCGATGATCCCGGGAATCTCCGGCTGCCCTACTATGTTCTTCTCGGCTCGCCGGAACTGCTCCAAAAAGATGGCGACGACCCGGAACAAATCATGGCGACGAAAACCAAGTTTTGCGGTTTCGTGGTGGGCTACGCCAACAAAAAAACCCGCGTGCGCAACGAGTTTTTTCACAAGCTATGCAAATACAAGAAAGTGGACTCGGCAGGAAGCGCGCTGAACAACGTGGGCTATCACATCACCCGGGCCCGCAAGGTGGAGTTTCTGCGGCCCTACAAATTCAACATCGCCTTCGAAAACGCCTCGATTCCCGGCTACACCACCGAAAAAATTGTCGATGCCATGCGGGCGCGCACCCTGCCTGTCTATTGGGGCAACCCCGGCATCGCGGCGGAATTCAACCCCAAAAGCTTTCTCAACTATTTTGATTTTCCGAGCGAAGAGGCGCTCATCGACAAAATCATTGAACTGGACCAGGACGACGCCAAGTATTTGGAATACCTGCGCCAGCCCTATTTTCACAACAACCGGCCCAATGAATTCTTCAGCCAGGAACGGTTGTTGAATCAGTTCAAAATGATTTTCACAACGCCCGTCACGCCGGTCTCCGCCCGGCGGTATCCGCTGCAGATCGGCCGCTGGATCATTGTCAAGAAAAACAGGCCCCACCGGGCGTGAAATGCCGGCGGAACAACCGCTTTTGCACCGAATGGGCAAGATTGCGAAACGGCCTGGCAATTCTGTGCCGCACGCAATAAAGCCAGTAAAACCAATGCCATCCCCTGCCCCAGCGACCCGCCAGGCGGCGCTGCCATTCCAGCATTTCCGGACTGGTTGCGTCCGGGTTTTTCCCGCGTGAGTGGCGCAGGTGGAACAGGATGGGAAAAACGGCTTCGCGCGGGAACTGCGGCTGGATGGCATGGCTGGCGATAAACAGCGCATGCTCCTTCCAGGCGACGCCGCTGTCCGTGTTGCGCTCGGTTTGCTGGAGCGGATGGCAGCGGAAGGCGCAGAGCGGTTCGCGGGTGTAAGCCAGGTCTCCCTTCTCCAGCAAATGAAACCACATCTCGACATCCACGACCTGCCGGTATCCCGCATCAAACCCGCGCCGGGCGTCCGATTTGCGAAACAAGACCGCGGAAGGTTCGCCCACCAGGTTTTTTCCGTTCTGCATCAAACAAGCCGTGATGATTGTCCGGCCATTGTGACAGCCTTCCGCCAGCGGCCGCCAGACATCAACCACCTTGGACTTTTCATCCAAAATCATTCGGGCCGCCGCCGCCAGCGTCGCGGAGGGATGCCGTTCCAGCAATGCGATCATTTTACCCAGGGCTTGGGGGTGGCACAGTTTGTCGTCCCCAAACAGGAATTTTATGTATTCGCCCCGGGCCTGTTCCAGGCAATGATTCCAATTGTTGACCATGCCCAAATTGCCGGCGTTGGCCGAAAAATGAACGCGCGCGTCCCGGGCGCAAAAAGGCCGGACGATTCCCGCCGTGTCGTCGGTGGAGCAATCGTCAACGATGAGCAGCTCAAAGTCCCGGAACTCCTGCGCCAGGACCGACTCAATCGCCTCCGGCAAAAAGCGGGCGTAGTTATAGGTCGGAATCAGAACACTGATCTTGGGCTGCTGATGTCCTGGAATGCTCACTTGCCTTGTTCCACCGGCCGGGGCGCCGGCATGTGGCCGTATAAAGCGCGCCAGTTAAAGATGGGCTCTGGATTGAGTTCCGAATGGCCGTCGTCAAAGTGCAGCTCGTGCGGAGGGATCAGCAGTTTGTCCACATGGGCTTTCATGTGGTTGTAGTGCCAGTTGTTGCCCGGCTTTTCAAGTCCGGCGCGGTCTTTGTTCAGCCGCTTGAGCATGTGTTCGTAACTTCGCATCGGATAATGCCGCAGGTTGAACGGGCGCGGGTCAGGCAGTCCCTTCAGCGGGTTGTGGTTGAATTCCCGCCTGTTGGTCACCGCTGCCCGCCATGCTCTGATGCGCGGGGAACAGTCGGGAAACAAACTGTAACGGCGGATGCGCCGGGTCGGGGCCGGAACCGCGGGGTCGTCCTCGGCCGTAAACCAAAAGTTAAAATTGCGGAAGCTGACCCAGTTGAATTCCGAGTTCACCACTTCGGTGACAAAGTCGTAGTAGGTCTTTTGCCGCGACGGGCCTTCGAGAAACTCGTCCTGGTCCGGCCAGGAAATCCAATCGTAGCGCCGGCGGTAATGCCGGCGCAAATGCTTCGACATCTCCCCGTACAATTTGTAAAAATCAAACTCGCGCGGGACAAAATCCCGCTCGACAAAATGACCGGCATAGCGGTCCAGCACCCCGGCCGTTCCGTCATCCGACCCGTGGTCCCACACAATCAAATCGTGATTGTTATTGAGCAGGGATTCGATGGCTTCGGGAAGGATGTCGGCATCGTTGTAGCACAGCAGCACGCCCAGCGCTTTTGGCTTTGCCACCGTCCTATTTGGCCGCGAACGCAGGAGCAGAGAGGGCAGTTTGAATTTCATTCCACTTGTTTTCCACGCGATTTAATTGTTGCGCTTTGCCGGCTTCCATTTCGCCATAATCGTACGGAATAAATTCCTCATACAATTTGTCCAGGCGCGAGGCCAGGGCCGTCGATCCCGGGTCAAGCCCGCGGATGATGGCCAGGCCGGTGGGCGGCACGTCCACCGTGCCAATCCGCAGGTCCGCCCGGTATTTCTTCAGGCATATTATCAGCTTCCAGACGTCGCCGCTCCAGATTTGCGTCGTCCGCTCGCGCGCGGCGGTGACGCGATCCACCGGATAACAATCATGCACCAGAATGGTGGATGTCGGGGCGCAGAATTTTTCCAGGTTGGCAAAATCGCGCAGGGCAAATTCAAAAAGGTGCATGCCGTCAATAAAGGCCAGGTCCACCGGGCCGCTGCCCAGTTCTTCGGCCAGATTGTGACGGGCAAAGAACTCGTCGCTGGTCATTCGGAAAATGCGCGCGCCGGGCCGGGGCGCAATCTTCAGGTCGGGAGCCGGGTCGATTCCGACGGAGGCGGCCGCGGTCCTGGCCAGGCGAAACGAGTGGCCCTGCCGGACACCGATTTCCACGTACGTCCGCGGCTTGAGCAAGGAATGAATGCGTCCCAAAACCTCATAATAATCAGCCCCGGCAGTTTTGCGTGAAAAGGCGATCATGGTTTTATGTCTTTCGTCAATGAAGCGGGCAGGCAGAGCAGATACACCGAACCGCGGTCCTCGGGGCGATCGTTGCCGGTGAGTTCGTTTTCAGTGATTTGCAGGATTTCCCAACCTGCTTTCACCACCATGTCTCGCAGGTAGCCGGAACTGAAACGCGAGCCCCACGTCCAGCCGGGCGCGGGTGTTTCGAAATAATCCGGACTTGTCCGCGCCAGCGAAATGACGGTTTGGACAACCATCGGACCGTGAACTTTGCGCGCCAGTTCGGACAGCAGTCTGGCCGGATCTCGAAGATGGTACAAGCCGCCGGCGCAAATGCAAAAATCATATTCGCCCTTCAATTTATACGCATCCTCCCTTTCAAAGGCCATTTTTTCACCCCAGCCCAAAATTTTGGCGGCCAGACGCGCGCGCGCCAGTTCTTTCTTATCAAGGTCAATCCCGCGAACACTTTCGGCGCCGTGCCGCATCGCATGCATCCCGTAGAATCCATCCGCACAAAACAATTCGACTCCGCGCAGGCTCCCGCCGCGCTTGCGGCACAGGCGCAAAGCCTCTTCGATCAACGCGAAAAGAATGGTCTGCTTGCACTTCTGGTTGTCCGGATAAATGCCGCCACGCTGCGGGGTTTTCAACCCGAACAGCGAGAAGTCGTGATACCAGGGTTCAAGCATCAATTTCCGTTCGGCCCGGCTCAAGTTGAGTGATTCAGAAGACATGGGTTGGCTTGTCATTATGACTGGAAGATCTTGCGGCATCGTTTCCAAAACCGCGCCGCCTCGGCTGAAAAAACCCCGGTTTTGACTGGTTCCACGCCCGGCCGGGCCGCCGCCTGGCGTGGAATGGGAAACACCAGCGGCACATCCCATGCCTCTGGCAATTCCAAGCTCTTCAATACCCGCTGCAGCTCCGTGATTGCCACGCTGCGCGCCAATTCCGGGTTCAGCATCATTTCGAGCAATGGCGCAAACAGTTTTGATTTTTCTGGAATGATCTGCTCGAACACTCTGCCCATCGAATAAGTATCGCAGGGCGGCCCTTCTTGAATGCGTTCCAAACCGCCCAAGCCGCCGGGGTTCAGGTAGGCTTCATCCCCGGTTTCAGCCCAGCCGAAATCGATCAACACCGGATGGCCGTCCCGGACCAGCAAATTTTCCAGGCGGATGTCACGATGACTGATGGCGGCGGCGCGCATTTGACTCAAAATGGCCAGGCATTCTCCCAGAAACCCGGCCAGGCGTTTGGGATCGGAAGAAATCTCCGCGCGGGCCCCGGCCAGTTCGACGCCGGCGATTCGTTCCATGATGAAAACTGAGTAGCTGTCGCATTGTTCTGATGAAATGACCCGGGGGAAATACGCCCCCTGCAGCCGCTCCAATATCTTTGCCTCATGCAAAGCCATGTCCGCTGTCGCTTGTTTGACGATGCGATCGGGAGACGCGTCGGCATAAACTCTGCTGTAATATTTTCTCTTTTTATACTCGGCGAGGCAGCGGCTTGAAATGACGCGATCGGCCGGGGCCAGCAGCGGCAAAATGGGGTGCAAAGTCACTTCATGGCGCCGGCGATAGCCAATGTAGAGGGTGCGGGTGGGCGCGGTTGGGCCAATCATTTCGACTTTGCAGAAATACTTGCGCAAGGCCGATTCGAAGGCTTCGAGATTGTAACCGTCTTTGGCCACCTGGGGATTCCATTCGGTGTGTTTGAAGGAGCGAATGGATGGATCTTCCGGCGCCACCCATTCTATCAGCAGAAGGGAGCGGCTCAACCCGGCCAATTTCTCCACCACCTCTTCCAGACTGCCGTAATTTGCCGTGCAGGAATAAAGCCAATGCACCATGGCAAAGGCCAGGACCAGATCAGCCGGTTCCTCCCAATCCTGCACCCTGGCGTTGATGGGGCGAATGTTCTGCCAGCCGAACGCGGTTTGGGCCTGGCGAATCAAATCCAAGTAAGCCTCGTCCATGTCCAGGGAAACCACCTGTTTGGCCCCGTTGTGGCAGGCCCAAAGCGAGAAAAAGCCCCCATTGGCCCCAATATCCAGCACGGTTTTGCCGGTGAGGTAATCCGGGTTGAAAATGGACTGGACTAATTTCTTTTTGATCCGCAATGGCTGGTCAATCCGCAGCGGCTCGATTTTCTCCGGGGACATTCGGAATTCCTGGTAGCCGTGGATGGTAACGCGGCCCGGTCTCACTTCAATTCCCGGCGGGCGCGCGTATTTATTGGGCTGGCTCCAAAGCGCGGGGCCGGTTTCGGGCATTTCGGCCCGGCTCGCATTGGCCGCAGGCAGAGTGCGTTGGCCGGTCTCCCGGGTGAAAGGACGGGGAATCGGGCGCTTTTCAATGACCAGGATGCCGTCGTAAAAATGAAGCCCGTAAGTGGATTTGGTGAACTCGGAAACATCCTTCCTGCCCGCATCCTCAAAATGCCAGGCATGCAGGGCGTCCACGAAGTTCTTGCTGTACTCGACAAAACTGCCCGGGTTGCGGTAACCGCCTCCGTATCTCTTCCAGTACGAGGTCAGTATGTCTTCGCATAGATAAATGCCATTTGCAGTAATATGCGGGTAGAACGCCTCGAAGGTGTTGATTTGCTGCTCCATGGTATGCCCTCCATCGTCCACCACAATGTCAAGGCGGGGCATTTCACGCTTCAGGCGCGACAGGAATTTCTTGTCGGCCTGATCGCCAATGAAGACGGTGACTTGGGCTTCTTCGAATTGTTGGCAATGGGGGTTATGGTCAACGCCGAATATCCTGGCCTTGGGCCCAAAGTAGTCCTTCCACATTTGCAGTGAACCGCCGTGAGAAATGCCTATTTCCAAAAAATGAACATCGGTTCCGCGAAACCTTGAAAAATAGCGATCGTATATTTCAAAGTAATGCATCCACTTGAAAATCAGACGCTTCTTGTTATTGTCGAAATAGGTTAAAAGGTCGTTCGTCACTCAAAGAAGCTCTTAAATGTTTCCGGCTTTAAAGTCCATTAAAAACCCGCTGAGGCCCGTTCAAAACTGCGGTTCCACCGGCGGCTTTCCCGGCAGAACCGGGCGAAGCAACGTCCTTTCAATCGAATGCCCGGCAAACGGCCTTTGCTTTTGCCCGTCATCGCATAATAATCGAAGCCGCATGAAGAAAACGCCGGCGACGTTTCACACGTTGAAACCCTTTCTGGAATTGTTCCAAACCGGGGTTCCGGTGCTCATGTACCATAAGATTGCCGACCCGCCGGCGGGCGCGCGGCTCAAGGGCCTTTATGTCCCCCCCGGGCGTTTCGCGCGGCAACTGGCGGAATTGCACCAGGCCGGCTTTGTCGCCTGCCGGCCCGGAGCCGCCCGCGACGGGCACGGCCCGCAGCGGCGCATGGCGCTGACCTTTGATGACGGTTTCCGCAATGTGTGGGAACATGCCATCGAACCCCTGGCCGCCCGCCGCTTCAGCGCCATCCAGTTCCTGGTGGCCAATTTCATCGGGCGCCTCAATCAATGGGAGATGCGCGAAGGGGAAGTGCGCGAGCCGTTGATGGACGCAGCGCAAGTGCGGGACTGGCTCCGCGC
Source organism: uncultured Verrucomicrobiae bacterium (assembly GCA_963813995.1). GTDB lineage: Bacteria > Verrucomicrobiota > Verrucomicrobiia > Limisphaerales > Palsa-1400 > DASRLE01. Next base: position 5,684 of record CAWFAZ010000003.1, on the reverse strand, counting down.
CGGGCACAGAATCGGCTCGCATTCGTTGAGCCATCCTTATTTGACCCGCTTGAGCATGAGGGACGCCCGCGAGGAAATTGTCGCCAGCAAAAAGAAACTCGAAGACACCTTTGGCGTTCCGGTCGAAGATTTCTGCTATCCTTATGGCAATTGGAATGAAACGCTGCGCGAACTGGTCGTGGAGGCCGGATACCGGACAGCCTGCGCCGCGGACTTTGGCGTCAACACGCCAGCCACCTCGCCGTTTTCGCTCCATCGCATCATTGTGCGGCATCCCACGCGAAGTCTGAAGGTGCTGAAGGCCCGCCTGCTGGGCAAGAGGCATTGAGGCTGGCGCGCCTGGCGACACCGGTGAAATTCTCCGACCATGACAACCCGCCCGGCGCGCGCTGGCTCAACCGGACCGTCTTGGGCGTGGGTTTGGCTTCCTTGTTCAGCGATTGGTCCCACGAAACGGCCACCGCCGTCATGCCCGCTTTCCTGGCGACCCTTGGCGCGTCGGCCGCATGGCTGGGATTGATCGAAGGCATTTCCGACGGCGTGTCCAGCTTCGCCAAAATGGGGTCGGGCTATTTCACCGACAAACTCCAGCGGCGAAAGCCCATCGCCGTGGCGGGCTATCTGGTGACGGCATTGGGGACGGCGGCGTTTGGACTGGCGACGGCGGCCTGGCATGTTTTGCTGGCGCGCAGCGTGGCGTGGCTGGGCCGGGGCGTCCGCACCCCCGTGCGCAAGGCCCTCCTGGCGGCGGCGGTGGATCGTTCCGCGTACGGCAGGGCCTTCGGTTTTGAACGGATGATGGACACCGTGGGAGCAATCGCAGGACCGGCCACGGCATTTTTCCTGTTGCGCGCCTTCCATCACCATTATCCCAGCCTCTTTGCCGCGACCCTCGTTCCGGGACTGATGGCCGCCGGGTTGATGGCCTTTGCCGTCAAGGAGCGCGAGCGGAAGCCTGTCCCGCACATTTCATTTGGCGAAAGACTGCGCCTGCTGCCCGCCCCCTACAGGAAATTCCTGGTGGCCGCGGGATTGTTCGGAGCGGGCGCCTTTGCCCACACGATGCTGATTCTGCTGGCGGCCCAGAAATTAACTCCCCGGTTTGGCGCGGCCAAAGCCGCCAGCGTGGCCGTGGCCCTGTACATCCTCCACAATATCTTCTATGCGGCGTTCTGTTACATCGGCGGCTGGCTTGGGGACCGCTTTGCCAAGAAGTGGCTGCTGGCCACTGGCTATGCGCTCGGCGCGATCATGGCCCTCTGCGTCATCGCCGCTCCGGCCGGCCTCTGGAGTCTGTCACTCATATTCGTGCTCGGAGGAATGAGCGTCGCGCTGGAGGAGACATTGGAAGATTCGTATTGCGCGGAACTGGTGGAGGAGAAGCACCAGGGCATGGCCTTCGGAGTGCTGGCCACGGTCAACGGCATCGGCGATTTTCTTTCGAGCATCATCGTTGGCCTGCTTTGGGCGGCGGCGGGCACATCGGTTGCCTTTGCCTACAGCGCCGTGTTATTTGTGGCCGGCGCCTGGCTCGTGACGCGAGTCCGCTAGTCATGCGTGCCTTTCCCAAACAAAAGCTTTCAAACTGCAATGTTTTAATTTTCTCAAGACAAAAAACCGTGAAAATTTCACGGGTTTTTGCCAGGGGCGTCTCATCCCCCGTGCATTACAAATTTTTAATGCTCCGGACAGATTCCGGTCACGATGCCATGTCAATTTTGTTCCAGTGAATGTGCAACGGAACTTGAAACTGATTAACGAATAATGATTATGAAACATATCCCCGAGAAAATTGCCGCCGTCATTGTCAGCGGCGCGCTCCTGGCCGGTGGCGTTGCCGTGGTTTCCACGGTCCACGCCAGCGAGCAATCCTCTTCGAAGGCGAAATCCATCAGCCTTGTTGTCGATGACCGCCCGCTGCCAACGGATTTGAAACTCAACAGCAGCGTCGCGCCCATTGTGAAAAAAGTCGCGCCGAGCGTCGTCAAAATCGAAATCAAAATTGGTCCCAGGAGTCCTCCATCGGCAACCAGATTCCGGACGATCCATTCTTCCGCCAGTTTTTTGGCGGACGTGGAAAGATATTTTCCCCGCCGCAACATGGGGTCGGCTCAGGTGTGATCGTGACCAAAGACGGCTATATCCTGACCAATAATCATGTGGTGGATGACGCCGATGAAGTGAAGGTGTCATTACAGGACGGGCGTGTGTTCACGGCGAAAGTCATCGGCAAAGATCCGAAGTCGGACGTCGCCGTGGTGAAGATCGACGCGCATGACCTGCCGGCGATCACATTTGCGGACAGCGACAAATGCGAGGTGGGCGATCTGGTTCTGGCCATTGGCAATCCTTTCGGGATCGATCAATCGGTGACGCGGGGCATTGTCAGCGCCAAGGACCGGTCGGCGATGGACCTGGATTACCAGGACTTCATCCAGACGGATGCGGCGATCAATCCGGGCAATTCGGGCGGCGCGCTGGTGGATGCGGATGGCCGTTTGATCGGAATCAACACGGCCATTTACAGCCGCAGTGGCGGCAATCAGGGGGTTGGCTTTGCCATACCGACGAGCCTGGCCAGGGGCGTGATGGAAAGCCTGATTAAATATGGCAAAGTCACCCGCGGCTACCTGGGCGTGATCATCCAGGATATCAATCCCTCGCTGGCCAAAGAGTTCAAACTCAAGAGCGACAACGGCGCACTGGTGGGTGACGTGGTGCCCGGCGGCCCCGCCGAAAAGGCCGGTTTGAAGAGCGGCGACGTTATCGAGAAGTTCGACGGCAAACCAGTCACGGACAGCCGGCATCTCAAGATCGAGGTGGCCCGCGTGGCTCCCGGGCAAACAGTGGCGGTGGAAGTTCTGCGCGATGGTTCGGCCAAAACGTTCGACGTGCGCGTCAAGGAATTGCCCGGCTCGGACAAGCTGGCCGAAAATGGCGGGGGCGATTCCGACAAATCCGACACGCTGCAAGGCGTGGCGGTGGCAGACCTGGATTCACAGACCCGCCAGCAATTCCACATCCCCGAGCAAGTCAAAGGCGCGGTGGTGACGCAGGTTGAGCCGGAATCAGCCGCGGCTGAAGCGGGACTCAAGCCGGGCGATGTCATCATGGAAATCAACCGTCATCCGGTGGCGGGCGCCGATGACGCGGTCAAACTTACCGAACACGCCAGGGAAAGAACCACTTTGCTGCACGTTTGGACCAGTAACGGCAGTCACTTCATGGTGGTCGATGAGAGCAAAGCAGGTTGAGGCCCTGCCAAACTGCTCGAATTCTCCCGCGTCCGCGCCATCGGATGCGGGAGAATCTTTTTTAAAATGACTTGCCGGCGCCGCTGAGTTAGAATGAACACCGAGATGCGCATTCTGGTGGTTGAGGATGACAACAAGATTGCTTCCTTTGTCGTGAAGGGGCTTAAGCAAGCCGGTTTCGCGGTGGATCGTTGCGCCGATGGCGAGGAGGCCCTGGTCTTCGCCGAAACCACCGCCTACGACGCCGCGATAGTCGATATCATGCTCCCGAAGCTCGATGGCCTGAGCCTGGTGCAGCGTTTGCGCAGCCGGAAGATTCGCACGCCGGTGATTTTTCTCAGCGCCAAGGCGTCGGTGGACGACCGGGTCAGGGGCTTGCAAGCCGGCGGGGACGATTATCTGACCAAGCCGTTTGCCTTTTCCGAACTGACCGCCCGTTTGCAGGCGTTGATTCGCCGGGCGACGCAAACGGTCGAACCCAGCCGGTTGAGCGTGGGCGGCCTTTCCTTGGATTTGCTGACCCGCGAAGCGGCGCGCGGCGCGGAAAAGATCGAACTGCAGGCCCGCGAATTCGCCCTCCTGGAATATCTCATGCGCAACGCGGGCCGGACGGTGACCAAGACGATGATTCTCGAACATATTTTTGATTACAGCTTTGATCCGCAAACCAACGTGGTCGATGTGCTGGTCCACCGGCTGCGGGCCAAGATAGACCCGGAAAAAACACGCCTGCAAACCATTCGCGGGGTTGGCTATGTTCTCAAATCCGCCTGACCTCCTGCGCAGCTTCGCCGTCCGGCTCAGCCTGTGGTACGCGCTGATTTTCGCCATCAGCACCGCGGCGCTGCTCGTGCTGGTCTATTATCTGGTGGCGCACGAGTTTCAAGGCAAGGACCAGGAAATCATCCTGGCCAAATTGAAGGAATACGCCGCCGTCTATCAGGCCGGCGGGGCCGACGCGCTGACCGCCACCGCGTCGCAGGAGAATAATCCGGCGGACGAGAAATCCTTTTACGTCAACCTGGTCAGCCCGCACTTTTCCCGGCCCATCATCGTGCCGGATGAATGGCTCGGATTCAGGTTCAAGCCGGGCGGCCTGGAATTGCGCCAGTTTGAAATCAACCGCGTGCCCAAAAACGCGGAAAAGGATTTTGCCTTTGCCAAGGCGCAAATGCCCGGGGGCGCCGTCCTGGTGGTGGGCCGGAGCACCAACAATCGCGACTTGCTGTGGGAACCGGTGCGCAGAACGGTCCTCCCCATTATGGTCGCCGTGGCCTGGCTCGGCCTGGTTTTTGGCGTTCTGTTTGCCCACCGCGCGCTCCTGCCGGTGCGTCAAATGGTGGCGACCGCCCAGGACATTCTGCGCACGGGCAACCTGGACGCGCGCGTTCCGACGCGCCCCTCGCGCGACGAGTTGGACGAAATGGTGCGGCTGCTCAACGCCTTGCTCGATAAAAACCAGGCGCTCATCCGGGCCATGCGCGAGTCCATGGACAACGTGGCCCACGATTTGCGCACCCCGCTGACGCGCCTGCGCGCTTCCGCCGAACTGGCCTTGCGCCAAAACACCGATCCCGCCGCCTCGCGCGAGGCGCTGGCGGATTGCGTGGAGGAGTCCGAACGCGTTTTGAGCATGCTCGAAACGCTGATGGATATCGCGGAGGCCGAGGCCGGGACGATGCGCCTGGAGCGGCGGCCGTTTGACCTTTGCCGGCTCATCCGCGAGGTGGCGGACATGTACCAATATGTTGCGGAGGAGAAAAAGATACGGGTCGGCATGGATTTGCCGGAGAGTTGCGAAGCCTCTGTTGACCCGGACCGGATGCGCCAGGCGTTTGGCAATCTGCTCGACAACGCCCTGAAATACACGGACGAGGGCGGAACGGTCACCATTTCGGCCAGCCGAACGGACGGCCAGGCCACCGTGCGGTTCCGGGACACGGGCATGGGGATTCCAGAGGCCGAGCAGGGCAAAATCTGGGACCGGCTCTATCGTGGCGACAAAAGCCGTTCGCAGCGGGGTTTGGGCCTTGGATTGAGCGTGGTGCGGGCGGTGGTTCAGGCGCACCAGGGCACGGTCACCGTCACGAGCAAGCCGGGCGAAGGTTCGGAGTTTGCCATTGTCCTGCCGACGACTTGAGCTATACGGGTGATAGGTCCAAAAAACCCATAAGCATTAACCTAAAGGCTTGCCAAATGGTTTGGACGGGCTATGCTGGGGAGCCATGAACAATGATGATTGCCTTCCAGAAGATTGGGAGATTCTGCGCCGGTGGCTCCCCGAAGATCTCAATGCCCGGGCCAAACGATTTGACTTTTTCCAGCGGACGCGGGGCTTGACCGACGGTGAGCGGTGGTTGCGGTTAATCCTCATGCATGTGGCCGGCGGACTGTCTTTGGAACAAACCGCCTTGCGGGCCAGGGAATTGG
>CAWFAZ010000002.1:0-13876 GCA_963813995.1 uncultured Verrucomicrobiae bacterium | reverse complement strand
TCCCGATCTGCGGCAAATAGGTCATGCGATCCGCGTGTGCGAACGCGCCCGCTTGCACAACGCCGATCATCGGCGTCAACATTCCCAAATACCAAAGCCAGCCGGTCAAAAGCCAGCCGCGCTTTCGCCCAAAAGCCAGAACTCCTCCAGTCATCAACGCCAGCAAGAGGAATGAAAGCGCCATGGTCCAAACCGGATACCCCTTCTCTGGACGTGGATAAAAAACCGCCAATCCTCCCGGCCAAACCATCTGGCGCAGATAGACGGCATAGGCAACCAAGGCATTGCCAATGCGCGACGGCAGGGAAACATTGGCGTAGGCGGCGACCTCTTTCCCCGCCCCCAGAACAGTCATTGCGCACGCCCCGGCGGCCAGCGCCAGCAGGGGAATCTTTTCCAGGATCAACCCCGAAAGCTTTCGGGGCTGTTCGAATCGGTGCAAAGGCCAGTAGTCCAGGAGCAACAGCACAAACGGCAGCGTCACCACCGTCGGCTTGGACAGCAACGCCAGCACGAACGCGGCGGCAACCATCAGGTAACGGGCCAGTGAGTCTGGCTTGCGGACATAGCGGGCATACGCACCGAGCGTGAGCATGAAGAAAAAGGCGCCGAGGACATCCTTGCGCTCCGACACCCAGGCCACCGATTCCGCCCGCAACGGATGTATGGCAAACACCGCCGCCACGAACGCGCTGCGCCAAAAAGCGCCGGTCATCTGCCGCAGAATGAGGAACAGCAGGATGACCGATGCGGTATGCAACAGGACATTGGTGAAATGATACCCGCCGGCGCGGAATCCGTGGAGTTGATAATCCCCCATCAGTGAAAGCATCGTCAGCGGGTGGTATAAATTGCAGTCCGCATGGGTAAAGACCCAGGCGAGGCCCTTCAGGCTCAGACCGCCTGCAACCTTCGCGTTATGATAGACATAAAAACCATCATCGTAATTAACGAACTCGAAACCCGCCGTCTGCCCGAAAACGGCAAAGGTGATCGCGGCCAGCACAAGGCAAACCACAGGCACCCGCCAGCGTTGCTCCCACCGGCCCGCGCCGACGGGGACTTTTAGCGGAGATTGTTGGCCGATCATATTTTGCGGGCTTCGTAGCTAATGTGTTTGTTCAGGGCTATGGAATGGGCTGCCTGCTTGATAAAGTTTCATCTCCGATTGAAGTTGCCCGGCCAGCACGGTGTTGGATTGCGCGTCGGCCAGGTGCAAGGCGCGCTGCGCTGTTTCCACCGCTTCAGGAAACCGCCCGGCCTCGGCGCAGGCCGCCGCCAATGTGCAGAGAATGAGCGGATCGCCTCCGCCGGCAAGCTGATTGGCTCGTTCTGCCAGTTCGACCGCCTTGTTGCCGTTGCGCAGCGACGCCTTCGGACAAGTGGCCAGAAGCCACGCCAGTTGATTCTGGGCTGCCATGTAGTCCGGCTGGATTTCCAGCGCCTTTTGGTAATGTAAAATCGCTTCATCCAGCCGTCCCAGCAGGAAATAGCCGCTGCCAAGGTTGTACTGGGCGGAGGCGTTGCCCGGCTGGATTTCCAGCGCCTTTTGATACTGCGGGATCGCTTCATCCAGCCGTCCCTGTTGGGAAAGGCAGACGCCAAGATTGTTGTGCGCTTCCGGGTAGTCCGGCTTGATTTTCAGCACCTCCTGGTAATGCGGAATTGCTTCATCCAGCCGTCCCTGTTGGAAAAAACTGACGCCGAGGTTGAAGTGGGCTTCTGCCATGTCCGGCTTGATTTCCAGCGCCTTTTGATACTGCGGGATCGCTTCATCCAGCCGTCCCTGTTGGAAAAAGGCGAGGCCAAGGTCGTTGTGCGCTTCCGCGTAGTCCGGCTTGATTTCCAATGCCTTTTCGTATTGGGAAATCGCGTCATCCGTCCGTCCCTGTTGGAAAAAGCTGACGCCGAGGTTGAAGTGGGTTGGTGCGAAGTTCGGATTGATCCCCAGCGCCTTTTGAAAATGACCAATCGCCTCATTCACTTGTCCCTTTTCCAGGAAGGCGTTGCCAAGATTGCACTGGGCCATCCAGGAGGCAGGATTGAGTCGAAGGGTTGCCTGCCAGAGCGTTTCGGCGTCGGCGTAGATACCGCATTGCTTCCACGTCAACGCGCCCAGCGCCATCAGCAACGCCGCGCACAACACCGGCTGAAGAAATGGTTTCCCCCACGCCACGCGGCCCAGTCCCATCTCCATTCCCGCCGCTGCCAGCGCCATCGGGCCAATGCAGGCCAGATACTGGTAATGATCCGCCACGAACGAAAACAGAAATGTGTAAAGCATGATGAATCCCAGCACCGGGCTTAACGTCGCCACAAAAAACGCCGCCGCCACCTCCACGCTCCGCCCCGCCCGGCGCCGCGCCCGCCAAATCACCACGCCCAGCGCCGCCGTCGCCAGCACCCATCCGTACGCGCGCGGATCAGAGGCCGAAATCGTCCAGCGCGGATAACTGAATGTCAGATTCGCCGGCCAGAGCAGCTTGCCGGCATAAAACCACACCGCCCGGCTCGCAATCAGCGCGCGCTCCACCAGCCCGATCTCGAACAATTTGCCCTGTGTGCCTTGATGATGGCGCTCCCACCACACCGTCACCAGACCCATGCCGATTCCCATTGCCACAAACGGCGCCACCTGCCCAAGCCGCCGCCAGTTGACTGGCATTTTTTCCAGCCACAAAATCAAAAGCAGCGCCGCCGGCAGCGTGCAGGCCGTCGTCTTGGCCAATAGCGCCAGTGCGTAAAAAACCAGCGCCGCCACGTAAAAGCGCCACGGGCGCTTGCTTTGGTCATCAATGAACTTGATCCACGCCAAAAGCGTGAGCAGAAAAAACAAGCCCATCAGCACGTTCTTGCGCTCGGTGATCCATGCAACCGATTCCACCTGCACCGGATGCAGCGCGAAGATCGCCGCCGCCAGCCATGCGCCCGGCACGCGCAGCCGCGCCAGCACCCGCCACACCAGCAGCGCATTGGCGGCGTGGAGAAGCAGATTGACCAAGTGGTAGCCCGCCGGATTCAGCCCCCAGAGGCCGCGCTCCATGTAAAACGTGGTATAAGTCAGCGGAAAATACTGCGACAGTGAATCGAGCGAAAACCAGATCCGCCGCAGCCCGTCCGGCGCGGTCAGCAATGAGTTCTCTGTCACATACCGATCGTCGTCCCAGATGAATCCGGCGTGCCACGCTGGCTGATAGGCAATGATGGTGACGGCCACCAGCAAGAACCCAAGCAACCAATCGTTACGCCATGATTTCTGCCACTCCATGCCGCTCCGATGCTACTTTCTTCTCCAAGCCACTTCAAACGCCAAATCGTGTTGTGTGGTTGCGCGATGCCTTAATGTGTTTGTGCAGGGCTATGGAATGGGCTGCCTGCTTGATAAAGTTTCATCTCCGATTGAAGTTGCCCGGCCAGCACGGTGTTGGATTGCGCGGCGGCCAGATGCAAAGCGCGTTGCGCCGTTTCCACCGCTTCGGAAAACCGGCCGGCCTCCGCGTAGGCGGCTGCAAGGGTGTGGAGAATGATCGGGTTCTTTCCGCCAGCCAGATTGTTGGCCTGTTGGGCCAATTCCACCGCCTTGGCGCCGTTGCGCAGCGACGCCTCCGAAGAAGTGGCCAGAATCCACGCCAGATTATTTTGGACACTTGGATTATCTGGTTCGAGTTGCAGCGCCTTTTCGTATTGCGAAATCGCTTCGTCCATTCGTCCCAGCCGGTAAAAACAGAGGCCAAGATTGAGGTGGATTCCTGCTTGGTTTGGGTTGATTTCCAGCGCCCTTTGAAAATGCGCAACCGCTTCATCCGCCCGGCCCTTTTGCAGAAGAGCGTTGCCGAGGTTGAACTGCGCGTCCGCGTAGTCGGGCTTGATTTGCAATGCCTCCTCGTAATGGGTGATCGCGTCGTCCAATCTTCCATTTTGGCCAAGAGCGTTGCCGAGGTTGAACTGCGCTTCCGCGTAGCCGGGGTAGAGTTGCAGGGCCTCTTGGTACTGGGTGATTGCTTCATCCACTCTTCCCTTCTCGCGAAGAGCGTGGCCGAAGTTGTTGTGGAATTCCGCGTAGTCGGGGTTGATTTGCAGGGCGATTTGGAATTGGTCGATCGCTTCGTCCCTTTCGCCCTTTTGGTCAAGGGTGGTGCCGAGATTGTTGTGGGCGACGCCGTTGCCTGTGGTGCAGCCGAGAGCATGGAGCCACAGGGTTTCGCTGTCTTGCCAATACGCGGTTCTGTTTCCAGGCGCAGACCATCAACACGGCGAGCATGGCGCTCATCAGACCACCAAGGGCCGCCCGGCCCATCCGCCACTTCGCGCCCCACTCCGCCGCCAGCCATGTCACCGCCATATAAACCCCGATCTGTGGCAGGTAAGTGTAGCGATCGGCATGGGCCTGCACGCCGACCTGGATGATTCCTGCCACCGGCAGCAGCATCACCAAATACCAGAGCCATCCCATCAGCAGCCACGGCTGCTTCCGCCGCTCTCTCCATGCGACGATTGAAAAGCCAACCAGCAGCAACCCGGCCAGCGCCACTTCCCATGCCGGCAGGCCGTTGAGCGGATAGGGATAAAACGCCGCCAGTCCCGCCGGATACACAATCTGGCCAAGATAAATCATGGACGCCGCCAACGCATTGCCAAGGCGCAGCGGCAGCGAAAATGACCCGATTGATTGAATGGCTTGGCTTTGCGCCAAAAACGTCACGGCGCACGAGGCGGCGGAGAGCGCGAACAAGGGCAGTTTTTCCAGCACCAACCCCGAAAGCTTTCCGGGTTCCACCCGCTGCAACGGCCAATAGTCCAACAACAGCAGCACCACGGGCAGCGTCACCAGCATCGGCTTGCTCATCAGGCCCATGGCAAACAGAAGCGCCACCAACCCATGGCGAGCCAGCGACCACGGACGGCGCGCATAGCGCACGTAAGCCCCAATGGTCAGCATAAAGAACAGCCCGCTGAGAACGTCCTTTCGCTCGGCCACCCACGCCACCGATTCCACCCGCAACGGATGGATGGCAAACAAAGCCGCCACAAACGCGCTGCGCCACAGGGCGCCGGTCATCTGCCGCAGAACCAGGAAAAGCACGATGACCGTCGCGATGTGAAGGAGGACATTGGTCAGATGATGGCCGCCGGGATGCAATCCATATAACTGGCAGTCCAGCATGTGGGAAAGCCAGGTCAGCGGGTGCCAGTTTGCGGAATGAACATGGGTGAACGCCCACACGATGCCCCTGAACGTCAGACCTTGGGCGACGACAGGGTTTTCATACACATAATCGTTGTCATCGAAGTTAACGAACTCGTGATTCAGCGTCTGCCCGAAAACGGCAAAGGTAATCGCGGCCAGCACCAGGCAAACCGCCGGCACGCGCCAGTGTTGCCTCCACCAGCCCGCGCCGATGGGAACCTTTAGCGAAGATTGTTGGCCGGTCATATTTTGCGCAATGCCTTAATGTGTTTGTGCAGGGCTATGGAATGGGCTGCCTGCTTGAAAGAGTTTCATCTCAGATTGAAGTTGCCCAGCCAGCCTGGTGTTGGATTGCTCCCCGGCCAGATGCAAGGCGCGTTGCGCCGTTTCCACCGCTTCGGAAAACCGCCCGGCCTCCGCGTAGGCCGCGGCAAGGGTGTGGAGAATGATCGGATTCTCTCCGCCGGCCAGTTCATTGGCCTGTTCTGCCAGTTCGACCGCCTTGTGACCGTTGCGCAGCGACGCCTCTGGACAAGTGGCCAGGATCTCCGCCAGATTATTCTTGACCCATGGATCGGCTGGTTCGAGTTGCAGCGCCTGCTGAAAGTGGGAGATCGCTTCGGTCACGTTTCCCTTTTGCAGAAGGGCGTTGCCGAGGTTGCTGTGTGCTTTCGCGTAGCCGGGCCTGATTTGCAGCGCCTTTTCGAAATGGGTGATCGCCTCGTCCGCTCTGCTCTTTTGCAGAAGAATGTTGCCGAGATTGCAGTGGGCTTCTGCGTAGTTCGGCTTGATTTCCAGCGCCTTTTGAAACTGCGCGATCGCTTCGTCCACTCTGCCCTTTTGGGCCAGGGCGATGCCAAGATTGACGCAAGGTTCCATGTAGTTGGGCCCGAGTTGCATCGCCCGTTGGAAATGCGTGATTGCTTCGTCCACTCTTTCGCGTTGCAGGAGAGCCAGGCCAAGGTTGTTGTGGGCCGCCCCGTAGGCGGGCAGGATTTGCAGCGCGTTTTGAAAATGGGTGATCGCCTCATCCACTCTTCCTTCTTGGTCAAGAAGGACGCCGAAACTGTAGTGGGCAATGTAGTTGCCTGTGGTGCAGTCGAGAGTATGGTTCCACAAGGTTTCGCTGTTTTTCCAATACGCGGTCTGTATCCAGGCGCAGACCATCAACGCTCCCATCACCGCGGCCATCAAACCGCCCGGCACCGCCCGCCGATGTTTCCACCCCAAGCTCCAATCCCCCACCGCCCATGTCCCCGCCAGAACCAGCCCGATTCCAGGCAAATAGGTGTAGCGATCCGCATGGGCATAGTACGATATTTGCACAAACCCAATCATCGGAACCAGCATTCCCAGATACCAGAGCCAGCCCACCAGCAGGTACGGGCGCTTTTTCCAACAAGCCAACACAAGCATGGAAATTGCCGCCAGCAGGACAAAGGCCAGGCCAACCTTCCAGAACGGCTGACCGTTTGGCGGATTGGGATAAGGGACGGCCAATCCCGCCGGAAAAACCATTTGCCGCAGGTAAACGCCATAAGAAACCACGGCATTCCCGACGCGTTCAAGGAACGGGACCCGGTTGGAGTCAAGCACTTGTTCCGGCACAAGAAAAGTCGCCACACATGACCCGGCCGAAAGAAGGAACAACGGAATCTTCTCCTTGGCCAATCCTCCAAAAAGCCCAACAAGCCTCGCGGCGCCCACCTTCCCGCCGCCTGCCCCGTCCAGCGTCACCCGATGGAGCGGCCACCAGTCCAGCAACAGCAACACAAACGGCAGAGTCACCAGCGTGTTCTTGCATAAAAGTCCCAAGGCATACGCCAGCGCCACCGCCGCGTAGCGCCAGCGCGAGGGCTGGCGCGCATAACGCCCATAAGCCCACAGCGTCAGCATGAAGAACACCCCGCTCAGCACATCCTTGCGTTCCGCAATCCAGGCCACTGACTCCACACGCAGCGGATGAATCGCAAAGACCGCCGCCACGAATGCGCTGCGCCACAAGCTCCCCGTCATCTCTCTCAAGGCCAGAAACAAAAGCACCGCCGCCACCGCGTGCAGCGCCACGTTGGTCAAATGATGGCCTCCAGCCCACAGGCCATAGACCTGGCAGTCCGCCATGTGCGTCAGCCACGTCAGCGGATGCCAGTGGCCGATTTCTCCGTAGGTCAACGCCCAGACGGCTCCCTTCAGGGTCAAACCCTTTGCCACCACCGGGTTCTCATACACATACCTGTCGTCATCGTAATTGAGGAACTCGAAACCCGCTGTCCGCCCGAAAACGGCAAAGGTGATCGCGGCCAGCACAAGGCAAACCGCCGGCACGCGCCAGTGTTGCCTCCACCAGCCCGCGCCAACGGGGACCTTTAGCGAAGATTGTTGGCCGATCATATTTTGCGTAATGCCTTAATGTGTTTGTGCAGGGCTATGGAATGGTTTGCCTGCCTGGTAAAGTTTCATCTCAACTTGAAGCGCCCCGGCCAGACTGGCGTTGGATTGCGCTTCGGCCAGGTGCAAGGCGCGCTGCGCGGTTTCCACCGCTTCGGAAAACCGCCCGGCCTCCGCGTAGGCCGCGGCAAGGGTGTGGAGAATGATCGGGTTCTTTCCGCCAGCCAGATCGTTGGCCTGTTGGGCCAATTCCACCGCCTTGTTGCCATTGCGCAGCGACGCTTCTGAACAGGTGGCCAGGAGCCATGCCAGATCATTATGGACCTCTGGATCGGCTGGTTCGATTTGCAGCGCCTTCTGGTAATGAACCATCGCTTCGTCCTCTCTTCCTTGTTGCCGAAGAGCGGTGGCAAGGTTGTAGTGGGCATCCGCATTGTCGGGATTGATTTGCAACACGTTTTGGTACTGGGCGATCGCTTCGGCCACCCTCCCTTTTCGCCGAAGAGCCACGGCAAGATTGTTGTGGGCTTCCGCGAAGTCGGGCTGGATCTGCGCCGCCTGTTGGAAATGGGTGATCGCTTCGGTCACGTTTCCCTTTTGCAAAAAAGCGTTGCCGAGGTTGTAGTGCGCTTCCGCATGGTCGGGCTTGATTTGTAGCGCCTGTTGGAATTGAGTGATCGCTTCGTCCACCCTGCCTTCTTGCCGAAGAACGATGCCGAGGTTGTTGTGGGCATCCACGCTGTCGGGATTGATTTGCAGCGCCTCCTGGTATTGCCTGATCGCTCCGTCCACCAGTCCCTGTTGGGCAAAGACGTTGCCGAGGTTGTAGTGGGCCATGCAGCAATCTGGATTCAGGCGAAGGGTTGTTTGCCAGAGCGTTTCGACGTCAGCATATATCCCGCATTGCTTCCACGTCAACGCGCCCAGCACCAGCAGAAGCGCCGTGGCCACAACCGGTTTCCTGATGAGGGCCGCCGCCAGCGCGATCGGGCCGATGATGGCAAAATACTCCCAGTGATCGGCCACCAGGGAGTAGCGCATGAAATAGATGTTGAGAAATCCGAGAACGGGCAGGAGCATCACGACAAAATAGGCCAGCCCGAAGAGCAATGCCTTTCCCCAACCCCGCCGACCGCACCAGCACAAGACAAACGCCGCCGCCAACAAGACCAGCGGGATGTAAGACAACACCTTCCGGGCGTCGATCTGCCAGCGCGGATAGACAAAAGCCAGGTTCAGCGGCAGCACCGCTTTGTAAAGATAAAACCAAACGGCCCAACCCGCTCCGGCCAAACGCGACCAGAATCCATCCGTCCGGACAACTTCGTGGCCAATCGCCCGATGATAATGGAACCATACCGTCACCAGACCCAAAGCTGCCGCCATCACAAAAAAAGGAACAACCTGCCGGACGTCCGTCCATCCCACCCGCCCGTGCCGCCACCAAGCCATGCCCAACAAAACAACCGGCAACGGTGCCACGGCCGTTTTGCTGAACAGCGCCAGCGCAAAGCCGGCCAAAGCCAGCCCATACCATCGGCCCCTGCCGCTGTCCTCGAATTTCAACCAGCATAAAAGCGTGCCGGCATAAAAAAACATGCAAAGCGCATTTTTGCCCTCCGAAATCCAAGCCACCGACTCGACATTGACCGGATGCAAAGCGAAGATGGCGGCGGCCAGCAGCGCTCCCGGAATGTTCAGGCGTTGGAGCACGCGCCAGAGCAGCACGGCGCTGAGGGCATGCAGAAAGACATTGACCAAGTGGTAGCCCGCCGGGTTGTTGGCCCAGATTCGCATTTCCAACCACCACATGGTGTAAGTCATCGGGTAGTAATCCAGCGCGGAAGCGGTGAACCACACTTGGTGCAGGCAATCCGCGCTTTTGAAATCCAAGTTTTTGAAGGTGGGATTGTCCGTTAGATATTCATCGTCGTCCCAGGTGAATCCGGCGTGCAATGCCGGCCCATAGGCAATCAGGGTGATGGCCACCAGCAACAATCCAAACAGCCAATCACGACGCCATGAGGACGGCAGAAATCGCGCAATACCATGGCCCTCCATTGCCTTCTCACTGCCACTCAGGCCTGTGTTCCCGGCAGACAAGGCAGGCGGTTCGGCCTCTTCGTTGGCTGGGCGCTTTTTCGGCCAATTCATGTGACCATGATGCTACCTTTTTCTCCACGCCAGTTCAAACGTCAAAGTGATTAGCGATTGCGCAAGGTCTGTCTGCAGAAGAAGGCCAAAGTTATGAAAGGGATGGGCAAGGCGGCGGCAGGCCATGCGCCATTTAAAGGCATCACTGTCCCATAATGGGGCATGAAAAGCTGTCTATGAACGGCCTGGGACGATCAAGAGTGGATGGCGCGCGCGGACGCGTCTTACTCCTTGAACTTCAATGGAATAGGGCCGAGCAACAGGAAAACCGCCGCGCCAAAAATGCCAATTACCGAAGGAGTGATCGGCGTGCGGGCCTCCGGCCCAAAATGCCGGTAGATAAAGCTGATTAAAAAGATCAACCCCACCCATTGGACGATGTCAATGAGCCGGCCGTTTTGCTGACGCTTAAATGGTATCATACGATTCTTGGATCAAAGCAGAAATAATGCCGACCGTGGCCAATCCGTCATTTTAGCTTTGATCATTGGTCATCTTCAGCGCGATCATTCGTCATTCTTTTAGAGCATTTTAAATGTAAATGTAGCCGTATGCTGTCCGGTCTCGGGGAGCGACCGTCCCGGTCGCACTCGTCGGCGTCTCGCCGACGAGACATTCTACGGCTGCATCTTTATTTAAAACGCTCTAATCGCCGTTCCAGTGAAAACAGCTAAAAAACCCGGCATCTCAGGTCGTGCGAGTCTTCGCCTCCGCATCACGGCGGCGGCGGAAAGCATTGTGCGCGGGGGGCATCCGTGGGTCTTCGCGCAAAGTGTGCGCGGGCAGAATCGCCCGGGCGCAACCGGCGAGCTGGCGGTCATCTTCGATCGCGCCGACCGCTTCCTCGCCGTTGGATTGTTTGATGCGCAATCCCCCATTCGCGTCCGTGTTTTGCACGCGGGCAAGCCGCAAAAGATCGATACCCCATGGTGGCGACAACGCGCTGCCAGCGCTTTCGCCCTTCGCCGGGGCCTGTTCGATCCGCAAACGACCGGCTTTCGCTGCATCAACGGCGAGAACGACGGCTGGCCGGGGCTGGTTTTGGACCAATATGACACCACGCGCGTCCTCAAGCTTTACACGGCGGCATGGCTGCCGCGCCTCGATGAAACGGCCGCTTTGCTCAAAGGCGAAGGCCGCCTGGTGTTGCGGCTCAGCCGCAATATCCAAAAACAAGCCCTCGACGATTTTGGCCTCAAAGACGGCCGAATCCTCCACGGCGCGGCGCTCAATGGCCCCCATCTCGACACTGCCACATCGGGTTTTGTTAATTCCCTCTCCCCGCGCAGTGGGGAGAGGGTTAGGGAGAGGGGTTTGTCCAATCCAAGTGTGGCAGTATCCAGATGCGCCCCGCTCGACGGGCCGGTCATCTTTTTGGAAAATGGACTGCGCTTCGAAGCCGATGTCCTGCGCGGACAAAAAACCGGCTTCTTTCTCGACCAACGGGAAAACCGGCGCAACGTCGAGGCGCTGGCCCGGGGGCGCTCCGTTTTGAATTTGTTCAGCTATTCCGGCGGATTTTCCCTCTACGCCGCCCGCGGCGGCGCGGCCGGTGTTTGCAGCCTGGACATCAGCGAACACGCCCTGGCGGCGGCGCGCCGCAATTTTGCCCTGAACCAGGACCAACCCGCAGTGGCGCGATGCCGCCATGAGACCCTTCAAGCCGACGCCTTCCTATGGCTGCGGCGGAACCCGGAACAGCGCTTCGATTTAATTGTGCTTGACCCGCCGTCGCTGGCCAAACGGGAATCTCAAAAGGATGACGCGATTGCAGCCTACGCAAAACTGATCGAGGCCGGCCTGGCGCGATTGAACAAAAACGGCATCCTCGTTGCGGCCTCCTGTTCGGCGCACGTATCCGCCGACGAATTCTTCAGTCTCGCCCGCGCCTCCGCGCAAAAATCGGGCCGGAAATTCAACGAACTGCGGACCACCCGGCATCCGGCGGATCACCCCGCCACATTCCCGGAAGGCGAATATCTGAAGTGCATTTATTTGGGTTTTATGGAGTAACCGGATGTTATCTTTACGCGCCGGTCACGCCGCCGCTTTCAATATAATTCTTGGGTGCCGTTTGGCAATCTTCAGCAAGACCTTGGCCGCGCCGCTCGGCTGACGCCGGCCCTGCTCCCAATTCTTCAACGTGGCGGAACTGATTCCCAGCAACGCCGCGAATTTGTTCTGCGACAAGCCAAGCTTGGCCCGCACATTTGTCACTTCGTTTTTCTTGTTCACGACAAAAACACGGGACGGCTTCGTTGCGCCGCGCTCAATGGCGGCGGCCTGCTTCACACTTTCCAGCAATTCGTCAAACAGTTCTTTTTTCATGGCGTCAATTGGTTTCTCAATTGTTTTAGCTGCTCTGCCGTCAGGTCATCCTTTTCGCTTTTGGCATAGACCATCAGCATCGAAATCCGGTCTTTGGACACCCACCAATAATAAATCACTCGCAAACCGCCGCGCTTGCCGCGTCCGCTTCCGGCCCATCGCAGTTTCCGAATCCCGCCCGATCCTTGAATTATCTTTCCTGTGTGCGGATGCAGGACCAGGAATGATTGCAGGCGGACATATTCGTCATCATCCAGATAATCGGCAATTCGCCTCGTAAAAATGGGCGTCTCAACAAAAACCATCCATTGAATATAAGCCATTGGCGTATATCGTCAAGCCGCTGGAACACAGAATTCTGGAAGAAGTCGAAGCGCGCGCCTTGAAACACGCCCTGGCAACGGTTGCGGGCGTAACCCCTGATTTGCCCGAAAACCCGCCGCTGTCAACCAGTTTGAAAAAGAACTGACACTTGGACGATTATCTGGGAATTGAGTTGCCCAGCGTTAAAAAAGTCGCTCGAGGTGCAACTGAAAATTGCCGGTGCGGGTTGGCCTTCATGTTTTCAGGAAGCCGGATGCCAACACTGGAGCGCGAAGGAGGAATCCGTGACGTGGGATTACGCAGTGCAACGGGAAATTATTATTACGCCTCGGAAGTGTACAATTGATTGCTCGCATCGGATAGAAGCGGTCGGAAAATTATTGCAAAGTCCGGCTTCATAATGTAATATAACTTGCCTATGGACGTTACTCTTCAGCAAAAATTTGAGATTTTGCGGCATATTAGGTTTGAGATTGCGTGGTTCTTCCTCAAACCTGCATTGTGTGATGAATGTTCTGGCCCGGTTGTTGAGGAGTCAATCACATTCGGACGCATGGGACACTGTAGAATTCTACGCGAGTTTTTCACGAGAGAGGTTAGAGGAACCCACAAGGATCGAGTTAATGATGATGTGCTTGCTAAGGACTTCTGCTTTCCGGTTTATACGCCAGAGGAACTGTTTGGGGGAAAAGATAATGCCAAGGAAGTCGAGAAATGCTTTAACAAGCGACTCTTCCATTTGACATATTCGCGGTTGGGGGTTTCCGGTGAGGCATGGCGTGCCGATTTGGCCTTTCCGCCGGTCGAGGCAAAGGCCAAGGAATTTGTCAAACATATCGTACGAATGCTGTCGCATAATGAACTTACGTCCTCGTCCGTGAGTCCTGAGGCTTTAACTCAGGAATTGAAGGACTGGCAAGAGTTGGAGAAGAATATAGGGAGCGTGGTTCGCCCGCATTTGCAGGCAGATAAATCGGCAAATACATCGAACATGGGGGCCGTCTCAGGGCAGTACGTTAAATTATGACACTTGCAAGCGTCCGTTCTCACTTTTTAAACTAATTCACAGCAGCACCTGTTCTGGCAGAATGTACTCATGCCTCGCCGGATGCGTTGTCAAGGGCCGGTGAGGGGTTGTGTCGTGCCATTTCCAAAAAAACCAAACCCAAAACCCGACGCGGATGGTCAAATTTAGCCAGATCGAGGCAAAAGCAGTAACATGTTACTGGTTTGTAGTTGATCGTGTTACCAGCTAAGTCGTTGATTATCAACATTTTACCGTGTTACCGGTTCCTCGCTGTTTTCGGTGGAATAGAAATGCGGCAAGTGTCGCCTGGATTCTGGCCTCCACGCCGCCGTTGCCATGAGCGGACGCGATGGGTGTGATGCCAGGGTGCTACAGGTGCTACAAATAAGCCAAATTGTAGCACCCTTGTTGCACCCTAACTCATTGATAATCAACGTTTGTAGCACTATGGCGGGGGGGGTCGGCAT
>CAWFAZ010000001.1:0-36772 GCA_963813995.1 uncultured Verrucomicrobiae bacterium | reverse complement strand
ACCGCCCCATTCATACAGATCGCATTCGTCAATGCCGCCCCGGCCCGAGCCGAGCACGTGATGGGCGAAGACGAATTTATATTTGGCCTTGCTCTGTCCGAGCGTCGCTTGAACCAATGGCATCGCGCATCGCCGAGCGTGAGTCCCCACCAGTCGCGATTCTCGCTTCCGGCTCGGCCTTGATTGCCGCCGCCCTTGTTATCCTCGTGAAAGCCATTGTCCACGAGCGCGGGGGACTGCCAGTAGTTGTCCAGCACCACGAAGAGCGTATCGCCCCACGTCCAAGCATAACATCCTTTAGCAGTCCGATGGGCGCCAGTGGCGGTGTATCGCCGGAATAAAAACCATCGGGCGCCGGCGAGGGAATAGTGGTTGCGGGCATTTTGGTCAGACTGTGACTTCATGGCGAATGTCGGTCTGGTTGAAATTGAACAGGACACCTGGCTCCGTGATTGCCGTTGACCAGGAAGATCGGTGCGGAATGCGCGACCAGACCGAGAAATGGTCGCTGGAGGGTGTAGCGTTCGGCCACCGTCTCCGCGTTGAGTGTTTGGAGTGTGTCCACGCTGAAATCGTCGCCCATGCAGATGAGGAAATCGGGTTTGGCCACCGCCACATTGAGCAGGGTGCGGGCATACAAATCCGGGTCGCTCATCTGGGGCCGTTCCGGTGGTGCGAATCGCCTTGAATGGCAAACGTGAAAGTGCTGCCGGCGGGACGTTGCGTGTTAAAGCGGCACTCCGGCCTCGCAACGAAATTTGCCTCGCCCGGCATGAGCCCGTTCGCCAATTGCGTCTCTTCATCCGCCGCTTTCCAGTCCAGATCGGTGATTTTGTCCAGCGGCCTGACATGCCGGGCGGGGTCGCGATGGCAGTCCAGACAAAACGACATGCTCAACGGCTTGGCATGGTACACTTCGTCCATCTGATTGATCTGGCCGTGGCATTCCACGCAACTGACCCCGCGGTTGACATGCACGGAATGGTTGAAATAAGCGTAATCGGGCAGCTTGTGAATCTGCACCCACGGGATCGGTTTGCCCGTGGCGGCGCTCTCGCGCACCAGGGCCAGCCGGTCGTCGTCCTTCAAGGCCTGGTTGTGGCAATTCAGGCAGACAGACGTGGCCGGGATGTTGGAATACCAGGATTTTTCAACGCCATTGTGGCAATAACGGCAATCGATCCCCAGTTGAGTGGCGTGGACACTGTGGGGAAAGGCCACCGGCTGAATCGGCTCGTAGCCGACCCGCGTATATTTGGGCGTGAAATAATAAGTGACACCGGCGGTCACGGCGGTGCCGGTCAGAAGGGCGGCAATAATGATATTGCGCGGAAGATTATTGGTCCACTTTGGAAAAAAATCAGACATCTCAGCGTTTTCTTCTCTGCATCAAGATAATAACAAAACACCGGCAATGTTCTTGCCGGAGCAAATTTAGTCAAATTATTTCCCGCACTGCCGCAACGTCAGACAAGGCGGAACAGCCACAAGCCGAAAAGGGCACGACCTCCTTTTCGTCACCGCAGTTGTTTAAAGATTTCCACGAGGTCTGGCAAGAAAGTTTGTGAACTTTTTCACGAATTCGGCGCCATTAATGTTGTCCATTACGTTTGCTTGGCGGGATCCAGCAGCTCGTCCAGTTTGGCCTTGTCGAGGCCGGAGATTTCCGTGGCGACTTGGCGGATGGTGCGGTTGGTTTCAAAGGCCACCTTCGCTATCTTGGCCGCTTTGTCGTAGCCGATGACCGGCGCCAGGATCGTGCAGTTGGAGAGGCTCAACTCAAGGTTGCCGTTGCATTTTTCGCGGTCGGCTTCCAACCCGTTGACGCACCGCCGGGCAAAGACCTGGCTGCCTTTGGCCAGCAGTTCGATGGCTTCAAGAAGATTGTGGGTCATGACCGGCATCATGACGTTGAGCTCGAAATTGCCAAAGCTGCCGCTGAACGTAATGGTGGTGTCGTTGCCCAGCACCTGAGCGCAAACTTGCAGCAGCATTTCGCACATCACGGGGTTGACCTTGCCGGGCATGATCGATGAGCCGGGCTGGGTGGCGGGAAGGCGCAGTTCTCCCAGACCCAGGCGGGGACCGGAACCGAGCAAACGAATGTCGTTGGCTATCTTGATGAGGCTGACGGCGATTGTTTTGAGCACGCCGGAAGTTTCGACAACGGCGTCCTTGCCGCCTTGCGCTTCGAAATGGTTTGGCGCTTCGCACAGCGATAGTCCGGTTTCGGCGGCCAGGCGCGCAATGGTGCGGCGGGCAAATACCGGGTGGGTGTTGATGCCGGTGCCGACAGCGGTGCCGCCCAAGGCCAGTTCGCCCAGATTCTTTTCGGCGGCACGCAGCCGCGCGATGCCGTGTTGGACCTGGCTGGCATAGCCGCCGAATTCCTGTCCAAGCCGGATGGGCGTCGCGTCCTGCAAATGGGTCCGGCCGATTTTGAGAACGTCGTGAAACTCCTTCGCCTTGCCGGCCAAAGCCTTCTGCAATTCCACCAGGGTCGGGACCAGCGAATGTTCGATGCCATCGAGCGCGGCCAGGTGCATGGCGGTGGGTATGACGTCGTTGCTGGATTGGCCTTGATTGACGTGGTCATTGGGATGGACCAGTTTTTCGCCGCGCTTGCCGCCGAGCATTTCAATGGCGCGATTGGCAATGACCTCGTTGGCATTCATATTCGTCGAAGTGCCGGAGCCGGTTTGGAAAATATCCAGGACAAATTCGCCGTCCCATTTTCCGTCGGCCACCTCCTGGGCCGCCTTGACGATGGCCGCGGCGATCTCGGGTTTGAGGCCGCCCAACTCCTGATTGGTCAAGGCGGCGTGTTTTTTGATCAAGCCCAGCGCGCGGATGAAAGAGCGGGGGAAGCGCAGGTTGCTGATGGGAAAGTTCTCGATGGCCCGTGCCGTCTGCGCGCCATAATAAGCGGAGGCGGGCACCTGCATCGGCCCCATGGAATCGGATTCGGAGCGAAACTGTTCATTCATAGTGGGGGCAGGATGATTAACTCCGCCGCGCAACGCAAGAAAGACTGCTTCGGCGGTCAGCGCTAATTCGCTGGAAGATGGTAGTAAGCCCTAATGGTGGCAAATCAGCCCCAATCAAACCTGCTCCGGCGCAGGTGCTTTCCCGACCTTGCCGAAAGCGCTTATTTCGGGTATGGTTGATAATCTGTGATTTTTCCGTGATTGCTCTTGATAAAAAAACTGTCTTTGGCGACGGCTGGCCGCGACCTCGTTGGTTAATTGCCGCAATCAGCATCGGTGTCTTCATTTTCCTGGCGACCCCGGCCAATGCCGCGGAACGACAATTCGTCCAGGGTCATCTCCCGGCGGTCACTGCCCATCAACAACCCATTGGCCGCGTTTCCGCATCAACCCGTCTGGATCTCACCTTTGGCCTTCCATTGCGCAATCCGCAAGGCCTGACCAACTTGCTGCGGCAAATTTATCAACGGGGCAATCCCGCCTTTCGCCATTATCTGACGCCCAATGAATTTGCGGCGGCCTTCGGCCCGACTGAGGGCGACTACCAGGCGGTGATTGACTTCGCAAAGTCGCATGGCTTGACAGTCACCGGGACGCACCCCAATCGCACCCTTGTGGATGTGAACGGCGCCGTGGGAGACATTGAACGGGCGTTGCATGTGCATCTCGGCCTTTATCAGCACCCGACGGAGAACCGCGCATTTTACGCGCCCGACGCCCAACCGGCGCTCGATCTGGAAACGCCCGTGCTGGCGGTCAGCGGCCTGCACAATTATACGCTGCCGCATCCGTGTATTCGTGCCGCAACCGTTGCTCAGTCGGTGACGGACCAACCGCAGGCAGGATCGGGAACCAACGGCGCTTATTTGGGCCAGGATTTCAGGGCGGCCTACGCGTCCGGAGTTTCCCTCACT
This sequence comes from uncultured Verrucomicrobiae bacterium, assembly GCA_963813995.1. Lineage (GTDB taxonomy): Bacteria > Verrucomicrobiota > Verrucomicrobiia > Limisphaerales > Palsa-1400 > DASRLE01. Next base: position 32,871 of record CAWFAZ010000001.1, on the reverse strand, counting down.
GGCGCCGGACAAGCGGTCGGGTTGTTTGAATTGGACGGCTATAAGGTCAGCGACATTACAAACTACGAGGCTCTGGCTAACATGACCAATGTTCCGCCGTTGGCGAATATATTGGTGGACGGGTTCTCAGGTGCGCCCAGCGGCGGCTTGAACACTGTGGAGGTATGTCTCGACATCGAAATGGCGGTTTCAATGGCGCCGGGCCTGGCGAATGTTTTGGTCTATGAGGGAAACCCCAACGTGAACACTGTCATCAACGATGTCTTAAACCGCATGGCCACGGACAATCAAGCCAGGCAATTGAGTTGTTCCTGGCTTTTTGACATTAACGCGTCCACCGACCAGATATTCCAGCAATTTGCCGCGCAGGGACAATCGTTTTTCCAGGCCTCCGGCGACTACGGCGCATATTCCGGCCCGGTCTTGGAGCCGGCGGACGACCCGAACATTACGGTCGTCGGCGGGACAGTTTTATCCAACAGCGGTCCGATTGGCTCCTGGGTTTCCGAGACAACTTGGGGAGGCAGCAGCGGGGGGATTAGCGTTGTGGTTCCAATTCCATTTTGGCAACAGGGTCTTGACATGTCGGCCAACAAGGGATCGACGACCCTGCGCAATCTTCCGGATGTCTCCATGGTTGCTGACAGCGTTTGGGTTCAGGTCACTGGCGAGAGCGGGTCTTACAAAGGCACCAGCATTGCCACTCCGCTTTGGGCGGCCTTCACGGCCTTGGCCAACCAGCAAGCCGCCCTCAACGGCCAGCCATCATTGGGTTTTGTCAACCCGGCCATTTACGAAATTGGCCGGAGGTCCAATTACACCGCCTGCTTTCACGACATCACCACCGGCAACAACACCACTGCCTCCAGCCCGTCCAAGTTCCATGCCGTCGCCGGCTACGACCTTTGCACAGGGTGGGGAACCCCCATCGGCAGCAATCTGATTGCCGCCTTGCTCACGCCCCCGGATGCTTTGGTCATCACTCCGCAACTGGGCTTTACGGCGATTGGTCCTGTCGGCGGCCCGTTTGATGTGACTTCGGAGAGCTATTGGCTGACGAACGCCGGAAATGCGCCGTTGAACTGGACTCTCGCCAACACTTCGCTGTGGCTCAGTGTATCCCAGGCCGGCGGCACGCTGTCGCCAGGCGGCCCCGGCGTCGCCGTGACGGTGGCTCTCAATTCCGTGGCAAGCAATTTGTTGATGGGTGGTTTCAGCGGGACCGTTTCGTTCACCAATTTGCAGGACAATGCCGTGCAGAGCTGGCCATTTGCCCTGCTGGCGGGCAATGGCGGCTTCGAAACAGGCGATTTTTCGGATTGGAGTTTTTCGGGCGATACCAATGTGAATTATCCGGTTGCTATTGACGACAGCGGCTTTTCCGGCGGCGATCCGCTCCCTGGGGTGCCGTTCTCGGCATTTGTCCATTCCGGCCTTTACGGCGCTCTTCTTGGGCAAAACGGTTCGCTCGGATCCCTTTCGCAGACATTGCCCACCGATGCAACGCAGGCCTATTTGCTCTCGTGCTGGTTGAGCAGCTTTTCCTCCAACGGTTTGACGACGCCGAATGAGTTTCGGATCAAATGGAACGGCACAACGCTCTTTGATCAGACCAATATGGGCGCGTTTGCTTGGACGAACCTGCAGTTCATTGTTGCGGCGACAGGCAGCGCAACGGCTCTCGAATTCGACTTTCGAGACGACCCGGCCGCCCTGGCGCTGGACGACATCACCCTGCAAGCCATTCCAGAACCTGTCTTCCAAACGGTGACGCTCATCGGCAGCACCGTGTCTTTTGCCTGGAACGCCTTGCCCGGCCTGGCTTATCAATTGCAATTCACCACAAATCTGGACGCAGCCAACTGGGCCAATTTGGGCGCCTCGATCATAGCGACCACAAATGTCGTGACGGCAGCGGACACCGGTCCAACTGATCCGCAACGGTTTTATCGTTTTGTTTTGTCGCCGTAGTGCTTATGCTCTTTAAGACAGGACGGACGTGGAAAATGACGAATGACGAAATCCTCATGACGAAAAAATGCACATTATTCCTTATTGCCGCTGTCGCCTGGCCAATGATTTGTGAACCGGGCCGCGCGCAGTCCGCGGCGGCGGTTGATGGCCGCCGCACAAACAGTTTGGGCCAGGTGTTTGTGCCAGTGCCGGGGACATCCGGTCTGTTTTGTGTCTGGGATACGCGGGTGCAGGACTACAAGGCCTTCGCGTCGAAAACCCATCGCCAATGGCCCAAGCCGGATTTCGCGCAAGAGCCGACACATCCGGCGGTGAACGTTTCCTGGGACGACGCGCAGGCTTTTTGCGCATGGCTCACGGAAAAGGAACACAAGAAGGGATCGTTGAAGGAAAACCAGCGCTATCGCCTGCCGACGGACGCGGAATGGAGTCTTGCCGCCGGCCTGACCAACGAGCCGGCCGGCACGCCGGCGGACAAAAACCAAAAGGTGCGCGGCATCTATCCGTGGGGCAGGGGATGGCCGCCGCCAAAAGGTTCGGGCAACTTCGCTGACGAAACGTTGAGCGCGAAGAAGAAGGACGCCTATAGCGTGATTGAAGGATACAACGACGGTTACGCGGACACGTCGCCCGTGGGAGCGTTTGCCCCGAACCGATACGGCCTCTTCGACATGGGCGGCAATGTCTGGCAGTGGTGCGATGATTGGTACGACGCCAACCAGCACGACCGCGTGTTGCGGGGCGGATCGTGCGTCTGTGTCCCAAGAATGTTATTGTTGTCGTGGCGCAATCATTTCAGCCCGGGTCAGATATACAACTACATTGGCTTTCGCTGTGTGCTGGCCGCAACGCCGTAGAAATTATTAATGCTTGACAAATCTCCTGTCGCCCATTTGTACGCGCATGTTCCCTTTTGCGCGAAGAAGTGCGCTTACTGCGCGTTTTATTCCGAAGCCGGCGGCGGCGCGACGGTCAACCGCTATGTCGCGGCCTTGATTCGCGAGATGGAATTGGTCGCGGAAGATTTGCGGCCATGCACGGTTTTCTTTGGCGGCGGAACGCCTTCGCTTTTGAGCCTGCAACAGTGGAAACGCATCCTCAAGGCGATGGAACGCCTCAATTTGCTGGGAGCCGCGGAGTGGACCGTGGAATGCAATCCGGCAACGGTGTCCGCCGACAAGGCCAGGCTCCTGCGGGATTGGGGCGTCAACCGCGTTTCCATGGGGGCGCAGTCTTTTGACGCGGCGCTGCTGGAGCGCTTCGGACGCATTCACAGCCGGGAGATGATTTTTAAATCGTTCGATATTCTGCGCGCGGCGGGTTTCGATAATCTGAACATTGATTTGATGTTTGCCATCCCCGGCCAAACGATGGAGATGTGGCGCAAAACTTTGGCCGAAGCCATTGCCCTGGGGAGTGAGCACCTTTCCTGCTACGAAGTCATCTACGAGGAGGACACTCCGTTGTTCGAACAGTTGCGCGCGGGCAAACTATCCACGGACGAAGCCCTGGCCTGCGCCATGTACGACGAGCTTCTTTCGGCGGCGGCGGCGGCGGGATTCCACCAGTATGAAGTGGCGAACTTCGCCCGGCACTTCTCCACTGTTCCGGGGGAAACGCCTGATCATGCCTGCCGGCATAACATCAATTGCTGGCGGGGCGGCTCCTTTTACGGCCTTGGCCCAAGCGCCGCCGGTTACGTGCGCGGCGTGCGGACCAAAAACGTGTCAAACACAAAGTTATATTGCGGGCAACTGGAACGCGGCCGGCGGGCCATTGAATCGAGCGAAGAATTGGCGCCTCTGGCGCGGGCCGGGGAAATCGCGGCCTTCGGCTTGCGCATGACGGCGGGCTGGCCTTTGCTCCAGTTCCAGGAACGAACCGGGTTTGAACTTCAACGGGAATGGAAGAGCGAGATTAAGCGAATGCTTGACTTGGGCTACGGCAAACTGGACCGGCAGCGCTTTCAACTGACCCGGCAGGGATTGCGTTACGCCGACTGGGCGGCGGGCGAGTTTCTGCGGAGTTAGATCACATTTATTTGATTAAAACAGGGCAGGGGACATCAAATATTCAGCACCTTCAACGCCTTCTTCGCATCGGACACGCGCAGGATGAGCAGGCCCCGTTTGGCATCCGGCGGCGTGGCGCAATAGGCATATTCAATATTGATTTTGGCCCGGGCCAGCTTATGGGCCAAACTGGCCAGCGACCCCGGTTTATTATCGCCCGTAATCATCAAAACATCGTCTTCCACCACCAGCGTGCCGTGCCCCTCAAAGATAAACAACGCCTTGACCGGATCGCTCACCACCATTCGCACCACGCTGTGATCCACCGTATCGCTGGTGGAGATGGCGTAAATATTGATTTTCGCGGCGCTCAACGCGTCGCAGACCCGGGCCAGCGTGCCCGGCCGATTTTCCAAAAAGAGGGCCAATTGTTTTGTGATTTGCATAATTTAACACACCTTTCGTTGCGGGAACTTCTGCTTTGAAGAACAATAACACGCCTCCAAAGATATTGCCAACCTCGAATGCCTTGATAAACAAGCGCTGGACGCACCTGAGTTTTTGGGATGGCGTGGAACCAGTTTCATTAACCCCTCGTTTTAACGAAGGGAAGTGGATGCAAAAAGACCCTTCAACTGTTTTAACAGTTTGGCTTTGCTCCGGCCATGCCGGAAACCGTTAAAACGGTTGGAAAAGCAGCCGGCTCCACCAATCCCCTCGTTAAAACGAGGGGATAATGGGCGGCGGTGAGGACGGGATGCAATCCTGGCGGTTGACAATGGATCGGGTCTTTTGGTTGTTGGCGCTGGTCTCAAAGTTCAGACGGATCAGATGGGGGTGGCTGGGCGCATCCCGGTTTTTGAGCATTCAGAAGACGTTTAGCCACAGATGAACACAGATGAACCCAGCGCGGCTTGCGTCGCAACCACAGGGAATTGCCGCGAGAGAACGCAGGGAACACAAAGATGGAAGTGGTTGCCTTCGTGTTCTTTGCGTTCTTTTGCGGCCATTTCCTTGTCGGGAAAACAAAGACTTGCGTGATTGTGGTACAGATTGACTGAAAGACCATCTGCATGAACTGAAGTTTATCTGTGCCCATCTGTGTCAATCTGTGGCTCCTGTCCATGAGTCGTTCGACATTTTCTCCGGCAGATCGAGGTTTGCTTTCCGGCGGCGCTGCAAGGTGTCCAAAAAGTGAGATGCGCACGGGGTGGCTGGGGACTGGATTTTTGTGTTGCAATAAACGAACTTGCCGTTGAATAATCAAAGTTGGACCACTTAGCCGGACAAATGAATAAGCGTGCGGTTTTTCTGGGTGCCCTCGGGTTGGCAATTGCAGCCTTCATCACGCATTGCGTCGCTCGTGGTTTTCTTGAGGAAGCTATGCACCGGAAGACTGCAAGTATCAGCCAAGCCGTAAAGCAGCACGCGCTCTACGTAGCCGATCCGTTAGCTGTTCAAGCAATGGCAAATGGTTGTCATTTGAATGATCGTCATTCCGCAAATGGCAAATGGTTGTCATTTGAATGATCGTCATTCCGCAAATGGCAAATGGTCTTCATTTGAATGATCGTCATTTGAATGATGGTTTTGCGCTTGACCTTTTTGCGATTTACTGCATACTGCGGTCATGGTTAATTATTCGCACAATATATGGGGTTTGACGGTTGGTGGCTTTTTCCGTCGCAAACCGATATTCGCACAATGTCTGTTATATTTAGTTCACATCCGGGCATGAAACCCCCTTCCGGGCTGCAATATCAATTCCATCCGGATATATCCAAGTATTCTTGATCTTCAATCGCTCCAGGATGATGATATTGCCCCGCCCGGAGGACGACGCCTCGCGGCAATGTCCTGCGGGAAAATGAACTGAATATGTCCTATCAAATTCTCAGTCTTGACGCTGTCGCGGAGTATTTGCATCTGACCCCGGCCGACATCGCGCAACGCGTCAAATGCAACGAGATCCCGCACGAGAAACGCGGCCGCAGGATCGTTTTTCCCAAGGACGAAATTGACCTTTGGGCTTCCCAACACCTCCTCCGCCTGCCCGGCCCGCGGTTGACGGAGTATCACCGAAAATCCACCCATGGCACCCGGGAAATCCTGCCGCGCCAAACCCTCCTGCCGGAAATGATCCAACCCGGCTTCATTGCCCCTGCTCTGCCGGCCAAAACCAAGTCTTCCGTCTTGCGTGAGTTGGTGGCGTTGGCGGGAACAACCGGGCGTTTGAACAACCCCCAGGACTTGCTGGCCAGTCTGGAAGCCCGCGAAGCCCTATGTTCCACCGGCATGCCCGGCGGCTTTGCCCTGCTCCATCCCCGCGTGCCCGACCCTTATCTGTTTGAAAGTTCGTTCATTGTCCTCGGTCGCACCGTTCAGGAAATCCATTTTGGCGCGCCCGACGCCCTGCCGACGAACCTGTTCTTCCTGGTTTGTTGCCAGGATGACCGGTTGCATCTGCACACCCTGGCCAGAATTTGCCTTATGGCCCGGAAAACCGCCATCCTCGACCAACTCCGGCAGTCCCCCGATGCGCCATCCATGCGCGCCTCCCTGCTGGCCGCGGAAGAAGAAGCCCTGGCCGAAACAAAAACATGACGCCCGCCGTCGCCAAAGACTTCCGCCGTCGCTCCTTCATGGGAGCGCGACCGTCTCGGTCGCATCCGTCGGCGTCCCGCCGGCGGAACTCGTGCTTCCGAAACTTTCACCCTTTGAGTGAACTTTTGAGCAATGATTCGGACACATTACAAATTCGCCCTTTGACATTGCGTTTCTTGAGAGTTTGCCCATCATTCGCATGACAAAACAGGCTCGAACACGGATTCAATTGCTCGCGTTTCCCACACCGGGTAAAAGGCTGTTCCACGCTCCAACGGTGAAAGCCACCCCCGGGATTATGACTCATAACGCCCTTTATGATTCACGAGTTTTGTTCAAATACATCCATAGCCGTTGTAAACGGCATGTTCCCGGACTCCAGATTCTGCAGGGCCATCTTAGCGTCATTGAGTGTGGGCAATCCGTCAATCTTCAATTGTGCCTCAAATTCCAGTTGGCGACCGACTTGCCGGAGGCCATCGTTCAGCGATTTTAAGATCTCTTCGCGAAGCTCAATTTTGAATTCGTGGAACAGAATGCTCATCTGTATCCAATAATAACTCAAGACTGAATCATTAAACGTTCCACGGGCCGGCCACCCGATGGGCCTCACAATGATCGAGCGTTGCCAGACGTGGTGGAGAAAGGCTAAAGGCTGAAGGCTGAAGGCTAAAGTTATCTATCAATCTTGCAAGCTCTGGCGGACAGGATGGCGCGCCAAGGGAGTCTCAGACCCAAACAAACCCGGGGAATTTCTGCTGAAGTGCGTTCTTGAGCTTGGGATAGCTGTTGGCCTTGAAGGCCGGCCAATCATACGTCGATTCAATTCGTTTGCCATCTGGTGTGCAGAGCCAAATCTTGACTGGCAATCGTCCTTCGCAGATGTGCGGATGAACTTTGAGCGCGAAGCTTTCGTGGAGCTTGACTTGCAATTCCGGGGAGTTCGGTTCGCCATCTCCATCGCGCGGTTGATCCGGATAAAGGAGTTTGAGCTTCCTGCCGTCGGGCCAGAGGACCAATTGCGGAGCCAGTTCATTGATCCATTCCAATCTTTCCCTGCCAATTTGTTCCAGGAAAAGATCGCGCAACGGCGTTGCTTGCGCTTCCTTCACCAAAGTCAATCCGGCAAAGGCGCGCGCCAGGAAAGCCTGAACAAAAGCCGTGTCGGCCGGCGGCACTTCCAGTTCGGGCATGACAGCGCAGACGACGTTGATCCGCGCCATCATCTGTTTGATTTCATGATTGAAAAGGGGCAGTTCAAAGTATTGCTTTCCATAAGCGTCGGCCAGGCAGCGCCCGGACGCGATGGCATCCACCTCGCGTTGGTGTTCAAAATGGATGGCCAAATCATGGAAGCGAACCAAGTTCACCGCGCTGACTCTCTTGTGCGTGCGATCAAACAAATGCTCCACGCGGCGGCTGATCTGGCCGGGAAACATTTCCTCGATCCATTCCCGTTTGACCGCGGTCGCCAGGCTCAACAAGGTCAGGCTGCCCGTCCGGCCGGAGACCTCGCGTATGCTGGACGCGACAAAGAGCGGGGAATTCTGGACAACGCTCTCGCGCGCCAATGTTCCCGAGCGCCCTTCCGTCAACTCGCATTCCAGAGTGCCCTGGTCCCGTCGTTTGCAAAGCTGGTCAATGAATCCCGCCGTGATGCAGCGCAGCAACGGCTCCTCTCCCTTCGGCCTGCCCTCGCCGGCGTCCTCCTCCTTCAACCCTTGATCCCCGCCGCGCCCTCCCCTGCCCGCCTGCACAATTTGTTCGCAGACCTGTTGCACCTGCCGCGCAATTTGCGCATGGACGCCGTGGCGCCGGCACTGTTCCACGCCAAAATTGTTGTTCCTGGCAAACTGATACGCCCGCATCAACGTGTAAAAATCCGAGTCGGCGCTGGCCTCAAAAAGTTCGCGCGCCTCGGCGATATGTTTGTCGTCCCGGCCCAGCCGCATCAGCAAATCGCGTCCGCTGACCAGGGACGCGCACAACGCCGCCGCGGGAACGCAGCCGTATTTGGCCGCTTCCACCAGCATCCGCGAATAACGGGGATGCATCGGCAACCGCAACATCTGCCAGCCGACGGGCGTCATGTCCGAACTTTCTGCCGGCGCGCCCGCCCCCTGCCCGGAGCGAAGCGCACCCAGGATGCGCAACAGTTTTTCGGCCCGTTCCACCGCCTGGGGATCAGGCCGGTCCAGCCAATCAAACCGCGCGGCATCTTTGATCCCAAACGAATGAAGCAGAAGGACGACTTCAGCCAAATCGCTTCGTTGAATTTCCGGAGTGTTGCGCTCCGGCCGGTTCAGGTGCGCGCCCTCCGTCCAAAGCCGGTGGCAGATGCCCGGCGCGGTCCGCCCCGCCCTGCCCGCCCGTTGTTCGGCGGAGGCGCGGCTGACGGGTTCGATAAACAACGTGCTGATGCCGCGCTCGGCCTCATAACGCGCCACGCGGGCCAAACCGCTGTCAATCACATAAACGATGCCGTCAATGGTCACCGAAGTTTCCGCGACATTCGTGGCCACCACAACCTTACGCAAACGATTCGGCGCAAAGGCCGCGTCCTGTTCCTCGGGCGGCAACTCCCCGTGCAGGGGAATCAGGGCGAGACGTTCGCGCGTTTCGGCCGCGCGACAGGCTCCGATGGTCGCATTGATTTCGCCCATTCCGGGCATAAAGACGAGGATGTCACCCGGCGCGCCGGAACGGGTGATTTGCGCGACCAAATCCGCGGCCTGCTCGGAAACCGGGCGTTCGTCGTGCAAGGCGGCATGGCGGATTTCCACGGGAAAGGCTATTCCTTCGGAGACCAGCACCGGACACCCGCCCAGGTATTTCGCGACCGGCTCCGCCTCCAGCGTGGCGGACATGACCCCGATCTTCAGATCGGGCCGCCGTGTTTCCTGGAGTCGCCTGGCCAGGGCCAGGGCCACGTCGCTCAACAAATTGCGCTCATGGAATTCGTCAAAAAGGATGACGCTGATGTCGCGCAAGTCCGGATCATCCTGAAGCCAGCGCAGCAGAATCCCCTCGGTCACAAAGCATATTCGCGTGCCCAGGCTGGTGCGATCTTCAAAACGAATCTGGTATCCGACTTCGCCGCCGAGTTTGCAGCCGCGTTCCCAAGCGACGCGGGCCGCCACGGTGCGGGCGGCCACGCGGCGTGGTTGCAACACAATAATGCGTCCGGGGCACGCGCCGCCGTCCAAAAGCATTTGCGGAACCTGGGTCGTTTTCCCGGAACCCGTGGGAGCAATCAGCACCAGGCGATGATCGGTCTGGAGCGCGTCAACAATTTGGGCATGAACCTGCCAGATCGGGAGAGAGGTTTGCACGCGAATGAACCGGGGGCGTTCGTGGTTCTAATGTCTGACCGCAGACAAAGCAGGTGCTGCCGTCTCATAAATCCAACAGACAATTAGCAAGACGATGGTCGTCACCACTGCCATCAAGCCCGTCGGCATGAATTTCCTCCTCTTTGCATACCGCACCGAGAACACCAGCACCAGCAGCCCCAGGAGGATTGGCGCGATGGGATACAGCGGAATCACCGCCCTGGCACACAAAGCCAGCGGCACCGCGAAAGCGGCCGAGGTGATTAATGAGATCTTGCTCCCCGCTTTCAGAAAGCCCATCAAGCCTCCGGCCAGGAGCAGAACAATATAAACCCACAAAACGATCACAGCTGAATGAAAATCGATCACGAATGAATGAAATGCCATATTCGCCAAGCATCCTTCAATTCGGGCGCACATCCAAGCTCAGAATTTCGCCCGGCTCGCATTCCACGATCACCTCCATGGGGCGGCAGCAGATTTCGCAATCCGTGGTGAACCGTTGCGAGGGCTGGCTGGTGTCAATGAGGACTTCAAATTCCTGCCCGCAAAATGGGCATTGAATGAATTCAGATTCCTGCATAAAACCTGTGGCGTGCCCGGAATGTGAATCCGCCGGCGCCTGCACAGTTCGCTCGGCTACCGTTCGCCCATTGACTTCGAAACCCAAAACAACTATTACCTGGAGCGTGAAATACTTTACAGTGAGGCATAACGAACATGTTCTGCTTGAAAATAACGTTTGACCAGCGACCGATTGCTTTGGGTGGTGCGAAGGTAGGCGCGAATGTTGCCAATCATTTCCTTTCGATCCAGCGGGCGGGTGCGGCCCACCGCGTTGGTTTTGACATCCTGGTTGAGATACTCGTCCGGGTTGAGTTCGGGGCTGTAGCCCGGCAGGAAGTAAACACGCAAAGCAGCGCGGTGACCTTTGAACCAGCGCCAAGTTCTTCCGGCCACATGCACGGGATGGCTGTCGATGATGAGAAAGATTTTTCGCTGGTTCTGGCGCAGCAGCCGGCGCAGAAATTTCACAAAGACAGCGGTGGTGAAGCGTTCCTTGAAGACCATGAACTGCATTTGTCCCCGGTTGGTGATGGCCGATACAAGGTTGCAGCGAAAGCGTTGGCCGGTGCCCAAAATCACCGGCGTCTTTCCCTGCGGACTGAAAGAACGGCCAGCGGCATGATCGCTGCGCAGTCCCATTTCGTCCGCCCAGAAAATGAGCGCCTTCTCCCGGCGGGCCAAGGCCCGAATGGCCGGATACTTTTTTCGCAACCAGGAGCCGACCGCTTGGGCATCTTGCTCGAAAGCCCGCCGCGACGGCTTCTGGGGTGTAAAGCCCCAACGCGCCAACAGCCGTCCCGCCGTCCACACCGAAAGCTGCACGCCACAGCGCTGCGCAATGAGATGTCCCACCGCTTCGCGGGTCCAAAGGTAGAAGGGCAGCTTCAACTGGTCCGGGCAACGGTCGGTGATGAGGCGGCAAATCTTCTTCTCTTGCCGGGGGTGAAGCCGGCCGCCGACCGGACGTCCTCGCCGCCGGGCGCGCAAGCCTTCTGTTCCGGCCTTTTGCTTTCGGCCTATCCAACCATGAATGGCTTGGCGGGTGACGCCAAAAATCCGGGCCACTTCGCTCTTGGAACGGCCCGCGCGCAGGGCGGCCATGGCCTTGAAACGGATTGTTTCCTGCGCGGCTGGCGTCAACGACCGAAAATCTTGATGTATCATGCCCAAAAGCTATCATAGCTCCGCCTATGTGTAAAGTATTTTATGCTCCGATTAATAACTGTCAAGTCAGTGGCACAGTGGATGCCAAGTTTATGGTTTAGGTGGCTGATATGAAATCCGCAAAAGTTAAAAGGCCTTTGGCAAAAGTTGGCCGGGAGGGCCGGCCTCTCCGGGTGTTGCTCGTGGAAGACTCGGAGAAAGATGCCGAGCTGATGGTCAGCCACCTTGATTCCAGCGGTTACAACGTCCATCACCAAAGGGTTTGCGACGCCACCGCAATGGAGGAAGCCCTGGGCCGGGAACAGTGGGACCTTGTCCTCTGTGACTACAGGCTGCCCAATTTCAGTGTTGCCCTTGCCAGCGGCCTGCTGAAGAAAAAGAAGCTCGATTTGCCGTTCATCGTCATCTCCGGCACCGTCGGGGAAAAACTGGCTGTCGAAGTGATGAAGGCCGGCGCGCATGATTTTATTGTGAAGGACAACCTGGCGCGCCTCGCCCCCGCCATTGATCGGGAGTTGCGCGAAGCGCAAGGCAGGGCCCAACGCGCGGCGGACTTGGAAAAATTGTTCTATCTGGCCGCCATCGTCGATTCCACGGGCGAAGCCATTATCAGCCAAAACATGGATGGAATCATTACCACCTGGAACGCCGGTGCCCGGCAACTTTTCGGATATACGGAAGCGGAAGCCGTCGGACAATCTGTGTTCATCATTATCCCCGAGTCCTTGCGCTCGACCAGAGTGGAAATCTTTGAGAAACTCAGCAGCGGCAAACCGATCCCGCCCTTTGAGACGAAGCGCGTCCGCAAAGATGGCGTCGAGGTGGATGTTTATCTGGCCATGTCTCCCATTAAAGGCGCGGATGGCCGGTTGATGGGCGCTTCCTCCATCGCCTACGACATCACCGAACGCAAAAGGATTGAGGCCGACCGCACCAAAATGATCGAGCAGTTAAACGAAACGCTCTCCAAAGTCAGGACCCTGAGCGGGTTGCTCCCGATTTGCGCCAACTGCAAAAAGATCCGGGACGACAAGGGCTACTGGCAGAAGTTGGAAACATTTGTCCACGAACATTCCAACGCCGAGTTCTCCCATTCCATCTGCCCCGACTGCATGGAAAAGCTTTACCCCGATTTCACCAAGCCCAAGGAATAGGCTGCTGTCAAGTATTTTTATAGGCCCTTCATGACCATTTCACTTTCACGGTGACATTTTACCGGCTTCAGGCTTCTCGGTTGTACTCGTCGTCAACTTGACCTCGGCTCCGTGTGGCAGGAAGAACAGGTAAGCGATCAGTTCCTCTTGCTGCCGCTGATTGAGCGTCATGGCAATGTTCCTTTTGTCGAGAGAAGCACCGAAAAATTGAACGCGCAGGTCAGGATGTGCGCATCCCTTTGCACACGGTCATAAGTCTCGAATGAACAGAAATCGCAACGCTGAACAGCCAACACTGGAGTAGGTTGCCAGTCGAGGAACGTTCCAAAGATGTTCATAGAGTGAATCTTCTCGATGTCCTCTGTGTACTTGGAGTAGCCCATCTCTCGTCCTATAAAATGACGTAACTATTCACATCTTTAACAGGTCCTATATATCCGTACCATGTGCTTTCGACATCAAAAACACACAAAAGCTTTGAAAACATTGGTGATTTGAAACGGATCATGTCGAGTAACTTAGACGCGGATATATAGGAAAATAGTTTTCATCCCAAAAATAGGCGGCCGCTTTATCCGCCTTTCAATAGCGATAATGCTCGGGCTTGTAGGGGCCGTCGGGCGAGATGCCCAGGTATTCGGCCTGCTTTTTGGAAAGACGGGTCAGCTTGACCCCGATCTTTTCGAGGTGCAGGCGGGCCACTTCTTCGTCCAGTTTCTTGGGCAGGCGATAGACGTCCCGGCGATAGATGTCCTTGTTCTTCCACAAATCGAGCTGGGCCAGGACCTGGTTCGAAAATGAGTTGGACATGACAAAGCTCGGATGCCCCGTGGCGCAGCCCAGGTTCACCAAACGCCCCTCCGCCAGCAGGTAGAGGCTGTTGCCGCCGGGAAAAATGTACTTGTCAACCTGCGGCTTGATGTTCAACTTCTTGACACCGGGCGCGCTTTTCAGCCGGCTCACTTGTATCTCGTTGTCGAAATGCCCGATGTTGCAGACGATGGCCTGGTCCTTCATCTTTTGCATGTGCTCAAGGGTGATGACTTCGCAGTTGCCCGTGCAGGTCACGTAGATGTCCCCTGCCCCAAGCGTGTCTTCGACGGTCGTGACCTCGAAACCTTCCATGGCCGCCTGCAACGCATTGATCGGGTCAATCTCCGTCACAATGACGCGCGCGCCGAAGCCGCGCAGCGAATGGGACGAGCCTTTGCCCACGTCGCCATACCCGCAAACCACCGCCACTTTGCCGGCCACCATGACGTCGGTGGCGCGTTTGATGCCGTCGGCCAGCGATTCGCGGCAGCCATAAAGATTGTCAAACTTGGATTTGGTGACGGAATCGTTGACGTTGATGGCGGGGACCAACAGCTTTTTGGCCTGCTTCATCTGATAGAGCCGGTGAACGCCCGTGGTCGTTTCCTCGCTGACCCCTCTCCAATCCTTGACCACGGTGTGCCAGAATGAAGGGCGCTCTTTGGCCACGCGCTTGAGCAGGCGCTTGATCACTTCTTCCTCGTGGGACGGGCTTGGGCTGTTGACCCATCCATCGCCGTTCTCCAATTCGTAGCCTTTGTGGATGAGCAACGTCGCGTCACCGCCGTCATCCACAATCAATTGCGGCCCCAGTCCGTTGGGATGGGCAATGGCGGCGAAGGTGCAATCCCAGTACTCTTCCAGCGACTCGCCTTTCCATGCGAAAACCGGAAAGCCCGCCCTGGCAATCGCCGCCGCCGCGTGGTCCTGGGTCGAGAAAATATTGCAACTGGCCCAGCGCACCGACGCGCCCAAGGCCGCCAGGCTCTCGATGAGCACGGCCGTTTCCACTGTCATGTGCAACGATCCGGTGATGCGCACGCCCAGCAGCGGTTTGGCCGGCGCGTACTTGCGGCGGATGGCCATGAGACCGGGCATTTCGTGCTCGGCAATGTCGATGGCTTTGCGGCCGTACTCGGCCAGGCCGATGTCCCTGACCTTGAAGTCGCGGGACCGGCCGCCGTTTTTGGAGGGCGCGGTTTTGGCCGGCCTGGTTCCGCGGGACGCTGAAAGTTTGATGGGCATAAGTATTGTGGTGCTGATTATTTAGTATTGTCTCACCGCGCCGCCTTGCGCAGCGCCGCGGCCTTGTCCGTTTTCTCCCAAGTGATGCTGTTCAGGTCGTCGATTTTGCCAAAATGGCCGTAATTGGTGGTTTTGGAGTAAATGGGCCGGAGCAGATTGAGCTGTTTGATGATGGCGGCCGGTTTGAAATTAAACACTTCGCGCACGGCCCGCTCGATCTTTTCGTCGCTCACTTGGCCCGTGCCGAAGGTGTCCACGCAGATTGAAACCGGGTCGGGATAACCGATGGCGTAGGCAAATTGAATTTCCGCCCGCGTGGCCAGTCCCGCCGCGACGATGTTTTTGGCCACGTAACGGCCCATGTAAGCCGCGCTGCGGTCCACTTTGGAGGGGTCTTTGCCGCTGAAGGCGCCGCCGCCGTGGCGCCCCATGCCGCCGTATGTGTCAACTATAATCTTCCGCCCGGTCAGCCCCGTGTCGCCCTGCGGCCCCCCCACCACGAACCGCCCCGTCGGGTTGATCAGGAAGTGCGTCCTTTTGTCCAGCATCGACGGCGGGAGCACTTTGAACACGATCTCCTTGATGATGAACTCCCTGATTTCCTTGTGCTTGACGTCGGCGGAGTGCTGGGTGGAAACAACGACATTGACGATGCGCGCCGGTTGGCCGTTTTCATATTGGACGGACACCTGGGTTTTGGAATCGGGGCGGAGCCAGGCCACTTTGCCGGCCTTGCGCACCCGGGTCAACTCGCGTCCCAGCCGGTGGGCAAACATGATGGGCGCCGGCATCAATTCCGGCGTTTCATTGCAGGCAAACCCGAACATCAGTCCCTGGTCCCCCGCCCCCTGCTCCGCCGTCTCCTTGCCTTCCGCCGCGCGGGCATCGACGCCCTGCGCGATGTCCTGGCTCTGCCGGGTCACCAAATTGGTGATGAACACCTTGTCGGCGTGGAAGACATCGTCGTCATGCACATAGCCGATCTCCGCAATCGCCCTGCGGACGACATCGTTGATGTTCACCCTGGCCCGGGTGGTGATTTCGCCGCCGACAACGACGATGTTGCTCTTGGCGTAAGTCTCGCAGGCCACCCGGCTGCGCGGGTCTTGTTCCAAATGCGCATCCAGCACCGCATCGGAAATGGTATCGCACACTTTGTCGGGATGGCCTTCGCCGACCGACTCGGAGGAGAAGATGAAATTTTTGTTCATGATTGATAATGGCACAAATACATATTGACGTATCCTGATGGGAAGATATAATGCAGGGGAATATGCGTCAACCTTTATTTGCATGCCGGCTGTTTTAAAATCATTGCGGGCCTTGTCCGACCCGACGCGGCTGCGCATCGTCGCTCTTCTGGAGAAGAACGAGCTGTCGGTGCATGAATTGCAGGAAATCACCCGCATGGGGCAATCGCGCATTTCGACGCACCTGGGACTGCTCCAGGAAGCGGGCCTGCTGGAATCCCGGCGCGAGGGAAAACGCACGTTTTACAAGATTGCGGCCGGGGCCGATCCCAACGCGGCGGAGGTTATCCGACTGGCAGTGCGCGGAGCGAAGGAACTGCCCGAGAACGCCCCGGACCAGCTCAACCTCAGACGCATCCTGCTTCGGCGCACGCAAGAGGCCCAACTTTATTTTAACCAGGTGGCCGGCCGATTTGATCGCAGTTACGGGCCGGGCCGATCCTGGCAGGCCTTTGGCCAACTGCTTTTGCGTGTTTTGCCTCCTTTGGTTGTCGCCGATCTTGGCGCCGGCGAAGGGTTGCTGAGCGAGTTGCTGGCGCGCCGCGCCAAAAAGGTCATTGCCGTGGACAATTCCGAAAAGATGGTGGCCTTCGGCGCGAGCAAGGCGCGCAAGAACAAGATCAAGAACCTGGAATTTCGCCTGGGTGACATTGCCGCGCCCCCCATTGAACCGGCCAGCGTTGATGTGGTCATCCTGAGCCAGGCCCTGCATCACGCCGCCGATCCGCAACGGAGCATTGTGAGCGCCCATAACATCCTGCGTTTGGGCGGCCAGATTCTGATTTTGGATTTGTTGCGGCATAATTTTGAGCAGGCCCGCGAACTGTATGGAGACCGCTGGCTGGGCTTTGCCGAAAGCGATTTGCAAACCTGGCTGGAAACGGCCGGCTTCAAAAAAATCGAAGTCAGCATCGTTGCCCGCGAAGAGCAACCCCCGCATTTTCAGACCGTGCTGGCTGCAGGTGAGAAGTGACATTTTGGCGCTTTGACGCGGTTAACTAAATTTATTACTGGTTTGACCATTGCATATTTTGTAAAGCCCTCATTTCAAGGTGGTTGCATAAACTCGCCTGGTCTTGTGACCATGAGGAATCGGTTTGACCCAGTTTGACCGACCTTGACCCGCCTTCGCCAGAACGGCTTCGGCGCGGCAAGCCTGCGCGGCCCAAACTGGAGCCTGTTTTGTGTCATTTTGTCCCTCCGCGAAGCCCCTGCCCTTCTGCCAAACAGAATAGCCCCGAATACTTTCGGAGCCAATTTTTGGATGGCATCCCGAGGCCCCCGGCAGCCGGCTCATCAAATCTTCCTGCATACTTTTTCCTGTTCTTCTCCTGGACGCATCCAGGCGTAATCAAACTACAGACATGTCAGACGGATGTCAAATTGAAAGGTTACATTAATTAATCCAGTGGGAATCGCCCCTGGCAAGATGGATTGATTGCCCGCGCGCCATCCGCCGCGATGATGGGGCGAGTCGAACCGTGACTCTCTGGTATTTAGCCGGGGTTCGACGGGTCTCACCCCACCTTGAGGACGAAGTCGCCCTCTTCTTACCTTAGCCATTCAAGTATGCTCGTGTTTCTGCCGATGGCAATTGGATGAATGATGTCCACGCATGAGATTGAATTTGCGCCTCAACAGGGGATTTTGGAAACCTTGAAAACAGCGCCTTTAATGCCTGAAAGACAAAACAGTGTGCAGAGCGGAAGACCGCGCAAAAGCGCGGCATCTGCGCTGGATCTTCCCTGCCCGGCGGAGAAAGGAACGGGATGAGCCATCTTTTTGAGGAAGGGAACACCCGCCTGTTGATTATTGACGATAATCGGGCGATCCATGATGACTTCCGCAAGATTCTGAACCCGCATAGAACTTCGTCCAGCCAGTATGAGGAAGCGACAGCGGCATTGTTTGGGGAGGCGTCGGGCAATGATTCCGCCTGCACCGACTCTTTCCATCTGGACTCAGCCTATCAGGGAGAGGACGGCTTGGTTCTCGTCCAGGAATCCGTGAAACAAGGCAGGCCCTACGCCATGGCCTTTGTGGATGTGCAGATGCCGCCCGGATGGGACGGGGTGAAAACCACCGCCAGCATTTGGGAGGTTGATCCCGATCTGCAAGTCGTCATTTGCACGGCCTACTCGGACTATTCCTGGCAGGAAATGCTGGAAAAGCTGGGAGGATCGGACCGGCTGGTCATTCTAAAAAAACCGTTCGACAAAGTCGAAGTCGTGCAATTGGCCAATAGCCTCACCCGAAAATGGCATCTCTTGCAGGAGTCAAAAGGGAAAATGGCCGGCTTGGAGACAATCATTACGGCCCGCACGGCACAAATTGTGCAAGAACAGGAAAAGTTCAAGGTCATTTTCGAGAATTCTCCGGATGGCATCTTTCAAACCAGCGAGGACGGCCATTTTCTGACCGCCAATCCCGCCATGGCCTCCATTTGCGGATATGCCACGCCAGAAGAATTGATCAGCCAAATGACCGATATGCAGAACCAGCTTTATGCGGACCCGAACCGGCGGAATGAATTTAAAAAAATGATGCGCGAAAAAAGAGTGGTGCGCGACTTTGAGTTGGAAATAAAATGCAAGGACGGTTCCAGGAAATGGATCAGTCTAACCGCCTGCCGGGTCGCCAAACCCGATGACTCCCTGCTGCATTTTCAAGGATTTGTTGTGGACATCACCGCGCAGAAGGAGGCGGAGAAAGACCGCAACCTCATCGAAGTCCAATTGCGCCAGGCGCAAAAACTGGAATCCGTCGGCCAGCTCGCCGCCGGGATTGCGCATGAAATCAACACGCCCATCCAATATATCGGGGATAACATCCATTTCATCGAGGAATCTTTCAACGCTCTGGCCGGGTTGCTACGGGAGAACCAGAAACTGGCCGCGGCTGTTCAATCCCACACGGTCACGCCGGAAGTGCTGTCGGCGGTGGAATCATCCATCCAGAAGGCCGACATTGATTATTTGAGCAAAGAAATTCCGCTGGCCGTTCAGCAATCGCTGCAAGGGGTGGGCCATGTTTCCCGCATTGTCAACGCCATGAAAGAGTTTTCGCATCCCGGCAGCAAGGAAAAGGAAGCGCTGGATCTCAATCACGCCATTGAAATGACGGTCACGGTCGCGCGCAACGAATGGAAATACGTCGCCGAGATGGTGACCGATTATGCGCCTGCATTGCCGCTCGTGGCATGTCTCCCCGGGGAATTCAACCAAGTCATCCTCAATCTCATCATCAACGCCGCTCATGCCATTGGGGATGTCGTCCGGCAAATGGAAGGGAGCAAAGGAACCATCCGCATCAGCACCCGGCTGGAAGGCGCGTGGGTGGAAATTAGAATCTCAGACACCGGCACGGGGGTCCCCCAGGAAATCCGCCACCGGATTTTCGACCCGTTCTTCACCACCAAGGGAGCGGGCAAGGGCACCGGGCAGGGACTGGCCATCGCGCGTTCGGTGATCGTGGACAAACACGGCGGGGCCCTCACCTTTGAAAGTGAAATGGGCCGCGGCACGACTTTCATTATTCGACTTCCGGTGACTGACAGCGCCGCGGCTGGAAAGGAGGCATGAAAAAGAGAATTCTTTTCGTGGACGACGAACCCCTGGTATTAATGGGGTTGCAGCGCATGCTCCACGGCATGCGCGAGGAATGGCAGATGGAATTCGTGGCCAGCGGCGCGCAAGCGTTGGAGCGGATGGCGCAGGTGCCGTTCGATGTGGTTGTGACCGATATGCGGATGCCCGGCATGAACGGCGCGGAATTACTCGAAGAAGTGATGCGGCGTTATCCAAAGACTGTCAGGATTGTTTTATCCGGCCATGCGGACAAAGACCTTGTTCTCAGATGCGTTAACTTCACGCATCAATATCTGTCAAAACCGTGTGATTCCGCTTCCATCAAAGCCACTGTGCAGCGGGCATGTGGCTTGGAAAACGCGGAGGAGAACGATAGAGTTAAACAATTGGTCGCGCAGATGAGGCGCCTCCCCAGCCTGCCCTCGCTCTACGTGCAAATTGTCGAAGAATTAAACAGCCCATCAGCGACCATTGAACACATCGGCGAAATCGTCAGCCAGGACATGGTCATGACCGCGCAATTTTTGAGGCTGGTTAACTCGGCCTATTTCGGACTTTCCCGCACGGTGGCCAGCCCTTCCGAAGCGGCCATGTATTTGGGCGTTGATACCATCAAGTCGCTCGTGCTTGCCATCCACACCTTCTCCGAGTTTGATGATCTCAACAGTTGCGGATTCAAGCTGGATGCGCTCATGCACCACAGCCTGAGGACCGCTGGGCGCGCCAGGGAGATCGCCCAGTTGGAAGACTGCACCCAAAAAATCAGCAACGAATGTTTCGTCGGCGGCATGTTGCATGACGTCGGCAAGCTATTGATAGCCGCCAATTATCCCAAGGATTACGAGCGGGTGACGCGGCTGGTTGACGAAGGAGGGTTCTCGCATTGTGCCGCTGAAAAAGAAATCTTCGGCGTTAATCACGCCAGCGTGGGCGGCTACCTGCTGGGCCTGTGGGGATTGCCCGTCACGGTGGTGGAAGCCATCGCGTTGCACCATTGCCCAAAGAGAACCACCAGTCCCGCTTTCGGCGCGCTCACGGCAGTCCACGTCGCCAACGTCTTCGAACACGAGCGTGCCGTCTCTCCCCGCCCAAACGCGGAGAATGATCTCGACGGCCCGTACCTTGCCAGGCTCGGCCTGACGCACCGCGTTGCAGCGTGGCGTCAAACCGCCCAGACCGCCGAACCCAGGGGAGCACCCACATTTACATGAACACAAAAATACTGTTTGTTGACGACGAAGCCAATCTCCTGAACGGATTTCAGCGCAACATGCGCAAAGACTTCGTGTTGGATATTGCCCTGGGTGGTGAGCCGGGACTGCAGATGATGCAGGAGCACGGGCCTTACGCGATCATCGTCTCCGACATGCAGATGCCCGGAATGAACGGGCTTGACTTCCTCGCCAAAGTCGAGGCCAGGGCGCCGGACACCGTCCGCATGATGCTGACGGGCAATGCCGATCAAAAAACCGCCGTGGATGCGGTCAACCGGGGACATATCTTCCGTTTCATGACCAAGCCATGCAAACCAGAATTGCTGGCGGAAATGCTCAAGGCCGGGCTCAAGCAATACGGGCTGATCACCGCCGAACGCGAGTTGCTCGAAAAAACCCTGCACGGCAGCGTTAAAATGCTCACCGACATTCTCTCCATGCTTGACCCGCAATCCTTCAACCGCGCGCAACGATTGCGCGAGTATATGAGCGCGTGCGCCCGGGCTTTCAACATTTCCCAGCCGTGGGAACTGGATATGGCCGCAATGCTTTCCCAAATCGGCTTCGTTACCATTCCGGCGGATGTGCTGAAAAAAACCCGCTCCAACCAGAACTTGTCCGGCCAGGAAAATGACTTGCTCGCGCAAGTGCCGGAAATTGGCTTTAATCTGCTTTCCAACATCCCGCGCCTGGAGGCGGTGGCCAACATCGTCCGCTATCAAGCCAAAAACTATGACGGCTCGGGTTTTCCGGAGGATGACGTGGCCGGGGAAAATATTCCCGTCGGCTCGCGGATTCTGCGCGTCCTCTCCGACTTGATTCTCATTGAGCACCATGACGTGACCAAAGTCAAAGCCCTCGCCAAAATGCAGCAGTGTCCGGGCCGTTACGATCCGAAAGTAATGAATTTCGTCGCTGCGGCATTTGATGTTTTTGTTCCCGGGGCATCCAAAGAAAGCCCCGCCAGCCGGCCTGTGCCGTTCAAGGAGATCCGGATCGGTCAGGTGCTGATGTCCGACGTGCTGACCCGGGACGGCATGAAAATAATCATGGCGGGAGCGCCGGTGACTTCGGTTTTGCTGGCCAAGCTGCGGAACTTCGCCTCCCTCAGCGGCATCCAGGAACCAATCCTCGTCGCCGGTTAGTCAAAGTTTCTTGAATAGATGCGTCTGTGCTGGCCCCTCCCCTGTGGCCATCCGGCGCGGCCCAGGGACGGCCAGGTCAATGCGCCAGTTTGGCTTTGACGTCCTGAATTTCTTTCTCGATGACTGCATTCCTCGGCGTTGCTTTTTCCAATTCCTCCAAATCGGCCAGCAATTGTTTGAGGTTTCCGGACTGCTGGTCGTCCCGCACCAGTTCCCCCAGGATTTCTTCCTGAGCACGGGGGGCCGGATTTTCCCCGGCCAGATTCTGCCGGCGCCACTTGTCAAGGGCCAGTTCCCAAATACTTCGCGCCACCCGCGGGTTTTTCTCATTGTAAAAATAGACACGGCCCAACTCCAATAATATTTCAAAACTGTCCGGATTGGCGCGGAGACCCTCGCGCAGGAATTGCTCAGCTTCGTCGGCCTTGTCCAGGCGGGTGCGCAACCAATAGGACGTGGTCACGTAGGTGTCGATCCGGTGCGGGTCCATTTCCGCCGAGAGTTTAAGCCAGGGCATGATCTCGCGGGCCGAGCCGCCTTGCAAATGCGTATGGACGGTGGGGAAAAAGTTCCGGCCAAAACGCTCGATCCAATCTCTCGGTGTTCCCATGAATGACTCATCGTCTTCAACCACCTTTCTTCCGGACTTGGCCGTGTCCCCTCCCTCCTGCTCGGTGACGTCGAGATGGGAGGGGCCTTCCTTTTTTCGCGCGTCAAAAATGGTCGGGTAATAACCGCTGTGGAAATAAACATCGGCCATGACAAAGAATTGATTGGCAAACAACCGGCGGCTGTCGCCCACTAATACCAGCAGGGGACTGCCGGAGCGCCCGCTCCTAGCCTGCAACGATTCAAAAACCGGCGCCAATTGGGTGGCCAGCGTGAGACAGCAAACAAAGACCAGTAACAAGGCAAGCCGGATCATACGGTCAGTGTTTTTCTGCGGAAGACCAGCCAGGCTGCCCCCAGAAGGAATGCGGCATAAAGAAGGCCATAGAGGGTTGCCCCGGCCCAGGCCGCCCAGGAGATGAGTCCCCAGTCGTGGATGACGAAATCACGCACGTCGTACCACTCCAGATGCGGAATGGAGTAATAGATGGCATAGAGGATGGTTCCGCCGGCGCCTCCCGTGTGGATGGCCACGCCGTTGAGATGCCCTCCGCAAAACATGATCCCGATCACAATAATGAAACAGATGGTGGCGTTGGAGGACGGCGCGGTGAAGACCACCGACCCGAGCAAAACCAGGGCGACAACGATGCCCAGACAAATCCAATGCAGCCACAGCGCCTGGAAATAAATTCCCAGCGGCCAGGCATGTTCCCGCGAGGCGGTGATGGCGCCGAAAAAGAAATAAAAGACGATCAACGCCAATCCGCAGGCCAGCCAGCAGCCCAAAAATTTTCCCGCGATCAATTGCGCGCGGCTGACCGGTTTGGCCAGCAAGGGAAATATGGTGCGGCTTTCCCGCTCGGCCGGAAGCTGCCGGGCGGTTGTGGTCACGGCGATGACCAGCGAGGAAATCCAGATGAGCAGCAAACAAGCGTCTTTGAGATAGCGCACGATGCGGTCGTCGTTGAAAAACTTGACCGAGCCGAGAACCATCGTAATCAGCGCCGTCATGATGAACAGGACGTAAAAATCCTTCCGGCGGTATAATTCCTTGATGACGACGCCTGCCAGCGCCAATACGTTGTTCATGTCAGGACAAGGGTTGATAGCCGATGATTTTCAGGAAAATATGTTCCAGGTTGCATTGGTATTGCTTGATCAAATCGTCAACGCGTCCCTCCACCCGCAGCCGGCCCTCATGAAGAATGGCGACGCGATCACAGATTGTTTCGACTTCGCCCAGTTCGTGGGAGGAGAAGAAAACGGTTTTGCCCTGTTCTTTGAGGCGCTGGATGATCTCGCGCACTTTCATCCGGCCCAACGGGTCCAGCCCGCTGGTCGGTTCGTCCAGGATGAGCAGATCCGGATCATTGATCAGCGCCTGGGCCAGGCCGACGCGCTGCTGCATGCCTTTGGAATAAGTCTTGATCAGGCGTTTGCGGGCCGCTTCCAGATCGACCAGTTTGAGGACCGCGTCGATGCGCTTTTTCCGTTCGCCGCGCGGGATGCGGAAGATGCGCGCGTAAAAGCGCAGCAATTCCTCCGTGTTGAGAAATTTATAATAATAAGTCAGCTCCGGAAGATAGCCGATGCGTTGCCGGGCGATGGGCTGCCGGACGTCCACTCCGAAAATGGAGGCGGAACCGCTGGTGGCATTGACGAATCCCAGGAGCACATTCATGGTGGTGGTTTTGCCGGCGCCATTGGGCCCGAGAAAACCGAGGACCTCGCCGGAGCGCACTTGCAAGTTCAAGCCATCCACGGCCAGCTTGGGGCGCTCCCGCAATTCGCGGCCGGGAAACTCCACCCGCAAATCATTGATCTCAACCACGGTATTCATTGCGGCCCCAGCATACAAAGAGCGCCGGTTTTTTAGCTAGGCTTTTTGCAAAGTTGATTTCACCCTGTCCCGGAATGAAACCGGACGCGCGCATTTATGTCGCCGGCCACCGCGGCATGGCGGGCAGCGCCATTTGGCGCGAACTTTGCCGCCAGGGCTTTGCCGGCCTCATCGGCAAAACCCGCGCTGAACTGGACTTGCTCGACGCGGCCGCCGTGGCGAAGTTCTTTGCCGCGGAAAGGCCCGAATATGTCTTCGTCGCCGCCGC
Organism: uncultured Verrucomicrobiae bacterium; assembly: GCA_963813995.1. Lineage (GTDB taxonomy): Bacteria > Verrucomicrobiota > Verrucomicrobiia > Limisphaerales > Palsa-1400 > DASRLE01. The sequence goes on along the minus strand of CAWFAZ010000001.1, from coordinate 8,090 downwards.
CCGGGTCGGCGGAATTCTGGCCAATGACAATTTTCCCGCGAATTTCCTTTTTGAAAATCTCCAGATTCAAAACAACCTGATTCATCAAGCCAGGCTGGCGGGAGTGAAAAAATTACTGTTCCTGGGCAGTTCCTGCGTTTATCCCAAACTGGCCCCGCAACCGATAAAAGAGGAGTCACTGCTCGGCGGGCCGCTCGAGCCGACCAATCAATGGTACGCCGTGGCGAAAATCGCCGGGATCAAATTGTGCCAGGCCTGCCGGCGCCAATACGGCTGCGATTTCATCAGCGCCATGCCGACCAATCTCTACGGGCCGAACGACAACTACGATCCGCAAAGCTCGCACGTCCTGCCGGCGCTCATTCGCAAATTCCACGAGGGCAAAATCGCCGGCGCGAAAACCGTCACTTGTTGGGGCAGCGGCGCTCCGCTGCGGGAATTCCTTTATGTGGATGATTTGGCCGCAGCCTGCGTTTTTCTGATGCGCCGTTACAGCGACGAACAGATCATCAACGTTGGTTCAGGCTCCGAGCTTACGATCAAGGCATTGGCCGAACAGGTGCGGCGCATCGTGGGCTTTGCCGGGGAAATTGTATGGGACACAACCAAACCGGACGGCACCCCGCGCAAGTTGATGGACAGCGCGCGAATTTTCGCCCTCGGTTGGAAGCCGGGGATCGATTTGGAAACGGGCATTCGTCGCGCTTACGACGACTTTTTGCGCATCGCTGATGCCCGGCACTCGCCGCACTGAAACATTTCCAGTATTGCCTTTTCCTGTAATGGTTGAAGAATGCGCCCATGAGAAAACACTTGTTCAAGTTAACCGTCCTGGCCGTCACAAGTCTTGCCTGGCTCGTTCCTCAAACTTCGGCTGCCGGCGAACTCGGCTATACCGATACGCCGATGCTCCCTTCGGGCAAGTGGCATGTGCATGATCCTGCGCGGCCGGCTCCGCCCGTGGTCACGCCGGGCGCCACCTTCAGCGACGCCGCGCCGCCGCCATCGGACGCCATTGTGTTATTCGACGGCCACGATCTATCCCACTGGCTGGGCGACAAGGGCAAACCGGAATGGAAGGTTCAGGATGGTTACATGGAAGTTGCGCCGCATACCGGCTATATTCACACCAAAGAAGATTTCGGCGACTGCCAATTGCATCTGGAATGGGCCGCGCCCGACAAAGCTGCCGGCGCCAGCCAGGATCGCGGCAACAGCGGAGTATTTCTCCAGGGCATTTACGAAGTGCAGATTCTGGATAATTACGACAATCCCTCGTATGCCGACGGCCTGTGCGGCGGGCTTTACGGCCAGTCACCCCCGTTGGCCAACGCCTGCAAGAAGCCCGGCGCATGGCAAACCTACGACATCATTTTCGAAGCCGCGCGTTTTGGAGCGGACCACCAGTTAATCAGGCCGGCCAGCCTCACTGTCATGCAAAACGGGGTTCTGCTGCATCACAAGCAAGAGCTTCTTGGTCCGACAGGATGGAGGGTTCTGGCCAATTACAAAAAAGAAACACCGGCCCGCGGCCCCCTTGCTTTGCAAGATCACGGCCACCCCGTGCGATTCCGCAACATCTGGATTCGGAACATCGCTGAAGAGGAAAAACCCTGACCCGCCTTGCGAGGGCGGGCCTGCCAGCCGTAGCGCGGAGGCTGGAGCCAGTTGTCGGGGTCGAACCGACGACCTACGGTTTACAAAACCGTTGCTCTACCACTGAGCTAAACTGGCTGAACGGCCCAAAATACCAATACCACATCCCCACTTTATCCGCCACAGCTAATCCGGCGGGCGTTGTTCACTGCCGCGCCTCAATTGGAACATAGTGGTTGTTGGTCGGCCCAATATAAATCTGCCGCGGACGGGATATGCGCTTGCGCGGTTCGTCCAGTATTTCCTTGAAATTCGCAATCCATCCCGGCATGCGCCCAATGGCAAACATCACCGTAAACATCTCCGTCGGAATCCCAATGGCCCGCATGATGAGGCCGCTGTAAAAATCCACGTTCGGGTAGAGCTTGCGCTCGACGAAATAGGAATCGTGCAGGGCGGCTTGTTCCAGTTTCTTGGCGATGTCGAGCAGCGGGTCTTCCCGGTGCAGCGTGTGGAGCAGGTTGTCGCAGGCTTCCTTGATGATCTTGGCGCGCGGATCGTAATGCTTGTAAACCCGGTGGCCAAATCCCATCAGCCGTTTCCCGCTGTGCTTGTCCTTGGCCGCCTCGATAAACCGGTGCCCGTCGTCCCCGGAATCGTGAATTTCCTGCAACATGGTGATGACCGCCTGGTTGGCTCCGCCGTGCAACGGACCCCACAGCGCGCACACCCCCGCCGCCGCGCTGGCGAACAAATTCGCCTCGCTCGACGCCACCATTCGCACGGTCGAAGTCGAGCAATTCTGCTCGTGATCGGCATGGAGGAGAAAGATCAGGTCCAGCGCCTTCACCACTTCCGGCTGCAAATGGTAATCGGCATACGGATTGGAGAAGAGCATGTGCAGAAAGTTCGAGGTGTAATCGTATTCCGGTTTGGCATAAATGAAGGGCAATCCGCGGGATTTGCGGTAGGAAAAGGCCGCGATGGTTCGCACTTGCGAAATGAGCCGCGCCGCCTGCTCGTCGAATTCGTCCCGGCCGGGCGGTTTCATCAAGCCGGGATAAAAACAACTGCTGGCGTTGATCATCGCCGAAAGGATCGCCATCGGGTGTGCCGCCCGCGGAAAGCCTTCAAAATGATGTTTCATGTCCTCGTGCAGATTCTGATTCTGCGTGAGGAGCTGGGAAAATCTATGCAATTGCGCCTCGGCCGGCAGCTTGCCGTAAATCACCAGATACGCGGTTTCGACGAACCTGGATTTGACCGCCAGTTCCTCAATCGGAATGCCGCGGTATCGCAAGATGCCCTCTTCTCCGTCAATAAACGTTATTGCGCTTCTGCAGGCGCCGGTGTTGGCATAGCCGTCGTCCAGCGTGATGCAGCCTGTCGCGTCGCGCAACGCGGAAATATCAACCGCCCTTTCGCATTCCGTGCCCGTGACGATGGGCAGTTCGTACGCCTTCCCATCCAATTGCAATATCGCTTTCTCGCTCATAATCATTCCTGCTTCTTATATGCCAACCCTGGCATCTTCATGCCGGAATACACAACTACACCATCCGCCTTATCCGTCCAGTTCAAATTCCGCTGCCGGCGAAAATTCCTTGTTGAACCGTGTCTTGCTTTCGTGCTAACGGTGAGCGCGACACAGACATGAGCACCCCAAAAAATATTGCCGCCTCGTATAAACTGGCCCGCGAACGCTACGCCGCGCTCGGGGTGGACACTGACAAAGTCCGCCACGCCCTGGCCAAAGTGCCGGTTTCGCTCCATTGCTGGCAGGGCGATGACGTGGGCGGCTTTGAGAACTTTGGCGGCGAGTTGGGGGGTGGTCTGGCCGTGACCGGCAATTACCCGGGCAAGGCCCGCACCCCAAACGAACTCCGCGCCGACGCCGAGGTGGCGCTGTCTTTGATTCCCGGCAGACACCGCTTCAATCTGCACGCGTTCTACGCCGAGTTTCCCAGGGGCAAACGCGTCGGGCGCGATGAAATCGAGCCGCGCCATTTCAAGGCCTGGATTGACTGGGCCAAGTCCATCGGCATCGGCCTGGATTTCAATCCCACCTGTTTTTCGCATCCCAAGGCGGCCAGTGGCTTCACGCTCTCAGATTCGAACCAGTCCATCCGCCGGTTTTGGATCGCGCATTGCGAGGCCAGCCGCGAAATTGGCGCGGCCATGGGCCGGGCGCTCGGCAGCGCCGCTGTCACCAACATCTGGATACCCGACGGCATGAAGGACACGCCGTCCGACCGGCGCGGGCCGCGCGAACGTTTGGAGCAATCGCTCGACGAGATTTTTAAGAAGAGGCTCAACCCCAAACACAATCTCGACGCAGTCGAAGGCAAGCTCTTCGGCATCGGCGCGGAGAGTTACACCGTGGGCATGCACGAGTTTTACCTCGGCTACGCTGTCAAAAACCAAAAGCTCGTCTGCCTCGACGCCGGCCATTATCACCCGACAGAAAACATGGCGGACAAGATTTCCTCCGTGCTGTGCTTTGTGCCGGAGATTCTGCTGCACGTCAGCCGCGGGGTGCGCTGGGACAGCGACCACGTCGTCATTCTCGATGACGACTTGCAGGCCATCGCTCAGGAACTGGTGCGGGGCGATTATCTCAGGCGCACGCACATCGGTTTGGATTACTTCGACGCCAGCATCAACCGGGTCGCGGCGTGGGTCATCGGCGCGCGCAACATGCTGCGCGCCCTGTGCTTCGCCATGCTCGAGCCGCACGCCCAATACAAGAAGCTGGAACGCGAGGGCGATTACACTTCGCGGCTGGCCTTGATGGAGGAAGCCAAAACACTGCCGTTCGGCGCGGTTTGGGATTACTACTGTCTGAAGCAAAACGCGCCCGTTGGGGCGGCGTGGCTGGAGGAAATCAAGCACCACGAAAGAAATGTCCTGAGCCATCGGAAATGACCCTGAACCCCGAATGCAATCCCTCCAGGCATGAATCCATTCCTCGGCGTCTTTTTCCACTGGCTCGGCGGCCTGGCCTCCGGAAGTTTTTACGTTCCCTATAGGGGCGTCAAGAAGTGGTCCTGGGAAACCTACTGGCTGGTCGGCGGTTTTTTCTCGTGGATTATCTGTCCGTGGGTGCTGGCCTCCCTTTTGAGCAACGATGTTTTTGGTGTGATCAGCCGGCAACCCCTCAGCACGCTTTGGTGGACGTATTTCTTTGGCGCGATGTGGGGCTTTGGCGGGCTGACCTTCGGGCTGACAATGCGTTACCTGGGCATGTCGCTGGGCATGGGAGTGGCGCTGGGTTATTGCGCGGCGCTTGGCACGCTGTTGCCTCCTGTCTTCAAAATGTTTTTTCCAAAAATCCCGGTGGCCGAAAACATCCTGCAGATCGCCTCCACCACGCCCGGTCAAATCACGCTGGGCGGCGTTTTTATATGTTTGCTTGGCATCGCCGTCGCGGCCTGCGCGGGCCTGACCAAGGAACGTGAAATGCCCGAGGCCGAAAAGAAAAAAGCCATCACGGAATTCAATTTCACCAAGGGCCTTCTCGTCGCCACGTTCTCCGGCATAATGAGCGCCTGCTTTTCGTTTGCGCTCACGGCAGGAAGACCGATTGGTGAAACCTCGGCGGCGGCGGGAACACCCACACTTTGGACCGGTTTGCCGAAATTGGTCGTGGTGCTGCTGGGCGGGTTCACCACCAACTTCATCTGGTGCGTGCTGCTCAACATCAAGAATCGCACGGGCTATCAATATCTCGCTGTGGAGGTTCGGCCGGAACACGCTGGCTTGACCGCTTCGGGCGCTGCGACCGCGACGGCGGATCTCAAAGTCCCCTTGCCCGGCAATTACCTCTTTTCCGCGCTGGCGGGCACAACCTGGTATTTTCAATTCTTCTTCTACACCATGGGCGAGACGCAGATGGGCAAGTACGGCTTCGCCTCCTGGACGCTGCACATGGCGAGCATCATCATCTTTAGCACCATGTGGGGTTGGATTTTGCACGAATGGAAAGGTTCGAGCAGGAAGGCGCATGGCCTGATCGCGGCGGGCATCGCAATGCTGATCCTGTCCACCATTATCATCGGATACGGCACCTATTTGAAGGGCCGGCATTGAGAAAACACTGAGAAAATTTTATGGCCGAAAAAGTTTATCTCGCGGTTGACCTGGGCGCGGAAAGCGGCCGGGTCATGGCGGGCCTGTGGAACGGCAGAAAAATCCGGCTCGAGGAAATTCACCGCTTTCCCAATGGCCCGGTGCCGCTGGCCGGCACGTTGCGCTGGGATGTCTTGCGCCTCTGGGCGGAAATCCAGACCGCGCCGTCGAAGACTCCTTGCGCCCGGGGACCGCAGGCGAAATCCGACCGGCTCGACTGCCGGCGACTGGTGGAATGCCTCGCCAAGGACGAACTGACATTCGTCGTCATTCCCACGGAGACGCAAGAGGCCGACCGCCAAGTGATGCGCGCGCGCGGACAATGCCTCGGCAAGGTCAAACGCGCCAAGCAGCAGATCAAGAGCTTCCTGTTGCAGCATGGAATCGTCGAACCGGACGGCCTGGAGCACTGGTCGAACCGGTCGGTCCAAGCGCTTCGGACCCTGAAGGTCAATGCTCAATTGCGCTTTTGCCTGGACCGCCTCCTGGAGGAACTCGAATACCTGCGCGGCGAACTGACGGCCTTCGAAGCGCACCTCGACCGGCTCGCGCGCACCGCGCGATTGCGCAAGGCCATCCGCAGACTCGACGCGCATCCGGGCGTCGGCCCGTTGACCGCCATGGCTTTCGCCGTGGAAGTCTTCAGCCCCGAACGGTTCACCCAGGGCAAAGGAATCGCCGGCTACACCGGCCTGGCCCCGAAGGTCAGCCAGACCGGGCTGACGCGCCGGGAAGGTCCTCTGATGAAAACCGGGCGGGGCGAATTGCGCGCGTTGCTCGTCGAGGCCTCCTGGCGATGGGTCAGCAAGGACACTCACGGCCGCCGGCTCTTCGCCCATCTCGTCCGCAACACCGGAAGCAAACAGAAGGCGATTGTCGGCGTGGCGCGGCATCTGTCCATTGAATTGTGGAAACGCCTGGTCCAAGCCGCCTGACGGAGGCGCTCTCCGGCGGCGACCGACGACGACGGACAACGGATCACGGACGGGCTTCGAGAGGAACGGCAACGACCACGGAATGAACGCGCAACCATCGGATTCGGGAACGCTACGTGTCATGCTTGTTGGCCTCGCGTCAACGCGCTCAGATTGTAGCTCCCATCCGACTCCATCGAATCAATACCTTGTGGGCTCTGCCCACGAATAGCAGACTGGCGCTTGCGCGGCGCATCCAAAGTCGCAGCCGTCCTTGACAAAGGGCCTCATAGCAGCATGACGGCTTCCCCTTATGACTGACGCGTTACAACTTCACGTCGGGGCGTTTCCGGCCGAAGCTGCTCCGGAAGAACCCGAGGATAGGACGCCAGTAGACTTTCATCTTAACATTAGGCAGTTGCGCGCAGCGTGTCAAGCGCGCCGGCGCGACTTGCTTCACCTCGCGCCCGCTGGTATTGTGGATAATGGAGCGCATGCCGGGGAAAAGGGCGCCTCGGCCGGCGCTGGCGCACAGGGAACAGGGAACAGGCCCGATGCGAGCGGTGAAGATCATTCTCTGGACGGCGATCGCCCTCTGCGGCGCGTTCGCGTATGCGGTGATCACGCGGCTGGTCCGTCCGAGCGAACAGGTCAACGCGCTGTGGCTGGTGGTCGCCGCGGCGTGCACGTATGTCCTGGCCTATCGTTTCTACGGCGCGTTCCTCGCCGCCAAAGTCTTCGCGCTCGACGACCGCAGGCCGACGCCGGCGGTCGCGCGCGCCGACGGGCGCGATTTCGACGCCACGAACAAGTGGGTGCTGTTCGGCCACCATTTCGCGGCGATCGCGGGGGCCGGTCCGCTGATCGGGCCGGTGCTCGCGGCGCAGTTCGGCTACCTGCCCGGCGCGCTCTGGATCCTGATCGGCGCGGTCTTCGCCGGCGCGGTGCAGGACTTCGTGGTGCTGGTGGCCTCGGTGCGGCACGACGGCTGCTCGCTGGCGGAGATCGCCGAAGAAGGAAGTCGGGCCGGTGGCGGGCGTCTCGGCCTCCATCGCCATCCTGTTCGTCATGACCGCCACGCTGGCGGGGCTGGGCATGGCGGTGGTGAACGCGCTGGCGCACAGCCCGTGGGGAACCTTCACCATCGCCAGCACGATCCCGATCGCGCTGTTCATGGGCTTCTACCTCTACAAGATCCGCCGCGGGAAGATCGGCGAGACGACCGTGATCGGCGTGGCGCTGCTGCTCGGCGCGGTGGTGATGGGGCGCGTGGTCGCCGGCTCGTCCGTGGCCGGGCGTCTTCACGCTCACGCGCAATCAGCTGATCGCCGCGATGGCGATCTACGGCTTCGTCGCCTCCGTGCTGCCGGTGTGGATGCTGCTGTGCCCGCGCGATTACCTGAGCACGTACATGAAACTGAGCACGATCGCGCTGCTGGCGGTGGGGATCAT